>NZ_CP059569.1:0-1202249 GCF_014054985.1 Kingella oralis
GAAACTCGCCACTACGCACACGTAGACTGCCCAGGGCACGCCGACTATGTGAAAAACATGATTACAGGCGCAGCGCAAATGGACGGCGCCATCTTGGTGGTATCTGCTGCTGACGGTCCTATGCCCCAAACGCGTGAACACATCTTGTTGGCCCGCCAAGTAGGCGTACCTTACATCATCGTGTTTATGAACAAATGTGACATGGTGGACGATGCTGAGTTGTTGGAATTAGTAGAAATGGAAATCCGCGACTTGTTGTCTAGCTACGATTTCCCAGGTGATGACTGCCCAATCGTACAAGGTTCAGCTTTGAAAGCCCTAGAAGGCGATGCTGCCTACAAAGAAAAAATCTTTGAATTGGCTGCTGCTTTGGACAGCTACATTCCTACCCCAGAACGCGCCATTGACAAACCCTTCTTGTTGCCAATTGAAGACGTATTCTCCATCTCTGGTCGCGGTACCGTGGTAACAGGTCGTGTAGAACGTGGCGTTATCCACGTAGGCGACGAGATTGAAATCGTAGGCTTGAAAGACACCCAAAAAACCACGTGCACAGGCGTGGAAATGTTCCGCAAATTGCTGGACGAAGGTCAAGCAGGCGACAACGTAGGCGTATTGTTGCGCGGTACCAAACGCGAAGAAGTAGAACGCGGTCAAGTATTGGCAAAACCCGGCACCATTACCCCTCACACCAAATTTAAAGCCGAAGTGTATGTATTGAGCAAAGAAGAAGGTGGTCGTCATACCCCATTCTTCGCCAACTACCGTCCACAATTCTACTTCCGTACTACTGACGTAACGGGTGCGGTTACCTTGTCTGAAGGCGTAGAAATGGTGATGCCGGGTGAAAACGTAACCATCACCGTTGAATTGATTGCGCCGATTGCCATGGAAGAAGGCTTGCGCTTTGCGATTCGCGAAGGTGGTCGCACAGTAGGTGCGGGCGTTGTGGCTAGCGTGATTGCTTAATTAAGGTTAATAGGCCAATAGCTCAATTGGTAGAGTATCGGTCTCCAAAACCGAGGGTTGTAGGTTCGAGACCTACTTGGCCTGCCATAATAGAAAACTAACCGGTCTAGAATCGGTTAGTTTTTTTCTTATCTATTTATTTCGGGTGAAAAATGAATAAAAGTGCTCACCAAGATAATCGAGTTAGATTTAATTTATTTCGATATATCAAAGATTCTGTTGCGGAAGTAAAAAAAGTAGTGTGGCCCAGCCGTAGTGACACAGTGCGAATGACGATGTTCGTGATTGCATTTACATGTGTTTTTGCTATTTTTATTTATGGCGTAGATACCCTTATTGGGATAGTGTTTAATTATATTTTGGTAAAGGGATAATAATGTCAAAGCAATGGTATGTCGTGCAAGCTTATTCTGGATTTGAAAAAAATGTGCAGAAGGCGTTAAAGGAGAGAATAGCGCGAGAGGGGGTGGAGAATTATTTTGGTCAGATTTTAGTTCCCGTTGAAGAGGTGGTTGATATTAAAAACGGGCGCAAAACGGTTTCTGAAAGAAAGTTTTTTCCCGGTTATGTGTTGGTAGAAATGGAAATGACTGATGCTTCATGGCATCTTGTCAAAAGCACACCTAGGGTGAATGGTTTTATCGGTGGGACTGCAAACCGCCCTTTACCAATATCTCAACGAGAAGTTAACTCCATCATGGAGCAATTTGGTGGCATGCAAGGAGAGAAGAAGCCTAAGCCTAAAACCGAATTTGAAGTTGGGCAACAGGTTCGAATTAATGATGGTCCTTTTGCTGATTTCACAGGTGATGTGAACACGGTTGATTATGAACGTAGCAAATTGCGTGTTTCTGTTCAGGTTTTTGGGCGAGAAACGCCTGTCGAATTGGATTTTGGGCAAGTGGAGAAAATATAAGGCGTGGGTAATCTGTTGTGATTTCGGTATTGCTTAAAATACAATAATTATTTACAATAGACAATTCGTTTTTTGGGGAGCGGATTTTCCGCGTTATACCCGTTTTTTGGAGTAAATTTAAAATGGCTAAAAAAGTAGTCGGCTATATTAAACTGCAAATTCCTGCAGGTAAAGCCAATCCTTCACCACCCGTTGGTCCTGCATTGGGTCAACGTGGTCTGAATATTATGGAGTTTTGTAAGGCGTTTAATGCGGCAACGCAAGGTATGGAACCTGGTTTGCCTACGCCTGTTGTGATTACTGCGTATGCGGATAAATCGTTTACGTTTGTAATGAAAACGCCACCTGCGTCTATTTTGTTGAAAAAAGCAGCGGGCTTGCAAAAAGGTAGCTCTAATCCTTTGACCAATAAAGTGGGTACGGTCACTCGTGCGCAATTGGAAGAGATTGCTAAAACTAAGCAGCCTGATTTGACTGCAGCAGACTTGGATGCCGCGGTTCGTACGATTGCAGGTTCTGCACGTTCTATGGGCTTGAATACGGAAGGAGTGGTGTAATGGCTAAGGTTTCTAAACGCTTAAAAGCTATTCGTGCCACAGTAGAAGCTAACAAACTGTATGCGCTTGATGAAGCTATTGCTTTGGTAAAAAAAACGGCAACTGCAAAATTTGATGAGTCTATTGATGTTTCATTTAACTTGGGCGTAGATCCACGTAAATCCGACCAAGTTATTCGTGGCTCGGTTGTGTTGCCAAAAGGTACAGGTAAAACCACACGCGTAGCTGTATTTACGCAAGGTGCAAACGCTGATGCGGCAAAAGCTGCTGGTGCAGATATTGTTGGCTTTGAAGATTTGGCAGAAGAGATCAAAAAAGGCAACATGGATTTTGATGTTGTGATTGCCTCGCCTGATGCTATGCGTATTGTAGGTCAGTTGGGTACGATTTTGGGGCCGCGTGGTTTGATGCCAAATCCTAAGGTTGGCACAGTAACACCTAATGTGGCGGAGGCAGTTAAAAATGCCAAAGCGGGTCAGGTGCAATATCGTACTGATAAAGCAGGTATCGTTCATGCAACAATTGGTCGCGCTTCGTTTGTGGAAGCAGACTTGAAAGAAAATTTTGATGCTCTGCTTGATGCCTTGGTAAAAGCAAAACCTGCTGCTGCAAAAGGGCAATATCTGAAAAAAATCGCCGTATCCAGCACAATGGGCTTGGGTGTGCGCGTAGATACATCTAGCGTTAATAGCTAATGAAATTTTGGGCTGTTTGTTTTTCAGGCAGCCTGAAATTGGGCTACTTAAATAAAATTAAGTAGGAGTCCAAGACCGTAGGGAACGCAAGTTTTAATCGTTAGAAACCCTACGCAGACGGTAGTCCTGAAACAAGGTAGTGCGTGAGCGTGTCGCTTGCAAAGTGTCTTTAACATCAGGTTGCCGCGCTGGTGGGTGGTCTGTTTTCAGGCTGCCTGAATTTAAACAGTGGGAGGTAGACCTTGAGTCTCAATATTGAAACCAAGAAAGCAGCCGTAGAAGAGATTGTGGCTGGCATTGCCAATGCTCAAACTATGGTGGTTGCTGAATATCGCGGTATCAGTGTTGCCAGCATGACCGAACTGCGTGCGAATGCGCGTAAAGAAGGCGTTTATTTGCGCGTTCTGAAGAACACATTGGCTCGTCGTGCGGTTGAAGGAACTTCTTTTGCAGCTTTGGCTGAACAAATGGTTGGTCCATTGGTTTATGCCGCATCGGAAGATGCGGTAGCCGCTGCGAAAGTGCTGCACCAATTCGCGAAAAAAGATGACAAAATCATCATCAAAGCAGGTTCTTATAACGGTGATATGCTAGATGCTGCCCAAGTGGGCGAGTTGGCATCTATTCCAAGCCGAGAAGAGCTGTTGTCCAAACTGTTGTTTGTTATGCAAGCACCTGTTTCAGGTTTTGCACGTGGTTTGGCTGCTTTGGCAGAGAAAAAAGAGAACGAAGCGGCTTAATTGCGTGTTTTGTGAACTTGGATTTTGTTTTTAAATTTTAATTTTTACTCAATATTTTAGGAGTTTAATAGCATGGCTATTACAAAAGAAGACATTTTGGAAGCGGTAAGCAACCTGACTGTAATGGAATTGAACGAGCTGGTTAAAGCTTTTGAAGAAAAATTCGGCGTGTCTGCTGCGGCTGTTGCCGTTGCGGCTGGTCCTGCTGCTGGCGGTGCTGCTGCTGGCGAAGCCAAAACTGAATTTGATGTGATTTTGGCATCTGCCGGCGACCAAAAAGTTGGCGTGATTAAAGTGGTTCGTGCTATCACTGGCTTGGGCTTGAAAGAAGCTAAAGACTTGGTTGACGGTGCGCCTAAAACCCTTAAAGAAGGTGTTTCACAAGCAGAAGCTGATGACATCAAAAAACAATTGGAAGAAGCTGGCGCGAAAGTGGAAATCAAATAAGATTTCGCCAATTAGCGCAATGGGCTGGCAGTTTTACTGCCAGCCTTGTTGTGCTTTGAAACCAGCTCTTTGTGTAAATTTACCAAGATTTACTTTAGTATTGTAAGCGTGAGTAAAATTTTGGTAAATCTATATTAATTTTGCTTATCAGGCAGCCTGAAAAGGGTGCTGTCTGTTTTATTCTTATCTATTTGAATATTTAGGTTTTTCTGTTTTCAGACTGCCTGAAATTCTGTTTTCTTCATTGTTGCCCATTTGGAGTCTCTAAATCATGAGTTACACCTTTACCGAGAAAAAGCGCATCCGCAAAAGTTTCGCCAAACGTGAAACCGTTTTGGATGTGCCTTATCTGCTGACAACTCAGTTGGAATCGTACAGCAAGTTTTTGCAACAAGATTGTGCGCCTCAAAAACGCAAGGATGAGGGCTTGCAAGCGGCATTCAGTTCTATTTTTCCTATTGTGAGCAACAATGGTTACGCAGAATTGCAATTTGACCAATATGTATTGGGTGAGCCCGAATTTGACATCGCCGAATGCCAATTGCGTGGCATCACTTATGCTGCGCCTTTGCGCGCCAAAATCAAACTGGCTATTTTCAATAAAGAAGGCTCAAACAAAGTAGAAGAGCGTGAATTGAAAGAGATTCGTGCCAATGATGTGTATATGGGCGAAATTCCTTTGATGACACCCAGCGGTTCGTTTGTGATCAACGGCACAGAGCGCGTGATTGTGTCTCAGCTGCACCGCTCGCCTGGTGTGTTCTTTGAGCATGACCGTGGCAAAACGCACGCATCCGGCAAATTATTGTTTTCTGCGCGAATTATTCCTTATCGCGGCTCGTGGTTAGATTTTGAGTTTGACCCCAAAGATTTGCTTTATTTCCGTATTGACCGCCGCCGCAAAATGCCTGTAACCATTTTGCTGCGCGCTTTGGGCTACAACAACGAACAAATCTTGGCGATGTTCTTTGATTTGGAAACATATTATTTATCCGGCACAGGTGTGCAAACGGCGCTGGTGCCTGAGCGCTTGCGCGGTGAAACAGCAAAATTTGATATCGCCGACAATGAGGGTAATGTGTTGGTTGCGGCAGGCAAGCGCATCAATGCGAGAAATATTCGCGATATTCAGGCTGCCGGTCTTACCCGCTTGAATATTGATGCTGAAAGTCTGATTGGCAAAATTATCGCGCGTGATGTGATTGTGCCTGATACGGGTGAAGTGTTGGCAACGGCAAACGCGGAAATCACAGAAGAATTGTTGGCGCAATTTGATATTCAAGGCATTAAAGAAATCCAAACTTTGTTTGTGAGCGAAACCGAAGCGGGTGCGTACATTTCTGCAACGTTGAATACGGACGAAACGGCTGATCAACAAGCCGCCAAAATTGCAATTTACCGCATGATGCGCCCTGGTGAACCGCCTACTGAAGAAGCGGTGGAAGCCTTGTTTAACCGATTGTTCTTCCAAGAAGAAAGCTATGATTTGTCGCGCGTGGGCCGCATGAAATTCAACACCCGCACTTATGAGCAAAAATTGCTGCCCGTGCAAGAAAACAACTGGTATGGCAGATTGCTCAATCAAACTTTTGCGGGCGTCGGCGAAAAAGAAGCCAAGCTGCACATTCTAAGCGTGGAAGACATTGTGGTAACGATTGCCACGCTGGTAGAGTTGCGTAACGGGCATGGCGAGGTGGACGATATTGACCACTTGGGCAACCGCCGTGTACGTTCGGTGGGCGAATTGGTGGAAAACCAATTCCGCAGCGGTTTGGCGCGTGTGGAGCGTGCCGTTAAAGAGCGTTTGAACCAAGCTGAAAGCGAAGGTTTGATGCCAACCGATTTGATTAACGCAAAACCTGTTTCCGCTGCGATTAAAGAGTTTTTCGGTTCTAGCCAGTTGTCGCAGTTTATGGATCAAACCAATCCGCTGTCTGAAATCACGCACAAGCGCCGTGTTTCGGCTTTGGGGCCGGGTGGTTTGACACGCGAACGCGCGGGCTTTGAAGTGCGCGACGTACACCCAACGCATTACGGTCGCGTGTGCCCAATTGAAACACCAGAAGGTCCAAACATTGGTTTGATTAACTCGCTGTCGGTTTACGCACGCACCAACGAATACGGCTTTTTGGAAACACCGTATCGCCGCGTGGTGGACGGCAAAGTAACCAATGAAATTGACTATTTGTCTGCCATTGAAGAAGGCCGCTATGTGATTGCGCAAGCGAATACCGATTTGGATAAACACGGTAAATTGCTCGGCGATTTGATTACCTGCCGCGAAAAAGGCGAAACCATTTTGGCAACGCCTGACCGCGTGCAATATATGGACGTGGCAACGGGGCAAGTGGTATCCGTGGCGGCTTCGCTGATTCCGTTCTTGGAACACGATGACGCGAACCGTGCTTTGATGGGTGCGAACATGCAACGTCAAGCCGTTCCTTGCTTGCGCGCTGAGAAACCGTTGGTGGGAACGGGCATTGAACGCTCGGTAGCCGTGGACAGCGCAACAGCTATTGTGGCGCGGCGCGGCGGCGTGGTGGAATATGTGGACGCAAACCGCGTGGTGGTGCGTGTACATGATGATGAGGCGACGGCCAAAGAAGGCGGTGTGGACATTTACAATTTGGTGAAATTCACCCGTTCCAACCAATCCACCAACATCAACCAACGTCCTGCCGTGAGCGCGGGCGATGTATTGCAACGCGGTGATTTGATTGCTGACGGCGCCTCTACCGATTTGGGCGAATTGGCGCTTGGTCAGAACATGACCATCGCATTTATGCCGTGGAACGGCTACAACTACGAAGACTCTATTTTGATTAGCGAAAGAGTGGCGGCAGACGACCGTTACACCTCTATCCATATCGAAGAGCTGAACGTTGTGGCGCGTGATACCAAATTGGGCGCAGAAGAAATCACCCGCGATATTCCGAATCTGTCGGAAAAAATGCAAAACCGTTTGGACGAAAGCGGCATCATTTATATCGGCGCGGAAGTAGAGGCGGGCGACGTGTTGGTGGGCAAAGTAACGCCCAAAGGCGAAACGCAACTCACGCCGGAAGAAAAACTGCTGCGCGCCATTTTCGGCGAAAAAGCCTCTGACGTGAAAGACACGTCTTTGCGCATGCCAACAGGCATGAGCGGCACGGTGATTGACGTGCAAGTGTTCACGCGCGAGGGCATTCAGCGCGACAAACGCGCCCAAGCCATTATTGATGCGGAATTGAAACGTTACCGTCAAGATTTGAACGACCAAATCCGTATTTTTGACAACGATACGTTTGACCGTATCCAACGCATGATTGTGGGCCAAAAAGCGAATGGCGGTCCGAACAAACTGGGCAAAGGCAAAGTCATCACGCAAGAATATTTGGACGGGCTAACCAGCCGCCACGATTGGTTTGATATTCGCGTTGCCGATGAAGAAATCGCCAAGCAGCTTGAATTGATGAAGCTGTCGTTGCAAGAAAAACGCAGCGAAGCCGAAGCCTTGTTTGAAGTGAAAAAGAAAAAAATGACGCAAGGCGACGAGCTGCCGGCCGGCGTGCAAAAAACCGTGAAAGTGTTTATCGCGATTAAACGCCGCTTGCAAGCGGGCGACAAAATGGCGGGCCGCCATGGGAATAAAGGCGTGGTGTCGCGCATTCTGCCTGTGGAAGACATGCCTTATATGGCGGATGGTCGCACGGTGGACATCGTGTTGAACCCATTGGGCGTGCCTTCGCGTATGAATATCGGTCAGATTTTGGAAGTGCATTTGGGCTGGGCAGCAAAAGGCATCGGTCAGCGTATTGACAAAATGCTGCAAGAGCATCGTAAGGTGAAAGAAATCCGCGCGTTCTTGAACAAACTGTATAACGGCAGCGGCAAGCACGAGGATTTGGACAGCCTGAGCGACGAAGACATCTTAGTTTTGGCGGATAACCTGCGCCGTGGTGCAACCTTTGCTTCGCCTGTGTTTGACGGCGCGAAGGAAAAAGAAATCTACGAGATGCTGAATTTGGCGTATCCGAGCGATGACCCCGAAGTGCAAAAATTGGGCTTTAACGACTCCAAAACGCAAATCACGCTGTATGACGGGCGTTCGGGCGAACCGTTTGACCGCAAAGTAACCGTGGGCGTGATGCACTATCTGAAACTGCACCACTTGGTGGACGAGAAAATGCACGCGCGTTCAACCGGTCCATACAGCTTGGTAACGCAACAACCGTTGGGCGGTAAAGCGCAGTTCGGCGGCCAGCGTTTCGGTGAGATGGAAGTGTGGGCGCTGGAAGCATACGGCGCGGCATACACGCTGCAAGAGATGCTGACGGTGAAATCCGATGACGTTACGGGGCGCACCAAAATGTATGAAAACATCGTGAAAGGCGAACACAAAATTGATGCGGGTATGCCCGAGTCGTTTAATGTGATTGTGAAAGAAATCCGTTCGCTGGGCTTGGATATTGATTTGGAAAACAATTGATGCCGAGCGAGGCAGCCTGAAAACGCGCAAACCGGTTTTCAGGCTGCATCTAAACGCCAGCGATGCTGTTCGGCAGCCTGAAAATGAATACGCAGCATACGCCGCAAAACCTGTTTCAGGCAGCCTGAAAGCCACCCCATTGCAAAAATCGCCCAATTATTAGGAGCAAAAATGAACCTAACCGATTTATTCGCCCCCCTGCAACAAGCAGGTTCAGAAGAATTTGATGCCATCAAAATCGGCATCGCCTCGCCCGAGACCATCCGTTCATGGTCATACGGCGAAGTGAAAAAGCCCGAAACCATTAACTACCGCACGTTCAAACCCGAGCGCGATGGCTTGTTCTGCGCCAAAATTTTCGGGCCAGTGAAAGACTACGAATGCTTGTGTGGTAAATACAAACGCTTGAAATTTAAAGGTGTAACCTGTGAAAAATGCGGCGTGGAAGTAACGCTGACCAAAGTGCGCCGCGAGCGCATGGGGCATATTGAGCTGGCCGCGCCCGTTGCCCATATTTGGTTTTTGAAATCGCTGCCATCGCGCTTGGGTATGGTGTTGGACATGACATTGCGCGATATTGAGCGCGTATTGTACTTTGAAGCCTTTGTGGTAACCGACCCCGGCTTAACCCCGCTGCAACGCCGCCAACTGCTCACCGAAGAAGACTACAACGCCAAATTGGAAGAATACGGCGAGGAATTTGATGCCCACATGGGCGCGGAAGGTATCCGTGAATTGCTACGCAGCCTGAATGTGGAGCAAGAAATTGAAATTTTGCGCCAAGAATTGCAAGCCACCAGCTCCGATACTAAAATCAAAAAAATCGCCAAACGCCTGAAAGTGCTGGAAGCGTTCCACCGCAGTGGCATGAAGCTGGAATGGATGATTATGGACGTGCTGCCCGTTCTGCCGCCCGATTTGCGTCCACTTGTGCCATTGGACGGCGGACGTTTTGCTACGTCTGATTTGAACGATTTGTATCGCCGCGTGATTAACCGCAACAATCGTTTGAAACGTTTGTTGGAATTGCGCGCGCCCGATATTATCGTTCGCAACGAAAAACGTATGCTGCAAGAAGCCGTGGACAGCTTGCTGGACAACGGTCGTCGTGGCAAAGCGATGACAGGCGCCAACAAACGCCCCTTGAAATCGCTGGCCGATATGATTAAAGGGAAAAGCGGTCGCTTCCGTCAAAACCTGTTGGGTAAACGCGTGGACTATTCTGGTCGTTCCGTGATTACTGTGGGTCCTTATCTGCGCCTGCACCAATGCGGTTTGCCGAAAAAAATGGCGTTGGAATTGTTCAAACCCTTTATTTTCCACAAACTGGAACAACGCGAACTGGCAACCACCGTTAAAGCGGCCAAAAAATTGGTAGAGCAGGAAGTGCCCGAAGTGTGGGACATCTTGGAAGAGGTCATCCGCGAACATCCGATTTTGCTGAACCGTGCGCCTACCTTGCACCGCTTAGGTATTCAAGCGTTTGAGCCAATTTTGATTGAAGGCAAAGCCATCCAGCTACATCCCTTGGTGTGTGCCGCGTTTAACGCCGACTTTGACGGCGACCAAATGGCGGTTCACGTGCCATTGAGCTTGGAAGCACAAATGGAAGCGCGCACTTTGATGCTGGCTTCTAACAATGTGCTCGCGCCGGCCAACGGCGAGCCGATTATCGTGCCGTCGCAAGACATCGTGCTGGGCTTGTATTACATGACCCGCGACAAAATCAACGGCTTGGGCGAGGGCACCTTGTTTGCCGATGTGAAAGAAGTGCACCGCGCTTATCACACCAAACAAGTGGAACTGGGCACCAAAATCACCGTGCGCCTGAAAGAGTGGGTGAAAAATGACGAGGGCGAATACGAAGCCGTCATCAACCGCTACAACACCACTGTTGGGCGCGCGTTGTTGAGCGAAATCCTGCCCAAAGGCTTGCCGTTCAGCTACATTGACAAAGCGTTGAAAAAGAAAGCGATTTCGCAGTTGATTAACGCATCGTTCCGCTTGTGCGGTTTGCGCGATACGGTGATTTTCGCCGACCATTTGATGTACACGGGTTTTGCCTTGGCGGCCAAAGGCGGCATTTCCATTTGCGTGGACGACATGGAAATCCCGAAAGAAAAACCGAAATTGCTTGCCGAAGCCAATGCCGAAGTGAAAGAAATTGAAGACCAATACCGCCAAGGTTTGGTAACCAACGGCGAACGCTACAACAAAGTGGTGGATATTTGGGGTCGCGCAGGCGACAAAATCGCCAAAGCGATGATGGACAATCTGTCGGTGCAGAAAGTGCAAGACCGCGAGGGCAACACCGTAAACCAAGAGTCGTTCAACTCCATTTATATGATGGCGGACTCAGGCGCGCGGGGTTCGGCAGCGCAGATTAAACAGTTGTCGGGTATGCGCGGCTTGATGGCGAAACCAGACGGTTCCATCATTGAAACGCCGATTACCGCAAACTTCCGCGAAGGTTTGACCGTGTTGCAATACTTTATTGCGACCCACGGCGCGCGTAAAGGCTTGGCGGATACGGCGTTGAAAACGGCAAACTCAGGTTACCTGACCCGCCGCTTGGTGGACGTTACCCAAGATTTGGTGGTAGTGGAAGACGACTGTGGCACGGATGAAGGCTTTGCCATGAAAGCCGTGGTGCAAGGCGGCGACATCATCGAAGCCTTGCGCGACCGCATTTTGGGGCGCGTTACCGCCACCGACGTGGTTGACCCCAATTCGGGCGCAACCATTATTGAAGCGGGCACGCTGCTTGACGAAAAACTGGTTGATTTGATTGATAACTCAGGCGTGGATGAAGTGAAAGTGCGCACGCCGATTACCTGTCAAACCCGCTATGGCTTGTGTGCCAAATGTTATGGGCGCGATTTGGCGCGCGGTAAATTGGTGAACGCGGGCGAAGCAGTCGGCGTGATTGCGGCGCAGTCTATCGGCGAACCGGGCACCCAGCTGACGATGCGTACGTTCCACATCGGTGGCGCGGCATCGCGTGCGGCGGCGGCGAGCCAAGTGGAAGCCAAGTCTAACGGCACGGTGCGTTTTGGCGGGCAAATGCGTTACATCGCCAATAATAAAGGCGAATTGATTGTGATTGGCCGCTCGTGCGAAATCATGATTTTGGACGCGGCAGGCCGTGAACGCGAGTTGCACAAAATCCCTTACGGCGCGACGCTGAAAGTGCAAGATGGAGAAGAGTTGAAAGCAGGCACGATGCTGGCGACTTGGGATCCGCACACCCATCCGATGATTACCGAACACGCCGGCCGCGTGGAATTTGAAAACGTGGAAGAAGGCGTTACCGTTACCCGTCAAACCGACGATGTTACGGGCTTGTCCACTTTGGTGGTGATTGACGGCAAACGCCGCGCCAGCACCAGCAAATTGCTGCGCCCAACGGTGAAATTGTTGGACGAAAACGGCGAGCCTGTGCTGATTGCGGGCACGCAAACGCCTGTTACCATGACTTTCCCCGTAGGCGCGATTATCCAAGTGCGCGAAGGGCAAGAAATCGGCAAGGGCGACGTGTTGGCGCGTATTCCGCAAGCGACCACCAAAACACGCGATATTACGGGCGGTTTGCCGCGCGTGGCTGAATTGTTTGAAGCGCGCGTGCCCAAAGACGCCGGCATGCTGGCGGAAGTGACCGGCACGGTGTCGTTCGGCAAGGAAACCAAAGGCAAACAACGCTTGGTGATTACCGATTTGGACGGCGTAACCCATGAAACGCTGATTTCCAAAGAGAAACAGCTTTTGGTGCATGATGGTCAAGTGGTGAACCGTGGCGAAACGGTGGTGGACGGCGCGGTTGACCCGCACGACATCTTGCGTTTGCAAGGCATTGAGGCATTAACGCGCTACATCGTGCAAGAGGTGCAGGAAGTGTACCGTTTGCAAGGCGTGAAGATTTCCGACAAGCACATCGAAGTGATTATCCGCCAAATGTTGCGCCGCGTGAGCATCGTGGATGCGGGCGATACCAACTTCATCACGGGCGAGCAAGTGGAGCGCGCCGAAGTGATGATTGCCAACGAAGCGGCGATTGCGGCGGGCAAAGAGCCTGCGCGTTTTGACAACGTGTTGCTCGGGATTACCAAAGCCTCTTTGAGTACCGACAGCTTTATTTCGGCGGCTTCGTTCCAAGAAACCACGCGCGTGCTCACCGAAGCGGCGATTATGGGCCGCAAAGACGACTTGCGTGGCTTGAAAGAAAACGTGATTGTGGGTCGCTTGATTCCCGCTGGTACAGGTTTGAGCTACCATCGCGCCCGTCGCGCCGCATGGGCAAGCCAACGCGCGGCGGCTGCGGTGGCAGAAAGCCGCGAAGTGATTGCAGCGGAAGCGGCAGAAGCAGCCGATGCCATCGCGATGGATGACGAGGAAGCATAAAGCGCAGTAATAGAGGCAGCCTGAAAACGAGTAAAATCGTTTTTCAGGCTGCCTTTTTATCAACCATATATGAAAGGAAAACGTTATGGAAATGCCCACCCCCGATGTGGCTTATGATGTGTTGGCAAAATTGAACATTGCCTATGAGCGGTTAGACCACGCGCCGATTACTTCGGTGCGCGACACGGATATTGTGTTGCCCGGGCAGCAGGTGAAAAACCTGTGCCTGAAAACAAAAAAGGGCAAGCAGTATTTCTTGGTGATTTTGCGCGATGAAAAAAGCGCGGATTTGAAACGCCTAGCGGAGGCGCTGGGCGTGAGCCGCTTGTCGTTTGTGGGCGATGAAGAATTGACGGCATTGCTGGCGGTGGAAGCGGGCACGGTTACGCCGTTTGGCGTGCTGTTTGATGTGGACAACAAGGTGCAAGTGGTGATTGATGCGGAAGTGGACGAAACACAAACGGTGGGTTTTCACCCGTTTATCAACACCACCACGCTGAACATCGCCTATGCCGATTTCGTGCGCTTTTTGGAGTATGCGGGGCATCCGCCGTTGCGCGTGATGTGTTAGCGTTCGCTTGTTGCAGCCTGCGGTTTTCAGGCTGCCGTTCTCATCGTAAACAGGATAGAAGGATGATTTGATGAAACTTATTCGTTCTGCGCTAACGACCGCTTGCCTGCTGGCGACGGCATGGGCGGTGGCCGCGCCTTCGCCCGTTCGGATGGACGGCAAAATCTTGCCGCAAGAATTTGTGGGGCAGATGACCAAATCGGAACGCTTGAAAGAATACGTTGCCGCCGATGAAACCTTCGAGCGCTGGACGCGCTTAATCGGGCTGCGTTTGCAAAGCGCGCCGCAAATCAACAACGACCCGATGAAGATGGCGCAAAACATGGCTGCGCTGGCGCGGCGGCAATATCCTGATATGCCGCAGCCGAATATCGTGCCGCAAAAAGATGGGGCGATTGTGCAGTTTTATGCGTACCAAGCGGGCAGGAACGGCTTTATAGAATCCAATGTGTTCCGCTATTGGAAAGGCGGTGAGGGGCTGTATTCCCTGCAGTTTGCCCGCCGCTCGCCCTTGTCTTCGCTTGACGGCAACAAGGCGAAAGATTGGGCGAGTCAAAACGTCGCGCTGATTAAAGAGATTGCGCATGTGGACAAGCGGCAAGTGGAGAAGGCGTTGATGTTGCGCTGATGTTGTCCTGCCCACGCGCCAAAGGCAGCCTGAAAACAGTTTTGAATGTTGTTTTAGCTTCGCTGAAACTCGCTTCGCTCGTTTTCAGGCTGCCTTTGGCTTTGGCGGATGGCGTATTTAATAGACTGAAACCTTTGCAAAGGTTCTGAGGCAGCCTGAAACCTAAAATGGAGCGACGGCTCGCTGCTAAATGGTTTATTCAACGGGGCTTTATTGGTTGGCAATGTCGGCGAGCCGCCAATGCTCCACGGATTGCAGGTTTTGCCAAGGTTTCAGGCTGCCTTGTGTCGGGGTGGATGGATTGCGCCGTTGCCGTTGCCCATAAAGGAAAGGCAGCCTGAAACGCTATTTCCCTGTTTCAGGCTGCCTTTTATGGCTATGACTAGCGTGCGCCCTTGCTCCGCGCCTAGCCATGGAAATAGCCGTAAATCTTCTCTGCCAGCGCGCGGCTGATGCCGTCGGTTTGGGCTAAATCGTCGATGCTGGCGGCTTGCACGCCGCGCAGTCCGCCGAAGCGGGTTAAGAGCGCGGCTTTGCGTTTTGCGCCGATGCCATCAATGTCGTTTAGTGATGAAGTAACACGGCTTTTGTCGCGTTTGGCGCGCATGCCTGTGATGGCGAAGCGGTGGGATTCGTCGCGCACGGTTTGCAGCAGGTGCAGCGCGGGGCTGTTGGGCGGCAGCCTGAATTGGCGGTTTTGGAACGGCAAAATCAGTTCTTCCAAGCCTGCTTTGCGTTCTACGCCTTTGGCGATGCCAACAAGGGGGATGTGCAAGCCGAGTTCTGCCCACACTTCGGTTGCCATGCGGACTTGCCCTTTGCCGCCGTCTATCAGCACGGCGTCGGGAAAGCGTACGCTTTCGCCGTTTTCGCGCGCTTGTTGCATTTTGCCGTAGCGGCGGGTGAGCACTTCGCGCATGGCGGCGTAGTCGTCGCCTGCTTTGGCGGTGGTGATGTTGTAGCGGCGGTATTGGCTGGGCTGCATGGCGTATTGGTCGTACACCACGCAGCTGGCGAGGGTGGCTTCGCCTTGGGTGTGGCTGATGTCAAAGCATTCTAGGCGTTGCAATTCGTTTTCAGGCAGCCCGATGATTTCGGCGAGGGCGGCGATGCGCTCTTGTTGATTGCT
Source organism: Kingella oralis (assembly GCF_014054985.1). NCBI lineage: Bacteria > Pseudomonadati > Pseudomonadota > Betaproteobacteria > Neisseriales > Neisseriaceae > Kingella > Kingella oralis. Next base: position 15,519 of record NZ_CP059569.1, read on the forward strand.
GTTTTGCAGTTGGTGTTGCGATAGGGCGTGTTCGGCGTTGCGCACCGCCATGTTGAGCCAGACTTTGCGCTCGCCCCTCTCGCCTTGTGTGAACACGATTTGGCGCGGGTGTTCGCTGTTTAACGCGGTTTGCAGGCTTTCAGGCAGCCTGAAATTAGTGATGAACACATCGGGCTTGGGCTTGCCCAAATAATGCTGGGCAACAAAGGCTTCGGCGTAGTCTTGTGGGTTGGGGCTGGGGTCTTGGCGGGTGTCGGGGAAGAAGCTGCGATCGCCGACGTGCCGTCCGCCGCGTATGCTCACCCAATGCACGCAGATGCTGCCTTGCGCTTGGGCGATGGCGATGATGTCTATGTCTTGCTGTTTGCTGTGTTGGTTTTGGCTGTCTATGAATTGTTTGGATTGCATCACGGCGAGGGCTTGGATTTGGTCGCGCAGTTGGGCAGCGCGTTCAAAGTCTAGCTGCTCGGCGGCGGCGTGCATGGCGGCTTCCAAATCGCGGGTTAAATCGGCGGTGCGCCCGTTGAGAAAGGCGGTGGCGCGGCGCACTTGCTCGGCATATTCTTCGGCGGAAACTGCGCCCACGCAGGGGGCGGAGCAGCGTTTGATTTGGGCGAGCAGGCAGGGGCGGTCGCGGTGGGCGAACACGCTGTCTTCGCAGGTGCGCAGTTGGAACACTTTTTGCAAAATTTCTATGCTGTCGCGCACGGCGTAGCCATTGGGATAGGGCCCGAAGTATTGGTTGGGCTTTTTCAGGCTGCCGCGGTAGTAGGCAAGCTGGGGGTAGGCGTGTCCGCTAATCATCAGGTAGGGATAGGATTTGTCGTCGCGGAACAGGATGTTGTATTTGGGCGAGAGCGATTTGATGAGGTTGTTTTCCAAAATCAGCGCTTCGGCTTCGCTTTGGGTGAGCGTGATTTCTATGCGCGCGACTTGTTGGAGCATCAGACGGATGCGCAGGGAGTGGTCGTTTTTTTGGAAATAGCTAGATACGCGGCGTTTGAGATTGACCGCCTTGCCGACGTATAACACCGTGCCGTCGGCGGCTATCATGCGATACACGCCTGCGCTGTTGGGCAGGGATTTGAGGAATATTTCTAGGTTGAAGTCGTTGGGCGGAGTAGGTGCGGTGGGCATTTTCAGACTGCCTCAATGGTTGCTTTTGGGGGGTGGAATTATAAAGAAAAGGCAGCCTGAAAACGAAAAAATGGTTTTCGCTTCGCAACTTCGCTCCGCTGCGCAGACTGCCTTGGGCGCGGGCAAGGGTTTCAGGCTGCCTCAGTTGTGCGCCAAACTTCGGGCTAGACTATCCGCTTGCTGCAAACCCGCCTCCACTTCGTTTTGAATGCGGTCGCAGGCAATCGGCTGGGCGGCTTCGTTCCAGCAATAAGTGGTGGCGAATGTTCCCGTGTCGGCGGGGATGTCGCCTTGGAACATCGCGCTACCGTTGGGGTAGAACAGAATGGCGCGGGTGGTGTTGCCGCGTTCGGTAAGGGCGGATGCCATTCGGGCGTTGTCGTCTAGCGTATAAACGGTGGTGCCGTTGTCGGTTTTTTCCGTTGCCAGCACAGCTTTGCCGTGGCGGATGCCCAACGTTGCGCCGATGGGCTTGCCTTTTTCGTAATCGCCCATTTCTTCCACATCGCCGCCGCGCGTAAACCACACGATGCGCCCGTTGTTCACATCCGAATCAAACGATGCGATATCGGCGTCGTCTTCCAGCACAAAAGGCGCGGTTTGCGGCGTTTGGCTGCTTTGGTAAAAATCTTGCACCACGCGCTTGCCTTCGGCGGTTTTGCCCAGCAGCTCGCGGTAATAGCCTTCGTTGCTGGGCGCGCTGGCGGCTGCGCCGTTGTTGGCAAAGTAGTAAACCGTTTTGGTTTGGGCGGGGGTGAACGCGATGGGGCTGGCGTAGGTTTGGCTGGTTTGCGTGGCGATTTGCTGCCAGCCTTCGGGCAAGCGCAGCGTGTAATCAGCGGTGCGCGGCGGCGCGGGCTGATTGCGCAAGGCTTGGTTATTATCCGCACGGTAGCAGCCTGAAAACGAGAAAACGCAAAATAGAACCAGCGTGGCTTTTTTTAGCATCATGGTGTGTAACCTTTTAAACACAAAGAGAAAGAATTTTAGCGTTTTTTCAGGCTGCCTTAACTTTTCGCTTTATTCCTTAACAAAAAATAAATTAAAATGCCAAGTTTTTACAAACTTTGCTTTAAATTAACAGAGGAAAACATGAAACACACCATCCTTGCCGCCGTAATCGGCGCATTCGTTGCCCACCAAGCCCTTGCCGAAACCCTGCCTATGCCCGTGGAAAAACTGGGCGAGGTGCAGGGCGTGCCGTTTTACAAAGGCTATGGCTCGTCCATTGATGCCGACCCGCAAAACCCCAAACGCTTCTACGGCCTAACCGACCGCGGCCCCAATGCCGACGGCGGCGAGCATATCAAAATCTTCCTGCAACCGAGCTTCACCCCCAGCATCGGGCATTTTGAAATCCAAGCCAACGGCACGATTAAAAAACTGCGCGATATTCCGCTGAAAGATAAAAACGGCAAACTGCTCACCGGCCTGCCCAACCCAGAAGGTTACGGCACTTCCACCGAAACCGTGGTGGATGCCAACAAGCAGCCCTTGCAGCGCGACATCACCGGCATCGACAGCGAAGGGCTGGCGGTGATGCGCGACGGCACCTTCTGGGTGTCGGACGAATACGGCCCGCACATCGTGCATTTTGACCGCAACGGCATCGAGCTGGAACGCATGAGCCCGCGCGGCGTGAAAACCACAGGCCGCCGCCTGCCCGCCGTGCTCGGCCATCTGCGCCCCAACCGCGGCATGGAAGGGCTGACCACCACGCCGAGCAACCGCGTGCTGGTGGGCATCATGCAGTCCGCGCTGCACAACCCCAGCAAAAAAGATATGAAAAACAAATCGGTAACGCGCATTTTGTCGTTTGATTTGGCAACCGGCAAAACCAAGCAATACCTGTATCAGCAGGGCGGCGATTATTGGAAAAACTCCGAAATCCGTGCGATTGACGAGCACCGCTTTTTGGTGGACGAGCACAACGACAAAAACGTGAAACACGTTTACCTGATTGATTTGAACGGCGCAACCGATGTTTCCGACCCTGCCGACAGCGAAAACGGCTTGAAAGTGAACGGTAAAGCCATCGAAGAAAACACGTGGGAAGAACTTGCCGCGGCGGGTATCAAGCCCGTGCGCAAAACGCTGGTAAGCGACGTGAAAAAAGACGTGGATTTCCAATCGTCCAAATTTGAAGGCATGTGGGTCGCCGACGGCGGCAAAACGCTGTGGATTATCAACGACGACGATTTCGGCATTGATTCCAAAGACGAACAAACCATCGTGCCCAAACGCCTGCCCAACGGCGAAACCGATGCCACGCGCCTGTACCGCATTCCGTTGAACATCAAATAAGCACAATAAGCACGAAACAAAGGCAGCCTGAAAACCTGTGCGCAAGGTTTTCAGGCTGCCTTTTTGTGCACGCTAAATAAATGGTAAAACAGCTTTCATTGCTCCCACAGCCAATCTTCTTCAATAATCGGCTCGGCTTTCCATTGGGCGTTAGACGTTTCGCGCACGGGGCGAAAACCGAATTGGGCGTATAAGGCACGGGCAGCGGCTAGTTCTTGTACGGTGCTTAATACAACGCGCTTAATGCCTTGGCTGTGCACAAAATCCATCAACGCCACCATCAGTTTTTTGCCCAAACCCAAACCCTGATAACGGCTATCCAGCACAAACCAGCGCAGCTGCCATTCGTCCGCATCCTTTTGCACAAGACTGACCGTGCCAACCCGCTGCCCGTTTACCTTGGCAATCCAAATTTTGCCTTGGCAGCCGTTTCGCACAAATTCAGACAGCGCATCAAGCACATAAGGCTGCAAATCTGCTCTCCAACCCATTTGCGCATACACGCGGCAATGCAAATCGGCGATAAACCCGACATCGCGCCAATCGCCTGCCACAATTTCAACGTCGTTATTCTGCGTGTAAAGGCGTTCAAATTGGTTTGCCGCTTCTGCCAACAAGCCGATTTGCGCTTCGGAAAACGCCTGCAATTCTTGCAGTAACATCGCGTCTGTTTGCTCCAGTTGCGCCATAAAAGCCGCTTTACCCTGCTCGGTTAAAACCAATTCAAATGCCCGTTTGTCCTGTTCGCTGGGTAATTTTTGAATCAAACCCGCGTGTTCCAATTTCTTTAAAACCACACTTAACTGCCCTTTGTTTAGCGATAAAGTCTGGCTGATTTGTTGGGCAGTTATATGGGAATTTTGCTGGATTTCGGTGAGTACGTTGGCTTCGGTCATCGTCAGCGCTTCGTTGTAAAACGTGCCGGCAAAACGCGCCAATAAATTGGCATAAAAACGGTTAAAACGGCGGAATGGTGTGAGAAATTTAGAATGTTGCATTATTTGACCTTATTTGGTTTATAAATTAAACCAAATAATAAACGGGCATCTTGTCTTTGTCAAACAGGTTTACAAATTAAACCACTTTAAATAAAGGCAGCCTGAAAAACTAAAGCAGCCTGAAACCCCGTTCACAGGATTTCAGGCTGCCTTTTCTTGCGCGATTAGCTACGGCTACGCTTCGCCGCTGCCGTTTTGTTCAACTGCATCAACCGCATCAAGCGCTTCCGTTTCATCAGCATCATCCGCATCATCGCTTTCCACCACGGGTTCAATGCTCACCAGCGTGGTGCCCTCGTCTAAGTTAATCAGCTTCACGCCCGCGGCGGTGCGTCCTGTTTCGCGCACTTGCTCCACTTTGGTGCGAATCAGCACGCCGCCCGATGTAATCAGCATCAAATCGTCGTTGGGCGACACCAGCGTTGCCGCCACCAAATCGCCGTTGCGCTCGCCCGTGTTGATGGCGATGTTGCCCTGCCCGCCTTTGCCCTTGCGCGGATAGTCGTCAATCGGCGTGCGTTTGCCGTAGCCGTTGGCGGTGGCGGTTAAAACTTGCAAGCCGCAGTTTTTTTGCGCCACCAATAGGCTCACGATGCGCCCGTTTTCAGGCAGCCTCATGCCGCGCAAGCCGCCCGAACCGCGCCCGCTGGGGCGCACGCCGTTGCCCGATTTGGGCGCGGCGGTTTCGTTGTCGGCATCGTTTTCAGGCTGCATCTCGGCTTCCAACTCGCTGTCGTCTTCATCTGCGGCATCGGCTTTGCCCGCCCAATATTCGTTAAAACGCAAGGCTTTGCCGAGGTTGGAGAACAGCATAATGTCGTCCGCGCCGCTGGTTTTCACCGCGCCAATCAAGCTGTCGCCTTCTTTGAGCGCGATGGCTTTAATGCCTTTGCTGCTCACATTTTTAAACGCAGAAAGCTGCACTTTTTTCACCATGCCCAGCGCGGTGGCGAAGAACACATATTCGTTTTCGGGGAACTCGCGCACGGGCAAAATGGCGGAAACTTTTTCGTTTTCGTCGAGCTGAATCACGTTGTTAATCGGGCGACCGCGCGAATTGCGCCCGCCTTCGGGCAGGCGATACACCTTAATCCAATGGCAGCGACCCAGATTGGTGAAGCACATCAGATAATCGTGCGTGTTGGCGATAAACAGTGTTTCAATAAAGTCTTCGTCTTTGGTGGCAGCCGCTTGTTTACCGCGCCCGCCGCGCCGTTGCGCTTGGTAGTCGCTGGTGGGCTGGGTTTTGATGTAGCCGCCGTGGGTGAGCGTTACCACCATGTCGCGCGGCGGAATCAAATCTTCGTCGGCAATGTCGCCGCCGCCGAAGGCGTTGATTTCGCTGCGCCGCTCGTCGCCAAACTGGCTTTTCATTTCCACCAATTCGTCTTCAATGATTTGGCGCACGCGCTCGGGTTTTGCCAAAATGTCTAACAAATCCACAATAATCGCCATCAATTCTTTGTATTCTTTAACGATTTCGTCTTGGTCTAGCCCTGTTAGGTTGCGCAGGCTCATGCGCAAAATGGCACGCGCTTGCTCATCGGACAGCCAATAGCCATCGGCTTGCAGCCCACGGTTTTCAGGCAGCCATTCGGGGCGGGCTTGGGTTAAATCCAAATCGCTGCGGCCGAGCATTTCGCTTACCAAGCTGGATTGCCAAGCGCGGCCTAACAAGGCTTCGCGCGCGGCTTCCACATCAGACGAAGCCTTAATCAGCGCAATCATTTCGTCAATATTAGACAGCGCAACGGCTTTGCCCTCGGCGATATGCCCTTCGGCGCGGGCTTTTTTCAGGCGAAACAGCGTGCGGCGTGTTACCACTTCGCGGCGGTGGCGCAAAAATTCGCTCAAAATCTGTTTCAAGTTCAGCAGGCGCGGCTGCCCATCCACCAGCGCCACCATGTTGATGCCGAAGGTGTCTTGCAGCTGGGTGAGTTTGTAGAGTTGGTTGAGGATGACTTCGGCGTTTTCGTTGCGTTTGAGCTCAATCACGATGCGCGTGCCGTCTTTATCCGATTCGTCGCGCAGTTCGGCGATGCCTTCAATGGTTTTCTCGCGCACCAGCTCGCCAATTTTTTCCACCAGCTTGGCTTTGTTTACTTGATACGGAATTTCATCAACGATGATGGCTTCGCGCTCGCCGCTTTTGCCGATGGGTTCAAGATGCGTTTTGGCGCGAATCACCACGCGCCCGCGCCCTGTTTGATAGCCCGCGCGCACGCCTGTTAAGCCGTAGATGGTGGCGCCTGTGGGAAAATCGGGTGCTTTGATGATGTCTATTAACTCGTTGATGTCGGCTTCGGGCTGGTGCAGCAAGTGTAGGCAGGCGGAAATGGTGTCGCTGAGGTTATGCGGCGGGATGTTGGTTGCCATGCCCACGGCGATGCCTTCCGAACCGTTTACCAGCAGCGCGGGAAAGCGGGTGGGCAATACCAGCGGTTCCTGCTCGCTGCCGTCGTAGTTGTCGCCAAAATTAACGGTTTCTTCTTCAATATCCGCCAGCATTTCGTGGGCGATTTTTGCCATGCGGATTTCGGTGTAACGCATAGCGGCGGCGGCATCGCCATCTACTGAGCCGAAGTTGCCTTGTCCATCCACCAGCATATAGCGTAGCGAAAAGGGTTGCGCCATGCGCACGATGGTTTGATACACGGCGGAATCACCATGCGGGTGGTATTTACCAATCACATCGCCGACCACGCGGGCGGATTTTTTATACGCGCTGTTCCAGTTGTTTTTGAGTTCGTGCATGGCAAACAGCACGCGGCGGTGCACGGGCTTCAAGCCGTCGCGCACATCGGGCAGCGCGCGCCCAACAATCACGGACATGGCGTAATCCAAATAGGATTTTTTCATTTCGTCTTCTAGGCTGACGGCGATGGTTTCTTTGGCAAATTGATGGTCGTTTGAGTGGGTCATGTGAGGGTTTTGATGGGGTCAAAAAGGAGGCAATTTTACCATAAAATGCGGGGGTTAGGCTGGTTGCAAACAGGGGCTTGGCGGGGTTGGGGATGCATTAAGGCAGCCTGAAAACGGGCGAAGCGAGTTTCAGCGAAGCTAAAACGCATCTCAAAATGTTTTTCAGGCTGCCTTGGGTGCGGGCGGGTTAATTTAAGGTTTTCGGCGGTTCGTCGATGTCCAGCTTGAAGTAAATTTGTTTTTCGCCGCTGGCTTGGTCGGTGAGTTCCAGCATGTCGGGTTTGCCGTCCCACCGCAGTAGACGCGCTTTGGAGGTAATTGTTTTGCCGATTTTGGATGGGTCTTGTTTGAATGGAGCATCGTTTTCGGAGGTGGCAAAATCGGTAATGCGCTGGGTGAATGTTTGCGTTTTTTCGTTAAATTGCCATGTGAATTGTTGTCTGATGGTTAGGCGGCTTTGGGTTTTTCTGATGCTGAGAGCAGCAACATTTGTACCTGTGTGGTTTTTGTCAATTATGCTTGTGTGTAACGATATGCCTTCATCTGTTTCGGTGTAAATCAACCATTCGTCAATCAGGTTTTTGGCTTTGAGATGTTTGACAGGTTGCAACTTGCTGTTTGGGATTTGCTGCAACTTGTTTTGGCTTCGCTGAAACTCATCCCATACGTTTTCAGGCTGCCCTTGGGGATGGGTTTGGGCGGCGGCCGGTTTGGCGGTTTTGGGCGCGGCGAGGGTTGGGACAGCGAGGACGAGCGATGCGGCAAGCAGGGCGGTGGTTAGGATGGGGCGGGGCATGATATTTCCTTGTGGATTGAGGCAGCCTGAAAACGGTATTTCTTGTTTTCAGGCTGCCTTTGGTGTGGGCGGGTTGGTTTAGGGCTTTAAGATTTCGCGCAGTTTGTTGAGGTCCTGCTTGAAGTAGCTTTGTTTTTCGCCGTTGGCTTGGTCGGTGAGTTCCAGCATATCGGGTTTGCCGTCCCACAGCAGCATACGTGCTTTGGCGGTGCTGGTTTTGCCGATTTGGGATTTGTCTTGTTGGGAGGGTTCGTTGTCGCGTGTGCTGGCAAAATCGGTGATGCGTTGGGTGAAGGTTTGCGTTTTTTCGTTAAATTGCCATGTGAATTGTTGTCTGATTTTCAGGCTGCTTTTGGGGTTGTTTGTTGTGAGAATCATCAAGTCTGTACCCGTGCCGTCTTGGCTCATTATCGTCATATTGAGCATTGAGCCTTCGTCTATTGTAACGCCTTGACCCCATACGCCGATAAGGTCTTCGGTTTGGATGTGTTGGGCGAGTTGCATGGGGCTGTCGTTTTGGCTACGCCGAAATTCGCTGCGCTCATTTTCAGGCTGCCTTTGGGCTTGGGTTTCTGCTTTGGTTGGCTTGGCGGCTTTGGGTGCGGCGAGGGCGGGGGCAGCAAGGGCGAGTGATGCGGTAAGCAGGGCGGCGGTTAGGATGGGGCGGGTCATAAGGTTTCCTTGTGGGTTTTGTCGATTGAGGCAGCCTGAAAACGGTATTTCTTGTTTTTAGGCTGCCTTGGGCTGGAATTTATTCTAACCAAGTTACCACGTCTTCCATCGGTTTGCGTGCTTTGGGGGCGATGTCTTGGGCGCGGTAGCCGAAGGTGGCAGCAACGGACACGCCCCATTCGGCGGGGTCAAACGCGCCTGTTGCGGCAAGGGTGCGGTTCATCTCGTCGTAGTTGAAGCCTTCGATGGGGCAGCTGTCGATGCCGATGAGGGCGGCGCCGGTCATCATGTTGGCAAGGGCGATGTAGGTTTGCTTGCCGCACCAGTCAAACAGGGTGCGCTCGCTGTCTAGCAGGTGGGCATCGTCGGCTTGGAAGCTGCGGTATTTGGCGAGGGTTTTGCCGATGGCTTCGGGGTCGGTGATGCCGCGGCGTTTGATGCCGTCCAGCATAAAGGGGCTGTCGTAGCGGGCGTTTTTCTTGGCGAGGATAACGACGATGTGGCTGGCGGTGTCCAGCGTGGCGGCCATGCCCCATGCGAAGGGTTTGAGTTTTTGCCGCAGCTCGGGGTTTTGCACGACGAGGAATCGCCATGGTTCGCTGCCGACGGAGCTGGGGGAGAGGCGGGCGAGTTCTAGGATGTAGTTGAAATCTTCGGTGCTGATTTTGCGGCTGGGGTCGTAGTGGCGGCAGGATTTGCGGTATTGGTAGGCGGGGAGGATTTGGGCGGGGGTGAAGAATGTTGTCATGGCGGTTTCCTTTGGGTGGGTTGAAAAGGGGATTATAGTGATTTTCAACCTTCGCTGCGCTACGGTATACCCCTTTATACCCAAATCAAAGATTTGGACAAAGGGGTAAGGCTGCCTTTGGGGGGAGGCAGCCTGAAACCGTGGCAAGATAAATGGGTGGGTATTTGTTGGGCATCAATGCCCGAGCCACGGCACTTTGCCGCGCACCATTTCAGGCTGCCGCACCGTTTTCAGGCTGCCTCTGCGTTTATTTGCGTTAAAATGGGCGCGGTTTTTGTTAAACAGTAAACAGGATATGGCGATGGATTCGCGCGATTTTTCGCTGCGCTTGGGCGTGGCGTTGTTGCTGACCGGGCTGCTGGCGGGCTTGGTGGGGATTGGTTTCACCCATTTGCTGCACGCAGTGCAGCAGCTGGTGTTTCATGGCGGCTGGGCGCAGGGCGGGCATGCGTCGTTTCGGGAGTTGGTGCAGCAGGCTTCGGCGGGGTGGCGGTTTGCGGCGTTGCTGGCGTGTGGCGCAGTGGTGGGGGTGTGTTGGACGCTGTTGCAACGCTATGGCGCGCCGTTGATGGAGGTGAAAACGGCGGTAAAGCAGCCTGAAAAGGATATGCCGGTGAAAACAACGGCGTGCCATGCGATTTTGCAGATTATCACGGTGGGCATGGGCTCGCCTTTGGGGCGGGAGGTGGCGCCGCGCGAGATGAGTGTGGCGTTGGCGACGCCGCTTTCAGGCTGCCTCAAATTGTCGCCCGCGCAAAAGAGTGTGGTGCTGGCGTGCGCTTCGGGGGCGGGCTTGGCGGCGGTGTATAACGTGCCGTTGGCGGCGACGGTGTTTGTGTTGGAAACGCTGCTGGCAGCTTGGTCGGTGCCGATGGTGCTGGCGGCGTTGTTGGCTTGCGGCGTGGCGGTGTTGGTGGTGCGCGTGGGGCTGGGCGATACGGTGCAATACGCGCATTTGCCGAATTTGGAAAACGTGGCGTTTGATGCGAGCTTTTTGGCTTGGGCGGCGGTGTGCGGCGTGTTGATTGCGCTGGGCGTGAATGCGTTTGCGTGGAGCAACGGCAAGCTGCCGAAGCTGAACAAGGCGAGTTGGAAGATGCTGCCGATTGCGCTGCTGTCGTTTGCGGCGATTGGGGCGATGGGGATGTGGCAGCCTGAAATCTTGGGCAACGGCAAGGCGGGCAATCAGTTGAGTTTTGCCGATGCGCTCACTTGGCAAACGGCGCTGGCGCTGCTGGCAACCAAATGGGCGGCGGTGTTGTTGGCAACGGTGGCGGGGGCGTATGGCGGGCGGATTACGCCGTCGATGATGCTGGGCGGGATGATTGCCTTTGCCAGCGCGGTGGCTTGGAATGCGGCGTTGCCGCCCGTTTCGGCGGGGGCAGCGGCGTTTGTGGGCGCAACGGTGTTTTTGGGCTTGGCGCAGAATATGCGGCTGACGGCGATTGTGTTTATGCTGGAATTGTCGCGGTTGAGCACGGCGTTTTGGCTGCCCGTGTGCGTGTGCATGGGCGTGGCGATGGCGGTGCAGATGGGGTGGGCGCGGCGCAAGGCGGGGTGAACGGGGATGAAAGGCAGCCTGAAAACGGGATTTGGCGTTTTCAGGCTGCCTTTTGCGTTTGGGGCTATCCGTCCTGATACCTTTGCGAAACCGGCAGCCGATGGAACGCCGGCGGTTCGCCGATATTGTTCAACCCATAAAACCCTGTCAAACCCGCATTGGGCAACGAGCCCTTGCCGCTCCGTTTTGGATTTCAGGCTGCCTTGTTGCGGGTGGGCTTGTTGCCAAACTGTTTACCGCGCCGCAATCGCGCTTATCCGATGTTCAACGGGCAAGCCGACCGGCTTTCCCCGCAACGGCACGCCGTTTTCAGGCTGCCTTCTCATTCCCTATCCCAAAAATCAATCCTGCCAGCCGCCGCCTAACGCCTGATACAGCCGCAGCAGATTCTCCCCCTCTGCCAGCCTTGCCCGCACTAACGCCTCTTGCGCTTGGCTGGCGTTGATTTCGGCGGTGAGCGCTTGGTCTAGCGTCAATTTGCCCAGCTCAAACAGGCGGCGTGATTGGCGGGCTTGGCGGCTGCTTTGCGCGGTGGCATCGGCGGCGCGGGCGCGTTGGTCAAACAAGCCGCGTTGCAGATGGTAGCTGCTGTCCACTTCCGCCAGCGCGGTGAGCACGGTGTTGTCGTATTGCGCGGCGGCGGCTTGCACGCGCGCATCGGCGGCGGCGATGTTGGCACGGATGCGCCCCGCGGTGAACAGCGGCACGGTTACGCCCGCGCTGAGCAGCCCGCCTGTGCTTTTGGCGACAGACGACAAATTGCTGTCCAGCCCGATGCGCCCGTTGCTCCATGCAAACTGGATGTCAAAGCGCGGCAGCCTGTCCATTTTTGCGCTGGCGAGCTTGGCGGTGGCGGCGCGGGCTTGGCGTTCGGCAGCGCGCACATCGGGGCGACGCGTGAGCACATCTAACGGCGTTGCCCCTTGCGGCGCGGCGGGCAAGTTTGCCAAGATGTTCGCTCCGCTTGCAGGCAGCCTGAAACCCTGCGGCACTTGCCCCGTGAGCACGGCAATGCTGCGAACGTGCGCCGCGCGTTGCGCATCCAGCGTGGCGGTTTCGGCTTGCGCGGCGGCAAGCTGCGCCTCCACTTGGCGCACTTCATACGCGCTCACATGCCCCGCCTTAAACCGCGCCTGCACATAGCGCAACAGGTTTTTCAGGCTGCCTATGCGCTGCGCAGCCTGCACCTGCCGCGCTTCCAATGCCCGCGCGTTTAAATAATGCTGCGCCGTTTCCGCTGCCAACATCAGCTGCGCGCCGTGCCAACGCTCCGCCTCGCCCAACGCCACTTGCCGCGCCGCTTCGGCATCGCTTTTCTTTTGCCCAAAAATATCGGGCGACCACGATGCCGACAACGCCGCGCGGCGCAGGTTCACATTATCAAAATCCGCCTGCCCCAGCTGCGGGTTGATGCTGCCCGCCGCTTGGCGCACGCCATTGGGCAGCGGGTTATCCTGCTTGCCCGTGGCATATAAATTCGCCCCCGCGCCGATTTGTGGGCGGCGGGCGGCATCCGCCAAATCCGCCTGCGCCTGCGCCGCCTGCATGGTTGCCTGCGCCGCCGCCAGATTGCGGTTTTCGCGCAAAGTTTGTTCCACCAAATCGCGCAGCACGGGGTCTTGCCATGTTGTCCACCAGCGCGAAAGGTTGTTTTCAGGCTGCCCTATTGCGCCTGCTTGTGTGCCCGTTTGCTCAAATGACGGCGGCACCGCCACGCGGCTGGGCACATCGGTGTTTACGGCGCAGGCGGCAAGCGCAAGCGGGATGATGAGGGCGAGGAGTTTGGTTGGGGTGTGCATGGTTTTTGCCTTTTGGGGTTGGGAGGATTGGAAAGGGACGCGCGGTGTAGGCAGCCTGAAAATGGGTTTTTCCTTTTTCAGGCTGCCTAAAACGCTACCGCGTGCGGTTAAGCTGGGATTGGCAAACAAAATGAAAGCTCACTTTGGCAAGCGCGTAAAACGTTGCCCACATCGCCGCCATGCGCCACAGCAGCCACCAAGCGGTCGGCGCAAACCAGAATACGGCGATTGCCGCGCCGTAAGATACTGCCAACAGCAATGCGCGGGCGGCAACATAAGCCCAAATTTTGTCGCGGCTGTCTTCATACAAGCCGATAAATACGCCGAATGTGCTGGCGAATAGGGTAAACAGGGCGATTAGTGTGGTCATCATCAAAGGCAGCCTGAAAACAACGAACCGAGTAAAATTAAAACTATCTATCCCATCCACAAGGACATCCCCATGAACGCCAAAACTCTCGCCCAACAAGCCCTGCGCATCAGCCAAACAGGCAAACTGCCCTTGCCCGATGGCGGCTGCTTGGATTTTTCCGCCGAGCAGCAAGCCGCGCAACGCCACACCGTGCTATACCGCCCCAGCGAGCTAGCCCATTGGCGCGAAACCCTAAGGCAGCCTGAAACGGAACGAAACCACCGCGCCACGCAAATCAGCGTAACCCCCGAAAGCACGCAGCAAGCCGCCTATCGCTTGATGGTAAAAGAAGGCTTGGGTGATGTGGTGCTGCTCAATTTTGCCTCCGCCAAAAACGCAGGCGGCGGCTTTTTAAACGGCGCCAAAGCGCAGGAAGAAGACCTGTGCCGCAGCTCGGGACTGTATCTGTGCCAACTGGAACAGCCCGATTACTACGCCGCCAACCGAGCCGAAAAATCCATGCTCTACACCGACCACATTATCTATTCGCCGCGCGTGCCATTTTTTCGCGTGTCGGGCGATGGGCTGCTGAACGAATGCTTTTATCCTTCGGTGATTACCGCGCCCGCGCCCAATGCAGGCGTGTTTTTGCAGCGCGAACCGCACGGCGCAGCAGCGTTGGCGCAAACGTTGCAGCGGCGGGCGGATTATGTGTTGGCGGTTGCCAAAGACCAAGCGCAGAAAAATTTGGTGCTGGGCGCGTGGGGCTGCGGCGTGTTCCGCAATCCGCCCGAGCAAGTTGCCGCCGCCTTCGCGCAAAGCCTGAGGCAGCCTGAATTTGCCGATTGCTTTGAACGCATTGTGTTCGCCATTTACGACCGCAGCCCGGGTAAAGCCGTGTTGCAAGCGTTTACCGCGCAGTTTCAGGCTGCCTGACAGTTTTAGTCTGCCTGAAAGCACCCGCCATCCAGCGCCAGCGCATTGCCCCAAGCGGTAACCGCCTGCAACACGGGAATCGCCGTGCGCCCCAATTCGGTGAGCGCGTATTCGGTTTTCAGCGGCGGTTTGGTGCCGTATTGCGTGCGCGAAACCAGCCCGTCCCGCTCCAATTCTTTCAGCTGGCGGCTCAACACCGCCTCGGTGGCAAACACCAGATGCGCGTGCAATTCGCCAAAGCGTTTTGCCCCGTCTTGCAGGTGATACAGCACCACCGCCTTCCATTTGCCGCCGATTAAATCCATCGCCAGGCTCACCGTGCAAGCATAGCGTTTGCCGTTTGCTTCCAAGCACGCTGCCGTGCATTCCGTTTTCATTTTTTTTTGCACCTATTCAAAAGGATAGCTCTTGCCTTTGCCGTTTTGCGCCGCCACAATCCGCGTTTTTCCAGCAAGGAGCAAACATGGCACTCATCATTCTCGCCCACCCCAACTACGCCCAATCCGTTGCCAACCGAGCCGTTATCAACGGCTTGCAAGGCAGCGGCTTGGATTTGGAAATCCGCCCCATCGCCGAGCTGTATTCCAATTTTCAAATTGATGTCGCCGCCGAGCAGCAAGCTTTGCTGCGCCATCAAACCATCGTGTTCCAATATCCGTTTTATTGGTACAACATGCCCGCCATTTTGAAGCAATGGTTTGACTGCGTGTTCACCTACGGCTTTGCCTATGGCAGCACGGGCAGCCAGCTCAAAGGCAAAAATTTTGTCGCCAGCTTTACCGTGGGCGCGCCCGAGCGCGAATACCACACGCTGGGCGAGCATCATTTTCCCGTGGCGGAATTTTGCAAAAACCTTGCCCAAACCGCGTATTACGCGCAGATGAATTTTGTGCCGCCGTTTTGGTTTCACGGCACATCGCCCGCGTTATACAGCGCCGACGAAATCCAAGCCAAAGCGCGCGGGCAGGCGGCGCAACTGGCGGCGAAGTTGCAAGCCTTGGAAGCGGCATAAAGGCAGACTGAAAACGGGTTTATGCCGGTTTGATTGCCGCCTGCGGTTTTCAGGCTGCCTATTGTTTCTTTGTGGGCAATACTGCTTTCGTTTTTTGGCTATTTATTTGCATCATCCGAAAAAATACAATGCCGCCACATTTAATATTCAACGGAGCAAACAGCATGAACACCGCCTTATTCCTCGGGCATGGCAGCCCGATGAACGTGTTGCGCGACAACGCGTACAACCGCGCCTTCCGCCAAATGGGCGAGCGCCTGCCCGCGCCGCGTGCCATTTTGTGCGTGTCTGCGCATGGTTACGGCAACGGCACATGGGTGAGCAGCAGCCCGCGCCCCAAGCTGATTTACGATTTCTACGGCTTCCCCGATGCGCTGTATCAACAGCAATACCCCGTTTCAGGCTGCCCCGAGCTGGCGGAGGAAGTGTGCCGCCTGTTGCCCCACGCCCAGCTAGACCCCGATATGGGGCTAGACCACGGCGTGTGGACGGTGCTGAAACCCACGTTTCCCAACGCCGATATTCCCGTGGTGCAGCTAAGTTTGGACGCATCGCTTAGCAGTGCGGAACACTTTGAACAAGCCAAACGCCTGCGCCCGCTGCGCGAACAAGGCGTGCTGATTGTGGGCAGCGGCAACATCGTGCACAACCTGCGCGCCTACCGCCCCGACGCGCCGCCGCACAAATGGGCGCAAGCGTTTCGGCAAAACATCAACGATGCGTTGCAGCAAGGCGAGTTTGACCGCATTGCCGATTATTTAAACCAATGGGGCGATGTCGCGGGGCTGTCTGCGCCCACGCCCGAGCATTTTTTGCCGCTGCTGTATGTGCTGGCGCAGCACGATGATGGGCAGGCGGTGGTATTGTTTAACGATGAAATCGTCGGTGGCGCATTGAGCATGACTTCCGTGCGGGTGAATTAGGCGCGGCGGCGAAGCGAAATGCAACAGCCGGCATCAAGCAGAGGGCGTATTTTTCAATGCGCCCTTTTTTTGCGCCGCGCGGTTTGATTTCAGATTGAGGCAGCCTGAAAACGGGAGGGCATCGTTTCAAGCTGCCGCAACGCGCGTTTGCCCGCCTTAGCCCTGTTTTTCCAACATCTTGCGAAACCGCACCAGCGCCAGCCCCAAAAACACCGCCCCCGACACCGACAACGCCAAAAGCTGCACCCACACCGTTTCCAGCCCCGCGCCGCGAAACATCACCGATTGCGCGAAGCGGGCAAACTGCGTGCTAGGCCAATATTCGCTCACCCGCTGCGCCATTTCGGGCATATTGGCGCGCGGCGAAGTGCTGCCTGAAAACATCATAAAAACAATGTAAGTGGGCACCATCAGCAAGCTGTATTGCGGCATGGTGGGTGCAATCGTTGCCAGCATCACCGACAACGAAGCCACCGAAAACATAAACAGCACCACGCCCAGCGCATACAGCGCAAACGACCCCGCCAAATGCGCCCCAATCGCGCCGCCCACCACAAACTTCATGCTCAACACCGCCGCCGCGCTTACCACCAAGCCGTTTGCCAAGATTTTGGCGGCAACGATTTCGGTGGCGGTTACCGGCATCACCAGCAAGTGTTCCATCGTGCCGTGCTCGCGCTCGCGTATCACCGCCGCGCCCACCAACACCAATGTAATCAACATAATATTGTTGCCCGCCATCGCCGCGCCCATAAACCAGCTGCTTTGGTTGTTCGGGTTGTATTGCAGGTTCACCGCCGCGCGCACGGGCATGGCTTGGCTGATTTGCTGTTTCACGCCCATGAACTCTTGGATTTCGCGGCTGAAAATCTGCGTGATATAGCCCGAGCCCATGCCCGCCTGTGTCATCGCGGTGGCATCCACCAAAAGCTGCGCTTCGGGCGCACGCCCGGCCAACACGTCGCGCTGGAAGTTCGGCGGAAATTCCAACACAAAAGTCAGCTCACTTTTATCCAGCATCTCTTGCGTGTCGTTGGGATTAACGTAAACGGGCTTGGCAAACTGCGGCGGCAACAGCGCGGCAACAATTTGGCGCGTGAGCGGGCTGCGGTCGTAGTCCACGATGCCGATGTTGGCGTTTCTCACATCGGATGTGGCGTTGGTGGCGGTGTTGTACACCATCGTGCTGAACATCATCACGATGAGCACCACCAGCACCGTGTCGCCAAACAGGCTGCGCAGTTCTTTGGCGGAAAGGGAAAGGATGTTTTTTAAGGTTCGCATATCGGGTGCTTTCTTGGGGTAGAGGCAGCCTGAAAATGAATCAGCGCGTTTTCAGGCTGCCTTTGCGTTACTTCTCTTGCTTTTGCAAACTCAAACACGCCAGCGTTAAAAACACGGCGGCAAACATCGCCAGCATGGCGTATTCCCTGCCCAAATCCCACACGCCCAAGCCTTTGGTGAAGCCGCCGATGGACACGCGCTGATACCACGACGCGGGAAAGCTCACGCCAATCACATACGCGCCGCCGCTCATGGTGGAGACGGGATACATCAGGCCCGAAAAGTTGGAAGCAATGGTTACGCTGCCGATGGCAGAGATGAAAAACGCCGCCGTTTGCGATTTGGTGAACGCCGAAACCAGCAGCCCGAACGCCGTTGCCGCCGCAACGTGCAGCAGCGTGCCGATAAACAATGCCAGCAGCGAGCCTTTGAGCGGCACGCCAAACCAAAACACAATCATCAGCGAGAGCGACACAAAATTAAACACGCCCATCGCCAAATAAGGCAACTGCTTGCCAATCAGATACTGCGGCACGCTGGCGGGGCTGGCGTATAAATTGGCGATGGAGCCGATTTCGCGTTCGCGCACCACCGAAAGCGCGGTCATAATCGCGGGAATCATGGTCAGCACCATCATCAGTACATTGGGCACAATCGCGTTCATGCTTTTAAAGTCTTGATTGTAAAGAAAGCGCGGCACGATGGCGGCGGCTTTGGGCAAATCCATACCGCGCGCTTTGAGCGTGTCCAAGTTATACCGCTGCACCATGCTTTGCGCGTAGGCTTGGATGTTGCTGGCGTTGAACGGAATGGTGCCGTCTATATAAAACCCGATTTCAGGCTGCCGTCCCTGTGCCAAGCTGCGCCCGAAATCGGGCGGCACATCAATCACCAGCACCACTTGGTTGCTTTTCAAGCGCGCTTCCGCCTCTTGCAGGGAATACACGGGCGGCTGCTCTTTGAAATACGGCGAGCCGCGGAAATACTCAACCATGTGGCGGCTGGCTGCCGATTGGTCGCGGTCTAACACGGAAAATTTCAGGTTCGCCACGTCAAACGAAATCGCCCAGCCCACGGCGGCGAGCATAATCGCCGGGCCGAGCGCGGCGAAAAACAGGCGGATTTTGTCGCGCAGCAATTCTTTGGTTTCGCGGCGGGCAAAGGTGAGCACGGTGGCAAACCAGTAGGATACGGAATGGGGCATGATAAGGTCTCAATCGCAATAAGGCAGCCTGAAATCACGGTTTGCGCGTTTTCAGGCTGCCAAATTATAGGGGCTGGCTGGACGGGTGTCCAATTTCGGCTTGGCGCGGGGCTGAGCGGAGCATCCGATTTCAGGCTGCCTCGGGGATGGTTTGCCCCAAAGCGCACCCATGCAAACCTATCTTTACAAAAACCACGTTATGCCATAACATCTAGCCCGCATTTTTGCAGCAAAATAACAAAGGAAAAAAGAGTATGAGCAAAACACTATTGGCTGCGCTGTTGTGCGCGGCTTCGCTATCCGCCCACGCGCATCGGGTTTGGGTGTCCACCAATCACACGCATGGTGGCGAGATTTTGAAAGCGGAATTGGGCTATGGCGAGTTCCCCGAGTTTGAGCCGATTGCCAAAGAGCGACTGGATATTTTTAAGCCGTTGCAACTGGTTACGCCGCAGGGCAAGCAAAATTTGGTGCAAAAGGGTTTGCACAATTATCAATACGAAAGCGCGAAGCCTGTGAAAGACGGCAGCTTTTTGGTGTTGGCGGAATATTTGCCGACATTTTGGTCAAAAAACGCGGCGGGCTGGAAGCGGCAAAATATGACGCAAATGCCCGATGCCACTTACTGCGAGCAAACGCGGATGTATGGCAAGAATATTGTGAATGTGGGGCATGAAAGCGCGGATACGGCGGTGATTACACGCCCTGTGGGGCAGATGTTGGAGATTGTGCCGCTGGATAATCCTGCTAATGTGCAGGTGGGCGAGCGGTTTAAGGTGAAAGTGTTGCTCAACGGCGAGCCGCTGCCCAATGCCACGCTCACGGCAACGTTTGACGGCTTTGACACCAGCGATAGAGGTAAAACGCACAAGGTGGAAGCGCAGGCGTTTTCCGACACCACGGGCGATGACGGCACGGTGGCGATTATTCCGCTGCGGCAGGGCTTTTGGAAAGCCAGCGTGGAGCATAAGGCGGATTTTGCCGACCAAAAAGTGTGCCAAAAACAGGCGAATTACACCACGCTCACCTTCCAAATCGGGCACGCGCATCATTAGGATGATGGGACAGAAAGGCAGCCTGAAAACGGGATTTCGTTTTCAGGCTGCCTTTTATTGGGCTTTAACGGTGTGCCAATCTGCGTTTCAGGCTGCCTCACCCCTCATATTTCGTGCTGTGCGACAGCTCCTCCCACGCCGCCATTTCCGCCGCCACTTTGCCCATTTTGCGCTCCATCGCCGCGAAGCTGTCCGCGCCCAGATAGATGCGTTTGGGCGGGTTGTCCGCCGCGGCGAGGGCAATCAGCGCGCGGGTGGCTTTTTCGGGGTCGCCGCTTTGGTTTTGGTTCAGGCGGCGGTAGGCGTTTTCGTAGTCGCGCACGCCGGCGTAGTCCACAATCGGGTGCTCGGGGAAACGCGCCGAGCCGCCGAGGAAGGATGTCCGCAGCCCGCCGGGGCAGACGGCGGTGGCGCGCACGTTGAAGTCGCGCCCTTCCTCGTCCACCGCTTCGGTGAGTATGATGACGGCGGCTTTGCTGGCGCTGTAAATCGCCTGCCCGGGGTCGGTAACGCTGCCTGAAATGGATGAATATTGAGAAAACGTCCGCTTTTTTGCGCGCGGTAAACGGGCATCACGGCGCGGATTACGTTCATCATGCCGAACACGTTGATGTCAAAATTGGCGCGGATTTCGGCGTCGGTGAGCTCTTCAATCGCGCCGACAAGGATGTAGCCTGCGTTGTTCACAGTAACGTCGATGCGGCCGAAACGTTCGGTGATGGCGGCGATGCCGCGGTTGATGTCGGCTTCGTCGGTGAGCGCCATGGTGAGTGCGAGCAGGTTTTCGCTGCCGCCGACGGCTGCGGCGAGCTTGTCGGCATTGCGCGTGGTGGCGGCGACGCGGTGCCCTGCGGCGAGCAGCTGCCTAACGAGGGCGAGCCCGAGCCCGCCGGATGCGCCGGTTACGAGCCAGACTTAGGGTTGGGCTGGGTTTTGCATAGGGATTCCTTTCGGAGTTGGGGTTGAAAAAAGGGTTTCAGGCTGCCTTGCAGAGGGCATCCGAGGCAGCCTGAAAAGCAGAATGTGTTTTTTCAGGCTGCCTTTTCATTCTTTCAAAAAACCGTATTCGTACACCAGTTTCGTAGGTCGGGCATTTATGCCCGACAAATCCCGTTCACAATGTCGGGCATAAATGCCCGACCTACGGCAGCCGTCCTTCAAGGCAGCCTGAAAACGGCAACACGCGGCTTTCAGGCTGCCTGATCTGCCAGCACTTCGCCCAGAAAATCCGCCACGGCGCGGATTTTGGGCGAGCGGCGCAAATCTTCGTGCATCACCAGATAGAGGTCGGCGGCAAATTCTTCCGGTTGCGCCGCGCCGTTCGGGGCAACCTGCACGAAGCCGTCTGCGGGGCGCACGTAGAAATCGGGCAAGAGGCCGATGCCGGTTTCGGCGGCGACGGCGGCTTTGATGACATCGAAGTCGTTGCAGGCGAGGATGATGCGGCGGCCGGCGAGCAGCTGCTCCTGCCACAGCCCGTGCGCGCCGCCGATGTTGAGGCAGAGAAACGCCTGTTCGGCGCGGGGGCGGCTGCGCAGGTAGCCCTCGCGGGCGTAGAAGCGGTAGCGGATGGGGCGCAGGCGGCGGGCGACGAGGTCGTTTTGCGTGGGGCGGACGATGCGCAGGGCGATGTCGGCGTGGCGCGCGTGCAGGTTGCTGATGTGCGCGTCGCTTTGCAGCACGAGGCGGATGTTGGCGTGGCGGCGGGCGAAGGCGGCAAAGTGCGGCATCAGCAGCCCTTTGGCGACCAGCGGCGGCGCGGAGACGACAACTTCGGCCATTTCTTCGCGCTGCTCGCGCGCAGTGCGCAGCAGGCTGTCCATGCCCACGGCGATTTCCTGCGCTTGCGCGCGGATGCGTGCGCCTTCGTCGGTGAGCAGGTAGCGGCGGCCGATGCGGTCAAACAGGCGCAGCCCGAGCGTGGCTTCCAGCCGCGCGATGCGGCGCGATATGGTGCTGTGCTGCACGCCGAGCGTTTCTGCGGCGGCGGTAAGGGTTTGTTTTTCCACGAGCACGGTGAAGCAGTGCAAATCGTCCCAGTCGTTCATGGCGGTGCTTTCCTTAGGCAGCCTGAAAGCCTGCGAACCGGTTTTCAGGCTGCCTGATTGTGCGTTGGTTATCGGACACGGATGTTTTTTCGTATTTTAACCGTTTTGCGCACGGATTAAACTGCCGCCCCATTCAACCAAACACCTATTCAGGAGCAAAAAATGGACTGTCTTTCCCTTGCGCAAACGATTTTCGCCGACCTTGCCGCCGGCAATCTGGAAGCCGTGCTGCAACGCTGCGCCGACGACGTGCGCTTTACCGCCGTGCGCACCGAACCCTGCGCCGCCGTGCCGGCATACGGCGAATACGTCGGCAAAGACGGCGCGCGGCAGTTTTTCCAAAAGCTCGGCGCGGCGGTGGAGTTCGGCGAATTCCGCCTCGACGGCGCGGCGGCGGGCAAGGATTTGGCGATGATGCACGGCCACCTGCGCCACACCGTGCGCGCCACGGGCAAAGTGTTCGACAGCGATTGGGCGCTGGCGATGCAGTTTGCCGACGGCCTGCTGGCACATTACCGTTTCTACGAAGACAGCGCCGCGCTGGAAAAGGCGATGGAGGCGTGATGAAGAAGCTGCCGAAAAAATACGCGGGGCTGCTGTTTACCTTTTACACCTCGGCGATGATGGTGCTGATTGTGAGCGGCGTGCTGGTGGCGCTGAACACGGGGCTGGACGCGGGCTATCCGGCGCGGCTGGCGAAGTCCTACCTGATTACCTGGCCGGTTGCCTTCGCCAGCCTGCTGGCGGTGCGCCCGCTGGTGGTGAAACTGGTAGCGGCGAGCGTGGGGGAGTAGAGCGGTTTGAGGCAGCCTGAAAACGGGAAACTGGTTTTCAGGCTGCTTTTGGTTTTGGAAACCGCGTGCGTGGCGGTGGATGCGTCCTACGGCATACGGGCGACGGCTTGCTACACCATGCAGGCTGCACTTGCCCAAACCCCGTGCGTTTTGGGGGGGTGGTTTTCAGGCTGCCCCAATACCGTTTGCAACGCTGTCCGAAGGCAGCCTGAAACCGCCTAGCCCTGCGTAAAATCCAACAAAACCTTGCCGATATGCGTCCCCTTATCCATTTCCGCGTGGGCGGCGGCGACTTCTGTCCACGGGTACACGCGGTGCAGATGCGGTTTGGCGATGCTGCCATCCCCCAGCAGCGGCAAAACGTGTTCGCACAGGCTTTGAGCGATGGTGGCTTTTTCGGCGCTGTTGCGGCAGCGCATGGTGGAGCCGGTGATGCGGGCGCGTTTGACGGCGATTTTGAGCAGGTTCACTTCGGGGGCGATGTTGCCGCCCATAAAGCCGATTAGGAAGATGCGCCCGTCTTTGTTCAGGCAGTCCAGGTTTTGCGCGAAATAGCTGCCGCCGACCACGTCTAAGATGCCGTCTGCGCCGCCGTGTTGTTTCACGGCTTGGGCGAAATCGTCGGTTTTGTAGTTCACGGCAATCGCGCCGTATTGCTCTACCACGCGCATTTTTTCGGCGTTGCCCACGGTGGCGAGGGTGCGGATGCCGAGCGCGCGGGCGATGGCCAGCGCGGTGATGCCGATGCCGCTGGTGCCGCCGTGTACCAGCAGGGTTTCGCCTGCGCGCATTTGGCCGTCCATAAACACGTTTACCCACACGGTGAACAGGGTTTCGGGCAGCATGGCGGCTTCGGCAAGGCGGTAGCCCGCGGGCAGCGGCAGGACTTGGGCGGCTTTGACGGCGCAATATTGGGCATACGCGCCGCCGTCGGTGAGCGCGCAAACGGGGTCGCCGAGGGCAAAACCGCTCACGCCTTCGCCGAGCGCAGCGACGGTGCCCGACAGTTCCTGCCCCATAATCGACGTTACGCCGTCGGGCATGGGTAATGCTCCTTCCGCTGCATGATTTGGTTGGGATGGTTGGATGGAATGGTTTTCAGGCTGCCTGCGCGGGGCATGAAAGGCAGCCTGAAAACAGGAATGTCGTTATGCCCGCGAGAACAATCTGTCGCTCGGATTTTATCCAAACGCCCGCCCGCGCGGAAATGATGCGCTTCAAACAGGCTGGGTGTCGGGCAAAGCAAGGTTTCAGGCTGCCTTTGGAATGATAGGCAGCCTGAAAACGTATTGGGCTGGGGTTTGCTTTTCAGGCTGCCCCGCTGCATTGCGGCAAGCCGTTTGTCGAGGCGGATGGAAACCGTTGCAAGGGGGTTGTAGACTGACGGCGCAGGGCAACGGGGAGGGCAAAGATTTCAGGCTGCCTTTGGGAACGCTAAGGCAGCCTGAAAATGTTTCCGACAGGGCAAACAAACACGCCATGCCGTTTGTTTTGAACGTTGTCCGCTTGGGCAGCCTGAAAGCGCATCAGGCGGGGTTTTGCCTTTTCAGGCTGCCTCTGACCGCGCCTTATGCCCGTCGCCCCATGCCTTTAACGCCAGCAGCACGGGCGCAAGCGTCTGCCCGTAGGCGCTCAGGCGGTATTCGACGCGCGGCGGCACTTCGGCGTAAACGGTGCGCTCGATGATGCCGTCGGCTTCCAGCGCGCGCAGTTGCGCGGTCAGCGTGCGCTGCGACACGGCGGGCAGGATGCGGCGGATTTCGTTGAAGCGCAGCACGCCGTCGCGGTGCAGGCGGTAGAGAATCGTGCCTTTCCACTTGCCGCCGATAACGGCCAGCGCGGCTTCCACCGAACAGCCCTCGGCGCAGTTAAATGCGGTGTGTGCGGTTTTGCCCATGTTGTGTTCCTTGTTTGAGGGTTGGATGCCGTCTGAAACGGCTTTCAGGCTGCCTTTAACAGTATCCGATAAGTAACCTGCTGAAAAATAAGTGCGTTCTTAACAGGCGCGGGCGTATATCTTAAGATGGGCGCTCCTTTTTCACAACCGGAGAAACACAGCATGAAAGCCGTCGGATTCAACCGCCCGCTGCCCGTCAGCGACGAAAACTGCCTGTTGGACATCGAATTGCCCGCACCCGAATTGCGCGAACGCGACCTGTTGGTCGAAGTGCGTGCCGTGTCGGTCAATCCCGCCGACGTGAAAGTCCGCGCCGCGCATACGCCTGCCGCAGGGCAGTACCGCATTTTGGGCTGGGACGCGGCGGGCGTGGTCAAAGCCGTCGGCAGCGGCGTGCAGCATTTTCAGGTCGGCGACGAAGTCTATTACGCCGGCGTGATTAACCGCCCCGGTTCGTATGCAGAGTTGCAGGCGGTGGACGAGCGCATCGTTGCCCGCAAACCGCGCACGCTCGATTTTGCCCAAGCCGCCGCGCTGCCGCTGACCGCGCTCACCGCGTGGGAAACCTTGTTTGACCGCCTTGATGTGAACAAACCCGTCGCCGGCGGCAGCCGCGCCCTGCTGTTGGTCGGCGGTGCGGGCGGCGTCGGCTCGATAACCGTGCAGCTGCTGAAAACGCTCACCGACATCCAAATCATCGCCACCGCTTCGCGCCCCGAAAGCGAAGCATGGCTGCGCCGCCTCGGCGCGGATGACGTCATCAACCACCGCCACAGCCTGCCCGAACAAGTGGTCGAGCTCTGCATCGACGCCCCCTCGTGGGTGTTTTCCACCAACCACAGCGCATACTACCTGCCGCAGCTGGCGGAACTGCTCGCGCCGCAAGGCCGCATCGCGTTGATTGACGACCCCGAGGTGCTTGACGCCAACCCGTTGAAAGGCAAAAGCATCTCGCTGCATTGGGAATTCATGTTCACCCGGGCGCTGCGCGAGACCGCCGACATCGCGCGCCAGGGTGAAATCCTTGCCAAAGTGGCACAACTGGTTGATGAAGGCCGCCTGCACAGCACCGCGACGCAAACCATCGACGGCATCAACGCCGCCAACCTGCGCCGCGCGCATCAGATGGTGGAGCGCGGGGATATGGTGGGCAAGGTGGTGCTGGCGGGGTGGTGATTGGGTGAATGGCGCGGGATGCACAGAAGGCAGCCTGAAAAATCATCTGTGCCGTTATCCTGTGCCTGCCGTTTTCAGGCTGCCTCAATATGGTAAGGCAGCCTGAAAACGTTGCTCAACCTGCCGCCGATGTGGCCAACCGATGGAATACGCCGTTGGCAAAGAGCTGTTGCCGCGCCATTTTAGATTTCAGGCTGCCTTTGGGGCGGGCGAAGATTTTAGGATGATGAGGTTGGTACGCTCGTTTTGTATCAAGGAGAAAGGCAGCCTGAAACCTAATCCATCCAGCAAAAAACCGCGTGGCAGAACACCAAGCGGCTTTGTTTTTCAGGCTGCCTTAAATAACTTCACTCGTCGCCCCAACGCACCCCGCCCTTATTTCCCAACTCGCTTGGCGCAATCTCGTAAAACGTTTTATCCGCAATCATCGCGTCCGTGTCGCGCAGATAGTGTTGAAAATGCGGTGTGGCGCGGTGCGTTTGGTAGGCGGCATCGTTGGCATAGAGTTCAATCATATACGCCATGTTGGGGTTGTCTTTGCGCTTGACGGAGTACATCGCCAGCGTGCCTTGTTCGTTGGCAATGGAGGTTTGGATATTGTGCTTGCCCACTGCGTCGTATTGCGCGGTTTTTTCAGGCTGCACGCCGAGTTCAAAAATGTTGAATACGGGCGCGGCTTGGGCGGAGAGGGCAACGGTGGCGATTGCGCCGACAAGGGATTTTTTGATGATGTTCATTAAAGGTGTCCTGTGTGATTTGGGTGTTTCAGGCTGCCTTTTGCGTGGGCGGCAGCCTGAAAACCCGTTTTACCGCTTTCAGGCTGCCTTGTAGGCTTACACATCAAACACCCAAGACTTTACCTGCCGCACGCATTCAATGCTCTGGTGGTTCATAAACTGGCTTTCGCCCGTATCCAAGCCCGCGATGGCGGCTTTGTCTTCATCGCTCAGCGCAAAATCAAACACATTCAGGTTTTCCGCCATGCGCTCGGGTTTCACCGATTTTGCCAGCACCACAATATCGCGCTCCACCAGCCAGCGGATAATCACCTGCGCCACGGATTTGCCGTATTTTTTGCCGATGGCGGCAAGCACGGGGTTTTGGAAGATGCCGTTTTTGTCCTCGGCAAACGGTGCCCACGCTTCCACGGCAATGCCTTCGCTTTGCAGCGCGGCGATTTGCTCGTTGCGCTGGTGGAAAGGATTGATTTCAATCTGGTTTACCTGCGGCATGACTTGGTTGAATATGCCCAAATCCACCGCACGGTCGGGGGTGAAATTGCTTACGCCGATGGCGCGGATTTTGCCCGCCGCCTGATAGCGTTCCAGCGCACGCCATGTACCGTACACATCGCCGTAGGGCTGATGAATCAGCACCATGTCTATATAGCTCAAATTCAGGCGGGCAAACGAGCGTTCCAGCGAGGCGGCTGCGGCTTCTTCGCCCGCGTTTTCCACCCACACTTTGGTAGTAACGAACAATTCTTCCCGCGCCACGCCGCAGCGGGCAATGCCGCGCCCCACTTCGCTTTCGTTCACATACGCCTGCGCGGTGTCAATATGGCGGTAGCCCGCTTTGACGGCGTTGATAACGGCTTGCTCGGTCTCTTCGGGCGGAATCTGGTACACGCCGAAGCCGAGTACGGGGATTGGGATGCCGTTGGCCAGTTGGATGGTCTGCATGGTTAACTCCTTAATCGAGTGTGGGAAAATAGGGGAACGGGCAGCCTGAAAACGGTTTTCAGACGGCCTTTCTCGTTTCAGTCGGGCAGCGCGTTGTAGTGCACCTCGTCCACGGGTTCGAGAAACTCGGTGCTGCCTGCGGTAATGGCGATGTGGCTGAACCAGCAGTCTTTTTTCGCGCCGTGCCAATGCTTCACGCCTTTGTTGGTTACCACCACGTCGCCCGCTTGCAGGCTGCGGGCGGGGCTACCGTGTTCCTGATACCAGCCTTCGCCGCCTGTAACGAGCAGGATTTGGTAGCCGTCGGTGTGAATGTGCCAGTTGTTGCGGCAGGCGGGTTCAAAGCTGACGTGGGCGACGGTTGCCGATGCGTCGGGGGCGGCAGCCAAGCCTGCCAGATAGCTTTGCCCGACAAACACGTCGGCGTACCGTTCGTTTTTTTCGCCAAGCGGAAAAATGCCGTGTTTGACTTGTTGTTCGCTGTTTTGGGTGTTCATTTTTATGCTCCTTGTTTGCCGTACACTTCTTTTGCCAAATTGAACGCCGACCACGCTTTCGGCCAGCCGACATAAAACGCCAGATGGGTAATCACTTCGGCGATTTCCTGCTGCGTGATGCCGTTTTGTTTGCCGATATTCAAATGGGCGGGAAGCTGCTCAAAGTTACCGCCTGAGATTAAAGCGGCAATGGTAATTAAGCTGCGCGTATGCGGCGCAAGCTCGGCTTCGCGCGACCAAACCTGCCCGAACAGCACGTCATCGTTCAGCTCAGCGAATTTTGGGGCGAACGTGCCGAGATGGTCTCGCCCTGCGGTTTGTTTCTTGGACATTATTTTGCTCCTTATCGGTATGGGTTTACAGGCAGCCTGAAAACGGTGTTACGCGCTTACCACGGCTGCGTAGTCGGGCCCACCGTAAACTCGCTCACATTGGTGTCGGCGGGCTGGCTGATGGCAAACGCCACCACGTTGGCGATGCGCTCGGCGGGGATTTCGTAGTTGTCGTACAGCTCGCGGTAGCCTTTGGACGCGCCCTCGTCGGTGATGTGGCTCACCAACTCCGACTGCACGGCGGCGGGGTAAATCGTAGCCGTGCGGATATGCGTGCCCGCCTGCGCCGATTCCATGCGCAGGGCTTCCATAATCGCGCGTACCGCCCATTTGGTGCCGCAATACACCGCCGCGCCGGGGTAAACCTTCAAGCCCGCCACGGACGAAGTGGTGATGATGTGCCCCGATTTTTGCGCGTTAAACTCGGGCAGCACGGCGGCGATGCCGTTGAGCACGCCTTTGATGTTCACATCAATCATTGCGTTCCAGTTGGCGGTTTCCAGCGCGGACAGCGGCGATGAGGGCATCAAACCCGCGTTGAGGAAAATCACGTCCACTTTGCCAAACGCTTCTTTGGCAAGGGCAACGAGGGCGGCGTTGTCTTCGGGCTTGACCACGTCGGTTACGCGGTAAACCGCCTCGCCGCCCGCCGCTTTGATTTGGTCGGCAATGGCTTTGAGCTTGTCTTCGCGGCGTGCGCCGAGCACGATTTTCGCGCCCTCTTTGGCGAGTTTGAGCGCGGTGGCTTCGCCGATGCCGCTGGACGCGCCGGTGATGATGACGACTTTGTTGGCGATGTTTTGCATGGCGAGACTCCTTGGGGTTGGGTTTCAGGCTGCCTTTGCTGGGTTGGATAGGTAGCCTGAAACGGTTGGGAAAGGAAATGTATGTCGCGCATTATACGCGGGGAATGGGGCGAGATAATCAGGGCGCGGGTTGAAAGACTGTGGAATAAAAGTTGAAACAGACGTTTTCAGGCTGCCTTTTGCCGTTTGGGCGCATGGCGCAGATTTGCCCATGCAACCGCATAGGCGTATATTTCTAATCGCAAGTCATTCTCAACAACAAGGAGACACAAAATGAGCGAGAAAAAAATTTCCCCCAAAGACATCACTGTGCTGTCCACCACCATGCTGATTCCGCTGTGGGCAAAGGCGGTGGAATATCAACGAGACGATGCGCTGCTGCGCGACAAA
Organism: Kingella oralis; assembly: GCF_014054985.1. Classification (NCBI taxonomy): domain Bacteria; kingdom Pseudomonadati; phylum Pseudomonadota; class Betaproteobacteria; order Neisseriales; family Neisseriaceae; genus Kingella; species Kingella oralis. Next base: position 44,844 of record NZ_CP059569.1, read on the forward strand.
GAAGCGGCGCGTATGTTGAACATGATTGATTACGACTTCGCCCCGTTTACCAAAGCCCCCGCCTCGCAAGCAGGCTGCTGCGGGCGGGCGAAGCTGTTGGACGATATGGCGGCGCACTTTATCGCCGAACACCCCGATGCCGTGGTGGTGCAACTGGGCGCGGGCTTGGACGCGCGTTACGAGCGCATGGGGCGACCCACCGTTACCGCGTGGTACGACCTTGATTTGCCCGAGGTGATTGAAGTGCGGCGTATGCTGCTGCCCGAATCGGGCAATGTGTATTTGGGCGTGTCCATGTTTGACGAAAGCTGGACGCAAACTGTTGCCGCGCATGGCAAGCCTGTGCTGCTGATTATTGAGGGCGTGCTGATGTATTTTGACGAAGCGCAGGTGAAAGCGTTTTTTGAAATGGTGCAACGCAAGCTGCCGCACACGCAAGTGGTGATGGACGCGCTGTTTAAACGCATGGTGGGCAAGGCGCAGTATCACGATGCGCTGGGCAGAATGGGCGAGAAACCGCCCGAGTTTCGCTGGGGCATCAGCAATGCAAACGATGTGTTGAAGCTGGCGCAGGGCAGCTGCTTGGTGGAAGAGGAGCATTTGAGCGATTTTTGTGGCAAGCGGTATCCGTTTATTTTGCGGCTGATTTATAAAACCAAATGGGGGCGGGAAAATATGGATATGCGGATATTGCGTGTGCAGTTGTAAACATGAAAGGCAGCCTGAAAAATGGAAATACGTTTCAGGCTGCCTTTTGGGGTTGCGCGTTATTCCATTTTCAGGCTGCCTGAAATTTGCGCCCATCGCCGTAATGCAATAGAATAGACATTCTATACTTATCGCGCCAACACGGCATTAAGGAAAATACATGACCACCTTCACTCCACAAAACAGCTACACCAAAGAAGAATTGCTTGCCTGCGGGCGCGGCGAATTGTTTGGCGCGGGCAACGCCCAGCTTCCGCTGCCCAATATGCTGATGATTGACCGCATCGTAACCATCAACAACACAGGCGGCAAATACGGCAAAGGCGAAATCATCGCCGAATTAGACATCAACCCCGATTTATGGTTTTTCGGCTGCCATTTTGTTGGCGATCCCGTGATGCCCGGTTGCTTGGGCTTAGATGCCATGTGGCAACTGGTGGGCTTTTATCTGGGCTGGACAGGCGCACCTGGCAGAGGGCGTGCGCTGGGTTGTGCCGAAGTTAAATTTAGTGGACAAGTGTTGCCCAAACACAAAAAAATCACTTACCACATTCACATCAAGCGTGTGATGAACAGCAAGCTGGTGTTGGGCATCGCCGATGCCGAAATGAGTGTGGACGGCAAAAAAATCTACGAAGGCAACGGCTTGCGCGTGGGTTTGTTTACCAGCACCGAAGATTTTTAATCGCCCGCAGCAAAGCGGACGGATAAATAGCGTTGATAAGGCAGCCTGAAACCGCAAAAAACCATTTTCAGGCTGCCTTTGCTTATTTACACAGGAGATGAACATTATGAAACGAGTCGTCGTAACCGGCATCGGCATCGTATCCAGCTTAGGCAACAACTGCCGCGAAGTGCTGGCATCGCTGCAAAACCTAAAATCAGGCATCGCCTTTGACGAAAGCTACCGCGAAATGGGGCTGCGCTCCAACGTGGCGGGCAACATCAACATCGATTTAAAAGAACATATTGACCGCAAAATCCTGCGCTTTATGGGCAGCGCCCCTGCCTATGCCTACATCGCCATGCAGGAAGCGATTGAAAACGCGGGCTTAACCGAAGCGCAAGTGTCCAACATTCGCACAGGCATTGTGGCGGGCAGCGGCGGCGCATCATCGGCATCGCAAGTGGAAGCCGCAGACGTATTACGCGCCAGCGGCATCAAGCGCGTAGGGCCTTATGCCGTAACCAAAACCATGGGCTCAACCGTTGCCGCTTGCTTGGCAACGCCGTTTAAAATCAAAGGCGTAAACTACTCCATCAGCTCCGCTTGCTCCACTTCGGCGCATTGCATCGGACACGCCGCCGAGTTAATCCAACTGGGCAAACAAGACATCGTGTTCGCAGGCGGCGGCGAAGAAGTGTCGTGGCAAATGAGCAGCCTGTTTGACGCGATGGGCGCGCTATCCAGCAAATACAACGACACGCCCGAGCGCGCCAGCCGCGCCTACGATGCCAACCGCGACGGCTTTGTGATTTCAGGCGGCGGCAGCATTTTGGTGCTGGAAGAATACGAACACGCCAAAGCGCGCGGCGCAAATATCATTTGCGAATTAACAGGTTACGGCGCAACTTCGGACGGCTACGACATGGTGCAGCCATCGGGCGAAGGCGCGGTGCGCTGTATGCAAATGGCGTTGGCGCAACACGGCGGCAGCGTGGACTACATCAACGCGCACGGCACGTCCACCCCCGTGGGCGACACGCGCGAATTGGGCGCCATCCGCGAAGCGTTTGCGGGGCAAACCGTGCCGATGATCAGCTCCACCAAATCGCTGTCGGGGCACGCGCTCGGCGCGGCAGGCTCCAACGAAGCGATTTACTCCATCCTGATGATGCAGAACGATTTTGTCTGCGCCAGCGCCAACATTGAAACGCTGGACGAGCTGGCGGAAGGTCTGCCGATTGTGCGCGAAAACCGCCAAGTGAAACTCAACGCAGTGATGTCCAACAGCTTCGGCTTCGGCGGCACCAATGCCACGCTGATTTTCAGCCGCGCGGAATAAATCCGGCAGCATAAAGGCAGCCTGAAAACGGGTTTTCCGTTTTCAGGCTGCCTTGTCTTTTCCCGCCAATCGGCTACAATGTGCAAACGTTGCTACATATAAGGAGACGACCATGCAAACCATCAGCAGCCGCGAATTTAATCAAAACGTTGCCAAAGCCAAAAACATGAGCGACACCGCCCCCGTGTGCATCACCGACCGCGGCGAGCCAGCCTATGTGTTGATGAACTATGCGGCGTATCAGTCTCTAAACAAACACCCTAAAAGCAATGCCGAACGCCTCGGCATGAGCGTGGAAGATTTGGAATTGGTGGGCGAAGTGGAATTTCCGCGCTGCATCATCGCCGACCGCGAGGGGTTGTTCTGATGTATCTGATTGATACCAATGTTTTATCCGAAATCCGCAAAATCCAAAGCAGCCACACGCCGCCTGAATTTTTGGCGTGGTTCAACGCAATCAATCTGAACGACTGCTATCTTTCCGTCATCACCCTACTGGAAATCGAACAAGGCATTTTGCGCGTGCGGCATCGAGGCGACGAAGCCCAATTTATGCGCCTGCAACAATGGCTGAACGACACCGTGATTCCCACCTTTGACCAGCGCATTCTGCCCATCGACCGCCACACCGCCCGCATCTGCGTCCGCCTGCACGTGCCCGACCAACGCCCCTACAACGACGCGCTCATCGCCGCCACCGCCATCCGCCACGACCTCACGCTGGTAACGCGCAATGTGCGCGATTTTGCCGAACTGAACGTACCGCTGCTCAACCCGTTTTCGGGCAAGGGGTAGAAAGCATAGGTTGAGAAGCCGTTCAAAGGCAGCCTGAAATATTTTCAGGCTGCCTTTTGTATATCACTTCACTACACTTTTCTGTTTTTATGATTTTGTATCATCTGCTATCTGACACGACAACGGCTTATTCTTTACCGACGGTTTTCAACAGCTCAGTTAAAGCATCAAGCTGCTGTTTTTGCCAAGCAATCAGTTTTTCTTTTTCTATTAACATAGCTTGTATATAACTGTTTTGCTGTTTCAGCTTTTCAATTTCAATTACATATTGCTCCTGTGCGGCGTAGTAATTGGTAGAATTGGTGCTGTTTTCCATATTTAAAAACACCAAACTTTTATCTACTGAAAGCAAATCCACCACGTCCATGCCCAACACATCGGCTATTTTTTCCAGCTTGTCCATTTGCAAACCCACTTCTCCACGCTCAATTTTCGCATAGCCGTTTACCGACATTTGCAGCTGCTCTGCCATGTTTTCCTGCGAGAAGTTTTTTAACTCGCGAATTTTACGGATTTTTTCATGCACTTTCATCAGGCTTCCTTGTTGGTTGGTGTTGCCGATACTGGTAGTGGGTGTTTTATACATGGTGAGAAGTTTATCATTGTCTGCCTTAACAATAAATTACTGCATGGATATTTATATTCAGAATTTTGTTGATGCGGCAAAACGTAACTCACTTTAATAAATAAAAAGGACAAACTGTGCCTAACATTGTTTCAAATGTTAATTGGGTATGCGACGGCAGAGAATTAAAGCCCAAACGCAATGCTACCAACCATAACACATGGGTGTTTGATGGCAGAGAAATCAAACCCAAATATGGGGCTACTAGCCACAATACATGGCTGTTTGACGGTAGAGAAATTAAACCCAAAAATGGTGCTACCACCCACAATACTTGGGTAGTGGATGGGCAGAAAATCAAGCCGAAATCCAATGCCACTTCGGCAAGCACTTACGATATTAACGGCGAGCCCATATTGGTTGCGTTCGGACAACTGATATTGAAACTTTGGTAAGCCAGTAGGTCGTCTGAAAACCTTTCAGGCGACTTTTACATTCGGAGACAGATATGGATATGGACATCAAACAAGAATACGACTGGCTGCGCGACTTCCACGGCTGCGATGGCGGCGACATCGGCTCGCCCGAAAAATCGTCGGTATGGGTGTGTGGCATCGAATGGGGCGGCGGGCACACCGTTGAAAATTTACGGCAAATTGCGGCAGAACCGTACACAGGCGATACGGATTTCGGCTATGAGGCTTGGCAGGAATGCGTGGACTGTCCTTACAATATCAGCGTCTGCAAATTGCTGACCGCCCTCAACGGCGGGCAGGTGGAAGACTACCGCCGCTTTGCCGAAGAAGTGCAGCCGTTTGTGCACAAAGCCGGTTCGGGCTATTTCAAAATGAACCTGTATCCGATTGCGTTTAAAAACACCGATGCAGGCCTTTGGCAGCAGGAGTTTTCCGAGATTACGGGTTTTGCCGACAAACAGGAATACGTGAATTTCTGCAACAGATACCGTTTTGCCGAAATGAATGCTTGGGTGGAAAAATACCGCCCGCGCCTGATTATCGGCTTCGGCACATCTTACGATAACGAGTTTAACGCTGCGTTTTCAGACGGTTTTCGCAGCTTCAAACAAGAGGAAATTGCAGGGAAAAAATTAAAATGGAAACGCAATGAAAACGGCACATTGCTGGCGGTGTTACCCTTTCCAAGCGGCTCTCATGGTTTGAACAGTAATGTGTCTTTGCAGAAATTTGGTGAAAGATTGGCGGAACTGCTGGTAAACAAAGAATAGAGATGATTGGTGCCGATGCAGTTTTATGATGATTGTGGTTCGCGCTTATAGGGCTGATATATGGCGATATGCAGAAGGCAGCCTGAAACAGGAAAACCGATTTTAGCTTTGCAACTCCGCTGCGCTACGCAGGCTGCCACTGGGGTTTTGCAAAGATTTCAGGCTGCCTTATCGGTTGGGCAAAGGCATCGGCATGAATAGGGCGCGTGGGCGGTTTGCCCGTATCGGCAACGGGCGCGGTTTTATGCCGCGCCAGATGCTGCCGCTTCTTCCAATCACCAGCAAATCACCAGCAAAACGCCGCGCTAGGACTTCCCCCGCGCGGCGTTTGATTTTAGCTTCGCAACTGCGCTTCGCTACGCAGGCTGCCGGTTAGGCGGCGATTTTTTCGCACGCTTTAATGCAGTTTAGGCAAGATTCGTAGCAGGCTTTGCATTCGGCGTGGTGCGCGGCGTGGGCTTTGCAGGCTTCGGCGCATTGTTTGCAGGCTTCAACGCACACTTTTGCCAATGCGGGCGTGAGGCGCGAATTTTGCGCGGCTAGGTTTTGGATGGCGCCGCACAAGGCGAGCATTTGGTTCACGGCAACGGCGCAGTCTTTCATGGAAGTGTCGCCGCTAGAGAGCAGGGCGATGCAGTGGCTCAGGCACACTTGCCCTGCGGCAACGCAATGCTCGGCGGCGGCGCGCGCGGCTTCGTATGCGCGGGGGGCTGCGGCGGGCATGGCGTGGCTGCCGTGCGCGGCGTGGTCGTGATGGTCGTGGGCTTGGGCGGCGGTGGCAACGGCGGCCAGGGTGGCGGCTGCGGCGGTGCTGCTGATAAATTGGCGGCGGTTCATGTTATGGAACGTCCTTTGTGTAAAGTGGGCGTGTGCCCGTTGGGAATAAATTTCAGGCTGCCGTGAATATGGGATAAGGCAGCCTGAAATGCTAAGAAACGGCATTTTACGTTATTTTATGGCGTGATGCAGCCTGAAAATGGGGAATGGTGTTTTTTGCTTCGCGCAAGCTCGGCAATATGATTTTCAGGCTGCCTCTGCAAAGCCTGCAACTGGTGGCGCGTCGGCGGCTCGCCGACATCTGCCAACCCATCAAGCCCTATTGAACGACTTGGCGACGAGCCATCGCCGCTCCATATTGAGTTTTCAGGCTGCCTCTGCTCAATCACCCAACGTCAAATTCCCCTTGCGCCATTGGGTAAGCGTTTGCTTGGCATCGGCGATTAAAATGCCTGCGCCGTGTGCGGCAATAGTGGTTAAAACAGCTTCGGTTTGCTGGGCAAACGGCGGGCAGAATAACAAATAACGCGCCGCCCATAGCCGCACGGCGGCGTGTTCGTGGCAAAGCAGCGGGACGAGTGCCGCCAAATGCCCGCCGGCGACTAGGCTGTCTTTGGCTCGGACGATTTGGGCATAGGCGCGATTGGCGGTGCGGGCATTGCCTTGCTGCGTGGCTTGGTAGTGGCATTCGGCTTGGGCGGCGAATCGGGTTATTTTAAGGCGGGGCATGGTTTTAGCCTTGGGGGATGTTTGAGGCAGCCTGAAAACGAGCGAAGAGGGTTTCAGCGAAGCTAAAACGTGCATCTAAACTTGTTTTCAGGCTGCCTTCTATTCAGGATGAAATCAGCTCAAACAATTTCGCGCGAAGCCTATCCAACTGCGTATCCGCCGCCGTATCCGTCGCGCCGCGCGTTTGCATCACCAAATCGCTGAACGAACCCGCGCCCGCAAACAGCCGCCGAATGTCGGCTTGAATAGGGGCGAGCGGGGCGGTTTCATCGTTTAATCGCGCCAGCAAACCGGCAAAAATCGCCGCCCATGCGGGTTCATTGGTTTGCGCGGCAAGCAAACGGTGAATCTGCGCGCATAATGCTTTGATTTCTGAGCGTTGCATTTTAACTTTGTTGCCGCCTGCGGTTTCAGGCTGCCTATCGCTTGCGGTAAAAACTACTGCTCACATACGCCTGCTTGCCCTCTTGCAGCAGCACAAGGCAGACAGCCGCCAAGGGCAGCGCCACCAGCATGCCGACAAAGCCGAGCAGCTGCCCGAACGCCATCAGCGAAAAAATCACCCAAAACGGCGACAGCCCGATTTTGTCGCCCACAATTTTCGGCGTAATCAGGAAACTTTCCAAAAACTGCCCCACGGCAAACACCGCCCACACGGAAACCAAGCCGTGCCACGAGCCGAATTGCAGCAGCGCGGCGAGCGTTGCCAGCAGCAGCCCGGTGAACGCGCCCAGATAGGGCACGAACACCAGAATGCCCGCCACCATGCCGATGGCAAAGCCCGATTCCAAGCCCGTGAGCATCAGCCCCGTGCCATAGAGCGTGCCCATAATCAGCATCACCATCAGCTGCCCGCGCAAAAATTCGCCCAGCACGGTGTTCATATTGCCGGTGATGCGGGTGTAGGTGTCCAGATAACGGCGCGGCACCAGCTCGGTTGCCCCCGCTTCCCAGCGCGCCCAATCCAGCAAAAAGTAATACAGCAAAAGCGGCAGCAGCACGATGTTGCTCAAACTGGTTGCCAGCGATGCGCCGCTTTGCATCAGCGCGGGCAAGGCTTGCTGGATGCGCGTTTGGATGGTTTGCGCGTTGCTGCGCAGCCAGTTGGCGGCGGTTTCGTTGTTGAGCGAGAGGTAATGCCCGAATTTTTGGTTAAACCACGGCAGCGCGGTGCGGTGGATGTAATCGGCAAACTGCGGCAGCTTTTGGATGATGCTTTGCAACTGCTGCACCAGCATCGGCACAATGACCAGCAGCAGCGCGGTGAGCAAAAACAGCGCGAACAGCATCACCCACATGGAAGCGCGCCCGCGCTTGATGCCGTGCGCTTCCAGCTTGCTCACCAGTGGGTTGAGGATATACGCCAGCACGGCGGCGATGATAAACGGCGTGAGTATGCCGCCAAGAAAGTGGAAAAAGGCAACCAGAAAGGCGATAAGCAGAAAGCCGGCCAGCCACGGCAGCCATGGGCGTTTTTTGTTGGGGAGGTACATGGGGGTGATATGGGGGAAGTGGAAAAAGGGGGATTGTAAACAAAAAAGGGCAGCCTGAAAGTTCATTTTAGCTTCGCAGAAGCTCGTCAATTCACTTTCAGGCTGCCTTTCCATTTAACATAAAGCCATTACTGCACCCGCGCCCGATGTTCGCTCTCTTTATAGTCGCGGATAATGTGGTTGTTATCGGTAATGAAATAGCGGTAGCGCGTGAAGTTGGTTACGCCCTGTTCATAGTAATCGGTTCGGTCGCCGTTGCTGTGGTAACCGCTGCCGAGATAATGGGTTGAAGCACTGTTTTCGCTGATTGCCAGCCAAGTGTAAATATAGCCTTCCTGCCCTTTCAGTTTACCTTCTTGGATAATTCCGTGTTCAATATTGTCTGCCTTACCAAATTCCGAATAAGCAGCAATGATGTGTTTGCCCCGAAAGCGCGCACCTGCCACGCCTTTTCGTGCTGCATTGATTGCGCCATTGGGTGAAATATCAGTACTCATAATTTTATCCACTGTTTCACAACCAGAAAGCATCAACGCCATAGCAGACAACAGCAAAATGGGTTTTAAACAAGATTGCGATAAAAGCATAATGTCTCCAAAAAAATGAACAAACTGGAAGGTTGTATATTATAGGTTAGTTCAGTAGGCTGGGATAGCAATGTGGATGGCTAAAAGCTATGTTGTACACATTTTCATAACTGCAAACCATATAAAAACAGTATAATTATTATCTGCTAAATGGCAATCCTCGTTTTAATCAACTGTTTGAATAAGGAATCATTATGTTGTTTCACAAAAAACATTTGTTGGTTGTTACCACGCTTAGCGCGTTGTTGACTGGCTGCCAAGGCTCTCTTGCTTATGAATTGATGCAGGCAGGCAAGAACGGCAACGAATATTCTCAGGAAAAGGTAGAAAATACCATGCCAATCGTAGAGGAAATGAAGAAGCTGCCTTCCGAAGCGGAATTAGCTACGCGCAAAATGCAGCCGCGCAAATGGGGCGCGTTTTCGCTAGATGACGGCGGTAATATGAAAATGATTTGGGTAACGGATAAAGCCTACAACACGCCCGATGCCGCCTCAGCTGATGTCATAAAGCAATGCCGAAAGGAAGGCGGGCGCAACTGCAAAACTGCTGTAATTTATAGCAATCTGTGCTTTGCCTTGGCACAAGGGCGTAAAGGTAGCAAACCTTTAAACGCATACGGCTATGGTCCCACAGGACCGTTTGCCAAAAAAGTGGCGGTGGCGAATTGCAAAGACCAAGGTGGACAAAGCTGCGAACCCGTTCCAGGTGCGCCTGCTTCCTGTGCCACGCCTTGCAACCTGATGACCGATAAGTCTTGCCGCTATGAACAGCCTGCGTATATTTTTCCTGGTAAAAACGGCAATAGAATGCAGCCTATGCCCTCATTCTTTGGGAAAATGGGTGGTTAAGCACCCTATTTAATAAAGGTAACTTTGGGACACCCTGAATCATGAACTAGGTTGTAGTGAAAAACCGTCTGAATGTTCATTAGCAGACGGTTTTTTATTTTCAGGCTGCCTCAAACTGTTTCAGACTGTCTTGGCTGCATCAGTCGCTTACGCTAGATGAGGCACGTTAAACATTTTGGCAATGATGGCGTGATGAATTGGCGAGAAAGACTTTCAGTCTGCCTATTTTATCCGCGTGAACCGCATCGGCGCGGTTTCGCCGTTATCGCTTATCGCCACCGCAATCCGATAATCCCAGCGGTCTTTCAGGCAATAGGCGAACAGGGCGATTTCGCCGTTTGCCGCCGCCACATCGTACACCACAAAATCCGCCAGTTTCGTTTTCCAATCGTGTAGCCGTTGCCCGCAGCCGTTTATCAGGTAGGCTTGGTTTTGGCGGGCATCAAACGGGGCTTCCACAATGGCGATTTTATCCGCGCCCACACGGGCGGCAGCCAGCCCGTGTCGGTTTGTCAGCGTGTGATTGCGCCCGCAAAAACGCCATGATAATTTTTGGGGCGTGCGCTGCAAAACGGTTTGCCGTTCAGGGTTGCTGGGCGAAAGCTCGGCTGCTGACGGGCAGGATAGGAGAAAATGGGTGATGCGGGGCATGGGATAGTTTCAAGATGAAAGATGAGAGGGTAAAGGCAGCCTGAAAACGGTTCTCCCCGTTTTCAGGCTGCCTTGCTTTGCTGCGTCAGATTATGCGCGGCATCCGCTTACCATTGGAACAGCGCGCCTGCGCCTGCGCCCACGCGCCCTTTGCTGTTCACGGAAACATTGCCTTTGAAAATCCAGTTGCCGCCGTCGGTCATCGCCGATGCGCCCACGGCAAGCGCGGATTGCCCGCCGTAGTAGCCCGTGCCCACGCCCAAGCCAAACGCGCTGGGGCGGGTAACTTGCGGAATGGTGCCTTGGGCGATTGCGCCTGCGATGCCTGCGTTGGCGCGGTCTTGGTTTTTGTCAATTTTGTCTTCCAACTGTTGCAGTTTGGCGGCGGCAACTTGTCCTGTCGCGCCAAGGCGTGCGTTCAGTTGGCTCACATTGACGGCATCGGTGGGGTCGGTGCCTGCGGCAACGTTGGTGATTTTGTTGCCTGCTGCGTCAATGCCTGCTTGGGTTACGCTGGGGCCGCCGTTAATCGTCAAGCCGTTGTTGTCGATTTTGGTGTTGCCCGTGGTAACGCTGTCAAAGCTGGCGTTGTCTTGGGTGGCGATGCTCACGGTGTTGCCGTTTTGGGTTACGCGGATGTTTTTGCCGGCATCAATGGTAACCGTTTTGCCTGCGTTCACGCGCGATACGCTGCTGCCTGAAACGCTGCCTGTGCTGGCGGTGGTGGTCAGGTTGAAGCCTGCTTGGTTGATGGCGTTGGCGATGTCGCCTGCGGTGGCGAGTTTGCCTGCATCGGCGGCAGCGGGGGCAACAATGCTGCCGTTGGCGGCGGGCGTGAGCGCGGTGGTGTTGGCTTTCAGGCTGCCGTCTGCGACTTTGGTGATGGTGGTGCCGTCGGTTTTCACGGCTAAGTCATACACCGTTGCGCCTGTGGCGGCGTTGGTGGACGGCGTGATGCTGATGCTGTTGTCGCTGGACGTTACTTCGGTTTTGGCTGCTTTTGCCATTGTCTTAACCGCGTCCAACTGGCTTACGTTCACCGCGTCGGTGGGCGCTACGCCATTTTTCACGCCGGTGATGGTGTTGTTGCCGTTGTTCAAGCCGTTGCCTGTCAGCGCCACGGCGTTTTTGCCGCTGCCCGCAGGCGGAGTGATAACAACGCCGTTCGCGCCAACGCTGGTGCTGTTGCCTGCGGCGTTGGTAACCGTTGTGCCTGCGGCGTTGGTAACGGTTTTGTTGCCTGCTGCGTCGGTGGCGGTAACACTGTTCACGTCCAAATCGCGTTTCAAGCCGATGGTAACGGTGCCGTCGCCGCTCACTTGGGTGCGGATGTTGTCGCTGTTGTAGTCATCGGCAAACGATTTGCCCGCATTCAGGCTGCCTGTGCCTTTAATGGTTAGCGTTTCGCTTGGCTTGATAGTTTTGTTATCAGCGGTAATGCCCACAGCATCATCGTCGGCAGCGATTGTGAAGCCTGCGTTAGCGGCATTGGCGCTATTGTTGGCAGCCTGAATCGCCTCGTGGATGGTGTTTTTGCCTGTGCCGCCGATGTTGGTCATGCTTAGTTTGCCGTCTGTGCCCAAGGCTGCGTTGCCGCCCAGAATGTTCTTAATGGTGGTGCCCACATTGCCGATGGCGGCTTGGGTGAGATACAGCTGGCTGCCGTTGATGGCATCGGTGCTGGTGGCGTTGATGCGGCCTGCGGCCACATTGGTAACGGTACGTTTCAGGCTGTCGCTGCCGACGCTGACGGTGGAATCAGGGGCGTCGCCGGCAAAACCGGAATAGCTAATGCCGTTTACTGTGGCGCTGCTGGTGCCGACAGCCGCAGCAGTTTCCGAAGCGCGGCCAAGCGCAACTGCCCCTTCGTGGTTTGCCTTGGCATCGTTACCCAGCGCAACGGCGCCTGCCGCTTTGGCAACGGAACCGGTTCCGGCAGCGAATGCATAATCTGCGCTGGCCTGTGCGCCGTTGCCAACGGCTACCGAATCTTGGTTGTTTGCCCGTGCGGAGTTGCCCACCGCAGTCGCACGCTCGCCCAATGCACGGCTGTTTTTACCGTTTGCCAGCGCATCAATGGCGGTGGCTTGGGCATCGTTACCGATGGCAATCGCACCCAGCTCGGTGGCTTGCGCAGCAGAGCCGACGGCTACGGTGTGGTCTTTCTCTGCATTCGCCCCATGCCCAAACGCGCTGGCGCTGATGCCTTTTGCGGTTGCGATATGACCGTATGCGCTGGCATTGGTTGCCGTTGCTTTGGCAGAGCTGCCCACAGCAAGAGAGTTGCTGCTGCCTGCTGATGCTTTGTAGCCTGCGGCAAGGGAAGTTGAGCCTGATGCGGAGGCGTTGCTGCCGATGGCGGCGCTGTTCCATGCGCTGGCGGCGGAAGTCATGCCGACGGCTAATGCGCCCGCTTCGCTGGCATTGGCGGTTACACCCAGAGCGGTGGCGTAATCGTTCAGGGCTTTTGCGCCATCGCCAATGGCGGTAGCGGATTGGTGGCTGGATTGCGCGCCTTGCCCTACTGCGGTTGAAGTTTTGCCGCTGGCGTTGGCGTTTGTGCCAATGGCAACGGTGTTTTCATTGTCGGCATGGGTGTCTAAACCTGCGGCAAAGGCGTTTTGCCCGCCCGCTTTGGTGCCATGACCAATGGCGGTGGCATTTTTGGCGGTTGCGCCGCTATCTACGCCGATGGTGATGGCTTTATCGGCATCGTTGGTTGCGTCCAAAGATGTGCCGCTGCCCATGCGAATGCTGTTGGTTGCGCCTACGCCGTTTACGCCTTTATTGCCTACGCCGATGATGCCGCTGTTTACATCTAGGCGACCGCCGAGGGTTAAGTGTTTAGAGCCTGCATTTTTTTCGTCAATGGCGTAGCCAAAGGTGGCGTCGCCGTAGAATAAAGTGCGGTTGGTTTGGGTATCAAAATTTTGAGCGGAGTTGCCTGTGGGGCTACAAGGGTTGAAGCCTGTTTTAATGCCGAAGTCGGAGTGGTGGGTTTTATTGGCTTGACCGTTGTTATAGGTTTCGGTTGAGGGGGGCATGTTACCTAATAAACCATATACGCCTGTTTTTTCCACTTGGTCGTAGCTGGCGGCACAACCTGTGTCTTGGTAGTCATTCATGTAGATGCCTGGTTGGGCATAGGCTACGGTGCTGCTGGCGGCGTAAAAGCCAAACAGGGACACGGAAAGTGCCAATGCTTTGCTGATGCGATTGCCTGATTTGCCACGGGCTTTGGCGGTTTCTTGTAGCACTGTCCATGTGTTGGTGTGTTCATTCCAAACGACGCGATAGGTTTTGTTCATGTGTTTTTCCTGTGAGTTTTCAAAAATAAAAACAGAAACAAACGGTGTTTCTGTGCATGATTGAACAAGGGGCAAGCTGTTTCAGGCTGCCCCAAAAAAGCCTTCTCATGGAGAAGGCTATGTGTTGATGAAATCGGCGAAATTATACAGCTTTCATTTGCTGGTGCTATGGTTAAATCGTTGTATTTTTACCAAGATATGGTGAGGCGGGAGGCAGCCTGAAAATGGTGGGGGCTTACTGGGCTATTTTATGGCGGAGTAAATCAAGAAATGTCCGATTTAATCGGCGTGTAGGGTGTGTGCCGTAGGCACGCACGCGGGCTTGGGTTGTTGAGATTTTGTAAACCGTGTGCGTGGCAGAGCTGTACGCCCTATTTGTGTCGTTGTTGTTTTGTCGTGCGATGCTTTTCAGGCTGCCTGTGTTGTTTGGATAACGCTGTCCACTGCTCTGCGCTGTGAATAGGGCATGGCGGCGGCGTAGCCGAGGCGCAGTAGGATTTGTGGTTGTTTGCTGCCGAGCGCGGGCAGTTGGGCGAGCTGGGTGCGTTGGGCGGGGACTTCGCAGGGTTGGTTGAGGTAGGCATGGGCGATGCCGTGCTGGGTGAGGGCGAGCAGGGTGCGTTGCAGGGTGCGCCCTGTGGTGAGCCATGTGGCGGGGTTGTCTTCTGTGCTGGCAATCAGCAGTAGGTGCGAGGAGCTGGCGATTTTGGCGCGGTCGCTGCGGTTGTGCCGTTTGGCGTTGAGCATGGCGCGAATAATGGGGCGCGAAATCCATGCGGGCAGGTTGGGCGCGCCCATAACGGCGTAGCTGAGCCCGTCGCGGGTGGCGTTGCTGTGGTTTTGGTTGAAGCGTATCCATGACAGCAGCTCGGCTTTGAAGGCGGGGTCGTTCATTTGGGCGCTGTTGCCTGCGATAACGGCTTGGGTGAGGGTGGCGAACTCGGGTGCGCTGGGGGCGAAGGCGTGTAGGGAGACGGTGTCGCTTTGTTGGGCGGCGAGAATGGGGTCTAGCTGGGCTTGGGGTATGGGGCTGCCGTTGTAGGTGGCGCGGTTGGTTTGGCGGCGGGGAATTTGGGCGTATAGGGCTTCGTTTTCAGGCTGCTTTGTGGGTTCGGGCTGCTGGTGTAGGGCGATGTGGACGGTGCCGTCGTCGGCAAGGTGCTCTTGGGCGGCGTAACCGGAATGCGCGGCGGCGAGGCAGAGGTTTTCCAAGGCGCAGCCGAGGCTGATGAAGAGTTCGCGGTTATCGGGATCGACGGCGCTTAGGCGGCGGGAGAAATCGGGGTCGATGGTGATGCGGTCGTCGCCAAGCGCAAACTGCCACGGCTGGGAATTGTGGCCGGACGGGGCGCGGACGGCGGCTTCGATAAGGGCGTGAAAATCGGTTGGATGGGACATGGCATGCTCCTTGGGACGGGGTTTCAGGCTGCCTCTGAGATGGGGTTCAAGGCAGCCTGAAACAAGGTTTCTGCGGGATGGGCGGACGGCGTGCGCGGTGAAGCGGCACGCATTACACGCTGCGGTGGGTTTCAGGCTGCTGTTGAGCATGATGAACGGCATGGCAATCAAGTTGCACACCCCACGCGGGATTGGGCAGCCTGAAACAGGGTGGCGGTAGCGCGTAAACTTGTTTTCGCTTTGCCACGCCGTTTCACTGCGCAGGCTGCTTTGGCAGAATCTGCAACCGATGTCGGTCGAGCATTTGCTGCCCGACTGATGTTTATGTGCCGGTTGTTTGCCGGGCATCAATGCCCGACCTGCGCCATTTGGCGATAAGCCGCCGCTGCTTCGTTTTGGGTTTCAGGCTGCCTTGGCGGCTCTATGAAAGGGCAGCCTGAAAACGGGCAAACGGCGTTTCAGGCTGCCCGAACGGCGTGCGGGCGGGAAACGTTTATTCGGGGCGGAACGTGTGCGCGGCAATCGCTGCCTGCTGCTCTGCCGAAAAATCGCCGCCGAAGCGTTGCAGGAATGCCGTTGTGTCCGTCCATGCCGCCAAGTCGTCGGCGATGGCGGGCAGGCGGGCCAGAAACTGCGGGGCGAACTGTCTGACCAAGGCGGGGTCGTCAAAATCTATGCTGCGTATCGTTTCGTGTTCCGTCGCAAACAGGCTTTCCAGCCGCCCGAACCACAGCGCGCGGTAGTTTTTCTCTTTGGGGTCGTCGTCCGCCAGGCGGTAATACACGTCAAAATAATACTGCCCGCCGTACATGCTTTTTTGGATGGTGAACAGGCACAGCAGAAATTCGGCGCGGTGGAAGTAATTGTTGGCGTTGAGGCGTTGGAAACCGTGTTGTTTCAAGGTTGCCCGCAGTTGCTTTAAGAAGGTTTTTGCGTCGGTCATGGTGATTCTCTTTGGGGGATTGGGGGCGGGAGGCTTTGCCCAACCCCGAAGGCAGCCTGAAACCTAAAACGGAGCGGCAGCCGTATCCTTGCATGCTCATCAACGATAAATCAACGATAAAAAAGGCAGCCTGAAACCCTCCCCCGTTTTCAGGCTGCCTTTGGTATATCCCGCATCACTCAAATTTATAGGTGTACTGCAAGCCCAAAATGGTGGCGGAGGCTTTGAATTTGGCGCTGGATGCGCCTTTGCTGTCCACATCGGTGCCGACGGCACGCGGCGCGTTGAAGCGGCTGCTGTGGATGTGCACATAAGACAGCGCGGTGTCAAACACATGGCGTTTTTTGTAGGCGTAGCGCGCGCCCACGGAAAACCACATGCGGTTGGCATCGGGCATGGTGTTCAGGCGGTCTTCTGCGCTTTTCACGGGGCTTTGGTCAAAGGCGATGCCCGCGCGCAGCTGTAAGGGTTCGCTGTATTGATACGCGCCGCCGAGCGCGATTTTGTAGGTGTTGCGCCAGTTGGGCGTGATGGTGGTGCGGTTGGATTGCCCGTTTACCACGTTTTTGGTGTTGCCGAACACAAGGTCGGCTTTGTTGAAGCGGCTGTGGCGCGTCCAAGTGATGTCGCCAAACAGGTTGAGCTTGTCGCTGGCGCGATACATGCCGTGCAGCGAGAGCGATTCGGGCGTGGTGATGTGCACCGATGCGTCTTCGCTGGGCAGGTAGCCGCGCCCTGCGCCCAATGCGGTGGCGGTGGTAGTGGGCGATTGGATGTAGTTGGCAATCGCGGGCACTTGCACCACCGCGCCTGCGGGTTGCCATTTGGCGGTGCCTTTCAGGTTGTGGCTCACTTTGGAGCGGTAGGCAACGCCGAGGCGGAATTTGTCGTTTACATCAAACATCCAGCCCAGATGGTAGCCGAAGCCCCAGTCGTGCCCTTTCACGTCGCCGCGCCCTTGCCAGTTGGCGCGGTTGGCGGTGGCGGCTGCGGGGATGCCCATGCGTTGCAATGCGGCGGCGGTGGCGGCGAGGGTGCGGTTGTCGCGGGCGGCGCTCCAATCGGCGTATTTGGTCAGCTCCGCTTCCGAATATTGGGCAATCAGGCCCACGGCAAATGAATGTTTCTCGTTGAATTTGAACGCAACGGCAGGTTCAAGCGCGATGCTGGTCAAGCCCAGTTTTTTGATGTTGTAGCGTAATACGGAGTCGTCTTGATAGTCGGTTTTCGAGCCAAACGGGATGTACATCCCCATGCCGAGCGTTACGCGGTCGTTGAGCTTGTATGCGCCGTAAACATGGGGCGCGGCGGTGGTTTTGGTGATTTTGCCGCTGGTTGCGCCTTGCACGTTGCCGCCTTGGTAGTAGCTGGCTTGGGCATCGTGATATTTGAGCGCGGGGGCAACGATGTTGATTGCGCCAGTGATTTCGGCTTTGCCGTCCAGATGGGTTAGGCCCGCGGGGTTGTAGAACAGGGTGCTGGCGTCGGCGGCTTCGGCTGCGGCGGCGTTGGCGGTGCTTTGCGCGCCCACCGACTGCGTGCCGAAATGGTAGCCCGATGCGGCGGCGTGTTGGGCAATTGCTAGGCTGATGAATGCGGTGGTGATTTTGATTTTGTTGTGTGTTTTCATGTAGATGACCATCGTTTAGACAAAAATTTAGGCGGCGTGAAATTTTCAGGCTGCCTTAATCAGGGTAAAACTAGAAATATCATTCTAATGGGATTTTTGGGGGTTGTGTAGAGGTTTGTTAAGATTTGTTGGAAAAATTTTAAGTGATGGGGGGGTTTTGATGAAGAGGCAGCCTGAAAAGGGGATGGGGCGTTTTCAGGCTGCTTTTGATGATGGAATGCGCGGGCAGATGAATGCGCGTTATGAGGCAGCCTGAAAAGCTAAATTATTGTGCTTTCAAATTAAAAGCTCATACCAAAGGCAGCCTGAAAGCCGAAAATGGTTTTCAGGCTGCCTTTATGCTGGGCGATAGGGGCGATGGATGCGCTACGCCATTTTCAGGCTGCCTCACACCATTTTCCCCGTTTCCGCCGCGTCTTGTTCCAAATAATGAATAAACGCTTCTTCCATATTGGGCTGCCCGCTTTGTTTCACCAATTCGGCGGGCGTGCCCATCGCCAACACGCGCCCGCGGTGCATCAGGCTGATGCGGTCGCAGCGTTCCACTTCGTTCATAAAGTGGGTGGTAACGAAAATGGTGATGCGGTCTTGGCGCGAGAGTTTGAGCAGGGTGCGCCAAAACATGGCGCGGGCGGCGGGGTCAACGCCTGATGTGGGTTCGTCCAAAATCAGCACTTCGGGCGAATGCAGGCAGGCGGCGGCAAGTTGCAGGCGCTGGCGGATGCCCAGCGGCAGGCTGGCGGGCTTGGTGTGTTCCACGGCGGATAGGTCAAAATCGCGCAGGGCTTGGCTGATGGCGGTTTTGCCGTCGGCGATTTGGTAGAGCTTGGCGTGCAGTTCCAAGTTTTGGCGCACGGTGAGCTCTTCGTATAACGAAAAGGCTTGCGACATATAGCCCACGCGCTTTTTGGTTTCTATGCTGCCTGCGTCGATTGGCTCGCCCAGCAGTTTGGCGGTGCCCGATGTGGGTTCCAGCAGCCCTGTGAGCATTTTCATGGTGGTGGATTTGCCGCAGCCGTTGGAGCCGAGAAAGCCGAATATTTCGCCCTTTTGGATTTCAAAGCTAACGTGGTCAACCGATGTGAAGCTGCCAAATTTTTTGGTTAAATCATGCGCTTCCATCGCCAGCGGCGCGTTGGCTTCGGGGATAAAGGGCGGCAAAACCAAATCGGCGGCGTTGTCTTGCTTGTCTTGTGGCAACAATTTGATGTAGGCATCTTCCAGCGTGGCGGTGCCGAGCCGCTGCATCACCGCTTGGGTGGGCTCGTTGGCAAGCAGATGCCCAGCGTCCATTGCGAGCAGATGTTGGAATTGCTCGGCTTCATCGATATAGGCGGTGGCAACGATAACGGTCATGCCGCTTTGCTCTTGCTGCAAATCGTGCACGAGCTGCCAGAATTGGCGGCGCGAAAGCGGGTCAACGCCTGTGGTGGGTTCGTCCAAAATCAGCAAATCGGGGTTGTGCACCAAGGCGCAGCACAGGCTCAGTTTTTGCTTCATGCCGCCAGACAGTTTGCCCGCGGCGCGGTCGGGGAAGGGGGCAAGATTCGTGGCATCCAATAACCTTTGGATGCGCGCTTTGCGCTCTGTGCTGCTCAAACCGAATAGTCGGGCATGGAAATCAATGTTTTCTTGCACCGTGAGCGTGGGGTAAAGGTTTTTGCCCAAGCCTTGCGGCATATAGGCGATGCGGTGGGACAAGTCTTGGCGGTCGTGCTTGTTTGTCATGTCGCCGCCAAGCACGCACACGCTGCCTGTTTGGATTTTGCGCACCCCTGCGATGATGGAGAGCAGGGTAGATTTGCCCACGCCGTCCGGCCCAATTAAACCCACGGTTTCGCCGCGCGGGATTTCTAGGCTAATGTTATCTAGGGCTTGGGTTTTTTTGTTGTAGATATGAGATAGAGTTTGGATTTGAACAGCGTGGGGCATGGGGATAACTCGGCCGCAAGAAAAAAGCGATTATAGTCGCGAGTTGGACGAGTGTCCAAAGGCAGAAAATGCTCGTATTTTTTACAAAATATTTACAAATTGGCGTGTAATTAAGCCAACTTAACAGTTTCCAACAAAATCTTAATTCAATTTGATTCCCATCAAGGTTTGCCAAGAGTGAGAGGAGTATATTACTTCACATAATAAAGAAATATTATGCTTTTATTTTTATTTAGGTTGAAGTTTGTATAGTTAGGAGCAGTATTTTATGGTTAATTATATGAATAAAGATTTAAGTTTCCAAATAAATTCTGTTTTTTTGAGGAGTGATAAAAATGGCTGACCATAAGCTAAAACTGGGTTCGCTTACCGCCTTGGTAATCGGTTCAATGATTGGCGGTGGGATTTTCTCACTGCCCAAAGATATGGCATCGGGCGCGGAAGTGGGTGCGATTCTCATCGGTTGGGCGATTACCGCCGTGGGGATGCTGGCATTGGCGTTTGTGTTCCAAACGCTTGCCAATCGCAAACCCGATTTGGATAACGGGGTTTATACCTACGCCAAAGCAGGGTTTGGTAATTATCTCGGTTTCTCTTCCGCTTGGGGTTATTGGATTAGTGCATGGGTGGGCAACGTTGCTTACTTAATGCTGTTGATGAATACTCTGGGCTATTTCTTCCCTGCTCTCAAAACCACAATCACCGACCCCGTAACGCACGAAGTAACTTCCAGCGTATCTGTTTGGGGTATCGCGTTAGCATCTGTTTTACTTTGGTCTATGCATATGTTGGTATTGCGCGGTGTGAAAACCGCAGCGTTTATCAACACCATCATTACCATCGCCAAAGTGATTCCGCTCTTCGCTTTCATCATTATCTTGCTGTTCTCATTTAAATTAGACATTTTCACCACCGACTTCTGGGGTACAAAATCGCCTGATTTGGGCAGCGTGATGACCCAAGTAAAAAGCATGATGTTGGTAACTGTGTGGGTGTTTATTGGTATTGAAGGGGCGAGCGTTTATTCTGCTAGCGCCGAAAAACGTACCGATGTGGGCAAGGCAACCATCTTGGGCTTTTTGAGCGTGTTGTCCCTGTTGGTTTTGGTGAACGTATTGTCTGCGGGTGTGATGAAGCAGCCTGAATTGGCTGGTTTGGAAAACCCATCTATGGCGCACGTTTTGGCTCATGTGGTTGGTCCTTGGGGTGCAACGTTCATCTCTGTCGGTTTGGGTGTTTCCCTGTTGGGCGCGCTGCTGGCTTGGACGCTGTTTGCCGCCGAAACCCTGTATGTGGCTTCCAAAGACGGCACCGTTCCCGCCTTCTTCCACCGCGAAAACAAAAATGCCGCGCCCATCAACGCGCTGTGGGCAACCAACATCGGTATGCAAATTTTCTTGATTTTGAACTTGTTCTCTGCGGGTTCCTATCAAAAAATGGTGGCGCTGGCGACTTCTATGATTTTGATTCCTTACTTGTTCTCTGCCGCCTATGCTGCGCTTTTGACCGTGCGTAAGGAAACTTATGACAAAGACCCGCAAGATTTGGGCAAAGACAGCATCATCGCTTGGGTGGCAACCGTTTACGGTGTTTGGCTGTTGTATGCGGCGGGCGTTGAATATTTGCTGTTGTCTATGTTGCTCTATGCTCCCGGCACGTTTGTGTATATCTGGGCGCGCAAAGAAAACAAGCAAGTCGTCTTCTCTGCTGTTGAAAAACTGTATGTTGCTGCCGTGTTTATCGGCGCGATTGTGGCAGTGGTGGGTTTGGCACAAGGTAAGCTCAGCCTGTAAAGTGAGCAATTGAAGTTGTACTTTTCTGAAATGCTTTCGGGCGGCATTTTCAGGCTGCCTGAGGGCCAGTCTTAAGGAGATTGATTATGAAACCTGGTGTTTATTCAGAAGTAGGCAAATTGAGGCAAGTGTTGGTATGCTCCCCCGGCTTGGCGCATGCTCGCTTGACTCCTGCGAACTGCGATGAACTATTGTTTGATGATGTGCTGTGGATTGAAAAAGCCCAGCAAGACCATCTGGATTTCCAAAATAAAATGCGTGAGCGTGGCGTTGATGTGCTGGAAATGCACGATATGCTGGCTCAAACGTTTGAAAACAAAGAAGCACTCAAATGGGTGCTGGACCGTAAAATTACCGATAACAGCGTAGGCGCGCACGTTTCCCACGAATTGCGCTCTTGGCTGGAAGGCTTAACTGCCAAACAACAGGCAGAATTCTTAATTGGCGGCGTAAGCGTATTTGACTTGCCAAAAGACTTCCACAGCGATGCTGCTGATTTGGTTCGCGCGGCATACGGCAGCGCAGGCTTCGTTCTTCCTCCTCTTCCCAACACTCAATTCACTCGCGACAACACAAGCTGGGTATATGGCGGGGTAACTTTAAACCCGATGTATTGGCCGGCTCGTCGTCAAGAAACGCTGCTGACCACAGCCATCTATAAATTCCATCCCAACTTCACCAAAGACGGCGGCGTAAAAGTTTGGTGGGGCAATCCTGACGTAGATTACGGCGCGGCCACTTTGGAAGGCGGCGACGTATTCCCAATCGGCAATAAAGTAGTATTGGTGGGCATGGGCGAACGCAGCTCCGCTCAGGCTATTACCCAAATGGCGCAAGCCTTGTTCAAACAAGGCGTGGCAGAACGCGTGATTGTGGCGGCGTTGCCGAAAACCCGCGCAGCCATGCACTTGGATACGGTGTTCACATTCTGCGACCGCGATTTGGTGAACACGCATCCCGACGTAGTAGGCGGCATTACCGCATTCTCTCTGCGCCCTGATTCATCTAAACCAAACGGTTTGGACATCCGCAAAGAAAGTGAATCGTTTGTTAAAGTGGTTGAAAAAGCCTTGGGCTTGTCTAAATTGCGCGTGGTG
This sequence comes from Kingella oralis, assembly GCF_014054985.1. Classification (NCBI taxonomy): domain Bacteria; kingdom Pseudomonadati; phylum Pseudomonadota; class Betaproteobacteria; order Neisseriales; family Neisseriaceae; genus Kingella; species Kingella oralis. The sequence goes on from NZ_CP059569.1 coordinate 67,353, forward strand.
GAAACGGGCGGCGATGCTTATGCTACCGAGCGCGAACAATGGGACGATGCCAACAACGTATTCGCATTGGAACCTGGCGTGGTAATCGGCTACGACCGCAACAAATACACCAACGCTCGCTTGCGCGATGCTGGTGTAGAAGTAGTTTCTATCGCTTCTTCTGAATTGGGTCGCGGTCGCGGCGGCGGTCGCTGCATGACTTGCCCCATCGTGCGTGATGCCGTTGATTATTGATTTGCAGTAATCGGCAGCCTGAAATGGGCAAGCCGTGTTGGCTGCATGATTTTCAGGCTGCCTGAAACCTTGTTTTCCTTAACCTTGTTATTAGGAGTTTTATCATGTCATTCAATCTGAACAACCGTCATTTGCTGAGCTTGGTTCACCACACTGAACAAGAAATCCGCTTCTTGCTGGATTTGTCTCGCGATTTGAAACGCGCTAAATACGCTGGCACAGAACAACAAACCCTGAAAGGCAAAAACATTGCCTTGATTTTTGAAAAAACTTCTACCCGCACTCGTTGCGCGTTTGAAGTAGCCGCTTACGACCAAGGTGCGCAAGTAACTTACATTGACCCCACTTCTTCTCAAATCGGTCATAAAGAAAGCATGAAAGACACCGCCCGCGTGTTGGGCCGCATGTATGACGCGATTGAATACCGCGGTTTCAAACAATCCATCGTTGAAGAGTTGGCGGAATATGCAGGCGTGCCTGTATTCAACGGCTTGACCGACGAATGGCACCCAACGCAAATGCTGGCTGACGTTTTGACCATGCAAGAACACAGCGACAAACCTTTGCGCCAAATCAGCTACGCTTACTTGGGCGATGCGCGCAACAACGTGGGCAACTCTTTGCTGCTGATTGGTGCAAAATTGGGCATGGATGTTCGCATTGCTGCGCCAAAAGAATTGCAACCCACCGAAGAATTGCAAAAAATGTGCGCTGAATTTGCCAAAGAAAGCGGCGCACGCATTTTGGTAACCGACAACGCCGAAGAAGCCGTTAAAGGCGTGGACTACTTGTACACTGACGTATGGGTATCTATGGGCGAACCTATTGAAGCATGGGGCGAACGCATCAGCAAATTGATGCCTTACCAAGTAAACACCAAATTGGTAGCCGCCACTGGCAACCCACGCGTGAAATTCCTGCACTGCTTGCCTGCATTCCACAACTGCGAAACCAAAGTGGGCAAACAAATTGCAGAAAAATACCCAGAATTGGCAAACGGCATTGAAGTAACCGAAGACGTGTTTGAATCTGCTCACAACGTGTCTTTTGACCAAGCCGAGAACCGTATGCACACCATTAAAGCTGTGATGGTTGCCTCATTGTCTGGTTTGTAATATCCATTTCAGGCAGCCTGAAAGTAGGTTTTCAGGCTGCCTGATTTGCTTTTAAACGTATTTTTTTAAGGAGTTTCTCCATGCGTATCGTTATTGCTCTAGGCGGCAACGCCTTGCTTCGTCGCGGTCAACCCATGACTGCACAAAACCAACGTGAAAATGTTCGCATTGCTGCCGAGCAAATTTCTAAAGTATATAAAGGCAACGAATTGGTGATTGCCCACGGCAACGGCCCACAAGTGGGCTTGTTGGCTTTGCAAGGCACAGCTTATTATCAACACGTTGATAACAAAGTGGAAGCCTATCCATTGGACGTATTGGGTGCAGAAACCCAAGGCATGATTGGCTACATGATTGAACAAGAAATGGGCAACTTGCTGCCCAAAGACGTGCCTTTTGCCACCTTGCTCACCCAAGTGGAAGTGGACAAAGCTGACCCTGCTTTCCAAAACCCAACCAAATTCGTGGGCCCTGTTTACGAAAAAGCAGAAGCCGAACGCTTGGCTGCGGAAAAAGGTTGGAGCATCAAACAAGACGGCGACAAATTCCGCCGCGTGGTGCCTAGCCCCTTGCCCAAACGTATTTTTGAATTGAATCCTGTGAAATGGATGCTGGAAAAAGGCGCGGTTGTGGTATGCGCTGGCGGCGGCGGTATCCCTACTTACTACGAATCCGAAGGCAAATTGGCCGGCATTGAAGCTGTGATTGACAAAGACTTGTGCTCTTCATTGCTGGCACGCGATTTGAACGCGGATATGCTGGTGATTGCCACCGATGTGGACGCGACTTATGTGAACTGGGGCAAACCCGATCAAAAAGCGATTTTTGAAGCGCATCCGCAAGCCTTCCGCGATTTGGACTTCCCTGCCGGCTCAATGGGGCCGAAAGTGGACGCAGCGTGCGAATTTGCTGAAAAAACAGGCAAAGTGGCTGTGATTGGCTCGCTGGCTGACATTGAAGCGATTGTGGCGGGCAAAGCGGGCACCCGCATCAGCACTCAATTTAACGGCATCACTTATCGTTAATTGACCTGCCTAATACAGAGGCAGCCTGAAAACGGAATATTCTGTTTTCAGGCTGCCTCTGTATTTTTAAAACTTCACAATACTGGTAACAAAAGTAATCAGTCCCAAGAAAATACCGGGCGCGTTGGCGAGGACAACCGGCCAGTCGCGCTGTTTTTTCAACAGACCATAGGCAACCCACAGGGTGCAGTTGACTGCAGCAACGAGCGGTTGCAGCCAGTCGCCGGGTTGTCCGTTCAGGTTGTTTCTGATTTGCGGAATATATGAAACATACATCCCTACCGCAGTGAGCGCGGCAACAACGGAGAGGATTTTCATCTGTTTTTCGGTCATGCTTTTCTTTCTAATGGTTGGTAAAGGGTAAAACGTTTTTGTTTTCAGACAATGTTTTCAGGCTGCCTGAAAAGAAGTTGGGATATTCCGGCTAAAAAAGCACGATTCGCAGAATTTACGAAACATGCTTCCAATTGGTTGATTGCAGATGCCTAACTTGTCGGAAAGCAAGGCATTTTAAGCAAATTAGGGTAGGAATTCAAGTTTCAGGCAGCCTGAAAACAGCTAACAAAAAAACGGCATCTGCATTAAAACAGATGCCGTTTGTTTAGCGATTAACCGGTTAACGGCATCACTTATCGTTAATTGACCTGCCTAATACAGAGGCAGCCTGAAAACGGAATATTCTGTTTTCAGGCTGCCTCTGTATTTTTAAAACTTCACAATACTGGTAACAAAAGTAATCAGTCCCAAGAAAATACCGGGCGCGTTGGCGAGGACAACCGGCCAGTCGCGCTGTTTTTTCAACAGACCATAGGCAACCCACAGGGTGCAGTTGACTGCAGCAACGAGCGGTTGCAGCCAGTCGCCGGGTTGTCCGTTCAGGTTGTTTCTGATTTGCGGAATATATGAAACATACATCCCTACCGCAGTGAGCGCGGCAACAACGGAGAGGATTTTCATCTGTTTTTCGGTCATGCTTTTCTTTCTAATGGTTGGTAAAGGGTAAAACGTTTTTGTTTTCAGACAATGTTTTCAGGCTGCCTGAAAAGAAGTTGGGATATTCCGGCTAAAAAAGCACGATTCGCAGAATTTACGAAACATGCTTCCAATTGGTTGATTGCAGATGCCTAACTTGTCGGAAAGCAAGGCATTTTAAGCAAATTAGGGTAGGAATTCAAGTTTCAGGCAGCCTGAAAACAGCTAACAAAAAAACGGCATCTGCATTAAAACAGATGCCGTTTGTTTAGCGATTAACCGGTTAACGGCATCACTTATCGTTAATTGACCTGCCTAATACAGAGGCAGCCTGAAAACGGAATATTCTGTTTTCAGGCTGCCTCTGTATTTTTAAAACTTCACAATACTGGTAACAAAAGTAATCAGTCCCAAGAAAATACCGGGCGCGTTGGCGAGGACAACCGGCCAGTCGCGCTGTTTTTTCAACAGACCATAGGCAACCCACAGGGTGCAGTTGACTGCAGCAACGAGCGGTTGCAGCCAGTCGCCGGGTTGTCCGTTCAGGTTGTTTCTGATTTGCGGAATATATGAAACATACATCCCTACCGCAGTGAGCGCGGCAACAACGGAGAGGATTTTCATCTGTTTTTCGGTCATGCTTTTCTTTCTAATGGTTGGTAAAGGGTAAAACGTTTTTGTTTTCAGACAATGTTTTCAGGCTGCCTGAAAAGAAGTTGGGATATTCCGGCTAAAAAAGCACGATTCGCAGAATTTACGAAACATGCTTCCAATTGGTTGATTGCAGATGCCTAACTTGTCGGAAAGCAAGGCATTTTAAGCAAATTAGGGTAGGAATTCAAGTTTCAGGCAGCCTGAAAACAGCTAACAAAAAAACGGCATCTGCATTAAAACAGATGCCGTTTGTTTAGCGATTAACCGGTTAACGGCATCACTTATCGTTAATTGACCTGCCTAATACAGAGGCAGCCTGAAAACGGAATATTCTGTTTTCAGGCTGCCTCTGTATTTTTAAAACTTCACAATACTGGTAACAAAAGTAATCAGTCCCAAGAAAATACCGGGCGCGTTGGCGAGGACAACCGGCCAGTCGCGCTGTTTTTTCAACAGACCATAGGCAACCCACAGGGTGCAGTTGACTGCAGCAACGAGCGGTTGCAGCCAGTCGCCGGGTTGTCCGTTCAGGTTGTTTCTGATTTGCGGAATATATGAAACATACATCCCTACCGCAGTAAGCGTGGCAACAACGGAGAGGATTTTCATCTGTTTTTCGGTCATGCTTTTCTTTCTAATGGTTGGTAAAGGGTAAAACGTTTTTGTTTTCAGACGGTGTTTTCAGGCTGCCTGAAAAGAAATTGGGATATTCTGGCTAAAAAAGCACGAATCGCAGAATTTACGAAACGTGCTTCCAGTTGGTTGATGGCAGATGCCTAACTTGTAGGAAAGCAAGGCATTTTAAGCAAATTAGGGTAGGAATTCAAGTTTCAGGCAGCCTGAAAACAGCTAGCAAAAAAACGGCATCTGCATTAAAACAGATGCCGTTTGTTTAGCGATTAACCGGATTAGAAGATTTCACGCCATGAAAGGCGGCGGAGAATCGGGTTGTCAGACAACGGATTTTGGTTAATGGAAATGACACCATTTGTACCAGTCGCCGCCGTCATATTAGAGAGTTGCCCGTTAATAGATATTTCTGTGTTTCCGCTATTAGGAGCAATATTGTTGTTGTAGGTTAACATGCCAACTAGTGTATCTTTGTTGTCATATTTTCCATCTCCATTTGTATCTATCAATGGTTGTTTAAATAAACCACCATTTCGTAGGTCTACGTTAATGAATGATGTAGCACCCGTTAAAGAGCAGGCATTATCGTCATGAGTGCGCATAACAGACTGGAATCGCGCAACTTTATTACGATATATGTTTGCATCTGCGGTAACAACTTGCCCTTTAGGTAAGGTAATAAACCATCCTTTATGGGAGTCAGTTATTTCGTTTTCTGAAATTGTCCATGCAGAGGCATTTGCTGCGGTAATAGCATTAACACCCTCAGTTATTTTTGCACCAATAGTTTGATTTAATAATTCTCCTTCTGTTATGGTTGTTTTACCATCATCAAAGAAACCATATGCATAGTTTTGCTGATTTCTATCCAAAGCATCTGCCGTCAAATATTGACCAGTACCAGCAATAACATAAGTTTTGCCATAAGCAATAGTTGCTGCTGGTGCGGTTGTAAATGGAGCAGAGCCACCAGTAAAGAGTTTGCTTGGTGTCCATTGACCAGTTGTGTGGTCATAATTAACTCGCCATAGGTTGCCATCATAGTCGCCCGCATACAGTTTTTCTGGGATACCATCTCCATTTGAATCAAACACGAACACAGGACCAACGCCTCTAGTGCCTAGTTTGATTTTTGTGTAGTTAGTATTTTCAGTCCATGCTTGTCCCTTGGATTTATCTAGATTCAAAATAAATATAGAACCAGTATCAGAAACATTTTCATATCCACTACTTACGATGGCGATTGCTTTCCCATCTTTATCTTTCGCAATAGAAGGTGAGCCAACAGTTAACCCAAAATCAGCATCATCAGCATTTGAAAATTCCCAAAGCAAATTTTCATCAGTTGGATTAGTTAAATCAGTAGCATCTAACGCATAGATAGAAGCCCCACCCTTACCAGCTGTGCTTACAACAACGGTATGAGCCTTGCCATCTGCTGCTAAGCAAACATCTTTAACGGTAGGTGTACCATCATTTAAATATTGATGAATATAGCTAGGTTGGGCGTATTTAGGGAGTGATGGAATTGCTGTTGAAACCACATATGCCATTTTCTCTCTACCGTCATTGCCCAATAAGTGCATCATGCCATCATTGGAATTGACAATATAATTCCAAGAACGAGAACGCACGGCAGCAGGGTTTGCAAATGTACAGCCAGCAGGAGGTTCAATTGAGTTTTTTACTAACGCAACAGTTGGGCTAACTAATGTGCCTAAGATGCTTGTACGATAACGCGCAGAACCTGTTACTGTTTCTGTTCCTTCTTTGCTATTGTCGCCAAGTGTATAGTTAATAACATCGTCATCCGTTAGGCTACCAGCACCCGTTACTGTTTCAGCAAATAGCCCTTTGTTGTTAGTGCTAAATTTAACAAAGCCATTTGCTTTATTACGAGTGTAAACGTTACGATTTACATAATTTGCATTATGGAATGTTTCGGTCATTAACGATCCAGCGACCCATTCTTTAACACCCGATGCGGTTAATTTATTATTTTTGAAACTATAACGTTCCGAAACCACATCCCCTGTTAGTTTATCAAAATCATAGGTAGTTGATAAAATTACGGTTGATTGGCCAGGTGATAAATCAATAACTTGTCCTGGTACATTCGTAAAGGTTGGTGCGGCTTGGGATGGGTTATTAAATTTACCCGCCGACAATAATGCTTTTTTCAAGGCATTAATCAAGTTATCGGGGTTGTTACCCAATGCAAAGTTATCTGGTATGCCTTTAGGAAAATCAGGATCTGAAGTTCTGCCTACAGGATCTTGAGTCCAAGAAGTTCTATCTAAATTGGGGTTTAAGAGAGTAACAGGTGTCTCTACGCTACCACCTGTTCGGTAACCGCCATATTTAGCTGCCATATAATATGTATTACCCTTGCGATCCTCTGATTCTTTGGATACACCATTTTCCAAAACGTCAATAATAAAGTTATTTTGGAATTGATTGCCTGGGATGTCAGTACGCGTATCTGTTGTATGCGCCCAATACGCTAAGGCTGCCATACCAGCTGGAGAATATCCAAAATTGGTAATTGGACCTGAACCACGGTTATACATCCATGTGCTGCTCCCCCATCCTTCCATATCTAGCACTTGTTTCAGAATTGCACCTGTTTCTAGGGTTGGTACATCAGTAACTTGAGGCGAAACATTGGCAACAACATTACTTCCTTCTGGATTCAGCTTGGGCAAATTGGTATCCGCGTGAGTATTTGTATCGCCAATATAGATAATTGTATTGGGACGACACATGGGTTCTTTGCTGGTTGCAGTGAAATCGCTTTTTAATGGATCTTCCCAGTCATAAATAGCAGGAAAGCCATCTAGCTCATCAGTAGTTAGAGTCCTATTTAATTTATAGACAGAAGAGTTTATACCTTGCGAACCTGTTCTCAAATAACGCATGGCTGTGTAATATAATTCAGCGGCCGGATCATAAGTTTTATAACCAGATTTATCGCCAAATTTATTTAAATAGTTAATTGCGCCACTATTACCTTCCAATGCGCGCTCTGGATTAGGAAATAATTTACCCGTATTTGTATCCCATTCTGGGTTAGGCACGGAAGCGGAACCCGATGTTGGTTGGGTTAAATATTTCATTCTGCTGCGTAATACGCCACCATCTACACCAGTTGTTCCTGGGATATTAAGATAACCTAAAGTGGCAACACGAGTTCCCGTTCTTGCATACTGTTGTAATAGACCTTCAGGTTTTTTGACGCGACCATAATCAACACAAACATCCTTATCTACACCAGTAGCAGAATCGCATACCTGCACAACAACAGGCATTTGGTTGAGTATTGGGCTCGATACGGCACGATATGAATTTGCCTTAGCTCTTAAATTATTAACCAATTTTCTTAAATCAGCATTGTTTGGATTGGGTGTAATGGCATTAACATCTAACCAAGCGAATTCAGTTACTCCCCTAACTTTAATCGCACGGGCAGGTACAGTAGTAAATCCTATATTAAAAAAGTATAGATTTCCATCTGCAAATGTAGCAGCATTGTCTACTAAATCATTGGATAATCTTCTAGGTGAATTTTTAGTAACAATGAGTTTAAATCCTGCTGCTCTTGGAGCGCCTGCAACATTCACTTTTGAAATAGAATCTTGCATAACTAAATCAATAATAGCGGCGGGAAATAGTTGTTTTAAGAAAGCAACATCAGGATTGCCCCATGGTTGCTCTATACCTCGGATAATCAAACGGTTAGCAGTATTGGAGTTTTGTCCAATTGGGAATACATTAGCTCGGCGCAAAAATGTTGCTGTGTCAGTATCTCCAAGAGAATATGCTGCACTATCATTGTTTGTGCCAAAGGCGCGATTGCCACCTGTCATTGTATTGCGGAAAATATCTAGAGCAGACATAGTAAGCCAGTTCATAATATTTCCACTAAATTCTGTTCCAGAGGAGCAGGTGCCATTAGCAGCGGCTGATGAAGTGGCTTTAAAATACCCGCCATTGCCAGAGGCATTTGCTATATATGTATAGCATTTTGAGTTATCAAAATAGCCATGATATTTGCGAGAAAAGTGTCCTTTGTTTTTATACAAAATTGGATAATCTTTATGGAGCGTCCCACTAAATTCGTTTGCAGAATATGCAGCACCCGCAGTTGGGAACTCTACAGATAGCGCTAGCGTAATATTAGGAGAGTATTTTGCCGCAACACCAGCCAACGGAGCTTGGCTTGGCGTGATTTTAGGAGCAGCAAAAGCCACAGCGGGTATAAGCATAATAGAAGATGCAATTAAATTCAACTTAAAACCACATCTCTTATTTATATTTTTTACATTTTTAATAGACATAATACTGTATCCTATTATATTTATGGTTGTAAAAACGAAAGGTTATTTAAAATAAGCAATTTTTGTGCAAATAACGTATTGTAGTTTTTAGGCAAAAAAATAGCACGTTCGGCGGGGAACGTGCTGGGAAATTTTCTTTGGAGATATGCTAAATTGCGTTTAACTGTGCAAGATGGGGGTATTCTAACGAACAATTTTTATTTTGGCAAGAAAAAGCGACAAAATTTGTCATATTTTTTGTTTGGGTAGCCTGAAATTTGGTTGCCAGTTTTGTTTTATTGTGATTTTTTATTTTAAATCATTGTGTTATTTATTTTCAGGCTGCTGGGTTAGGTTTTGTTAAAATGTGCGCTTTTTTGATGATTGCGGGAATTTTATGTTTCGTTGTTTCTTTTTGAATCGGAAATGGCAGGGCTGGGCTTGGGTTGGGGCGGTGGTGATTTTGGCTTCGATTTGGTTCAAGGTGGAATTGGATGTGAAGATTAATGAGTGGTTTGGGGTGTTTTATGATGGGATTCAGGATATTTTGAAGTCGCCTAATTCGGTTACGTTTCCGCAGTTTTTGGCTAAGTTGTTGGTGTTTGCGAAAATTGCGGGGGTGTCGATTGCGCTGACGGTTTTGTTGGATTTTTTTAGCAAGCATTACATTTTTCGTTGGCGTTCGGCGATGACGGAATATTATGAGGCAAATTGGCATTGGGTGCGGCAGGTGGAGGGGGCTTCGCAGCGGATTCAGGAGGATACGATGCGTTTTGCGCGAACGATGGAGGCTTTGGGGGAGAGTTTTATTCGGGCGGTTTTGACTTTGGTGGCGTTTTTGCCGCTGTTGTGGGCGTTGAGCGAGCGGGTTACGGTGTTGCCGTGGGTGGGGCATGTGCCGCATTCGTTGGTGTTTGTGGCTTTGGTGTTTTCTATTGTGGGGACGGTGGTTTTGGCGGTGGTGGGGGTGAAGCTGCCAGGGTTGGAGTACAACAATCAGCGGGTGGAGGCGGCGTATCGTAAGGAGTTGGTGTTGGGGGAGGATGATGCGACTCGGGCGCAGCCTGAAAATTTGCGGGTTTTGTTTGGGGCGGTGCGGCGCAATAATTTTGTGTTGTATGCGCATTATTTGTATTTTGATTTGGTGCGCTGGTCTTATTTGCAGTTTGCGGTGGTGGTGCCTTATATGGCTTTGGGCCCGAGTTTGATTGCGGGGGCGTTGTCGCTGGGGGTGTTGCAGCAGGTGGTGCGGGCGTTTGGGAAGGTGCAGGATGCGTTTCAGTTTTTGGTGCAGTCGTGGACGACGATTGTGGAGTTGATGTCTATTTATAAGCGGTTGCGGGAGTTTGAGCGGCAGATTGTGCTGCGGCGGGAATAGGTTTGGGCTACGCTGAAACTTGTTGCACTCGTTTTCAGGCTGCCTTATTGGGTGGGGTAATAGGCAGCCTGAAAAGGGGGGTGATGATAAAAGCACGCTTGGGGGCGTGCTTTTTTGGTTACCACATCATTCTTTGGGGGTTGTCGTTATACCAGTAGTCACGGTATGGGCGGCGGTTGTCGTCGCGCCAGTCGCGTTGGTCGCGATAGTTGCGGCGGTCGTAGTCGTTGCGGTAGCGGCGGTAGTCGTCGTAATTGCGGATGCGTTCTATGCGGGCGTTGCGCGATGGGCGGTAGTCGCGAGGGAGGCGATTGTAGTCGCGGTCGTAGTAGTGGTTGTCGCTGGTGTTGAAGAAGAGTAGGCTGGCTACGCCGATGGTGGCGGCTGTGGCGACGGCGTTGGTGAGTGGGTCGTCGGAGATGGTGCAGCCTGAAAGTGCGCCTGCGAGGATGCTGGTGGCGAGGATTGCGCTGATGTTGCGTTGCCATTTATTGTGTTGTGCCATGGTGTTTCCTTGGTGGCGGTTGAAATGGGCGGCATTTTGGCAAGCGGTGGGGTGGGTGTATAGCGGGTTTGTGCAAAGTTGGGTGGGGGAATGTTAGGCAGCCTGAAAATGTGTTAAGGTGGTTTGGGGGTAAGCGGTTTTCAGGCTGCCTTTGCGCGGTGTGGTGTTTACCTCTATATATAATGTGCGGCGTTTTGGCTACGCCGAAACTCGTTTTCAGGCTGCCTTGGGAGGACTGATGGATAGTGTTTTGTTGGGTTTGATAGTGGCGGGGTTTGCGGCGGGGCTGATGGATGCGGCGGTGGGCGGGGGCGGGTTGTTGCAGATTCCCGCGCTGTTTGGTTTGCTGCCGGGCAACACGCCTGTGCCGTCGGTGTTGGGGGTAAACAAGTTTGCTTCGTTTACGGGAACGGCGATGGCTGCGGGGCAGTTTGTGCGGCGCGTGCGCGTGCCGTGGCGGATGCTGCTGCCTGCGGCGGTGTTGGCGTTTGCGGCGTCGTTTTTTGGGGCGAAATTGTCGGCGCTTGTGCCGGTGCGGTATATGAAGCCTGCGATGTTGGCGGTGATGCTGGCGATGTTGGTTTACACGTTTTGCAAGAAAGATTTGGGGCAGATGGTGCGCGATGCGGCTTTAACGCGGCGCGAGTATGCCGTCGGCTTGGCAACGGGCGCGGCGATTGGTTTGTATGACGGCATATTGGGGCCGGGCACGGGCAGCTTGCTGGCGTTTGTGTTTGTGCGCTTTTTTGCGTATGACTTTTTAACGGCGACGGCTTCGGCGAAAGTGATTAATTTGACCACGAATTTGGCGGCGTTAGCCTTTTTTGTGCCCAACGGGCATATTGTGTGGGCTTGGGCGTTGCCGTTGGCGGCGGCGAATTTTTGCGGTGGGTTTGTCGGCTCTTGGCTGGCGATGCGCGGGGGAGCGAAGTTTTTGCGCGTGGGGTTTATGCTTGCGCTGGCGGTGCTGATGGGGAAATTCGGCTGGGATATTTGGCTAAACGGATAGGCAGCCTGAAAAGCGTAGTGGAGTGGCGATGCTAAAAATGAGTGAACAACAAAGATTTGAAACCATCCGCCGGCTGGTGCGCGATTGGGTGGACAATAATCGCGCGGCGTTTGCCCGGCAAGGCGGCGAGGTGGAAGAGCACGAGGGCGCAGATTGGGACGGCGCGGCGTTTTACACGGCAACTTGCTTACTGCCGCATTGCGTGGCGCGGGTTGTGGTAACCATGCCTGCGTTTCATCCGTTTCGGTTTGTGGGCATGGAGGCGTTGAGCGCGGAAACGGGCGATTGTTTGTTGAATTGGCACGACGGCGATGGTTGGGCAACCGATGAGACCATTCAAACCGCACTGCGCCATTTGCAAGATATTTTGCTGGCTGGTTAAACGCAAATAAGGCAGCCTGAAACCTGTTTTCTGTTTCAGGCTGCCTTTTATTTTAATGGCAATTCAAACAACGAAAAGAAAGGGGCAACCTGCGCGGTTGCCCGAAAAAACTTGATAAAGGAAAGGATACATCAAAATGAAAAACTGTTTGAATATTATATGTCTTTTGGGGTTATTGTTCAACCCTGATGCCCGAAACTGTTGTTTTATTACCAACGATGCTGCTCGCGGTTAAGAACGAGCTGGCTAAATCCGCGCAGCAACCGCAGCAAGATGCCACGCCTAATTGGTCTTTCAAATCGGTTAAAGAAGATGCGCCTGCGGCAACGGCTTCTTTGATTTTGTGGTCGGTAATCGCGTTACAGATGCAAACGTACATGGTGTGTCTCCTGAATGTTGAGTGATAAACACTCTTAACTTTTTTGTGGCGCGAATGATAATGTTGTTCATTTTGGTTTGCAAGCGGTAAATTTAGGAAAAATAATGCGCGGCAAAAATACAACATCTGCCACGCCGCCGCGCCCTTGTAAGCTGCCTGAAAAACGCCCTACAATCGCGCTTTTTCTATTTTCAGGCTGCCTGATGCCTATTGTGAACAGGCATTCCAGCCACGCACCGACATCATGCATTTCTCATCCGAAAATCCATCCCAATCCTTGTTAAACAATCTGAACCCCGAGCAGCTCGCCGCCGTAACCTATCCGCCACAATCTGCGCTGGTGTTGGCAGGCGCGGGCAGCGGCAAAACCCGTGTGCTGACAACGCGCGTTGCATGGCTGCTGCAAAACCAAATGGCAAGCGTGCGCAGCATTTTGGCGGTAACGTTTACCAACAAAGCTGCCAAAGAAATGCAAACACGGCTGAGCGCGATGCTGCCGCTGAATTTACGCGCTATGTGGTTAGGCACGTTTCATGGTTTGTGCCACCGCTTTTTGCGTTTGCATTACCGCGAAGCAGGCTTGCCACAAACCTTTCAAATTTTGGACAGCAGCGACCAACTCTCGCTGATTAAACGCCTGCTCAAACAGCTCAATATTTCCGAAGAAAGCCTTGCGCCGCGCGTGCTGCAAGGCTTCATCAACGCGCAAAAAGAAGCGGGCTTGCGCGCAGGCAGCCTGAACGCGCCAGACCCGCATTTGCAACGGCTCATTCTGTGCTACGCCGAATACGAAAAACAATGCCAGCAAGAAGGCGTGGCGGATTTTGCCGAGCTGATGCTGCGCAGCTACGAAGTGCTCAACGCCAACGAAGTGCTGCGCACGCACTACCAAAACCGCTTCAACCACATTTTGGTGGACGAATTTCAAGACACCAACAAGCTGCAATACGCATGGCTCAAACTCATCGCGGGCGAGCAAAGCGCGATTTTTGCTGTGGGCGACGACGACCAATCCATCTACCGCTTTCGCGGCGCAAATGTGGGCAACATGACCGACCTGATGCGCGAATTTCACATCGCCGCCCCCATCAAGCTAGAACGCAACTATCGCTCCGTGGGCAACATTCTTGCCGCCGCCAACGCCGTTATCCAAAACAACAGCGAACGGCTGGGCAAAAACCTGCGCACCGAAGCCGAAAGTGGCGACAAAATCCGCTATTTCTGCGCCTATAACGACTACGAAGAAGCCCAATTCATCACCGAAGAATGCCGCCACCTGCAACGCCACGGCACGCCGCTAGACCAAATCGCCATCCTATACCGCAGCAACGCCCAATCGCGCATCATTGAGCAACAGCTTTTTCAGGCTGCCATACCTTATAGAATATACGGCGGCTTGCGCTTCTACGAACGCCAAGAAATCAAACACGCCCTTGCTTACTTGCGCCTCGCCGTGAACCCCAATGACGACAACGCCCTGCTGCGCGTGATTAACTTTCCGCCGCGCGGCATCGGCACGCGCAGCGTGGAGAACATTCAGGCTGCCGCAGCCGAACAAGGCATCAGCCTCTGGCAAGCCGCCTGTGGCATGGGCGCCAAAGCCAGCAAAATCGCCGCTTTCGTGCAACTGATAGACAGCTTCCAACAGCAAATCCCCCATTTCAGGCTGCCTGAAATCCTGCAAACCATCCTACAAGACAGCGGCTTATACGCGCATTACCAAGCGCAAAAACAAGCCAGCGAACGCGAGCGCACCGAAAACCTAGACGAACTCATCAACGCCGCCGAATACTTCCGCCCCGAAGACAGCCCCTTTGAAACGCAGCCTGAAAACAACACCGACAGCCCAGAATTCCCCATACTCGCCTTTTTAAGCAACGCCAGCCTAGAAAGCGGCGAAACCCAAGCCGGCGCAGGGCAAGAAGCCGTGCAACTGATGACCGTTCACGCCGCCAAAGGGTTGGAATTTGACAACGTATTCCTAAGCGGCATGGAAGAAGGGCGCTTTCCCAGCGAAATGAGCCTAGCCGAACACGGCGGCTTGCAAGAAGAGCGCAGACTGATGTATGTCGCCATCACCCGCGCCCGAAAACGCCTATATATAAGCATGGCACAACAACGCCAGCTATACGGCATCACCCAAACCAGCATCGTCTCCCGCTTTATCGACGAAATCCCCGGCGAACTGCTGCACCACCTATCCCCGCCCAAACCAACAGGCAGCCTGAAAACCGCAAGTGCAAGCGCAAGCCATTGGGCGCACCCCCAAAAGCAGCCTGAAAACGAGTGTAACGCAACCAGCCACACCCCGCGCGATTACCACGGCTACACCCTCGGCGAAAATATCCGCCACGCCAAATTTGGCACAGGCGTGATCATCGATGCCATAGACAAAGGCAGCAGCGCACGGCTCACCATCAACTTCGGCGCAAACGGGATCAAAGAGCTGGATACCGCCTTTGCCAAGCTGGAAAAGCTGGCATAGAGCGCGAGAGCATTTTCAGGCTGCCTTCTTGTGGATGTAGCAAACTTACGCAGGAACATCTAAAAACCTGACAAATTCCGTCAGCAAAGTGGCAAAAAATCACCCAAAATTACCCAAAACGCCACTGACCAAAAATGTCATAAAAATAAAAACAAAACAAAAACAATAAATTGAAACAAAATCACGAGCTGGCACAACCCATGCTAAAACCTAAGCACAACACACTTGATTCGCAACGCGGTGCACGAACAAGTGTTCTTCCCTGAAAAACGCGCCGCACATTCTTTGTAAACTTTATCTTGGAGATAAAACATGAAAACTATGCAAAAAGGTTTCACTCTGATTGAGTTGATGATCGTAATCGCAATTTTGGGTATTTTGGCTGCTATCGCATTGCCTATGTACCAAGACTACATCTCTAAATCTCAAATGACTCGTGTAGCTGGTGAATTGGCTGCTCGTAAAACCATCGTTGATGCTGCTTTCTTTGAAGGTCGTACCGTAGTTCGTGGTGCCACTACTGATGTTGCTACGGTAGACACTTTGAATTTGTTGAATGGTAAGGAAGATGCTGGTACTCCTACTTCTAATCTGATGTCAGCTGTTACTGCTGCTCCTTTGGGTGGTCCTGACTTTGTCATGGAAGCTACTTTGGGTGATAAAGCCAACACCGCTATCAAAGGTGTTAAAGTGAAGTATACACGTACCAAAGATGGTGTTTGGACCTGCACAATTGATAAATCTGGTGCTGGTGCATGGAAAGATAAATTCACTCCTGGTGGTTGTACTTTAACTGCTGCTCCAGCTCCTTAATATTAGTATTTGGTTTTGTAAGACCATGCCACATATGTGGTGTGGTCTTTTTATATATAACAAAAAACTATTTTTATTGAAAGTAGAAAAATAATCGTTGATTTTTTAGAAATTGGCAGCGATGCTTGCAATTTTTGAATTATGAGTGCAAATCAAGTAAATGGTTCTTAGATGTTTCTTAGATGTAAGGAATGATATAAAACACAGTAAAGCTGTTTATATTTAATAATTAATAAGAGTCACTGAAAAAAGAAATCTGTTAGTATGAAGTAGGCAACGTTGTGATAATTTCTAAGCCTGCTACAGGTTTTTTACTTGGTAAAGTAAAAATAAGATAAATTTTTAATTCATGTGAGATGATGCAATGAAAAAAATATATAAAGGAAAGTTGGTAGGATTCACCTTGATTGAGCTGATGGTTTCGGTTGCTATAATTGGCGTATTGGCTGCTTTCGCGTTTCCTATCTATCATGATTATATTATTCAATCGCAAATGGCGCGTATTCATAGCGAAATGTCGGCAGTACAACGCCAAATTGATGCCATTATAGTGAGTGGTGGTGTGCCAACCATTGTTAAAGCGGAAGATGGCACGCCCGATGCAGCAGGCACGCGGCGCGAATACTTTGGCATTGAAACATGGGAAAGCACGTCTGATTTAATTGAAATCGCGCAGCCACAATATGATAGCGCACATAATTTTAATAATCTGCATTTGGTGGTGGGCGATTCGGCCTTGTCATCCATACATGGTTTGGTGATTGATTTAGGTAGAAATGCAGACGGTATCTGGAGTTGTGCTATTTCCAAAACGGGCACGCTTTCGGGTTGGAAAGCAAAATATAATCTGCCAAATTGCAAAGTGGTTAATTAAATAAGAATAGTTAGAAAGCTACTATCAATACTGATGGTTGGAGCGAGTATCAAGAATTAATTGATAAAATTGGCGAAAAATTCATAGCTTGATTTTCAGGCTGCTGAATAATTATCACGAAAGCAGATGCCCCCGCATCTGCTTTTTCCTTTTGATGCAGCCTGAAAATCCCCTAAAATCCCCCTTTTCCATTTTCAGGCTGCCTATCATGCCCCAACAAGCGCAACAAAAAATTCAAACCTTAACTGCCCAGCTCAACCAATACGCCCACGAATACTACACGCTCGATGCGCCCACCGTGCCCGATAGCGAATACGACCGCCTATACCGAGAATTGGAGGCGTTGGAAACCGAATATCCGCAATTCAGGCTGCCTGAAAGCCCCACCAACCGCGTGGGCGGGGCGGTGTTGGATGGCTTTGAAACGGTAATCCATGCCGTGCCGATGCTGTCGCTGGCGAATGCGTTTTCGCCGCGCGATGATGAAGCAGGCACGTTTGACCACGCCGAAATGCGCGCGTTTGACGAGCGCGTGTGCAAGGATTTGGGCGCGGCGCACACCGAATACATTATTGAACCCAAGTTTGACGGCTTGGCGATTAGCCTGTTGTATCAAAACGGTATTTTGATTCAGGCTGCCACGCGCGGCGATGGCACAACGGGCGAAGATGTTACCGAAAACATCAAAACCGTGCGCAACATTCCCTTGAGGCTGCACGGCGATGAAGTGCCTGATTTAATTGAAGTTCGCGGCGAAGTGCTGATGCTGAAAGCGGATTTTGCCGCGCTCAATGCCCGTCAGTTAGACGCGGGGCAAAAACCGTTTGCCAACCCGCGCAATGCGGCGGCGGGCAGCTTGCGCCAGCTTAATTCGGCGATTACGGCGCAGCGCAAATTGCATTTTTTTGGCTACGGCATCGCGCGGTTGAGCACGGCGTTTAGGCAGCCTGAAAACCATGCGCAGGAGATTGAACTGCTGGCGCGGCTGGGGTTTAGCGAGCCGCAAGCGCAAATTCGCGTGTGTGCCAATATCCAAGAAGTGCTGGATTTTTATGAAACCATGGCGCAGCAACGCCCGCAGTTGCCTTATGAAATTGACGGCATGGTGGTGAAAGTGAACGATTTGCGGCAGCAGCAGCAACTCGGCTTCGTGTCGCGTGCGCCGCGCTGGGCGATTGCGCACAAATTCCCCGCCGAAGAAGCCTTGACCACGGTGGAGGCGATTGATGTGCAAGTGGGGCGCACGGGGTCTATCACGCCTGTGGCGCGGCTCAAACCCGTGTTTGTGGGCGGCGTAACCGTAACCAACGCCACGCTGCACAACCAAGACGAAGTGGCGCGCAAAGATGTGCGCGTGGGTGATACCGTTGTGGTGCGCCGTGCGGGGGATGTGATTCCCGAAGTGGTGCGCGTGGTGTTGGAACGCCGCCCGATGCGCAACGTGGATTTGTTGGGCGAACGGCAAGAGCCGCAGCACCCCGCTTTCAGGCTGCCTGAAACCTGCCCCGTGTGCGGCAGCGCAGTGGAGCGCGAAATCGGCGAGGCGGTGGCGCGTTGCACAGGCGGCATCGTGTGCAAGGCGCAGCGTGCGCAAGGGCTGATTCACTTCGCCAGCCGCAAGGCGATGGATATTGTAGGCTTGGGCGACAAGCAGATTGAAGCCCTAGTGGAACAAGATGTGTTGCACAGTTTTGCCGATATTTATCAATTAGATATAGCCAAGTTGCAAACCATTAAAGACAGCAAATCGGGCGCGAACAAATGGACGCACAATATTTTGGACGCGGTCGCCGCCAGTCGCCAGCCGCCGCTTGCTCGCTTTTTGTTTGCGCTCGGCATTCGGCACGTGGGCGAAAGCACCGCCAAGCAGCTTGCCGCCGCGTTTGGCGATTGGGACACCGTGCGCCGCGCCCCCGAGCCTGTGCTGGCTTGTTTGCCTGACATCGGCAGCGTGGTCGCCCATTCCATCGCGCACTTTTTCAGGCTGCCTGAACAGCAAAAATTGCTGGATGATTTGTTGCACTTCGTGTCGCCGCAAGAGGCAGCGATTGCCACGCTTGTGCTCGAATACGCCACGCCCGCGCGTTGGCTGGCGCGTTTGCCCGATTACAAAATCAGCGAAAAACGTGCCCAAGAGCTGTGGGACTTGGCAGGCGGCAGCATCGCGCAACTGCTTGCGGATGATGCCCTGCCGTCAGACTGGCAAGCATGGCGCAGGCAGCCTGAAAACGCCCGACTGTTGCGCGACATAGATGCCTTTTTCGCCCAGCTGCCCGAGCATGCGCTACCAGCAGATAACGCCGTTTCAGGCAGCCTGAAAAACGAAATCACAGGCAAAATTTTTGTACTCACCGGCACGCTGCCCACGCTCAAACGCGACCAAGCCGCCGCGTTGATTGAAGCGGCGGGCGGCAAAGTGTCGGGCAGCGTGTCCAAGAAAACCGATTTTGTGGTGGCGGGCGCGGAAGCGGGGTCTAAATTGGAGAAAGCGCAGAGCTTGGGGATAACGGTATTGAGCGAAGAAGAGCTGTTGGGGATGCTGGGGTAGCAAGGGGATTGCATGGAACGAATCGTAGCCATCCGAAAAAACGGCGTTGAATTGCAAGGCGTTTTGAACGATGTAACCACCGCCGACCATCGCGCCCAAATCACTTTGAATTACAACCAGACGAGCCTCACCAAAACGGCAGACGATTTCTTTGACGCGCTGCGCCAAATCCGATTGGAACTGGAAACGCAAAACGCGATGATTTTATGCAACGGCGCAAGAATAGATGCTTATCCGTCTGGCATGAGCTGCCAAATGAGCCTCGGGCGTATTGTGTATTTGAACCAAACGGGGCAGCCCGCCAAGCAGAAAGCCGCTATTTTTGATAAAGCCGATGCGGATTGGGTTGCATCGGTTGCCGAGCAAGATAAGTATCATCGCGATTGGCTGGCGAGTTTGTTGCAATAGGCTGTGCAGCAATCCAAGTTTCACTGTTGCGCTGACCCTAAAACCCGTTTCAGGCTGCCCATCCCCCCGATAGGCAGCCTGAAAACCATATCCCCCTTTACAAAACTCTAACAAACGATTAAAACCCCACCTTTTCCATCCACACCATATATCAGGAGACACACATGAAAGTAGGATTTATCGGCTGGCGCGGCATGGTCGGCTCCGTACTCATGCAACGCATGCGCGAAGAAAACGACTTCGTCCACATCCCCGAAGCCCATTTCTTCACCACATCCAACGTGGGCGGTACCGCCCCCGATTTCGGGCAAGCCAACAAAACCTTGCTGGATGCCAACAACATCGCCGAACTCGCCAAAATGGACATCATCGTAACTTGCCAAGGCGGCGATTACACCAAAGCCGTGCACGAACCCCTGCGCGCCGGCGGCTGGAGCGGCTACTGGATTGACGCGGCTTCTGCGCTGCGCATGAAAGACAATGCCATCATCGTGCTAGACCCCGTAAACCGCAATGTAATTGACGCAGGTTTGAAAAACGGCATCAAAGACTACATCGGCGGCAACTGCACCGTATCGCTGATGCTGATGGCACTCGGCGGCTTGTTCCAAAGCGGCTTGGTAGAATGGGCAACCAGCATGACTTACCAAGCCGCATCGGGCGCGGGTGCAAAAAATATGCGCGAGTTGATTAGTGGCATGGGCGCGGTGCACAGCCAAGTCGCCGCCGAGCTTACCGACCCCGCCAGCGCGATTTTGGCGATTGACCGCAAAGTATCCGACTTTTTGCGCTCCGAAGACTATCCCAAAGCCAACTTTGGCGTGCCCTTGGCAGGTAGCCTGATTCCGTGGATTGATGCCGATTTGGGCAACGGGCAATCCAAAGAAGAATGGAAAGGCGGCGTGGAAACCAACAAAATTCTCGGCGCCAACCGCCCCGTAATTGTGGACGGCTTGTGCGTCCGCATCGGCGCAATGCGCTGCCACAGCCAAGCGATTACGCTGAAACTGAAAAAAGATTTACCGCTGGCAGAAATTGAGCAAACCATCGCCGGCGCAAACGAGTGGACAAAAGTCGTGCCCAACACCAAAGAAGCCACCATTCACGAGCTCACGCCCGCAGCGGTAACCGGCACGCTGGCAACCCCGGTTGGGCGCATTCGCAAGCTGGAAATGGGCGGTGAGTACATCAGCGCGTTTACCGTGGGCGACCAACTGCTGTGGGGCGCGGCAGAGCCGATTCGCCGCATGCTGAACATCGTGTTAGGAAAACTGTAACCAGAATTGGCGTGTGCGCACGCTTTAAGGCAGCCTGAAATCCGTTTTCAGGCTGCCTTTGCTGTGATTTTTAATTTTTTTGATATTATTAATTTGAATTAGATGCAAAGACCGTACCGAATCTTTGCAAAAGCGCAGAAGCAGCCTAAAAGCAAGCAAAGCGGGTTTCTGTAACAGGTAAAACAAAACAAAATGCCTACATTGCAAATGCCAAAAGCATCCTTAAAACCCCACACTCCCAATTTCATGCTGTCCATCCCGACCATTTTCAGCAGGCAAAGCCGCCTTTGTTGGTTACCGCAAAAGCCGACCGAACAAAAAAATCATTACAAAAAACCGTTACCGGGCAGATATTTGCCGGTTGGTGGTAAATAATTTCCCACGTATGAGTTGACAATATTGGGTGGGGCAGGTATAGTTCGCATCTTTCGCTGCTACGGCAGTCAAAGCTTCTGTAAAGAAGCTTAAGTTTTGTTCTTTAAGAAGACAGATTACCGATAAGTGTGAGTGCCTGATGGTCTCACACTGCGACAAAAACAGACAAGAAGGATTAATGATGATTTAGGCTTTTAGTTTGAATTGTTATTGATTGCCTTGTCAGTTTCTTTGAAGCAGACCAGAATAAAGTAAGTTAGAGATTAAACATAAGAGTTTGATCCTGGCTCAGATTGAACGCTGGCGGCATGCTTTACACATGCAAGTCGAACGGCAGCACGAAAGAGCTTGCTCTTTTGGTGGCGAGTGGCGAACGGGTGAGTAATGCATCGGAACGTACCGAGTAATGGGGGATAACTATCCGAAAGGATAGCTAATACCGCATACGCTTTGAGAAGGAAAGTGGGGGCTCTTCGGACCTCACGTTATTCGAGCGGCCGATGTCTGATTAGCTAGTTGGTGGGGTAAAGGCCTACCAAGGCGACGATCAGTAGCGGGTCTGAGAGGATGATCCGCCACACTGGGACTGAGACACGGCCCAGACTCCTACGGGAGGCAGCAGTGGGGAATTTTGGACAATGGGCGCAAGCCTGATCCAGCCATGCCGCGTGTCTGAAGAAGGCCTTCGGGTTGTAAAGGACTTTTGTTAGGGAAGAAAAGGATAGTGTTAATACCATTATCTGCTGACGGTACCTAAAGAATAAGCACCGGCTAACTACGTGCCAGCAGCCGCGGTAATACGTAGGGTGCGAGCGTTAATCGGAATTACTGGGCGTAAAGCGAGCGCAGACGGTTTATTAAGCAAGATGTGAAATCCCCGAGCTTAACTTGGGAACTGCGTTTTGAACTGGTAAGCTAGAGTATGTCAGAGGGGGGTAGAATTCCACGTGTAGCAGTGAAATGCGTAGAGATGTGGAGGAATACCGATGGCGAAGGCAGCCCCCTGGGATAATACTGACGTTCATGCTCGAAAGCGTGGGTAGCAAACAGGATTAGATACCCTGGTAGTCCACGCCCTAAACGATGTCAATTAGCTGTTGGGCAACATGATTGCTTAGTAGCGTAGCTAACGCGTGAAATTGACCGCCTGGGGAGTACGGTCGCAAGATTAAAACTCAAAGGAATTGACGGGGACCCGCACAAGCGGTGGATGATGTGGATTAATTCGATGCAACGCGAAGAACCTTACCTGGTCTTGACATGTACGGAATCTTCCAGAGACGGAAGAGTGCCTTCGGGAGCCGTAACACAGGTGCTGCATGGCTGTCGTCAGCTCGTGTCGTGAGATGTTGGGTTAAGTCCCGCAACGAGCGCAACCCTTGTCATTAGTTGCCACCATTCAGTTGGGCACTCTAATGAGACTGCCGGTGACAAACCGGAGGAAGGTGGGGATGACGTCAAGTCCTCATGGCCCTTATGACCAGGGCTTCACACGTCATACAATGGTCGGTACAGAGGGTAGCCAAGCCGCGAGGTGGAGCCAATCTCAGAAAACCGATCGTAGTCCGGATTGCACTCTGCAACTCGAGTGCATGAAGTCGGAATCGCTAGTAATCGCAGGTCAGCATACTGCGGTGAATACGTTCCCGGGTCTTGTACACACCGCCCGTCACACCATGGGAGTGGGGGATACCAGAAGTAGGTAGGCTAACCGCAAGGAGGCCGCTTACCACGGTATGTTTCATGACTGGGGTGAAGTCGTAACAAGGTAGCCGTAGGGGAACCTGCGGCTGGATCACCTCCTTTCTAGAGAAAAAGAGACGATTAGGCACTCACACTTATCGGTAAACTGTACATAAAGATGCGACACATAGGGTTTGTAGCTCAGGTGGTTAGAGCACACGCTTGATAAGCGTGGGGTCGTAGGTTCAAGTCCTACCAGACCCACCAAGAGAAGCAAGCCGCAAGTAAAAAACCTCATGAGAGGAAAAGAGAATACTGGGGGCATAGCTCAGTTGGTAGAGCACCTGCTTTGCAAGCAGGGGGTCATCGGTTCGATCCCGTTTGCCTCCACCAAGATTTCCCAAATCAAAGCAGCCTGAAAGCATGTTAGGCTATTTTAATTTGCGAAAACAACGCATCGATCTTTAACAAATTGGAAAGCCGAAATCAACAAACAAAGACAAAAGTTTGGATTGGTTTGAAATGCTGGTGCAACAGCATTTCAGGCAGCCTGAAATGCCATTTAACGCAAGTTAAAAAGCAAACAGGCAAAAAAGAAACAAACAAAAGAATTTGGGTGATGATTGTATCGACTTAATCCTGAAACACAAAAGGCAGGATTAAGACACAACAAAGCAGTAAGCTTTATCAAAGTAGGGAATCTAAGTTATAGCGGTAGTCAACGCTGGTTATAACGAAGTCAAAAGGTTCTTCAAATGATAGAGTCAAGTGAATAAGTGCATCAGGTGGATGCCTTGGCGATGATAGGCGACGAAGGACGTGTAAGCCTGCGAAAAGCATCGGAGAGCTGGCAATAAAGCAATGACCCGGTGATGTCCGAATGGGGAAACCCACTTAGTTTACTAAGTATCCTTGTCTGAATACATAGGACAAGAGAAGCGAACCCGGAGAACTGAACCATCTAAGTACCCGGAGGAAAAGAAATCAACCGAGATTCCGCAAGTAGTGGCGAGCGAACGCGGAGGAGCCTGTATAAGATAGCCAAACTGTTAGAAGAAGGAATTGGAAACTTCTGCCATAGTGGGTGATAGCCCCGTATTCGAAAACAGATTGGTGGTACTAGGTATACGACAAGTAGGGCGGGACACGAGAAATCCTGTCTGAAGATGGGGGGACCATCCTCCAAGGCTAAATACTCATCATCGACCGATAGTGAACCAGTACCGTGAGGGAAAGGCGAAAAGAACCCCGGGAGGGGAGTGAAATAGAACCTGAAACCTGATGCATACATACAGTGGGAGCGGAATAATTCCGTGACTGCGTACCTTTTGTATAATGGGTCAACGACTTACATTCAGTAGCGAGCTTAACCGGATAGGGGAGGCGTAGGGAAACCGAGTCTTAATAGGGCGACATAGTTGCTGGGTGTAGACCCGAAACCGAGTGATCTATCCATGGCCAGGATGAAGGTGCCGTAACAGGTACTGGAGGTCCGAACCCACGCATGTTGCAAAATGCGGGGATGAGCTGTGGATAGGGGTGAAAGGCTAAACAAACTCGGAGATAGCTGGTTCTCCCCGAAAACTATTTAGGTAGTGCCTCGAGTATGAGACTGATGGGGGTAAAGCACTGTTATGGCTAGGGGGTTATTGCAACTTACCAACCCATGGCAAACTAAGAATACCATCAAGTTGCTCCTCGGGAGACAGACATCGGGTGCTAACGTCCGGTGTCAAGAGGGAAACAACCCAGACCGCCAGCTAAGGTCCCAAATGACAGATTAAGTGGTAAACGAAGTGGGAAGGCACAGACAGCCAGGATGTTGGCTTAGAAGCAGCCATCATTTAAAGAAAGCGTAATAGCTCACTGGTCGAGTCTTCCTGCGCGGAAGATGTAACGGGGCTCAAATCTGTAACCGAAGCTGCGGATGCACTTTTAGTGCATGGTAGGGGAGCGTTCTGTAGGCCTGAGAAGGTGTATCGTAAGGTATGCTGGAGGTATCAGAAGTGCGAATGTTGACATGAGTAGCGATAAAGCGGGTGAAAAGCCCGCTCGCCGAAAGCCCAAGGTTTCCTACGCAACGTTCATCGGCGTAGGGTGAGTCGGCCCCTAAGGCGAGGCAGAGATGCGTAGTCGATGGGAAACGGGTTAATATTCCCGTACTTGATTCAAATGCGATGTGGGGACGGAGAAGGTTATGCTGGCAATCTGTTGGAATAGATTGTTTAAGCCGGTAGGTAGAAGGAGTAGGCAAATCCGCTTCTTTAATATCGAGACGTGATGACGAGTGTCTACGGACATGAAGCAGCAAATACCACGCTTCCAGGAAAAGCCACTAAGCTTCAGTTTGAATTGAACCGTACCGCAAACCGACACAGGTGGGCAGGATGAGAATTCTAAGGCGCTTGAGAGAACTCGGGAGAAGGAACTCGGCAAATTGATACCGTAACTTCGGGAGAAGGTATGCCCTCTAATGTAAAGGACTTGCTCCGGAAGCATCTGAGGGTCGCAGAGAATCGGTGGCTGCGACTGTTTATTAAAAACACAGCACTCTGCTAACACGAAAGTGGACGTATAGAGTGTGACGCCTGCCCGGTGCTGGAAGGTTAATTGAAGATGTTAGCGCATCGGATCGAAGCCCCAGTAAACGGCGGCCGTAACTATAACGGTCCTAAGGTAGCGAAATTCCTTGTCGGGTAAGTTCCGACCCGCACGAATGGCGTAACGATGGCCACACTGTCTCCTCCCGAGACTCAGCGAAGTTGAAATGGTTGTGAAGATGCAATCTCCCCGCTGCTAGACGGAAAGACCCCGTGAACCTTTACTGTAGCTTTGCATTGGACTTTGAAGTCACTTGTGTAGGATAGGTGGGAGGCTTAGAAGCAGAAACGCCAGTTTCTGTGGAGCCGTCCTTGAAATACCACCCTGGTGGCTTTGAGGTTCTAACCCAGACCCGTAATCCGGGTCGGGGACCGTGCATGGTAGGCAGTTTGACTGGGGCGGTCTCCTCCCAAAGAGTAACGGAGGAGTTCGAAGGTTACCTAGGTCCGGTCGGAAATCGGACTGATAGTGCAATGGCAAAAGGTAGCTTAACTGCGAGACCGACAAGTCGAGCAGGTGCGAAAGCAGGACATAGTGATCCGGTGGTTCTGAATGGAAGGGCCATCGCTCAACGGATAAAAGGTACTCCGGGGATAACAGGCTGATTCCGCCCAAGAGTCCATATCGACGGCGGAGTTTGGCACCTCGATGTCGGCTCATCACATCCTGGGGCTGTAGTCGGTCCCAAGGGTATGGCTGTTCGCCATTTAAAGTGGTACGTGAGCTGGGTTTAAAACGTCGTGAGACAGTTTGGTCCCTATCTGCAGTGGGCGTTGGAAGTTTGACGGGGGCTGCTCCTAGTACGAGAGGACCGGAGTGGACGAACCTCTGGTGTACCGGTTGTGACGCCAGTCGCATCGCCGGGTAGCTAAGTTCGGAAGAGATAAGCGCTGAAAGCATCTAAGCGCGAAACTCGCCTGAAGATGAGACTTCCCTGAGGATTTAATCCTCCTAAAGAGTCGTTCGAGACCAGGACGTTGATAGGCAGGGTGTGGAAGCACGGTAACGTGTGAAGCTAACCTGTACTAATTGCTCGTGAGGCTTGACTCTATCATTTGAAGAACTTTGCAATAAAACAAAGTGAAGCAAAGATAAAGCTTACTGATGAATACATTCATCACCGAAATAAGACAAAATAAAGTAATAAATAAAAAGTTGATAAACGGCTTGCCAATTTGACAGTTTATGTTTGGCGACCATAGCGGTTTGGTCCCACTCCTTCCCATCCCGAACAGGACAGTGAAACGAACCAGCGCCGATGATAGTATGGATTCCCATGCGAAAGTAGGTCATCGCCAAACTCCTTATGCAAAACCCCTTTGGTTGCCATCACAGCCAAAGGGGTTTAGTCTTGGGGGCTGTTTGATTTTATTTGTTACAGCAGCCTGTAAGTGAAATATATTTGCTACGGTGCAATGATTGGCTTGCATAATGCATACTTTGAAAATAGAATGCGGCTTTTGTTTTAAATCACTTTATGGAGATTTTATCATGTTGAAAAAATTATTCTTGGCTGTGCTGGCTTCGTTGAGCTTTTCTTTTGCGCTGGCTGCGGTTGATTTGAACACGGCAACGGTGGAGCAACTGAGTACGCTGAAAGGCATTAAGGCGAAAAAAGCTACGGCAATTGTGGAATACCGTCAAAAAAATGGTGCGTTCAAATCAGTGGATGATTTGAAAAACGTGCCCGGTATCGGGCAAAAAACAGTGGATAAGTTGAGAAGCGAATTGACGGTGGGCGCTGCTGCGCCTGCCGCCCAACCCAAAGCGGCCCCCAAACCTGCTGCGTCTAAGGCTGATAAGACTAATAAGGCTGATGCCGCTAAGTGATTGGGAATAACGATAAAAACCGCCATGACTTAATGTCGCGGCGGTTTTGTTTTGGCAAGACGAAGGGTTTGTCCCCTGTTTAGCCCGCCCTAAATCTCGTAAACAAGTGTAGAATCCAGCCTTTTTCTATTTTCATCAATTATGTCCTTTTTGCTTCTATTAACCGCATTATCAGACGGCAAACCCCGCCATGTAACCGAGCTTGCTCAAATTGCTCAAACCACGCCTGCCCAGCTCAACGGCTTATGGCAACAAGCGCCGCAGCATTTGCATAGTTTGCTGCGTCAAAACGATGGTTACTGGAAACTTGCCAAAGCCATCGCACTCTTGCCTGAAAACACACAACATCCTTTGTTTGACGTGCAAGTGCAGCCTGAAACCGCATCCACCAACACATTATTGCTTGACGATGCGCGTTCAGGCTGCTTGATTCATCGACGTGTGATTGCCGCGCACACGCAAAATGCGGGGCGCGGGCAGCAAGGCAAAAGCTGGCACAACCAGCTGGGCGAATGTCTGATGTTTAGCATGGGATGGACATTTGAGCAGCCGCAAGCGGAGCTGGGCGCATTATCGTTGGTTGCCGCGCTCGCTTGCCAACGCGCCTTGTCGCAACTGGGCTGTGCCGTGCAAATCAAGTGGCCAAACGACCTTGTTATCGGCATGGACAAGCTGGGCGGCATTCTGATTGAAACCGTGCGCAGCAACAACCAAACCCACGCCGTTATCGGCATCGGTATCAATTTTCTTGTGCCCGATCAGGCGGAAAACAGCACCTCTTTTCAGGCTGCATCGATCGCCAAACACAGCACCGCCGAAGTGTTCAACGTTTTGCTCAACGAATTGCACAGCCATCTGACTCAATTCGCGCAAGCAGGCTTTGCCCCGTTTCAGGCTGCCTATGAAGCGGCGCACCGCGACCAAAACCAAACCGTTTATTTATTGCACGGCGACCAAATCACCCAATACGGGCAGGTGCTGGGCGTAACCGAACGCGGCGAATTGCGCCTGCAAACCGACTACGGCGGCGTGCAACACATCGCCAGCGGCGAAATTAGCCTGCGCCGCCCCGAGCAACTGCACGCCAACAGCCACCATTATCTTTTGCTGGACAGCGGCAACAGCCGTCTCAAATGGGCATGGGTGGAAAACGGTGTCATCCTGCGGACAGGGCAAGCGCCTTACCGCGATTTGTCGCGCCTAGCGCACGAATGGGCAGAATACGGGCAATCCGATACCCGCATTGTGGGCTCATCGGTGTGCAGTATGGCGAAACGCGAAACGGTCGCCTACCGTTTGCAACGCCCCATCGAATGGCTCACCTCCATGCCCCATGCGCTCGGCATGGTTAACCACTACCGCAACCACGAAGAACATGGTGCAGACCGCTGGTTCAACGCGCTGGGCAGCCGCAAGTTCAGCCACAACGCCAGCGTGGTCGTAAGCTGCGGCACAGCCGTAACCATCGATGCGATTACCGCCGACAACCATTATCTTGGCGGCAGCATCATGCCTGGTTTTCATTTGATGCACGAATCTTTGCTACAAAAAACCGCCAATCTGCATCGCCCCGAAGGGCAACGCTATCCGTTCCCCACCACCACCGCCAACGCCATCGCCACCGGCATGATGGACGCGGTGTGCGGCTCTATTTTGCTGATGCACGCAAGGCTCAAAGAGCGCAACCACAATCAGCCCACCGACCTCATCATCACAGGCGGCGGCGCGCGCAAGATTGCCGAAGCCTTGCCCGAAGCATTTAGTTTGGACAATAAGGTAAAAATTGTAGATAATCTCGTAATTTTTGGCTTAATCAACTGGTTAGAGCATCAACCAGCCCATAAGGAATAAGAATGAAGTGGATATTTGCCACGCTGGTGGCGCTTAATCTCATCGTGTTTGCGGGATTTGTTGGCAATAAAATCATGAATCCCAAAAAACCGCAGCCGCAAGTCGTGCAAGCGCCGCAGCAACCCCAAGCGCCACAACAAATCATCATTAACACAGGCAACGGCACGCCCACCACCGTTTCCACCAACGGCACAGTAACCACCAACGGCGTGCCCGCAGGCAGCGCCATCGGCAAAATTGTGGGCAGAACCGCCAACACCGTGCGTCCGCAGCGCAATGCGAACGCCAACAACACGGGCGCTTCGCTGTCGGCAGGCAGCGGCAAAACAGCCCAAACGGCAGCCGCCGAGCCGCGCGCCAAATACCGCGCTTGTTCCGCCCGCGTGAGCATCCCCGAGGATGACTACCACCGCATCAAAGGCTTGCTGGGCAAATTCCCGCACGCGGCATCGCGCCAAGTGGTGCAGGGCGGCGGCGAGGGAGACAGCCAAACTTCTGCCCGCATGAATATTATGTTTATGTCGGTGAGCAACGAAGAGGCGGGCGAGTTGCAAAGCATTGTGGGGCGTTATGGCGCGTTGAACCGCACGGCTTGCGACCACTAATTTCAAACGATAGGCAGCCTGAAAACCAGAATAAGCGTTTTCAGGCTGCCTTTGGTTTGTCCGGCTTATGAGGCAGCCTGAAATCTTTGTAAAACCGATAACCGATGACGCATCAAAGGCTCGCCGACATTGTTCCCATTAGCAAAACCCTGTCGAATACGCGCTATTTGGCGACAAGCTACCGCCACTCCATTTTAGATTTCAGGCTGCTTTTGGCTTGTTCAACTTATTCAACTAATGAGGCAGCCTGAAAACCCATCCTCCAACAAAAAACTGTTTGGCAGTATACCAAACGGTTTGTTTCTGAATAAGGCAGCCTGAAACCACTATTTAGGTTTTCAGGCTGCCTCATCATAGGGCGGTTGCCCTTACAAATTCGGGTTCACAATAATCTTAACCGCCGATTCGTTGTTGTGAATCAGCCGCTCAAAGCCTTCCGAAATCAATTCGTCCAGCTTGATGCGCTGCGTGATAAACGGTTTCAGATTGATTTTGCCCGATTCCACCAGCTTGATGGTTTCGGCATGGTCGTTGCAGTAGGCGATGGTGCCGCGCACGTCCAATTCTTTCATCACCACGCTGTGCACGTTGATGGTGGCGGGTTTGCTCCAAATAGACACAATCACCACTTTGCCCGTTGGCTTCATGGCGGCAACCAAAGTATCCAACACTTTGTTTACGCTGGTGCATTCAAACGCCACGTCCACGCCTTTGCCGTTGGTGATGTTCATCGCTTCGGCAACCACGTCCACTTCGCTGGGGTCAAGAATGTAGTCTGCCACGCCCGCTTCGCGTGCTTTTTCTTTGCGCGCTTTGCTCAGTTCGGTGATGATGACTTTAAGCCCTTTGGCTTTCAAAATGGCGGATAACAGCAAGCCAATCGGTCCTGCACCACCCACCAGCGCCACGTCGCCTTCTTTCGCGCCCGAGCGCACAAAGGCGTGATGCCCCACCGACAGCGGCTCAATCAACGCCGCTTCATCCAGCGGGATGGCATCGGAGATGGGGTGCACCCAGCGGCGTTTGACCGCGATTTTCTCTGCCAAACCGCCGCCGCAGCCGCCCAAGCCAATAAAGTTCATGTCTTTGGACAGATGATAATTGCTGCCCTCGCCCGTTGGCACATCATCGCGGATGATGTAGGGCTCAACCACCACGTGCTGCCCCACTTGAATATCGGTAACGCCTTCGCCCACGGCATACACCACGCCTGAAAATTCATGCCCCATGGTAACGGGCGCGGATTCGCCCGAAATGGGATGCGGATGGCCGCAAGGCGGAATGAAAATCGGGCCTTCCATAAATTCGTGCAAATCTGTGCCGCAGATGCCGCACCAAGCCACGTTGATACCGACTGTGCCAGGGGCAACGGTGGGTTCGGGGATGTCTTCAATGCGAATATCGCCTTTGTTGTGGAAACGTGCTGCTTTCATTTGTGTTTACTCCTATTTGGTAGGTTGGAATAAGCAAACGGGCGGTACTGCTGTCCGCTTGCAGCGGGCAATCGCTTCAAGCTACAACAATCGCGCAAGGCAGTTTAGCTGAGCGACTACTGTAACTGTATTGTAAACTTATGAAAAAATAGGGTGCAAGGTTTTTTACACGGATTCTGTTTTCAGGCTGCCTCTGATGTATCGCTGAGGCAGCCTGAAAACCATTTTGCCCCGCCTCAGCAAATAAATCGCCGCTTGGGTGCAATTTCCCATTGCCCAACCATTTTAATTTCCCCTACAATGCAAGCCACTCTTAACAAATCTCGCTTAAATCTTTACATTTCAAGGAGCAGTGCATGACTCAACCCTCTTCAAAACCCGCGTGGTACAACCGCATCGGTCTGATTTGGCAGATTATCATCGGCATGATAATTGGCATCATCATCGGGCAATTTATCCCATCGGCCGCGCCCACTGTTGGCATTTTGGGCAGCCTGTTTGTGGGTGCACTCAAAGCGGTTGCGCCGTTTTTGGTGTTTATTTTGGTAACGGCGGCGATTGCCCAGCACAACGAAGGCGCGCAAACGCATATGCGCCCGATTTTGCTGCTGTATTTAATCGGCACGTTTGGCGCGGCGGTGATTGCGGTGGCGGCGAGCTTTATGTTCCCCACCTCGCTCACGCTGGTTGCCGCGCCCGAAACCAACCTTGCGCCGCCATCAGGCATCGCCGAAGTGCTGAAAAACGTGTTGATGAGCTTGGTGTCCAACCCGATTAGCGCGTTATCCAGCGGCAACTACATCGGCATTTTGGCGTGGGCGTTGATGCTGGGCTTTGCGCTGCGCAATGCCAACGAAGTTACCCACACCATCATCGGCGATTTAGCCAGCGCGGTTTCCATGATTGTGCGCGGCGTGATTAGGTTTGCGCCGCTGGGCATCATGGGATTGGTGGCGATTACCGTGGAAGAAACGGGCTTCAAACGCATGGCGCAGGAGTATGGTCATTTGATTTTGGTGCTGCTCGGCTGCATGGGCTTGGTGGCGTTTGTGTTCAATCCGTTGATTGTGTGGTGGAAAATCCGACGCGACCCGTATCCTTTGGTGTTTATTTGCTTGCGCGAAAGCGGCATTCCCGCGTTTTTCACCCGCTCTTCTGCCGCCAATATTCCTGTGAACATGGCGTTGGCAAAAAAATTGGGCTTGCATGAAGACACTTACGCCATGTCCATCCCGCTGGGCGCAACGATTAACATGGCGGGCGCGGCGATTACGATTACCGTGTTGGCATTGGCGGCGGCGCACACGCAAGGCATTCATGTGGATTTTGGCATGGCGTTACTGTTGAGCTTGGTGGCGACGGTGAGCGCGTGCGGCGCATCGGGCGTGGCAGGCGGCTCGCTGCTGCTGATTCCCGTGGCGTGCAGCTTGTTTAATATCCCGAACGATGTTGCCATGCAGGTGGTGGGCGTGGGCTTTGTGATTGGCGTGATTCAGGATTCGGCGGAAACGGCGTTGAACTCGTCCACCGATGTGCTGTTTACCGCGGCGGCGGATTTGGGGGCGCAACGCAAGGGCAAGGGGCTGAACTAAATCCGCAGCCATTTTTCTTTAAAACATGATTTTCAGGCTGCCTAATCCCGCATCATTAGGCAGCCTGAAACACAATTATCAAGGAACGCATGATGACCACTTCTCCCATCCCACACAGCAACATCGCCCTCATCGGCGCAGGCATTATGAGTGCCACGCTCGGCACGCTGCTCAAACAGCTTGCGCCCGAAAAAAGCATCACCGTGTTTGAACGGCTGGGCGCGCCCGCGCTGGAAAGCTCGCAAGAAAGCAACAACGCGGGTACGGGGCACGCCGCGCTGTGCGAACTCAACTACACCCCGCAAGCCGCCGATGGCAGCATCAGCATCAACCGCGCCGTTGCCATCAACGAAAAATTCAGCCTATCGCTGCAACTGTGGGCGCATTGGGCAAAGCAAGGCTGTATCCGGCAGCCTGAAAACTTCATCCGCCGCCTGCCGCACATCAGCTTTGTAATAGGCGAGCGCGACATGCAATTTCTGCGCGCCCGCCATACCGCGCTGGTGCAGCATCCGCTGTTTGCCGCCATGCAATACAGCGAAGACGAAGCCACGCTGCGCCAATGGCTGCCGCTGATGATGCACAACCGCCCCAGCGGGCAAGCCGTCGCCGCCACCCATTTTGCCAACGGCACCGACGTGAACTTCGGCGAGCTGACCCGCCAGCTTTTTGATCACCTTGCCGAGCAGCAAACCGCCTTCCATTACCACACCGAAGTAACCGCCATTAACCGCACCACCGAGCAAAAATGGGTCATCGCCAGCCTAAAAGACGGCGTATTGCAGCAACACACCGCCGATTTTGTGTTTATCGGCGCGGGCGGCGGCAGCCTGAATTTGCTGCAAAAAACAGGCATCCCCGAAAGCCAACACATCGGCGGCTTCCCCGTGAGCGGCTTGTTTCTCGTGTGCCGCAACGAAGAATTGATTGCCCAACACCACGCCAAAGTGTATGGCAAAGCCAAAGTGGGCGCGCCGCCGATGTCCGTTCCCCATTTGGACACGCGCTATATTGACGGCAAAAAAGCCTTATTGTTTGGACCTTTTGCAGGCTTCACCACCAAATTCCTCAAACACGGCTCAATCTGCGATTTGCCCGCCTCGCTCAAACCGCACAACTTGCGCACCATGCTCGCCGCAGGCATCAAAAACCGCACCCTTACCCAATACCTGATTGGGCAAGTATTGCTCAGCAAAGCGCAGCGCATCCAAGAATTGCGCGAATTTATCCCCGATGCACGCGAAGAAGACTGGGAGCTTGCCCAAGCGGGGCAGCGCGTGCAAATCATCAAAGATACCGCCTCCGAACACGGCAGCCTGCAATTCGGCACCGAAGTCATCCACGCCCAAGACGGCAGCCTTGCCGCCTTGCTCGGTGCATCGCCGGGGGCATCCACCTCGGTTGCCATCATGCTGGAAGTGCTGCAAAAATGCTTTGCAGGCAGCCTGAAAGACTGGGAAAGCAGCCTGAAAACCATGATACCGTCTTACGGGCAAACCCTTGCCGACCAGCCCGAACTGCTCGCCCGCGTGAACGCGGAAATTGAGCAAGCCTTGTTTGCCAAGCAGAATTAGAACGGTTAAAGCAAAAGCAGCCTGAAAACGCCATTTCACGTTTTCAGGCTGCCTTTATTTCACCTCAAATCAATCAAGCAAAAACCAACTCCCCATCGCGCGCTTCCACGCGAATGGTGCTTTCAGGCGCGTAACGCCCTTCCAGCAAGGCTTTTGCCAACGGGTTTTCAATCTCGGCTTGAATCGCCCGTTTGAGCGGACGCGCGCCGTAAACAGGGTCAAAGCCCGCTTGCGCCAACACATCCAACGCCGCTTCCGAAACCTCCAAGCGCAGGTTTTGTTCCGCCAAACGTTTTTTCAGGCTGTCTAATTGGATTTGCGCGATGCTGCGGATGTTCGCCGCGTTCAAGCCGTGGAACACCACCACTTCGTCAATACGGTTAATCAGCTCGGGGCGGAAATACGCTTTCACATCTTCCATCACCGCCGCTTTCACCGCATCGTAATCCGACGTGTCGCCCATCGCCTGAATCGCTTGGCTGCCGATGTTGCTGGTCATCACGATGACCGTGTTTTTAAAGTCCACCGTGCGTCCTTGTCCGTCGGTCAAACGTCCGTCGTCCAACACTTGCAGCAGAATGTTGAACACATCGGGATGCGCTTTTTCCACCTCGTCCAGCAAAATCACGCTGTATGGCTTGCGGCGCACTTGCTCGGTCAGATAGCCGCCTTCTTCGTAGCCCACATAGCCCGGAGGCGCGCCGATTAAACGCGCGATGCTGTGTTTTTCCATGTATTCCGACATATCAATGCGGATAAGGTGGTCTTCGCTGTCAAACAAGAAGCCTGCCAACGCTTTGCACAGCTCGGTTTTGCCCACGCCGGTCGGGCCTAAAAACAGAAAGCTGCCGTAAGGCTTGTTCGGGTCGGCCAAACCGCTGCGGCTGCGGCGGATGGCATCGGACACCGCGCGCACCGCTTCATCCTGCCCCACCACGCGGCGGTGCAGCACATCTTCCATTTTCAGCAGTTTTTCACGCTCGCCTTCCATCATTTTGGACACGGGAATGCCCGTCATGCGCGACACAATTTCCGCGATTTCTTCCGCGCCCACTTCGGTGCGGAACAACGTATTGTGTTTTTTCAGGCTGCCTGAACGCTCCGCATCTTTCAGTTGCAGCGTCAATTTAGGCAGCTCGCCGTATTCCAATTCCGAAGCCAAGCCATAATCGCCCGCGCGTTTGGCTTGCTCAATGCGCGTTTTCAGATTATCAATCTGCGTTTTCAAATCGCTCATGCTCACCGAAGACGCTTTTTCCGCCTTCCAGATTTCGTCCAAATCGGCGTATTCTTTTTCCAAGCCCGCGATTTCTTCGTCAATCAGCGTTAAGCGTTTTTTGCTTGCTTCATCGCTTTCTTTTTCAACGTGCATCCGCTCCATTTTGAGCTGGATGATGCGGCGGTCCAGCTTGTCCATTTGCTCGGGCTTGGAATCAATTTCCATTTTGATGCGGCTTGCCGCTTCGTCAATCAAATCAATCGCCTTATCGGGCAAGAAGCGGTCGGTGATGTAGCGGTTGGAAAGCTCTGCCGCCGCCACAATCGCAGGGTCGGTAATATCTACGCCGTGATGGATTTCGTAACGCTCTTGCAAGCCGCGCAAAATCGCAATCGTGTCTTCCACGCTCGGCTCGTTCACCAACACTTTTTGGAAGCGGCGTTCCAGCGCGGCATCTTTTTCAATGTATTGGCGGTATTCGTCCAAAGTGGTCGCGCCGATGCAGTGCAGCTCGCCGCGCGCCAGAGCGGGTTTGAGCATATTGCCCGCGTCCATTGCGCCATCGGTTTTGCCCGCGCCCACCAGTGTGTGAATTTCATCAATAAAAATCAAGGTGTTGCCATCGTCTTTGGCTAAATCGTTTAACACCGCTTTCAAGCGTTCTTCAAATTCGCCGCGATATTTCGCGCCCGCAATCAATGCCGCCAAATCCAGCACCAGCAAGCGTTTGCCACGCAGGCTTTCGGGCACTTCGCCGTTCACAATGCGCTGCGCCAAGCCTTCCACAATCGCGGTTTTGCCCACGCCCGGTTCGCCAATCAGCACGGGGTTGTTTTTGGTGCGCCGTTGCAGCACTTGAATGGCGCGGCGGATTTCGTCATCGCGCCCGATAACGGGGTCTAGCTTGCCTTCGCGCGCGCGTTCGGTTAAATCGGTGGTGTATTTTTTCAACGCATCGCGTTGGTCTTCTGCGTTTGGATTGTCCACGGTTTGTCCTTGGTTGAGTTTTTCAATCGCTTGGTTGAGCTTGGCTTCGGTTACGCCCGCGTCTTTCAAAATTTTGCCGGTTGCGCCGTTTTCTTGGATTAAACCCAGCAAAAACAATTCGCTGGCAATGTAGGCATCGCCGCGTTTCACCGCCGCTTTGTCCATCAGATTCAGCGCGTTTTGCAGCTCGCGGCTGGGGAACATTTCGCCGCCTTGCCCCGACACTTTCGGCAGCGCGTTTAGGGCAGCCTGAACGCCTTGTTTAATCTGCGTGATGTTGCCGCCCGCTTGCACCAAGAGCGCCGCCGCGCCGCTGTCGTTGTCGTTGAGCAGCGCCTGCAAAACGTGCACGGCTTCCAAATAGCCGCAATCGCTTGCCATGGCTTGGCTTTGCGCTTCTTGCAAGGCAGCCTGAAATTTGGTGGTTAATTTGTCATATCTCATGTTTTCGTTTTCCTTTTTTCGTTTGGAAGATTATTCAATGCACACGATATAAGGCTAGTCCAACAAAAAACAAGCGCGATTTTTCAGGCTGCTGAAAATTTGTTTTGTTTGAAAACAGTCTGTTGCATTTTTCAAGAGCGCGCGGCGGAAATTTGCTTGCCAGTAAATGTAAAAATTGGTATAGTTCGCCGCTTCAAGACGGAGGTGTGGCAGAGCGGTTTAATGCAACGGTCTTGAAAACCGTCGAGGGTTTGCGCCCTCCGTGAGTTCGAATCTCACCGCCTCCGCCAAGGTTTCCATCCCCAAGAATTTCGGTTCTTGGGGATTTTTCATGCACGGATAAAACAGAGGCAGCCTGAAAACGGGCGAAATGGTTTTCAGGCTGACTTTTGTATGCGCGGAATGTTTAGGCGAAGGGCTCTTCGCCGGTGTCGATTTGCCGTGTGAACGCCCATGCGGCAAGGCAGGCTTCGTAATCGGCAAGGGGGATGCGCAGGGTAAGGCGGCAATCTAGCTGCAAGTCTTGTTGGATGATGCTGGCGTGGTGGTTTTTGGCGATGCGTAGGGCTTCGTTGAGCATGGGGTAGTCGCAGCGCAGGTAAACGGTTTTTTCTATGTTTTTCTCAACGATGGTGGCAGCCTGAAACGCCATTTGGCTGGCGGTTTTGTAGGCATGGATGAGACCGGGCACGCCCAGCAGTGTGCCGCCAAAATAGCGCACCACAATCACCAGCACGTCGGTGAGTTCAAAGGAATCTATTTGCCCGAGAATGGGGCGGCCTGCGCTGCCGCTGGGTTCGCCATCGTCGTTGGCGCGAAATTGGTTGCCGTCTGTGCCGATGCGGTAGGCGTAGCACCAATGGCGGGCTTTGTGGTGGGCTTGCCGCTGGGCTTCAACGTGGGCTTTGGCTTCTTCGGCAGTGCGCACGGGATAGGCGTAGGCGATGAAGCGGCTGCCTTTGTCTTTGAACTCGGCGCTGACGGGGGCGGCTAGGGTGCGGTAGGTGGTAGGCGGTGCGGGCATAATGGCTGTTTTCAGGCTGCCTCTGATGGATAGGGCAGCCTGAAAAGGGGAATAACGGTAATAAAAGGCAGCCTGAAAATGACTTGCGTGTTTTCAGGCTGCCTTGATGGGAGGGATTAGTGGTGATGCCCGTGTGCGCCATGCACATGGCCGTGGGCGATTTCTTCTGCGCTGGCTTCGCGCACGGCGGCAACCGTGCCTTTGAAGCGGATTTTCATGCCTGCGAGCGGGTGATTGCCGTCCACCACG
Source organism: Kingella oralis (assembly GCF_014054985.1). Lineage (NCBI taxonomy): Bacteria > Pseudomonadati > Pseudomonadota > Betaproteobacteria > Neisseriales > Neisseriaceae > Kingella > Kingella oralis. Next base: position 105,824 of record NZ_CP059569.1, read on the forward strand.
GCTTTGCCGTCGGCAACGTCGGTTACGCGGTAGATAATCACGCCGCCGTGTTCGGGGTCGTCGGCTTCAAACATCATGCCGGGCTCCACTTCCACGGGGAACACTTTTACGTCTTCAATGCGCACCAGCTCGGGGTCTTGCTCGCCGAACGCGTCTTCGGGCTGCATGGTGATGTCCACTTCGTCACCCACGTTTTTATCGTGCAGGGCTTCTTCCACCAGCGGGAAAATGCCGTCGTAGCCGCCGTGCAGGTATTCGATGGGTTCTTGGGTTTTGTCTAACAGGTTGTTATCCGCGTCGTACATTTCGTAGTGCAGCGACACAACGGAGTTTTTTTGGATGCTCATGGGGTTTCCTTTGGGCGAATGCTTGGTTTCAGTTTCGCGGTTGCGAAGCGACGGAGTATAACATAGGCGGATGGGCCGCGCTGGATGTTGCGCGGTGGCAACAGGAACGGCGCGCGGATTGGGTTTGATTTCAGTCGATTATTTCCGCATCGGCGTGTTTTTATGCGGACAAAATCTGTTTCAACACAAATAAATATACGATTTGATTGCGCAGTAGTCTAATTTCATGCACAATGCGCGAGTTTTGTGGCAAGCGAGTAGCTAAATAACATTCATTTTGCTGACTCGTTTTGCTTTTTATTCAACGATAAAAAATATTTGAAGGTGTTAAACATGAAAAAATCACTACTGTCTGTTGCTTTGATGTCTTTGTTGCTGGCTGCTTGCGGCGACAACAAACCTGCTGCCAGCCAAGCGGCTTCTGCGGCGCAAGAAGCGGCTTCTACCGTAGCTGCCGAGGGCGCGTCTGCTGCTTCTGCGGCACAAAACGCGGCTGTTGAAGCGGCTTCTAACGCGCAAGCGGCCGTTAATTCTGCTGCTTCCGAAGCCAAAGGCGCAGCTTCTGATGCGATGTCTGCGGGTGCTTCTATGGTGGAAGCAGCGGCTTCTAAGGTGGCTGCGGCGGCTTCTGCTGCTAAATAATGCAGAAAACCCGTATTCGCGGCTTGCTGTTGAATAGGGGTTTTTAGCTGGCAACAGCTGCGATGCAAAGGCTGGATACTTTTGGGTATTCAGCCTTTTGTTGTTTGGGAAGGGGAGGATGGGCAGCCTGAAACCTTTGCAAAACCCGCAACCCATGGAGCGGCGGCTTGCCGATGTTGCCAACCGGTGAAGCCCTGTTGAATACGCCATTGGGCAACGAGCCGTCGCTGTGCCATTTTAGATTTCAGGCTGCCTCAGGGCTTTTGCAAAGGTGGCAGCCTGAAAAAAGGGGCGGTGGCGGATTATGGGTTGGCGGCGGAATGATTGTAAAATGGCAAGTTTGTAGGGGATTTCGGGCGCAATGGCTATTTTGCCGGCGGGATGTTCGGATGCTTGCGGCGCGGGGGATGATGGTTTCGCGGGAAACGGTTGATTGCATGGTTTTCTGCGGATGTTTGTTTAATTTAATGGATTTCAGGCTGCCTGAAATCTTTGCCAAGCGGTTTTTTGGATGGAGGCAATGCGTATTGCAATCCGTCCTTGTCGGTGAGCCGCCGACGCTCCATTGTGTGTTTAAGACTCTTTGGCAAAGATGGTTTCAGGCTGCCTTGCGGTTTAAGGAAGTTGGTATGTTTAAAAATTTGATAAAGCGGGTGCTGCCGAAAAAACGCGCGGCGGGCAAGGTGCATTGCGTGCGCCATGCGGTGAAGCTGGCTGTGCGCAATCAGGCAGCTTTGCGGGTGTTGGAGAGCTTGCATCGGGCGGGGTTTGAGGCGTATTTGGTGGGCGGTGCGGTGCGCGATTTGCTGCTGGGCATCGAGCCGAAGGATTTTGATGTGGCAACCAGCGCCACGCCCGAGCAGGTGCATCGTTTGTTTCGCCGCAGCCGGATTATCGGGCGGCGGTTTCAGATTGTGCATGTGATGCAGGGCAGCGAGACGATTGAGGTGAGCACGTTTCGCAGCGGCGGGCGCGTGATGCAGAATGCGAGCGGGCGGATTATGCGGGATAACGCGTATGGCTCGTTGGAGCAGGATGCGATGCGGCGTGATTTCACCTGCAATGCGCTGTATTACGATGTGGCGGCGCAGCAGGTGCTGGATTTTCACGGCGGCTGGGAGGATGTGGCGGTGCGGCGCTTGGTGATGATTGGCGATGCGGCGGAGCGGTATCAGGAAGACCCTGTGCGGATGCTGCGGGCGGCGCGCTTGTCGGGGAAACTGGGCTTTGCGGTGGAGGCGGCAACGGCGGCGCCGATTGGGGAGATGGGGCTGCTGCTGCGGCATGAGCCTGTGGCGCGGTTGTTTGATGAATTGTTGAAAATTTTGTTGTCGGGCAATGCGGCGGGGTGTTTGGCTGCCTTGCGGCGGCTGGGCTTGACGGAGGCGGTGCATCCTTTGCTCTCGGCGATGTTGCGGGCGGCAGATGGCGGGGCGCAGCATGTTGGTCTGCTGACTTTGCAGCAGACGGATGCGCGGCTGGGGGCGGGCAAATCGGTGTCGGTGGGGTTTATGCTGGCGGCGTTGTTTTGGCAGGATGTGGACGGGCGTTGGCAGGCTGAAATGGGGTGTGGCACGGGGGCGGCTGCGGCGATGGGCGCGGCGGTGAACGGCTTGCGCGACGATATGGAGCGCGGCTGGGGCGTGCCGCAGCGTTATTCGGCGACGATGCGGGAGATTTGGCTGTTGCAGCCGCAGTTTGCGCATCAGCGCGGCGGCCGTCCGTTTCGTTTGCTGGCGCAGGCGCGGTTTCGCGCGGCGTATGATTTTTTGCTGTTGCGCGCGCAAATGGATGAGGATTTGCAGCCGCTGGCGGATTGGTGGATGCGCTTTCAGCACGCTTCGGATGCGGATAAGCGGGCGATGGTGGAGGCGGCGGGACAACAGAGTGGCGCGGCTGCTGGGGCGGGCGGGGCGAAGAAGAAACGGCGGCGTAGGAAGAAAAGCAGCGGGGAGTAGATGCGTTTCAGGCTGCCTTTGGATGCAGAGGCAGCCTGAAATTTAAAATGGAGCGGCGACGGCTCGTCGCCAAATGCTTGGTTCAACAGGGCTTTACTGATTGGAAAAATGTCGGCGAGCCGCCGACGCTCCATTGGCTGCAAGTTTTGCAAAGGTTTCAGCCTGAAAAGGCTTGAATTGAATGGATTGAGGCAGCCTGAAAACGGTTATACGGTTTTCAGGCTGCCTCAAATTTCGCTTTTAAAATCAAGACAAGCATAGAAAGCAAAAATAATCCCACGATAATGAACGCCAATCTTTTGTACCAAAGGCTGGCTCGCGCTTCTCGTTTTTCAACGGCGCGCATCTCGTCTTGAAAGCGTTTGAGCGCGTGGTCTGTATGCTTTATTTCTGCGTTCAGCGTTTCTAATATTGCTTGCAGGCGTTGTTCTATTGCTTCTAATTCGCTTGTAATTTGGCGAATGTCGTTGTCATTGTCGTTTTGGTTGGGAGTGTTCATTTTCTGTTTTTTGTTGATTGGAAACAGGCAGCGGTTGGCTTAAAGCTGTTTATTGCCCGCCATTAAGGTAGCCTGAAAACGGTTTGTGGTATCCAACGCGGGTTATCCGTTTTCGCTTCGCTGAAGCCTTTGGTTTTAGCTTCGCTGAAACTCGCTTCACTCGTTTTCAGGCTGCCGATACACGCATTCGCTGCCCAAACCGTCCAAATAGGCTTCGTGGGCGGCGGCTTCATCGGCATCGGCGTGCAGCACGATAAGGCTGTCGGCGCGGAAGACGGGTGCGGGGGCGGCGGTTGTTTGGGCGGCGGGCGCGGCGGTTTCTGCTTCGTCTTCCAGCACGTCGGTCAGGCTGAATTGGTTGCGCGTCATGGCAAGGTACACGCCGCCGAGCAGTTCGCAGTCGATGAGCGCGCCGTGCAGCACGCGGCGGCTTCTGTCCACGCCCAAGCGGTTGCACAGCGCGTCTAGGTTGTTTTTTTGCCCCGGGTATTTGTTGCGCGCCATTTCCAGCGTGTCGATGACGCTGCACACGCTGTCAATCGGGGGCAGCCCGACGCGGGCGAATTCGGCGTTGAGAAAGCCGATGTCGAATTTGGCGTTGTGGATGATGAGCTCCGCGCCTTTGAGAAAATCGAAGATTTGTTGGGCGACTTGGGCAAAAACGGGCTTGCCTTCAAGTTGGTCTAGCGTGATGCCGTGGATGGCGGCGGCTTCGGCGGGGATGTCGCGCTGGGGGTGGATGTAGAGATGGAGGGTGTTTTCGGTGAGCTGGCGGTTCACCATTTCCAGCCCCGCGAATTCAATCAGGCGGTCGGGGTTTTCGGCGGCGGAGTGGTAGAAGCCTGTGGTTTCGGTGTCGAGGATGATTTGGCGGGGGTGGGCTGGGGTCATGTTGTATGCTTTCTTGGTTTTGCAGAATGTTGATAAATCGTTTTCAGGCTGCCTAAGTGGGGATGTAGGCAGCCTGAAAACGGGTTGGGGGTTATTGATAGGGGTTTTCTACGCCGGCGACGAGTTGCTGCAAGTAGTCGCGCAGTTGCTGTTCGCTGCATCCCATCAGGAGTGCGTCTTCAAACGCGTCTTGCGCGGCTTGGTAGAGTTCGGCCATGTTTTGGTTCATCACTTTGATTTTTTCGGTGCAGGAGACGGGGCTGCCGTCGTCGCTGAACCATTTGGGCATGGTGGGTTGCGGCATGGTGTGTCCTTGTGGCATTGGGGCAGCCTGAAAACGATAAACGGGCGCTTGGGCTGTTTATGGTTTTCAGGCTGCCTATTGTTATGTGGATTGTGTTATGCGGATTGGGTTTGCCCAAAGCGTGGCAAATCGGCTTTCAGGCTGCCTAATTGCGGATGTAGCTTTGCGCGTTGTTGCGTTTCACGCGGCGGGCGGTGGCATAGCGGGCGTTCCAGTATTTGCTGGATAGGCTGGTGATTTCTATGCGTTTGCCTGTGCGCGGGGCGTGGATAAAGCGGTCGTTGCCGATATACATGCCCACATGGGAAATGCGCGAGCCGTGGGTGCGGAAGAAGACCATGTCGCCAGGGCGCAATTCGCTGCGGCTAACGTAAGTGCCAACGGATGCTTGCGCGGCGGATGTGCGCGGCAGGCTCACGGCAAAGGCTTTGCGGAAAACGTATTGCATAAAGCCGCTGCAATCGAAGCCTGTGGGCGAGGTGCCGCCGAAGCGGTAGGCTACGCCGATAAAGCCCATGGCGTTGGAGATAAGCTCGTCGGCATCGGCGCGCCCCATTGGCTCGGCGTTGGATTTGGGTTCTTCGCGGGTGGCAACGGGGGGCGTTGCCACTTGGGCTTGCTGTTGTTTTTGCTGGATGATGCTGCCGATGGCATCGCGTGAGGGGGAATTTTGGGCGACGGCGGGCGGGGTTTTGCGTTGGATGATTTTGCCGATTTCGTCGTGGTTGGATGGGCGCGTGTCTTTTTTGCTTTCGTGTTTGGTGGTGGCTTTGGCTTCGCGTTTGGTTTCGTGTTTGCTGTCGCGCTTTTGGGATTCGGCTTTTTTGTTGTTGCGGCTGTCGCTGGGTTTTTGTTTGTCTTTGATGATTTTGCCGATGGGGTCGGCTTTGGATTTGGATTTTTCTTTGGGTTGATTTTTGTTGGATTTGTCGGATTTGGCTGGGGTTTTGGCGGGGGTGGATTTGCTGGCAGCAGCTTTGGGAGCGGGTTTGGCTTTGGGGGCGGCTTGGGCGATGCTGCCATACGCCAACAGCAGGGCGAGGGCGGCAGTGCGGAGAAGTCGGTAGGTCATAACGGGAATGGGGTTGATACAAATGTGGGGCATTCTAACCGATTTGGGCGGGGAGGCGTAGGGCTGTGTAAGCAAGATTTTGCAAAGGTTTGGGCGGGTTAAGTTAGGTTAGAATGGGAGTACTAGGCAGCCTGAAAACTGGGGGAGATGGTTTTCAGGCTGCCTTATGTGGGGAGTGGAAAAGGCAGCCTGAAATGGGTTGGTGCTTTGTGGTTGGTTTTTTCGTGTAGCTTTAACCATGCGTCTCATGCCAGCGGGGCACTTACTTTTCTTTGCTTCGCCAAAGAAAAGTAAGCAAAAGAAAGGCGACCCCGACGTGCAGGTCTGCTTCGCAGACTTCCCTCACTGCGCATCCTTTTTTCGGCGCGTGCGAACTAGCCGCGCTTTGCGCGTCGTCGGACAAGCGCACGCTTTTTCCCGAAAAAAGAATGCTGCGTTCGGCTGGACGTAGGGGAGGGGGCAGTAGCATCAAGCAGTTGTGAGAAGTTAGGCAGCCTGAAAGTCAGTTTATTCAACAAAAAACCGTTTGGCGTAATACCAAACGGTTTTGTTTTTTCAGGCTGCCTTTGGGGTGTGGATGGTTGCTGGTGTTTTTGGTTTGCAGGGTAATAAGGCAGCCTGAAAATGGTGCATGAAACGGGGCGTTACTAATCGGCAAGATGTCGGCGAGCCGCCGACGCTCCATGAGCTTACATGGCATTAAGGCAGCCTGAAACCGCTTACTCGCCCCATCCCTCGCGCTATTTCACCAATTTCAGACCGCGTTTTTTGGACGGCTCGCTGTTTGCGTTGCTGTTATCGGTGGGCGTTTCAGGCTGCCTTGGGGCTTCGCTTGGGGTGTAGGGTTCAACTTCAAAGCCCATGCCTTCGCCTGTTTCTTTGGCAAATAGGCTAATCACGTGCCCAATGGGAACCCAGATTTCGTGCGACACGCCGCCGAAGCGGGCATGGAAGTTCACCCATTCGTTGTCAATAAACAGGTCTTTGGTGGCGGTGGGGCTGATGCTGAGCACGATTTGGTCGTCTTGCACATATTGCGCGGGCACGCGGGTGTGTTCGTTTACCCATACGGCGATGTAGGGCGTGTTGCCGTTGTCTAGGCACCATTCGTATAGCGCGCGGATAAGGTAGGGCTTGGTGGAGGTGGATTGGGTCATGTGGGTCTCCTGTGAGTATGCAAAACCCCTTTGCGGGTAACAAAGGGGCAGCCTGAAAACTATTTGCGCATGGCTTTTTCGGCGGGGGTGAGGGCTTCGGCAAACGCGGGGCGTTGGAAGATGCGCTCGGCAGATTTGAGCAACGGCGCGGCGGATTTGCCCAGCTTGATGTCGTAGTGTTCCAAGCGCCAGAGCAGGGGGGCGAGGGCAACGTCAATCATGGAAAAATCGTCGCCCAGCACATATTTGTTTTTGGCGTAAGCAGGGGCAATCATGGTTAGACCTTGCGCGATGGCTTCGCGGGCTTTGGCTTGTTCTTTGGCGGTGGCGGCTTGGTTTTCCAGCGTGGCAACGTGCACAAACAATTCTTTTTCTAGGCGGAACAGCACCAGCCGCCCGCGCCCGCGCATCACGGGGTCAGCGGGCATGAGCTGCGGATGGGGGAAGCGTTCGTCTAGGTATTCGTTGATGATGTTGGATTCGTAGAGAATCAAATCGCGCTCCACCAGCACGGGGACTTGGTTGTAGGGGTTGATAACGGCGAGGTCTTCGGGTTTGTTGAAGGTGTCGATGTCTTTGATTTCAAAATCCATACCTTTTTCAAACAGCACAAAGCGGCAACGGTGGCTGAACGGGCAGGTGATGCCCGAATAGAGTGTCATCATGTGGGGATTCCTTGTGGATGGGATAAGGCAGCCTGAAACGCGCGTATCCGGTTCACGGCTGCCTATCGGTTTGACGAAATACGATGGGGCATAATTATAGCCGATTGTAAAGACAAAAGCGAATTTTGGCGGTTAACACAGTGTTTTATATAAACAAATAAGACAGCCTGAAAATGGATTGCTCCGTTTCAGGCTGCCTTTCGCATACGCCCATTATTTAAAAAACATCATCACCGCCACGCAGCATAAAAACGCGCCAAACGCCTTTTTCAACACCGAAACGGGCAGCCGGTTAGCCGCCATTGCGCCAAAGCGCGAAGTAACCACGCTGGCGCACACAATGCCGATAAACGCGGGCAAATACACAAAGCCGATGGAATAGGCGGGCATATCGGCAAAACGGCTGCCGCTGAGCATAAAGCCAATGGTTGCGCCGATGGCCAGCAGCACGCCACAGGCGGAAGATGTGCCGATGGCGCGTTTCATTTCAAAGCCGCGGCTGTTTAAAAACGGCACAATAAACGCGCCGCCGCCAATGCCCGCAAAGCTAGACAGCGCACCAATCACCACGCCCGCTATGATTTGCACCCGTGCGGTAAGCGGCTTGGCGAGCGGCGCGGTTTTTTGTTTACTGGCGATAAGCATTTTGATGGCAAGCAGCAGCATCATGGCGGCAAACATTTTCATCAGCTTGGCTTTGGGCAAGCCCGACACCAAGTAGCCAAACACAAACACCGATGCCATCAGTGCGGGCACAAAAAAGCGGAACACGCGCAAATCCACATTGCCGAATTTATGGTGTTGCCACGCCGATGAAATGGATGTGAACACGATGGTGGCAAACGATGTGCCCAACGCCATTGCCATCAGCTGCGCGTCTGGCACGCCTGCTTGCGGCAGCAACAGCAACAGCATGGGCACGATGATGGTGCCGCCGCCAATGCCGAATAGCCCTGCGAAAAAGCCTGCGATGGCGCCGATAATCAGATAGGCGAGAAAAAGCATGGTTGTGTCCTATTTTTAAGTTGAGCTGAGTTTCAGGCTGCCTTTGGCGTTGCGATTGGCTGTGGCAGCCTGAAACGGGGTTTACACGAATACGATTAACGGCAACACCGCCGCCAGAACGGTTGCTCCCATGCGGCATGGCGCAGCGCGGGCGTGTCGGGATGCGGAAAGCCGTGGATATTGGGCAAGGGGTTGGCAGGCAGCGCCAAGCCGTAAACAAATTGCACCCAGCCCAGCGCAATCAACAGCAGGGCGGCTTTGGACGAAATCAGCCCGATAAACGCCAAGCCGATGTTGATTTTGAATAACCATTCGCCCACCGCCCAACCGCGCTCGGCATCGTTGCAACGGCGTTCCAGCCAGATGTTTTGTTGGCGCAGCAGCACAAACGTTGCCAGCACCGCCACGCCCACCGCACCACCGATGCGCGGACCAAACGAGAGGTTGCAGCCTTCGGCGCATGATTGATGCAGCCACAGCAGCACTTTCGCCAGCACGCCAATGCCCGCAAACAGCGGCAGGCAGGCGGCGGCTAAGCGGATGCGGCTGGCGCGGTTGTTGTTGAGCGGGTCGGGTTAGGTGTCGTATTCGGTTACGCCATCGGGGATGTAGGACACTTTCAGGCTGCCTTGAATGATTGTTTTTCAGGCTGCCATTTTGACTTTGTCGCTTAGGCAGCCTGAAAACGGATTAAATGGCTTGGGTGCGCGCGATGAGCCAATCTCTTGCCGCGCCGTTCACAAACGGCAGCAGTTTTTCGCGCACGCTGGTGTGGTAGGCGTTGAGCCAATCGCGCTCGTCTGGGCGCAGCAGCGTGGCATCCACCAGCCGCGTGTCAATCGGGCAGAGCGTTACCGTTTCAAAGCAAAGGTAGTCGCCAAACTGGGTTTCTTGCGGCTGGGCAACAGGCTGGGCAACGACTAGGCTTTCTATGCGGATGCCCCATTGGTTCGGGCGATACAGCGCAGGCTCGTTGGATGTGAGCATGCCTTGGCGCAGCGCGTATTCGGGCGTGTTGGGCGCGAAGTAGGAAATGCGTTGCGGCGGTTCGTGCACGTTCAAAAAATAGCCCACGCCGTGCCCTGTGCCGTGTCCGTAGTCGCGCTGAGCTTGCCACAGCGGCGCGCGGCAGATGGCATCTATCATCGGCGCGGCGATGCCGTTGGGGAACACGGCGCGAGCAAGGGCAATGTGCGCCTGCAACACCAGCGTGAAATCGCGGATTTGTGCGGCGGATGGCGTGCCGATGGGGATGGTGCGCGTGATGTCGGTGGTGCCGCAGTGGTATTGCGCGCCGCTGTCTATCAGCAATAAGCCGTCGCCTGCGATTTTCAGGCTGCCTATGGCGGGGGCGGAGTAATGCGGCATCGCGCCGTTGGCGTTGTAGCCCGCAATCGTGCCAAAGCTCTCGGAGACGAAATGGTCGCGCTGGCTGCGGTGAGCGAGCAGCATTTCGCCGATTTGGTATTCGTTGATGCTGTCGCCCTGCGCGAGACGGTGTTCCAACTCGGCAAAGAAGCCACACAGCGCGATGCCGTCTTGCAACATGGCTTGGCGGATGTTTGCCACTTCGGCGGTGGATTTTTCGGCTTTGAATTGGGTGGATGGATTGGGTTGTTCGCGTTTAACCATGTTTTCAGGCAGCCTGAAAACGGTGGACACGGCAACCTTGGCGGGGTCGTACATCAGGCAGCCTGAAAGCTGCGCCAGCGCGTCTGCCGCGTGTTCATACGGCTGGATTTGGATGGCGGCTTGGTTTAAGGCAGCTTGGATGTCGGGCGAGATTTTGCTGGGCGCAACAAACAGCGTTGCCGTGCCATTCGCGCCAATCAGCAGGTGCGACAGGAACACGGGGTTGTAGGCGATGTCGCTGCCGCGCAGGTTGGTGAGCCATGCGATGTCGTCCAGCGCGGAGATAAAGTGCCAATCGGCGCCTGCTTCGCGCATGGCTTGGCGCACGCGGTGCAGTTTTTCGGCGGCGGTTTGCGGCACGAACTCGGCTTTTTGCGCGAATACGGGCGCGGTGGGCAAGGCAGGGCGCGCGTTGCCCCATGCGGTGGCGGTGTAATCCAAATCGTGTTTGAGCGCGATGTTTTTCGGCGCAAAGGCAGCCTGAATGCGGCGCAGCTCGGCAACGGAGAGCATATCGGGCGCGATGCCCACGGCGGCGTGTTCAGGCAGCGTTTGCGCGAGGTGGGCGATATGGTTGCGCCCACTTTCTTGCTTTTGCAACACGATGCCGCTGCCTGCTAACTCGGCTTCGGCTTGCGTCCAATAGCGCGAGTCTGCCCACAATTCGGCGTTTTCAGGCTGCACCACCAATACGCCCGCCGAGCCGGTGAAGCCTGAAAAATATTGGCGCGCTTGCCAATGCTCAGGGATGTATTCGGAGAGATGCGGGTCGGCGGTGGGGAGGATGAGCGCGGCAAGCGCGTGGCGGGTGAGGGTTTGGCGCAGGGCGGTGAGCATGGGGGATGTCCTTGGTTTGTAATCAGTAAAAACGGGGTTTCAGGCTGCCTGAAAGGATAAATGGAGAGCGGATTGGAATGGCGGGGAAACGTGGTTTGGCTTGATTGCGCAGATTGTTGGATGCAATAGGCAGCCTGAAAACGAGCTAAAACAGCATTTATATTTTCAGGCTGCCTTATTCCGCTAAATCCGCGCCACGCTCGCCACGCCCTTCACCTCCGCCACGCCCGCCAACACGCGCGGCAGTTCGTCCACTTTTTTCATTTCCAGCGTAACGCGCATACTTGCTTCCAAATTGCGCGTTTGCATTTGCACGGCGGTAACGTTCACTTTATAGCGCGCCAGCGCATCGGAAACATCGCGCAGCAAGCCGCTGCGGTCGTTGGCGCGGATTTCAATATCAATCGCAAACACCTGATTTGCATCCAACACCGCCCAACTGGCAGGCAACACCTTTTCGGGCGATTGTTTTGCCAAATGCTCAAAATCGCTGCACCCTTGCCGATGGATGGACACGCCGCGCTCGCGGGTAACAAAGCCGATGATTAAATCGGGCGGCGCGGGTTTGCAGCATTTTGCCAGCGTGGTCAGCAAGCCGCTTTCGCCGTCCACCAACACACCGTTTTTGTCGCCCGACTGGATTTTGGATTTTTTCACCATGCTGGTGGCGCTAATCGGCGCAGGCGCGGGCTCAACCAACGCGCCGCAGGCTTTTTGGATGGCGCGCGGCGTGATTTCGCCTTGCCCCAGCGCGGTAAACAAATCATCCAGCTGCTTGAAACCCAGCTTCTCGCAAAGCTGCTGCTGATTAGGCTTGGGCGTGATTTTGCTGATGATTTTTTCAAACTGATTTTTGCCTTCTTCGCGCACCGTTTCCGCATTTTGCGCGCGAATATAAGCGCGGATTTTGCTGATGGCGCGCGGCGATTTCACCCAGCCTTCGTGCAACCAGTTCACCGACGGATGCCCTTCTTTGGCGGCGATGATTTCCACGCGCTGCCCGTTTTCCAGCCGTGTGGACAGCGGCACAATCTGCCCGTCCACTTTTGCGCCGCGGCAGCGATCGCCCAAGCTGCTGTGCAAGGCGTAGGCAAAATCAATCGGCGTGGCGCCCGCAGGCAGCGAAAGCACTTTGCCATGCGGGGTGAGCACATAAATGGTGTCGTTAAACAATTCGGTTTTAAACGCGGCGGCCAGGTCTTCTTTGCCGCTTTCTGCCATGTTTTCGCGCCAATCTAAAAGCTGGCGCAGCCATGCGATTTTTTGCTCATACGCACTGTCGCCCTTGCCGCCTTCTTTGTAGCGCCAATGCGCTGCTACGCCAAATTCGTTGAATTGGTGCATTTCAAAGGTGCGGATTTGCACTTCAATGCTTTTGTCTTCGGGGCCTACGATAACCGTGTGCAGTGATTTGTAGCCGTTGCCTTTGGGGTTGGCGATGTAGTCGTCGAACTCACCGGGGATGGGCTGGAACAGGCTGTGGATGATGCCGAGCGTGGCATAGCATTCGGGGATGGTGTTCACCAAAATACGCACGGCGCGGATGTCGTATAGCCCTTCAAAATCCAGCTTTTTCTTCACCATTTTTTTGTAGATGGAATAGATGTGTTTGGGTCGCCCTGCCACATCGTATTGAATGCCCACTTTGTCCATTTCGCCGCGGATGATGTTGAGAAAATGGTCTATGTATTCCAAGCGTTCGGTGCGCTTGTCTTCCAGCAGCTTGGCGATGCGTTTGTATTCTTCGGGGTTTTGATGGCGAAAGCCCAAGTCTTCCAGCTGCCATTTGAGCTGCCACACGCCCAAGCGGTTGGCAAGCGGGGCGAAAATATCCAGCGTTTCTTTGGCAACGGCGCGTTTTTCGGGGCTATCGGGCGTTTGCCCTAAAAACTGCATGGTGCGCGTGCGCAGCGCCAGCTTAATCAGCACCACGCGAATATCGGACACCATCGCCAGCAGCATTTTGCGCATGGCTTCGGCTTGCGCGGCGCGTTCATCGGGCGTGGCAAGCGCGTCCACTTTGGCAAAATGGGTGAGCTTTTGCACTTCGTCTATGCCTTGCACCAGCGTTACCACGGTTTTGCCGCATTGCTCGGACACGGTTTCTTGCCAATTGGGCAGATAGCTGGAAATCTCGGCTAACACGGTGGCGGCAACGGCTTCGGGCAGCAAATCCATCTCGGCAACCATCTTGGCGGCAGCAAGCAGGTGTTGCAACACGGGTTCACGGGCGATGTGGGTTTTGGCTTCGGGCGGATAATGCTGCGCGGCGAGCTGTTGCGCGGTGTGCAGCAGTTTTTGCGCTTGCGGTGATTGGGCGGCGGTGTAGGCTTCGTAGTCTTGCAGGGCTTGGGCCAGGTCGGTGAGTTCGCTCATGGGGGTTTCCTTTTTTGGGGTGTGTGGGGACTACATCGGGTCTTATTATAAAGGCAGCCTGAAAACGGGGGAATGTTGAAATACCGTTTTTCAGGCTGCCTCATTATTCTGGATTACCCTGCTGCTGCCCATCCCTGCCCCAGCGCATACACCCCCAACGCCAGCAACATCGCCGCCACCACATGATTAAACACCCCCTGCGGCAGCCGCAGCCGAATGCGCCCGCCCAGCCACACAAACCCCAGCGACACCACCATCACCACCCCCAGCAGCGACCAATCTCGCGCCGCAAACCCCCGCAACACAGGAAACAGCACCACAATCTGCGTCAATTTCGTAATCAAAATGCTGATATTGTTCACCATCACCATTTCCGTTTTATTGCGCCCCGTGCCCAGCAGATAAATCATCAAAAACGCCACAATCGCATTGGTAACCCCGCCCACAATCCCCGCCACAAAGCCAAACGCCAGCATCGTTCCCCGCCCCAAGCCAAAGCGAATGCGAAAACGGCTGTATTGCGTTGCCACATAAAACAGCAGCGTAACCCCCAAAAACATTTTCAGCGCAGGCTCAGGAAACACCAGCAGCAGCTTCACCCCAATCAGCCCACCCACAAAACTGCTCACAAACAACGGCAAAAATGCCCGCCCATATTCCACCACATTGCGCCAAAACCCCGCACCCGAGCGCAGCATCACCACATTCATCACAATACACGGCACCACCACCATCGCCACCGCCACTTTCAGCGGATAAAACCCCGCCACCACCGCCGTGCCCACAATCGGATAACCAAAGCCCGTGATGCCGTGCAACAACGCGCCCACCACAAAGAAAAACAGAATAATGTAATCATCCGCCGACCAAGCCATTTGCTCGCGCCTTTCGCCTGCTAAAAGCGCGATAGTATAAACAGCTAGCTTGCCGCAAATTAGATTGTTTCCTTATATGGTTTAGACGCAAAAAGGCAGCCTGAAAACGAGAATTTAACGTTTCAGGCTGCCTTTGTTGATACTTCTTTGTTAAACAGAATAATTGAAACATTTACCAAAATATACAATAATTAAGCAAATCTAAAAATTAGATTTTCAACCCCATTCAACTTTTATCTTAGAAAGGAAACGATGATGTCTTTAAAACAACTCGGTTCGCTCACTTTGGTCGCACTTTGCTTGGCGGCGTGCAGCAGCGGCGGGGGAGGCAGCTCGGGCAATCTCAACGCTCCCGACACGGGCAACAATAACAACGCCAATAATAAGCATACGGATAAAAGCGTGTCCAAACTGATTTCGGTTGCCGAGTTGAGAGACAAGGCAGAGATTGATTTGCAGGATGAGTTTGGTGCTTCCGCCAAACTGTCTTCATACGCGATTAAGCTGAACGGGAAAACCTACACCCGTGGCAATATTGATTTGGCTACGCTGGGCAATGGTTTGAAACAGGTTGATTTTGTTGAAACCGCATCCGCCAAAATCAACGGGCAAACTCAAAACATAACCCAAACCGGCAAATTTCATCTGTATCAACAACCTTATTCGATTGTACTTTCTATGCCAAGAACAGGTGGTCAAGTTGGTAATTTGAGACAAATTGAAAAAGACGATTTTGAAGTTACTTACATGGATGGTCAGCCAACTAAAACGCTTCCCAGCGCAGGCTCGTTTAACTACAAAGGCGTTGCCTTTACCGAAAAAGAACAAGGAAATTTGAATTACACCATCAACTTTGACACTAAAAAAGGCGCAGGTTCAATCAGCGGCATCAGCCAAACAGGCAATATCACATTGCACGAAAGCGATATTGTGAAAGGCGGTTCAGCGTTTAGAAACACTTACTCTGTTAATAATAAAGATGTCTATGATAATAATAAAAATGTCTACGGCGTGCTCAATGGCGCGGCAACATCTGAAAAACAAGGCAAGGCCAATTATGAGTTAGCCATTTTCGGCCCGAATGCCGATGAAGTCGTTGGGTCAGTTTTCCAAGGCAGCAAAGATGTGGCGGGCTTTGGCGGCAAAAAACAATAATCCCTTATCGGCTATTTAATCTTAAAAAGGCAGCCTGAAAACGAGTGGCAAGCTGGGTTTGGGCTTATTGGACATTTTCAGGCTGCCTCTGGTTTATCCCACTCAACTTTTATCTTAGAAAAGGAAATCATCATGTCTTTAAAACAACTCGGTTCGCTCACTTTGGTTGCGCTTTGCTTGGCGGCGTGCAGCAGCGGCGGGGGAGGCAGCTCGGGCAATCTCAACGCTCCCGACACGGGCAACAATAACAACGCCAATAATAAGCATACGGATAAAAGCGTGTCCAAACTGATTTCGGTTGCCGAGTTGAGAGACAAGGCAGAGATTGATTTGCAGGATGAGTTTGGTGCTTCCGCCAAACTGTCTTCATACGCGATTAAGCTGAACGGGAAAACCTACACCCGTGGCAACATTGATTTGGCTACGCTGGGCAACGGCTTCAAACGTGTTGATGTTACCGAAACCGCATCCGCCAAAATCAACGGGCAAACCCACAACGTAACCCAAAACAGCAAATTGCATCTGTATCAGCAACCTTATTCTGTTGTGGCTTCCATGCAAACCATGGATGGGCAGGTTGGCAATTTGGGCAAAATTGAAAAAGGCGAATTTGAAGTTTCTTTGTTTGATGGTCAGCCAACTAAAACGCTTCCCAGCGCAGGCTCGTTTAACTACAAAGGCGTTGCCTTTACCGAAAAAGAACAAGGAAATTTGAATTACACCATCAACTTTGACACTAAAAAAGGCGCAGGTTCCATTAGCGGCATCAATCAAACAGGCAACATTACGCTGCATGAAAGCGATATTGTGAAAGTTCAAGATGGTGTGGCATTTAAAAATAATTCCGCCTTTACTTATGGTGAGAAAAAAGATGTCTATGGTGTGCTCAATGGCGCAGCAACCACTGAAAAACAAGGCGTGGCAAGTTATGAATTGGGTATTTTTGGACCGAATGCCGATGAAGTGGCCGGGGCGGTTTTCCAAGAACACGATGAAGGGACGGTCGGCTTTGGCGGCAAAAAACAATAACCCCTTATCGGCTGTTTAACTTTAAAAGGCAGCCTGAAAACGTGTTGCAAGCTGGGTTTTGGCTTTGCTAAAACCCACCCCGCACGTTTTCAGGCTGCCTTATGGCACTCCACACTCCCACCCAAATGAATAAACTCCCTTTGCTCCTGCTCCCCCTTTCCTTGCTTGCCCTTGCCGACACGCCAACCGCGCTGAACGGCGCGCCGCCTGCGCACCGAATCGCCAACAAGCCGTCTTCCAACGCCCCCGCTCCCCTTTTCTTTGACGACCGCGAAATCGCCCTTATCCCCAACGAGATGCTGCCCCAGCCTGCCGAGCCGGCCGCGAGCCTTGCCGACAATGCGACCGAAGACGACAACACGCTGGAAGCGCAAATCAACCGCGCCATCATCGCCCGCGATTGGGCAACGCTGCCCGCGCTGCTGGAACGCTACCACGCCGAGCCGCAGCACGACCCAACGCTTTACGATTACGCGCTGGGTGCATTGCGCCGCTCGCAGTTGCGCCACGATGAAGCCACCGCCCTGTATCGCGGCATTGTGCAAAGGCAGCCTGAATTGGCCTATCCGCGCTTTGATTTGGGCGTGATGCTGTTTGAAGACAAGCAATACAACGAAGCCAAACGCGAGCTGGAACGCGCCAAGTCCGATTTGTCGCCCGCCATGCAAGCCGTTGCCGAGCGTTATCTTGCCGCCATTGCCCAAGCGCAAAATTGGCAGCCTGAAATGTCGCTGCAATACGAAACCACCGATAATGTGAACAACGCCGCCGATGCGCGCGAAATTGAAATCAACGGGCGCATTTGGCGCAAAACCGAAGAAAGCCTGCCGCAAAGCGCGCAAGGTTTGCGCTATGGCTTGGGCGTGGAGCGCGAGCGCAATTTAGGCGGGCACCATTTTATTTATGGGCGCGTTCATGGCGATGGCGTGGCTTATTGGGATAAACATGAATACGACGAGCAAAGCGTGAATATCGCGCTGGGCTACAAAAACCGCACCGTCAAACGCGCGTTGGGCATCGTGCCGTTTTTTGAGCAAAACTGGCTGGGCGGCAGCCGATACAGCCACAACGCAGGCGTGCAGGCCGATTTTTCGCACCAGCTGGGCAAACGCTGGCGCGTGATGCTGAACGCGGGCTATATAGCCAAGCGATACGATGAGCCCTCCACCGCACAGCGGTACAACGGCAAAATGCCGCTGGCAAGCGCCACGCTGATGTATTACGCGCCGCAAAATTGGCTGCTGTATGGCGGGGTGGATTGGTCGCACGACATCACGCAAGATGCGGAGCAGGCTTCGGTGCGCAAAGGCGTGCGGCTGGGCACGGCAAAAACGTTTGCCAACGGGCTGGGATTGCGCACACATTTGCGTTATGCACGGCGCACGTTTGATGCGGCGGGTACGCTGGTTTATCTGTATCCCCGCCAAGACGATGAGTATCAGGCGAATGTGTCGTTGTGGCATGACAAATTGTCGTGGAAGAGCTTTACGCCGCATTTGAATTTCCGCTATTTGGCGATTGACAGCAATATGAAAGGGTTTTATTCACGCAAAAACGCGCAATGGTTTTTAAGCGTGGAGCGGGGGTTTTAGCAATAGACGGATAGATAGAAGGCAGCCTGAAAACGCCTTGGGGCGGTCTTCATAGCGAAGCGGAGTGGCGATGCCAAGAATAAGAAATGCCGTTTTCAGGCTGCCGCAGACCCCATAAACGCAACAAAACCTAGCTTCGTTAAAAAAGCTAGGCTTTTGTATTTTTGGTCGGAGTGAAAGGATTCGAACCTTCGACCCCTTGCACCCCATGCAAGTGCGCTACCAGACTGCGCCACACTCCGACTGAAAGACGCGCATTATAAGCAAATCATCACGCGTTGGCAAGCGCGGAATCGATTTTCGCCAGCATTGAAGCCAACTCATCGCGCATTTCGTTCGCGCCAATCACAGGATTGCCGCGGCTGTCTAATGCGCCGCGGGCAAAATAATCGCTGATGCTGTGGCTCAACTGGCGCAGTTTAATCACATCCAAGCGCGTGAGCGTGTTTGCGCCCTTGCCCAGCACATTGCCTTCTTGCTGCTGCCATTCATGCAACTGCTCCACATCAATCCCCGCCAGCCGGCAGGCTTCGGGGATGCTGAAATAACGCTTGGCAGGAATGGCAGGCAAATTTGCATTATTTATCATGTAGATGCTCCACCATGCCTTTTAATTTTTGGCTGGCATGAAACGTTACCACGCGGCGGGCGGTGATGGCGACTTCTTCACCTGTTTTGGGATTGCGCCCGGGGCGTTGCGGTTTGTCGCGCAGCTGGAAGTTGCCGAAACCTGAAATTTTAATCTCTTCGCCGCGTTCCAATGTGGTGCGGATTTCTTCAAAAAACAGTTCAACAATTTCTTTGGCATCGTGCTTGCTGATGCTGCTTACTTTTTCAACCAGAATATCGGCCAATTCTGCCTTGGTGAGAGTCATGTTCTTATTACCTTTGCGTTTCAAAAAATAAGGGCGGATTATCTTAAATAATGTATTAAAAATCAAGAGAGTAGTGGGATAAAATTTTCATCTTTACACAAAAAGCAGCCTGAAAATGCTTGGTTTTGCGTTTCAGGCTGCCTCTATCCTGTGGTGCAAAATCTCTAACGCAACTTCGCCCCCACGCCTTCCGCTGCCGCAATCAGCTTCGCCACAATCGGCTCAACCGCTTCATCGGTCAGCGTTTCGCTGTCGCTTTGCAGGATAATTTTCACCGCCATGCTCTTGGTGTTTTCGGGCAAGCCTGCGCCGCGATACACGTCAAACAGTGCAATCTCGCGGATTAACGGGCTGCGTACTGTTTTCAGGCTGCCTTCTAGCTCGGCATATGACACCGCTTCGGACAACACAAACGCCAAATCGCGCCGCGCGGGCTGGAATTTGGACACTGCTTGATAGCGCACTTTTTCGCACGCCAATACCGCCGCCATATCCAGTTCAAACACCAACGCCGCTTGTGGCAAATCGTATTTTTGCAGCCATTGCGGGTGCAATTCGCCGATAAAGCCCACTGCCGCGCCGTCTACGCGAATTTCCGCGCTGCGGCCAGGGTGCAGGGCGGGGTGTTCCATGCGCACAAATTCCGCCGTTTTGCCCGCCAACAAACTTTCCACATCGGCTTTCACATCATAAAAATCCGCCGCCCGCGCCGCCGCGCCCCATTGCTCGGGCAACGCGCTGCCGTACACCAACGCGCCGATGCGTTCAGGCTGCCCATGCGCCGTTTCATCACGGAAAATTCGCGCAATTTCAAACACGCGCACGCGGCTTTGTTTGCGGTTCAGATTGTTTTGCAGGATTTCAATCAAGCCGCCAATCAGCGTGGAACGCATCACGCTATACTGCGCCGCCAGCGGGTTTTGCAGGCGCACGGGCGATTCGTTGGCGGCAAAATCACGCTCCCAATCTTCGTTTACAAAGGCATAGCTCACGACTTCTTGGAAGCCGCGTTCCGCCATTTTGCGGTAAACCGCAGCGCGAGAACGGCGCGTTTCAGGCAGCGCAAGCATCGCCAATTTGCCCGATGTACGGTCGTCAGGGATATTTTCGTAGCCATGCACGCGGGCGATTTCTTCAATCAAATCCGCTTCAATTTCAATGTCAAAGCGGAAGCTGGGCGAGCGCACGGTGAAGCCGTCTGCGCTGGCTTCGGGCTGCAAACCCAAGCCGCGCAAAATTTCGCCGATGCGTGCTGCGCCGATGTCCACGCCCAAAATTTTTGCTACGCGAGATGTGCGCACGTTCACCGTATGGTTTTCAGGCTGCCTACCCGCTGCGGACACGATTTCGCCCGCTGCGCCGCCGCAAATTTGCAACACCAATTCGCTGGCGCGTTCAATCGCATCGCGCTGGATTTGCGTGTCCACGCCGCGCTCAAAGCGGAATGAGCTGTCCGAACCAAAGCCATATTGGCGCGATTTGCCCGCGATGATGTCGGGCGCGAACCATGCCGATTCCAGCACAATGTTTTGCGTGTCGTCCGACACCGCGCTCGCTTCACCGCCCATCAAGCCCGCGATGCTCAACGCGGCAGCTTCGTCTGCCACCACCAAAGTATTGTCTGACAATTCAACGGTTTTGTCGTTGAGACACGCCAGCGTTTCGTCGTTTTGCGCGCGGCGCACAGTGAGGCAGCCTGAAAGTTTGTCCGCATCAAAAACGTGCATCGGCTGCCCAATTTCCAGCATCACATAATTGCCGATGTCCACCAGCGCGGACACGCTGCGAATGCCACACCGCGCCAAGCGTTGCACCAGCCAAGCGGGCGAAGCGGCGCGGGCGTTCACGCCTTCAATCACGCGCGTGAAAAACACGCCGCAATCATCGGGCGCGGCAATTTTGACCGCTTGCGTTTTTGCTGATGAAACGGGCATCGCTTTAATTTCAGGCTGCCTAAAATCGCAGCCCGTGAGCGCGGCCACTTCGCGGGCGATGCCTTTAATGCTCAAACAGTCGGCGCGATTGGGCGTGATTTTCAGCGTGAACAGCGTGTCGTCCAAGTCCAAATAATCGCGGATATTCATGCCCACGGGCGCATCATCGGGCAAAATCAACAAGCCGTTTACGCCGTCATCGTTGCCTAACTCTTTGGCGGAACACAACATTCCGTTGGATTCCACGCCGCGCATTTTGGTGGGCTTGATTTTGAAATTTTCAGGCAGCACCGCGCCCGCCAAGGCGCACGGCACTTTCGCGCCCACACGCACATTGGGCGCACCGCACACAATTTGCAGCAGCTCGCCCGTGCCCGCGTCCACTTGAGTAACGTTGAGGCGGTCGGCATCAGGGTGTTTTTCAACGGATTTGACTTCGGCAACCACCACGCCGCTGAATGCGGGCGCGGCAGGCGCGGTTTCTTCCACTTCCAAGCCCGCCATGGTGAGCAGATGGGCGAGTTGGTCGGGGGATAGGTTGGGGTTGGCGTGTTGGGTGAGCCATGAGTGGGGGAATTGCATGGTGTTTTCTTTATAAAAATGGGAAATAAAAATTATCGGCTTGGCAAACCAAGCCATGCTAATGGGACTTCGTTAAATAAATAATGACAATTCATGCTGTGAATATAATCCAAAGTATCCCGATAAACAGGGTCTCTAAACCAATCATTCAACACATAAACATATTCAACACGCCAGCCTAAATCACGAACCAGCTTACTGTATTGTTTTCTTTTAAAATCACAAGTTTGCAATTTTTCATCTACTGAACCTGATACTTGTTGAAATTTAATCTCAATGATAAACAAAGTATCACGCACAATCACAAACAAAGCATTGTCAGGCTCTAAACGTTTGGATAAATGTTCTTGCCAATTAACGCAATATGGTTCTTGTTCCAAAAACCGATAAAGTTCGCGTTTTTTAAAGCAATAGGCTAGTTTTTCGTGGTTAAACCAGATTTCATATCCTGTGCGATTGGTGGATTCAATAATTGAATAACCCTCAATATTTTCAAATATTTGCCGAATATCGGTGCGCTGTTCAAAGCGTAATCCTGTGGTGGTGTTGCCGCCACCTGTACCGCCTTTAATCATGTTTGCAATCTCTTTTTCGCCAATTCAAAAAATTCATCATTTATTTCGCAGCCGCAAAAATTTCTACCGTGTTTTAACGCGGCTACGCCTGTTGTGCCGCTGCCCATAAAGGGGTCAAAAATCCAATCGTTTGGGTTTGAGGCAGCCTGAATACATCGTTCTAGCAACGCTAACGGTTTTTGCGTGGGGTGTTTGCCCAATGTTTTTTCAGATGCGGCAGGCGGTGCAATTTGCCAGACGCTTTTCATTTGTTTGCCGCCGTTTTGTGCTTTCATCACATCATATTGAAAGGTGTGTTTGGCGCGTTTGCCCTTTTTTGCCCAAAGCAGCGTTTCGGTGGAATGGGTAAAGAAACGGCAGGATAAATTGGGCGGTGGATTGGGCTTTTCCCATGTGATGTTGTTCAGTATGTGGTAGCCCAAGGTTTGCATTAAATAACCAATTAAATAGATATTGTGATGCGTGCCGCATACCCAAATGCTGCCGTTGGGTTTGAGTAGCGCGTAGCACAACCCCAGCCATTCTTCGTAAAACGCCATATCTGCCGCCATGCCTTGCGATTTATCCCAATCGCCTTTGTTTACCGACACCATTTGCCCATTTTGACAAGTAAACCCGCCATTGGATAAAAAATAGGGCGGATCGGCGAAAATCATATCAAAACAGCCATTGGGGTATTTATCCAAAATTCGCCGCATCACCAGCAGCGCATTTTCGTGATAAATAATGTGGTTTTCGGCATGATGTTTTTTCAGGCTGCCTGAAATGAGTATGCGGTTATTCATAAATCGCCAACAATTCGCCAACTTTTTTTCTGTGCTCGCCATTGGCAGCAATGTTGCGTTGCACTTCAACGGTTTGAATTTTTGCATGGCGATACAGGCTGCGGGTGAATGGGGTGTCGTGGTTGGAAATCAACACGCTTTGTGCTTGCTGCGCGACAAGTTGCGCGGCTTGTGCTAAACGCTGTTGGTCGTTTGCATTAAAACCGTTTTGGCTGTATGCGGTAAATGAAGCGGTTTCGCTTAACGGTGCATACGGTGGGTCGCAATACACCGCATCATCGCTTGTTGCCAAATTTAAGGCAGCCTGAAAATCGCCACACATCAGCGTGATGCGGTTAGATTTTTGTATAAACGCTTGCATTTCTCGCTCGGGGAAATAGGGCGATTGGTATTTGCCAAATGGCACATTAAAGCCGCCTTTGCTGTTGTAGCGGCATAAGCCATTAAATGCGTGGCGGTTTAAATAAATAAACAAGGCGGCGCGTTCTTCTGCGTTTTGACTGGCGTTGAATTGATCGCGCAGTGCATAAAATTGCGTATCTTGGTTATTGGGGGCGATGAAAAATGAGCGAGCGTAATCAATAAATTCTTGCTGGTGGCATTTTAATGATTGGTATAGGTTGATTAAGTCGGCATTGTTGTCGTTTAACAAATAAGCATCGTATTCCAAAGCCAGCGATAAAGCTGCTGAACCTGCAAAGGGTTCAATCAAGCGATGGCACGAGTGTGCAGGCAAATGCGATTGGATAAACGGTGCAAGTTTGGCTTTGCCGCCTGCCCATTTTAGAAAGGGCTTGGATGAGGTTTTCAGGCTGCCTATTGGGATTTTATTCATTTTATCTTGGTGGTGTGTTGGCATGGCTACGAGTAATGGCGCTACATTATTTCGGGTATTCAAATGCTATTTCACTATGCAAATTTCGGATTTTAAGCCGCCATTAAAAAACCGCGCCTTTTTCGCAGCGCGGCATTATAACCGATTTCAGGCTGCCTTTTTCAGGCTGCGTGTAGCTGGTTTACGCGCGCCACTTCTTCTTTGCTGCCCAGTATCACGGCAACGCGCTGGTGCAAATCATTGGGCTGGATGGACAAAATGTCCTGATGGGCGTTGCTGGCTGCGCCGCCTGCTTGGGCAACGAGCAAGCTCATGGGGTTGGCTTCGTACATCAGGCGCAGTTTGCCTGCTTTGCTGGGGTTGCGGTTGTCTTTGGGGTAGAGAAACACGCCGCCGCGCATCAGGATGCGGTGCACTTCTGCCACCATGCTCGCCACCCAGCGCATATTGTAATTTTTGCCGCGCGCGCCTTCTTTGCCTGCGAGCAGTTCGGCGATGTAGTGTTGGGTAGGGGCTTCCCAATGGCGCTGGTTGGAGGCGTTGATGGCAAATTCTGCCGTTTGCTCGGGGATTTGCGGGGTGTGGGTGAGGATAAATTCGTTGTGTTCATTGAGCGTGAAGCCGTACACGCCGTGTTTGAAGGTGAGCATCAGCAGGGTTTGCACGCCGTATAACACATAGCCTGCGGCGATTTGGGCATTGCCTTGCTGCAAGAAAGATTCGGTTTTCAGGCTGCCTTGGGGCTTGGGCAGGATGGAAAATATTGTGCCGATGGAAATGTTGACATCAATATTGGACGAACCGTCTAATGGGTCAAACAACACAAGATGGCTGCCGTTTTCGTTGCAGGCGATAAAGGTGTCTTCTTCTTCGCTGGCCAGCCCTGCCACGCTGGGCGTGGCTTGGAGCGCGGCAATCAACAGTTGGTTGGCGAGTACGTCTAAATTTTTTTGCGTTTCGCCTTGAATGTTGCCCGTGCCTGCTTCGCCGAGTACGCCTGATGATAATGCGCCCAAGCGCACGCGTGTGCTGATTTGGGTGCAGGCTTGGATGATGCTGGAAACGGTGGCGATTAAATCGTGTGGGATGGCGTGTTGCGCGGTGTGGTCGCGCAGAAATTGGGCGAGTGTGGTCATGGTTTTGCTCGTGTAGTGAAATGTAGGAAGCGCGAGTATAGCATTTTCAGGCTGCCTTTGGCGGGCGGGTATAGGCAGCCTGAAAATCAGAAGCAGGATAAAATGTCCAAAAAATGCATACCTGTACAAATAGAATTCAAAATCTGCTTGCCAATTTGTCCAATTCTTGTATAATCTGCCCATCTTTATCACCTGTTAGACAAACCGCTATGCAATTAGACATTGACCGCTTAATCGCCTACTTTGGCGGCGTAAACGCGCTTGCCGAAGCCTTAAAACAACAAGACCCTGAAAACGCCGCTTCCACCGCAGCCATTTATAAATGGCGCACACGCGGCTCGTTGCCCTTGAATCAGTTGCAAAAATTAACCGCTCTGGCACAGGCACAGGGGCGGCCTTTGGATTTGAACGCTTTTATCCACCAACAAGCAGAATTGGAAAAAAACACCATGAACACAAACAACCGCGTCATCATATTCGACACCACCATGCGCGACGGCGAACAATCGCCCGGCGCATCCATGACCAAAGAAGAAAAGCTGCGTTTGGCGCGCCAGTTGGAAAAACTGGGTGTGGACGTGATTGAAGCGGGTTTTGCCGCCGCCAGCGAAGGCGACTGGGAAGCCGTGCACGAAATCGCCAAAACCGTGAAAAATTCCACCGTCTGCTCGCTGTGCCGCGCGGTGGAAAACGACATCCGCAAAGCAGGTGAAGCGCTTGCCCCCGCACCCAAACGCCGCATCCACACCTTCATCGCCACCAGCCCCATCCACATGGAACACAAGCTGAAAATGAAGCCGAAGCAGGTGGTGGAAGCCGCGGTGAAAGCGGTGAAAATCGCCAAAGAATATACCGATGACGTGGAATTTTCCGCCGAAGACGCCGTGCGTTCCGAACACGATTTCTTGGTGGAGATTTTTACGGCCGTTATCGAAGCGGGCGCCACCACCATCAACATTCCCGATACCGTGGGCTATTCGATTCCCTCTGCGTGGTATGAACGCATCCGCGCCATCATCAACAGCGTGCCTAACAGCAGTAAAGTCGTCTGGTCGAGCCACTGCCACAACGATTTGGGCATGGCGGTGGCCAATTCGCTGGCGGCGATTCAGGCGGGCGCACGCCAAATCGAATGCACCATCAACGGTTTGGGCGAACGTGCGGGCAATGCCAGCTTGGAAGAAATCGTGATGGCGCTGAAAGTACGGCATGATTTGTTCGGTTTGGAAACCGGCATTGACACTGCGCAAATCGTGCCGACCTCCAAACTGGTTTCCACGATTACGGGCTATCCTGTGCAGCCCAACAAGGCGATTGTGGGCGCAAATGCCTTCTCGCACGAAAGCGGCATTCACCAAGATGGCGTGTTAAAACACCGCGAAACGTATGAGATTATGTCTGCCGAAAGCGTGGGCTGGGCGGCGAATCGTTTAACCTTGGGCAAGCTCTCGGGGCGCAATGCGTTTAAAACCAAGCTGCAAGAATTGGGCATTGAGTTGGGCAGCGAAGAGGCTTTGAACGCAGCATTTGCGCGGTTTAAAGAGTTGGCAGACAAAAAACGCGAGATTTTTGACGAAGATTTGCACGCGTTGATTTCGGATGAAATGTCCAATTTGGCGCCAGACCGTTATAAATTCATCTCGCAACGCATTGTTACCGAAACCGGCGAGCCGCCAATTGCGCAGATTGTGTTTAGCGTGGATGGCGCAGAGCAGCACGCAGAAGCAACGGGTTCGGGCCCTGTGGATGCAGTGTTTAAGGCGATTGAAAGCGTAGCAAACAGCGGCGCAACGCTGGAATTGTATTCCGTTAACGCGATTACCAAAGACACGGAAAGCCAAGGCGAAACCACGGTGCGTTTGTCTAAAAACGGCAAGATTGTGAATGGGCAGGGCGCGGATACGGATGTGTTGATTGCCACCACGCGGGCGTATTTATCGGCGTTGTCTAAATTGGACAAAGACGCGAAAGTGAAAGCGCAGGGGATTTAGAACCCTGCAATAGAGGCAGCCTGAAAATGAGTTTCAGGCTGCCTTTGGTTCTTTTTACTTTTACGTGAGCAATACCCCAATCGCAAACAGCGCATTCACCACAAAATGCAGCATGACCGCCGCGCCCAATTCCGCGCCTGCTTCGGCTTCATTGCGGGCGGCTGCCACGCGGTGGGCATGGCACAGAATCATCGGCAGCGCAAGCAGCCACAGCACACTTTGCCACGCAAGCTCAGCATACAGCGCGTAACACGCCAATCCTGCCAGTAATAACACACGATGCATTTTCAGGCTGCCTGAAAAGCCAAGTTTATTTGCCAACGTGTGTTTGCCCGCTGCCCAATCGCTGGATAAATCGCGGATATTGTTGATATGCAACACATTTGCCGCCAGCAATCCGCTTCCTGCTGCGGGCAGCAACACGGGGGCAGGCAGCGTGTGCGTTTGCAAATACACATTGCCGCACACGCCCAGCAAGCCAAAACTCAAAAACACCGCCACTTCGCCCAAAGCGCGATAGCCATACGGTCGCCGCCCCAAGGTGTATGCCAACGCTGCCGCAATCGCCAGCGCGCCCAGTAGCAAAAACACCAGCCAATCGCGCCAGCCATGCAAACACACCAGCAGCAACGCCACGCCACTTGCCGTTGCCGCCAGCGTAGTTGCCATCAGCCAACGCCGCACCGCCGCCGCGTTCAACTGCCCCGAAGCTACTGCCCGCGTGGGCGCATTTTCGCTGCGATTGGCATCTGTGCCGCGCAAGGCATCGCCGTAATCGTTGGCGATATTGGACAAAATTTGCAGCAGCAACACCGTGAGCAGCGATAGCGCAAACGGCAGCCACGCAAACGCGCCCATTGCCGCTGCCAGCGCGTGCGCCGCCAGCACTACGCCCAGCGTGAGCGGCAAAGTGCGCGGGCGAATCAATAGCCATAAAGCCATTATCTGCATTTCTTTTGTATTCCTTTTGCATCAAGGCGATATGTTACAATCCGCCCGTTTTTTTCAGCCGAAACCGCGTTTCAGGCTGCTTTTAAACTCAACGTAAATCCAAAATTGTACTGCTGTTATACAACAAGCGCGGTGCCATTTCCCGCCAGCCCGCAATAGGCAGCCTGAAATTAAAGTCTAAACTCACATCCCTCCTCCTTTTGGTGTACACTCATTATTTTCAACCGCCTAGATAAAAGGAGTTAATCATGGCAACTTTCCGCAAAACCCTTATCGTCGCCGCGCTTGCCAGCGCATTTGCCGCCCCCATCGCCCAAGCCGCGCCTGTGTTGGGCGATGGCAATCCCGCCACGCCCGAAACCGTTTCCTTGAAAACCGCCAATTCTTGGCTGGAAATTGATGCAGCCGCGTTTGGGCGCAATTTGGAAGCCGTCAAAAAAATGCTGGGCGGGAAACAAAAAATTTGCGCCGTAATCAAAGGCGATGCCTATGGCAACAGCATTGAATTGTTGATGCCGCAAATCATCAAACACAAAATCCCTTGCGTGGGCATCACCAGCAACGATGAAGCCCGCGTGGTGCGTGCCAGCGGCTACAAAGGCACGGTGGCGCGGCTGCGTACCACCACATTAGGTGAAATTGAAGACGGCTTTCAATACAACATTGAAGAATTGTTTGGCAACCTGAAAGCCGCCCAGCTTGCCGATGCCGCCGCTGCCAAACGGGGCAAAAAACTCAACATCCATCTGGCGCTTAACGCAGGCGGTATGGACAGAAATGGCTTGGCATTGGACACCGAATCGGGCAAAGCCGATGCGCTGGCGATTGCCAAGCTGCCGCATTTGAATATTGTCGGCATCATGACGCACTTCCCCGTTGAAGACGTGGCAGACGTGAAAAAAGGCGTGCAACGTTTTGATGAACAAAGCAAATGGCTGATTCAGGCTGCCAAATTAGACCGCAGCAAATTAACCTTGCATACCGCCAATTCGTTCACCACCGTTTCTGTGCCCGAAGGGCGGTTTGACATGGTGCGCCCCGGGGCGTTGCTTTACGGCGAGCCGATTGGCGGCAAACAGTTGGAATATGTGATGGCGTTTAAATCGCGCGTGGGCAGCGTAAACAGATACCCCAAAGGCTCGACGGTGGGCTATGACCGCACGTTCACGCTGAAACGCGATTCGCGCTTGGCAAACCTGCCGTTTGGCTATTCGGATGGCTACCGCCGCGCGTTTACCAACAAAGGGCACGTGTTGATTCGCGGGCATAAAGTGCCCGTGGTGGGCAAAATTTCCATGAACACCACCATGGTGGACGTAACCGATTTTCCCGACATTCAAGCCAATGATGAGGTGGTGATTTTTGGCAAACAAGGCAAGGCGGAAATCAAGCAATCGGAAATTGAAGAGATTGCCGATGTGTTGTTTGCCGATATTTACACCGTATGGGGCAATTCCAACCCGAAAATTTTGAAGAAATAAGGGAGTGCATTAAGGCAGCCTGAAAACGAGCGAAGCGAGTTTCTGCCAAGCTAAAACGCAAAGGCAGCCTGAAAACGCCGTAAACACGTTTTCAGGCTGCCTTTTTATGTGCGCCAACCGCTTATTTCTGATTGGCTTTAATGATTTCTTCCAACTGCGGCAACGGCGCAAAGCCGCTTTGCACTTGCCCATTGGGGAACACAATGGTGGGCGTGCCGTTAAAGCCAAAGCCCTCGCCCAGCGCGGTGGTTTCGGCAACAGAGTTTTTGCATTCTGCCACGCTGGCGGGCATTTTGCCCTCGCGCATCCATTCAATCCAAGCCTTGGTGGTGTTGGGTTGGCACATAATTTGCACCGCTTTGCGCGCCGCATCGGGGTGAAGCTGCGGAATCGGCATCATAAAGTTGTAGATGGTGATGTCGGTCATCTTGCCGAATTCGTGTTCCAGCTTTTTGCAGAACGGGCAATCGGGGTCGGAGAACACCGCCACTTGCAGCTTGCCGTTGCCGCGCACTTCTTTGATTGCTTTGTCAAACGGCAGCTTGTCGTAATCAATCTTGTTCAACACGGCTTTGCGCTCTTCGGTGAGGCTTTTGCCATCTTGGGTGGAAATTAAATCGCCCACCAGCATATATTCCGCGCTCGCGTCCACATACACTAAGTTTTTGCCGTTTACCACCACTTCATACCAGCCTGCCACGGGCGCGGCGGCGATTTCTTCCACTTTCAATTTGCGGTCGGCATAACGCGATTCCAGCTTGCTGGTGATGGTTTTTGCCACATCATCGGGCACATTTTTATTGGAAACGGCGGCGGCTTCTGTTGGTTTGGCTGCCGCAGAGGCGGCGTGGGCGTGTGCTGGGGCGGGTTTGCCATTTGCCGCAGGGGCTTCGCCGCAGGCTGTCATCGCTAAAACCACCGCAGCGGCAAGGGTTGAACGAAATTTCATGTGCTTTCTCTCGGGTGAATAAAAGGCGCGTAATATAACCAATAAAACAAGCAAATAGCAAATAGATTTGCTCAAAATATAGTGAAAACATATTTTAAGCAGCCTGAAAATGTGTTTGAATGCTGTCTAACCTTGTTTCAGGCTGCCTATCTTTATTTAAGCCATTTCACTCTATTTATCACAGAAAGTTCCCATGACCCCCATCCTCGTTTTTGATATTGAAACCATCCCCGATATTCCCAGCGTTCGCCTGCTCAACGAATTGCCCAATACGCTATCCGACCACGAAGTTGCCGAATTTGCCTTTCAGCAACGCCGCGCCAAAACGGGCAGCGAATTTATGCCGCACCATTTGCAACGCATTGTTGCCATTTCCTGCTGCCTGCGCTGGGGCGACAAAATCCACATCGGCACGCTGGGCAAGCCAAGCAGCGGCGAAGACGAAATCATCGCCGAATTTTTCAACCTCATCGCCAAATATACGCCCCAGCTGGTGAGCTGGAACGGCGGTGGCTTTGATTTGCCTGTGTTGCATTATCGCGCGCTGGTGCATGGCGTTGCCGCGCCGCGCTATTGGGACATGGGCGAGGGCGATTTTCGCGACAGCCGCGATTTTAAATACAACAATTATTTGAACCGCTACCACACGCGCCATTGCGATTTAATGGATTTGCTGGCGATGTACACAGGGCGCGCCAACGCACCGCTGGACGATTTGGCGAAAATGTGCGGCTTCCCCGGCAAGCTCGGCATGGATGGCGGGCAGGTGTGGCAAGCCTATCAAAACGGCGAGATTGAGAACATCCGCGATTACTGCGAAACCGATGTGGCGAATACTTATTTGGTGTACCAACGCTTTCGCATGATGACGGGCGCGCTTTCGGGCGATGAATACGAAAACGAAGTGGAAAAGCTGCACGAGTATTTGTTTTCGTTATCGGAAGACAAGGAGCATTGGGGCGTGTTTTTGGATGCTTGGGGGTAGGCAGGCTGAAAAAACCGTTTGGTGTTGCGCCAAACGGTTTTTTATTGGTTGGATAAGGTTTCAGGCTGCCTATGTTTACCGCATAGGCAGCCTGAAATGTTGTAGGGTGCGACTTTGCTACGCATCGTTTAGCCATGCTTGTGTAATGGTGCGTGGCAAAGCCATATACCCTACGCGCCGATTATTTCCCACCAAAGGCAGCCTGAAACGCGGGTGCAATCGTAGCAGCCTGAAAACGCTTGTCCCGCGCCCCTACGGCTTGCTTGCAAGCCGTGCGCTGGCAAAATAAAAATAACGGGCAAGATGGTAGGGCAACTGGGCTTTTCAGGCTGCCTATGTTCACACGACAAGGCAGCCTGAAATCCATCCTGCCGACGCTCTCCCATTTTCAGGCTGCCTATTCACGCGGCGGCACAACCCGCCCAAATCCAAAAGCCACCCCCATTTGCGCTATAATCGCCCCCTTTTGTTCACATCGGCAAACACTATGACCCACATCCACATCATCGGCATCGGCGGCACATTTATGGGCGGACTCGCCGCCATCGCCCAGCAAGCAGGCTTCAAGGTAACAGGCTGCGACGCCAAAATGTATCCCCCCATGAGCACCCAGCTTGAAACGCTCGGCATCCGCGTGCACGAAGGCTTTGATACTGCGCAGTTGGATGAGTTCGCCGCCGATGTTTATGTGGTGGGCAACGTCGCCAAGCGCGGCATGGACGTGATTGAAGCCATCCTTAACCGCAATCTGCCTTATATTTCCGGCCCGCAATGGCTCGCCGAAAACGTGTTGCATCAGCATTGGGTGCTCGCCGTGGCAGGCACGCATGGCAAAACCACCACCGCTTCTATGCTGGCTTGGGTGTTGGAATACGCAGGTATGGGCGCAGGTTTTCTGATTGGCGGCGTGCCGCAAAACTTCAACGTATCCGCCCGCTTGCCGCAAAACGAATCGCCGTTTTTCGTGATTGAAGCCGACGAATACGACACCGCCTTTTTTGACAAACGCAGCAAATTCGTCCATTACCGCCCGCGCACCGCCATTCTCAACAATCTGGAATACGACCACGCCGACATTTTCCCCAATCTCGCCGCCATAGAAACCCAGTTCCACCACCTTGTGCGCACCATTCCCGGCGAAGGCTTAATCGTTGCCAACGCCCGTTCGGGCAGCCTGAAAACCGTGTTAGACCAAGGCTGCTGGACACCCGTCGCCCCCTTTGGCGACAACGCCCATTGGCAAATCGCCAACGTGCAGCCCGACGGCGCGTTTGACGTGCAATATCAAGGCGAAACCGTTGGGCACATCGCATGGGATTTGCTCGGCAACCACAACCGCCTGAACGCCCTTGCCGTGATTGCCGCCGCGCAACACGTCGGCGTGCGCGTTGAGCACAGTTGCCAAGCATTGAGCCAGTTTAAAAACGTGAAACGGCGCATGGAAATTAAAGGCATCGCCAACGGCATCACCGTGTACGACGACTTCGCCCACCATCCCACTGCCATAGAAACCACCCTAGCGGGCTTGCGCCAAAAAGTCGGCAGCGCGCGTATTATCGCCGTGCTAGAACCGCGCTCCAACACCATGAAACTCGGCACCATGTCTGCCGCTCTTGCAGGCAGCCTGAAAGATGCCGACCAAGTGTTTTGCTACGCAGGCGGCGTAGATTGGGACGTTGCCAGCGCGCTCGCCCCATTGGGCAGCAAGGCACACATCGGCAAGCAGTTTGATGATTTTGTGAACCGCATCGCCGCCGCCGCCCAAGCAGGCGACCATATTTTGATTATGAGCAACGGCGGCTTTGGCGGCATCCATGAGAAACTGCTGGCGCAATTGGCAGCCTGAAACGGCAAACCACGCCACCGTGCATTCATTCCCTTTTCAGGCTGCCGCAGCATCAGGCAGCCTGAAAATTATTTTGGCTTTAAGATTGCCATTGCACGCGTTGCGCCGCGTACCACGCTGTGTAGCCCAACCGTTTTCAGGCTGCCCATGCCGCGCCAAAGGCAGCCTGAAAAGCCGTTTTGGTTTAAAATACCGCTTTTCACAAATTAACAAAACAAGGAAAAATCATGTTAGACATCCAATTATTGCGCAACGATTTGGCAGGCGTGGCAGCGCGATTAGCCACGCGCGGTTTTGAATTGGACATCGCCGCGTTTGAGCAACTGGAAAACCAGCGCAAAGTCCTGCAAGTGCAAAACGAAGAAGCGCAGGCGAAAGTGAACACGCTGTCTAAACAAATTGGCGAATTGATGAAGCAAGGCAAGCGCGAAGAAGCCGAAGCGGTGAAAGCCGAAGTGGCTCAGGTGAAAGCCCTGCAAGAGCAGCTCAACCAAGACTTGCCGCGCATTCAGGCTGCCTTGGATGATTTGCTGTTGCGCATCCCCAATCTGCCGCATAGCAGCGTGCCCGTTGGCAAGGATGAAACCGAAAACGTGGAAGTGCGCAAAGTCGGCACGCCCAAAACCTTTGATTTTGAAGTGAAAGACCATGTGGATTTGGGCGCAGCGCTGGGCTTGGATTTTGAAAAAGCGGCGGAATTATCGGGCGCGCGATTCAGTCTGATGAAGGGCAAAGTGGCGCGGCTGCATCGTGCGTTGGCACAGTTTATGCTGGATACGCACACGCAGCAGCACGGCTACACCGAATGCTACACGCCTTATATCGTGAGCGATGCCGCATTGCTGGGCACGGGGCAGCTGCCTAAATTTGCCGAGGATTTATTCCACGTTACGCGCGGCGGCGACGAGAGCAAATTGTCGCAATACCTGATTCCTACGGCGGAGGTTACGCTCACCAATATCGTGCGCGATACGATTGTGGCAGAGAAAGATTTGCCGCTGAAATTCACCGCGCATTCGCCTTGTTTTCGCAGCGAAGCAGGTTCGCATGGCAAGGACACGCGCGGCTTAATCCGCCAACATCAGTTTGACAAGGTGGAGATGGTGCAAGTGGTGCAGCCTGAAAACTCGTATGCCGCGCTGGAAGAGATGGTATCGCACGCGGAAAACATTTTGAAGCTGCTGGAACTGCCGTATCGCGTGATTACGCTGTGCACAGGCGACATGGGCTTTGGCGCGGCGAAAACGTATGATTTGGAAGTGTGGGTGCCCGCGCAAAATACTTACCGCGAAATTTCCAGCTGCTCCAACTGCGAAGATTTCCAAGCACGGCGCATGAAAGCGCGTTTTAAAGGCGAAGACGGCAAAAACCGCCTGCTGCACACGCTCAACGGCTCGGGCTTGGCGGTCGGGCGCACGCTGGTTGCTGTGTTGGAAAACCATCAAAACGCCGATGGCAGCATCAACATCCCGCAGGCGCTGCGCCCCTATCTGGGCGGTTTGGAAAAACTAGAACCCTAAAATCCGCGTATTAAAACCCCAAAGGCAGCCTGAAAACGTTTCGCAGAAACTCGCTGCATCCGTTTTCAGGCTGCCTTACACACACACAATAAACATCATGAAAAACATCACCTTACTCTATTTCGCCGCCCTGCGCGAAGCCACAGGCAAAGACCAAGAAACCTATGCCACCACCGCTAACACCGTTGCCGAACTCTATGCCGAATTGCAACAGCGTTACGCATTCCCAGCCGTGCCACTGCGCGCCGCCCAAAACCACGTTTTCTGCGATTGGCACGCCGCCCTTGCCGACCAAGACACCATCGCATTCATCCCGCCCGTGGCAGGAGGCTAGCCATGTTTGCCCTCACCGACCAAGCCATCAACGTCCAAGTCCTGCGCGAACAGCTCACGCAAAACGAGCGTTGCGGCGCGTTCAACAGCTTTGAAGGCTGGGTGCGCCGCCATAACGACGGCAAAACCGTGGATTACCTCGTTTACACCGCCTACGCCCAGCTCGCGCAAAGCCAAGGCGAAGCCATCATCGCCCAAGCCAAACAACGCTTCGCCATTGAAGATGCCGTCTGCGTGCACCGCGTGGGCAAGCTCGCCATCGGCGAAATCGCCGTATTCGTGGGCGTTAGCGCCGCGCACCGCGATGCCGCCTTTGCCGCCTGCCGCTTTATTATCGACACCGTTAAAGCCGAAGTGCCGATTTGGAAACAAGAGTTTTACACCGACGGCAGCGCGGAGCAGCTGCCCGCGTGGTTAGCAAACGCCGAAGCGTTAGCGAAATGATTTCAGGCTGCCTATGCGTGTTGCGTCAGGCAGCCTGAAAACAGGATACAGGATGGGGCAGGGGCTGGCGCTATGCAAGCCCGCGGGTGAAGCGTATCGCGTAAAACATAAAAAGGCGGCCTGAAACGACATTTCACGTTTCAGGCTGCCTTTGTCTCAACCGCATCAAGCCGCTGCTTGCTCTTCTTGCGCTTGGCTAAACATCGCTTCAAAGTTAATCGGAGCCAGCAACACAGGCGGGAAGCCCGCGCGCGTAACCGTTGAAGAAACCACTTCGCGCGCGTAAGGGAACAGAATGTTCGGGCAAGCCACGCCCAGCAACACGTTCACATCATCCTCAGGGATGTTTTCCAAACGGAAAATGCCCGCTTGGCTCACTTCGTTTAAGAAAACCACGCGGTTATCCGCCAATTTAGCGGTAACGGTAACGGTAACCACGCATTCAAAAAAGTTTTCTTCAATTTTGGAAGCGGTGGTGTTAATGCGCATGTCCACTTCGGGCGTTTCTTGTTCCAAGAAAATTTTGGGCGCGTGGGGCACTTCCAAAGACAAATCTTTCACATACAATTTTTCTACGCTAAACACAGGTTGGGCAGACGCAGTTTCTTGTTGTGGAGCAGGATTTTGTTCACTCATGATGATTCCTTTGTTGAGAGGTTAAAAAATTATTCAGCTTGAAGCAAAGGCAGCAAATCGCCTTTTTGATGCAAAGCATACAAATCAGTAAAACCACCCACGTGCGTTTCACCAATAAAAATTTGTGGCACAGAGCGCAACCTCGTTAATTGTTGCATTTGGGAAAAATCAGCAGGCGAGCGGCTAACATTGATTTCTTCAATTTCATCCACGCCAACTTGTTTTAACAACTGCTTTGCCATTGTGCAATAAGGGCAAAAAGTGCCTGTGTACATTTTCACATGCTGCATCGTGTTCTTTCGTTCTGAAAATTGCAAAAACTGGATTCTTAAAAAGATTTAAGAACCCAGTTTCAAATCATTTTAACAACCGATTATTGCGCAGCAGGAGCGGGAGCAGCCACTTCACGTTGAACTTCGCGTGTTACCAAAGAATCAACTTGAATATCTACGCGACGATCAGGCTCGATACATGCGATAAGCGCTGAACGTTTTTTAGCTTTAGATACTTTTTTGCCCAATTTAGCTACTTCAGCTTGGCATTGTTCAGTCATTTTAGCTTGGGTTTCACCCAAACCAACAGCAGAAATGCGGTCAGCAGGAACACCTTGTTGTACCAAGTAGTTAGCAACAGTATTGGCACGACGCTCAGACAATGCTTGGTTGTATTTGTCTGAACCCATAAAGTCGGTATTGCCTTCTACACGTACTGATTGTACGTTGCTTTGAGACAATTTAGCAGACAAATCGTTCAGAGTAGTGATGGCTTCTGGACGCAAGTTGTATTTGTCAAAACCGAACAGGAATTCGGATTGCAGAGAAATGGTTTCGTGTGCTTGTTCGGTAACAACTTGAGGAGCGGGTGCATCTGGGGCTTTGTCGCCGCATTCAACCAAGCCGTTAGTGGCTTTGTCCAAATAGGTGTTTTCCCAGCATTCGCCGTAGTTGTTGCGTACAACTTCGCCTGAACCTTGGCTGGTAGTATAACCGTGCACTGAGTGTGCCATTGCACCTGTGGAGGCCATCAGGGCTACGATTAATGCGCTTAATTTGATTTGTTTAGTCATGTTATTCCCTCATCAAGAAAATGATTTTGGCAGGTTTTGTGTTTGCCACGTTGAGATTTCAGGCTGTTGCTTGAATGAAACTTCGGCGCGAACCCAAATTTTTACCAATGCTTACTATAAGAATTTGGGGCTGTCCTGTCAATGTTTTTTGCGTTTGACTGGTTGCGCGTTGCGGTTTAACGATACCCAAGTATCTGTTCTTTGTCATATATTTTTGTGTTTGTGGGGCGGTGTAGTTGCATAAATGCAACAAGATGGTGTGGTTTTTTGGCTGCTGGGGCGGGGTTAGGCGGTGGTGTGGGGCTTGTTTTTGCGTTGTATTGGGGGGGCGTGTTACATTTGTGTGTTTTTGTTTTTGGAATGATGTGATGAAGTTGCAGCAGTTGCGTTATGCGGTGGAGGTGTTTCGCCATAATTTGAATGTGTCGGAGGCGGCGGAGGCGTTGTTTACTTCGCAACCTGGGGTGTCTAAGCAGATTCGGTTGTTGGAAGATGAGCTGGGGGTGCAGATTTTTATTCGTAGCGGCAAGCGGATTGTGGCGGTTACACAGGTGGGGATGGCGGTTTTGGAGACGGCGGAGCAGGTGTTGCGGGGGGTGCGCAATATTAAGAATATCGGGGGGGAGTTTGCGAAGACGGAGAGCGGGTCGTTTACGCTGGGGGCGACTCATGCTTTGTTGCGTTTCAGGCTGCCTAGTGTGTTGGCGGGGTTTCGGGCGTTGTTTCCTGATGTGCGTTTGGTGTTGAAGCAGGGCAGCCCTGCGGAATTGATGGGGATGGTGTTTAATGGGGAGGTGGATTTGGCTTTGACGATGGATGTGGCGGGGGATGGGGAGGATTTGCGCAAGCTGTCGTTTGGGGAATGGCGGTATGTGTTGGTGCTGCCGCGCGGGCATGAGCTGGCGAGCAAGGGGGAGATTTCGTTGGCGGATGTGGCGGCGTTGCCGCTTTTGACTTATGGTTTTGCGTTTGACGGGGGGGCTTTGGCGGCGCGGGCGTTTGCGCGGGCGCGGTTGTCTTGGCATACGGTGTTTGAGTCGGATGACGGGGGGGTGTTGTTGGATTATGTGCGTTTGGGCTTGGGGGCGGGGCTGATTGACGGGGCGGGGTTTGATGGGGAGAAATATGGGGATTTGGTGGCTTTGGATGTGGGGCATTTGTTTGAGCTGGGGGAATATAAGGTGGTGGTGCGCTCGGATGGGGTGTTGCGCGGCTTTGCGTATGATTTTATGGGCTTGCTGGATGGGGGGTTGACGCGGGAGCGGGTGAACCGGTTGTTGTTTGCGCCTGCGGTGGAGGATTTTTCTATTTAGCGGTGGCAGCCTGAAACGGGGATTATGTTGTTTTCAGGCTGCCTTTGGGTTGGGCGGATGCTTCTTATATTTTATATTATGTTTTCAGGCTGCTTGGGTGATGGGGCAGCCTGAATTGTGTGGATTGGATTGGCGATGTTGAATGGGAGTGGTGTGAGCCGTTGGCGTGTGGCGGGGTTTGCGCGGTTTTTGTGGCGGCGGTTTAATGAGGTGGAGGTGTTGCAGGCGGCGGGGAGTTTGACGTTTACCACGCTGTTGGCTTTGGTGCCAATTTTGACGGTGCTGCTGGTGGTGGTTACGGTGTTTCCACTGTTTGGGGGCACGGTGGATGCGTTTATGCTGTTTTTGAATCGGACGATTGTGCCCAGCGGGGTGTCGGCGGTGGTGGATTATTTGAATGAATTTAAATTGCAGGCGGGGCGTTTGACGACTTTGGGGGTGGGCTTGATGGTGGTTACGGTGTTGATGATGGTCAATACGGTGGAGCAGACGTTTAATCAGATTTGGCGTGTGCAGCAGCGGCGGTCTTGGTGGGTGCGCTTGCCGATGTATTTGGTGCTGGTGGTGCTGGTGCCTGCGGTGGTGGGGGTGAGCGTGTCGTTATCAACCAATTTGCTGTTTTTTGGCGCGGCGCAAAGCCCTGCTTGGTTTTCAGGCAGCCTGAAAGTGGTGCATCAGCTGTTGTTGGGTATGCTGGCTTTGACTTTGGTGTTTCGGGTTACGCCCAGTTGTTATGTGCCGATGCGCCATGCTGTGCTGGGGGCGGGGCTGACGGCGGCGTTGTTGGAGGTGGCGAAGTGGGGCTTCGGGGTGTATTTGCGCCATTTTCATAGCTATGAGCTGGTGTATGGGGCGTTTGCGATTGTGCCGATTTTTTTGATTTGGCTGCATTTGCTGTGGTCTATTGTGTTGGGCGGGGCGTTGTTTACGGCGTGTTGCAATTATTGGCAGGGCAATGCGTTTTTGCGCACGCATGCGGCGCATACGGTGTTGGACGATGTGTTGGCGTTGCTGTTGCTTTTGGCGCGGGAGAATCGGGTGCTGACGCTGCGGGATTTCCGCCAGCGGCTGAATGTGGGCTATGACCGTGCGGAGCTGTTGCTGCTGCGGCTGGACAATTTGGGCTATGTGGCGCGGCGGGCGGGCGGTTGGGTGTTGTGCCGCTCGCCTGACGAGATTGGGCTGGGGGATTTGTTTCGCGCGTTTGTGTTTGATGCAGACAACAGCGTGTGTGATGACGAGCGTTTGAACGGCTTGATGCGAGGGGTTGCGGATGGTTTGGATGGGCGCTTGGGCGATGTGTTGCGGGGCGGGAAGCGAATGTGAGGCAGCCTGAAAAGCGGTTGGCTGCTCGGGGCGGTGCGCCGTTGCCGCGCGTTGGTTGTTTGGTTTTCAGGCTGCCTTGGATGCGATGACGGAGCAACAAAAAATCCTGCCGGTTGAAGCAGGATTTTTTTTGCGATTGATTAAACGATATTTTTATCTACGGCGAACATCATCTGGCGGCAGAGCGACACGTTGGCGCTTTTTCTGTTCACGGCAAGGTAGATGAACATATTGCGGTGTTGTTTGACGGGGCAGAGAAAATGGTATTGGCTGGTGGTGGTAATCATGATGTCGTTGATGTCGTCGTCCATTTCCAGCTTCTGCATGGTTTTGATTTTGGCGCGCATCACTTCGCTGCCGCGC
This sequence comes from Kingella oralis, assembly GCF_014054985.1. Lineage (NCBI taxonomy): Bacteria > Pseudomonadati > Pseudomonadota > Betaproteobacteria > Neisseriales > Neisseriaceae > Kingella > Kingella oralis. The sequence continues at coordinate 145,786 of NZ_CP059569.1, forward strand.
GCCGCCACCACTTCCAAATCGAATGCGGGGTCGTTGCTGCCTGATGCCATCAGCATTCCGCTCTCAAAATCGACAATTGCCGCTGCAATCGCGCCTTTGAGTGTGAGCATCTTATCAACGAAGTGTTGTAGGTTCATTATTCGGGTCTTTCTGAATCGGTTGTGCGGTTTGGTGGACAGGAGTGAACGCTGGGCATTCTATCATTTTATGTAAGGTTATGTAAGGGAATGGCATGGGCGGGGGTGGGTTAAAGGGCGGGTGTCGCGTTGATGGCTGGCTGAACGGCATGATGCGGGGTTGCCGCCTTGTCTCATTTTCAGCAACTGTATTTTCAGGCTGCCTAAATTTCCTGCGTGTCCACGTCGATATGCCAGCGGATGCTGCCGCTTTTGTATTGGTTGAGCACTTGCTCCCATTGGTTGAGCGCGTGGTGCAGGGCTTTGCGGCTGGGGCTTTCCAGGAAGATTTGGGCGCGTTCGCGTTCGGCGAGGCGCGCCATTTGCATGGGGACGGCGCCGAATTGGTGCACGTTTTCGGGCAAGAGGGGGGCGATGCAGTCGCGGATGTCGTTTAAAAATTGGCCGGCTTCGGCTTGGGCGGTCGCATCGGCGCGGACGGCAGCCTGAAAACCATAAGGCGGCAGGGCAAACAATTCGCGCTGGGCAAGCTCGTGGTCGGCGAACAGGGGGTAGTCTTGCGCGCGCACGGCGGCGAAAACGGGGTGTTCGGGCAGCCGTGTTTGGATAAGCACGCGTCCTGCACTTTCGGCGCGCCCTGCTCGTCCCGACACTTGCATCAGCTCGGCAAACAGCCGCTCGGGGGCGCGGAAGTCGCTGGAAAACAGTGAGCCATCGGCGTTTAACACGATAACGAGGTTGAGCCGTGCGAAGTCGTGTCCTTTGGCGAGCATTTGCGTGCCGACTAGGATGTCTATTTTGCCTGCGTGGATGGCGGCGTAGAGGTCGTCCCAGTCGCGCTGATGGGCGGTGCTGTCTCGGTCCACGCGGGCGATTTGGGCTTGCGGCAGGGCGGTGCGCAGGGTGTCTTCTATGCGCTGCGTGCCTTGTCCGATGGCGGTTAAATCTTGGTTGCCACAATCGGGGCAGGCGATGGGAATGGGCAGCCTGAAATCGCAATGGTGGCAGCGCAGCTGGCGGGCGCGTTGGTGCAGCACCATTTTGGCGGAGCAATGCGGGCAGCCGAAGGTGTGTCCGCAGTCGCCGCAAAACAGCGCGGGGGCGAAACCGCGGCGGTTGAGATACACCAGCGACATGCCGCCTTGAGTGTGGTTGTCTTGCAGCATTTTGAGCGCGAGCGGTGAGATGCCGTTGTTGAGCGTAATCGGGCGCACGTCTAAAAGCTGGATTTGCGGCAACTGGGCGCGTGGGTTGGCGCGATGCGGCAGGGTGAGCAGGCGGTATGCGCCTGTTTGCACTTTGTGCCAGCTCTCTAAGCTGGGGGTGGCGCTGCCGAGCACGACGGGGCAGGCGGCTTGTCGGGCGCGCCACACGGCTAAATCGCGGGCGTGGTAGCGCAGTTCGTTGTCTTGTTTGAACGATGAATCGTGTTCTTCGTCCACCACAATCAGCGCCAAATCGGGCAAAGGAGTAAATACAGCAAGCCGCGTGCCAATGATGAGCTTGGCTTGCCCGAGCATGGCGCGCAGGTAGTCTTGGCTGCGCTTGCCGGCGGCGGTTTGGCTGTGCAGCACGGCGGCGGGCAGGCCGGGGAAGCGGTTGGCCACGCGCTGCAACAGCTGCGGCGTGAGGTTGATTTCGGGCAGCAGCAGCAACACTTGCCTGCCTTGCGCGAGCGCGCTTGCCATCGCGTCAAAATAGACTTCGGTTTTGCCGCTGCCTGTGATGCCGTAGAGCAAAAAGGGTTGGAACTGCCCGAGGGCAGCCTGAATTTGGCGAGACGCGGTTTGCTGCTCGGGGTTGAGCGTGTGGGCGGATGGGGGGACATCAGGCTGCCCTTGCGTGGTGATTGCCAGCCAATTTTGCGCGGCGTATTCGTTAATCAAGCTGGCGGCTTGGGGGTGGATTTTTTTCAACGCGGGCAAAGAGAGGCAGCCTGAAAACAGGGCTTGCCACAGCGCAAGTTTTTTGTGCGAACGCGCGGGCGGCGCGGGCTGCTGCTTGCCCAAATCGTTGAGCGTGTAGAACGTTTCAGGCTGCGGTATTTTGGCGGCTTGGTTTTCGCGCAGGGCTTGCGGCAGCGCGGTGAACGCGGTTTGCCCGATGGGATAGTGGTAATAGCGCGCGGTGAACTCAATCAGCGCCAGCCAGCTTTCGGGCAGCGGCGGCTCGTCGGCAAACACCTGCTGCACGGCGCGGATTTTGTGCGTGGCGATTTCAGGCTGCGTTTCCTCGCCCCACACGATGCCCACCACCGTTTTGTTGATAAACGGTACCAGCACACGGGTGCCGCGCGGCAGCGGCGCGGGGTGGGCATAAGTGAGCAAGCCGAGGGGAACGTTTACGGCGATTTTTAGGTAGCAAGGCATTTTCAGGCTGCCGTGTAACAAGAAAAGGCGGATTATGGCATAAATCCGCCGCCCATCCCGCCGCAAAATCCGCCGCAAAAGTTGAATGCCCACACGCCCTAGGCAGCCTGAAACGCCATCTCGCGCTATACTGGCGTACCTTGTAAACATCAGGACACCCCATGAACTACGCCCAAGATGCCCTTTGGTGGCGGCTTGCCCACCCCACCGTCCGCGACCTCGCCAGCCTGCTCACCGCCCCGCCGCTGTGGCACACAGGCTGCGAGCTGCCCGTGCGCGAGCTGCTCGGCGAACACGGTTTCAGGCTGCTGCTGGCATGGGATGAGCAATGGCAAAGCGACCCGCAAAGGCAGCCTGAAAACCTAACCCGCAACCGCTATGCGCTCGGCAAATACGCCGAAGACCTGCTTGCCTACTGGTTTACCCACGCCCCCCATGCCAAGCTGCTCGCCGCCAATCTGCCCGTTTACGGCAATGAGGCGGGCGGCAACAGCACATTGGGCGAAATGGACTACATCGCCGAGCTCAACGGCACGCTCTACCACATCGAACTCGCCTGCAAATACCACGGCAGCGCAACAGGCGAGAACATGGCAGGGCTGAACCCGCGCGACACCCTCGCGCGCAAACAACGCAAACTGCAACGCCAGCTCGCCCTGCTCGCCACGCCCGAAGCCCAAGCCGCCCTGCGCCAACACGGCATCGCCCCCGACAACATCCGCAGCGCCAGCATTGTGCGCGGCATCGGCTTCACCGCCGCAGGCACGCTCCCGCCTGCCTTCCCGCCCCAAGCATGGAGCGGTATCTGGACAACCACCCCCCAAGCCCTGCCCGAACACGCCCGCTACTACCGCCTCCCCCGCACCGAATACCTCGCCCCCGCCCGCATCACGCAGCCCGAAACCATCAGCCGCAGCCAAATCACCCCCGCCGCGCTGTACGCCCAAGTAGCCCCCCGCCCCGACGGCTATTGGCACGAAGAGCAGCGGATTATGGTGGTTGCCGGTTGATGAACGCAGTTTCAGGCTGCCCAAACCCAAATATCCGCCACGCAGAACAGCGCAAACTCATTTTCAGGCTGCCTCAGCCCAATCTTTTGCCCTATCACGCCGCGCATCGCGGCGTACCCGCGCGGGGAGCTTTTGCCGTTACGCTGCCATCCCGCCCGCGTTCAAACCTTCGCCAAGCGGCAAAAGGCAGCCTGAAAAAGCGTTTTGCTCTTTCAGGCTGCCTTTCGGTGTGTTTGAAACGGCGGTACGGCATTTTTCAGGCTGCCTTTCCAATCGCGAAAAGGCAGCCTGAAACGCTTTCAGACGGCATCAACGCCTATTCAAACGCCAAATCGCCCACCAGCTCCGCCAGCGTATTCAAGCGTTGTTCCGATTTCGCCACAAACGGGTTTGCGGTATCCCACGCATAGCCCGCGAGAATGGACGAAATCATGCGGCTGATTTCGGGGCTGCGGTTGGGCGCGTAAATCACGTTTTGGAAACGGTTGTCGTACCAGCCGTCAACATAGGTGCGGAAGGCGTTCACGCCCACCATCAGCGGGTCGGCAAACTCGCTTTGCCAGTCTGCCGCGCCGCCTTTGAGCTGGCGGGCGAGCAGGTCGGCGGCCAGTTTGGCGGAATGCAGCGCGATGGTTACGCCCGACGAAAACACAGGGTCAAGAAATTCCGCCGCGTTGCCCAGCAGGGCGAAATGTTTGCCGTAGAGCGCTTTGACGTTGGCGGAATAGCCTTGGATGCTGCGGTAGGGGAAGCCGTTTTCCCATTCGGAATGTTGAAACAATTCAACCAGATTGGGGCATTCTGCCACCATTTTTTTCAACACGGCTTCGGGTTCGCCTGCCAGTTTGTCGGGCGTGCCGACCACGCCCAGCGAGCAGGTGTTGTCGCCGAAAGGGATTGTCCAAAACCATACGTCGCGGTGCTGCGGATGGGTGGTAATCAGGATTTTGTTGCGGTCAAAATCGGCATCGGCGGCGATGTTGTCGGTGATGCGGGTGAAATGCGCCATGCGCGGCGGCAGGTGCGAGGGCGTTTCCAAATCCAGCAGGCGCGGCAGCACGCGCCCGTAGCCGCTTGCGTCCAAGACGAAGCGGGCGGTGAGTTCGTATTTTTCGCCCGTGTCGGCTTCCACGCTCAACCGCGCCGCGTCGCCGCTGTTGTCAAACGCGGTTACGCCGTGCCCGAAGCGCACTTCCACGCCTTGTTTGGCGGCTTCGTCAATCAGGATTTTGTCAAACACTTCGCGGCGCACTTGGAACACCGTGCCCGGGCCGTCTGAAAATTTTTCGGTGAAGTCAAACGCGGTGCGGCGGCTGCCCCATGCGAACGCCGCGCCGTTTTTAAACTGAAAGCCTTTTTCGGCGCGCACGGCATCGGCAAAGCCTGCTTCTTCCAGCATTTCCATGCAGTGCGGCAGCAGGCTCTCGCCAATAACAAAGCGCGGGAAATGCTGTTTTTCCAGCACGCATACTTTAAAGCCCTGTTTGTTAAGCAGCGAGGAAGCAACCGAGCCTGACGGGCCTGCGCCGATAACGGCAACATCAAATTGAGCAGACATTTTTTATCCTTTAAATATGAAGTGGGAATGGGCGGCACGCTTGGGCTGCCCGTGTTGTAAAAAACGTTAAATGTGAAACGGTGTGATTTTACCTGTGATTGATGCCGTCTGAAAGCGTGTTGCGGGTGTTTGGGCTGCAACCTTGGCGAACCTCGAAGTAAACAAGAAATAGTTAAATCGCCGTCATTCCCGCGCAGGCGGGAAATCTTGTTTGAAGCCAAGCAATAGCTTGTTTATTCAAGCATTCTTGAATTCCAACAAAATTCCCGCCTGCGCGGGAATGACAGTAGTTGGGTGGGTTTTGAGGTTTTGCAAAGGTTTCAGGCTGCATTGGGTGGCGTGCAAAGATAAGGCCGTCTGAAAACATATTTTTCGGTTTTCAGACGGCCTTTATGGCTGTATTAAGCGGAACGCCTGTCAATGGCGGGCAAGTCCCTGCGCCGAGCAGATGTTGTTAAATTGAACGGCTTAATGTTCGGCTTACTTCGTAGCAATGTTCACTTCCGCCGACATCCCCGGCGCGAGGCGTTCCAAATCCTGCTGCCCTGCGTCAAATACGATTTTCACGGCGATGCGTTGGGCGATTTTGACGAAGTTGCCCGTGCCGCTGTCGGCTTTAATCAGGCTGAATTCGGAGGCGGTGGCGGGCGAGATTTCGGCGACTTTGCCGCTGAACGCCTTGCCGCCGAGTGCGTCGATACTCACGCTGGCACTCTGCCCGATTTTCACGTTGGCCATATCGGTTTCTTTGATGTTGGCGATGACCCAGCGTTCGGGCGGCACGACGGACATCAGCTGCGTGCCCGCGCTCACAAGCTGCCCTTGTTTTACGCTGACTTCGCCGAGTTTGCCGCTGGCGGGCGCGTAGATGGTGGTGTGCCCCAAATCCTGTTTTGCCAAGTCCAGCAGGGCTTGGGCGTTGGCGATGCCCGCCTGTGCGCCCTCGCGCCCTACGCCGGTGTTGATGATGTTTTGCTGCGCCACGGCGTATTGCTCCTGCGCCTGTTTCAAGCCCGCTTCGGCCTGTTTGACGGCGGTTTGCGCGGCATCGCGGCTGCTTTGCGACACGGCATCGGTGCTCACCGCCTGTATGCGCTGCCATTCGCGGCGGGCGCGGTCAAGCTGGGCGCGGGCGTTGTCAATCGCGGCTTGGTTGGCTTTGGAGACGGCCAGCGCGGAGGCTTTGTCCTGCGCGGTTTTGTTCAACGCCGCCTGCTGCCCCGCCAGCCCAGCTTCGGCTTGGGCGACTTTGGCGCGGTAGGGCGCGGGGTCGATTTCCACCAGCGGCTGCCCTGCTTTTACGTTGTCAAAATCGCGCACCAGCACTTTCTGCACATAACCGCCCACGCGCGGGCTGACGGTGGTTACGCTGCCGCGCACATAGGCGTTGTTGGTATAGACCTCGCCCATGCCGAAGGGCGGCAGGCGGAAGGCATACAGGGCAAGCACCACGCCGATTGCGCTGGCGGCGAGTATGCCGATGCTGCCGAAACGGTGTTTTTCAGGCTGCCATTGGGCGGGTTCTGGCGTTTCGGGCTGCGGCACGGCGGTTTTTTGGGATTCGGTGTCGGGGTGTTCGGGGGTGTTGGGTTGGGACATTTTTTGCTTTCCGTTGATTTGGGGGTTGATTCGGTTAATGGGTTGGTGCGGTGGTTTTCAGGCTGCCTTTAATGCCGTCTGAAACACTATTTCCCCAACACCGCAAACACTTTCGCCTTCTCCGCCGCCAGAATATCAATCTTGTAATAACGGCGGTACAGCCACAGGGCGACGGCGACGAGGGTCGATACCGCCGCCATCGCCGCCAGCAGCGCGAACAGGTCGCTGTATGCCGCCACCGACGCTTCTTTGCCCGCCTGCGCGGTGATTTGCGAGACGGCGCGGCCTTGCAGCAGCACCGGGTCAGAGAGGGTGGCGGAGAGGGCGGCGGCGTTGCGCTGGATGTCGGCGGCGAGCGCGGGGTTGGAGAGGGTCAGGTTTTGCGCGATGGCGGCGAGGTGGTCGCGGGTGCGGTAAGTTAAAAACGCGCTGAATGCCGCCGCACCCGCCAGCCCGCCGAGGGTTTGCGACAGGCCGAACACGGCGGAGAAGCTCATCATGTGGTCGGGGCTTTTCGCCAGCGCGCGCAGTGCGCCTTCAAGCATCATCGGCCCCATAAACAGCAGCGAGGCAAAGGCAACGATAAACTGGCTGAAATAAAGTTGCGCGGGGCGGGTCTGCATGCCCACACCGATTTCCAGCCACGCACCGAGGGCGAAACAGGCGAGCGCAACCATCACGGGGCGGCGGATGTCGTTGATATCCAGCAAAATCAGGCTGCCGACCACACCCGCCAGCATTCCGCCCGCAACAATCAGGTAAAACGTGCTCATCTGCGCGCTGCCCACGCCCACCGCGCCCATCAGCCCCGCCGCGCCGACGGTCTGCTCCGAGGTCAAGAGCCGCGCCATCGCGCCCATCACGGCGAAGATGAGGATTTGCGGCACGGTCATCCAGTGCCAGTCCAGCATCGGCTTGTGCCGCGTCGATTCGATGTACAACGCCAGCCCCGTCAGCCCCACTCCGCCCGCGAGCAGCCAGCCGAGCCACTGCGTCGTCCACCACACCGTGCGCCCCTGCACGAGAAAGGCGCACAACAGCGCGATGCCGGAGGCGAACAGGGTAAAGCTGAGCGCGTCGGTCAGCGTGAACGATTTGCGCACGGTGATGCCGGGCGGCAGCGGCAGGGCGAACAGGCAGGCGGTGCAGGCGAGCGCGAGGGTAGCCTGAAAGGCGAACACGCCGTTGAGGTCGCCGTCGCCATACAGCAGCGGCACGAGGCTCTGCGCCAGCGGCGTGCCGACCTGCATCAGACCCAGCCCGAACACCAGCCCGACCAGCTTTTTCGTGCCAGTAAAGCCCTGCATCATGTAGTAAATCGACAGCACCAGCAGGCCGCTGGCGGCGATTGCGGCGGCAACACGCGCGATGAGTTCCACTTCGTAATGGTGATAAACCAGTTGCAGCAGGCTGGCGGCAAGCTGGGCGAACAGGGTGATGCGGACGAAGCGTTGCAGGCCATACGCCTTGCGGACTTTGAAAAAGAGGACGCTCATGCAGGCGTAAGCCATGAAATACGCCGCCTGAATCCAGCCGCCCTGCTGCAAATCGAGCGACAAATCGCCGCGCAGCTGCGGCAGCGAGGCGGTGAGCAGCCCGTTTTGGAAGCCCGACGACAGCGCGAGTAATAAACCGATGGCAAGATACGCGAGCCGCCGCTTTTTCGGATGCTCGGGCGAGGCGGGCGAACCCGGCATAAAGGGCATTTCATGCGGCTTGAAGGTGTAGCCGCCGGATTGCAGGGGCATGGGGAGTCCTTATGGGTAGGTCGGGTAGGGATGCCCGACTAGCTTGCTGGTTTTCAGGTAGCCTTTGCGTTTCAGGCTGCCTCGAACTTTCGTCATTCCCGCGCAGGCGGGAATCTTGTTCGGGTTTCGGCGGCGGTGGTTTTTGCTGCCTTTTGCTGCGGCTCAACCAAGATTCCCGCCTGCGCGGGAATGACGGCAAAATTTTGTTTCAGAAGACATTTAGGATTTTAGCTTCGCAGAAACTCGCGTTGCTCGTTTTCAGGCTGCCTTATTTGTCCGCCGCAAAACCTCCGCCAAAGGCGGTATTTAACGCCAGCCACGCGGTAAACAGCTTCGCCTGCGCCTGTGCCAGTTGCGCTTCGTTTTGCAGGGTTTCGTCCGCTGCGGCGAGCCAGTCCAGCTTGTTGTCCAGCCCCGCACGGTAGCGGCTTTGCGCGGCGGCGGCGTTTTTGCGGGCCAGCGCGGTCATCTCGGTTTGGTCGCGCACGGCTGCGGCAGCGGTTTCGTATTGCGTCAGCGCGTCGGCCGCCTCGCGCAGGGCGGTGTAAACGTTTTTGTTGTAACGCGCAGCCTGCTCGTCAAACTCGGCTTCCTTGCGCGACAGGTTCGCCCGTAACGCGCCGGAAGTAAAAATCGGCAGGCTCACGCTCGGCAGCAGTCCGGCGAGAAACGACGACGAATGCGGCAGGTTGCCGATTTCCACATTGGACAATCCTGCCAACGCTTTAATCGTAATGTTCGGATAAAACTCGGTTTTCGCGCTGGCAACCAGATGGTGGCGGGCGGTCAGTGCCTCGCGCTGCGCCGCCAAATCGGGGCGTTTGCCGAGCAAGTCGGCGGTGAGCTGCGACACGGGTGCGGGCGGCACGGCGGCGGCGGGATTGGGCGCGAAGTTGTCCAACGCCTGCGCCGGTTGCCCCGTCAAGGCGGCGAGTGCGTGGCGGATTTGCGCGATGTTGCCGTCCAAATCCGACAAGGCAGCCTGAAAACGGCTGTTGCCCTGCTGCACCGCATAGAGCCTGCTCGGCGCGACCTGCCCGGCGCGGATGAGTTCGCGCACCACCTGCTCGCGTTCGCGGTTCAACTGCGCCCGCTGCGCCACCCGCTGCCGCGTTTCCAGCAACAACTGCCATTGGCGGTAATACGTCGCCCAGCAACAGCCGCGTCTGCGCGATTTCGTATTCCACCGCCCGCTGTTGCCCCAGCGCGGCTTCCAACTGGTGTTTGTATTTGCCGAACACATCGGGCGACCACTGCCCTTGCAGTTGCAGCGATTCATAAGTGATATTGGTGCCGTGGTCGCCCAACAGCCGCTTTTCCAAATCGCTGATGAGTTCGGGCTTCTCGCGCTCGTCCACGCCGTCGCGATGCAGCAATGCACCACTCACGCCCAGACCGATTTTCACGCCGCGCTGCGCATCCGCCAAATCCGCCCCCGCCTGCGCCTGCCGCAACCGCGCCTGCGCCGCTGCCAAATCGGGCGAGCGGGCAAGGGCGGTGTCAATCAGGCCATCGAGCTTGGCGTCGTTGAGTGCCCGCCACCATTGCGGGAAAATCGGCGGCTGCGGATGGGCGGGCAGGCCGAGGGTGGCGGCGGTTTCAACCGTGGCGGGGGTGTGCTTGGGATGAGTGGCGCAGCCCGAAAACAGCACGGCACAGAGGAAAAACAGGGGAAGGCGTTTGAACATTTTGAAAACAGACAGAAAAATGGAAATCGGGACGATTATAGCAAAAAGCGTAGCGGGGCTGTGTCGGAAAATGTGAACGTGTCAGGCCGTCTGAAAACGGAATGATGGTTTTCAGACGGCCTTTCGTGTAGGTCGGGCATCTTGGTTTTATCCGCCGTAAATAAAAACGTCGGGCATCACAATGCCCGACCTGCTTGGCTTTCTGTATGCTTCAATCTGAAACCTTTGCAAAACGCCTAAATTTCCCGGCTACTGTCATTCCTGCGTAGGCGGGAATCTTAGTAAGATTTAGGCAATAGTTTGTTTTTTCAAAAATTTCTTGTTATCAAGCAAGATTCCCGCCTACGCGGGGATGACGGCATTTTTTATTTTTTCAGGCTGCCAATAAGGTTTTGCAAAGGTTTCAATCTGCCAACAACGCCCCCGCCAGCCAGAGATTAAACCCCACGCCTATCGTTACCGTCAGCCCGAATGCGGCAACGGCGGGCGTGCTGCTGAATGCGAGCAGGGCGAAGGAAAGGGCGGTGGTGGCGGCGGCGAGCAGCATGCCGCCCAAGCGTGCGGCGGCGGTGTGTTTGGCGGTTACGGCATAAACGGCGTAATCCACGCCGATGGCGGAAACGAGCAGCAGCCCGAACATGGCAAACAGGCTCACGGGAATGCCCAGCCAGCCGAGCGCGGCAACGGTGCAGACGGCGGCGGCAAGCGGCACGGCAAGGATTTTGCTGCCGCGTTTTGCGCCGAACATCCGCCACAGCAGCAGCCACGCCAGCGCGTAGGAGGCGAGTTTCAGCCATGCGGCTTGGTTGCGCGTGTGGTGGAAGAGGGCGTTGAGGTGGGCGCGTTTGTCTGCCCAGTGTGTGCCTGCAAGGCCCAGTGCGGCGGTGCGGACGGCGGCTTCGTCTGTCAAACCGTTCAAGCGCACGACGGCGGCGTAGCGACCGCGTTCTACTTCGCCCAGATACAGCGGCTGCCATGCTTGGGCGAGCGCGGTTTTCAGGCTGCCTGAAAGCGTGAGCGGCGGCGTGTCGGCTGCCTGAATCAGGGCTTGGCGTATGGTTTCGCTTGGGATACCGATGTCGGCGAGCGGCTGCCAGTTTTCAGGCTGCCCTGCGAGTTCGCGCAGGTGGTGTTGCACTTGCTGCTGCGCGGCAACGGGGGCGATAAATTGGTCTAGCGATTGGAAGCCGCCGAGTTTGCCTTGGGCAACGAGCGGTTGCAGGGCTTGGGCGAGTTCGGCGTTTTTGGCGAGCAGCGCGTCTTCGCTGGCGGCTTCGGCAACGATGTAGCGTCCGCCGAAATCGGTGCCGCTCAATTCGCCGATGCGCTGCACTTGCGCCAGCATTTCAGAGGGCATATTGACCCATTGGCGGATGTCGTCGTGCCAGTCGCTGCGCCACAGCCCTACCGCCAAGAAAATGCCGCCGAGCGCAAGCCAGCCGCGTTTGTGCAGACGCTTGTTCAGACGACCTTTCAGGCGGAGTAATCTTTCCGTCAATTTCGCAAACGGCACGGCTTTTGCCTGATAACGGCGAAACAGCGGCGGCAGCCACAGCACGGTTGCGCCGAACGCGCCCAGCAGCGCGAAGCCCGAAAACACGGCGGTTTGGCGCAGCACGGTCAGCGGCGTGAACCACAGCAGCGCGTAGCCCAACACGGTAATCAGCAGGCTCACGGCAAAGCTGGGCAAAACGTGTTTCATCGCGCTCTCAGACGACCATTTTTCGTTTTCAGGCTGCCTGAAAACCGACGGCGCAAGCCAGTGCAGCGGAAAATCCACCAGCATGCCGACCAAACTCGTGCCAATCACAATCGTCAGAATATGCACTTCGCCGAACACCGCCAACGCCGCCGCCAGCCCCGTGAGCATGCCCGCCGCCAGCGGCAACGCCAGCCAGAACACGCGCGCGCTGCGGAACACCCACAGCAGCAGCGCAAACGTGGCCAGCGTGCCGGCGATGCTCATGGCTTTGCTTTCCGCTTCGGCGGCGGTTTTGGATGCGGCGGCAAACAGCGCGCCGCCCGCTGAGAGCGTTTCGGCACCGTGTTTTTGCGCGATGGCGCGGCTGTCGCGGATGAGCGGCAGCAGCGTGCCGTTGCCGGCAAAACGCGTGTCTGCCGCCAGTTTGCCGCGCAGCCATACCCATGTTTTGCCGTCCGCCTCCGTGAACAACATGCCGTTGTCCATATTCCACTGCAAACGGCTTTGCGGATTGGCTTTCGCCGCCACAAACCGCCCGAAGCCCAGCCAGTCTTGTTCCAGCGACAGCGGCGAAACGGCGGCAAACGGGTTCGCCGCATCTTCGGCGCGGGTTTGGAAATACCGTTTCGGTTCTTGAAACAGCAGCCGCGCCTGCTCCTGCGGCAGCGTTGCCTGCGCCAAACGCTGCATATCGGCGCGCACGCTGTCCAAATCGGGCATCACGCTGCTGTCTACCTCGGCAAACACGCCGCTTTCCCGCCATTTGCTGGCGATTTCGGCGGCAGCCTGAAAAGCCGTTTCCGCATTTGCGCTGCCTGTGAGCATGACGATTTGCCCGTTCAGCTGCGCCTCGCCCGCTTTGTCGGCGGCAACCAGCAGCGCGTCGGGCTGCTGCTCGGCGGGTAGCAGCGCGGCGAGGTCGGTTTGCAGCCAGGGTTTGGTGGTAACGGTATGGATGAGAAACAGGCAGAGCAGGGCGGTAAAGAGGGTGTAAAGACGGCGGAGCAGCATAAGCGGAAATGGAGAATCAAAAATGGGAAAACGGCTTTAATCCTGTTTTCAGGCTGCCTTGGCAACAGCGCTGAGGCAGCCTGAAATCTGAATATGGAGCGGCGACGGCTCGCCGCTGGATGGTGCGTTCAATCGGGTTTTACCGGTTGGGGAAATGTCGGCGAGCCGCCGCGTCATCGGTTGCAGGTTTGGCAAAGGTTTCAGGCTGCCTATCTGTTCTACAACTGCTCCACGCTCACGCCTTGCAGCGCGCGCTGGATATTGCGGTTCATGCGCCGCGCGGCGAAATCGTCGGTGCCTTGCGACAGGGTTTGCACGGCGGCGCGGATGTCGGCGGCTTCGGCATTGGGCATCAGCGCGGCGAGCGCGTCCATTTGGGCGCGGATTTGCGCGGTTTGCTCGGCGGTGAGCAAGTCGCCGTCCAGTTCCAGCGCGGCTTCCACCGCGTCAATCAGGCTTTGCGCTTCTACGCGGGCTTCGGCGCGGGCGCGTTCGGCGGCATCGGCGCCGGCGTGCGCCATGCCCTCGCGCAGCATTTGCGTGATGGTGGCGTCGTCCAAGCCGTAAGACGGTTTCACTTCAATTTGCGCCTGCACGCCGGTGGTTTGCTCGCGGGCGGACACGGACAGCAAGCCGTCGGCATCCACTTGAAAGGTAACGCGAATCCGCGCCGCGCCCGCGGCCATCGGCGGTATGCCGCGCAGGGTGAATTTCGCCAAGCTGCGGCAATCGGCGACCATTTCGCGCTCGCCTTGCACCACATGAATGGTCATGGCGGTTTGCCCGTCTTTAAAGGTGGTGAACTCTTGGGCGCGGGCGGTGGGCAGCGTGCTGTTGCGCGGGATGATTTTTTCCGCCAAGCCGCCGTAGGTTTCCAAGCCCAGCGACAGCGGGGTTACGTCCAGCAGCAGCCATTCGCTGTCAGTTTTGTTGCCCGCCAGCACGTTTGCCTGCATCGCCGCGCCCAGCGCGACCACTTGGTCGGGGTTCAGATTGTTGAGCGGGGTTTGCCCGAAAAAGTTGGCAACGGCTTGCTGCACATGCAGCATCCGCGTGGCGCCGCCCACCATAATCACGCCTTTTATGTCGTTTTTGCCGATGCCCGCGTCTTTCAGCGCTTGCTTCACGGGGGCGATGGTTTGGGCGACCAGATGCTGCGTGAGCGCGTGGAATTCGCTGCGGCTGACAGTGATGTTGAGCGTTTTGCCGTTGGCCAAGGCAGCCTGAATGCGGGTTTCAGGCTGCCTGCTTAATGTTTCTTTGGCGGCGCGCACCAAGCCGAGCAGCAGTTGCGCGTCGCGTTCGTCGGTAATGGAAAGCTGATTGTTTTCAACAATATGGCAAAACAGGTGGTGGTCAAAATCGTCGCCGCCCAGCGCGGAATTGCCGCCCGTGGCTTTCACTTCAAACAAGCCACGGCTCAACTGCAACACGGATACGTCAAACGTGCCGCCGCCCAAGTCATACACCACAAACGTGCCTTCCGCGCCGTTGTCCAAGCCGTAGGCAATGGCGGCGGCGGTGGGTTCGTTGAGCAGGCGCAGCACGTTCAGCCCCGCCAGCCGCGCCGCGTCTTTGGTGGCTTGGCGTTGCGCGTCGTCAAAATAGGCGGGCACGGTAATCACCGCGCCCACCAGTTCGCCGCCTAGGCTGGCTTCGGCGCGGGTTTTTAGGCTGCCTAAGATGTCGGCGGAGATGTCTATCGGCGTTTTTTTGCCGTGTTTGGTTTGCAATTCGATAATTTTGTCGTTGTCGGCGAAACGATAGGGCATGTGTGCCGCGTCGATTTCGGACAGCTTGCGCCCGATGAGGCGTTTGGCGGACGAGATGGTGTTGTGCGGGTCAATCTTTTGTGCGTCTAACGCGGCTTTGCCGATGGCTTTGCTGCCGTTGTCCAAATAGCGCACCACCGATGGCAGCGACACCGCGCCTGTTTCATCGGGCAGGCATTCGGCTGAACCGCTGCGCACGGTGGCGACGAGGCTGTTGGTTGTGCCGAGGTCTATGCCAACAGCAAGGCGATGCTGGTGCGGCGCGGCGGATTGGTTGGGTTCGGCGATTTGCAAAAGTGCCATGATGTGTTCCTTTTGAGTGTGGTGTGATGGGGCGGTATTTTAGCATTGTTGAGTGAAATTATCGGGAATGAGAACGGGCGTTTTCAGGCAGCCTGAAAACCGTTAAGATATGCGTTTCCTATGTTAAAAAAGGTTTAACACCATGAAAACTATTTTGAAAACCACCTTGGCAGGCACGGTTGCGCTGGCGTTAAGCGCGTGTGGCAACTTGCAAACTGCGCCGCAAAAGCCTGCCGATTTGTATCGCCACGGCATGCAGCGGCAGTTTAAGCAAGACACACAATACAACCTATCGGGCAAAGCCACGTTTGCACTTTATGAAACCGAGCAATCGCGCCAGATGCGCCATGAACGCATTGAGAGCGACGTGAAATGGAGCGCGGACTGGGCAGCAACGCACGATAAAAAACCATTAAGCGCGGCAGAACAAAACGAAATTCGCCAAAAATCGCAAAAAGAGCGAGCAAGAATCGACAAAATAGCTTACACGCTGTTTAACGCCGTCTCGGTTCACTACACAGGCGCGGTGGATTTGCCACGCGGCAAAATAGAATTTGTGCCCGAGTTGCACTACGAAACGCGTAACGCATTAGGCAGCCTGAAAATACCGATGCAACTAGACATCAAAGCGCAGGCGGCGTATGCGGACTTGGGCGCATTTGAGCCCAGCCTGCCGCTCGCCGATTCGGCGTTGTCTGCCGACAAGCCGATTGTGCGTTTCAGGCTGCCTAAGCAATGGCAAAACAAAATCCCCTTTGCCGACGTGTGGCACGCGCTGCCCAAAGCCGTGGACGAAAGCACCAAAACATTGGGCGATGATGCCTTTACCACCCTGCCCCTAAACGACACCGCCCGCAAAATTGGCGCGCGCCATCGCATCGCGTTGCATTCCAACAGCAAGCAAAGCGTGGAAAGCACCAAAGTGTTATTCCAAAGCCTGCAACAGCAACTACGCGAGCAAGGCAAGCCCAGCAACGCCAACATCAGCCAAGCCGATTACGACAAATTTATCGCCAGCCTAGATGCCATCAGCAGCGTGGTACAAGGCATGACTACCGCCATCGCGGATAAACAGCCACCCGTTGAATACGAGTTTTACTACGACGGCAAAGGCAGGCTGTTGGCATATTTCGCCACCATGCAAATGGAAAACCTCGGCGGCTTGATGGGACACGGCTTGCGCATCAAAATGGAAGCCTATAACCACTACACCCGCACGCCCCAATTTACCCTGCAAGCCAACGATGCCAACACGGTGGATTTTGAGCAAGCCTTTCCAAGCCTAGCCAAAGAATGGAACGCCCTGCCTGCGCTGAATGCGGATGGCAAGGGCGACAGCAGCAACGGCAAAAAATAATCGCCACCCATTTGCATATAAAAGGCAGCCTGAAAACGTATTCCCCCGTTTTCAGGCTGCCTTTATATCGTTCCCAAACCCCTACGCGCTTTCCAACGCCTTTTGCTCCGCCTTATACGCCGCTTGCATTTCACGCTCGCGCTTGGTGGCTTGGCGCAGCATAAAATAATTCACCACAATCACCAGCGTGCCCACCACCGCGATAAAGATGGTGGCCAACACGTTCATTTTCGGGTCCAGCCCCAAGCGGATTTTGGAGAAAATCACCTGCGGCAGCGTGGACGAACCCGGCCCCGACAAGAACGAGGTAATCACCACGTCATCCAGCGACAGCGTAATGCCCAGCAAGAAGCCCGACGCAATGGCAGGCGCAATCAGCGGCAAGGTAATCACAAAAAAGATTTTCATCGGGCGCGCGCCCAAATCCATCGCCGCTTCTTCTAGCGATTGGTCCAGCTCCGCCAAGCGCGAGCGGATGACCACGGTAATATACGCCATGCACAGCGTGGTGTGCCCCAAGAAAATGGTGAAAAAGCCGCGGTCCAGCCACGTTACATCGCTGTGCAGCCAGCCTTGCAGCATGGTTTGCACTTGGATAATCAGCAGCAGCATGGATAAGCCCGTAATCACATCGGGCATCACCATCGGCGCAGAAATCAAGCCGGCAAACAAAGTGCTGCCGCGAAAGCGTTTAATCCGCGCCATCGCGTAGCCCGCCATCGTGCCGAGCGTTACCGCCGCAAACGAAGCGCAAACGGCGATTTTCAACGACAGCCAAGCCGCGCTCAAAATTTGCTGGTCTTGCAGCAGGCGGCCATACCATTTGGTGGAGAAGCCGCCCCACACGGTTACCAGTTTGGAATCGTTAAACGAATAAATCACCAAGATAAACAAGGGAATATACAAAAACAGCAAGCCCGCAACCAGCGCCAGCTTCAAAAAAGGAGAAATTTTGTTATTCATCATTTGCTTCCTTTTGCGTTTTCACGGTTGGTGAAATATTGTTCCAGCGCAATCGGCACCACCAACACCAACACCATCACCACCGCAATCGCAGCGGCAAGCGGCCAGTTGGCTTGGTCGGAGAACGCCTGCCACAACACTTTACCAATCATCAGGTTGTCAGGGCCGCCCACCAGTTCGGGAATCACATATTCGCCCATAGACGGGATGAAGACCAGCATGGAACCTGCGATGATGCCCGATTTGGACAGCGGCAGCGTTACCGTGAAAAAGGCTTTGACAGGATGCGCGCCCAAATCGGCGGCGGCTTCCAGCAAGCGGTTATCCAGTTTTACCAGCTGGGTGTAAAGCGGCAGAATCATAAACGGCAAATAGGCGTAAACCATCACCAAAATCAGCGAGAAGCTGTTGTAAAACAATTCCAATGGCTCGCTGATGATGCCCCATTTGAGCAGATAGGTGTTGATGATGCCGTTGGTGCTGAGCAGCCCCATCCATGCGTACACGCGCAGCAGGAACGATGTCCAAAAGGGCAGCATAATCAGCAGCAGCAAGGTATTGCGAATGGATGGATTGGCGCGCGAAATGGCATACGCCATCGGATAGCCAATCAGCAGGCAAATCAGCGTGGTTAAAAGCGCGGTTTTAATCGACAGCCAATAAGTCAGCACATAAATGTTGCCGCCGGAATCGCCGGAGAGGGGGTTGATGATGTCCAGCAAGGAGGGCCAAAAATCCACGAAAATTTCTTGGTAGTTTTTGGTGAAAACTTGCAGCGCGCCTTTTTCGTCAAATAAGGGCGTGAACGGGGGGATGGTGTAGGTTTGGTCGGCGAAGCTGATTTTGAACACGATGGCAAAGGTGAGCAAAACCAAGATAAACAGCCAGGTGAACGGTACGCCGATGACAAAGCGCGCCCCCGGGCGCATACGCCGTTTGATGTTTACGGAAGACATTTTCAGGCTGCCTTTTTAACGGGTTAATGGGGTGGGCTGGTTTTCGGGCCAATCCAGATACACTTCGTCGCCCCATGTGGGCGGTTCAATGCCGCGCACATACCAATACGGCGCGGGCACTTGGCTTTTGATGATGCGGCCGTTTTCCATTTGCACATGGTAAATGGCGAAGCTGCCCAAATAGGCGATTTCTTTTACCTTGCCGCGCGCCCAGTTGTGCGTGTCGCGGTGGGCGGGTTTTTCTTTGTGCAGGTCAATGTCTTCGGGGCGGATGGAAATCCAGATGGTTTGCCCGTTTTCGGCTTCAAATTTTTGGTCGGTATACACTTTGGCGGGCAATTCGGGGCAGTCGATGAGCGCGTGGGCTTCGTCTTTATGCACCAGCTTGCCTTCAAAGATGTTGGTTTCGCCGATGAATTCGGCGGTGAAGCGGCTGTTGGGGTAGTCGTACACGTCGGCGGGCGTGCCCACTTGTTGCAACTCGCCGTGCGACATAATGGCCACGCGGCTTGCCATGGTCATGGCTTCTTCTTGGTCGTGCGTTACCATGATGCAGGTTACGCCCACTTTTTCCAGCGTATTCACCAGCTCAAACTGGGTTTGCTGGCGCAGTTTTTTGTCCAGCGCGCCCAAGGGTTCGTCCAGCAGCAGGAGTTTGGGGCGTTTGGCGAGGCTGCGGGCAAGGGCAACGCGCTGCTGCTGCCCGCCTGACAGTTGATGCGGCTTGCGCTTGGCGTATTGCGGCATTTGCACCAGGCGCAGCATTTCGTCCACGCGCGCCTGCACTTCTTCTTTGGGCAGTTTGTCTTGTTTTAAGCCGAAGGCGATGTTTTGCTCTACGGTCATGTGGGGGAACAGGGCGTAGCTTTGGAACATCATGTTGATGGGGCGGTCGTAGGGGGCGAGTTTGGTGATGTCTTGCCCGTCTAGAATAATTTGCCCTTCGGACGGGGTTTCCATGCCGGCGAGCATGCGCAACAGGGTGGATTTGCCGCTGCCTGAGCTGCCAAGCAGGGCGAAAATTTCGTGTTTGTTGATGTCAAGATTCAGATAATTTACAGCGATGTTGTCGCCAAATTTTTTTACCAAGCCTTTGATTTGTAGATAGGGTTGGGTGCTGGTCATGAGCAATACTCCGTTTGATAAGAGAAACAGGCTGTTTGATTGCTTTGGACAGGCTTTGGGGCTGTTTAGCGGCGTTCGGGCAGCAGAAGACTTTAAATACGGGGAGGGATTTTTTGAAAAAACGCGCGATTGTAGTGGAGTGGGGCGCGGGGGGCAAGGGAAAATGTGGGGTTGTTTGTGTAAAGTGAAGCGATGGGTTTTCAGGCTGCCTCAATAGGCGGATGGGCAAAGATTGAGGCAGCCTGAAAAGCGGGTTTCAGGCTGCCTTGATGTGTGTATTGTGGTTATTTTGTTTTGCGTTTGGGTGTGGTTTTTTCGGGATTGGGTTCGGCAGCTTGGGCTTCGCTGGTTTCAGCTGGGCTAACTTGGGGCGCAAGTTGCGCTTCCAGTTGCGCTAAACGGGCTTCCAGCTCGGTGAGCTTCACGCGGGTTTTGATGAGGATTTGTTGTTGGATGTCGTATTCTTCGCGCGTTACCAAATCCATTTTGTTGAACGCGCTGCCGAGCATGGCTTTGGCGTTTTTTTCAAAATCTTTGGCGGGGCTGTTGGCAAGGGTTTCGCTGATTTTGCTGGCGGCTTCTTCAAAAAGTTGTTTGGCAATCATGGGATGCTTTCGTGGTTGAGTGGATGGGAGAGGGGATTTTAATGGTTTTCAGGCTGCCTGTGAAATAAGAACCTGTATTCACTCTTTGCATAGGCATCTTTTATGTCCTAAAAACGCGGCTACCGCGTTAAAAATGCTCGCAAGGTGTCCAACCTTGCTGCGCTTTTTGCCTTGTATCCGCGCTTTTATGTCATCAAATCTGCCTATGCAAAGAGTGAATACAGGTTCTAAGGCAGCCTGAAAATGGTTATTTTGTATAGCATTCAATCAAATGCTGGCATAACACGGGCACGCCTGCGGCGGCGGTTTGGCGGATGATTTCCACCTGCGCCGATTGGGTATTTTGCGGGTGCGGGTCTAGCACGATGATGCGGGCATCGGGGCGGGCGTAGTAGGCAAGGGTGTTGGCGGGATAGACTTGCAGCGAGGTGCCGATAATCAGGAACACGTCGGCTTGGCGCACGATGGCGGCGGCTTCGTCCAGCAGCGGCACGCTTTCGCCGAACCACACGATATGCGGGCGCATGGGGTTGCCGTGCGGGTCTTTATCTTGCAGCGTTTGGTCTTGGGTGCAGGGGACGATGTAATCGGGGTCGGCGCTGCTGCGGGCTTGGTTGAGCTGCCCGTGCAGATGCAGCACGTTGTGGCTGCCTGCGCGTTCGTGCAGGTCGTCCACGTTTTGTGTGATGATGTGAACGGGGAAATGCTGTTGCAACTGGGCAAGGGCAATGTGGGCGGCGTTGGGCTGCGCGGCGGCGGCTTGGGCGCGGCGTTGGTTATAAAAATCCAGCACCAGCTGCGGATTGCGCTCCCACGCTTCGAGCGTGCATACGTCTTCAATGCGGTGGTTTGCCCATAAGCCGTTGCTGTCGCGGAAGGTGGCAAGCCCGCTTTCTGCGCTGATGCCTGCGCCTGTTAGGATGGCGATGGTGGGTTTCTTCATCATTGTGCTCATTCGTTTGGTTACGGCGTTTCAGGCTGCCTTGATGGCGCAAAACTGCCCTACTCTATTCGCTAAATAGGGTTTCAGGCAGCCTGAAAGCATTAAACCCCTTGCTCCATCAAGCAAGGGGTTGAATCTTAGCACGCCCAGGGGGAATCGAACCCCCGTTACCGCCGTGAAAGGGCGATGTCCTAACCGCTAGACGATGGGCGCGGATAGCATTTTTGGCGCACCCGGAGCGATTCGAACGCCCGACCCTCTGGTTCGTAGCCAGATACTCTATCCAACTGAGCTACGGGTGCAGCAAAAACGCGGATTGTAGGCAGTTCGGGTGGCTTCGTCAAGCTGCTTCGCCCGTTTTTTTTGCAAAAACCGTATAATCGCGGCTCTTTTGTATTATGAGCACCCCCATGCCTTACGCCGCTTTGTCCCCTTTGGCGGAATTTTTCCGCACGCTGCCTATTCCCGTTGTGATTCTGGATTTAGAAACCACGGGCGGGCATTTTTATGCCGACCGCATCACCGAGCTGGCGTTTTTGCATTTTTGGCAGGGCAAAATCACGGCGGTGCAGCAGTTGGTTCAGCCCAATATGCCGATTAGCGGTTTTGTGCGCGATTTAACCGGCATTTCGGATGAGATGTTGCAAGGGCAGCCCACCTTTGCCCAATTTGCGCCGCAGGTGTTGCCGCTGCTGCGCGGCAGTTTGCTCATCGCGCACAACAGCCGCTTTGACTACACCTTTTTGCGCCACGAATGCCGCCGCAACGGGTTTGCCTTTGCCACGGCGGGGCTGTGCAGCGTGCAGTTGTCGCGCAAGCTGTATCCCGAATTTTTTAAGCATAATTTGGACAGCATAATTGAGCGGCATGGTTTGGCGGTGGCGAGCCGCCATCGGGCAATGAGCGATGTGTTGGCGGTGGCGGAATATTTGCAACTGGCGTTGCGCGAGAAGGGCGCGCCGCTGCTGGGGCAGCTGATGCGGCAGTTGGCGAACCCGCCGATGTTGCCCGCCAACCTGCCTGCGGGCGTTTTTCAGGCTGCCTCTGCGTTGCCCGATGAGCATGGCGTGTCGGTTTGGCGCAATGCGGCGGATGATGTGGTGGCGGTGCACACGCACGTTCAGGCGTATCGGGAAGTGGCGGCGATGCTGCGGCGCGGCGGGGGCGCGGTGGCGCAGGCGGCGCGCTTGGAATTTGTGCCCACGCTGGGCGCGTTGCACAGCGCGGCGGTAAAAGGTAGCGTGTTTTATCGCAACCAGCTTGCGTCAACGGATGGGATTGTGCGCCACACGATTAAGGCGGAGCAGGTTTCAGGCTGCCTGAAAACGCGGGTGCGCCCGTTGAAAGCGGGCTTTTTGACCGAGCCGCCGCATGGTTTGTTTGCCAACCCCAAAGCGGCGAAACGCGCGCTGGCGGCATGGGCGAAGAAGTTCGGGCTGTGCCCCGCTCTGTTGGGCATTTTGCCCGACGAGTTGCCCAAGGGCGCGCCGTGTCCCGTTTCGCTGCTGGGCAAGTGTTCGGCGGCGTGCGAAACGGGCGATTTGAACGCGCATAATCGGGCGGTGGCGGCGGCGTTGCCGTTCTTGCCGCTGACGGATTGGGGGCGCACGCCGCGCGTGAAGGTGGCGGAGCGGGACGAGCTTTCGGGGCGGGAGGCGGCGTGGCTGTGCGACAGCGGCGCGGTGTGGCTGCCCGAGCCTGATAATGTGTGGTTTTGCGATAAGGAAGTGCTGGCGGTGATGAAGGGGAAATTTAAGGCGCAGAAGGGCGGCGGCGAGATTCAGGCAGCCTGAAACCGTGTAGTGTAAAGTTGCTTGCGGATTGGGGCGATTGCCTGCAATATGCGCGGCAGCGTTGCCGCGTTGGCATCGTGTAAACATAAGGAGTCATACGATGAAATCCGATTTTGAAGCACAAAAACAAGCCTTGTTGGGCGAAATCCGCACCGTGTTGGACGAGGTGGAAAACTTGTATCAAGCGGGCGCAGAGCGCAGCGCGGAAGAAACGCAGGAGTTGAAAAACCGTTTGCAGGCGCACTTGGGCGTGGCGCAAAGCAAATTGCAAAAATTGGAAACCCGCGCAGTGGAGCAAGTGAAACACCAAGCGCAACGCGCGGATGAATACATCAACGAAAAACCGTATTACGCCATGGGCTTTGCCGCGTTGGCGGGTTTGGTGGTGGGCGTGCTGCTCAACCGCAAATAAGCGATGTGTTTTCAGGCTGCCTTGCTGCGATAAGGCAGCCTGAATTTATGGTGGATAAACTAAAACGGGCAAGACAAGCGGCGCGGCAATCGTTTTAGTTCATCCACTATGGTGAAACAACATTAAGTAAAACAACATTAAAGGCAGCCTGAAAATGGGTATCAGACAAGATTTGGCAACGTTGAAAACCTTGGCTTCGCAGGGCGGCGAATTGCTGTTGCTGCGGCTGCGCGTGCTGCAAATGGATGCCAACGAGCAACTGCGCGGCGTGTTGGTGATTGCCACGCTGATTGTGCTGGCGGTGGTGGTGCTGGTGGTGATGCTGGTGGCGTTGCTGCTGGGGCTGAATGTGGTGCTCACGGCGCAGGCGAAGATTTGGCTGTTTTTTAGCGTGGCGGCGGCGGGCGTGCCGGCGATGTGGCTGTTGCTGCGGCGCATTCCGCGCATTTGGCAGCGCGACACGGCGCAGGTGCAGCAAACGCTTGCCGCGTTGCAACAAGATTTGGCGGCGTTTTCAGGCAGCCTGAAAACCGCCGGCTTCCGTCAAAAACCGCAAACAGGAGAAGCGCGCGATGCTGAGTAAACAAGAACAACGGGAATTGCTGCTGCTGCAATGCGATTTGGCGCGGGTGAAACTGCGCTGCACGCAACAGCAGGCGGCGCAGCGCAAGCAGGCGGCGCAAGCCAAATCGGGCGTGGTTTGGCAGCTGGCGGATGCGGCGGGCGAAGCGGTGCGGCATGCGGATGGCTTGAAGCTGGCGATGCTGCCCGCCAAATGGAAACACCGTGCGGCGGTGTTGCTGGGGCTGATGGCGTTGGAATGGGCGGAACGCCGGGCAAAGCACGATAAATAGCGGAGGGATGGGTTTTCAGGCTGCCGAATGGTTATGAGGCAGCCTGAAAACCATCTATCCCCAGCGTACTGTTAATCGGAAGGCATTTAGCCGAGACAGAAGGCAATGAAAGATAAGAGCTAAAACCGAACGGCGACGCAGGAAAAATTTGGGCAAGCGTTCATTCATACGTTCATTCATAACTTGGAGAATAATCATGATTGATGAGAACTTTACAGAATTTTTAGATGATGAGCTTGGGCGGATTATGCCGGAACAGCAAGCCAAATATAGAAAATTATTTAAGGAATTTGGATTTGATGATAGAAATCAATATTTCATTGATTTTTGGGTAACTTATAGCGATGAAATTTATGGGAAAATAGGATATTTAATTGATTTGGCGATGGATTTAGAATATTTTGACAGCAGTCAAACCGCAATTTTAAGAAAATGCCTGCAATTACCAAATAACTTTATCTCGTTATTAAACAACGAATTGGATGATTATCTTTTATATAATAAAGATACGGATGAGGTCTTTTTTATTGAATCGCCTGAAATTGAAAAATTTATTAAAGATGGCAAGCATTACGCGAAACAGTGGGAAAGTTTTGAAACGTTCATTAAAGACTATCTAAATTATCAGTAAAAGCCAGCGTAAACCCGCATGGCGTAGGGCGTGCTGCCCCCGCAATGCATACGGATTCAGAACTTCAAAGGCAGCCTGAAAATGAAAACCCAAGCCGTCTGAATACGGCATAAGCAGGCGCAGGTTGGGTTGCCAACCCCACACAAAGCAGCCTGAAATCATTGTTTCCCGCTTTCAGGCTGCCCTCCAAGAAAGCAAAAAATGCCATCTTCCGCCGCCCAAGATTTCGCCGCTTACCAACTCTGCCGCAACCAAACCGCCGCGCAGTTAGCCGACCTTATCCGTGCGCCCGATGCGAACAAAGCCACGCGCCTTGCCGCCGTGCGCGCTTTGCAGCAGTTTGACTACGCCGCCATCCGACCCGTTGTCGCCGATTTGCTGGCAAGCCCGCGCGCCAGCCATCGCGCCGCCGCTGCCGCTGCGTTGGGGCAAATGCAAACCGCGCTGAATGCAAACGAGCGGGATGAAATCGCCGCCACGCTGATTGCGCTGTTGCGGCATGATGCCCGCGCCAGCGTGCGCGCCGATTGCGTGGCGTCGGTGGGGCATTTGTTTCGGCGCGGCACGTTTGCGCGGACGGAGTTTGCTCGCTGCGGATTCGCGCAAGCCCTGCGTCCGCTTTGACACTCGCCGCACCCAACGATTGCCAACGCGCTGGCGTTTGCCGCCGCCTATATTCCGCTGAACAGCGTGGTTCAACGGTTTTTGCTGGCCGCTTGGCAAGCGCGGATAACACGACGGCATCGTGGGCGTTGTTTGCCATAGCGGAGCAGAATTGGCGGTGCGGTAAAATCAACCGGCTGCTGCGGCAACGTATGGCGGGGCTTCATCCGCAGTCGGCGTTTTATGAGGAAATTTTGGCTTATTTGAACGATGATAAGGCAGCCTGAAAACAGCGTTTTCCCGTTTTCAGGCTGCCTTACGATTGGCGGTTTCAGCAAAATGCGGAACGCATGGCGAATTTATGTTCCCGCGCAACCCGTTTGTCGGTAACGCCTCTATCTAAACCGCAGTTCTTTTGTGCAGCGGTTTTCAGGCTGCCTCAAACCTTCAACACCAGTTTGCGGTAAACCCACTCGCCCGCAAACAGCACGCCTATCAGAATATACGACACAATGCCCGTGTAAACCGCCCACCAGTCATACCGTTGCAGCCATGCCAACGCGGCGGCGGTTGCGCCGTTGAACACAAAAAAACCGCACCAAATCTGCGTTACCCGCCGTGTGTGGCGCACGCCTTCGGGCGGCAGGTCGGGGTGTTGCAGGCGGGCGAGGCGTTCGATAACGGTTTGTCTGGCAAACAGGCTGCCGCCGAACACGGCAAGCATCAGCAGGTTTACCGCCACGGGATACCAATACATGGAATCGGGCAGCCTGAAAACCAAAACGGCGGCGAAAAAGGCGGATAACAGCAAGGCCACTGCGCGTTGCGCTGCCGTTTGCGGCATGGCGGCGCGTATCAGCCACAGGGCGCACATCAGCGCGGCGAGCCAGAAAAACGCGCCGTTTCCGCGCCCGTAATACCACAAAAGCGGATAGGCGAGGCTGGCGAGGGTGAGCAGGATTTTGGCAAGGGGCATGATGGTTTGCGCGGGTAGGTTATTTCCGTGTGTACGGAAATCCTGTTTGATGGGATTTGTGCTTCGGCATCAGTAAAGATGATGAAAATCCAGCCAAGATTTCCGCCTGTGCGGGAAGGGTGGAAATTGAAAGGTTCGGCAGCCTGAAAACGGTTTTTCATGTTTTCAGGCTGCCTTTGTATTGGTTGGCAACGTTTTGCGGTTTTCAAACGACCTTCCCCAAACGGGAAAATACCGGCTGAAATGCTTACTGCGCCTGTGCGCCGCTGTCGGCAGCCTGAACTTTCAACACCGCCTGCACCACATCGTCCACCGTGCGCACGTTGCGGAAATCTTCGGCCTTGAGTTTGCGGCCTGTTTCGCGTTTGATGCGGTCAATCAAATCAATCGCGTCGATGCTGTCGATTTCCAAGTCTTCGTAGAGGTTGGTGTCGGGTTTGATGCGTTCGGGTTCGATTTCAAACAGGTTTTCCAGCGTGTCGGCGAGCAGGGCGCGGATTTCGGCTTCGCTCAGGATTTTGTGTTCGCTCATCGCCGCTCCTTATCCCTGTGCCTGACGGCTTCTGACAAATTCGGACAGCGTTTTGACGTTGGCAAAGTTGTCGCGCAGGTTGTCGTTTTCGCCGTCGAGCTGGAAGCCGAAGGTTTTTTGTACCGCCAAACCCAGTTCCAGCGCGTCAACCGAATCCAGCCCCAAGCCTTCGTCGCCGAACAGCGGCTCTTCGCTGCCGATGTCGGCGGGGGTGATGTCTTCCAGCGCAAGGCTGTCGATGATGAGTTGTTTGATTTGGTGTTCTAAGTCGTTCATGTGGTTTTCCTTGTGAAATAGTCTTGCAGGTATTCGTTGAGCCGCCGCGCGGCGATGGGCAGCGGTTTTTCGGCGAGCCAGTCTTCGGGGCGGATGTCGTCCTCCACCGTGATTTCGTAATGGATTTTGCGCGGCGGAATTTTGTACCACGGCTGCCCTTTTTTGAAGTTGGGCGGGTTCATTTTGATGACCACGGGCGTAATCACTTTGGCACTGCGCAAGCCGATGGATACCGCGCCACGGTGCATTTTGACCTGCCCGTCCCAACCCGTGCGCGTGCCTTCGGGGAAAATCAGCAGGCTCTGCCCGCTTTGGAACACGGCTTCGATTTCTTCCAGCATTTCCATGCTTTCGTCGTTGGGAATATAGCCGGCGGCGCGGATTTGGCTGCTCATGCTGGGGTTGCGCACCAAGTCTTTTTTCACCAGCACGTTTGGGTCGGGCGCGTGGCTCACCAGCAGCACCACATCCAATAAAGACGGATGGTTGGCGAGGATAAGCTGCCCGCCGCGCCCGAGTTTTTCCGCGCCGCGGAAGGTTACGGACAATACGCCCGACCATTGCAGGTAGCCGACAAAAAACCGCCACACGCGCCCAATCATGCGGCGGGCGGCAAGCTGGCGCGGCACATCGCCCCGGGTGGATTTGAGCGTGTAGGGCAAGAGGGCGATTTTGAACAGCACGCCTGCCACGCCGAACAGGATGAAACCCAGCATGGTGGCGAAAAAGCGGCGCAGTCTGTCTAAGCGTTTCATGCGCGTTTGTTCCAAATCCAGCGGCGGTTTTCGTATTGGCGCGTGTGTTTCAGGCTGCCTGAAAGTAGAAAGCGAATCCAATCCAGTGCGCCGAAGTAGCTTTCAGGCTGCCTTGCGCTGTCGTCCGTTTCTAATGCCAAGCTGAAAGCGTCGCCGCGTTCGATGACCATCGCCAGCGCGTAGGCAAACGGCGCGCGTTCCGCCTCGACGAGATATTCGGTTTTCAAAGGGTCGTCCGCCACCACCAGTAGCACGCGCTCGATGCCGTCTGAAAACAGCGACACGGCTTCCGCCAACGCGCTTTCCAAACCGTCCGCACCCGTTGCCAGCGCAGTGTTTTCCTGCATTTCGCCGCGCTGGATTGCCCATTGCCCCGCCAGCGCGTTGTGTACCGACAAGCCGAACGATGTGGGCGATACGGTGTGGGTTTTCAGCAGCTCGGGCCACAATTCAAAGCTGCGGTTAATCTCGCCGTCGTGCGAGGCGTAAACCATCGGGCAGCCTGAAAACCGCTCCGCCAAATCCCAAGCCGCTTCGCACACCAGCCGCGCCGCCGCGCCCAAACGCCGCCGCTGCATGGCGGGCAGAAACGCCAGCGCGGGCTTATGTTCCGGCAGAGTTTGCGCGTTCAAACGACCTGCTGCCCACTCGCGCCATTGTTCTGGCGTGGCAAGGCGGTTGGAAACGGCGTGCCACGCGGCGATATTGAATGAGAAAGTGCAGGCGGTGGGCATGGCGGAGTTGCTCTGTCGGCAGTGAAGTTGCCAAGTTGGTCATGCCGCCATTTTAACCTATATTAACAAATTTAAGAACCTGTGAATTCACGGTCAATGGCGCGGAGTGCGCAGGCAAATTGCCTGAATACCGTTGCTGCGCCTAAGCAGGCGCGCCCAAAGCCCCGCTATCCATATATAATTCTGCTTTCCCTGTTTTTTTCAGACGACTTTTGCCGATTTATGAACCGACTGACCTGCCCCATTGAAAACCCCGCCTTCCTGCTGCCGCACAGCGGACACATGGTTTTAATCGACCGCGTAATCGAACACTGCGCCGATTTTGTGCGCGTAGAAGCCCATATCGGCGAGAAACACATCCTGCTGCAAAACGGCGTGCTGCCGACCACCATGGGCATGGAAATCATGGCGCAGGCGATTGGCGCGTTTGCAGGCATACAGGCATTGGGCGCGGGCGAAGAAGTGAAGCTCGGTTTTTTGCTGGGTACGCGCAAACTCAACCTGTTTGCCGACCATATCCCGGTCGGCACAACACTCGCCGCCACCGCGCACCTTTCCACGCAAGACCCAAGCGGCATGGGCGTGTTTGACTGCGAACTGCATTGGATTGATGCGCCTGACGATGTGCGCGGCATGCTGCCGCAAGACGGGCTGCTGGCGCAGGCGGCGTTGAATGTTTACAGCCCGAAAGACGGGAAGGTGGTTTGATGATGGTTTTCAGGCTGCCTGATGTGTAGAAAACCCTAGCATTGTTTATACAACAGGTTGAAAAAGAATGTTTGCCACGACTCAAAGCGCGTATCCTTTCAGGCTGCCATAAGACCTTACCGCATCGTAGCGATGCACAAAGCAATATGGCTCCTTCTTCTGGTGTTTTGGGTTGAAACCTTTACAAAACGCCAACGGCAGCCTGAAAACGCCCCCACCCGTTTTCAGGCTGCCTAACTGTTGCGCTTCCCCATCAATCCGCCGCCGCCACCGCTTAATCAGCAGCCTGAAAACGCAATCAATGCTAAAATTTGCCCATCCAAAAATCGCCAAAAAATGGAATGAAATCATGGCCAAACAATACGATGTCGTCATCATCGGCGCAGGCCCCGCAGGCTCGGTTGCCGCCCTGCTGCTCAGGCAGCAAGGATTCAGCGTGTGCGTGATAGAAAAGCAACATTTCCCGCGCTACGTGGTCGGCGAAAGCCTGCTGCCGCTTGGCATGGACGTGCTGGAAGAAGCAGGCGTGTTGCACATCATAGAAAACGAACCCTTCCAGCTTAAAAACGGCATCGCGTTCACTTATCAAAACCACTACACTGCCTTTGATTTCCGCCACAAACACGGCAAAGGCAAAAACTTCGCCCTGCAAGTGGATCGCGCCCGTTTTGACCAAATCCTAATCCACCAAGCCCAACAACACGGCGCAGACGTACACTTCGGCGAAACCGTTATCAGCATGGACAACAGCGCCGCCCCCGTGCAACTCAAAATCCAACAAAACAGCGGCATCCAATACGACCTGCACGCCCGTTTCGTATTGGATGCCAGCGGCTACTTCCGCGCCGTGCCCCGCCTGCTCGGCTGGGAAATCACCCAAGGCATCACCCAACACAACGTCTATCACACCCAAATCAACGACCGCATCACCCACCCCAAATTTGACCGCAACAAAAACCTTATCGCCGTGCACCCCGAATACCGCGATATTTGGATGTGGTTGATTCCATTAGACAACCAACGCAGCTCCGTAGGGCTGGTGGGGCAAGCTAAATATTTCAAACAAGCCGAAGACCAAGCAGGCAGATTGCTGGGCGCATCCGAACTGCTGAAAAAATACTTCAGCGAAGTCCCCCTGTTTCAAAAAATCATGCCGCACGCCAACTGGGACAACGGCTTCCCGTTCTACTACATCCCCTCCTACTCCGCAGGTGTAAAAGCCAACCACGGCAACGGCTTTGCCATCCTCGGCAACGCCGCAGGCTTTTTAGACCCCGTGTTCTCATCAGGCATCAGCAGCGCCATGTATTCCGCCAAACTCGCCGTAGAAGTGCTCACACGCCAGCTCAATGGCGAAAAAGTAGATTGGCAAAGCGAATACGCCAGTCGCCAAGGCTACGGCGCGCAAGTGTTCAAAACCAGCATAGACAACTGGTACAACGGCTCGCTGCAAGACTGGGTGTTCAACCCCTCGCACAGCCGCGAATCGCGCGAAATGCTCTGCGCCGTGCTCGCCGGCTACGCTTGGGACAGCAGCAACCCCTATGTGCGCGATGCGCAGCTTGCCTAGCCTTGCGGATAAGCCAAAGGCAGCCTGAAAATCAAAATGGAGCGGCGACGGCTCGTCGCCAAATGGCGTATTTAAGATTCTGCGTAGGTTCCAACCAATACCCAAAAGGCAGCCTGAAACGAATATTTCCCGTTTCAGGCTGCCTTTTAACATTCTTTATTCTTTGCCAGTGCAGGCGTTTCGCCGCCTACCACGAGCAGGGGCAAGCCCCTGCACCCCACCGCAGCCCACCCATCCGCTGTTCCATTAAGCCATCCTAAAAGGCCGCCTGAAAAAAAACCGCGTGGCGTTCAACCATGCGGTTTTTTACTGAATCGCACGAGTAGGGTGTGTGCCGCAGGCACGCACGCGGGCTCAGGTTAAGATTTTGTCAACCGCGTGCGTGGCAAAGCCACACACCCTACATCAATTTAATCAAACATTTCGTTACAATAAAAAGGCAGCCTTGCCCCTTTGTCCAAATCTTTGATTTGGTAACAAAGGGGTATGCCGCAGCGTAACGCGCTAGGCAGAAAATACCACTCTATCCATTTTCAGGCTGCCTCATCTCCCTCCACTCAATGCGCCTGATGCGACGTGCCATACACAATCTTATCCGTCCACGCCATCGCAATCGCCGACAGCAAAAACGCCAAATGCAGCAGCAGTTGCCACATCATCTGCTGTTCAGGCAGCCGCCCCGCGTTGATAAACGTTTGCAGCAAATGAATCGACGAAATGCTGATAATCGCCATCGACAGCTTCACTTTCAACACCGACGCATTCACATGGTTGAGCCATTCGGGCTGGTCGGGGTGGTTGTCCACATTCAAGCGCGACACAAAAGTCTCGTAGCCGCCAATCAGCACCATCACCAGCAAATTGGCAATCATCACCACATCAATCAGATTCAGCACCGCCAGCATCACGGTGGATTCGTCCATGGTGTTTAGATGGGTGATTAAGCCCCAAAGCAGCTTAACGAATTTGTAGGAATAAATCGCCTGCACCACAATCAAGCCCAGATAAATGGGCAGTTGCAGCCAGCGGCTCGCAAAAATCAGCGCGGCAAGAACATTGCGGCGGGTAGGTTGTGTAGAAATGGGTGTCGTAATTTTTCTGTTTTTAAAATAGAGAGTTAATCAAACTCAGGCTGCATCCAAAACACAGGCAGCCTGAAAACGATTTTCAGGCTGCCTCATAGGTTAATGGCAAAGAAAACGTTATTTGCTCATTTTCAATTTTTGCCACAACGCAGTGGTTTGTTTTTTCGCCTCATCCGACATTTGCGGCATCACAAAGCCGTCTGCCATATCTTGCGCCGTTGGGAAAATGGAGCGGGTTTCCACCAGTTTTTTGTCCATTTTCTCGCGCGCGGGCAGGCTGGCGGGCGCAAAGGTTACCGCAGCGCCGTTTTTAGCCGCCACTTCGGGGTCAAGCGTGTAGTTGATGTATTTATGCGCGTTGGCAACGTTTTTCGCATCTTTGGGAATCACCCAAGATTCCACCCAGAAACCCATGCCTTTGGGGGTGAGCACTTCGATGCCCACATTATTTTTCACTTCTTCGCTGCGCGCTTTGGCAAGGTTCAAGTCGCCGCCGTTACCTGCCACCAAGCAGATGTCGCCGCGCGCCAATTCGTCGATATACGATGCGCTGAACCGTTTCACATCGGGGCGAATGGCTTGCAACACGGCGGCTGCGGCTTCAATGTCGGCGGGGTTGCTGCCTTTGGGGTCTTTACCAAGATAGTTCAACACGATGGGGAACATTTCGCTGGGCGTGTCCCACAGCGCGATGCCGCAAGATTTGAGCTTGTGCGTGTATTCGGGTTTAAACATCAAATCCCATGCGTTGTCGGGCAGTTTGCCGCCGAGCAATTCTTTGCCTTTGGCGGTAATCGCCAAGGTGTTCACGCCCGAGAAATAAGGCACGGCGTATTCGTTGCCAGGGTCGGCTTGTTCCAGCAATTTCAGCAGGGCGGGGTCGATGTTTTTGTAGTTGGGGATAAGCGATTTGTCGATTTTCTGATAAGCACCCGCTTTGATTTGACGGGGCAAAAATGCGATGCCGGGCACGCCCAAATCGTAGCCTGATTTGCCGGTGAGCATTTTGGCTTCTAGGGTTTCGTTGTTTTCGTATAGGTCGTAGGTTAAATCGAGGTTGTTGGCTTTTTTGAAGTCTTCAACGGTGGATTCGTCCACATAGTTTGACCAGTTGTAGATATTGAGCGCGTTGGTAGCGGGCGCGCTGGCTGTTGGGGCTGCGCCTGATGCGTTGGTGTTTTGCGCTGGGGCGTTGTTGTTTTCGCCGCCGCAGGCAGCCAAGGCTAGCAATAGCACGGTGCTTAACAGTGTTTTCTTCATTATCTTATCTTCTCGTTAAAAGTGGTTAAAAAAGGAAGTGGCATTGTAAAGGCATTGTTCTTAAAATTCAATCGGTTTTGATGCGGATACGGGATTTTCAGGCTGCCTGTGTAGTTGTGTAATATTGTCTAACGCGGTAAACTTGCCAGCTTAATTGAATAAAACAATCAAAACCATGAAATCAGCCTTTGATTTGAAATCTGCCCGCTTGGAAGCCTTAACGCTGCGTTTGTTTACGGCGGATTTGGCGGAGATTGCCGCGCTGCTGGACGAAAAAGCGGCGCAATATGCCCAGTTTGCCCATATGCCGTTTGTTTTGGATGCCACGCATTTGAAACGGGCGGATGAGCTGGATTGGGCGGCGTTGGTGGCTTTGTTTGCGGCGCGCGATTGGCGCGTGGTGGCGTTGAAGCATGCCAAGAAAGATTGGTCGGCGCTGGCGAAAACGGCGGGTTTGCTGTGGTTGGACGATGGCAAAAAAGCCAATAGGCAGCCTGAAAACAAGGCGGATGACACGGCTGCGGCAGATGCCGGGCAGCCTGAAAACGCCCGTGCCGCGCAAGCCGGCGAAACCGCAAACGAATCCACTGCGGCAACCGCCAAAGCAGACGGCACCGCCGCGCAGCCTGAAACGCAGGTTGCCGCGCGCAAAACGGTGGTGGTTACTTCGCCCGTGCGCACGGGGCAGCAGGTTTACGCCGAGCAGGCGGATTTGGTGGTGCTGGGCATGGTGAGCGAGGGCGCGGAGATTATCGCCGATGGCAATATCCATGTGTACGCGCCGATGCGTGGGCGGGCGTTGGCAGGCGAATCAGGCGACAAGAGCGCGCGGATTTTCTTGCAATCCATGCAGGCGGAATTGGTTTCCATTGCGGGCATTTACCGCGTGTTTGAACAGGATTTGCCGCCGTCTTTGCACAAAAAGGCGGTGCAGATTGAATTGCAGGAAGATGAGCGTTTGGCGATTTTGGCGATTAACGCCAATTAGCATCGCATTATTCGTTAGAGGTAGCCTGAAAACTAGGTTGAGCAAGCGGTTTGGGCAATATGGTTTTCAGGCTGCCTCTGGTTAAACGAAAAACTGATTTTCAGGCTGCCTCAAAGCCATTGTTTTCAGGCTGCCTATCCTTTTCCCATCACTATCTAATCTGAAAGAGAGTATTCAAAGTGGCAAAAATTATTGTGGTTACATCAGGCAAAGGCGGCGTGGGCAAAACCACCACGTCCGCCAGCATCGCAACGGGTTTAGCGTTGCAAGGACACAAAACCTGCGTGATTGACTTTGACGTGGGCCTGCGCAATCTGGATTTGATTATGGGCTGCGAGCGGCGCGTGGTGTATGACTTGGTGAACGTGATTCAAGGCGAGGCCACCGCCATCCAAGCCCTGATTAAAGACAAGCATTGCGAAAACCTGTTTATTCTGCCCGCTTCGCAAACCCGCGATAAAGACGCGCTCACCAAAGAAGGCGTGGGCAAAGTATTGAAAGAATTGGTGACCAATTTGAACTTTGAATTTGTGGTGTGCGATTCGCCCGCGGGCATTGAAACGGGCGCGCTGATGGCGCTGTATTTTGCCGATGAAGCAATCATCACCACCAACCCCGAAGTTTCTTCCGTGCGCGACTCCGACCGCATTTTGGGCATTTTGCAAAGCAAATCGCGCAAAGCTGAGCGCGGCGAAACGGTGAAAGAGCATCTGCTGATTACGCGCTATTCGCCCGAGCGCGTGGCAAAAGGCGAGATGCTGTCGGTGCAAGACATTCAGGATATTTTGCGCATTCCGTTGATTGGCGTGATTCCCGAATCGCAAAACGTGTTGCAAGCGTCTAACGCGGGCGAGCCTGTTATTCACCAAAACGATGCGGTTGCGGCGCAGGCGTATCAGGATGTGGTGGCGCGCTTGCTGGGCGAAAACCGCGAAATCCGTTTCTTGGAAGCCGAGAAAAAAGGCTTTTTCAAGAAATTGTTTGGGGGGTAAGCCATGTCGTTGATTGACCGTTTGTTTGGCAGAAAGCCGCAAAGCGCATCGCTGGCGCGCGACCGTTTGCAAATCATCATCACGCAGGAGCGCGCCAACCGCGAAACCGCCAGAACGCCCGATTATTTGCCCACGCTGCAAAAAGAGCTGCTGGAAGTGTTGTCTAAATATGTGAAGATTGAATTGGACGACATCAACATCACGCGCGAGGAGCAAGACGGCGTGGAAATGTTGGCGTTAAACATCACGCTGCCCGAAACCAAACCCAACGGGCAAGGGCAGCCTGAAAAACAAGAGGATAAGGCATGACTTTAACCGAGTTGCGCTACATCGTTGCCGTGGCGCAGGAAAAGCATTTCGGGCGCGCCGCGCAACGCTGCCACGTGAGCCAGCCCACGCTTTCCATCGCCATCAAAAAGCTGGAAGAAGAGCTGGGCTTGTCGCTGTTTGACCGCAGCAGCAACGAAGTGATGACCACCAATTCGGGCGCGCGCATTGTGGCGCAGGCGCGGCGCGTGCTGGACGAGGCGGAGGTGATTCGCTATTTGGCAAACGAAGAACAAAGCCAGCTGGAAGGCAATTTTAAGCTGGGCTTGATTTTTACCGTTGCGCCGTATTTGCTGCCCAAGCTGATTTTATCCATGCGCCAAGTTGCGCCGAAAATGCCGTTGATGCTGGAAGAGAACTACACCGCCGCGCTCACCGAAATGCTCAAACGCGCCGATGTGGATGCGATTGTGGTGGCGGAGCCTTACGCGGAAACGGGCGTGGAAACGATACCGCTGTATGACGAGCCGTTTTTTGTGATTGTGCCCAAGGGGCATCGCTTTGAAGAGCTGGATGCGGTTTCCACCAAAGACATCGCCGAAGAAAATGTGTTGCTGCTCACCGAAGGCAACTGCATGCGCGACCAAGTGTTAGGTTCGTGCAGCGAATTGGCGGCAAAACAGCGCGTGGCGGGGTTGGCAAACACGCTGCAAGGCAGCTCGCTGAACACGATTCGCCACATGGTTGCTAGCGGCTTGGGCATCAGCGTGTTGCCGTCCACCGCGCTCACGGACAACGACCATTTGCTGTTTTCCATTGTGCCGTTTGAAGCGCCCGCGCCCAGCCGCCGCATTGTGCTGGCGTATCGCCGCAATTTTGTGCGCCCGCAGGCTTTGGCGGCGATTGCGCAGGCGGTTAAGCTGGCGCAGTTGGCGGGGGTTACTTTTGTGGATTGATGGGCTGAAACCTTTGCCAAACCATAGAGGCAGCCTGAAAACTAAAAATGCCGTCATTCCCGCGCAGGCGGGAATCTTGCTTGATATTTAGAAATTATCGTAAAAACAAACTGTTGTTTAAGCTTAATCAAGATTCCCGCCTGTGCGGGAATGACGGAAAGTTTACTCTCTTATTGCATTTTAGATTTCGCAAAGGTTTCGGACTGTGGATTGATGGTAACGGTTTGATGTCTACAAACAGAAAGAGGCAGCCTGAAAATGGTTTTGACACGTTTTCAGGCTGCCTTTGCGTTGCGCAAATGGATTAAATCGCCGCTTTCAGTTCGCGCACCAATGCGCCCACGGCTTGCGCTTCGTTGCCTTGATGCGTTTCCACTTCTTTCACAATGCGGCTGCCCACAATCACAGCATCGGCAACGGCGGCGATTTTGGCGGCACTTTCGGCATCGCTGATGCCGAAACCCACGCCAATCGGCAGCTTGATGTGCTGGCGCAGCACGGCGATTTTAGCGGCGACTTCATCGGTGTTGAGCTGTGCCGAGCCGGTTACGCCTTTGAGCGAAACGTAGTAAACAAAGCCGCTGGCGTGTCGGGCGATGGCTTGCATCCGCGCTTCGCTGGTGGTGGGGGCAACGAGGAAAATGTTGTCAATATTGCGCTGCGCGAGGGCGGCTTGCAGCGGGGCGATGGTTTCAATGGGGTCGTCCACCGTGAGCACGCCGTCCACGCCTGCTTCGGCGGCGGCTTGGGCAAAGGCTTCGTAGCCCATTTTGTGCACGGGGTTGAGGTAGCCCATCAACACAATGGGCGTGTGCGCGTTGCTTTGGCGAAATTGTTTGACAACTGCCAGCACATCGCGCAGGGAAACGTGTTGCGCGAGGGCGCGTTCTACGGCGCGTTGGATGGTGGGGCCGTCTGCCATTGGGTCGGAAAAGGGGATGCCGAGTTCTATGATGTCTGCGCCGTTTTCTGCCATGCTGTGCATCATGGCAAGGGTGGCGGCGAGATTGGGGTCGCCTGCGGTGATGTAGGCAATCAGGGCTTTTTGCTTGCCCAGTTGGGCGAAGGTGGAGGCGATGCGGCTCATGGTGGGGCTTTCTGCGAATGGGAAAAGGCGGATTATAGCAGCCTGAAAAGGGGTAACGCGCGCGGACGGGCTTTCAGGCTGCCTGTGCGGCGGCGGGGTGTTATGATGCGCGCTTTGCAATGAACGACAATGGATGGTGCGATGACAAAACAGAATAAATGGCTGGCTTTGGGCGTGTTGCTGCTGGTGTTGGCGGCGGCAAAGTTGGCGATGCTGGGCTGGTGGCAGAATCGGCAGCCTGAAAACGGGGCGGCGGCGGTGCAATGCGATGTGTTGGCGGCGGGGTGCCCGTTTTTGCAGGGGGCGACGCTGCGGCTGCGCGGTTTAACCAGCACCAAATCGGCGTTTACCATAGAAGCGGTGGGCGTGCCCAGCGGCGTGCAATCGCTGTCGGCTTCGTTTCGCATGGATGGGATGGAGATGGGGTTTAACCGTTTTGATTTGGCGAAACAGGCGGATGGAAGCTGGCGGGCAGAGCGGGTGTATTTGCCGCTGTGCACGGCGGGTCGGCATGATTGGGTGGTGGTGTGGCAGGCGGACGGGGTGGCGTTTCAGGCTGCTTTTAGGACAGAGTAGGGGGGAGGCAGCCTGAAACTTTTGGAAAATCTGCAACCGATGGAGTGTCGGCGGCTCACCGACATTTTGCCAGCCAACAAAGCTATGGTGATTTACTATTTGGCGACGAGCCGTCGCCGTTCCATTTTGGTTTTCAGGCTGCCGTTGGCATTTTGCAAAAGTTGCAGCCTGAAATGAGAGGTAGTGGTGTTCAACGCAAAATGGCGTGGTGCGCTGATTGGTTGCGCAATAGGCAGCCTGAAACGCGAATTAAGCGGTTTTAGCTTCGCAGAAGCTCGTCAATTCGTTTTCAGGCTGCCTCATCTATTGTTTTATCCAGCGTGCGACATTCGGGAAATTCGGCAACCACGCGCTGCGCCAGCTTGTCGGGCAGCCCGATGAACAGCGTGCAAGTGCTGTCCCAGCAGACGATTTCAAACAAGGCTTGCGGATGCTGCGGCTGGGCGTTTAACGACCAAAAGGTGGGGCTTTCGGCATCGGGTAAAATGCCCAAATCAATTTCGGCATCAGGTGCAAAGGCGGAAAACACGCCCCAAATGTATTGCTCATGCGGATGCCCGCGCAGCCAGCGTTCCGGTTCTGCGCCATCAAAAACAGATGGGTCGGCAAAGGTGTCGTTGTTATTGCGCTCAATATCATTAACCAGCCAACGATGTCGGCGGCAGGTTTCCCAGCCCAAAACCGCCATCATCCGATGCATATCGGTGTAATAGCGGATGCCGGGCTCGCCGTCTAAAATCAGGTTGTGCGTGGCTTGCGCGGGCAAGGGCTGGGCAAGCGCGTAGGGCGATTTTCTGGCGGGCATGGCTGCGCCGCGGATAAGGCGCATGATTTTTTGATACCAAGCGGCATCGGCTGCAATTTCGTTTTCAGGCTGCCGAGATGTCATTGGTTTGCTCCTGTATCAAATAGGCAGCCTGAAAGCGGGTTTACGGGCTTCTGCGAAGCTAAAACGCCTAAACCATTTTAGCTTCGTAACGCCGCTATGCTCCGCAGGCTGCCTATTGCTGCGCCGTTACCGCTTGTTCAACTTCGCCGATAGCCAGTTGCCCGTGCTTTGGATAATCACCACCATCACGGTTAGCAGCACCACCACCGCCGCCATCACATCCGCCATATAGCGTTGATGCCCATAGCGGATGCCCAAATTGCCGATGCCGCCGCCGCCGATTAAGCCCGAAGCCGCGCTTTCGCCCAAAATGGCAATCATCAAAATGGTGATGCTCAACACCAAGCCTGAACGCGCTTCGGACAGCAACACTTTAAAAATAATCGTGCGCGGCGATGCGCCCATGGCTTGTGCCGCTTCCACCACACCGCGCGGCACTTCTTTTAGGTTTTGCTCCACCAGCCGCGCAAAATAGAAACTGGCGGCAATGCTCAGCGACACGCTGGCGGCGAACGGCCCAAACGATGTGCCGACAATCAGGCGCGTGAGCGGCATCACCACAATCATCAAAATCACAAACGGAAACGAGCGCATAAAGCTCACCAGCGTGCCAAGAATGCGGTGCACAGGGCGGTTGGCGAAAATTTGCCCGTATGCCGTGGTGTAAAGCCAGATGCCGAGCAGCCCGCCCACGATGATGCCCACGGCGGACGACACGCCCACCATAATCAGCGTTTCGCCGATGGCTTGGTAGAACTCGGGGAGCAGGGATTTGAGGTTGGCTAGAGAGGATTCGTTCATGGTGGTAAGTCTCTTGTTGTTTACAGATAGGCAGCCTGAAAAAAGGGTAGGGCGTGCCATTGGTTTGGGTTTGCGAACAGCGTTTCAGGCTGCCTAATCAGTATCGCCAGAGGCAGCCTGAAACAATGATTGGTTCACCGCGCTAATCATCGCGCAACAATTCGCGCCCAATTTCCGACTGCGCCAAAATCACGCCGTCTTTTACATCCGCCACTTCCAGCAGCTTGCCCAAATGCAGCAGCGCGGTGCGGTGGCACAGCTTGCGAATCACGCTCATTTCGTGGGTAACAATCACGATGGTTACGTTAAACCGCGCGTTGATGTCTTGCAGGCAGCCCAATACGCTGCGCGTGGTAATCGGATCCAGCGCGGAAGTCGGCTCATCTGCCAAAATCACTTTGGGGTTGGGCGCAAGCGCGCGGGCGATGCCGACACGCTGTTTTTGCCCGCCCGAAAGCTGCGCGGGGTAATGCTGGGCGCGCTCGGTTAAATCCACAATTTCCAAGCATTCTTGCACGCGCTGGGCGATTTTTGCCGCGTCCCAGCCTGCAATTTCCAGCGGAAATGCCACATTCTCGGCAACGGTGCGGTTGCTCAACAGATTAAATTGTTGAAACACCATGCCGATGTTTTGCCGCGCTTGGCGCAGTTGCGCTTCGCTCATGGCGGTTAAGTCTTGGTTGTCAATCAACACTTTGCCTGTGTCGGGGCGTTCCAACAGGTTAATCAGGCGCAACAGCGTGGATTTGCCCGCGCCCGAGTAGCCCATCAGCCCAAAAATCTCGCCTTGGTTGATGTGTAGGCTGGTGGGTTCAACGGCGGTGAACCAGCCTTTGTCGCGCGTTTGGTATTTTTTGGAAACGTTGTCCAGCGTAATCATGGTTGTCTTTCAGAAATCAAAGCCCGTTGCACACAAACGGTACAACGGGCGTGGAAGGGTTTACACGTTTAGCTGTTTGCACCCGCAAGCTGTGTCAAATCGGTGTTTGGCTTATCAAATAAGGTTAAGGAATGTAACGATTATTGCGGATAGTGTCAAAGCATTTTTATTACTATGGTTTATGCAGTTTCAGGCTGCCTATTGGTATCGCTGGGATGCAATCTGAAAAGCGTTTGTAAAGTCCAAGCAAATATAGCCTGCCATAATTTTCGTTATTGCGATTATAAATTGCGTCGTCTTCAAAAAAAAATATATAATTCGCCGCGTCAATAAACCAAATTTATCAACCGAACTTTTTTGGAGTTTGAAATGTCAGTACAAATTAAAACTGCTGCCGAACTAGAAGGCAAAAACGTACCATCAGTTGTGTTCCACACCCGCCAAGACGATGCTTGGGTGGATGTTTCTACCGATGACTTGTTTAAAGGCAAAACCGTTGCCGTGTTCTCATTGCCTGGCGCGTTCACGCCCACTTGCTCCTCTACTCACTTGCCACGCTACAACGAGCTGGCTGCCGAGTTCAAAAAACGCGGCGTGGACAGCATTGTGTGCATCTCTGTAAATGATACATTTGTGATGAACGCTTGGTTGGCAGACCAAGAAGCGGAAAACATCACCGTGGTGCCCGATGGCAACGGCGAGTTCACCAAAGGCATGGGCATGCTGGTGAGCAAAGAGCAATTGGGCTTTGGCGACCGCTCTTGGCGTTATTCTATGCTGGTGAAAGACGGCAAAATTGAAAAAATGTTTATTGAGCCCGTTA
Organism: Kingella oralis; assembly: GCF_014054985.1. Classification (NCBI taxonomy): domain Bacteria; kingdom Pseudomonadati; phylum Pseudomonadota; class Betaproteobacteria; order Neisseriales; family Neisseriaceae; genus Kingella; species Kingella oralis. Next base: position 187,080 of record NZ_CP059569.1, read on the forward strand.
AAGACGGCGACCCGTTTGAAGTGTCCGATGCCGACACCATGCTGAAATACATTGACCCCAAATGGGAACCACACGAGTCTGTTTCCATTATTACCAAACCCGGTTGCCCATTCTGCGCCAAAGCCAAAGCCTTGCTGAAAGAAAAAGGCTATGCGTTTGAAGAAATCGTGTTGGGGCGTGATGCTTCCATCACTTCCGTGCGCGCGATTACCGGCAAAGCGACTGCGCCACAAGTGTTTATCGGCGGTAAATACATCGGCGGCAGCGACGATTTGGAAGCCTACTTCGCTAAAAAATAATCCGGTTTTTCTGGAATAACCTTCAAGCGGCACGACAGTTTTCTCCTCCTTTTCTGGCGTGCCCCCCGAATAGCTCTCTCCGTTAGGTTGTTCGGGCAGCTTAAATCTTATGGCAAGAGTTAAGCTGCCCGAGCAACTTTTTTGTATTGAGGCAGCCTGAAAATGGTTTCATTCCGTTTTCAGGCTGCCTCACACTCTTCGTTATAATAGGCAGCCTGAAAAACCATTCTAACGAGCCATCCCATGATTGCCCTAATCCAAAGAGTTACTCAAGCCCGCGTTGCCATAGCGGGCGAAACCGTTGGCGAAATCAACCACGGCTTGCTGGTGTTGCTGGGCATCCAGCACGGCGACACGCCAGCCGTCGCCGATAAGCTGCTGCACAAAGTGTTGTCTTACCGCGTGTTTGCCGACGAGGCGCAGCGCATGAATTTAAACGTGCAGCAGGCGGGCGGGCAGCTTTTGATTGTGTCGCAGTTCACGCTTGCCGCGTACACGCAAAAAGGTTTACGCCCCGATTTTGCGGGCGCAGCCAAGCCTGATGTGGCGCGCGAATTGTATGACTATTTTTGCGCCCAATCCGCCGCGCGCATCGCCACGCAAACGGGCGAATTTGCGGCGGACATGCAGGTGTCGCTGGTGAACGACGGGCCGGTTACGTTTTGGCTGCAAGTATCGTAAACCGATTGGACTGGCTTGTTTCAGGCTGCCTTGGGTGCTATCGCTATCCCAGAGGCAGCCTGAAACGTTTGGCACAAGCCTAACTTGCTTACGCTTATCGTTGCCGCCACGGCATAAAATGGTTTTTCAGGCTGCCCTAATCCCCCAGAGGCAGCCTGAAACCCCGCTGTAACCATCCTTCAAAAACGCCGTTAAAAGCAAAAAACCACGCGGTAAACACGGTATAATCGTCATTTTCCCAAAGCAAAACAAGGAATTCATTATGTCAGCCATCAAACGTGATTTAACGCGCATCCGCCACAACACCAAAATCGTGGCAACGCTGGGGCCGGGCAGCAACAACGTGGATTTGTTGCGCGATATGATCAGCATCGGCGGCGTGCATGTGGTGCGTTTTAATTTCAGCCACGGCACGCCCGAGTTTCACGAAGAAAATGCCCGCATCGTGCGCGAAGCGGCGCGGCAAGCCGGCTTGGAAGTGGCGATTATGGCGGATTTGCAAGGGCCTAAAATCCGCGTGTCCAAAATCGCCGGCGGCAGCATCCAAGTGGAAGCGGGCGAAAAACTGCTGTTTGATGCTGCGCTGGAAGGCGAGGGCACACGCGAGCGCGTGGGGCTGGATTACCGCGAATTGCCCAACGATGTGCAAACGGGCGATGTGCTGCTGCTGGACGACGGCTTACTCACCGTTACCGTGGAAAAAGTGGCGGGCAGCGAAATCCACACCGTGTGCAACAACAGCCACACGCTCAAATCCAACAAAGGCATCAACAAGCAAGGCGGCGGCTTGTCGGCCGGCGCGTTCACCGAAAAAGATTTCCGCGATTTGAAAACGGCGGTGAAAATCGGCTGCGACTATTTGGCGGTGAGCTTTGTGAAAAACGCCGAAGACATGCACATCGCCCGCCGCGCCGTTGCCGAAGAGTGCGAAAAACTGGGCTTGCCGATTCAACCGGGCTTGGTATCCAAAATTGAACGCATTGAAGCGATTGAAAATTTGGACGAAATTATTGAAGCATCCGACGGCATTATGGTGGCGCGCGGCGATTTGGCGGTGGAAGTGGGCAATGCCGCCGTGCCTGCGCTGCAAAAACGCATGATTAAGCGCGCGCGCGAACTGCGCCGTTTCAGCATCACCGCCACGCAAATGATGGAATCCATGATTACCAACCCCGTGCCCACCCGCGCCGAAGTGAGCGACGTGGCGAACGCGGTGTTGGACGGCACCGACGCGGTGATGTGTTCCGCCGAAACGGCAGTAGGCGCGTATCCGTTTGAAACCGTGCGCCAGATGTCGCTGATTTGCGCGGCGGCGGAAAAAGAACAGGATACGCTGGTGGGCGTGGACGAACACGCGGTGAGCCATTCGGGTGAAATCACCCATGCGGTGGCCAGTGCGGCGGTGCACGTTGCCAAACAAGTGCGCGCCAAGGCGATTGTGGCGCTCACCGAGAGCGGTTCGTCGGCGTTTCATGTGAGCCGCTACGGCATTTTGATTCCGATTTACGCGCTCACGCCCAGCGAAAAAGCGCAACGCCGCATGGCGATGTATCGCGGCGTGCGCCCGCTCAAACTGACCACCAGCAAAGACCACGAAACCGCGTTCACCGAGGTGGAAGCTTTGCTGCGCGAGCGCGGCGTGTTCCAAGCGGGCGAGCAATATGTGATTACCAGCGGGCGGCGCATGCGCGAAACCGGCAGCACCAATTCGCTGGAAGTGCGGACGGTGCGCGAATAAAGGCAAAGACAGCCTGAAAACGGGCATTCGTTTTCAGGCTGCCGCATCTGTTTGAATTTTTGAATTGAATAGGTCTCTTTATAAACCCGATTTCAGGCAGCCTGAAAACACACAAACCTTTATATCGGAAATCCCCATGAATAAAACAGTCTTAATCACAGGCTCCAACCGCGGCATCGGCAAAGCTGTCGCCCTAGCCCTTGCCCAAGACGGCTACGACATCGCCGTACACTGCCGCAGCCGCCGCGATGAAGCCGAAGCCGTTGCCGCGCAAATCCGCGAGATGGGCAGGCAGGCGCGCGTGTTGCAGTTTGACGTGTCCGACCGCGCCGCCTGCCGCGAGGTACTGATCGCCGATGTGGAGGCAAACGGCGCGTATTACGGCGTGGTGCTGAACGCGGGGCTGACGCGCGACAATGCCTTTCCCGCGGTTTCAGACGACGATTGGGACAGCGTGCTGCGCACCAATCTCGACGGTTTTTACAACGTGCTGCACCCCGTCATCATGCCGATGATACGCCGCCGCCAAGACGGGCGCATCGTGTGCATGGCTTCCGTGTCGGGCATCACGGGCAACCGCGGGCAGGTGAATTACAGCGCTTCCAAAGCGGGCATCATCGGCGCGGCGAAGGCGTTGGCGGTGGAGCTGGCGAAGCGCAAAATCACGGTGAACTGCGTTGCACCGGGGCTGATTGATACGGAAATCGTGGATGAAAACGTACCCGTGGGGGAAATTCTGAAAGCCGTGCCTGCCGCGCGGATGGGCACGCCCGAAGAAGTGGCGCACGCGGTGCGCTTTCTGATGGACGAAAAGGCGGCGTATATCACGCGCCAAGTGATTGCGGTAAACGGAGGTTTGTGCTGATGGAAACCAAGCGTGTTGTGATTACCGGCATCGGCGGCATTACCGCCTTCGGGCGCGACTGGGCGGGCATTCAGGCTGCCTTTAAAGCCGGAAAAAACGCCGTGAAACAGATGGATTGGCACGGGCGGTTTCCCGAATTGGAAACCCAGCTTGGCGCGCCGCTGCCCGATTACGTCCCGCCCGCGCATTGGACGCGCAAGCAGCTCCGCAGCATGGGGCGCGTGTCGCAGCTTTGCGTGGATGCGGCGGAGCAGGCTTTGCAGGATGCCGGCCTGCTCGGCGACGAAACGATTAAAAACGGCAAAATGGGCGTGGCATGCGGCTCGTCGGTCGGCAGCACCAAAGACATCGGCGATATGGGCGAGCTGCTGCTCATGGGCACGTCGCGCAATTTCAACGCCAACACTTATGTGCGCATGATGCCGCACACCACCGCCGCCAACATCGGCATTTTTTTCGGACTGACGGGGCGGATTATCCCCACGTCCAGCGCGTGTTCATCAGGCAGCCAAGCCATCGGCTACGCCTACGAAGCCATCAAATACGGGCTGATTGACACCATGCTGGCAGGCGGCGGCGAAGAGTTCTGCCCTTCGGAAGTGTATGTGTTTGATTCGCTCTACGCCGCAAGCCGCCGCAACGGCGAACCCGAACGCACGCCGCGCCCGTATGATGCCGCCCGCGACGGCTTGGTCATCGGCGAAGGCGCGGGCATGCTGGTGTTGGAATCGCTGGAACACGCGAGGGCGCGAGGTGCCAAAATCTACGCCGAAATCATCGGCTACGGCGCAAACAGCGATGGCAGCCACGTTACCCAGCCGCAAAAAGACACCATGCAAAAATGCATGGAACTCGCCCTCAAAGACGCAGGTATCCGCCCCGAACAGGTGGGCTATGTGAGCGGGCACGGCACCGCCACCGAAAAAGGCGACATCGCCGAAACCCTCGCCACCGAAGCTGTGTTCGGCTTTGTGCCGATGAGTTCGCAGAAAAGCTATTTCGGACACACGCTGGGCGCATGCGGCGCGCTGGAAGCGTGGTTTGCCGTTGAAATGATGAACGGCGGCTGGTTTGCGCCCACCGTCAATTTGGACGACATCGACCCGCGCTGCGGCAAAGTCGATTACATCACCGGCGATGGGCGGAAAATAGAAACGGACTATGTGGTCAGCAACAATTTTGCTTTCGGCGGCGTGAATACCTCGCTGGTGTTGAAACGCTGGCGTGGGTAAACAGCAGTCGGCAGCCTGAAAACTGATTTTCAGGCTGCCGATTGGTTTTCAGGCTGCTTTAAAAGCGGGTTCGCACTCCGCCAAGCGAAAACGCACCGCCGCGCCCGCCCCGCGCCAAACACACGCCAAAACCATATTGCCCGCCAACACGCGCTCCACGCCCTGCCAGCCGGTTTGCCCGTCCACGCGCCAGCCCGCTTTTGCGCCGCCGACGATGTCATAGCCCACGCGCCGCATATCCGCGGGAAAATCCAAGCCCGCCGCTTTAATCAAGGCTTCTTTGCTGCACCATAAGCGGTAAAACGTTTCAGGCTGCCAACTGCATCCGCGCAAATACGCGCGTTCCTCCCCGCTGCACACCCATTCGCCCAACGCGGCGAAATCGCGCGGTTTCATCACTTCCATATCCACGCCCGCCGCAATCGGCGCATCGGCGCACAACACCGCCGCGTTGCCCGCGCTGTGGCTCAGCGACACCACGGGCAAAGCCGCCCGCTGCTTTAACGCGCGGCTGACCCGCCAGTCCAACCGCGTTTCCAGTTGCGGCGATTGCGCCACGCGGCGGGCATCTTCTGGGCTTAACAAGGTGCGCTCGTATTCATGCGCGATGGCGCGCGTGCCCACCAAACAAATCAAATCGGTCATATTAAAAAACCACCGCCAAGCGGTGGTTGCATGAAAGCAATCAGTGATAGCTGCCTTTTAGCACGACATAGCTGTGGAAAGTGCCCACGTGGCATTCGTATTCGTTGCCGCCTTTGACCTGGCGGTCGTAAAAGCTCACCAAGCGGATGGCGCGTTTGTTGCGGCGTTGCGCGGTGGATTGGAAGCGTTTGACCGCGTTGAGGAACGCGCGTTGGCAGGTTTCGTCCGTTGATTTGCCTGTGGCGTTGGCGCTTTGGCGCGACACGTTGGTTGAGCTGCCCGTGCTGCCGTAGGACACGCGGATGGACGGGTCTAACACTTCGCGCGCTTCGGCAGAATTGAGCACGGCAGAGGCTTTGCACATATAGGCATCGTTTTTGCCTTTGCCCGCAACCGAGCCGATGCTGCGGCAGATGGTTCCGCTGGCGGGTTGGGCGGCAGCGCGGTGCTCAACTTGCGGGGCAGGGCGGCTGGTTTCATGCTCCGCCGCTGCGGCAGGCTCGCCTTTGGATGCGCAAGCAGACAGGGCTACGGCGGCAGACAACAGCAAAACTCGGGAAATACGGACAGTCATAAGCGTCTCCTAAAACAGGGTTGAATGTTAAGGTTGGTAAACGGGGCAATTTTAACGTATCCGTTTGTATTTGTATATCAATTCGTTTTTTTGAGCGCGTTGGGTTTGCCTTTCTTTGCAAAAATTTCTACAATGTTTGCATCTTGCTGCTTTTTAAACGGAAATCTTTTTATAGATTAAATGGATAGCGTGTATATCTTGCCAAATGCCGCTTGCGCCGCGATGCACCGCCCAAACCGTTTGCCACGAGAGGCAGCCTGAAACCATTCTCGTCCAACCCGTTTACTTCTTCCCGCTTCTCATGCCCCTGCTCACCGAAATCCTCTCGCCCGACCTGCCGCAACACGACCTTATCGCCGCCCACCCCGATTGGACGCGGGCGGACTTCAACCGCGCGGTATTCGCGCTTTCAGGCAGCCTGAAAACGGCGGGCATCCAATCTGCCGCGCTGTGGTTTGACGATGCCGCGCTGTTTGCCTGTGCGGTGTTGGCGGCTTGGCGCGCGGGCGCGCGGGTGTTGCTGCTGCCGAATACGGCGCGGGAAAACATCGGCTGGGGCGAAACGGCGGATATTTTTCTCACCGACAATCTGGTTCACCAACAAGCATGGCATCTGCCCGAATGCCTCGCGCAAGCGCAAAGGCAGCCTGAAAACGGCAGGCAGCCTGAAGACTGGTCCGTTCCCGCCGATGCCGAAGCGCATTTGAAAACATCGGGTTCCAGCGGCAACGCGCAAATCGTCATCAAAACCGCCGCCCAGATGCAGGCGGAAGCGCAAACGCTTGCCGCCGCCTTGCCTTTCGGGCGCAACGGCGAAGCCGTTATCGGCAGCGTGTCGCCGCAGCATCTGTATGGCTTCACTTTCCGTTTTGCACTGGCACTCACAATGGGCTGGACGATGGAGCGCGCGCAGGCGGTGTACCCCGAAAACCTGCTCGCCGCTACGGCAGCGCACCGCCAAGCGGTGTGGATCGCCAGCCCCGCCGTGCTCAACCGCTTGGGCGAAGGTCGCGACCCGCGCGTTTTGCAAAAGGTGGCGGGCATCGTGTCGGCGGGCGGCGCGCTGCCCGAAGCCACGGCAAACGCCTTGGCAGGCTGCGCCGTGCGCCCGTTTGAAATTTACGGCAGCACCGAAACGGGCGTGATTGCCTCGCGCCGGCATCAGCAAACATGGCGGCCGTTTGACGGCGTGTCGTTCGGGCAAGATGCGGAGGGCGCGTTGTGGGCGGATTCGCCTTGGTCGGGCGGGCGTTTCCAAACCGCCGATTTGGTCGAACGCGCGCCCGACGGCGACTTTCTGCTGCTGGGGCGCAAAGACCGCATCATCAAATTTGAAGACAAACGCGTTTCGCTCACGCAAATCGAACACAGTCTGCTGCAACACGAATGGATTGCCGACGCGCATTGCGCCCTGCATCCGCAGCAACGCCGCATCGCTGTGTGGGCAGCCTTAAACGCCGCAGGCATCGCCGCCCTGCGCGAACACGGGCGGGCGGCGGTTGCCGACGCGCTCAAACGCCATCTCGCCGCCGCGCAAGACAAAACCGCCCTGCCGCGCTATTGGCGTTTTGCCGACACCCTGCCGCGCAACGCGCAGGCAAAAATCGCCGCCGCCGATTTTCAGGCTGCCTTCACCGCGCCGCAAACCGCGCCACAATGGCAGGAAACCGAGCCGAACGTGTTCGCAGGGCGCGTGCCGTTGGATTTAACCTATTTTGGCGGGCATTTCGCCTCGTTTCCGCTGGTGCCGGGCGTGGTCGAGCTGCAATGGGCGCGCGATTTGGCGGCGCGTTATCCGTGGGGCAGGCAAAGCGTTGCGCGGGTGGAAAACCTGAAATACCAGCAGTTTATCCGCCCGCACGACGAGGTGTCTGTCGCGCTGCAATACGATGCCGGCAAAAACAAGCTCACATTCAAAATCACCGGCAACGGCAAGCCTTGCGCGGCGGGACGGATTGTGTTTGCGGCAGCCTGAAAACGCCAACCTTATTCCCCAAACCAAAAGGAAAACCGATGAAACTTTTCCCCGCATTAGAACAACGCTATTCGCAAGAACACCAAACCGCAGGCGAAGCGCAGCGGCTCGCGCAGGAAATCGCCTTTGCGCCGATTGTGTTCCAAGTATCGCGGCTGATGTTGAAATACGGCATTTTTGAGCTGCTGAACCAGTCGTCCGGCGGGCTCACGCAAGACGAAATCGCCCGGCAGACAGGCATCAGCGCATACGCCGCGCAGGTGCTGCTTGAAGCCTCGCTCTCCATCGGCACCATCCACACCCGCGACAACCGCTTTTTGCTCAGCAAAGCGGGCTGGTTTTTGCTGAAAGACAAAATCGCACAGGTCAATATGGATTTCGTGCAGGAAGTCTGCTATCAGGGCATGTTTGATTTGGAAAAAACGCTGGCAACCGGCAAACCCGAGGGGCTCAAAGTATTCGGCAACTGGGCGACCATTTACGAAGGGCTCTCTTCGCTGCCGAGTGAAACGCAGAAAGCATGGTTCGGCTTTGACCATTTTTATTCGGACAGCGCGTTTCAGGCTGCCTTGCCGATTGTGTTCGCCCGGCCCGTTCGGCGGCTGTTGGACGTGGGCGGCAACACAGGGCGCTGGGCATTGAAATGCGTGGCGTTTGACGAGCGCGTGAACGTAACCATTATGGATTTGCCGCAGCAGCTTGTTTTAATGAAACAAGCCACGCACGGCAAAACGGGCGCGGAGCGCATCCACGGACACGCCGCCAACCTGCTGGACGAAAACGTGCCGTTCCCAACGGGCTTTGACGCCATCTGGATGAGTCAGTTTTTGGATTGCTTTTCTGAAGACGAAGCCACCGGCATCTTGCGCCGCGCCGCCCAAGCATTGGACGGGCATGCCAGCGTGTACATTATGGAGCCGTTTTGGGATAGACAGCGCTACGAAACCGCCGCCTACTGCCTCACGCTCACCAGCGTTTATTTCACCGCCATGGCAAACGGCAACAGCAAAATTTTCCATTCGGAAGACCTCACGCGCTGCGTGCGCAATGCGGGCTTGGAAATCGCCGAAGTCTTTGACGACATCGGCGTGGGGCACAGCATTTTGCGCTGCGTGAAAGCGAAACCATGAACCTCCTCGCCCTTATCCCGCATTACAACCACCCTAGCACCGTGGGCAGCGTTGCCCATGCCCTGCGTGATTTTGATTTGGATGTGCTGATTGTTGATGACGGCTCGCGCGAAGACTGCCGCCCCGTGCTGCAAAATTTGCAGGCAGACGGCATTCGCGTGCTGTTCCGCGAGCGCAACGGCGGCAAAGGCGCGGCGGTGAAAACAGGCTTGCAATACGCCGCCGAGCACGGCTACACCCACGTTTTGCAAGTGGATGCCGACGGGCAGCACAACCTTGCCGACACGCCCCAATTCATCGCCGCCGCGCAAAGGCAGCCTGAAAACATAATTTGCGGCGAACCGCAATACGGCGACGACGCGCCCAAAGCGCGGCTCTACGGGCGCAAAATCACCGACTTTTGGAACATGCTGCACACATGGTCGCGCGACATCAAAGACGGCATGTGCGGCTTTCGGCTCTATCCGCTGGCGGCAACCATTGCCGTGGTGCGCGAAGAGCGGCTGGGCAACCGCATGGATTTTGACACCGAGATTTTGGTGCGCCTGTATTGGCGCGGCGTGAAACCCGTTTGGATACCGACCGGCGTGCGCTACGCGCAAGACGGCGTGTCGCATTTTCGCGCATGGACAGATAACGCCTGCATCAGCAAAATGCACGCGCGGCTGTTTTGCACGATGCTGTGGCGGCGCATCACAGGCAGCCTGAAACCATGAAACCGCCGCATTCACAGCATTGGGCGGCGCAGCAAGAGCGCGGCAACCGCCTGTTTCTGGCGCTGACCACGCTGATGGTGCGCTATTTGCCCGCATGGCTGCTGAACCCCTGCATCGGCTTGGTCGTGTGCTATTTTTACGCCACTGCCCCGCGCATGCGCCGTCATGTGCACCGCTATCAAACCCGCCTGCTTGCCGCGTTTCCCCAGCTTGCCCTGCCGCGCATGGCGCATTTTCGCCAATTTACCGCGTTCGGCGTGGCGATTTGCGACCGTTTCGCCGTGTGGCAGCGCAAAATCCGCTACGCCGATTTGGTGGTGGAAGACCCCGACGGCGTATCGGATATGGTGGACAGCGGCGGGCGCGGGCAGATTTTCGCCTGCTCGCATCTGGGCAACACCGAAATCTGCCGCGCCTTGGTGGACCACCATCAGGGTTTCAAGCTCAACGTGCTGGTGCACAGCCAGCACGCGCAGGCGTTTAACGAAGCGCTGGAAAAAGCCGGCGCCGACCGCATCCAAATGATACAGGTTACGAATTTGGATTCCGCGCTGATGATGGAGCTGAACCGCCGCATCGACGCGGGCGAATGGCTTGCCATTGCCGCCGACCGCGTGCCCGTGCGTGGCGAAAAAACGGTTGCGGTGCGGTTTTTGGGACACGCCGCGCCCGTGCCGCAAGGCGTTTGGCTGTTGGCAGCATTGCTCAAAACGCAAGTGAACACGCTGTTTTGCATGAAAGAAAACGGGCGCTATCATTTGAAACTGCGCCGTTTTGCCGACACGGCAGGCTGGTCGCGCGGCAATCGCCAAGCCCAAGTTGCCGCCGCCGCGCAACAATTTGCCGATGCCATGGCGCAGGAATGCGCGAAAAACCCGCTGCAATGGTTTAATTTTTACGATTTTTGGGGCGATGAGGCAGCCTGAAAACAAGGAAAACCACCACCATGAAAAAACACGTCTACTGCCGCCACAGCCACGAGCTGGAAGTGCCCTTTTTTGATGTTGATGCCATGCACATCGTGTGGCACGGCAATTATGTGAAATATCTGGAAGTCGCCCGCTGTGCGTTTCTCGCCGGCATCGGCTACGACTACAACGAAATGGCGCGGCAGGGCTACGGCTGGCCGATTGTGAAAATGGATTTCAAATACGTCCGCCCCGCCCGGTTCGGGCAGCGCATCCGCGTGGACATGGCCATCGTGGAAATTGAAAGCTGCCTGCGCATTGACTACACCATCCGCGACGCGCAAAGCGGCGAAACGCTCACCCGCGCCGCCACCACCCAAGCCGCCGTGTCCATGGAAACGGGCGAAATGCAGTTTCAAACGCCCGAAAGCTGGCTAAACGCCGTGCGCCGGCATCCCACTTTTCAGGCTGCCTGAATCCGCTTAATCCCATCATCCAATCAAGAAACCGCAATATGAAAAAATACCTTTTCTCTATCGGCATCGCGTTTGCCGCGCCTGCGTTGTGGGCATTCTCCCTCGCCAATCTAACGCAAACGCTGCAAAAACCCGCCAACGTGCAAGGCGCGTTTACCCAGCAGCGTTATCTCAAATCGCTGTCCAAACCGATGACCACGCAGGGCAAATTCGTCCTGATTCCCAAAAAAGGGCTGCTGTGGCAAATGGAAAAACCGTTTGCAACCACCTTGCGCGTGCGCGCAGACGGCATCATGCAATGGACGGGCAGCGCGTGGGCCAACCCCAACGCCAGCAAGCTCGGTCAAAACCGCCAAATCCAGCTTTTTTTGGATTTGCTCGGCGGCAACACGCAAGGCTTGGAAAAACAGTTTGACCTCGCCCTCAGCGGCACGGAACAGCAATGGACGCTGCAACTGACCCCGAAAACCGCGATTACGCGCCAAATTTTCACCCGCATCGGCATCAGCGGCGACACGGTCGTGCGCAAAATCCAATTGGACGAAAAACAGGGCGACCGCACCGTGATGCAGTTTGAGCAAATCCAAACGGGCAAACCGCTGGGCGAATTTGCCAAAAGCGCGCTGTAAATCAAGCCAAAGGCAGCCTGAAAGCCGCTTTTTTGACTTTCAGGCTGCCGTTCATTTAAAAAACCGCACATAAAAGCTATAATTCAACACTTTGCCTCCGCATCCCCCGCCATGACCGTCCCAAAAGTTTTAATCGTTTACTATTCCCAAACAGGGCAGCTGAGCGCGCTGGCGCAATATTTTGCCAAGCCGCTGCAACAGGCGGGTGTGGTTACGGATTGCGTGCCGCTTGTGCCGCAGCAGCCTTATCCTTTCCCGTGGCGGTTTTGGCAGTTTTTTGACACCTTTCCCGAAACCGCGCATCTGCGCCCCGCGCCCATCGAGCCGCCTCAGATTCCGCACGATGATTACGATGCAGTGGTGATTGCCTATACCGTGTGGTTTCTCGCGCCCTCGCAGCCCATCGCCGCTTTCCTGCAACGCCCCGAAACCCGCCGCCTGCTGGCGGGCAAACCCGTGATTACGCTCATCGGCTGCCGCAATATGTGGCTTGCCGCGCAGGAAAAAATGAAAACGCTGCTCGCGGCAAACGGCGCGCAACTTGTCGGCAACATCGTGAAAACCGATGCCTGCGGCACGGCGGCGAGCTTCGTTACCACGCCCGCATGGCTGCTCACGGGCAACAAACGCTATTTCCGCAGCCTGCCCGCCGCAGGCATCGCCGAAAACGAGCTGGCAGACGGCGCGCGTTTCGGCGAAAAATTGCGCGATGCCCTGCTGGCAGGCGCGCCGCTCGACGAAACACTGTTTCAAAACATGGGCGCGGCGCGGGTGGACGAAAAACTGATTTTCAGCGAAAAAGCCGCATCCCGCAGCTTTTACCTGTGGGGCAGGCTGCTGATGGCAGCGGGGCGCGTGTCGCCGCTGCTGCGCCGCGCGCTGCTGGCGGTGTATATCGTGTTTCTGATTACGCTGATTCTGACCGTTATCCCCATCAGCATCGTGCTGAAAAAACTGCTGCATCCGCTGCTCAAACGCCGCCTTGCCCAAGCCAAACACCATTATGCCCAGCCATCGGGCGAATGATTTTCCGTTTCAGGCTGCCTCAAAACACAGGCAGCCTGAAAACCATATAGCCCTGCCAAGATGCGTTGATAACCAACAGCCCATCGGCAGCCTGAAACCCCTTGTTTGCACACCAATATGACCAACGAAGTCTATCTTACCCGCACCGCCGCCTTCCTGCCCAACGCCCCCGTTTCCAACGACCAAATGGAAGCCGTGCTCGGCATGGCGGGCGGCATTCCCTCGCGCGTGCGCCGCATGATTTTGCGCGCCAACGGCATCATCGCGCGCCACTACGCCATCGACCCCGAAACCCGCGCCGCCACCCACACCAACGCCGAACTCGCCGTCGAAGCCCTGCGCCGCCTGCCCGCCGAAGCCCGCGATGCCACCTGCCTTGCCTGCGCCACATCCTATCCCGACCAAACCATGCCGGGGCACGGCGTGATGGTGCACGGGCTCAGCGGTTTGCCGCCGTGCGAAACCGTTTCGCTGGCAGGCGTGTGCGTTTCGGGCATGGCAGCGATGAAATATGCCTACCAAGCCGTGAAAACGGGCGAACACGCCGCCGCCATCGCCGTTGCCTCGGAAAACGCCTCCGCCATCATGCGCGGCGAAATCTTCCAAAGCGAAACCGATTTCAGGCTGCTGCACCACGCCACGCCCGAAATCGGCTTTGAAAAAGACTTCCTGCGCTGGATGCTTTCCGACGGCTCGGGCGCGGCACTGCTTGCCGACCGCCCCATTGCCGGCAGCCTGAATTTCAAAATCCATTGGATAGAACTATGGTCCTACGCCAACGAAATGCCGCCCTGCATGTATGCCGGCGCAGAAATCCGCGACGGCGCGTTCCACGGCTGGAAAACCGTCGGCGCAGACGAGCGCGCGCAAAGCAGCATCATGGCGGTGAAGCAAGACGTGAAGTTGCTCAACGAACACATCATCCCCTACACCATAGAAAAACCGCTGGCGCAAATCATCGCCAAACGCAGCCTGAAAACCGAAGACATCGACTGGTTTCTGCCGCATTACTCATCGGGCTTTTTCCGCGACAAAGTCGCCGCAGGGCTGGCCAACGCAGGCTTGCCGATTGCGCAGGAAAAATGGTTCACCAACCTTGCAGAAAAAGGCAACACCGGCTCGGCTTCCATTTACATCATTCTGGAAGAATTCATGCGCCGTTTCCCCGTTGAGCGCGGGCAGAAAGTGCTGTGCTACATCCCCGAGAGCGGGCGGTTTTCCACTTGTTTCATGTTGTTGGAGGCAGCCTGAAAATGGACATCGACGACATCCCCCAAGACCAAAGCGAAAGCTACGGCGGACACAAAAAAATCATCTACGGCACGCACGGCGGGCATTACCAAGCTGCCACCAGCAGCGGCTGGGCAGACGAAGCCTACGCCACCGCGCTTGCCGTGCACGAACTGGACGCGCAAACCGAAGCCGCCCGCGCCGCCGTGTTGCGCGGCGAATTTTCCCCGCTGTATTACCAGATGTACCGCGCCCGTCACGACATCGCCAGCCTGGCCGCCGCCGCAGGCTTCTGGCAATGGCAAACGCGCCGCCACCTGCGCCCCGATGTGTTTGCCAAGCTGCCCGCGCGCGCGTTGCAGCAATACGCCGACGCACTCAATCTCAGCGTAGAACAGCTCAAACAAACCGATTAACCGTTTCAGGCAGCCTGAAACCTTCGAGACCCTTTATGACCGATTTCCCCCACCAGCACACCGCCCATTGCGAAAGCGGCGTGATGTCCACCCTGCTCAACCACAGCGGCTACCCGCTCAACGAAGCCCTCGTTTTCGGCATCGCCCATGCGCTCACCTTCGTGTGGCTGCCCGTTGTCAAACTTAACGGCATGCCGCTGGTTTCCTACCGCTGCCCGCCGCGCAGCATCATCAAACGCACCAGCCGGGTGCTCGGGCTGAAACTCAGCGTGCAGAAATTCGCCCGCCCCGAAGAAGGCAAAGCCGCGCTCGACAACGCGCTGGCCGCAGGCAAACTCGCAGGACTGCAAACCTCCGTTTTCTGGCTGCCCTATTTCCCGCCGCAGATGCGCTTCCACTTCAACGCCCACAACCTCTTGGTGTACGGCAAAGACGGCGGTGATTATCTGATTAGCGACCCCGTGTTTGAAAGCGTGCAGCGTTGCCCAAGCGACGATTTGCAGCGCGCCCGCTTTGCCAAAGGCGCACTCGCCGCCAAAGGCATGATGTACACCTTGGACAGCCAAAGGCAGCCTGAAAACATCCAAGCCGCCCTGCCCGCCATCATCCGCCGCGCCATCCGCAAAAACGCCCGCCATATGCTCGCGCCCGTGTTTTTCGTCGGCGTAAAAGGCATCCGCACCGTCGCCCAAACCATTGAAAAACTGCCCGCCAAACATAACGCAAAATACCAAAAACTCTTTCTCGGCCATCTGGTGCGGATGCAGGAAGAAATCGGCACCGGCGGCGCAGGCTTCCGCTACATCTACGCCTATTTTCTGGAACAGGCGGCGCAAATCTGCGGCGAACCCGCTTTTCAGACTGCCTCGGAAACCATGACCGCCATCGGCGACCAATGGCGGCAATTTGCCGCCCTGTGCGTCAAACAATGCAAAAAGCCGTCTGAAAACGGCTGCGCCGAAATCGCCGCCTTCCTGCGCGGGATTGCCGATAAAGAAGAAGCATTGTGGCGGGCGTTGAAACGCAAAGCAGCCTGAAACGAGCCGCCCCATGATTCAAATCCAATCCCTCTCCCACCACTACCCCCGCGCCGCCGCGCCCGCGCTCGATAATGTGTCGTTTGACATTGCCGATGGCGAATGCTTGGGGCTGCTCGGGCACAACGGCGCGGGCAAAACCACGCTGATGTCGCTGCTGGCGGGCTTGCAGCCGGTGCGCCACGGTGCGGTTTTGTTTGACGGCAAACCGCTGCACCGCCTTTCCCGCGCCGAGCGGCAGAAAATCGGGCTGGTGCCGCAGGATTTCGCGTTTTATCCGCAGCTTTCGGTATGGGACAACCTGCTGTTTTTCGCCTCGCTTTACAAAATGCGCGATAAGAACAAGCTGCGCGGTCTAATAGAACAGGCGGGCTTGCAGGAACACGCGCACAAAGCCGCCAAGCATCTTTCGGGCGGGCTGAAACGCCGTCTGAACTTTGCCGTCGGGCTGGTCAACGCGCCGCAGCTGGTGTTTCTCGACGAGATTACCGTGGGCATCGACCCGCAGTCGCGCCGCTTTATTTTGGACAGCGTGGCGGATTTGACGCGGCAGGAGGTAACGGTGGTGTACACCTCGCACTATCTGCCCGAAATTGAGCAGCTTTGCAGCAAAATTGCGCTGCTGCAACACGGGCATCTGGTGTATCAGGGCAGCCTGAACGAGCTCTTAAACGCGCAGGCGCAAACCGTGCGCTTTATCACCGAACCCATGTTGCAGCCTGAAACCCTAGCCATGCTCCAAGCCGCGCCGCTGGACAATCGCGGCATGATGCAAACGCAGCAAGACGCGGCGGCGGTGTATGCGGCGTTGCAGCAGAGCGGCACGCAAATTCGCTATTTCCAGCAGGGACACGGCTCGCTGGAAGCGTTTTATTTGGACTTTTTGCGCCGCGAAACGGAACAGCCATGATTGCCGCCTCCCTTGTTAAAGAATTGAAACTGCTCAGCCGCGACCTGCACGGTTTGGCGGTTTTGTTCGTGATGCCGATTACGTTTATGCTGATTATGTCGGTCGCGCTGAGCCGCGATGCCGACCCGCACCACGGCAGCCGCATCGCGCTGGTGGGCGTTGCAGACGATGCGGTCAATAAGCAGTTTGCCGCCGGTTTGGCAAAAGACGATATTCAGGTAACCCTGATGCAGCCTGAAAAACTCGACGACGCGCAAAGCGGTTTGCACGACCGGCGTTTCCAACTGGTTTTGCACAATCCCAACCGTGCCGCCGACAAGCTCGCCGACAGCAAACCCTTGCAGGTTTATGTCGCGCCCGATACCGAGCCTTCGTGGCTGGCGGCGGTGAAAGGCGTGTTGCAGCAGCATTACACCGAAACCCGCATCAATGCCTATTTTGACAACAGCGGCATCACAATCGACAACAAAAAACTGCCCGCCGCCATCCGCCAAGACATCCAAAAGAAAATAGACGAAAAAAACGCCGAACAGCTTGATGTCGTCAGCGCGTTTTTGGGCAAACCGATGCTGGAAGAGCACTACCTGAGCGCGGGCAGCGGCGCGGTCGCCAAGCCCAACGCCGTGCAGCACAGCGTGCCTGCGTGGCTGATTTTCGGTATGTTTTTCATTATGATACCGCTGTCCAACGTGATGGCTTTGGAGCGGCAGACCAATACGATTACGCGGCTCCGGCTGGCGCGCGCGGGCGCGGCGGGGCTAATTGCGGCGAAACTCGTGCCGTATTTTCTGATTAACCAGTTGCAGTTTGCCGGCATGCTGCTGCTCGGGCGTTACCTGCTGCCCGAAATCGGCGTGAGCGCATTGATTTTGAACGGCAGCCTTGCGCCTTACGCGCTGTTGTCTGCCGCCGTATCCGCCGCCGCGCTCGGCTACGCGCTCTTCATCAGCGTATGCGCCAAATCCACCGAACACGCCGTGGTGCTGGGCGGCGGCGGCATTATCCTGATGGCGGCACTCGGCGGCATTATGGTGCCCGCCCATGTGATGCCCGAAACCATGCAGCACATCACTTGGGTGTCGCCGATGGCATGGGGCTTGAAAGCGTTTCAGGCGCTGCTGCTCAACCGCAGCGAACTGCACGGCATCGCGCCTTATCTCGCGCTGTTGGCGGGGTTTGCAGCCGTGTCGCTGGCGGCGGCGGTGTGGGTGTATCAAAGGCAGTTGCGGACGCAGGTTAGGTTTTGAACGGTTTTTTAGGTTTCAGGCTGCCTGAAAGGTCGTCTGAAAGCCCGTAGGTCGGGCATTGATGCCCGACAAACATGGGCGAATTTAAAAAAACGTCGGGCATCAATGCCCGACCTACAAATTCAGAATTTGTTGAAACCATTGATTATTAACGCCAACTCCGTTTTCAGGCTGCCGCACATCACAATTTAGAAAGGACAACCGTGAATTCTATTGAAATTTACTGTCTTGTTTACCACAACTACACCGCGCTTGATTTAATCGGTCCGGCGGATTTTCTCGGGCGTATTCCCAATAGCGCACTGCATTATGTGTCGCCAAACGGCGGCAGAATACGCAGCGGCGCGGGTTTTGTGATGGAAACCGAAGCCTGCCCGCCATTGCCCGCAGGCTCGGTTTTGCTCGTCCCCGGCGGCATGGGCACGCGCACGCTGGTGTCCGGCAACGCATTTTTGCAGATGCTCGCCGCGCGTGTGCGCGAAGCAAAATGGTGTCTGTCGGTCTGCACAGGCTCGGCGTTGCTGGCGGCGGCAGGCTGTTTGGACGGACACTCGGCAACGTCCAACAAAAAAGCCTTTGGCTGGGCAAGCAGCTTTGGCAGCGGCGTAGATTGGAAAGCAGCGGCACGCTGGGTAGCAGACGGAAAATTCTACACATCATCAGGCGTAGCGGCAGGCATGGACATGGCTTTGGGTTTCATCGCCGACCAATACGGCGAAAACTTGGCGCGGCAGATTGCCAACGATACGGAATACGCCCACCAAACCGATGCTGAACAAGATGATTTCGCTGCATTGCACGGCTTGGGCAAATTTTAGCTTTTGCCAAAATTTCAGACTGCCCATTTATCCCAACCTTAATCCAGAAAGTCCTCCCATGCCCTACACCTTCACCCTAGCCCCCGAAGCCCTGGAAACCGAATTAAAAAAACTCATCTTGCAGGAAGCCGACAAAACCGATGTGATTGACCTGCCCGATTTTTCAGACGACCTGATGCTGTTCGGCGACGACAGCCCCGTCGGCTTGGATTCGCTGGACGCACTGCAAATCAGCGTGGCGTTGCAGCAGCATTTCGCCGTGCGCCTGCAAGGCGACCGCATGGTGCGCAAACACATGATGTGCGTGCGCGATTTGGCAACGTTTGTCCGCGCGGAGCATGGCGCATGACGTGGCTGTGCGGCATGGCGGCAACCAGCGCGGCAAACCCGCAGCGCGCTTTCAGGCAGCCTGAAACCATAGATTTTACCTTTTTGGGACAGCCGCAGCACGCCCGATACTACCGCGCCTTCGCGTCCGACAGCCTGTCCCGCGCCGAGCTTGCCGACACCGCCGAGCAGCACCTGCGCCGCGCCGCCGAAAACGCAGGCTGGCCGTCTGAAAGCTGGCACACCGCGCCCGTTTTCATCGCATCCAGCGCATATCTCATTTCTGAATACGAAAACCGCCGCTTGGTGGGCGAACCCCATGCGGGACACCATCTGCTCTACCTTTCAGACGACCTTTCCCGCCGCAGCGGTAACCGCAACATCTTCAACACCGCCACCGCCTGCACCTCGTCCGCCCACGCCCTGATGCAGGCGCACCGCTTTCTCGCGCACGGGCTGGCAGAACGCGCGTTTGTGCTGGGCATAGAAAACCTCAACCGCCTCACGCTCTTGCATTTCCACAGCCTCGGCTTGTTTGCAGACGAATACCGCCCCTTCGGCGGCGACGGCTTGATATTGGGCGAAGGCGCGGCAGCATTGGCATTGTCCGCCGGTGCGCCACCGCAGAAAGCGCGTCTGAAACTCATCGCCGCCGCCGCCAACACAGGCGGCCATCTCGTGCAAAGCGATGCCGAAACACAAACCCGCCTGCTCCTCAGCGTATTGGCGCAAGCCAATCTCGCCCCAAGCCGCATCGCCTTTGTCAAAACCCACGGCATCGGCACGGCAGACACCGATGCCGCCGAACTGGCCGCGCTCAACCGCGTATTCGGCACGCCCCCGCCGCTGGCGGCGTTCAAACCGCAAATCGGGCACACCCTCGGCGCAAGTGCCGCGCTGGAAACCGCCCTGCTTGCCCAAGCACTCCGCAGCCGCAAGCTAGCAGGCATCGGCGGGCGCGAAATCCCCCTTTCAGACGACCTTTACTGCCTTGCCAACCATTTCGGCTTCGGCGGCAGCAACACCGCAAGCATCTGGCAATGGACATCCTAGACTTAAACATCCGCATCACCGCCGCCGCCCGCTTCGACACCGATGCCTCGGTCGGCGGCAAACCCCTCAAAGTCGCGCTGCAACAGCAAAGCGGGCAAGACCCGCGCCGTTTCAGCCGCCTGAGCCTGCTTGCCGCGCTCGGCGCAAACCTGCTCAAACCAATCCGTCCCGTTGCGCCCGATTGCGCCGTTTATACCGCCGCCCCGTTTTCATCTCCGTCGGTATTTGAAAAAATGACCGACAACGTGCTGAACCACGCCGCCGCCATGCCTTTTGACTTTATCGCCAACCTGCACAACGCCCCGTCGTTCCACGCCGCGCAGATGCTCGGCAGCAGCGGCGCAACTGTATTCGTCCCCGCCGACAACCGCCCGAACCGCCAGTTTTACCCGCTGCTCGCCGCCGCCTTGTCGTTACACGCAGGCGGTCAGGCGGCGGTCGGCTGGTGCTACGAGCACCACGCCGGCTACCCCTGCACCCGAGAAGGCAGCATTTGGCTGCTGCTGGAACACGGCGCAACAACGGGCGCGGTGGTGCGCGTCAAACGGCGCGATGCGCCCGACCCGCAGGAAAAGCGGCGTGCCGATGCCTATTATTGGCAAGACGTATGCGGCTGGCTGAACGGGCAGCCTGAAAAAGAGCGCGTGTTGGCGGCGGGCGGTTGGGATGTGCTGGTGGGCGCGGCGGATTTTACAATGGCGCAGGACAAAATCGGGTGAGGCGAGCGAGATAAAAGGCAGCCTGAAACGTGTGAATGCGGTTTCAGGCTGCTTTTGTATGTGAACAATGGCCAGCCTGAAAAGTGATGATGGGCTAAGGATGAGGCAGCCTGAAAATGGCGCGTCGGCGGCTCGCCGACATTTTTGGTTGCTAGGCGCGGCTCTACGACGGGGAATGGTTGGGTTAAGGTTTTGTGTGGTTGTGGCGTGGATGGGCCGGCAAACAGATAAGGCAGCCTGAAACGTGTAGATGCGGTTTCAGGCTGCCTTTGTGTTGCGCGAATACCGGTAAACAAGAAAGCGCGTTAATTCAACCCATTCCAGCCATGCTCGTGCAGCACTTGCTGCCATTGGGCGCGGCGTTCTTGTTCGGCTGGGGTTTGGCTGCTGGGGTTGCTGGGCAAGAGTTGGATGATGATGTTGTGTTGGGTGGCTTGGGCGAGTTTGCTGATTTGGCGCACGATGCCGCGGTCGGGGGTTTGCTGGGCGCGGATGCCTATCAGCAGTTGCACGGGCTGGGCGGCGAGTTCGGTAATCAGGTCGGCGAGCTGGGCGCGCTCAACGATGCTGCCTTTGTTTGTCCAGTCTTGCCCGAGAATGTGGTTGTACCAGTTGTCGGGGGCATCGGGGGCTTCTAGCAAAATTGCCCAATGCGCGCCTGTGTGGTTGAGCGGGATTTTGGTGGGGGCGATGGTGGGGCGGTCGGGTTGGTAGTCGCTGCTGTCGTCGATAATGTGTTGTTGCCATTTTTGGATGATGTTTTGGTAATAGGGCAGGGCGAGATTGAGCGCAAGGGGGTGGCGGCGGCTTTGTTGCCAACAGATGATCCATGCGATGAGGCGGGGGGCGATGCCGTAGCACAGGATGCTGCCCAGCAGCAGGATGCCCCATGCGGCGGCGTGTTCGCTGTGGTAGTGGTTGCGGGCGGCGGCGATGATGTCGGGCGATGGGGTGGCGAAGCCGAGTCGGGTGGGCAGCCATGCGAGGACGCGGATGATTTGGGCGAAGTGTTGGTCGGTGAGCAGGGTGCTTTGCCAGTTGAATTGGTATTGGCGCACGGTGAGCAGCATTAGGCTGGCGGTGAACATTCCTGCTAGTCCGCATAGGGCGAGCTGGTGGCTGATGCGCCCGCGTATCCAGCGAAAGGGGGGCTGGGCAGCGGTTTGCGCGTCGTGTTCCAGCAGGGCTTGGTGGATGGGGTCTTTCAGGCTGCCTGTGAGCCAAAGGGGGATGCTGGTGGGGGCGCGGTATTTTTGCGTTAGGCTTATCAGCCAGATAATCAGCATCAGGCTGTTGCCGCCGAGTATGCCGACTAGGATGAGCATGAAATTCAGGCTGCTTTGTTGCATCAGTTGGTATGTGCCGAGCAGCCCGATGATGAACCATGCTGCGCAGGCAACGCGGCGGGCGAAGCGCAGGCGTTGCTGATACTGGGCGAGACGCTGGGCGATGGTTTGGTCGCGGTCTATCAGTTGGGCGCGGCGGTGGAGCTTGGCTTCGGGCGTACCATCGGCTTGGCGCAGGATTTCGGTGATGGATGCGGGGTCGCTGGGGAAAATGTAGCCGCGCTGTTCCAGCAGGCGGATGAGTTCGGTGTGGTGATAGGGCATTTTCAGGCTGCCTTTGGTTGGCAAGGATGCTTAGTTTGCGATTGGGGGGTAGAAGCGGTTGCATTCGCTCAATGCCATGCGGCTTTGGTTGATGGCGCGCCCGTTGAGCGTGAATGCAGCGCGTATCTCGCGGATGCCGAGGGCTTCAAACAGGGTGCGGCTTAGCTTGTCGCGGCAGGCGTTGCCCATGGCTTTTTGCAGGAGATTTTGAAAGCGGGCTTTGCCCTCAGGCGATTGCAGCCGTTTGATGTTGATGGCCGGGGCAAGTTGGGGGCGGATGGTGAGCGTGTAATCCAGCGAGCGGCTGCGGGGATAGCGGTGGCTTATTTTGATGCTTTCAAACACTTCGGTGCTTTCATGGGCAAGGGCGGCATTTGTTTTTTGCACCAATTCGTTTAGCAGTTCGGTTTTTTGCTTGATGGTGAGGGTTTGGGCGAAGCGGGCGAATTCGGCGAGTTCGGTGTCCGGTTCGGTGGCGGTTTGCGCGTAAACAGGGGCGGCGAACAAGTTGGCAGCAAGGAGCAGGGCAGGGAGCAGGCGGGGCATGGTGCGGACTTTCGTTGGATGGATAAAGGCGGTTTTAGCTTCGCAGAAGCTCGTAAACTCGTTTTCAGGCTGCCTCAGATGTTTAGGCAGCCTGAAAAAGCTGTCGGCTCAACAGCGCGCAAAGCTGTTGCAGATAGTGCGCGTCGGTTGCGTCAAACGCCGCCAGCTCGGTGTGGTCGATGTCTAACACGCCGACGACTTCGCCCGAGCCGTTGTGCAGGGGGACGACGATTTCGGATTGCGATTGGCTGGAACAGGCGATGTGGTCGGGATGCCGGTTCACATCGGGCACTACCAGCGTTTGGTTTTGCACCCACGCCTGCCCGCATACACCGCGCCCTTTTTGAATGCGCGTGCAGGCAAGCGGGCCTTGAAACGGCGCGAGTATCAGCTCGCTGCGGCTGTCGTTCACCAAATAAAAGCCCACCCAAAACCAGTTGAACTGCTCTTTTAACACGGCGCACACGTTGGCAAGCGTGGCGATGAGAATATCGGCATCGGCGGCAATCAAGGCTTGAAGCTGGGGCAGGAGTTGTTGGTATTGATTGGCTTTGCTGGCGGAAGTGGTTTGGATGGCGTACATGATGGGCTTTCAGGTATGATTTATATTGAGATTTTAGCGGAAAAAGGCAGCCTGAAAAGCCAAATGGGTTTTCAGGCTGCCTATTTCTTTATTGCGATTTATCGTTTTCTAATAACTGAATGATGCGTTTCAAGGCTTCAATTTCAGCATTTTTTTGTTCAATAATTTCTGTTTGATGAGCAACAGTTAATTTTAATTTTTCAAATTCCAAGTTGATTGTAGAACCGCCTACATAGCAACTGCCGCTGTTTGTGCCACTTTCGGTAATCAACAAAGCAACATTTTTCTCGTTCCAACCAATTAAATCCGTTAAATCAATTTTGAAAATATTGGCAACCTGCTGCAATTTCTCAAACTGCAATTTGGTTTCTCCGCGTTCGATTTTGGAATAACCACTGGTAGATAAATTCAATTTTTCTGCCATTTCTTCTTGGGTCATTTGTTGCTGTTCGCGGATAAAGCGGATTTTTTCATGAATTTCCATGTTGTGTTTTACCTTCCTGAATTGAGTTGTTGTCTGCCTAAATACGATTGTGGTTTGTCGGATTGGTGGCTGTAAAGCAAGTTATGGCAAAGTTAAAATTTCACAAATTTTAACTTAAATCCATAAGAAAGGAAAAATTATGAAAAAATTGGGTATTCTAATTTGTTTGTTGGGGTTGTCTGGGAGTGTTTGGGCAGAGAATTGGGTAATAATTGGAACAGGAGAGAATGTAGTTCTTTATGGTGATTTAAGCACAAGGACTTCTGATAGAGCATGGTTTAAATTTGAATTCAATAAGCCACAAAAATTATCATTTAATTCACATAAGTTTTATATTCAAAGTAGAACATATACGGAAGTACATTGTTCATTAGGTATGGAAAGAAGGCTTTCTACTGTATATTACAGCAAAAACGGTAAAATAGTTGATAGTTTTACGCCAAGTTCTCCACGATCGGATTATATTATTCCTGGAACATTGGGTGAATTTGCATATAAATTTGTATGTAATCATTACCCCCTTTAACCATGAAAAAAATCGCTTCATTCTTTGGTTGGATCGCATTTTGGGCGTGGTTTATCTTAGGTGCGTGCATCTGTTTTCTACCCTATGTCGGCGTAAAAATTACCTATGTCTGCCTACCCGCAGGTGTAATCGGAACAGCAATTTGGTGGATATTATCGCCTGATGAAAAACAGGAAAATGAAAACAATGAATAAAATAATTAAAGTATTGGGG
Organism: Kingella oralis; assembly: GCF_014054985.1. Lineage (NCBI taxonomy): Bacteria > Pseudomonadati > Pseudomonadota > Betaproteobacteria > Neisseriales > Neisseriaceae > Kingella > Kingella oralis. The sequence goes on from NZ_CP059569.1 coordinate 211,693, forward strand.
TCTATTGCTATGTTTTGCTTAATGTGTTTCGCGGGATTTGCTGGAAAACATTTTGCCAAACAACATGCCTATCAGGATTATCAGCCAATAATATCCCAATCACCCCCGAGGCAGCCTGAAAATACGGCATCACAAGCGCAAACCTATGCACAAAATCATAAGCGCGAAATAGTTGAACAGTTTGTGTACGGTGCAAGATTGCTCGGCATACCTAAAAAAATTGACGAATGGACAACTTTTACAGGCGTTAATTCAGCCGAAATTTCAACAGATACATTTAATATCAATCATTTTTATGATTTAACACTCACGCCAGAGCAGGCGGATTCCATTGCCAAAGAATTTCAAGACAATCTGTTACTCAATTTGTTTAACAATCAATGTGCGAATCCAAGTTTTGCTTCTTTTAATCAAATTGATGGCATTACTTTGTATTACCGTTATTTTGTAGGTAACTATGAACTTTTTACTGTAACGCTTCCCAGCGGAGGTTGCCAAAATCACGCATTAGCCCATGTTCATTACCAGCCTTCTCCTGAATACGAAACCGCGCAGCGTGCCAAGCAAGAAGCATTTGTCGCAATGGAGCAACGCAGTAAACAATGTCGTCAAATTGCCAAAGACAAGGGTTACTATGCTGTTTTTGCTGATTATTGCGATATGGAAGCAAAACGCGATGAGAACAGTTTTGATGAGCAACTTGCGCAACTGGAATGCGATTTAAGCCCGCAGGAAATTCAAAATTTAGCGCAAGAAACACAAAATAATTTTGAGCGAAAAGCAGAACGAGCCGCCGATTATGTTGCTTTTTGCAGAAAAGAATTTTTGTATTGGAATAAATTAAATCGGCGTTCAAATTAAATAATTAGGCAGCCTGAAAAGCCAAATTGGTTTTCAGGCTGCCTATTTTTTATTGCAGGTTATCTCAACTCAATCAAAACGACACTTTCAGGCTGCCATAGAAGGCGCGACCAGGTTCGTTGTAGCTTTGTGCGCTACTGTTGTTGGAGCTGCGATACAGTTTTTTGTTAAACAAATTGTTCACGCCCAAGCGCAGGTTTACATGGTTGTTGAAGCGATAGCCTGCGCTGATGCCCACCAAGCCATAAGGTTTCACCGTTTCGCCTGATAGGCCTGTGTTGCGTTCGGCGTTGTTCAAAATCACGGTGCGCGGTTTTTGTTTGCCGTAATAGGTAATGTTTAACGCTGCGTCCAGTTTCTCGGTGGGCTGCCAATTCAGGCTGCTGTTGATGGTGAATTTGGGCGTAACGGAAAGCGGGTTGCCTGTGTCTTTGTTGATGGATTTGTGCATATAGGTGAAATTGGTTGTCCATTTGAGCGTGCGGTGCAGCGGTAGGGTTAAATTGCCTTCCACGCCTTCCACCAAGGCTTTGCGCGCATTCGTCCATTGATACATATAGTTGCCCAGCTGGCTCAACATCACCGCGCGGTCGCCTGCCACAATCTTGTTGCGATAATCGTTGTGGAAATACGCCATAGATGCTTGCACTTTGTCGTTGGCAAATTCAAAGCCAATTTCTTTGTTCCAACTGGTTTCGGGTTTCAGGCTGTCGTTGCCTTTTAAATAGCAACGAATGCTGCTAGATGTGCCCGCCGCGCAGCCTTGCCCGCGTGTGTACAAAATATAGTTGGGGTTGCTTTGGTAAAGATTGGGCGATTTATACGCACGAGCGATGCCGCCTTTAATCGTCCAGCCGCCGCCGAGGGCTTGCACAAAGTTCAGCGCGGGGCTCCAATTGCTGCCTGAAACGCTGTTGTGGTCAAAGCGCAGCGCGGGGATAAGCTGGGTGCCGTTGCCTAGGCGGTAGTGGTCTTCCAGATAAAAGGCGAAATTGCTTTGGCTGGTTTTGCTGCTGCGCCCTGTGCCAACGCCCGCGAAGCGGTCGGTTTTGCCTTGGTCGGAGAAGCCTTGCACCATAGATCCGTGGTCGTTTAGGCGGTCGTGATTGTATTCCGCGCCGATGGTGAGAACGTGGTCGCCGCCGAGTTTAAACGGAATGTTCACTTCGCCAAACAGGCGTTTGGTTTGCAGCGTGCTGTCGGTGAAGTTGCGGTTTTGGTATTGCCCTTCAGGGCCGCCCATCAAGCCTTCGGTTAAGTGGTGGTTTTCGGTGCGGTCAAGCTGCGCTACGACTTTGCTGTCGCCCCAGCTCCAATAGCCTTCGTGGGTGAGTGCGTTGCTGATGCGAGTTAAACGCGCAGTTTCCGAGCCGTATAGCGATTGCGTGAAGGCGTTGGGGTTGTTGTTTTGGTTGTCGCCCGCGTAGATATTGCCTTGGCGGTTGTATGAGCTGTCTAGCGTGAGCGTTTGCTCGGGCGTGATGCGCCATGCCAAGCGCGCGGCGATGTCGCGGTTTTTCACGCCGTCGCGCCCTGCGCCCATGCTGGTGCTGGTTACGGTGCGCCCGCCGCGGCGAGTGGTGGTTACTTTGGTGGGGTTGATGTCGGCGGCATCGGCATCGGTTTTATTCAGGCTGCCGTAGATGCGGATGCCCAGTTTGTCTTGAATAATCGGGCCGCTCACATTAAAGCCGATGCGGTTGGTTTCGCCTTCTTTGCGGTCTTGTGGCTGATTGGTGTAGTAGGTTAAGCCGCCATGCCATTCGGTGCTCACTTTTTTGGTGATGATGTTTACCACGCCGCCTGCCGCGCCCGAGCCGTAGCGTGCCGCCGCAGGGCCGCGCAATACGCTGATGGATTCAATATCTTCCACTGGCACCCAGTTGCTGTCGCCGCGCGTGTTGCGCTCGCCGCGCCAGCTATATCGCTCGGCATTGCGCGAAGTTACGGGGCGGCCGTCAATCAAAATCAATGTGTTTTCGGGGCCCATGCCGCGAATATCTATTTGGCGTTTGTTGCCGCGCTCGCCCGAGGCGGTGTTGCCCGTTAAATTGACCCCCGGCATGGTGCGCACGATGTCGGAAATGTCGTTGACGGCGGGGCGGTGTTCCAAATCTTTGGCGGTGATTTTGGACACGCCCAGCGATTGTTGCAGCTGGCGTTCGGCGGTAACGTATACAGTGGGCAATGTGCCGCCGTCGTGCGGGGCGGTGTCGTCGGCGCGGGCAAATGCGCCGGCTAGGGCAAGCGGTAAGATGCCAAGGGCAAAACGTTTTTTCATAAAAATTCCTCTGTGTTGTGTTTACAAAAATGCTGCAAATGTGAAAAGGTGTAAATCATAACGGTTTGGGCGCGGATTGCCAAGGCAAATGAGAGTAATTATTGTTTGATGCGGGCGGTGCGGGAGAGGTCAAGACGTTGGGCGGTTTGAAGGCAGCCTGAAAACACGCTTGGGCGTTTGGGCTGCACGCAATGCTTTCAGGCTGCCTTGCGGTGGGGTTGGGCAATCCGGCCTGCGCTTATTGGTTTGATGTTTTTTGGGTTTTCTTCTTTTTGACGATTTCGTATTCCAAGGCTTCCACGCCGTTTAAATCAATGTTTTCTCCGGTGCTTAAAACCAGCAGGTTTTGCTGCTTGTCAATCTCGGCAAATGTGAGCCCCATGCTTTGCCATTTTTGCTTGATTGCTGCCGAGATGATTTCTTTGCCTGCTTCCCCTTTAAATGACACGCCGCAAAATTTTCTTTCGTCGTTAAGGGTTAATTCGCAATTTTTAGATAAGAAACAATAGATTCCGTCTAATTCGTTTTGCTTTAAATTGAAGAGTTCGCTAAAATTTTTATCAAAATAAAATTTATCGCATTGGATATATAGAAAGCCGCGTTCTATCGGTTCATCGGGATGATTGCCCGGCAGATCAACGGGGTTGGTGATTTTGTTTTGGAACAACACATCGTATGTGTTTTCTAATTCGGTGTTTGTCATGGCATATTTCCGTTTTATGAAGAAGGCGTAGTCTGATGAGGCGGGACGCGCTGCCCAAGCGACATACGCGCTCTTGGTTGTTTTTCAGGCTGCTTTTGGGGTGGTGATGAGGCAGCCTGAAAACGGGAAAACGGGTTTTCAGGCTGCTTTTGTAGTTATTGAATGCTGTCCAGCCATTCTTGAAAGGATTGGGCGAGCAAGCCGCCGTGGGTTTGCTTGGGGTAGTGGCGGTATTCGGTGGCGATGCCGCGTTGGCGAAGTTGCTCGGCGAGGCGTTCGGCAGCATCGGGCGGGACGCTGTTGTGCGCGGGGTTGGCTTTTTGCGGGAGGCTTGCGCCGCTTTTTTGGAGGATTAAATGCCGGTTGGGGATGATGCGGGCGCGGGCGGCGTAGTGCAGCATCAGCCCGTTGTGCCACCATAAGGATGGGTCGGCGGCGATATAGTGGCTGAACAGTTCGGGGCGTTCAAACAGGGTGTAGAGCACGAACAGCCCGCCGTAGGAGTGCCCCCACAGGGTTTGTTGCCCGGGGTCGGTGGCGGCGAGTTGGGCGATGCGGGGGCGGATTTGGGTGGCGATGAAGTGAAGGAAGTCGGGTGCGCCGCCGTTTTGCCGCCCTGTGGTGAGCGGGTCGGGCATGGGTTTGCCGTCTGGGTTGGGTGGGGTGTAGTCGTAGGCGCGGCGGGCGGTGTCAAAGCGCAAATCGGTGGGATAGCCGATGAGTACGAGCACGGGGGGCTGGTGGTATTGGCTGAGGGTTTGTGGGGTGAGCAGTTCTAGCAGGGCGTTGCCGTCTGGGGCGTAGATAGCGGGGTAGCCTTGCGCGGGGGGCGGGGTGTGGGGTATGCCGACAAAGATGCGTTGGATTTCGCCGTTGGCGCGGGGGAGGTTGAGGGTGTGGAAGGTGTAGCGGGTGTGGGGGGCGGTGAGTATGGCGGGGTTGGCGCGGCGGGTGATGTCGGCGGGTGGGGCTTTGGGGGGGGCGGGTTGGGTGTAGGCGGGTTGGGTGGGGGGATTGGAGGCGGCCATTGTTTTTCCTTGTTGATGGTTGTGTAGGTGGTGGGATTTTAGCGGAAAAGGGCAGCCTGAAAACGGGATTGGGGTTTTCAGGCTGCCTTTGGGTTGGTTATTTATTGGATTTTTTGCGGTTGCAGTAGCTGCACGCTGCGTGATTTGCTTTTTTGGATGGTTTTATGCGTAATTAAGTGATTATTGCCGATGCTCGCCCAATTGTACAAAACCGCTGGCGGTAATCGCGTCTTTGTCTTCCAACACCACGGCAAACGACTGCGTACCCTCTGGCGCGCCGCTGATTTCAAAAGGAATCGAATAAGTCGGCATCCCGTTTTCACTAAACTGACTGCCGCGCTTGCCGTATTGGTCGGCAAATTCGCCGTTGATGATGGCGGAGGTGGTAACTTGCATGATGGTTCTCCTTTGTTTCGGGTTGGATGGTAGGGGGATTTTAGCGGAAAAAGGCCGTCTGAAAACGGGGTTTGGGGGTTCAGACGGTAGCGGGCAGTTGGGAAACTTGGATTTGTAGGTCGGGCATTTATGCCCGACAAATCCCATTTGTAAAGAGTCGGGCATAAATGCTGCTGCCGCGCTTGCTGTAACGGTCGGCAAATTTGCCATTGATGATAGTAGATGTGGTTACTTATTTTATCGAACCTTGAGGAATATATAAAAAATATCTCTTAAGAATTATTTAAGTTTATTTGTAATTTTCCGAATATCGTCAGAAATTTTTTCAACTTTATTAGCAATACTACATAAAGGATTATCATCACCAAGTTTGGTAACACCTTCGTAATGACCAATGTTCAAAATATACCTATTGTATTCTCGCTCGGTTGCCATTGAATTATTTTTCCAACTAATTTCAACAAAATAGGACTTATCTTTTATATCCGAATATTCAGATAAATAGGTAGATAATCCTTGATTTGGATTTAATACACTTATTTTCTGAAAAGGCAATGTTTCTAATTTTTCTCTTACCCCAGTATTTTTCAATGGAAGATTAAAAGAGATTTCAATATCATAGGCCGTTGCGTTCCCCGTATTATCAATATGCAAATCCATATGCATCATTGACCATTTATTTATAACCAAAGTAGCAACAATATGTGGCTTGGAAGCATCTGCCATCTTTTTTGTCTCTACTGCAAGAATTTTTGTTACTTTGTAGAGAAATATTGTTGCGCAGGCAGTTATAATTGCTGCAACACCGCTCACAACAGATGAAATTAATTGACCTATATCATTTGTACAATCCATTTATTTTCTCTCCATTTCATTAAGTAGCTTGGATCATGCCTCAACATTTTTTATACTTCACAAAATCTGTTGGGTCGCGACCAAACCTACGGCAAACAAGGCCTTTCAGACGGCCTCTTTGCACAAAAGGCAGCCTGAAACTTTCAGGCTGCCTTTCTTACATCAATCCAGCTTCGCGCCGACCCAATCTTTCACGCTCTCAATCATGGCGGGCAGTTTTTCGACATCGCTGCCGCCGGCTTGTGCCAAGTCGGGGCGGCCGCCGCCTTTGCCGCCGATTTGTTCGGCGGCGTGTTTGACCAAATCGCCAGCTTTCACTTTGGCTGTCATGGCTTTGGATACACCTGCACACAGGGCGATTTTGCCGTCGTTTACGGCGGCGAGGAGGACGACGATGTTGTCGCCTTTGCTGGTTAAATCGGTAACGATGTCGCGCAGGGCGGCGGCATCGGCTTCGATTTGGGCGGCGACGAGTCTGGCTGCGCCGACGGTTACGGCGTTGTCGAGCAACTTGGCGCCTGCGTGTACGGCGAGTTCGGCTTTGGCGCGGGCGAGTTCTTTTTCAAGAGCTTTGCTGTGGGCTAAGGCCGTCTGAATTTTGGCGAGCAGGTCTTTTGCGCCTTGGGCTTTGACTTCGTTTACGGCTTCTTTAATCAGGTTTTCTTGGTTTTGCACCCAGTCGAGCGCGGCTTGGCCGGTAATGGCTTCGACGCGGCGGATGCCTGCGGCGATGCCGCCTTCGCTGATGATTTTGAAGAAGCCGATGTCGCCGGTGCGGGCAACGTGGGTGCCGCCGCACAGCTCGGTGGAGTAGTCGCCCATGGTGATGACGCGCACGAAGTCGCCGTATTTTTCGCCAAAGAGCATCATGGCGCCGGATTTTTGCGCGTCTTCCAGGCTCATGGTTTCGACGCGCACGGGCACGTTTTGCATGATGGCGTGGTTGACGCGGCGTTCCACTTCGGCGATTTCTTCGGCTGTGATGGCTTGCGGGTGGGAGATGTCAAAGCGCGTGAGTTCGGCGTTTTGCAGCGAGCCTTTTTGCTCGACGTGGGTGCCGAGTACGTCGCGCAGGGCTTTGTGCATCAGGTGGGTAACGCTGTGGTTGCGCATGATGGCTTCGCGCACAACGTTGTCCACTTCGGCGCAAATGCTGTCGCCGACTTTCAGGCTGCCTGAAACGAGCGTGCCGAAATGTCCGTGCACGGCGGCTTTGATTTTTTGCGTGTCTTCCACTTCAAAGCGGTTTTCGCCGCTGAAAATAAAGCCTACGTCGCCGACTTGTCCGCCCGATTCGGCGTAAAACGGGGTGTGATCGAGCACGACAATGCCGCTTTCGCCTGCGTTCAACTCGTTTACGGCTTCGCCGTCGCGGTAGAGCGCGAGTACGGTGGCGTCCAGGCTGCGTTTGTCGTAGCCGTGGAACTGGGTTTCTGCGCCGTCGTAGGCCACTTGGGCGTTGGCTTTGAAGTTTTGCGCGGCGCGGGCGCGGGCGCGTTGGGCTTCCATTTCGCGCTCAAAGCCTTCTTCGTCCAACTCGATGCCCAATTCGCGCGCCATGTCGGCGGTTAAGTCATAGGGGAAGCCGTAGGTGTCGTAGAGTTTGAAGATGTGTTCGCCCGACATAATCAGCTTGCTGTTGGCGATATTGTTTTTCAGGTAGCCTTGCAGGGCTTCGCCGTAAGCGCGGTGGGCTTCGGGTTTTTCTTTGGTAACCACGTCTTCCATATTAAAGGCGAAACTTTCGTTCAGGCTGCCTGAAACCTGCGGGCGCACCACGATTTGTTTGCCGTTGCCCGCATTGCGCGAAACCACGGTAAACGCTACACCGTCTGCGGTGGTCAATCGCAACGGCTCGCCCACGCCGTCCATCGGCAACAGGCTTTCCAATTTGGCGAACTGCATCGCGTCCCACACTTGGTTAAACAAGCCCATGCCTTTTTCCAGCGTTTCGCCGAAGCGCATTTCTTCGCCGCGCAACACTTCCATAATATGCGTTTGTTTTTCTTTCAACTCGGGATACGCGCCGCCCATTTCTTTCACCAAATCGGGCACGAGTTTGTAGAAAAAGGCGTTTTTCTGACCGAGTTTGTAACCGTGGCGCACGGCGCGGCGGATAATGCGGCGCAACACATAGCCGCGCCCTTCGTTGCTGGGCATCACGCCGTCGGCAATCAGGAAGGAACACGAGCGGATATGGTCGGCAATCACTTTCAGGCTGGGCTCTTCCATGCTGAACGCCGTGCCGGTTTCGCGGGCAACGGCTTTGAGCAGGTCTTGGAACAGGTCGATTTCATAGTTGCTGTGCACGCCCTGCATCACCGCGGCCATGCGCTCCAAGCCCATGCCGGTATCGACAGAGGGCTTGGGCAGCGGGTTCATATTGCCCTGCTCGTCGCGGTTGAACTGCATAAACACGCAGTTCCAAATCTCAATCCAGCGGTCGCCGTCTTCTTCGGGGCTGCCGGGAATGCCGCCCCAGATTTCTTCGCCGTGGTCGTAGAAAATCTCGGTGCAGGGGCCGCAGGGGCCGGTGTCGCCCATCTGCCAGAAGTTGTCGGAAGCGTAGCGGCTGCCTTTGTTGTCGCCGATGCGGACGATGCGCTCGGCAGGCACGCCGATAACATCGTGCCAGATGTTGTAGGCTTCGTCGTCTTCGGCATACACGGTTACCAGCAGTTTTTCTTTGGGAATGTTGAGCCATTCGGGCGAAGTGAGAAATTCCCACGCGAACGGAATCACTTCTTTTTTGAAGTAGTCGCCAAACGAGAAATTGCCCATCATTTCAAAGAATGTGTGGTGGCGGGCGGTGTAGCCCACGTTTTCCAAGTCGTTGTGCTTGCCGCCTGCGCGCACGCATTTTTGCGCGGTGGTGGCGCGGGTGTAGGGGCGTTTGTCAAAGCCCAAGAATACGTCTTTAAACTGGTTCATGCCCGCGTTGGTAAAGAGCAGCGTGGGGTCGTCGTGAGGGACGAGCGAAGAAGAGGCAACGATTTGATGCCCCTTGGATTGGAAAAATTGCAGGAATTTGGCGCGGAGTTCGTTGGTTTTCATGGTCGTGGTTTCTCTAAAATTAATAAGATAACTTTCAGGCTGCCTTTGAAGGGTTAGGCAGCCTGAAAGTGTGTGATTTTACTGCAAACCGGGTTGAGCCGCTATGATTGCGCGGCGGGCAATAGCATATCAATATGCGGAATATTGTCTTCCAGATAAGGGGCGGATTGGCTGGCAAATCCAAACGAGGCGTAAAAGCGTTCCAAATAGGCTTGCGCTTGGGCATAAACGCTGCATTGCGGGAAATGCGCGCGGGCGTAGTCCACGGCAAAGGCGACGATTTTGCGCCCCAGTTTTTCGGCGCGATGCCCGGGCAACACCAGCACGCGCCCCAAATGCACGCTGTCGCCGTGCGGAATCAGGCGGCAGTAGGCGATGACTTTGCCGTTTTGCTCGGCGAAGATGTGCAGCGCGGCGGGGTCTTGCGCGTCCACTTCTTGATACGGGCAGGCTTGCTCCACCACAAAAACCGCCACGCGCGCGGTGTAGATGGCGTGGAGTTCGGCGGGGGAGAGCTCGGCGAAGGCTTTGACGGTGAAGTTCATTTGGTTTCCTTTCTTGTTGGGTTTTCAGGCTGCCTTTGGGGTGGTTGAGGCAGCCTGAAAACGGGTTTGCACGCTTTGGCAAAGCTAAAACAGGGATGATGGCGTTTCAGGCTGCCTCAATACATCCATTTTTCCACTACCGCGTCGCCGAGCCGTTGGCGCAGCATTTTTTCGGCGGTTTCATGGTTTTCGTCGTCGGAGTCGTGCGCTTCGGCAAGGCTTAAAACCATCACCGCGTCGAGGTAGTCACGCACGTTGTTGAAGATTGGGGTGAGGCATTCGCCCGTGTCGTGGTCGCAGTACCAGACTTGCCCTGTTTGGCGGTGGAGGCACCAGAGGTTGCCGTTGCCCAGATAGTCGCCGAATGCGATAAGTTGCCCGGCGAGGGCGCGGGTGGCGGCGGCTTGCTCGGCGCTCAGGTCTTCAAGGATGTCTTCCAGTCCGGGAAAAGCGTCAAGCAGCGGCTCGATGCGCTCGGGCGGGTTGATGATTTCGGCGAGGTATTCCACGCCGATGTGTTGGTGGTAGGCGCGCAGCATCGGCGGCAGGGGGCAGCCGATGCGCTGTTCGCAGTCGTCCAGCGCGGCGCGGCTGGCGGGGGTGAAGTCGTCGCCGTTGAGGTAGGCGCGGACGCATTGCATCCACCATTGGATGCGCGCTTCGTCGTCGGCAAGCTCTGCCCATGCCAGCGGCGGGATGTCTGCGTTGGATATGGGTTCGGCGGGCGGGGCAATCAGATAGGTGGCGAGGATGTTGAGCCAGTCGGCTTGGGACGGGGCGGCGGGCAGGTTTTGCCTGATACGTTGCAGCGCGCCGACGGTGAGCCATTGGCGGTAGCCGAGACGGAGGGGCGCATCGGCAGCCTGAACGATAAAACGGGCGGTGGGTGCGAACAGGGCGGCGAGGTTGCCGACGGTTTGCGGACGGAGGGCTGCGGCGGCGGTTTCGGGGATAAGGATGACGCTGTCGGCGGGATGTTCGTGCAGGATGGCGGCGAGGACGGTGAGTTGGCGGTAGGTTTTCATGGCGGTTTTTCGGAGATTAGGGCGGCAGCCTGAAAACGGGATGGCGGGTTTCAGGCTGCCTAGATGAAACTTTTTCCCAAGCAGGTTGGGCATAGATGCCCGACGTTTCTTAGTTGTGGCGTATTATTAAGATAAATAGGTCGGTATTTGTCGGGCTGCTGATAAACAACAGGTTGTTTTTACAATTATTTCTGAATATCAAACCAGATTCTCACCCGTATGTGAATGACGGCATTTCTTATTTCTAGCTTCGCCACTCCGCTTCGCTACGCAGACCGCTCCAAGGCGTTTTGCACAGGCTCAGATTGCGTTTCGGGCTGCCTCTATGCGTTCACAAAAGCCTCAGCCCGCCTATCCCGCTTCCCTGCGCCGAAACTCCCGCGGGCGCACCCCCAGCACCCCCAGCGTGCCAAAATACAAAACCACCGCCAGCAGCAACAGCCCCGCCAACACCAGCGCGCGCCTCCCGCCGCCTAACGCCGCCCAATCCACGGGAAACGCCGCCTGCACGCCCCACAAGCCCCCCGCCATCACCGCCAGCGCAATCGCCAACCGCCGCAAAAACCGCTTCCACGCAAACTGCGGCGCATACACCTCATGCAAGCGCAGCATGGTAAACAGCAGCCCCGCGTTCACCATCTGCCCCAAAGCCACCGCCAACGCCAGCCCAACGTGTTGCCAATGCCACACCAAAATCAAATTAAACAACTGCGTGCACACCAGCGAAATTACCGCCACTTTGGCAGGCGTTTTCACATTTTTGCGCGCATAAAACGCAGGGGCAAAAATCTTCACCATCATCATCGCAGGCAAACCCAGCGCCGCCGCCGCCAGCGCGTTTTGAATCATCCAAGCATCGTGCAGCGACACTTCGCGGTACATAAACAACGTCGCCACCAGCGGAAACCCCACCACCATCAAGCCCACCGCCGCAGGCAAAATCAGCAGCAAACACAAGCGCAGCCCCCAATCCACCAGAGCCGAAAACTCCACCGCATTGTTCGCCGCCGCGTGTTTAGACAAACTCGGCAGCAAAATCGTGCCCAACGCCGCGCCCACCACGCCCGAAGGCAGCTCAATCAAGCGGTCCGAATAATACAGCCACGATACGCTGCCCACCGCCAGATAAGACGCAAACGTGGTATTGATTACCAGCGAAATCTGCGCCACCGACGAGCCGATAATCGACGGCAGCATCTGCTTCATCACACGGCTCACCGCCGCATCGCCAAAGCGCAGCTTAGGCAGCCTGAAAAAGCCCAGCTTGTATAACCACGGCAGCTGAAAGCCCAACTGCAACAGCCCGCCCACCAACACCGCCCAGCCCATCGCCATAATCGGCGGCTGAAAAAACGGCGTTAAAAACAGCGCAAACACAATAAACGACACATTCAGCAACACAGGCGTAAACGCGGGAATGGAAAATTTATTGTAAGTATTCAAAATGCTGCCCACAAACGACGACAGCGAAATCAACAAAATATACGGAAAAATAATCGGCAACAGCTTCGCCGCCAGCTCAAACCGCGTGCCATCGCGCACGAAACCGCTTGCCGTCGCCCAAATCACAAGAGGCGCGGCAAACACGCCAATTGCCGTGATAATAAACAGCGCAAATGTCAGCATCCCCGCCACGTGTTGCACAAACAATCGCGTTTCTTCATCCGATTTGTTCTGCTTATAATCCGCCAGCATCGGCACAAACGCCTGCGAAAACGCGCCCTCGGCAAAAATGCGGCGCAGCAAATTCGGCAGCCGAAACGCCACCACAAACGCATCCATCGCCGCGCCCGCGCCAAAATAACGCGCCACAATCGCATCGCGCACAAAACCCATCACGCGCGAGAGCATCGTCATGCTGCTTAACCGCGCCAAAACCGCTAATAAATTCATGTTTGCTTTCTTGGTTCAATCAGAAGGCAGCCTGAAACGGCATTTTCCGTTTTCAGGCTGCCTTACGCCGTATCGTTTTTAGGCTGCCCCGCCATGCCCCAGCCCGCCCCATCGCGTTCACAAAAATCCGCGCAGTTTACCGCAAAACCCCATTTCAGGCAGCCTGAAAACGCGTATAATCCGCGCCGTTTGGCTGCGTGAAACGCAAAAATCCGCGTCGCCCTGATGGCAGATACGGATGCCAACCCCATCCATTCCCAAACTCTCCAACGCTCCAAGATAAGGCAATCAACATGACCACCCAATACAAACGCATTCTGCTCAAACTATCGGGCGAATCGCTGATGGGCAACGACCCGTTCGGCATCAACCGCGACACCATTATGAACATCGTGCGCCAAGTCAAAGAAATCGCCGATTTAGGCGTGCAAGTGGGCATTGTGGTGGGTGGCGGCAACATATTCCGCGGCGTATCCGCCCAAGCGGGCAGCATGGACCGGGCCACCGCCGACTACATGGGCATGATGGCAACCGTGATGAACGCGCTGGCGTTAAAAGATGCGTTTGAAAGCGTTGGCGCAAAAGCCCGCGTGCAATCCGCCCTTTCCATGCAACAAATCGCCGAAACCTATGCCCGCCCCAAAGCCATCCAATATTTAGAAGAACACAAAATCGTTATCTTCGCCGCAGGCACAGGCAACCCCTTCTTTACTACCGACACCGCCGCCGCCCTGCGCGGTGCCGAAATGGGCTGCGAAGTGATGCTCAAAGCCACCAATGTGGACGGCGTGTACACCGCCGACCCCAAAAAAGACCCCGCCGCCACGCGCTATAAAAACGTAACCTTTAACGAAGCGATTGAGAAAAAACTGAAAGTGATGGACACCACCGCGTTCACGCTGTGCCAAGAGCGCAATCTCAACATCGTGGTGTTCAGCATCCACAAAGCAGGCGCGCTCAAACGCGTGATTCTGGGCGAAGACGAAGGCACGCTGGTGCATAATTGACGGTTATTTTCAGGCTGCCCCATCCCCATCAAGGCAGCCTGAAACGAACAAACCAACTCTGCTATAATCCGCCCTTTATTCAACTCCCTACGAGAATACAACATGATTAACGACATCCAAAAATCCGCCGAAAGCAAAATGCAACGCTCGCTTGAAGTGTTGAAAGAAAACCTCGCCAAAGTTCGCACAGGTCGCGCCCACACAGGCTTGCTAGACCAAGTGGAAGTGGACTACTACGGCAGCGCCGTGCCCGTGAGCCAAGTGGCGAACGTAACCCTGCTGGATGCGCGCACCATCGGCGTGAAAGTATACGAAAGCAACATGGCCGCCGCCGTGGAAAAAGCCATCCGCGATTCCAATCTGGGCTTAAATCCTGCCGCCATGGGCGATGTCATCCGCGTGCCGATGCCGATGCTCACCGAAGAGCGCCGCAAAGACTTGATTAAAGTGGTGCGCAGCGAGGCGGAAGACGGCCGCGTGTCCATCCGCAATGTGCGCCGAGATGCCAACGACCACATCAAAAAATTGCTGAAAGACAAGGAAATTTCGGAAGACGAAGCGCGCCGTGGCGAGGAGGCAATCCAAAAATTAACCGACAAAGCGATTGCAGAAGTGGACAAAATCCTCGCCGCCAAAGAAGAAGATTTGATGGCGATTTAATCTTGTAAACAATAAAAGGCAGCCTGAAAACGAGTTTTCCCGTTTTCAGGCTGCCTTTTATTGTGCAACAACCCGCTACGCACTCGGCTGTTCTTCAAACGCCACCACTTCCAGCCCAAACCCTGTGAGCCCGTTCATCACCGATGGCTTGCCCAGCACGCGCATTTTTTTCACGTTCAAGCTGGCGAGCATTTGCGCACCGATGCCGTAGGTTTTTCTGTCCCATTTTTGCACGAGCTGGCTGTTTTTCGGCAGGGTGCGTTCCAGAAGGGCGGCGCCGTCTTCGGTGCGGTGCAGCAGGATAATCACGCCGCTTTCGGCAGCTTGAATGCGCTGGATGGCTTGCGGCAGCGTCCATGAATGGTTCGGGTCGGGTTGAATAAAATCCAGCGCGGAAAATGGCTCGTGCACGCGCACTACAGTCTCATCGGTGTTTTCAGGCTGCCCTTTCACCAGCGCAAGGTGGGTGTCGCCGTTGAGCTTGTCTACATAAACGTGTTGGCGGAAATCGCCCCACGGGGTGTGCACCAGCGTGTCGCCCATTTCTTCCAGCAGGCTTTCGGTGCGGCTGCGGTATTCAATCAAGTCGGCAATCGTGCCGATTTTTAAGCCGTGCTGTTCGGCAAATTGCAGCAGCTCGGGCATGCGCGCCATGGTGCCGTCGTCGTTCAAAATTTCGCAAATCACACCTGCGCCGATTAGCCCTGCCATGTGGGCTAAATCCACGGCGGCTTCGGTGTGCCCCGCGCGAATCAGCACGCCGCCTTTTTGCGCGCGCAGCGGGAAAATATGCCCCGGTTGCACGATGTCTTGCGGCTGCACATTGGGCGACACGGCGGTTTGGATGGTGAGGGCGCGGTCAGCGGCGGAAATGCCGGTGGTGGTGCCTTGCGCGGCTTCGATGGAAACGGTGAAATTGGTGCCGTATTGCGTGCCGTTTTGCTGGGTCATCATCGGCAAGCCGAGCTTGTCCACAAGGGCGTTTTCCATCGGCAGGCACACCAAGCCGCGCGCGTGTTTAATCATAAAGTTGATGGCTTCGGGGGTAACGAATTGGGCGGCAATCACCAAATCGCCTTCGTTTTCGCGGTCTTCGGCATCGGTGATGATGACCATTTTGCCTGCTTTGATGTCGGCAAGAATTTCGGGGATGGGGGAGATTTGTGCGGTCATGGCTTTTCCTTTGTGGTGGTGGGAGGCGGGGGGCATTGTACGCTTTTTGCGGCGGGTTTGCTTTACGTTCATTTACAAAATAGATTGCAAATAGGCAGCCTGAAAAATGGGATTTCAGGCTGCCTTTAAGGATTTAAGGATGGTTTTTGTACCACATGCCCAGCGCGTAGCACACGATGCCCGCGCCGCCGAGCAGGGCAAACAGGATGCCTTTTTTGCGGGCGTTGGAGCAATGCCAATACACGCTCAGGCTGAATGTGAAAAACAGGCTGACGGCAATCCGCAGCATTTGGTGCGGTTGCTGCTGATAGCGGTTGAGCGTGTAGGTTTCGCTGAGCATGACGTAGAGCTGCCACAGCGCGGCGAGGGCGAGCAGCGGGATGGCGATGAGGATAAACAGGGCGGCAAGGTCTAGGTGGGTCATGGTGGGGATGATGGGAACAAGATTGAGGCAGCCTGAAAACGAGCGAAGCGGGTAAAACGGTTTTCAGGCTGCCTTTTAAGGTTGGAACGATGGCGATAACAGGCTTACTTCGCCTGATTGCTCAAATACTGCAACAGCAACGCCACAGGTCGCCCTGTCGCGCCTTTTTGCGCGCCCGATTTCCAAGCCGTGCCTGCGATGTCCAAATGTGCCCATTTGTAGTTCTCGGCAAAGTGCGCCAAGAAAGTGGCGGCGGTGATGGTGCCAGCGGGGCGGCCGCCGATGTTTTGCAAATCGGCGAAATTGGATTTGAGCTGCTCTTTGTATTCAGGGAACAGCGGCAGCTGCCATGCTTTGTCGTTGCTTTCGCGCGCGGCGGCAAGCAGCGCGTCCACCAAATCTTGGTCATTGCCCATCACGCCGCTGGCAACGTGTCCCAGCGCGATGATGCACGCGCCGGTGAGCGTGGCGGCATCAATCACGGCTTGCGGTTTGAAGTTTTGCTCCACATAAGTGAGCGCGTCGCACAGCACCAAACGCCCCTCGGCATCGGTGTTCAGGTTTTCAATGGTGGTGCCGTTCATGGCTTTGACCACATCGCCCGGCTTGGACGCGCCGCCATCGGGCATATTTTCGCAAGTAGCGACCACGGTTACCAAGTTAATCGGCAGCTTGGCTTTGGCGGCGGCGATAAACGTGCCAATCATCGCCGCCGCGCCGCACATATCGTATTTCATCTCGTCCATGCCTTCGCCTGGTTTCAACGAGATGCCGCCGCTGTCAAAGGTCAAACCCTTGCCCACCAACACAATCGGCTCGGCGGATTTATCTGCTGCGCCAAAATAGCGCAATTCCAGCAATTTCGGCTCTTCCTTGCTGCCTTTGGCCACGCCCCAGAACGAGGGCATATTTTCGCGGATGTAGTCGCCGCCCAAAATTTTGGCTTCCGCGCCCAAGGCTTGCGCTTCGCGCGCGGCGGTTTCGGCAAGATAGGTGGGCGTGCAGATGTTGGAGCCTGTGTTGCCCAAGTCTTTGCACAGGTTCACGCCGTATAACAAGGCTTCGGCGCGGTTTAAGGCAGCCTGAATTTCATCGCCGTGCTGCGCGTGCACAAACTGCACCTGCGCCAATTTGGCGGGGCTGGCTTCTTTTTTGAAGCGGTCAAAACGGTACACCGCCTCGCCAATCGCCGCCACCAACGCGGCCACCACGCGCGGCGCGTTTTCGGCGCAGAACGGGCTTAAATCCACCGCCACCGCCGCTTGCTTTTGCGCCCACGCGGCGGCTTCTTTGGCGGCTTTTTGCAAGGTTTCGGTGGCCAAATCGGCAAAACGCAGCACGGCAATGCTTTTCAGGCTGCCTGAAACGGGCAGTTTGGTTTCGGCAAAGCTGTCTTTTTCTTCCAAGCTGTGGCACAAAAGCTGGGCGGTTTCATCGTTTAGCTGGCCCGCTTCGGTGCAGACAAACAATTGCGCGGCTTCGGGCTGCGCGGCGGCGGCAAGGGTAAATTGCATGGGGTTTCCTTTGTGGACGAGTTGCAGAAAGGGCAAATTATACGCGCGAGGCGGGCGGCGTAGCAAAGCGGGGTGGCGAAGCGAAAACGAGCGGTGGCGGGCAAATCTTGTTGCCCTTCTTTTCAGGCTGCCTCAACCCTTCGCGTAGTTTGCAACAGAACATGGCGTATCGCCGCCATACCCACTCTTGGCGTTGCTGTGGCGCAAGCGTTTCGGGCTGCCTTTGGGCATTGTAGAGGCAGCCTGAAAACCAAAACCGCTTGGTGTTGAGCCATGCGGTTTTTTGCTGGATAGATTGGATTTCAGGCTGCCTCAACCCTTCGCAACTGTTTAATACTGCCACCCATTCCCCTACGTCCAGCCGAACGCAGCGTCCTTTTTTCGGAAACAAGCGTGAGCTTGTCCGACGACGCGCAAAGTTTATCCGTAGGTCGGGCATTTATGCCCGACAAACACGGGCATATTTATCTTAAATACGACACAACGCACAACTAAAAACGTCGGGCATAAATGTCCGATCTACTGGGGTTTTGCAACAGTTTCAGGCTGCCTAAACGCGAGCGCAAAGGCTTGGGCAGCCTGAAACATCAACCCGCGCCTCCTACGGCTTGCTTGCAAGCCGTGCACATGGCAAATATTCAGACTGCCCCCGCTATGCAAACATAGGAAAACTATAGTTGACTAAAATAAAAATGAGACAAGGCGCCAGCGTCCGCCGTATACGAACAGTACATCAGGGCGTTGGCAACGCCGTATCATTGCGATTTTAATCAACTATAAATTGAGCAAACCCACAAGATTGCATACAATGCCGCCATTTTTCCCTGCGAGAACCGCCCATGAAACACGCCAAAATCCTCGGCACCGGCAGCTACCTGCCTGCCCAACGCGTTACCAACGAAGAACTCGCCCGGCGCGTTGACACATCCGACGAATGGATAACCACGCGCACGGGCATCAAAGCCCGCCACATCGCCGCCGAACACGAAAAAACCAGCGACTTGGCACACGCCGCCGCCCTCCGCGCATTAGACGATGCCGGCATTGCCGCCGGCGAGATTGACTTAATCATCGTGGCCACCGCCACGCCCGATATGCAGTTCCCCGCCACTGCGACCATCGTGCAGCAAAAGCTCGGCGTTTCAGGCTGCCCCGCGTTTGACGTGCAAGCCGTGTGCGCGGGCTTTGTATACGCGATGGCAACCGCCAACGCCTACATCAAAAGCGGCATGGCAAAGAAAGCTCTGGTGATTGGCGCGGACACGTTCAGCCGCATCATGGATTGGAGCGACCGCCGCACCTGCGTGCTCTTCGGCGACGGCGCAGGCGCGGTGGTGCTGGGCGCAAGCGACGAAGCGGGCATCATCCACAGCAAATTGCACGCCGACGGCAACTATTTATCGCTGCTCAACACGCCCGCGCAAATCGCCGATGGCGCAATATGCGGCACGCCGTTTTTGCAAATGGACGGGCAAGGCGTGTTCAAATTCGCGGTGAAACAGCTGGCCGCTGTTGCCGACGAAGTGTTGCAGGAAGCGGGCTACACCGCCGAACAAATCGATTGGCTGGTGCCGCACCAAGCCAACAAGCGCATTATCGATGCCACCGCCAAGCATCTGGGCTTGCCCGAAGAAAAAATCATCCTCACCGTGCAGGAACACGCCAACACCTCCGCAGCCTCCATCCCGCTCGCGCTGGATGCAGGCATTAAAGACGGGCGCATCCGGCGCGGGCAACATCTGATGATGGAAGGCATCGGCGGCGGCTTCGCTTGGGGCGCGATGCTGGTTCGGTATTAAGACTTGCCCGCAAGCCAACCCGCCATGCTTTTCAGGCTGCCTCAAACCATTCGGATTCAGGCAGCCTGAAAAGCGTTTGCGTTGCAGCCAAGCGCGGCGGCAGCGGGCGGATTGCCCGTTGATACGATGCCGAAAGGGTAAACAACGCGGCGGGTTCTGCAAATACGCACAAAGGCAGCCTGAAACGGGTTAATCCGTTTTCAGGCTGCCTTTTGTTATCGTTGGTTAAAACCAAATTGCGATTTCAATCAACGCTATTGCCTATTCTGCCTGTTCCAGCAGCCAAGCCACATAGCGTTCCACGCCTTGCTCTACGGTGTAAAAATCATCGGCGTAGCCGGCGGCACGCAGTTTCTCGGTATCGGCTTGGGTGAACGATTGGTATTTGCCCGCCAAATCTTCGGGGAAGGGGATATAGCGGATAAGCTGCTGCTCCACCAATTCCGCCAACGACAGCTTGGGCTTGCCCTCGGCGGCGCGGCAGGCGTTCACGGTGGCGGCGGCGAGGTCGTTAAACGGCTGGCTGCGCCCCGTGCCAAGGTTGAAAATGCCTGATTTTTCAAAATTGTCAAAGAAATACAGGTTCACTTTGGCGACGTCTTCCACGCTGACGAAATCGCGGCTGTGTTCGCCGTTGCCGTAGTTTTCGTATGCGCCAAACAGGTTCACATAGCCTTGGCTGCGGTATTGGTTGAAATGGTGGTAGGCGACGGATGCCATGCGTCCTTTGTGCTGCTCGCGCATGCCGTACACGTTGAAATAGCGGAAGCCGACAACTTGGGCGGTCAAACCTTGCGCGATGCGCCGGCGGACCACTTGGTCAAACAAAAATTTGGAATAGCCGTAAACGTTGAGCGGCTTTTCCAGCGCGCGCTCTTCGCGGAACGCTGTGCCTTTGCCGTAAACCGCCGCGCTGCTGGCGTATAAAAAGGGGATGCGCTCGTCTTGGCACCAATCCAGCAGGTCCAGGCTGTATTGGTAGTTGTTTTCCATCATGTATTGCCCGTTGTGTTCCATGGTGTTGCTGCACGCGCCTTGGTGGAACACGGCGCGGATGTCGTGCGGAACGAGGTGTTCGCGCACTTGGCGGATGAATTCGTGTTTGTCGAGATAATGTGCGATGTCGCAATCGGCAAGGTTGCGGAATTTGTGCCCGTTGGTCAGGTTGTCCACGGCGATGATGTCGGTTTCGCCGCGCCGGTTGAGCGCTTTGACGATGTTGCTGCCGATAAAGCCGGCTGCGCCTGTTACGATGATGGTCATGTTGGGATTCCTTTATGTGTGGCTGAACTGTGTGAGTAAAACGTTGTTTTTAAGCGTTTCGTGGTTTTCAGGCTGCCTATGCGTGCTGAAAAGGCAGCCTGAAAACGGGGTTTTATACTGCCAACGCCTGTTCCAGCTCGGCAAACGAACACACCGCCGTGCCCAGCTTGGCTACGACCACGCCCGCCGCGGCGTTTGCCGTGTGCATGGCTTCGGGCAGCGTGTAGCCTGCGGCAAGGCTCAGCCCCATCGCGGCGATGACGGTGTCGCCTGCGCCCGATACGTCGTACACCTCTTGGGCGCGGGTGGGCTGGTGGGTTTGCCCGTCGGCGCGGTAGAGCGTCATGCCTTCTTCGCTGCGCGTTACCAGCAGCGCGTCCAAGCCCAGCGTTTCGCGCAAGCCTTGCGCTTTGGCGGTTAGGCCCGCTTCGTTTTCCCAGCCGCCTGCGGCATCGCGCAACTCGGCGCGGTTGGGGGTAAGCAGCGTGGCGCCTGCATATTTGCTGAAATCCGTACCTTTGGGGTCGATTAACACGGGCTTGCCCGCGGCGCGGGCGGCGGCAATCATGGCGGCGACTTCGTTTAGCACGCCTTTGCCGTAGTCCGACAAAATCACGGCATCGTATTGGGACACGAGTTCGGCGTATTGTTGCCGCACGGTTTTCAGGCTGCCCAAATCGGGCGCGGCTTCAAAATCCAAGCGGATAAGCTGTTGGTTGCGCGCCAACACGCGCAGTTTGAGCGTGGTGGGCGCGGCGGAGCTGCGAATCAGATGGCCGGCGATGTTGTCTTGCGCCAGCAGCTCGGACAGCGTGTCGGCGGCTTCGTCTTCGCCCACCACCGCCAACAGCGCAGCTTGCCCGCCCAACGCGGCGATGTTGCGCGCCACGTTCGCTGCCCCGCCTGCGCGGTGTTCGGTTTGCCCGATTTTGGCAACCGGCACGGGGGCTTCGGGCGAGATGCGCGACACGTCGCCAAACCAGTATTGGTCCAGCATCACATCGCCTGCCACCAGTACTTTGGCAGCCTGAAAACGGGATAGGGCGGGCATAAAGTTGGGCATTTTTAGTGCTTCCAGTTGTAAATAGAGCGGAAATTGTACCATGTAGGGCAACAGATGGGAAAGGTTGCCTCAAATCGCGCGCCGAAAGCCGATTGCCTGCAAAACATGCCCGCGCGTTACCACCGTGTCGCCCGCCAAATCCGCCAGCGTGCGCGACACGCGCAAAATGCGGTGGAAGCTACGCGCCGACAGCGATAATTTTTCCAGCATCTGCGCCAAAGCTTGCTTGGCTTCATCGTCGATTTGCGCCAGCGTGTCCAATTCGCTGGGCAGCAGTTTGGCGTTGGTTTTGCCCTGCCGTTGATATTGGATGTCGCGCGCGCGTATCACCCGCTGGCGCACGGCCGCGCTGCTTTCGCCCGCTTGGCTGCTGGTCAAATCCGCCGCGGGCAGCACGGGCACTTCAATCGTTAAATCGATGCGGTCCAACAGCGGGCCAGAAATTTTGTCGCGGTAGCGTTTCACCGCATCGGGCGTGCAGCGGCAAGGCTTGGTGGGATGCCCCAAATAGCCGCAGGGGCAAGGGTTCATGGCGGCAACCAGTTGGAATTTCGCGGGATAGGTTACTTGGCGCGCGGCGCGGGAGATATGGATTTGCCCGCTTTCCAACGGGTCGCGCAGCATTTCCAAGACTTTGCGGTCAAACTCGGGCAGCTCGTCTAAAAACAGCACGCCGTGCGTTGCCAACGATATTTCTCCCGGCCGCGGGTCGGAGCCGCCGCCCACCAGCGCGGCGGAGCTGGCGGAATTGTGCACCATCCGCATCGGGCGTTCGCGGCTGAAATCGTGCGCGTGCTGCGGCAAAAGCGAGCGCAACGCCCACACTTCAATCTGCTCATCGGCGGTGAGCGGTGGCAAAATCGTGGGCAAACGCTGCGCCAGCATGGATTTGCCCGTGCCCGGCGGGCCGACCATCAGCAGGCTGTGCCCGCCCGCCGCCGCGATTTCCAACGCCAAACGTGCCGTGTGCTGCCCTTTCACGTCTTTCAAATCCAGCGTGTTGCGGTTTTCAGGCTGCCTCTGGCGGCTTTGCGCGCGCGGCAGCGGTTCAAGGCGGTTTAAATGCGCCGCCACCGCATTCAGGCTGCCCGCGCCATAGGCTTCAATATTCGGCATCATGGCAACCTGCTCCGCGTTATCCTCGGGCAACACAAACGCCCGCCCCGCTTGCTGCCCCTGCCAAGCCATCGCCAACGCGCCGCGAATTGGGCGCAAACTGCCCGACAAAGCCAATTCGCCCGCAAATTCATAACGCGCCAAATCATCAGGGTTCACTTGCCCGCTTGCCGCCAAAATGCCAATCGCAATCGGCAAATCAAACCGCCCCGACTCTTTGGGCAAATCGGCAGGCGCAAGGTTCACCGTGATTTTTTGCGCGGGAAAGGCAAAACCGCTTTGCAAAATCGCCGCGCGCACGCGGTCGCGGCTTTCTTTCACTTCGGTGTCGGGCAGCCCCACAATGTTAAATTGCGGCAAGCCATTGGCAAGATGCGTTTCCACCTCCACCAACGGCGCATCCATGCCGCTAAGCGCACGGCTGTTTACCACGGAAAAAGTCATATCATCGGTCTGTAAAGAAAATGTTAAACCGCCGATTTTAAGCCATTTGCCCGCAAAGCAGGCGAAAATTTGGGCTGCATCCGTTTTCAGGCTGCCTCAGAATCCGCGTTTGCAACAACCCCAAATCCAAGCCAAACTTTAAATTTGCATAGGCAAAGCGAATACAGCTTCTTAATGCAATCACACAAAATTTAACGCCCAACCACGCCGAACAGCCTCAAAAACAACCGCCAAGCAAAACAAATTTTGCTACAATGCACGGCTATTTTAGCCACCGAGGCAGCCTGAAAACACCATTATGCAACCAAGGAATTTTATGCACGCAAAACATCAACAAGGCAAAGGCTTATTTAGCTTTATGGCAGGCTCAATCGCCGCATTGATTGCCATTGCAGGCGTATTGTTCACATTAAACAACAACAAAGCGCGCGACTTCAAAGACCCCGCCACCAGCAGACAGCAGCCCGCCGCCGCAAGCAGCCAAACCGAAGTGCTGCTGCCCGGCAACGTGCCCGCCAGCGCCGCCAAGCCAACCGACAATACCCGCACCACGCCCGCATTGGAAGACAACGAACCCCTCGTCGCCTCCGCCCCACGTGCGCGCCCCCCCAAACCGCGCGAAGAAACCGAACCCGCACTGATTGATGAACAACCCAATGCAAACAAAGACAAATCCAAAAAAACCGAAACCGCCCGCCGCCCGCCCGACATGATGGACGACCCTGTGTTGGGCGACAGCACCGAAACCGAAACCCCGCGCGACACCAAGCCGCGCAAACCCGAAACCAAACCCGCCGACAGCAAAGCCGACAATCGGCAGCCTGAAAAAGCCAAACTCAGCGAAGCCGAAAAACGCCGCCGCCAGCAAGAAGACCTTGCCGACCGCAACGCCAAGCCCACCGCCGAGCAAATTCTCAACAGCGGCAGCATAGAAAAAGCCCGCGAAGTCGCCCGCCAAGAAGCGCAGGCCAAACGCGCCAAACAACGCGCCGCCGAAGAAGCCCAAGCCAACAAAGCCGACCGCGCGCCCGCCCAAGCCAGAGAAAGCAAAAGCGACCAGCCCGCCGCCGCGCAAAACAAAACCGGCAACAAAACAGACCGCACCACCGTGCAAGCAGGCGCTTACAACAGCCGCCAAGCCGCCGAAGCGCAGCGCGCCAAACTCGCGCTTATGGGTGTCAACACCCAAATCGTGGAAGTGCAAAGCAACGGCAAAACGCTCTACCGCGTGCAAACGCGCGGCATGGACAGCAACCGCGCCAACCAAGTGCGCGAAACCCTGCAACAAAACGGCATAAACAGCATCCCTCGCAAACAATAATCTTCATATAAGGAAAAGCCATGAAAACAACCCTAAAAACCACCGCATTTGCCGCCTTTTTAGCCTTGGCAACCGCCCTGCCTGCCTCCGCCGCCACCGAAGGCACGGATTACGAAGTCGTGAAAGCCGAAGTTGCCCCCTTGCAAAAAGACAAAATCGAAGTAACCGAATTCTTTGCTTACTGGTGCCCGCATTGCAAAGACCTTGAACCCATCTTGCTCAAACACGCCAAAACGTTCAAAAAGGACACCGTGTTGCGCACCGAACACATCGTGTGGGACGAAGGGCGCGACTTTGGCTTTGCCCGCCTTGCCGCAGCAGTAAAACAAGCAGGCTTGCGCGACCAAGCCGACCCCGTGATTTTTGAAGCCTTTGCTTCGCAACGCATCGATTTGGGCAAAGACGACGTGTTGCGCCAATGGCTGCCCGCCCAATCGGCGTTTGACGGCAAAAAAGTGTTGGCCGCCTACGATTCGTTCAGCAACAAAAACATGGCGGAACAAATGAAAAAATGGACCGAGCAATACGAAATCACAGGCACGCCCACCGTTATCGTGGGCGGCAAATACAAAGTGAACTTCCAGCAAATAGGCTTTGACGCGGGCATGAAAGTCATCGACGACTTGGTGCAAAAAGTGCGCGACGAACGCGGCATGAAAGCCCCCGCAGCCGCCAAACCCGTTCGCAGCCTAGGCGCGCGTTTTGTGAACAAAGTCGCCAAAGCCAAATAAGCCGCCCGCCAAGGCAGCCTGAAACGAAAGCCCGTGTTTGCAATCGTGTTGTGTTCCGCAGAACGATGATGGCGAACACGGATTTTCCACTTTCAGGCTGCCGCAAATACGCATTGGATAACCTCTGCAAAACCTGCAACCGATGGTGCGTTGAAGACTCGCTGTATCTGACGAACCTGTAAAATTCTGTTGAATACGCCCTTTGGCGGCGAGCCGCCGCTCCGTTTTGGGTTTCAGGCTGAAATTTTTGCAAAAGCCTTGGGGCGGTCTGCGTAGCGACGCGGCGTGGCGAAGCTGAAAACAAACTGTTGTTATCACTAGGTCGGGTGTTTATGTCCGACAAATACGGACTAAAATTGTCGGGCACAAATGCCCGAGCTACTTGGGTCTCGCAAAGATTTCAATCTATCCGACAAAAAACCGTTTGGCGCGATACCAAACGGTTTTGTTTTTAGCTTTACTATGCAGGCTGCCTCGGGGTCATAAGTTTCAGGCTGCCTTTTGCGCGCTGTTCGCAGTTTCCCCAATCACCAGCACCGCATTGCTGCCGCCAAAGGCAAACGACGAGCTGGCCGCAATCCGCCGTCCGTCCGGCCATGCGCTGCCGCTGTCTGTCAGCGCAATCTCAGGTAGTTCCGGGTCGGGCGTGCCGTCCCAAAGCTGCGGCGGGAGTTTGCCTTGCGGATTGGTTTCGCGGCTGGCAACGCCCCATGCGAATGCCGCTTCCAGCGCGCCCGCCGCGCCGAGGGTGTGCCCTGTGGACGGCTTGGTTGAGGTGCAGGGCGTTTGGCAGCCGAACACTTCGGCAACGGCGCGGCTTTCCATGCTGTCGTTGTGTTGGGTGCCCGTGCCGTGCAGGTTAATCCAGCCGATGTCGTGCGGGCTTAATCCGGCATGGTTTAAGGCAGCCTGAAACGCCTGCGCCGCGCCCAGCCCGTCGGGTCGGGGCGACGACATATGGTAGGCATCGCTGCTTGCGCCGCAGCCCAAAAGCTGCATGGTGCTGCTGAAATCGGGGTCGCGCGTCATCACGAATGCGGCGGCGGCTTCGCCGATATTGATGCCGTTGCGGTTTGCCGAAAAGGGGTTGGCGATGCCGTCTGAAAGCACGTCGAGCGAGGCGAAGCCGTTAATCGTGAGCGGCGACAGGGTGTCTGCGCCGCCGCAAATCACGGCATCGGCAAGGTTGGCGCGCAGCAGCCTTGCCGCGCTGATTAGGGCGCGCGCGCCAGAGGTGCAGGCAGTGGAGACGGCGTAGCGCAGGCCGTGCAGGCCGTAGGCTTCGGCAACAAACCCCGCGGGCGCAGACATGGTGTTTTGGAAATATTTGAACGGTTTGTCTGCCCAGCCGCCGCCTCGGGCAACGTGTTCAAACAGCGGGATGTTTTCGTCTGCGCCGCTGGTGGACGTGCCGATAACGACGGCGATGCGGTGGCTGCCGTAGCGCGCAACGGCAGCGTGAATGTCGGATTCGATTTGCGCGAGGGCGTGCCAGAGCAGTTGGTTATTGCGGCTGGCGTGTTGGGGAGGCAGGTCGTGCGGCAGCGGGCGCAGGGTTTCGCCGACTGCGCCGAACGCGTAGGTTTTGCCGTTTACCCACTGTTCGGAAAAAACAAGCGGGTTGGCGGCATTCGGGTTGAGCAGCGCGTCGATATGGGTTTGCAGGCCGCTGCCGAGCGCGCTGGTTACGGCGGGGCGGCTTAGGTAAACGGGTGTGTTCATGTTTTATTCTTCAATCGGGCTGGCAGTCCAGCGGGTTTGGTCGGGGAACGAGAGGCTGAACTGCCTGCCGTTGCGGGCGGCGCACCACAAATCGCGGCTGCGGTAGCGGAACAGTGCGCCGCTGCCTTCGGGGCAAAATGTCGGATGGCGTTCGGATGGCGTTTCAGGCTGCGCCTGCTTCACATCGGGATAAAGCGTTGCGGCGCGGTCGGCGGCAATCAGCGGCAAGAGCGCGGCAAACAGGCGGCGCGATTGGGCGTTGGGCATGATGAAGCCGTCGTTTTGCCAACCGCGCGTGCTGACGGTTTGGCGCGAAACGGGCGCGCCGAGCGCGTCGGTTTGCACAAAGCGGATGCCGTCTGAAAGCCGTTCCACCGCCAACAGGCTGGTTTGCACGGTTTGCCCTGCGGCATCGGTCTGCTCCAATTTGAACCATTGCGCCTGCTGCGGCAGCTCGGGCAGGGTTTGCGGATGGGGCAGGGCGGTGCAGGCGGCGAGGGCAAGGGCGAGCGCGGCAAGGGCGGTTGGGAAAAAGCGCATGGGATGTCCTTTGGGTGGGTTGGGGTTTCAGATGACGTTTGCAGTTTCAGGCTGCCTTGCCAATCGCCCAAAGGCAGCCTGAAACGCGTTTCAAACGGCATCAACGCCTGTTTGTCTGTTTAATAAAACGGTATCGCTTATTGTAACCTGTGCGCCGACAGACCGTCAGCGGGTTTTTTGCCTATTCTGCCCATTTCTCCCGCAAAAACCCAATAAACGCCCGCACGTTCGCCGTGAGCAGACGGGTGGCGGTGAGGGCGTGGACGGGTGTTTTTTCGCTTTGCCAGTCGGGCAATACGGCTTTCAGACGGTCTTGCGCCACGTCGTCGCGCACCAGGATTTCGGGCAACAGCGCGATGCCCAGTCCGACCGCCGCCATCTGCCGCAGCATGCCGGGGCTGTTGGCGCCGAAGCGGCTTTGCGGCTGCACCGTTACCCGTTCGCTGCCGCGCTGCACAGTCCAGAGGCCGTCTGAAAAGCGCAGGCATTCGTGTGCCGCCAAATCGTCGGGCGACTGCGGTTCGCCCCGCTGCGCCAGATAGCCCGGCGCGGCGTAAAGGCAGCCTGAAAATTCTGCCAGCGGGGTGGCGATGTAATCGGAATCGGGCAGTTTGCCGGTGCGCACCGCCAAGTCAAACGGCTCGCCAATCAAGTCCACCTTGCGCGGGGTTACGTCAAAATCGACGCGCAAATCCGGGTAACGCGCGGCAAATTCGGGTAGCAGCGGCGCGACCATGTTGTACGCCATGTCCACCGGCAGCGACACGCGCAAGGCGCCGCGCACGGTTTCGCGCATTTCGTCCAAAGCGCCGTGCAACAGCCGCGCTTCGGCGACAATCGGCAGCGCGCGTTCTAAGTAATACGCGCCCGCGCCCGTCAGCTCCAGCCGCCGCGTGCTGCGGTTAAACAGCCGCAAGCCGAGCGCGTCTTCCAGCGCGGCAATGCGCCGCGACAGGGTGGACTGCGGCATGCCGAGCTTGGCGGCGGCGCGGCTGAAGCCGTTGGCTTGGGCGACTTCGACGAAGAGCGCCATTTCGTTTAGGTAGTCCATGTTGTTCCTTTTCAGACGGCCTCTGCGCGTACCAGCCGCATCACCGCCGCCATCTCCTCCAACACCCGCGCCACGGGCACCGCCTGCCTGCGTTCAAAAAAGTGTCGCACGGTTTCCAGCAGCAGCGTCGCCATGATTTTCACGCGGTAGTCGTCGGGCGCAGTTTCGGGCAGCATCGCGGCAAAATGCGTTTGCAGCATGGCGCGCATATCGTCATACAGATGCAGCTTCGGCGTTTGGATTTTCCACAATGCCAGCAGCAGCGCGTGTTGTTTGAACAGAGCGTCGGCAGACTGCTGCAAAAAGTCGGGCAGGTTGTCCGCCGCCAAGCGTTCGGCAAGATTGGCGGCGTAGTCTTGTTTGAATTCGGCAATCATCGCGGCGGCGACGGCGTTTTTGCCCGAATAGTATTTGTAAAATGTGGCGCGGTTCACTTGCGCGGTGGCAATGATGTCCTGCGCGGCGATGTCGTCGTAATCGCGCTCGGCAAGCAGGTTGAGCAGTGCGTTGCGGATGGCTTGGTGGGTTTTGACCACTCTTAAATCAACTTTCATGGCAGTTTTCAGAAATAAGCATACACGCGGACGATTTTATCTGTTTACGCTGATTTTTTGCACGATTTTGTCGGTATCGCGTTTCAGGCTGCCTCTATACAATCTGTTTTATCCAATCAACACACAGAGAGACACATCATGAACAACATCAAAATCCATTGCCTGACAACAGGTTGGGTGCAAATCAAAATCCACCACCAGCTCGCCCGCTTTTTCAGACGGCCTTTGAGCGTGATGGACGTACTCACCGACCATAAATGGTCGCCGCATCTGCCCATCGGCTGCTGGCTGATTGAGCATCCCGAAGGCTTGATTATGGTGGTGGACACGGGCGAAAGCAGCCGCGCCAACGATGCGGGCTATCAGCCGTGGTGGCATCCGTTTATGCAGTTTTGCGAACGGCGCGGCGTGAAAGCCGAAGAAGAAGTCGGCGCGGTTTTGCGCTCGCGCGGCTTTGACCCGCTCAACGTGAAATGGGTGGTGATGACCCATATGCACGGCGACCACGCGGGCGGCATTCCCAATTTTCCCAACAGCACTTTTTTGCTCACCGAAACCGAAAAACATGCCATCGAAGCCAAAGACGCGGTGTTCAACGGCTATCTGACCATGCACTATCCCGACTGGTTTTCCAAACAAATCCAAACCGTGCCGTTTTCAGACGGCGCATTTGAAACCTTTGAAAAAAGCCAAAAACTCACCCAAGACGGCAAAATCCGCCTTGTGCCCACGCCGGGGCATACGCTCGGGCATCAAATCGTGATTGTGGATATGGGCGATTATTACGTTTTGATTGGCGGCGACGCTTCCTATTGCGAACAATATATGCTCAACGGCGACATCGACGGCGTGTGCATCGACGGCAAACAACACCACGAGTCCACCACCAAAATGCGCGAACTGTGCCGCCGCAAACCCACAATTACCCAGTTTGCCCACGATTTTTACAGCGAAACGCGGCTGCAGGAGAAGCGGTTTACGGCGGTGGGGTAAAACCGTGCTTGGCATGGCAGAAGCAGCCTGAAATAGCATTTTCAGGCTGCTTTATTTCATATTCGGATAAATGTTATCCATTTTACCCCATTTATCCAAATCTAAACCGAAACTATACTGGCAACACTTTAACAGACAAGCCAAGTAGGTTGGGCATTTATGCCCGACAAATCCCGTTTAATAAAAGTCGGGCATCAATGTCCGACTACATAGGAGACCCACCATGAAACTCCTCCAACCCTACACCCTAGGCAGCCTGAAACTGAAAAACCGCATGGTGATGGCGGCGATGACGCGCAGCAGGGCCGATTCAGACGGCATCGTCGGCGCGATAACCGCCGAGTATTACACCCAACGCGCCTCCGCCGGGCTGATTTTGTCCGAAGCCGTCAATATTTCCGTCGATGCGCTCGGCAGCCCGCTCACGCCCGGTTTGTTCACCGCCGCGCAGATTGCCGCGTGGAAACAAGTAACCGCCGCTGTGCACGCAAAAGGCGGGCTGATTTTCGCCCAACTCTGGCACACGGGGCGCGTGGCGCACTCGGTTGACCGTGGCGGCGTTCTGCCCGCCGCCCCCAGCGCGGTGAAAATTGAAGGCATGCAGCACTTCACTTCACAAGGCGTGAAAGATTTTGAGACACCGCGCGAACTCACCGCCGCCGAAATCCGCCAAATCATCGCCGACTACGCCCAAGCCGCCAAAAACGCCATCGCCGCAGGCTTCGACGGCGTAGAGCTGCACGTCGCCAACGGCTATCTGCCGCAGCAGTTTTTGTCCGACTCCGCCAACCTGTGCCAAGACCAATACGGCGGCAGCATCGCAGCCAAAGCCCGCTTCACGCTGGAAGCCATGCGTGCGATTATCGACGCAGTGGGCGGCGGGCGCGTCGGCATCAAAATCAGCCCGCTGCACTCCTACGCCGGCATCGCGTTCAACAATCCCGTCGCCACTTATCAATATTTAATCAACGAGTTGAACAAACTGGATTTCGCCTTTGTGGAAATCATGCAGCGCGCACCGATGTTCCCATTATTGCCGCACTACCCGCAGGACAACGAAATCGAGCTGTTCGGGCGCATGGTGCAAGGCAAAACCGTGGTTGCCGGCACGGGCTACACCGCCGCAACGGGCGAAGCCGAGCTGGAAAAAGGCACCGCCGAACTCATCGCCTACGGCGCAGCGTTTTTAGCCAACCCCGACCTGCCGCTCCGTTTTGAACTGGGCGCAGATTTGAACGCGCCCGACCACGCAACCATGTTTGGCGGCGGCGAAGCGGGATATATTGATTATCCTGCGCTGGGTTGAGCGGGTTTTCAGGCTGCAAATTGTGGAAGCACAAATATACAAGGCAGCCTGAAACCGTCAGCCGCAGCCCAATCACCCCCGCCGCGCTGTATGCCCATTATGGCGGTTGCCGATTGATGAACCCATTTTCAGGCTGCCTCAGCCCAATCTTTTGCCCTATCACGCCGCGCATCGCGGCGTACCCGCGCGGGGAGCTTTTGCCGTTGCGCCGCCATCCCGCCCGCGCCCAATCGCACCGCCTAAACCTTCGCCCATCGCAAAAGGCAGCCTGAAAACAAGTTAGAGGCGCGGTTCACCCGCTTCGCTTGTTTTCAGGCTGCCTTCGCGCACCATGCCGTCAAACGCCCTCGCCAACGCCCGCCCTAAACTTTGCTAAAATCGCCCCCTTTCGTTCCGCCATCTTGCGGCAGCCTGAAACACCGTTTGGTCAAGCGCAAACCCCGTTTCAGGCTGCCATCGGCACATCATTCACTAAGGAAACCCCATGCAAACCCTAGATTTAACAGGCTTAAAATGCCCGCTCCCCATCCTCCGCGCCAAAAAAGCCCTCGCCACCTTAGACAGCGGCGCTACCCTCACCATCCTCGCCACCGACCCCGGCGCACCCGCCGACTTTGCCGCATTCTGCCACCACACGGGGCACGAATTGCTGCAAAGCAGCGAAGCAAACGGCGTGTTTACGCTGGTGTTGAAAAGAAAATAACCGCCCGCGGCACAGGCAGCCTGAAAACCACCGCCCGCCAGCCATGAAACTCCACATCCTCTCCGACACCCACGGCCAAACCGTCACCCCGCATCCCGATGCCGATTTAATCGTCCACGCCGGCGACTTCGGCAACGGGCGGCGCGGCGCGGAAGCGTTTCAGGCTGCCTGCGCCGCCGCGGGCAAGCCCTGCGTGTTCGTGCTGGGCAACCACGATTTTTACGGCGAACACCTCGACGAGCTACCGCGCGAACTCATCGCCGCCGGCGCGCCGCTGCTCACCGCAAACCGCCCCTTGGAATTTGGCGGCTACACCTTCGTTGGCGGCACGCTGTGGAGCAATTTCAGGCAGCATTGCGATGGCAAAAAACAGTTTCGCGAAAACGTCGCCCTTGCCCGCAACAACATCGCCGACTTTTTCTATATCGCCGCAGGCACTCCGCCGCACGAGCGCCGTGCCGAACCCGAAGACTACATCGAACGCTTCAACGCCCAACTGGATTTCATTGAACAATTCCGCCACCGCGCGCGCACCATCGTGCTCACCCATTTTCCGCCGCACCCTGTTTGCATCGCGCCACCCTATGCCGACTCGCCGCTCAACCCCTATTTCATCAACCAGATTGACGTAGCGGGCTTTGAGCACTGGATTGCCGGCCACACCCACCACGCCGTCGATACCATACAAGACGACTGCCGCATCATCATCAACCCGCTGGGTTATCCCAACGAATACGGACAAAACGGCTACCGCGACGGCTTTTTGCTGGAACTGCCCGATTAACCCAAAGGCAGCCTGAAAACAAGCGTAGGGTGTGCAGCTTGCTGCACACGCGGTTTACAAGGTTGAGACAAAAAACCGCGTGCGTGGCAAAGCCACACACTCTACGGTTTACTGATAAAGGAAATATGATGGAAAAAGTGATTCAACAAATTAAAGAAAATTTTTTAGCTATAAACATAGATTCAAAATGGGAGAATATCCTTGCAAACTCTCCTGTAACCATCTCTGATGACACTCTGAGCAGAAAAGAGAAACAAATCATGCTCAAACATAAACTTTCAGAAAAGATGGCACATGAAAGAAGTTTGGAGACAGATTACTGGATTATCAGGGATTGGGGCGGAATTAAAGGGTTTCGCAAAAATCCCGAAAACGATGCTCTGTTAAAGCAGCTGCCTGATTTTCTTGCAGACGGGAAGCTGCCAAAAGAAGTATTTGAGCGGATTTCATCGTTTTCAAAAGTGGCTTCTTTCCTTAATCCAAAGCTGTATGCCATTTATGATTCCCGCGTAATTTTTTCTTTGAACTGGCTGATTTTCAAAAACTATGGCAACAGTAAAAAGCTGTTTCCCCAGCCTGTTGGCAGAAATACCAACTTAGCCAAATATCATCTGGATACTGTTTTTGAATTATCGGGAAAAAAAGTGGAATACCATAACGGCGAAGACGCCTATCACGAATACTGCTCGCTGATGCGGCACTTTTCACAAGAACTTTTTCAAAATGCAAACAAACCGTATGAAACCGAAATGCTGTTATTTCAAATTGCACCCGATGCCATTATTGAAGACATCAAAAACAGTATTCGGTTATCCATCAGTATGTGATAAAGATCGGCACAACCCGAAGCGATACCCAAAAGCAGCCTGAAAACGCCGTAGGTCGGGCATTCATGCCCGACAAAACACCGACCCATTCAACAACGTCGGGCATCCATGCCTGACCTACATTTTCAACCCCAAACACAAAACCTAAACCATGACCCTCCCCCTCCCCACCCCATCCGCCCCGCGCGTGCGCTGGCTCAATCTTACCGCCGGCAGCCTGCCATATTTCTTAACCCAAAACCTGCCGCCTGAAACGCTGAAAATCGTGTTCACGCCCGACGCGGAAACCGCGTTGCGGCTGCAAACGGCGTGGCAGTTTTTCCGCCCAGAGGACAACGCGCTGTTTCTGCCCGACTGGGAAACGCTGCCCTACGAGCGTTTTTCGCCGCATCAGGATTTGGTGTCCGAGCGGCTGTCGGTGTTGTGGCAGCTGAAAAACGGGCTGGCGGACGCGCTGTTTGTGCCCGTTGCCACGGCGATGCAGCGTCTTGCGCCCGCGCCGTTTCTGTTGGGGCGCACGTTTTGGCTGAAAACGGGGCAGCGGCTGGATATTGCGGCGCTGCGGCAGAATCTGGTGGAAGCGGGTTACAGCGCGGTGTCCAACGTGGTGGCGGGCGGCGAATTTGCCGTGCGCGGCGGGATTGTGGATTTGTTCCCCACGGGCAGCGACACGCCGTACCGCATTGATTTGTTTGACGATGAAATCGACAGCATTAAGACGTTTGACCCCGACAGCCAGCGCACCATCGCGCCTGTATCGGAAATCCGCCTACTGCCGGCGCACGAGTTCCCCACCGACGACGCGGCGCAAAAAATCTTCCGCAGCCGTTTCCGCGAGGAAGTGAACGGCAATCCGAACGATGCGGCGGTGTATAAGGCGGTGAGCAACGGTCAGTTTGGCGCGGGGGTGGAATATTATCTGCCGCTGTTTTTTGAAGACGGCTGCGCGACGCTGTTTGACTATCTGGGCGCGGACGCGCTGGCGGTGTGCGTGGGCGATGTGCACGCCGAGGCACGGCGGTTTGAGGCGGAAGTGAAATCGCGTTTTCAAATGGCGCAGGGCGACGAAACCTATCCGCCGCTGCCGCCGCAGCATCTGTATTTGGCGGCAGACCAGTTTTCAGGCTGCCTGAAAGCCTATCCGCAGATTCATCCCGAGCTGGGCGGCGCGGCGTTTGCCTTGCCGAATGTGGCAGTGAACCGCCAAGCCGAGCAGCCTTTGCAGGCGCTGCAGGATTTTCAGACGGCCTTTGACGGGCGGATTCTGCTCACCGCCGAAAGTGCGGGCAGGCGCGAAACGATGCTGGGCTTTTTCGCGCAACACGGTTTGAAACCGAAAAGCGTGGACGGCTGGCAGGCGTTTTTGCAGAGTAAAGAGCGGCTGTGCATTACGGTAACGCCGCTGGCGTATGGGTTTAGGCTGGGGCAGCCTGTAAACAACGTAGGTCAGATTATTGAATCCGACATTCCCGCAGCGGCAGACCTTTCAGGCAGCCTGAAAATCGCCGTCATCACCGAATCCGACCTCTACCAATACGTCGCCAAAAGCCGCAGCAGCACGCGCCGCAAAAAACACGCTGCCGTGTCCGACGGTTTGCTCCGCGACCTTGCCGAAATCAGCATCGGCGACCCCGTCGTCCACGAAGAACACGGCATCGGGCGCTATATAGGCTTGGTGTCTATGGACTTGGGCGGCGAAGCGCAGGAGATGATGTTGCTGGAATACGCCGGCGAAGCGCAGCTGTATGTGCCTGTTTCGCAACTGCATTTAATCAGCCGCTACTCGGGCGCGGCGCATGAAAACGTGCAGTTGCACAAACTCGGCAGCGCAGCATGGAGCAAAGCCAAGCGTAAGGCCGCCGAAAAAGCACGCGACACTGCCGCCGAGCTGCTCAATCTCTACGCCCGCCGCGCCGCGCAGGAAGGCTACAAATTCCAGTTTGACGAAGAAGGCTACCGCGCCTTTGCCGACGGCTTCGGCTACGAAGAAACCGAAGACCAGGCCGCCGCCATTGCCGCCGTGATTGCCGATTTAACCCAAGCCCGCCCGATGGACAGGCTGGTGTGCGGCGATGTGGGGTTCGGCAAAACCGAAGTCGCTCTGCGCGCCGCATTCGTTGCCGTGATGGGCGGCAAACAAGTCGCCGTGCTCGCGCCCACCACGCTTTTGGTGGAGCAGCACGCGCAGAATTTTGCCGACCGTTTCGCCGATTTTCCCGTCAAAGTCGCCCAGCTATCGCGCTTCAACAGCAGCAAAGAAACCCGCGCCGCGCTCGCGGGCATGGCAGACGGCACCGTGGACATCGTCATCGGCACGCACAAGCTGGTGCAGGACGACATTTCTTTTAAAAACTTGGGCTTGGTCATCATCGACGAAGAACACCGCTTCGGTGTGCGCCAAAAAGAGCAGCTGAAAAAACTGCGCGCCAACGTGGACATCCTCACGCTCACCGCCACCCCCATTCCGCGCACATTAAGCATGGCATTGGAAGGCTTGCGCGACTTCTCGCTGATTACCACCGCCCCCAGCCGCCGCCTTGCCGTGAAAACCTTCGTCAAACCGTTTAGCGAAGGCAGCGTGCGCGAAGCCGTGTTGCGCGAACTCAAACGCGGTGGGCAAGTATTTTTCCTGCACAATGAAGTAGATACGATTGAAAACATGCGCGAGCGGTTGGAAACCCTGTTGCCCGAAGCACGCATCGGCGTGGCGCACGGGCAACTGCGCGAGCGCGAGCTGGAACAAGTGATGCGCGACTTTTTGCAACAGCGGTTCAACGTCTTACTCTGTTCCACCATCATTGAAACGGGCATAGACATTCCCAACGCCAACACCATCATCATCAATCGCGCCGACAAATTCGGCATCGCCCAGCTCCACCAGCTGCGCGGGCGCGTCGGGCGCAGCCACCACCAAGCCTACGCCTATCTGCTCACGCCCGAATACATCAGCAAAGACGCAGAAAAACGACTGGACGCCATCGCCGCCGCCGACGAACTGGGCGCAGGATTTTCCCTTGCCATGCAAGACCTTGAAATCCGAGGCGCGGGCGAAATCCTCGGCGAAGGGCAGTCGGGCGAAATGGTGCAGGTCGGCTTCACGCTCTACACCGAAATGCTCAAACAAGCCGTGCGCGACCTCAAAAAAGGCCGCCAGCCCGATTTGGACGCGCCATTGGGCGTTACCACCGAAATCAAACTCCACAGCCCCGCCCTGCTGCCCGAAGGCTACTGCCCCGACATCCACGAACGATTGGTGCTCTACAAACGCCTCGCCACCTGCGAAACCGAAGCCCAAATCAACGCCGTGCACGAAGAACTCGTTGACCGCTTCGGACTGCCCGAACAGCCCGTAACCACCCTGCTGGAAAGCCACCGCCTGCGCCTGGCCGCCAAAGCCTTGGGCATCACCGCCATCGACGCGTCATCCGATGCACTCACGCTCACCTTCGGCAAACACACCACAGTCGAGCCCACCGATATTATTTTGCTGATGCAGTCCAACAAGAATTACCGCATGGCGGGGGCGGACAAATTGCGGGTGAGCGTGGTGATGGAAGATGTGGAAGCGCGGGTGAGAACCGTAAGGGCGGTGTTGAAACAGTTGAGTGGGAAGGCAGCCTGAAACAGCAAGGCAGCCTGAAAGCCAAGGTGAAACCGATTTCAGGCTGCCTTTGCCACACCATCAACAAACCAGATTACCCAAACTCCGCCCTTGCTCCGCATTAATATTTGCGATAACCGATTGAATTGAATCTGAAAGGCACGTCATGCCCCTAACCACCCGCGAAGTCTCCTCCCGCCTGAAAGCCTTTGCCGCAGACCCGTTTTACCGGCAAATGACCAGAGAAAAAGCCGATGAAAAGCTCTTCACCAAAGAACTTATGAAATGCTTTGGCATTGAAGCGCACCAATATAACCGCGAACAAAAAATCACCCTACTTGACGGCAAAACAGGCTACGCCGATGCGTTTATTCCGCAAATACTGCTGGTTGAAGCCAAAAGCGCAGGCAAAAATTTGGCGCGGGCGCGCGAGCAGGCGGAAGACTACCGCTGGGGCATTCCCGTTGCACAGCAGCCGCGCTACATTTTGCTGCATGATTTCCAAAATTTTGTGTTGTGTGATTTGGAAGAAGACAAAGAACTGCGTTGCACCTTGGTAGAACTACCCGACCACGCCAAAGCCTTTTCATTTCTGTATCAGGAACGCAGCACGGTTGTCCTTGAAGAAAACCCAATTAACCGCGAAGCCGCCTATCAGATTTCGCGCCTGCACGCGGAGCTTTTGGCAGCGGGCTATGCGGGGCATGATTTGGAACTGTTTTTAACGCGGCTGCTGTTTTGCTTTTTTGCAGACGATACGCTGATTTTCAACGAAGCCGGCATGGTTCACCGCTGGCTGGCAGCTTCGCGCGAAGACGGCGACGATTTGGGCAGCCGCATCAGCCGCCTGTTTGAAACACTCAGCACCCCAATCCCAAGCCGCCAGAAAAATCTCAACGAAGATTTGGCGCAATTCGGCTATGTAAACGGCGGCCTGTTTGCCGAACGCATCGCCCTGCCAGAATTTGACGGCAAGCTGCGCCATTTGCTTTTAGCCTGCTCCGCAATGGATTGGAGCGAAATTTCCCCCGCCATTTTCGGCTCCATGTTTCAAGGCATTTTGGAAGAAAACGACCCCAATAGCTCGCGCAAAAAATCCCGCAGCGAATTGGGTGCGCACTACACCAGCGAAAAAAACATCCTGAAAGCCATCAACACCCTGTTTATGGACGAATTGCGCAGCAGCCTGAAATCCGCCACCAGCCGCGCCGCACAATTTGCGCTTCACGAAAAAATCGCCGCGCTGCACTTTTTTGACCCCGCCTGCGGCTGCGGCAATTTCCTTGTGATTGCCTACCGCGAACTACGCCGCCTGGAAATGGACTTAATCGCCAAACTCTACAAAACCAATTTGCGCGATACTTTGGGTGCAATCGCCACTTACCAAAAAGTCAGCATCAACCAGTTTTTCGGCATAGAGATTGAAGAACACGCCTGCGAAATCGCCAAAACCGCGCTGTATATCACCGACCACCAAATGAACCGCGAAGCCGAAAGCCGCTTCGGCAAAGCACGCCCCACCATTCCGCTGCACGACATCCCGCATATCACCTGCGCCAACGCACTCACCACCGACTGGGCAACGGTTTTGCCGCCGCAAGACTGCCACTACATCATCGGCAATCCGCCGTTTGTCGGAAAAAACAAACAAACGCCCGCGCAAAAACAGGAAATGGCAGCGATTGCAGGCAGCCTGAAAAACGGCGGCGTGTTGGATTATGTTGCCGCATGGTATTTAAAGGCGGCCGACTATATGGCGCACAACCGCCAAATCGCCGCCGCGCTCGTTTCCACCAACAGCATCACCCAAGGCGAACAGGCCGCCGTGCTGTGGCAGCCCTTGTTTGCGCGCGGCATACACATCCAGTTTGCCCACCACACCTTCAAATGGCAAAACGAAGGCAAAGACGTCGCCGCCGTGCATTGCGTGATTATCGCCTTTGCATACAGGCAGCCTGAAAATCCCCTAATCTTCCATTACGCCGATATTGCAGGCGAACCCAAAGCCCGCGCCGCCCAAAACATCAATGCCTATTTGCTGGACAGCGACAATCCTGCCGTTGAAAGGCGCGGCAAACCCATTTCCGGGGAAACCGAAATCCGCTTTGGCTCAATGCCCAACGATGGCGGGTATCTGCTGCTTTCACCCGAAGAAAAAGACGCGCTGCTTGCTGCCGAACCCTTGGTGAAAAAATATATCCGTCCCTTTTTGGGCGCAGATGAATTTCTTAACGGCAGAGAACGCTGGTGCTTGTGGTTTTCAGGCTGCGATTTGACAGAATTGAACGATGATCTGAAAAAAATGCCGCAAGTGGCGCAGCGCATTGAAAACGTAAAAATCACCCGAAAAGAAAGCAAACGCCCCGCCACCAATGAACTCGCCACCGTGCCGCATCTGTTCGGTTTTATTAGCCAGCCTGAAAGCGGCAACTATCTGTTGATTCCCAGTGTATCGTCTGAAAACCGCCAATATATCCCCATTGGCTTTATGGACTGCAACATCATTGTCAGCAATCTCGCATTCAGCCTGCCAAACGCCACGCTTTACCACTTCGGTATTCTCAGCTCCACCATGCACAACGCCTTTATGCGTACCGTGGCAGGGCGCTTGGAAAGCCGTTACCGCTACTCCGCAGGCATCGTGTACAACAACTTCCCCTTCCCCTTTGCCGCGCAAAGGCAGCCTGAAAACACTGCCGAAAACCAAGCCCGCAGCAAAATAGAAGCCGCCGCCCAAGCCGTGCTAAACGTGCGCGAACAATACCGCCAAGCCGCTATCCAAAAAGGACGCACCCCGCCCACCCTAGCCCAGTTCTACAACGGTTACACCGTCCACCCTTACCCCGAATTGGTGAAAGCGCACAAAAAATTAAACAAAGCCGTTGATGCCGCCTACGGCTACACCGGCGCAGACAACGATACCGAGCGCGTGGCGTTTTTGTTTGATTTGTACCAAGCGCGGCTGGCGATGGAAAAGGCAAAATAGCGGTTCAAAGCAGCCTGAAAATAAAGATTAGGCATTTTCAGGCTGCCTATTTGTTTGCATTCCGCCAGCTATAAGGCAGCCTGAAAACCAAAAAAACGCCCGTCAAACCATTTGACGGGCGTTTTTTGATGTCGGGCAGCCGTGTTATTTGCCGTTGTTGATGCAAGTGGTGTAAACCGCCGCCGCCCATGCTTGCATGTGGTCTTGGCGTTCGGCATCGGTTTTGCCGATTTCAATCGTGCCTTTGGGTTGTTTGTAGAGCATATTGTTGATGCCTTCCACGATGTTGCCCACCAATTTTTGCGCTTCGGGCTTGGCGGGCTTAACGTATTTTTGTTGCAGCATTTTCAGCGCGGTAAATTGGTTTTTGCCTGCTTGAAACTGCCCCATAGAATCCAAGGCGATGTTGGCAACAATGGCGCAGTCTTCGTTGAGCTGCTCTTGTTGCGCGGTGGGCGCAGCAAGCGCGGGGGCGGTAAACAGGGCAATCGTAAGCGCGGCTAAGGTGAATTTTTGTTTCATAGGGTTGTCCTTTCGTTCGTTATAAAAATAGTCCGCAGCGGGCGGCACACGGGCATTGTAGAGAGTATTGCGGGCGGGGGCAACTTTTGGGCAGGTTTGCGGTTTGGCGCAACGGCGTTGACGGCCGAGGCTTTTGCGCCGCCGAGGGCAGCCTGAAAATAACGTGGGCGCGGCCGATTCAAAGATTGGGTTTTTCAGGATGCCAAGCGTTGCCGCATTTGTTCAAACAGGCAGATGGTGGCGGCTTGGGCGATGTTGAGCGATTCCACCGCGCCTTGCATGGGGATTTTGACCGTGGCATCGGCGGCGGCAAGAATGTCTGGCGACACGCCGCTGCCTTCGTTGCCGAAAATCCATGCGGATGGTGGGCGCAAATCCAATTCGTACAACGAAAAATTGTTGTGTTCCGTCAGCGCGGTGGCGAGCGTGCGGTGGGGGTAGCCTGCCAGCCAGTCGCGCAAATTCACGCGCTCGTGCAGCGTGAGCGCAAAATGCGCGCCCATGCCCGCGCGCAACACTTTGGGCGAATAGGCATCGGCGCAGCCCGCGCCCAGCACCACATGGCGGATGCCTGCCGCCGCCGCGCTGCGCAGCACCGTGCCCACGTTGCCTGCGTCTTGCACCGCGTCTAACACGATGCAGTCTTCGCGGGCGGGCGGCGCGGGGCAGGGCAGGGCGATGAGGCTGATGATGTCGTCGGCGTGGTCCAGACTGCTGATTTTTTGCAACAAATGGGGGGCGACGGGGGTGATGCGGTTTTCAGGCAGCCTTGCGGCGAGCGTGGCGGTTTCAGGCTGCCGCAATTTCGGCTCGGGGATGTATACCTGCTGCGGCGTGTTGCCTGCATCTAAATAGGCGGCGAGCAGGTGCGCGCCTTCCAGCGCGGCTTGCCGGTGTTCGCGGCGGTGCTTAGTGGCGGTTAGGATTTTGGCGAGGTGTTTGAGCTGGGGGTTTTGCGGGGATTGGATGGGCGGCATGGTGTTGGGAATGGGTGGCAAGAGGCAGCCTGAAATCGGGTTGGCGGGCTTGGCGAAGCTCAAAAGGGTTGGCGGATTTTTGTGAAACGAAAACGGGATGGAATATTGGGATGGGCTTGGTTTGCGTTTTTCAGGCTGCCTTGATGCGCGTTCCAAAGGCAGCCTGAAAACGTGTTCAGCCGAAAAAGCCCATTTTCACTTGGATGAGCTTTTCCAACTCGCGCGAGATGCGGCGGCGGGAAACGAACAGCACCAGCCTATCGCCGTCGGCAAGGATTTGGTCGTGGTGCCGCCCCATGATGACTTCGTCGCCGCGCACGATGGCGGCGATGTGGCAGGTGGAGGGCCATTTGACTTCGTCCACGCGCCGTCCCACCAGCGATGAGGTGGCGCGGTCGCCGTGCACAACGGCTTCGATGACTTCCGCCGCGCCGCGCCGCAGGGGATAGATGGCGGCGATGTCGCCGCGGCGCACATGGGCGAGCACGCTGCCGATGGTGATTTGGTGCGGCGAAACGATGATGTCCAGCTGGTTGCCGGTGAGCAAATCCACATAGCGGGCGCGGTTGATGACGCTGATGACGCGTTTTGCGCCGAGGTTTTTGGCGAGCAGGCCTGCCATGATGTTGTTTTCATCGTCGTTGGTTAGGGCGCAAAACACGTCAATTTCGTTGATGTATTCGCGCGTGAGCAGGCTTTCATCGGTGGCAGAGCCGTACAATACCAGCGTGTTGTCTAGCTGCTCGGCAAGCCATTCGGCGCGTTGGGCATCTTCTTCAATGATTTTGATGTTGAACTTGTGTTCCATTTTTTTTGCCAGCCGAAAGCCCACGTTGCCGCCGCCCGCAATCATCACGCGATGATTGGATTGGTTGTATTCAAACAGCACATACATCACCGCCGCCATGTGTTTGGAATCAACCATAAAGGCGATTTCGTCGCCTTCTTCGATGACGGTTTCAGGCTGCGGCACAATCAGGCGCGTGTTGCGGTAGATGGCGGAGATTTGGCAGTCGAGGGTTTCGCCCAGCTGGGCGTTGATTTGCACGAGGCTTTTGCCCACCAGCCAGTCTTCGGCTTTGGCTTCGGCGACCACCATGCGCACTTTGTCGTGGGCAAAGGGCAGCACTTGCAGGGCGCGTACATAGCTTAATAAGCCTGCGATGTGTTCGGTGAGCAGATGCTCGGGGTGGATGGAATCGGTGATGTCAAAGGCTTTGAGGCTGGCGGATAGGGTGTCGGGGTCTTGGTCGGTTTCGCCGTATTCTTGGTAGGCGGAATTGCGCACGCGGGCGATGCGCTGCGGGATGTTGAACAGCGTGGCGGCAAGTTTGCAGGCAACAAGGTTGGTTTCGTCGCTGCGGGTGAGCGCGAGCAGCATATCGGTGTCGGGCGCGCCTGCTTGTTCTAGCAGCACGGGCGAGGCGGCGTTGCCCACCAGCGTTTGCACATCCAAGCGGCTGGCGATGTTTTTCAACGCTTGTTCATT
Organism: Kingella oralis; assembly: GCF_014054985.1. Lineage (NCBI taxonomy): Bacteria > Pseudomonadati > Pseudomonadota > Betaproteobacteria > Neisseriales > Neisseriaceae > Kingella > Kingella oralis. Next base: position 254,904 of record NZ_CP059569.1, read on the forward strand.
GGTATCAACGATGGTTACGTCGTTGTTGGGCATGGTGGCGAGTTCTTCGGCAATGGCGGAGCCGACTTGTCCGCAGCCTAAAATCAGGATTTTCACGGGGGTTTTGCAATGGATGGAAAAGGGGGAAATTATACCGAAATATTTTCAGGCTGCCTTTGGGGCGAAAATCGGGTTAAATACAGATTGATTAAAGAAAGGACAACATCCATGAAAGACAAAGCCATTAGCGAAGCCATCTACAACGCGCTTATCCATCAAAACCTTGCGCACTATCAACAGAGTTTGCGCAACCAAGAAATGAGCGACGCAGGAACGGCGTATGACGCAATCCGAAAAATATTCAACACGTTGGATGGCAATCAGCAAAGCGCAATGATGAATTTGCTGAAAATAGTCATCATTGACACGGCTTCAACCATACTGGGAGCGATTGATGGAACAACTTTTTTGGCAGGGGCAGACGGCGATTATGCGCTGATATACGAAGGGGCGGAAATTCAAGGATGTTTGCAAGATTATTTTCTCGCCAAAGCAGAAGCGGAAGATTCCATACGGTTTTGAATCTGTTTTTTTGAATTTGTTTCAGGCTGCCCAATCATTTTCAGGCTGCCTCTATCCCCCAAAGGCAGCCTGAAAACGCTCACATCGCCAACACGCTCAACGCAGGCAAATTGGCAAAACTCTCTTGCCGAATAATCGTGCAAAAATCGTTGATATACGCGCGCTCACTGTCTTCCTCGCGCATCGCCGCGTAAAGCTCGCTTTGCAAAGGCTTTTCGCCAATCGGGCGATGCACCACATAATTTTTCTCCACATACGGCATCACCGCCCAATAAGGCAACGCCGCCACGCCACGCTTGCTGGCAACCAGTTGCACAATGGTAATCGTGAGCTCGCTGTTGCGCCGCTTGGGGTTGATGCCACGCGGCAGCAGCACTTTTTTCAACAAATCCAGCATATCATCGGGCACGGGATAGGTAATCAACGTTTCATCCATAAAATCCTCCGCCTGCCACACAGGCTTGTTGGCAAGCGGATGGTCGGGCGCGCAAATACCCACCATTTCGTAAGCAAACAACGGCTGATACGCCACCCCCGCTTGCGGCGCAGCTTCCGACACAATGGCAAAATCTGCGCGATGGGATAACAGCAGCGCAACAGGGTCGGCCTGAAAGCCCGACACAATATCCAATTCCACCTGCGGCCATTGCGGGCGAAACACGCCCATCGCAGGCATCAGCCAATCAAAACAAGTGTGGCATTCCACTGCAATGCGCAATTCGCCCGCCTCGCCTTGCACAATCTGCATCAAATCCCGCTCCGCCGCCGCCACGCGCGGCAGCAGTTCATGCCCCAGTTTCAGCAGCCGCTCGCCCGCCGGCGTGAAACGAATCGGCGAGGTTTTGCGCTCAAACAGCGGCGTGTCAAAATAAATCTCCAACACGCGAAGCTGGTGCGACAGCGCCGATTGGGTTAAAAACACCCGTTGCGCGGCAAGGGAAACGCTGCCCGTTTCTTCCAACGCCAGCAAAGTGCGCAAATGGCGCAGTTCAATAATGCTTTCCGTCATGGCAAATCGCTCTAAAACACAAAATTAAAGAAGAATAGGGCGCGGTTATCCGCCCATCCTTTGTTTGCTTGAATACATACAAACGGGTACAACCGTTCGCATCACAACAGGCAGCCTGAAAACCGATAAAACCCCGTTTCAGGCTGCCTCCATCAACACAGCCAAACCAACAGCCAAACCACCGCAATGCTCAACACCGCCGCAATCAAATCATCCAGCATCACGCCCAGCCCCCCGCTCACGCGCTGGTCAAACCACTTAATCGGCGGCGGCTTCACCGCATCAAAAAAGCGAAACACCGCAAACGAAACCGCCCACCAGCCCAATCCCTGCGGCACGCACGCATAAATCAGCATCATCGCCACAATCTCATCCCACACAATCCCGCCATAATCATGCACCCCCAGCGCGCGCTCGGTAGCATCGCAAATCCAAATGCCGATGAAAAACAACGCAACACACAGCCAGCCCAGCATCAGCTTGCTCATCCCGCAGCCCAACAGCAGCCCCGCAATCAACACCGCAGGCAGCGTGCCCACCGTGCCCGGCGCTTTGGGAGCAAGCCCCGTGCCAAAGCCAAATCCAACGAAACACACAGGGCGTTGCCACAGCCATGTCCAAGTAACCGCAAAAGCAGGTTTTTGTTTTGCCATAAAGCCTTATCCTTGTGAACCCGTTTTCAGGCTGCCTAATGCGACAACACTACCCAAGGCAGCCTGAAAACCATTAAAATCAACCGAATCATACCCCACCACCCCAGAAAGGACAAAACGTCATGGCAATTCTGATTACAGGCGCATCCGCAGGCTTTGGCGCAGCCATGTGCCGCGCATTCGTGCAAGCAGGTTATCCCGTTATCGGCGCAGCCCGCCGCGCAGACAAACTCGCCGCCTTGCAAAGCGAACTTGGCTTTATGTTCCAGCCGCTAGAAATGGACGTGAGCGACAAAAATTCCGTCAATATCGCCCTCGCCAGCCTTGCCCAGCTTCCCGAAGCCTTCCACAGCATAGACTGCCTAATCAACAACGCAGGGCTTGCCCTCGGGCTAGACCCCGCCCACCAAGCCAGCTTTGAAGACTGGGAAACCATGGTGCAAACCAACGTGCTCGGGCTGATTTACCTAACCCGCCAAGTGCTGCCGCAAATGGTGGAACGCAACCGCGGCTACATCATCAACATCGGCTCCATCGCAGGCACCTACCCCTACGCAGGCGGCAACGTGTACGGCGCAACCAAAGCCTTCGTGCGCCAATTCAGCCTTAATCTACGCGCCGATTTAGCAGGCAAAAACATCCGCGTAACCAATGTTGAACCAGGCTTATGCGGCGGCACCGAATTTTCCAACGTCCGCTTCAAAGGCGACGAAGAGCGCGTGAACAAACTCTATGAAAACGTGGATTACCTGCGCGCCGAAGACATCGCCCACACCGCGCTATGGCTCTACCAATGCCCTGCGCACATGAACGTCAACGCCATAGAAATCATGCCCGTTGCCCAAACCTTTGCCGCCCACACCGTAACGCGCAAAACCGCGCCAGAGGACAATACTGCTGACAACGCTGTCGCCCACAACGCCGACAACCAAGCCCAACCCAAAGGTTTGTTTGGTAAGCTGGCATCGTTGTTTAAATAATATTTTCAGGCTGCCTAAACAGGTTCTCAACTATTCAGGCAGCCTGAAATTTGCTAATATGCCGCCCATTTCACACCACACAACAAGGAGAACAAAATGGCTCGCATGGTTCATTGCATCAAACTCGGCAAAGAAGCCGAAGGCATGAAATTCCCCCCGCTGCCCAACGCGCTGGGCAAACGCATTTTTGAAAACATCTCCCAAGAAGCATGGGACGCATGGACGCGCCATCAAACCATGCTCATCAACGAAAACCGACTCAGCCTCGCCGACCCCCGCGCCCGCGAATACCTCACACAACAAATGGAAAGCTATTTCTTTGGCGATGGCGCAGACAAAGTGCAAGGCTACGTTCCCATTGAAGAACCCAAATAGGCAGCCTGAAAAAATAAGCAGCCTGAAAACTCTTTGCACGAATTTTCACGCAAAGAGTAGTCAAAACAGCAAAAATGCGGTTAAAATTCGCAAACTCAAAAGTAGAGAAACCACTCTATACAACACTTGATAGAGATTATTCAAACCGCCGCAAGGCATTTTTTTAAGGACGAACATAATGTCAGTTGAACAAAAAGTTAAAAGCATCGTAGCCGAGCAACTAGGCGTGGCCGAAAGCGAAGTGAAAAACGAATCATCATTCCAAGACGACTTGGGCGCAGATTCGCTGGACACCGTAGAACTGGTCATGGCTTTGGAAGAAGCCTTTGGTTGCGAAATCCCCGATGAAGACGCAGAAAAACTCACCACCGTTCAAGCTGCGATTGATTACGTTAATTCCAAACAAGCGTAAGCCATTTTTGGCAAAACAGCCTCTGATTTTCAGGCAGCCCTGCCCAAATCAGGGGCTGTTTGGCTAAACCTACATTACAAAAAGAGAATCCCATGACTCAACGACGCGTTGTTATCACAGGTTTAGGACAAGTATCGCCCGTGGGCAATGACGTGCCCAGCGCGTGGCAAAACCTGCTGGCAGGCAAAAGCGGCATCGGCAAAATCACCCGATTTGACGCTGGCGACATCGCTTGCCAAATTGCAGGCGAAGTGAAAGATTTTGATGTAACCCAATACATCCCGCCCAAAGAGGCCCGTCGCATGGATGCCTTTATCCACTACGGCATCGCAGGTGCGATGCAAGCCATCGCTGATGCCCGTTTGGACGAGTTTGCCGAGTTGGATAAAGACCGCGTGGGCGTAAACATTGGTTCGGGCATCGGTGGTTTGCCCGCGATTGAAGCCACCGCCAACACCGTTGCCGCAGGCGGCGCGCGCAAAATCAACCCCTTTTTCATCCCCAGCTCGTTGATTAACCTGATTGCGGGGCACGTTACCATCCTAAAAGGCTATCGCGGCCCCAGCTACGGCATTGTGTCTGCCTGCACCACCAGCGCGCACGCCATCGGCGATTCCATGCGGATGATTCAATACGGCGATGCCGACGTGATGATTGCGGGCGGCGCAGAAGGCGCGGTGTGCACACTGGGCATCGGCGGATTTGCCGCCATGAAAGCCTTGTCCACCCGCAATGATGACCCTGCCGCCGCGTCCCGCCCGTGGGACAAAGACCGCGATGGTTTTGTGATGGGCGAAGGCGCAGGCGTGTTGGTGCTGGAAGAGCTGGAACACGCCAAACGGCGCGGCGCAACCATTTACGCCGAAATCGTGGGTTTTGGCGCAAGCTCGGATGCCTACCACATCACCGCGCCCAATATGGAAGGCCCCGCGCTGGCGTTATCCCGCGCGTTCAAAGATGCCAAGCTGCAACCGAGCGAAGTGGATTACATCAACGCGCACGGCACATCCACGCCATTGGGCGATGCCAACGAAACTAACGCGATTAAATCGGTGTTGGGCGAACACGCGAAAAAAGTGCTGATTAGCTCTACCAAATCCATGACAGGACATTTGCTCGGCGCAGCGGGCGGCGTGGAAGCCGTTTACAGCGTGTTGGCGATTCGCGACCAAATCGCGCCGCCTACGATTAACTTGGTTAATCAAGACTTTGAAGCAGGCTGCGATTTGGATTATTGCGCCAACGCAGCGCGCAAAGCCAATATCCGCGTGGCGGCATCCAGCTCGTTCGGCTTCGGCGGCACCAACGGCACGCTGGTGTTTAAGCGCTACGAGGATTGATTTGAACAAACACGAAACCGCAAATGTTTGGGCGTTTGCGGTTTTTTGTGCGCGATAGGCAGCCTGAAAATGCTATTGCCTGTTTCAGACTGCCTCAAACAGTCCAGTTTGTCCAGTTTGTTCCGCCGCCCTGCCCACGCTTGAATCCGCTAAATTTCCACCGTTTGCTGCTTTCAACGCGGGTAATCCGTTTTTCAGGCTGCCCTAATCCGCACAATATTTGCGCGTTTCTGCATCATGCGGCGCGCGGCTCGTCTCTATAATTCACGTTTTCATGCTTTAACAAGGAAACACTATGAAAACAAGGTTCTATATCGCTATGCTGATGGGTTTGACCGTGCTTCCCATCGCAGCCTCTGCGGAAGGCAAATTTTCGGTGCAAGTGGGCGGCTTGCAAAACGGGCATTTCGCCCAACGCCATTTGTTAAGCGAAGCCTATGGTTTTGGCTGCACGGGCGGTAATATCGCGCCCACTATTTCGTGGAAAAATGCGCCCAAAGGCACAAAAAGTTTCGTGCTGACGATGTACGACAAAGACGCGCCCACAGGCTTGGGCTGGATGCATTGGGTGGTTGCCAATATTCCCGCCCATGTGCATACGCTGCCTGAAAACCAACCTTTGCCACAAGGCGCGCTGCAAACGCGCACCGATGGCGGCACAGCGGGTTTTATGGGCGCATGTCCGCCCAAAGGGCAGAACCACCGCTATGAAATCACCGTTACCGCCGTGGATGTGGCAACCTTGCCCAATATCACCGCCGACGCCACGCCCGCGCTGGTGGGCTTTTTCGCCAACGCACACGCGCTGGGCAAAGCCAAAGTTACCGTGCGCCAAGCGCGATAGCGGTTTGATGAAGCAGCAAAAAGGACGCAGTAAGATGCGTCCTTTGGCATTTGAGGCAGCCTGAAAACGAGCGAAGCTAAAACGCACCGCTAAAAACGGTTTCAGGCTGCCTTGCGCACATCGCTTGGCGTGCAGCCAAAATGCGCGCGAAACTTCGCCGCAAACCGCGCAGGGCTTTCATAGCCCACTGCATACGCCACCTGCGCCACGCCCAACGGCGACGTTTGCAACAGCGTGAGGGCGCGCATCATTTTGATGTTGCCCAACAGTTCGCGGAAAGACGCGCCTTCGTTTGCCAACCGCCGCCGCAGCGTTGCCTCGCTCATGCCAAGCCGTTGCGCCACATCCGCTATCTGCCAGCTTGCCGCCATGTCCTGCGCAATCAGTTGGCGTATCTGCTTGCTTAAACGCTGCGCCGAATGCGGATTGAACACCGCCCCAGCTTGCGCCAGCCAAGCCAGCAGTTCCATTGTCCGCGCTGCCAAAACCGTTTCAGGCAGCCGCGTCTGCACGCCCTGCACCACGCGCAAAAACGCTTCATCCCACGCCGCATCGGGGCGCAACACACGCGCCAAATCCAGCGTTTCGCGCGAAGGGTGTTGCGCGAAAAACTGCGCCACCCATTCATCGCCCAACATCAGCCACTCCGAGCGATAACCCTGCGCCGCATCGGGTTCGTTCAACACGTCAAACGACTGCCCGCCCGCAATCAGCAGCCATTGTCCTGTCGTTGCAGTCAATTCGCCGCCCGCGTAGCGCAACGTTTTACGCCCATGCAACACGCGCACAATCATCGGCTGGGCAAACTGCGATTGGGCGAATGAAAGTTTTTTATGCTGCAACACGCTGCCCGTTTCTAAATATTGGGCGCAGGCAAAATGACGAATGGTGGGCATGGCAAAATCGGCGGATAAAAAAACAAATTATAAAAGAAAGGGAAAGCGTTTTCAGGCTGCCTATCCTGCTGCCCATAGGCAGCCTGAAAAACAATTTCCGCCAACCCCTTGCCAAAACCTATCTATTTTAAGAATAATAAAAAAAGAACATTCAGGCAGCCGCTATAAATAAAAGGCAGCCTGAAAACCAAAAATCCGTTTTCAGGCTGCCTTAACAAGAAACCGATTACCGCACAAAAGCAGCCTGAATCCTTATCTATCCACTTCGCAAGCAGAACAACATCATGGCAAAGAATCTCCTTATCGTCGAATCTCCCAACAAAATCAAATCCATCAAAAAATACCTCGGCAGTGATTATGAAGTACTCGCTTCGTTTGGGCACGTGCGCGACCTCATCAAGAAAAACGGCGCAGTCAATCCCGAAGACAACTTCGCCATGAAATACGAAATCCCCGCCAAATCCGCCAAACACGTGGACGAAATCGTCAAAGCCGCCAAACAAGCCGACACCATCTATCTCGCTACCGACCCTGATAGAGAGGGCGAGGCGATTTCATGGCACATCGCCGAAATTCTCAAATCCAAACGCGGCATGGCAAACATCGGCGACAAGCTGCAACGCGTGGTGTTCCACGAAGTCACCCCCAAAGGCGTGCAAGAAGCCATCCAACACCCGCGCGGGCTAGACATCAACCTTGTGGACGCGCAACAAGCCCGCCGCGCCTTGGATTATCTGGTTGGTTTCAACCTATCGCCCTTGCTGTGGAAAAAAATCCGCCGTGGCTTATCCGCAGGGCGCGTGCAAAGCCCCGCCTTGCGCCTGATTTGCGAACGCGAAAACGAAATCCGCGCCTTTGAAACCCAAGAATACTGGTCTATCCACATGGACAGCCACAAAGGGCGCACCAAATTCAGCGCCAAGCTCACCCAATGGCAAAACGCCAAGCTGGAACAATTCTCCCTGCCCAATGAAGCCAGCCAAGCCGCCATTCTCACCGCCTTGCAAGGCAAAGAAGCGCGCGTGTCCGAAGTCATCAAAAAGAAAGCCACGCGCAAGCCCGCCGCGCCGTACACCACTTCCACCATGCAACAAGATGCCGTGCGCAAACTCGGTTTCACCACCGACCGCACCATGCGCACCGCCCAGCAGCTATTTGAAGGGATTGACGTGGGGCAGGGCGCAGTCGGTCTGATTACCTATATGCGTACCGACAGCGTAACCCTGTCGCAAGATGCCGTTACCGAAATCCGCCACTATATTGACAACAAAATCGGCGCGGACTACCTGCCCAACAGCCCCCGCGTGTACAAAACCAAATCCAAAAACGCCCAAGAAGCGCACGAAGCCATCCGCCCCACCTCCGTTTACCGCACGCCCGAAAGCGTCAAACCGTTTCTTTCTGCCGACCAATTCAAGCTCTACCAAATGATTTGGCAGCGCACCGTCGCCTGCCAAATGGTAGAAGCCAAATTTGATGCCACCACCGTGGATATTGCCGTGGGCGACGGCATATTCCGCGCCACAGGGCAAGTGCTGGTGTTTGCAGGCTTTTTAAGCGTTTATCAAGAAGGCGCAGACGAAGACGACAACGCCGACGAAAACAACAAAAAACTGCCCGAAATGACAGTAGGCGATGCGCTCCCCGTGGACAACCTATACGGCGAACAACACTTCACCCAGCCACCGCCACGCTTCAACGAAGCCACGCTCGTTAAAGCCCTAGAAGAATACGGCATTGGCCGCCCCTCCACCTACGCTAGCATCATCAAAACGCTCAAAGACCGCGAATATGTGATTGTGGAACAACGCCGTTTCCTGCCCACCGACACAGGCGAAGTGGTCAACAAATTTCTCACCGAACACTTCCAACAATATGTGGACTACGACTTCACCGCCAAATTGGAAGACCAGCTCGACGAAATTGCAGGCGGCAAACGCCAATGGATTCCCGTTATGGACACCTTCTGGCAAGGCTTCCACAAACAAGTAGAAGAAAAAGAAGGCATAGAACGCGCCAAATTCACCACCGAAGAGCTAGACGAAACCTGCCCCAAATGCGGCAATCACAAGCTGCAAATCAAATTCGGGCGCGCAGGACGCTTCATCGCCTGCGCAGGCTATCCCGAATGCGACTACACGCGCAATGTAAACGAAACCGCCGAGCAAGCCGCCGCCCGCATCGCCCAAGACGAAGCCATGCAAGCCGAGCTCAACGGACGGCAATGCCCGCAATGCAGCGGACAACTCGTTTACAAAAACAGCCGCACAGGCAAAAAATTCATCGGCTGCGCCAACTACCCCAAATGCAAATACGTTGAACCGCTGGAAAAACCCAAAGACACAGGCGTAACCTGCCCGCAATGCGGCAAAGGGCATTTGGTGGAACGAAAATCCCGTTTCGGCACAACCTTTTACAGCTGCAACACCTACCCCGAATGCAAATACGCCATCAACAGCGAACCGCTCGCGCAACCCTGCCCCCAATGCGGCTGGGCAATTACCATGCGCAAAGTAACCAAACGCTGGGGCGTGCAACGCGTCTGCCCACAAAAAGAATGCGGCTGGAAAGAGCAGTTGGAAGCACCCGCGCCGAAAGAGAAAAAATAAAAAGTAGAGTGAATTAGGATATGCCAAAGGCAGCCTTAAAACCCCACTCCCAATTTCATGCTGTCCATCCCGACCATTTTCAGCAGGCAAAGCCGCCTTTGTTGGTTACCGCAAAAGCCAACCGAACAAAAAAATCATTACAAAAAAACCGTTACCGGGCAGATATTTGCCGGTTGGTGGTAAATAATTTCCCACGTATGAGTTGACAATATTGGGTGGGGGCGGGTATAGTTCGCATCTTTCGCTGCTACGGCAGTCAAAGCTTCTGTAAAGAAGCTTAAGTTTTGTTCTTTAAGAAGACAGATTACCGATAAGTGTGAGTGCCTGATGGTCTCACACTGCGACAAAAACAGACAAGAAGGATTAATGATGATTTAGGCTTTTAGTTTGAATTGTTATTGATTGCCTTGTCAGTTTCTTTGAAGCAGACCAGAATAAAGTAAGTTAGAGATTAAACATAAGAGTTTGATCCTGGCTCAGATTGAACGCTGGCGGCATGCTTTACACATGCAAGTCGAACGGCAGCACGAAAGAGCTTGCTCTTTTGGTGGCGAGTGGCGAACGGGTGAGTAATGCATCGGAACGTACCGAGTAATGGGGGATAACTATCCGAAAGGATAGCTAATACCGCATACGCTTTGAGAAGGAAAGTGGGGGCTCTTCGGACCTCACGTTATTCGAGCGGCCGATGTCTGATTAGCTAGTTGGTGGGGTAAAGGCCTACCAAGGCGACGATCAGTAGCGGGTCTGAGAGGATGATCCGCCACACTGGGACTGAGACACGGCCCAGACTCCTACGGGAGGCAGCAGTGGGGAATTTTGGACAATGGGCGCAAGCCTGATCCAGCCATGCCGCGTGTCTGAAGAAGGCCTTCGGGTTGTAAAGGACTTTTGTTAGGGAAGAAAAGGATAGTGTTAATACCATTATCTGCTGACGGTACCTAAAGAATAAGCACCGGCTAACTACGTGCCAGCAGCCGCGGTAATACGTAGGGTGCGAGCGTTAATCGGAATTACTGGGCGTAAAGCGAGCGCAGACGGTTTATTAAGCAAGATGTGAAATCCCCGAGCTTAACTTGGGAACTGCGTTTTGAACTGGTAAGCTAGAGTATGTCAGAGGGGGGTAGAATTCCACGTGTAGCAGTGAAATGCGTAGAGATGTGGAGGAATACCGATGGCGAAGGCAGCCCCCTGGGATAATACTGACGTTCATGCTCGAAAGCGTGGGTAGCAAACAGGATTAGATACCCTGGTAGTCCACGCCCTAAACGATGTCAATTAGCTGTTGGGCAACATGATTGCTTAGTAGCGTAGCTAACGCGTGAAATTGACCGCCTGGGGAGTACGGTCGCAAGATTAAAACTCAAAGGAATTGACGGGGACCCGCACAAGCGGTGGATGATGTGGATTAATTCGATGCAACGCGAAGAACCTTACCTGGTCTTGACATGTACGGAATCTTCCAGAGACGGAAGAGTGCCTTCGGGAGCCGTAACACAGGTGCTGCATGGCTGTCGTCAGCTCGTGTCGTGAGATGTTGGGTTAAGTCCCGCAACGAGCGCAACCCTTGTCATTAGTTGCCACCATTCAGTTGGGCACTCTAATGAGACTGCCGGTGACAAACCGGAGGAAGGTGGGGATGACGTCAAGTCCTCATGGCCCTTATGACCAGGGCTTCACACGTCATACAATGGTCGGTACAGAGGGTAGCCAAGCCGCGAGGTGGAGCCAATCTCAGAAAACCGATCGTAGTCCGGATTGCACTCTGCAACTCGAGTGCATGAAGTCGGAATCGCTAGTAATCGCAGGTCAGCATACTGCGGTGAATACGTTCCCGGGTCTTGTACACACCGCCCGTCACACCATGGGAGTGGGGGATACCAGAAGTAGGTAGGCTAACCGCAAGGAGGCCGCTTACCACGGTATGTTTCATGACTGGGGTGAAGTCGTAACAAGGTAGCCGTAGGGGAACCTGCGGCTGGATCACCTCCTTTCTAGAGAAAAAGAGACGATTAGGCACTCACACTTATCGGTAAACTGTACATAAAGATGCGACACATAGGGTTTGTAGCTCAGGTGGTTAGAGCACACGCTTGATAAGCGTGGGGTCGTAGGTTCAAGTCCTACCAGACCCACCAAGAGAAGCAAGCCGCAAGTAAAAAACCTCATGAGAGGAAAAGAGAATACTGGGGGCATAGCTCAGTTGGTAGAGCACCTGCTTTGCAAGCAGGGGGTCATCGGTTCGATCCCGTTTGCCTCCACCAAGATTTCCCAAATCAAAGCAGCCTGAAAGCATGTTAGGCTATTTTAATTTGCGAAAACAACGCATCGATCTTTAACAAATTGGAAAGCCGAAATCAACAAACAAAGACAAAAGTTTGGATTGGTTTGAAATGCTGGTGCAACAGCATTTCAGGCAGCCTGAAATGCCATTTAACGCAAGTTAAAAAGCAAACAGGCAAAAAAGAAACAAACAAAAGAATTTGGGTGATGATTGTATCGACTTAATCCTGAAACACAAAAGGCAGGATTAAGACACAACAAAGCAGTAAGCTTTATCAAAGTAGGGAATCTAAGTTATAGCGGTAGTCAACGCTGGTTATAACGAAGTCAAAAGGTTCTTCAAATGATAGAGTCAAGTGAATAAGTGCATCAGGTGGATGCCTTGGCGATGATAGGCGACGAAGGACGTGTAAGCCTGCGAAAAGCATCGGAGAGCTGGCAATAAAGCAATGACCCGGTGATGTCCGAATGGGGAAACCCACTTAGTTTACTAAGTATCCTTGTCTGAATACATAGGACAAGAGAAGCGAACCCGGAGAACTGAACCATCTAAGTACCCGGAGGAAAAGAAATCAACCGAGATTCCGCAAGTAGTGGCGAGCGAACGCGGAGGAGCCTGTATAAGATAGCCAAACTGTTAGAAGAAGGAATTGGAAACTTCTGCCATAGTGGGTGATAGCCCCGTATTCGAAAACAGATTGGTGGTACTAGGTATACGACAAGTAGGGCGGGACACGAGAAATCCTGTCTGAAGATGGGGGGACCATCCTCCAAGGCTAAATACTCATCATCGACCGATAGTGAACCAGTACCGTGAGGGAAAGGCGAAAAGAACCCCGGGAGGGGAGTGAAATAGAACCTGAAACCTGATGCATACATACAGTGGGAGCGGAATAATTCCGTGACTGCGTACCTTTTGTATAATGGGTCAACGACTTACATTCAGTAGCGAGCTTAACCGGATAGGGGAGGCGTAGGGAAACCGAGTCTTAATAGGGCGACATAGTTGCTGGGTGTAGACCCGAAACCGAGTGATCTATCCATGGCCAGGATGAAGGTGCCGTAACAGGTACTGGAGGTCCGAACCCACGCATGTTGCAAAATGCGGGGATGAGCTGTGGATAGGGGTGAAAGGCTAAACAAACTCGGAGATAGCTGGTTCTCCCCGAAAACTATTTAGGTAGTGCCTCGAGTATGAGACTGATGGGGGTAAAGCACTGTTATGGCTAGGGGGTTATTGCAACTTACCAACCCATGGCAAACTAAGAATACCATCAAGTTGCTCCTCGGGAGACAGACATCGGGTGCTAACGTCCGGTGTCAAGAGGGAAACAACCCAGACCGCCAGCTAAGGTCCCAAATGACAGATTAAGTGGTAAACGAAGTGGGAAGGCACAGACAGCCAGGATGTTGGCTTAGAAGCAGCCATCATTTAAAGAAAGCGTAATAGCTCACTGGTCGAGTCTTCCTGCGCGGAAGATGTAACGGGGCTCAAATCTGTAACCGAAGCTGCGGATGCACTTTTAGTGCATGGTAGGGGAGCGTTCTGTAGGCCTGAGAAGGTGTATCGTAAGGTATGCTGGAGGTATCAGAAGTGCGAATGTTGACATGAGTAGCGATAAAGCGGGTGAAAAGCCCGCTCGCCGAAAGCCCAAGGTTTCCTACGCAACGTTCATCGGCGTAGGGTGAGTCGGCCCCTAAGGCGAGGCAGAGATGCGTAGTCGATGGGAAACGGGTTAATATTCCCGTACTTGATTCAAATGCGATGTGGGGACGGAGAAGGTTATGCTGGCAATCTGTTGGAATAGATTGTTTAAGCCGGTAGGTAGAAGGAGTAGGCAAATCCGCTTCTTTAATATCGAGACGTGATGACGAGTGTCTACGGACATGAAGCAGCAAATACCACGCTTCCAGGAAAAGCCACTAAGCTTCAGTTTGAATTGAACCGTACCGCAAACCGACACAGGTGGGCAGGATGAGAATTCTAAGGCGCTTGAGAGAACTCGGGAGAAGGAACTCGGCAAATTGATACCGTAACTTCGGGAGAAGGTATGCCCTCTAATGTAAAGGACTTGCTCCGGAAGCATCTGAGGGTCGCAGAGAATCGGTGGCTGCGACTGTTTATTAAAAACACAGCACTCTGCTAACACGAAAGTGGACGTATAGAGTGTGACGCCTGCCCGGTGCTGGAAGGTTAATTGAAGATGTTAGCGCATCGGATCGAAGCCCCAGTAAACGGCGGCCGTAACTATAACGGTCCTAAGGTAGCGAAATTCCTTGTCGGGTAAGTTCCGACCCGCACGAATGGCGTAACGATGGCCACACTGTCTCCTCCCGAGACTCAGCGAAGTTGAAATGGTTGTGAAGATGCAATCTCCCCGCTGCTAGACGGAAAGACCCCGTGAACCTTTACTGTAGCTTTGCATTGGACTTTGAAGTCACTTGTGTAGGATAGGTGGGAGGCTTAGAAGCAGAAACGCCAGTTTCTGTGGAGCCGTCCTTGAAATACCACCCTGGTGGCTTTGAGGTTCTAACCCAGACCCGTAATCCGGGTCGGGGACCGTGCATGGTAGGCAGTTTGACTGGGGCGGTCTCCTCCCAAAGAGTAACGGAGGAGTTCGAAGGTTACCTAGGTCCGGTCGGAAATCGGACTGATAGTGCAATGGCAAAAGGTAGCTTAACTGCGAGACCGACAAGTCGAGCAGGTGCGAAAGCAGGACATAGTGATCCGGTGGTTCTGAATGGAAGGGCCATCGCTCAACGGATAAAAGGTACTCCGGGGATAACAGGCTGATTCCGCCCAAGAGTCCATATCGACGGCGGAGTTTGGCACCTCGATGTCGGCTCATCACATCCTGGGGCTGTAGTCGGTCCCAAGGGTATGGCTGTTCGCCATTTAAAGTGGTACGTGAGCTGGGTTTAAAACGTCGTGAGACAGTTTGGTCCCTATCTGCAGTGGGCGTTGGAAGTTTGACGGGGGCTGCTCCTAGTACGAGAGGACCGGAGTGGACGAACCTCTGGTGTACCGGTTGTGACGCCAGTCGCATCGCCGGGTAGCTAAGTTCGGAAGAGATAAGCGCTGAAAGCATCTAAGCGCGAAACTCGCCTGAAGATGAGACTTCCCTGAGGATTTAATCCTCCTAAAGAGTCGTTCGAGACCAGGACGTTGATAGGCAGGGTGTGGAAGCACGGTAACGTGTGAAGCTAACCTGTACTAATTGCTCGTGAGGCTTGACTCTATCATTTGAAGAACTTTGCAATAAAACAAAGTGAAGCAAAGATAAAGCTTACTGATGAATACATTCATCACCGAAATAAGACAAAATAAAGTAATAAATAAAAAGTTGATAAACGGCTTGCCAATTTGACAGTTTATGTTTGGCGACCATAGCGGTTTGGTCCCACTCCTTCCCATCCCGAACAGGACAGTGAAACGAACCAGCGC
The DNA here is from genome assembly GCF_014054985.1 of Kingella oralis. Taxonomy (NCBI): domain Bacteria; kingdom Pseudomonadati; phylum Pseudomonadota; class Betaproteobacteria; order Neisseriales; family Neisseriaceae; genus Kingella; species Kingella oralis. The sequence continues at coordinate 270,311 of NZ_CP059569.1, forward strand.
CGATGATAGTATGGATTCCCATGCGAAAGTAGGTCATCGCCAAACTCCTTATGCAAAACCCCTTTGGTTGCCATCACAGCCAAAGGGGTTTAGTCTTGGGATTTATATGGTTTAAAGCTATAATTTACGTTTTATTTTTGGTGATTATTTGATGGATGCCATTTATCCTCCCAAAGCATTGGCTATTTTAGGTGGCGGTCAGCTTGGCAGTATGTTTACGTTGGCGGCGAAAACAATGGGCTATTCGGTGGTGGTGCTTGAACCGGATGGTCGTGCGCCCGCTGCTCGGTTTGCCGATAAGCATCTTTGTGCGCCGTTTGATGATAAAAACGCGTTGGCAGAGTTAGCGCAATGTGCGGCGGTTACGACAGAATTTGAAAATGTGAACGCGGATGCGATGCGTGATTTGGCGGCTGCAATGCAAGTTTCGCCCAGCAGCGATTGTGTGGCGATTGCACAGAATCGGATTTTGGAAAAATCGTGGATTCGCAAGGCGGGGTTGGAAACCGCGCCTTATCGTGTGATTCAGGCTGCCTCGGATATTTCGTCGGAGTGTGAACCGCTGTTTCCCGCGGTGTTGAAAACGGCTATGCTGGGCTATGACGGCAAGGGACAAATCCGAGTCAAAACGCTGGCGCAACTGCAAGCGGCGTTTGCAACGTTGGGCAATGTGCCCTGCGTGTTGGAGCAATTGGTGGATTTGCGGGCGGAAATTTCGGTGATTGCGTGTCGCTTGGATGATGAGCGGATTGCAACGTTTGATCCTGCGGAAAATCATCATGAGAATGGGATTTTGGCATATTCGGTTGTGCCTGCGCGGCTGCCTGAAAATCTGTTGTCCGCGGCGAAGCAGATGGCGGTTCGTTTGGCAAACGCGCTGAATTATGTGGGCGTGCTGGCGGTGGAGATGTTTGTGGTGGGGGATGAGCAGCGATTGGTGGTAAACGAGATGGCACCGCGCCCGCACAACAGCGGGCATCATACGATGGATGCGTGTGCGAGTAGCCAGTTTCAGCAGCAGGTGCGCTTGATGTGTGGCTTGCCGCCTGCGGATACGCGCTTGCTTTCGGCGTGTTGCATGGCGAATATTTTGGGCGATGTGTGGGGCGAGCAGGGGGAGGAGCCGAACTGGGCGGCGGTGCTGAATCATCCGCAGGCGCATTTGCATTTGTATGGCAAGGCTGAACCGCGCAAGGGGCGCAAGATGGGGCATTTTACGGTGTTGGCGGATTCGGCGGACGAGGCTTATCGCATTGCGCAATCGTTGCATCAACAGTTAAAGTTTCAATGATTAGGCAGCCTGAAAACGGTTTTCAGGCTGCTTTTGGTATAGCTTATGAGTGATTTTGTATGGTTTTCAGGCTGCCTAAAACGGGCGATGCTAGCGGCGAGCGCGGTGTGGCTATCGGCGTGTTCGCTGGTGGCGTATCAGCCCACTGCAACGATTGACCGTGTGCACGAGAACGAGGGCTATCGTTTGGAGCAAAGCATCCAGCGCAGTAATCAGGATAACACGTTGGTAATTATGATGTTTTCGGGCGGTGGTACGCGGGCGGCGGCGTTGGGCTATGGTGTGTTGAAGGCGTTTAATGATTATCCGCTGCTGCTCAATGGCAAGCGCACCACGCTGACGGCAAGCAGCGATGTGGTGTTTGGTGTGTCGGGTGGCTCGGTGCTGGCGGCGTATTATGCGCTGCATGGTGAACAGGTGATTCCGCGTTTTGAGGAGCGGTTTTTAAAGCAGAATTTCCAGCGGCTGATGTTTAAGCAGGCGTTGTCGTTTTCCAATATGCCGCGCTTGGCTTCGCCTGAATATGGGCGCGGCGATTTGCTGCAAGAGCAATTTGAGAACACGCTGTTTGGCAACATGACGTTTGGTGATTTGAATAAATATCGCAGAGGCCCGTTTGCGGTGATTAGTGCTACGGATATGGCTTCGGGGCAGCGCATTGATTTTACGCAGGAGAATTTTGACCAGTTCTGTTTAAATTTGTCGGATTTGCGCGTGGCGCGGGCGGTGGCTTCGTCTAGTGCCGTGCCTGTGATTTTTTCGCCGCTTACGTTGAACAACAACAGCGGCAACTGCGGCTACACCGTGCCTGCGCGTTTTCAGGCTGCCTTAGACCATGATGCGGATGCGTTGCAACAAAAAACGCGGCGCGAGATGCTGCACAATGCTTATTATGCCGACAGCAAGGCGCGCCCGTTTTTGCATTTGGTGGACGGCGGTTTAACGGATAATTTGGGGCTGCGCAGCCTGCTGGACCGGCAGGAGATTTATCCGAACAGCTCGTTGCAGGCGATGCTGGAAGCCAAAAACATCAACCGCGTGATTGTTGTGAGCGTGAACGCGCAAAACCAGATTAGCGAAACGATTAGCCAACAGGCGGCGATTCCGTCGTTTCGCGATATGGTGAACGCGACGATTGATGTGCCGATTGCGCGGGCTTCGCAAGAATCGCTGCGGCAATTTCGCGCGATGGTGGATGCTTGGAATGCGTCGCAAAAGGATGCGGACAAGCCGATTCTGATGCATTTTGTGAGCTTGAGTCTGCATGATTTGCCGCCGTCTCCGTTACGGACGCGCGCGCTCAACATCCCGACCACATATTACCTGCCGCGCGAGAGCATCAACGATTTGAAAGAGGCGGCGAAGATTCTGGTGAAGCAGTCGCCCGAATTTCAGCAGTTGCGGCAAGAGGCAGGGCAGCCTGAAACGCCTCAGGCGGCCGCAGCGGTGCAGCAGGAAAACATACACTAGCCCTGTTTTCAGGCTGCCTTGATGCGCATTGCCCCCAAGGCAGCCTGAAAACGCCAAACACCCATCCAACCTTTTCATTTCTCCAAAGGACATCCCATGCAACCCAAATACCTAGCCAAACTCGTTTGCCCGCTTACCAAAAAGCCGCTGGAATACCACGCCGACAAACAAGAGCTGTGGAGCAAAGCCGCCCGCCTCGCCTTCCCCATCCGCGACGGCATTCCCATCCTGCTGGAAAACGAAGCGCGCGAACTGAGCGACTTGGAAGCCAAATCATGAGCGCGCCCGCCTTCACCGTTATCATCCCCTCGCGGCTGTCGTCCACCCGCCTGCCCAGCAAAGCCCTGGCCGACATCCACGGCAAGCCGATGGTGGTCCGCGTTGCCGAACGCGCCCGGCAAAGCGCCGCCGACCGCGTGATTGTCGCCACCGACCACACCGACATTCAGGCTGCCTGCACCGCGCACGGCATCGACAGCATCCTCACCGACAGCGCGCACCAAAGCGGCAGCACCCGCCTTGCCGAAGCCGTGCAAATCTTGGGGCTGCCTGAAAACGAAATCATCGTGAACGTGCAAGGCGACGAACCGATGATTCCCAGCGCGCTGATTGACCGCGTTGCCCAAAAGCTTGCCGACAGCGACGCGCCGATGGCAACCGCCGCCCATCCCGTGCACGATTTTGCCGAATTCCAAAACCCCAACTGCGTGAAAGTGGTGCTCAGCCAAGCGCACAACGCGCTCTATTTCAGCCGCGCCCCCATCGCCTATCCGCGCGACATCATGCAATCGGGCGATTTCAGGCTGCCTGTGCCCGCGCCGCTGCGCCACATCGGCATCTATGCCTACCGCGCAGGCTTTTTGCAGCAATACGCCGCCATGAGCGCCTCGCCGCTGGAAACCTGCGAAAGTTTGGAACAACTGCGCGTGTTATGGCACGGCTATCCCATCGCGGTGGAAGTGCTTGCCGAAGCCCCGCCCGCCGGCGTGGACACGCCCGCAGATTTGGACCGCGTGCGGCGCGAGTGGGCGGCATAGCCCCGCATCTGTTTTCAGGCTGCCTTTGCGTGTGCGCGCGCGAAAAGGCAGCCTGAAACCTTTGCACCATCAGTGTCGCGCCCACCGTAAAACCGATTGACTGCGCTATTTGACGGCAAGCCGTTGCCGCGCCATTTTAGCTTTCAGGCTGCCTCAGCGCTTTGGCGAAGGGTTCCGCCTGAAAATACGCTCGATTTTTAACCCCTTTGTTTTCAGGCTGCCGCTTATGCCCACCCTCTCTTCCAAAACCGCTTCCCTCGGTTTGATTATCGGCTGCATTGTCTTTGGACTGGGCAGCGTGATTGTTGCCCGTTTGCACATGGGCGCCTACGCGGTTGCCTTTTGGCGGCTTGCCGTCGCCGCCGTGATTTTTGCGCTGCTGATGCGTTTTTTCGCGCAAAAATTGCCCAAAAACCCGCGCGCCGTCGGCTTTGCCCTGCTGTCGGGCGTGTTTCTCGCGTTTGATTTGGCGCTGTGGCACGAAAGCATTTATGCCGTGGGGCCGGGCATTTCCACGCTGCTCAACTGTCTGCAAATCTTTTGGCTCAGCATGATGGGCGTGCTGTGGTTTCAAGAAAAGCTCGGCCGCCGGCAAATTGCCAGCTTTGCGCTGGCGCTGGTTGGCATCGCCGTCATCGGCAGCCCCGAATTTGGGCACAACAGCCACGCGCTGTGGGGCTTTGTGTCGGGCATTGCATCGGGGCTGATGCTGTCGCTGTCTATGGTGTTTATCCGCAAAACGCACCAAGCCGAGCCCACCGCCCTCTTTGCTCTGATGCTGCTGGTGAGCATCGGCGGCATGGCGGCGTTGGTTGCCCCTGCGCTCACGCTCAACGCCAGCAACGCGCTGCCCACCACCGCCGCGCAAATCGGCTGGCTGCTGGTTTACGGTGCGGCGATGCAATGCTTCGCATGGGGGCTGATTGCCTATTGCATTCCGCTGCTGTCGCTGGGCGTAACGGGCTTGCTGCTGCTCACCGAGCCGGTTGCCGCGCTGTTCATCGATTTCGCCTTTTTGGGCAAACCGATTTCCGCGCTGCAATGGCTGGGCGCGGCGATAACGCTGCTGGCGATTTATTTGGGCAGCCTGAAAACCGAAAAAGCAGCCTGAAATCGGGTTGGGCGTTCGCTTCGCAGAAGCCCGCCAACCGGTTTTCAGGCTGTCTATTATTGCAAAACCTGCAATCTGTGGCGCGTCGGCGGCTCACCGATGTTGCCATTAATAAAGCCCTGTTGAATAAACCGTTTGGCGACGAGCCGTCGCCGCTCCGTTTTAGGTTTCAGGCTGCCGATTATTGCCGATTCCCACCGCTTTTGTTTACAAGGACACCGCCATGACCACCACCCGCCACACCGCCACCCTTATCCAATGGAAAGGCAAACAGGGCATCGCCCAAACCGACAGCGGCGGGCAATATCCCGTTGCGCGCCACCAGCTTGATTACGCGCCTTACGCCATCGGCAGCCGCATTCGGATTGACGTGGCAAACGGGTAAGTGGTGAACGGCAGCCCACTGCCCGCCGCCGCAAGCGTTGCCGAAGCAGAGCAGGGGATGGGGCAGCCGATTCGCGGCTTCAACCTGTCTTTGCCGCGCTGGGCGGCGTTTGTGCTGACGCTGGGCGTGCTGGTTTTGCTTGCCCAAACGGCGGTGTTATGGCTGTTGGGCGTGGGCGGCATCAAAGCGTATGCCAAAACCTTTATTTCCTACTTCGTGCCGCTTGCCATGGTGTTCACGGTTGTGCGGCAACGCCGCCAAGTAACCTGCATCCCAAACGGCATCGTGGTGGCAGGCGGCCGGCAGTTTCTCGCATGGCGCGACATCAGCCGCATTGAAATCCAACCTTCGCCCGTTTTCAGGCTGCCCTGCCTGCTGGTGCACAGCAACACCGACCAGCCCGCCCTGCGCATCAACCTGTTTCTGCTCGCCCCCAAACAGCGCGAAGCATTGCAAACCATCATCCGCAGCCATATTCAGGCAGCTTGAAAACAAAATAAACGCATTGAATGCAGCAAAATATACAGAATAATAGCGTTTACTATTATGAAGCGGTATAATCATCAAAACATCAATGTATTAGGATTAGAAATGATTATTTGGTCTGGGTATGGATTATTAGTTGCTCTTGCATATTTTCTTGGCTTGATGTCTTATTTCATAATAAAAGGATTATTGGTTACACATGATTACTTCGTGCAATCAGATGGCTGGTTCATGGTAATGATTTTTCTTGTATCAGCTGGAATCAATCATATTTTTACCAAAAAACTTGTTCCTCCTAGCAATAGGCAAGTGTTTGTTGATAAGCAAACGGGAAAAAGAATAGTTTTTGAAGATAAGTCGTCGTTGTTTTTTATTCAAAATAAATATTGGACATTTATTTTTTTAGCTGTGGGGTTGCTTGGAGCTTTTTTTGAAATAAAAGATTATTTTGTTTCAATATAAGGAGAGAATAATGATTTTTTGGAGAGGAAAAGGCATTGCTGTTTTAGCATCTTTATTTCTTGGTTTGGCATTGGGCAAATATTTAATAGAATTTACAGGGACAGAAACTTCTGCATTTATGAGCAACTGTATGCCTTTTCTTATCGGAGCTGCGCTTAATTTTATTGCGACGAAACTACTGATTCCAGAAGGAGAACGTATATTGGTAGATGAAGAGACGGGACAGGAATTTGTTTACAAAGATAATTCATCACTCTATGGTATTCCCAATAAATATTGGACACTCATTATCGCAGCTGTAGGTATCATGCTTTATTTTTACTCGCAAACAAAATAGCCAATAAACTCTAAAAATCCAACCATGAAAAGGCGTATCCCATACGCCCTTTTTTACGCCCGCCACCCATTTGCTAAAATCCCACCCCCATCCCCACAGGCAGCCTGAAAATGCTCCACGCCATCCTAGAACGCCATTGGCAAAGCCCCAACTCCATCCTGCGCCTATTGCTGCGCCCGCTTGCCATCTTGTTTGGCAAAATTGCCGCCCGCCGCCGCGCGCGCTATCTGGCAGGCAGCCTGAAAAGCGAAAAACTGCCCGTTCCCGTTGTAATCGTGGGCAACATCCACGCAGGCGGCACAGGCAAAACACCCATCACCGCCGCGCTGGTTGCCGCCTTGCAAACGCGCGGCATCGCCGTGGGCATCATCAGCCGAGGCTACGGACGCAGCCTGAAAACGCCTCACGTTTTAACCACCAACAGCAGCGCCGCCGAAGCAGGCGACGAACCCCTGCTGCTCTACCGCCGCACCCACGCCCCCACCGCTGTTGCCAGTCGCCGCATTGAAGCTGCCCGCGCCTTGCTCGCCACCCACCCCGAAGTGCAACTCATCATCGCCGACGACGGCCTGCAACATTACGCGCTCGCCCGCGACTTAGAAATCTGCGTATTCCCCGCTGCCGATGCCGCCCGCCGCGATTTAGACGTGCTGCCCAACGGCGGACTACGCGAACCCATCGCCCGCCTGCGCGACGTGAACGCCATCGTGTTCAGCCAAGCTGCGCCCGCCATCGCCCCCGCCGCGCAACAACATTTCAGGCTGCCCCAAAGCATCGCCCTGTTCACCAGCCAAGTTGTCGCCACCGCGCCCTATCGCTATGCCCAGCCCAGCGAAAAACTGGATATAGGCAGCCTGAAAACCCACGCCCGCTGCATCGCCATCGCCGCCATCGCCCGCCCGCAGCGGTTTTTTGACAGCCTAACCGCGCTGGGCGTCCCCCTTGCGCACACCATCGCCCTGCCCGACCACGCCGCGCTGGATAGAACCGCGCTGCCCGCTGCCGACTATATTTTCGTTACCGAAAAAGATGCCGCCAAGCTGCCCCCGCCGCCGCACGCCCCAAGCAACATCTGGGTGCTGCCAATTGACGCGCAAATTACCCCCGACTTGGCGGATTGGGTGCTGGCGGAATTGGGGATACAGGCAGCCTGAAAATGCGGATGCGGTTTGGCTACGCTGAACTTCGTTTCAGGCTGCCTTAATCTGTAGGAAATCGTCGCGTTGTTTACACCACAGGTTGAGAGTGAAGCCTGCAAGACCTCAAACGGCGTATCGCCGTTCAAACTGCGGTGCGGCTTCACAGTGTTCAGGCTTTACATAGGTAAAGTTTTGTTTGCCGCATTGCTCCCCCCCCCTCTTGCAATTTACACTGACACCGCATACAACTTGTATGTTCTTAAATCTTTCAACCCACAGGAGTAGACTTATGAAACAAAACATCATCGTTGTCTTATTCAACATCTCCAGCGAAGCTTATCAAGCCTTTTCTGAATTGAAAGCTTACTCGCAGATAACAGATGCTTTGGTGGCACAAGCCGTTTTGATTAAAAAGGAAAATGGTCTGATTATCCCAGCAGAAAGCACCGACTTTACCGCCAATACGGTCGAAGGCACATGGACGGGCGGCCTCATTGGTTCACTGGTCGGCATTCTCGGCGGTCCTATCGGTGTTCTGTTGGGTGGAGCTACTGGCGCACTCATCGGCAGTGATGCAGGCACTGCCCAAACATTGGGAGAGGGGTTGTTGCTGGAAAATACAGCCAAAAAACTGGATAACGGCAGTACTGCAATCATTATTTTGGCGCAAGAATCCGACGAAGCTGTATTGGATGCCTTCTTCCACCGTTTCAAAACCGTTATTCTCCGGCAAGATGCAGCCGTTGCCCAACAGGACGTATTGGCAGCAATAGAAGCGCAGGAAGAAGTGGCACGTCAGGCACACGAAGCGTGGAAAAAACAGCGCAAAGCCGAGCGCAAAGAGAAAGTGGAAGCCTTCAAGGCCGACATCAAACAAAAATTCGACAAATTGGCAGCCAAGTTGAAATAACACTGCCACCAACCCAAGGTATGTAACCGCTCAAATTTTCCGTTTCGGATGCATGCCAAACCGGTTTGAGGCTACCTGAAAATCTATTTTTCAGGTAGCCTCTCCCTTTTTCATGCCCCGCCAATCCATCATGCTCACCCCGCACCACCGCCAAGCCATTTGGCTGGCCTACACGCAGGAGAAGGAAAGCGTAAGCTCATTGGCACGCCGTTACCAAGTCAGCCGCGTCACCATCTACCGCGCACTTTAAAGCCGCAAGGGGCAGGCTGCTCAAACCCCAAACCAGTACCAACAATCGTTTCAAACAAGTTTCTGACCGAACACCTGATTGATCCCTGCCCATACCTGATCGAGTGCGTTTACTCCGACAACGGTACGGAATACAAAGGCTCGGCCAACCATGCTTTCGGTGTAGCCTGTTATGAGAACGGGATTGGTCAAAAGTTTACCCGGGTTGCCCGTCCGCAGACCAACGGCAAAGCGGAGCGGGTTATCCGCACCCTGATGGAGATGTGGCATGAGAAACAGTCGTTTGACAGTCCGGAACATCGGCAAAAGGAGCTGTGTTGCTTTGTTAATTTCTATAACACTGTGAAGTCGCACCGCAGTTTGAACGGCGATACGCCGTTTGAGGTCTTGCAGGCCTATTTTTCCCAACCTGTGATGTAAACAACGCGAAGATTTCCTACACCTTATCCCGCCCCAAGGCAGCCTGAAACGGTGTTCAGCGAAGCCAAAACTCCCCCCGCCCGCATCCAAATCCCGCTATAATCCGCCCCGTTTTTCACTCGTCTTAACAAAACCATGAGCCATCCCAACACTTCTTTACTTGAACGCTGGTTCAAGCTCGCCGAAAAAGGCACCACCGTCCGCACCGAACTCTTGGCGGGCTTCACCACCTTTCTCACCCTGTGCTACATCACTATCGTCAATCCCAGCGTGCTCTCGCAAGCGGGCATGGATTTTGGCGCGGTGTTTGTCGCCACCTGCATCGCTTCCGCCATCGGCTGCTTTGTGATGGGCGGCTTGGCGAACTATCCCATCGCGCTCGCCCCTGGGATGGGCTTAAATGCCTATTTCACATACAGCGTGGTGATGGGCATGGGCGTATCGTGGCAAGTCGCACTCGCAGCCGTATTCGTTTCAGGCTGCATTTTTATTGCGTTTAGCTTGTTCAAAGTGCGCGAAATGCTGGTGAATGCGCTGCCGATGAGCTTAAAAATGGCGATTGCGGCGGGCATCGGGCTGTTTCTCGCGCTGATTGCGCTCAAAGGCTCGGGCGTGGTGGTCGCCAGCGAAGCCACGCTGCTGAAAATGGGCAATCTGTACATTGAACACGACGGCGCGAAGCTGCCGAACTACCCCGTTTTGCTCACGCTGGCGGGCTTGTTTTTAACCATCGCGCTGGATTATTACCGCGTGCGTGGGGCGATTATCATCAGCATTTTTGTGATTACCGCCATTGCCGCTGGCTTGGGCTTAACGCAGATAGACGGCGTGGTGTCCAGCGTGCCCAGCATCGCGCCTACTTTTATGCAAATGGATTTTAGCCACTTGTTTTCAGGCAGCCTGATTGCGGTGGTGTTTGTGTTTTTCTTGGTGGACTTGTTTGACAGCACGGGCACGCTGGTGGGCGTGTCGCACCGCGCGGGGCTGCTGGATGAAAACGGGCATTTGCCGCGCCTGAAAAAGGCGTTGTTTGCCGATAGCATCGCCATCGTGGCGGGCGCGGGCTTGGGCACATCGTCCACCACGCCGTATATTGAAAGCGCGTCGGGCGTGGCAGCGGGCGGGCGTACGGGCTTAACGGCAATCACCGTGGGCGTGCTGATGCTGGCGTGCTTGTGGTTTTCGCCGCTGGCCAAAGCCGTGCCCGCCTTTGCCACCGCACCCGCGCTGTTGTATATCGGCGTGCAGATGATGCGCTCTGCTATTGAAATCAACTGGAAAGACATCACCGAAGCCGCGCCCGCGTTTCTCACCATCGCGTTTATGCCGTTTACTTATTCCATTGCCGACGGCATTGCGATGGGCTTTATCAGCTATGCAGCGGTGAAGCTGCTGTGCCGCCGCGCCAAGGATGTGCCGCCGATGGTGTGGTTTGTGGCGGTGGCTTGGCTGGCGAAATTTTGGTTTTTGGGGGCGTGATGGGTTTCAGGCTGCCTTTGTATGTGAACAATAGGCAGCCTGAAAAGTGATGATGGGCGAAGGATGAGGCAGCCTGAAAACGTGCAGATGCGGTTTCAGGCTGCCTTATCTGACTATCCAGCCAAGTATCCGCACCTAGCCTTATCCGCATCCCGCACCCGCCGGCAACGAAAGGAATCCAACCATGACCTCAAAAACCTACTACGCCCACTCCGCCGGAAACCTGCCCTACGAACATTGGCAGACGATGGAAAGCCACGCGCGCAATGTGGGCGGGATGGCGGCGGGCTTTGCCGCGTATTTCGGCGCGCAGGAAATTGCCCGCGCCACGGGGCTGCTGCACGACGTGGGCAAGTATTCGCCGCTGTTTGACAAACGTCTGCACGGCGACCCGAAGCGGGTGGACCATTCCACGGCGGGCGCGAAAATCGCGGTTGAACGCTGGGGCGTGCGGCTGGGCAAGATGATGGCGTTCTGCATTGCGGGGCACCATGCCGGGCTGGCAAACGGCGCAGGCGCGGGTGACGGGCGCGGCACTTTGCAGCAGCGGCTGGACTGGCAGTTTGGTGCGGATATTCCCAAGCTCGATGAAGTTTGGCGGCAGGAAATCGATTTGCCCGAAACGCTGCCTGCGCCGTCGGTGAAACCCGATGCTGGCGACCATCCGCATTTCACCTGCGCTTTTTTCATCCGTATGCTGTATTCCTGTTTGGTCGATGCCGATTTTCTCGACACCGAAGCCTTTTACGCCAAGCTGGAACAGCGCGAAACCGTGCGCGGCGGCCATCCCGATTTGGAGACGCTGCGGCCGGTTTTTTTTGATTTTATCAACGCGTTCAGACGGCGTGCCACCCAAGCCCCGAAGGAAACGGAAGAGCAGCAGCGCAATGCCGCACTGAACCGCCTGCGCGGCGAAATTCTGGATTATGCCGTGGCGCAGGCGCAGCAGGACACGGGGCTGTTCAGCCTCACCGTGCCCACCGGCGGCGGCAAAACCTTCACGTCGATGGCGTTCGCGCTGGAACACGCCAAGGCGCACGGTTTGCGCCGCGTGATTTATGTGATTCCGTTCACCAGCATCATCGAGCAGAACGCCGCCGAGTTTCGCAAAGCGTTTGGAGCGCTGGGCGAAGCGGCGGTGCTGGAACACCACAGCAGCTTCGACGATGCCAGGCTGCAAGGCGAAAACAGCAAAGACAAGCTGCGGCTGGCATCGGAAAACTGGGATATGCCCGTGGTGGTAACTACCGCCGTGCAGTTTTTCGAAAGCCTGTTTGCCGACCGCTCCTCGCGCTGCCGCAAGCTGCACAATATTTCAGGCAGCGTGATTATTCTCGACGAAGCGCAGCTGCTGCCGCTGAACCTGCTGCGCCCGATTATGCAGGCGGTAAAAGAGCTGGCGCGCAATTACGGCTGCTCGGTGGTGCTGTGCACCGCCACCCAGCCCGCCGTGCAGTCCGAACACGGTTTCTACAAAGGCCTGCAAAACGTACGCGAGCTGGCACCCAACCCGCCCGCGCTGTTTGACGCATTGCGCCGCACCAGCGTGCAGCACGTCGGCGTGCAAACCGATGCGGAGCTGCTGGGCATCCTGTCGCAGCACGAACAGATGCTCGTTATCGTGAACAACCGCCGCCACGCCCGCAGCCTGTATGACGCCGCCAAACATCTGGGCGGTGTGTGCCACCTGACCACGCTGATGTGCGCCGAACACCGCTCGCAGGTGCTGGACGAAATCCGCGCCAAACTGTTTTCAGGCTGCCCTTGCCGCGTGATTGCCACTTCTTTGATTGAGGCGGGCGTGGACGTGGATTTCCCGTTTGTGATGCGTGCCGAAGCGGGGCTGGATTCCGTTGCCCAAGCCGCAGGCCGCTGCAACCGCGAAGGCAAAAGGCCGTCTGAAAGCAGCTTGGTATGGATATTCGCACCAGAAGATAAATGGAAAGCCCCGCCTGAACTTGCCGCCCAAGCCGCCGTTATGCGCCTGACCGCTGACAGCTTTTCAGACGACCTCTTATCCACCCAAGCCGTTGCCGCCTACTTCGCCGAGCTTTATCAATTGAAAGGCAGTGAACTGGACAATAAAAAAATTCTGAAAATGCACAACGATACAGGGCAAAGCCTCGATTTCCCATTCCAAACCATCGCTGACAAGTTCCGTATGATCGAAAGCCATATGCAGCCGCTGATTATTCCGTTCGACGTTGATGCCGAAAACCTCATTAACAGCCTGCACCACACCGACCACATCGGCGGACTGCTACGCAAACTGCAACTCTACACCGTCCAAATTCCCGAAAAAGCCCTTGCCGCTTTGTATAAAGCAGGGCGTATCGAACCGATTAACGAGAAAAACCTCGGCAAACAATTTTATACGCTGATTGGGCTAGATTTGTATGATGAGGTGGCGGGGTTGAGTTGGGAGGATACAGAGTTTTTGAAGGGAGAGAGTTTGGTGTTTTAACTCGATCTCTATTTTTAACCTAAGAAAAGGAAACCGTTATGTTTATAAAAAGTATTTGTTTATCTAATTTTAAAGGGTTTATTGGTGAGAACCATCAGATTAACTTTAAGATTCCTGATGGTACTACGGCTGGTAGTGGTTTAAATATATTTGTTGGAGAGAACAACTCTGGTAAGTCATCTATTTTTGAGGCGGTGGATTTTTTACGAAACGGAATCAAAGGAGAAATTGATCGAATTATAAGCAAGAGTGAGGATAACACAGAAGACGTTCAAGCCTGCATTGAACTCACTTTTTTTGGTGATATTCAAAACTCAATTAATCACTTTGTTCAGTCTAATAAACAAGCCGTTTTTACCAGTTCAATCACAAGAAATAATGAGCTTAGAGCAAGAAGAAGTACATTAGATTGTAAACAATTAGATTTATGGAATGAAAATTCACAAGGATATTCCAACCCAAATGGCATTGATGCACCATTCAAAAAACTCTTTGAGACAAATTTTATCTGGGCAGATACAAATCCTAATGATGAGGCAACTTTTGGTTCGACAACTCTTTGTGGAATGTTATTAAAAGAAATTGCACAGGCTCACATTACAACTTCTGAATATAGGGAGTTCCAAGATAGTTTTAACAGTGTTTTTAATAATCCTGATTCAGAGTTACGTCAAAAAATTGCAGTCGTTGAACAGAAAGTTCAGCGTATTTTTACAGAACAGTTTGGACAAGCAGATATTCATTTTAGATTCGATGAACTAAAGATAGATTCATTTTTTAAAAGTGCATCTATCTTCATTGACGATGGCGTGGATATCCCGATGTCTGAAAAAGGTAATGGAATGCAGCGTTCAGTCGCATTAGCTTTACTTCAAGTCTATGCAGAAGAATTGGCACATGATGAAGAGCGAGGTCAAACTAAGCCGTTTTATTTGTTTATTGATGAACCTGAGCTTTGTTTACATCCAAAAGGGCAAACTAAATTACTTGAGGCGTTATTAGAAATTTCAAAAACGAAACAAGTATTTTTGACTACGCATTCCCCATATTTTTTGGTTACGCCACACTTAAGCAATGTCGGTCTGTTTATTTTTAGAAAGGACGGAATCAGCAATATTGTTGAAGATGCTTCATTGGAGCCAATGTTTCCTTGGAGTCCAACTTGGGGAGAGATTAATTTTAAAGCGTATAAATTGCCTACCGTGGAATTACATAATGAATTATATGGAAGATTACAAGATATGAATGGAAAATTTAGTGAGAGAGATTTTGAACAATGGATTAATGCTCAAGGAATCCAATTCAGTAAACATTGGGCTAGAGTAAATAGTGATGGCACGGTTAGACAACCATATCCAGTAAGTTTGCAAACATTTATCCGCAACCATATTCATCATCCTGAAAATCGACAAAATACACTTTATACAGAAGATGAACTTAAACAATCTATTGAGGAAATGATTAGATTGTTATAGTTGAAGGAGTAAAAAGTGCGGTCAATTCTTCCAACGTTTTTAAACGTCGTCTGAAACCGCACTTCCTAACCAAAAGGAGAACCAAATGAACCAAATCCGCCTACACGTTTGGGGCGATTATGCCTGTTTTACCCGTCCGGAGATGAAGGTGGAGCGGGTGTCTTATGATGTCATCACGCCGTCGGCGGCGCGCGGGATTTTGGCGGCGGTGCATTGGAAGCCGGCGATTCGGTGGGTGATTGACCGGATTTATGTGTTGAAGCCGATTCGGTTTGAGTCGGTGCGTCGCAATGAGTTGGGCGGCAAGATTTCGGCGGGTAAGGTCAGCGGCGCGATGAAGCGCAAGAGCGTTGCCGGTTTATATACGCTGATTGAAGACGACCGCCAGCAGCGCGCGGCGACGGTGCTTAAAGACGTGGCGTATGTAATTGAAGCCCATGCGGTGCTGACGCCAAAAGCGGGGGCGGATGAGACCGTTACCAAGCATATCGAGATGTTCAAACGCCGTGCGAAAAAGGGGCAATGTTTTCAGCAGCCTTGTTTGGGCGTGCGTGAATTTCCTGCCGATTTTGCGTTGATTGACGAGGGCGAGCCGCTGCCGCCGTCAGCGTTATCGGAAAGCGAGGCAAACCGCGATTTGGGCTGGATGCTGCACGATATTGATTTTGATCACGGCAACACGCCGCATTTTTTCCGCGCACAAATGAAAGACGGCGTGATTGATGTGCCGCCGTTTTACGCCGAGGAGGTGAAAGCATGATTCTAGCGTCCCTTGCCCGCTATTACCGCCGTTTGGCAGCAGAAACCGATGAAATGGGCAACCCGAAAGTGCCGCCTTATGGCTTTAGCGAGGAGAAAATCGGCTGGATTTTGGTGTTGGATAAAGAAGGCCGTCTGAAAACCGTTGTGCCGAATCTGACTGCCGATAAAAAGTCGCAGCCGAAGTTGATGAGCGTGCCGCGCCCTGAAAAACGCACGTCGGGTATCAAGCCGAATTTTTTGTGGGATAAAACCGCCTACGCGCTTGGCGTAGAAGCCAATAAAAACAAAGCCGAAGCGAAAGAAAAACCGTTTACGCCGTCTGAAAAAACCTTTGAAGCCTTCAAGCAATATCATCTCGATTTACTGCAAAACAGCGACGATGAAGGCTTGCAAGCCTTGTGCCGTTTTCTGCAAAACTGGCAGCCTGCACATTTTGCTACCGAAAATCTGCCAGCCGAAATGCTCGATGCCAACATCGCATTTTCTCTTGAAAAACCGACCGCACTTATCCATAAACGCGAAGCCGCGCAAAGCTTGTGGGCAGGCTGCTTGAAAAGCGACGAAGCACTTGAGGGCTTGTGCTTGATTAGCGGCGAAGAGTCGCCCATCGCGCGGCTGCATCCCGCCATCAAAGGCGTGTACGGCGGGCAGAGTTCGGGCGGCTCGATTATTTCCTTCAACCAAGAGGCGTTCGCCTCCTTCGGCAAAGAACAGGGCGCAAACGCCCCCGTATCCGAACAGGCCGCCTTTGCCTACACCACCGCGCTCAACTACCTGCTGCGCCGCGACAACGACCACTGCTTGAACATCGGCGATGCCAGCACCGTGTTTTGGGCGGAAGCCGCTACCGTTGAACAGGCGCAAGCGGCGGAAAATATGTTTTCCTGCGCCGTCAATCCGCCGGACACCCACGATTCGCCCGACGACGAGCAGGAAGCGCAAAAAGTCTTCTATATCCTTGAACAGGTTGCCAAAGGCCGCCCGCTGCACAAGGTTGCGCCCGAGCTTTCCCCCGACACCCGTTTCTATATTTTGGGCTTGGCACCCAATGCCGCGCGGATTTCCATCCGTTTCTGGCTCGACACTTCCTTCGGGCAGCTTGCCGCCCATCTGGCGCAGCACTGGCAGGATTTGGCACTTGAGCCCAAAGCGTGGAAGACGCCGCCTTCGGTTTGGCGGCTGCTGCTGGAAACCGCGGTGAAATTCAAAAACGGCGAAGGGCGGTACGACAAACCCAAGGCAGAAAACATCTTGCCCGTATTGGCAGGCGAAATGACCCGTGCCGTCATCAGCGGCACGCCCTATCCGCTGAGCCTGCTGTCGCAGCTGATTGCCCGCATCCGTGCCGACGGCGATGCCAACGGCCTGCGAATTGCCATGATTAAGGCCGTGTTGCAGCGGCGTTTCCGAAAAGGTTTGATTAACGAGGAGGTTCCGATGAGTTTGAATACCGAAAGCCCCAATACCGCGTATCAGCTGGGGCGGCTGTTTGCCGTGCTGGAACGCATCCAGTATCAGGCGTTGGGCGAATTGAACGCCGGTATTGCCGACCGCTACTACGGTTCGGCTTCCGCCGTGCCGTTTTCCGTGTTTCCCCGCCTGCTTGCCGGCGCGAAACACCACCTGTCGCGCCTGCGCAAAGACAAAGCGGGCATAGCCGTCAATCTCGACAAAGACTTGGGCGAAATCATCGGCAGGCTGCCTGAAACTTTCCCGCGCCACCTGAGCATCGAAGAGCAAGGCCGTTTTGCCATCGGCTACTACCAGCAGAAACAAAGCTATTTCGCCCCCAAGCAACCCGCAGAAACCGACGAAACCCAAGGAGAATAAAACCATGTCCATCCAAAACCGTTACGAATTTGTCTTCTTTTTCGACGTGAGCAACGGCAACCCCAACGGCGACCCCGACGCAGGCAATATGCCGCGCCTCGATCCCGAATCCAGCAAAGGGCTGGTAACCGATGTCTGCCTGAAACGCAAAATCCGCAACTTTATCGAAACCGCCTATCCCAACGAAGCAGGCTGCGAAATCTACGTCAAAGAAAAAAGCGTGCTCAACCTGCAAAACAAACGCGCCTACGAAGCGCTCGGCATCGAATCCGAAGCCAAAAAGCTGCCCAAAGACGAAGCCAAAGCGCGCGACATCACCGCGTGGATGTGCAAAAACTTCTTCGACATCCGCACCTTCGGCGCGGTAATGACCACCGAAGTCAACAGCGGACAAGTGCGTGGCCCCGTGCAACTTGCCTTCGCCCAATCCGCCGACCCCATCGTGCCGCTGGAAGTTTCCATCACCCGCATGGCGGTAACCAACGAAAAAGACTTGGAAAAAGAACGCACCATGGGGCGCAAATACATCGTCCCTTACGCGCTCTACCGCGTGCACGGCTTTGTTTCCGCCCACCTCGCCGCCAAAACCGGCTTCTCCGACGACGACCTGCAAAAACTCTGGCAGTCGCTGCAACTCATGTTCGAGCACGACCGCTCCGCCGCACGCGGCGAAATGGCCGCCCGCAAACTCATCGTATTCAAACACGACAGCGCACTCGGCAGCCAGCCCGCCCACAAACTGTTTGAAACCGTAACCGTCGAACGCATCAGCGGCGAGAGCGGCACCCCCGCTGCAGGCTACGGCGACTATCGCATCCATGTACCCGCCAAAGACAGCATCAGCGGCGTAGAAGTGCAGGAGCTGCTGTAACCATGCCGCCGAGGCCGTCTGAAAACAGCGGCATCCTGCCATTCGACAGCCGCCCCATCCCCCTCTCAGCCCTCCAGCACTACGCCTTCTGCCCGCGCCAGTGCGCCCTAATCCACAACGAACAGGCATGGGCGGAGAATTTCCTCACCGCACAGGGCAAAGCCTTGCACGAGCGCATCGATTCCGGCGAACCCGAAACCCGCAAAGGCATCCGCTTCGAGCGCAGCGTCCACGTATCCGCCGAACGGCTCGGCATCAGCGGCATCCTTGACATGGTGGAACACGATCTTGCCACAGGCAGCCTGAAACCCGTCGAATACAAACGCGGCCGCCCCAAACCCAACCGCGCCGACGAAATCCAACTCTGCGCCCAAGCCCTGTGCCTCGAAGAAATGAGCGGGCAGCGCATCAGCGAAGGCGCACTGTGGTACGGACAAACCCGCCACCGCGCGCCCGTCGTCTTTTCAGACGGCCTCAGGGCAGAAACCCTGAACACCATCGCCGCCGTGCGCCGTCTGCTCGACAGCGGCACCACCCCGCCGCCCGCCTACGGCAAACACTGCCAAGCCTGCTCGCTGCTCGACCTCTGCCAGCCCAAACTGCTGGCAAAAGACCGCTCCCGCCGCTACGCTGCCGCCTTATTCGCCGCCGACGATGAAGACGGAACGGCGGATATGGGAGAGCACGTAGGTCGGGCATTCATGCCCGACAAACACGGATAAATTTAAAAACGTCGGGCATGAGTGCCCAACCTACAAACTAGGTTTTCCATGCCCGATTTGGTTTTCAGGCTGCCTACCGTGTTTTTAGACGACCTTTTATTTAAACTTGCAAACACGCCGTCTAAAAAGCAGCCTGAAACATCCAAAAGGCAGCCTGAAAAGCACGGAAGCCTGAAACCGCCGAAAGCCCACATCGCCGTCATTCCCGCGCAGGCGGGAATCCTGTCCGAATCCCTGCACTTGGCGGATAAACCAACCCCGCCGAAGCCGCCAACAAGATTCCCGCCTGCGCGGGAATGACGAAAGAGCAGAGGCAACCTGAAAAGATTCAATGTCGTCTGAAAGGCAACCCAAAACATCAAAATGGCTACCTGAAAAAGCACGACTACCTGAAAAACCTGCCCCCACCCCGTCCGAAAGAAAACCGCCATGCGCAAACTGCAAAACACGCTCTACATCACCACGCAGGGCAGCTATCTGCACAAAGAGCGCGAAACGCTGGTGGTGGAGCGCGGCGGGCAAAAAGCCGCCCAACTGCCGGTGCACGCCATCGGCCATATTTTCTGTTTCGGCAACGTGCTGGTGTCGCCGTTTCTAATGGGCTTTTGCGGCGAAAACGGCGTCAATCTGGCATTTTTTAGCGAAAACGGCCGCTATCTCGGTCGGCTGCAAGGGCGGCAAAGCGGCAACATCCTACTGCGGCGCGCCCAGTACCGGCAGTCTGAAAACCACCCCGTCCCCGTCACCCGCAACATTATTGCTGCCAAAATCCAGGCATCCAAGCGCGTGCTGCAACGCTACATCCGCAACCGTGATGACGAAGACGGCGCGGTGCGCGAAGCCGTTGCCGCCCTAAACGGCAGCCTGCGCCAACTGAAACAAGCGGACAAGCTCGACACAGTACGCGGCATCGAAGGCGACGCAGCGGCACGCTATTTCGCCGTGTTCGGACGGCTGGTCAACGCCAAAAGCGGTTTTGTCTTTGCCGGACGCAACCGCCGCCCGCCGCGCGACCCCGTTAACGCCCTGCTCTCGCTGCTGTACAGCGTCATCGGCAAAGAAATCAGCGGCGCGCTGCAAAGCGTGGGACTCGACCCGCAGGCGGGCTTTCTGCACGCCGACCGCCCTGGGCGCGATAGCCTGGCGCAGGACATTTTGGAAGAGTTCCGCGCCTGGCAGGCCGACCGCCTCGCCCTCAGCCTGATTAACCGCAGCCAGCTCAAACCGCAGGACTTCGTTACCGAAAGCAGCGGCGCGGTCAGCCTGAAAGCCGAAGCGCGCAAAGTGCTGTTCCAAGCCCTGCAAGCGAAAAAACAGGAAAAAATCGTCCACCCGTTTTTGCAGGAAGAAGTGGAAATCGGACTGCTGCCGCACATCCAAGCCATGCTGCTCGCCCGCCACCTGCGCGGCGACTTGGCGGAATACCCCGCGTTTCTGATGCGCTGAATGCCCCGCAAACCGTTTTTCAGGCTGCCTTTCCGAGTACCAAACCGTTTTCCAGGCTGCCCAAGGGAGAACAACCATGCTGATGCTGATTACCTATGACATCTCGCTGCAAGACCCCGAAGGCGCATCGCGGCTGCGGCGCGTAGCACAATACTGCCTCGACTACGGCGTGCGCGTACAATATTCCGTATTCGAATGCGATATCGCACCCGACCAATGGGTGAAACTGAAAGCCAAACTGCTCGCCACCTACAACCCTGCAACCGACAGCCTGCGCTTCTACCACCTGGGCAGCAAATGGCGGCGCAAAGTAGAACACCACGGCGCGAAACCCGCCCCCGACGTGTTCCGCGACACCCTCATCGTATAAATCGCCAACCTGCGGCACACATCCAAACCCCCGCAGGTTGGCGATTGCATTTTGTTCTTTAACAATCAGGAAATTAACGGGGCGGAAAAAGCAAACCAAGGCTGTGCCATACTCGTCCCACAGTCTTTCCCCGCAGCTTGGCGAAACAGAGGCGTGAAAGCCTTTGCGGATGCGGGCTGCGGGAGGGGCTGCAGCCGCCTTCGGGCGGCTGTGTGTTGAAACTCCACTTCGAGGGAAGTCTTTTCAGAGCCACTTAGCAGCCGCCTTCGGGCGGCTGTGTGTTGAAACACAATGGCGATTGATGCCCTTGAACAAAACCGCGCAGCCGCCTTCGGGCGGCTGTGTGTTGAAACCGCCAGTTTTGCTGCTTGGGCAGCCTGAAACTGCGCAGCCGCCTTCGGGCGGCTGTGTGTTGAAACATTGGTTCAGGGCTTTCTGAATATCGGCAGGGAGCAGCCGCCTTCGGGCGGCTGTGTGTTGAAACACATTCGCCAATGCCAACCACTTTCTCGTGGCCGGCAGCCGCCTTCGGGCGGCTGTGTGTTGAAACAAATACTCTTTCAGTCGTTCCATTTTGGCATCTCGCAGCCGCCTTCGGGCGGCTGTGTGTTGAAACCGATGTGAAAGGCGCGGTTTTGTATTGCGACCCGCGCAGCCGCCTTCGGGCGGCTGTGTGTTGAAACCAGTAGTACATCTCGGCTTCGCTTAATGGCATGGGCAGCCACCTTCGGGCGGCTATATGTTGAAACGTTTCCTTAATTTAGTAAGATAGTAAGAGACTATCCTAGATAACTCAGGAAACTCTGTTTAAGTTAGAATTTTCCTTATGAGAAAAATTGGCAATTTGGGCTTGGGCTGGAACCGGCAATGGGGCAGCGGGCATAATCTGACCACTGCGCTGCATGACAGCGTGCAAAAGCGCAAGTATCGCGGGGCGGATTTTTTCAATATCAAGCGCAGCGAGGAAGAGTATTTCACGCGCTTGTCGCTGTCGCATAAAAAACTGGCATGGCGCGGGTTTGAGCCGCGTTTGAATTGGAGGTGGTCGCACGTGGACAGCAACCATTTTTATTATAAATACGACAACCATCGGGTGTTTTTGGATGTGTCCAAGCAGTTTAAATAGGGCGTGAACGGATAGGCAGCCTGAAAACGTGTTGAAGCGTTTTCAGGCTGCCTTTTTGTGTTCACGCGAGATTAGTGATGGATTAGTGATGCCCGCACCCGCCCTTATGCTTTTGCTCTTCCAGCACATCATGCGCCTGCATATCGGCGTGGTATGAACTGCGCACCATGGCGCCGATTGCGGCGTTGGTAAAGCCCATGGCGTAGGCTTCTTTTTCAAACTGTTTGAACTGCTCGGGGGTAACGTATCGCAGCACGGGCAAATGGCTGTTGGATGGCTGCAAATATTGCCCCACGGTAATCATCTCAATATTGTTGGCACGCATATCGCGCATGATTTCGCGGATTTCGTCGTCGGTTTCGCCCAAGCCCACCATGATGCCCGATTTGGTGGGGATGTGCGGCATCATTTCGCGGTAGCGGCGCAACAGTTCCAGCGAGTGTTTGTAGTCCGCCCCCGGGCGCGCTTGTTTATAAAGGCGGGGGTGGGTTTCCAGATTGTGGTTCATCACATCGGGCGGGTTTTTCGCCAGAATGTCCAATGCGATGTCTAGGCGGCCGCGAAAATCGGGCACCAGAATTTCAATTTTGGTGTTGGGGCTGGTTTTGCGGATTTCGTTGATGCAGTCGGCAAAATGCTGTGCGCCGCCGTCGCGCAAATCGTCCCTGTCCACCGAGGTAATCACCACATAGCGCAAGCCCATGGCGGCAACGGATTCGGCGAGGTTTTTCGGCTCGTCTTTGTCCAACTCATTGGGGCGACCGTGTCCCACGTCGCAGAACGGGCAGCGGCGGGTGCAGATGTCGCCCATAATCATAAAGGTGGCGGTACCGTAGCTGAAACATTCGCCGATGTTGGGGCAGCTGGCTTCTTCGCACACGGTGTGCATTTTTTGCGTGCGCAGAATGTCTTTAATTTCAAAGAATTTTTTGCCTGTGGGGATTTTGGCTTTAATCCAAGCGGGTTTTTTGATTTTTTCTTCCAGCGGAACGACTTTGATGGGGATGCGGGCGGTTTTGCTTGCACCTTTGTGTTTCACGCCTTTGGCGTTGTCTAGCGGGTTGGTGGTTTCGGTGGACATGGCTCTGCTTTCTGTGTGGGTGGCGTTTTCAGGCTGCCTGAAAACAGGGAATGAAGGATTTTGTTGTCGTGAAAGGGGTTGCGGCTGGGTAAACCTGTTTTCAGGCTGCCTTAAACCAAAAGCGGCGATTATAAACCTTTTCGCATGATGCGTTGCGCCAGCGTGTTGGAGAGGCGGTTGAGCCAATAGAGCAGCTTGGTTTTGCCGCCCATGATTTCGTAGCGGTTGCGTTGGAAATCGCACCAGAATTCGTTTGCCAATTCGTCGGGCGAGATTTTGAGGTGAGCGTGCCCTTTGCCTTGCGACATGGGCGTGGCGACCATCGGCGGCATCAGTTCAAACACGCGCACGGGGCTGTTTTCCAGCTGCCAGCGCAGGGTTTGGCTGAAACTGTGCAGCGCGGCTTTGCTGGCGCAATACACGGCGCAGGTTTCTTTGGGCACAATCGCCAAGCCCGAGGACACATTGACCACGGCGGCTTCGCGCTGCGCGGTCAAAATCGGCAGAAAGGCGAGCGTGAGCTGGGCGGGGGCGGTGAGGTTGATGTTGATTTCTTGGGCGATTTGGTCTGCCGTTTGCGTGGCAAAAGGCTGGGTGAACTGCACGCCTGCGTTGTTCACCAAAATGCTGACATCGGGAAACTCGCGCACAAGGCGCGCGCGGTCGGTTTCTTGCGATACATCGGCAACGGCAATCAGGCAGCCTGAAAGCTGGTCGGCGGCTTGGCGCAAGGCTTCTTCGCGCCTGCCCACGAGTATCACGCGGTTGCCCGCGCTGTGGAATTTTTTGGCCAGCGCAAAGCCGATGCCGGTTGCGCCGCCGGTGATAAGGACGGTGTGGTTAGTGGGGGTCATGGTTTTTGATGCGTGTGTGGACGGGGTGGATGAAGCGTGAGGGCTGGGGGGGTGTTTTTTCAGGCTGCCTCAATCGTTAAGCCAGCTCGCGCACCAAATGCGCCGCCAATTTCTCCGCCACTTCGCCACAGCTTGGGCAGGGCTGCACAAAGTCGGCAATCTGCGCCATTTCCAGCCCTGCATAGCCGCAGGGGTTGATTTGGTGGAACGGCTCTAAATCCATGTTCACATTCAACGCCAAGCCGTGATACACCGAGCCGTTTTTAATCCGCAGCCCAAGCGAAGCGATTTTGCGCGCGCCCACATACACCCCAGGGCGGTCGGGGTCGTTGGCGGAGGCGATGCCGTATTCGGCAAGGGTGGCGATGATGGCGTTTTCCAGCGCGGAAACGATGGCGCGCACGCTGGTTTTGCGGCGTTTGAAGTCTATCATGGTGTACACGACCACTTGCCCCGGCCCGTGGTAGGTAATTTGCCCGCCGCGGTCAATCTGCACCACGGGGATGCTGCCTGAAAACAGCAAATGCTCGGGCTTGCCCGCCAAGCCTTGTGTGAACACGGGGGGGTGTTCCACCAGCCAAAGTTCGTCTTCGGTATCGGGCGTGCGGTGGTCGTTAAATTGTTTCATGGCTTCAAACGTGGGGGCGTAGTCCACCATGCCTAGATTCTTGATTTTCATATTTCAGGCTGCCTACTAAAAGAGATTTAGTACACCACTTTCACCATCGGATGCGAGGTTACGGCGCGATAAATGTTGTCCAGATGCTCTTGGTTTTCGGCATACACGGTTACGGTTGCGCCCAGATAGTTGCCTTTGGAGCTGGGGCGGATTTTGACGTGCTCTTCGGTGGTGTCCGGCGCGTGTTGCTGGATGGTTTTTAGGATTTCGCTGGCAAAATCGGGGTGGGCTGCGCCCATGATTTTGAGGTCAAAGTGGGTGGGGAAGGCGATAAGGGGTTTTTGTTCGGTCATGGTGGATGTCTTTCTTGGATGTTGAATAATGGAATGGCTTTACGGTTTTCAGGCTGCCTTGTGATACAGATAAGGCAGCCTGAAAACGATGTTTACCTGCTAGGGCAAAATCAATGCCATAAACAAATTGCTGCTGCCGCGTTGCACCAGCAAGGGGATGTTTTTGCCTGCGCTGCTGATGGCGGCGTTAAAGTCTTCTTGGCTGTGCACTTCTTTGCCCGCCACTTCCAGCAAAATGTCGCCACGGCGCAAGCCTGCGTTGGCGGCGATGCCTTTCACATTGCTCACCACAATATTGCCGTTGCTGTTCACAATCAGCGTTAGGCCTGCGGCGGCAAATTGGAAATCGTCCACATTATCGCCGCGGTCGTTGCTTTGGCGTTCGGATTTGGCGGCGATGTCGTTTTGCGTGCCGAGCTTAATTTCTACATCCAGCATCTGCCCTTTGCGCCACACGCCCAGTTTTACGGTTTGGTTGGGTTTGAGCGAGCTGATGGTCATCGGCAAATCGCTGGATGAGCGCACTTCGTTGCCGTTCACGCTGCGAATAATATCGCCCACTTTTAAGCCGCCGCGTTCTGCAGGGCTGCCTGCCAGCACTTTGGCAACCAGCGCGCCTGTGGCTTTGTCTAGCCCAAAGGTTTTGGCTAAATCGTAGCTCACTTCTTGAATCACCACGCCCAACTGCCCGCGCGACACCTTGCCGGTGGCTTTAAGCTGGTCGGCAACGTTCATGGCAACGTTAATCGGAATGGCGAACGAGATGCCCATAAAGCCACCGCTGCGGCTGTAAATTTGCGAATTGATGCCGACCACTTGCCCTTTGAGGTTAAACAAAGGCCCGCCTGAATTACCTGGATTGATGGCAACGTCGGTTTGGATAAACGGCATATAGCCATCATCGGGCAGGGTGCGGTTTTTGGCGGACACGATGCCCGAGGTAACGCTGTTTTCAAAGCCAAACGGTGCGCCAATAGCCGCCACCCATTCGCCTGATCTCAGCTCGTCGGGGTTGCCGATTTTGACGGTGGGCAGGTTTTTGGCTTCAATTTTGAGCAGGGCAACGTCGGATTTTTCGTCTTGCCCGATGAGTTTGGCAGGGTATTGGCGTTTGTCGTTTAGGGTTACTTTGATGTTGGTCATGCCCTTGATGACGTGGGTGTTGGTGAGGATGTAGCCATCGGGGCTGATGATGAAGCCCGAGCCGAAGTTGGCGCTGGTGGCGTTGTCGTCTTCGGAAAAGTCGGGGGCGTTGGGGGTGAGCCGTTTAAAAAATTCCATAAATGGGTCTTCGTTGCCGTTGTTGTCGTCTTCATCGCGTTCGCGCGAGGCTTGGATATTAACGACTGCGCCGCCTTCGCGGGCAACCAGTTGGGCAAAATCGGGCAGCATCATGCCCACTGTGCCATCGGCTTTGGGCGGCTCGGTTTGTTTGATGATGCTGGGCGGCTCGGATGCGGCGGGGGGAGTGGGTGTGTTGTCGCCGCAGGCGGCAAGGGCGAGGGCGGCGAGGATGGGTAGGGAGAGAAGAGATTTGTTCATTTTTAAGGTGTCCTTTTAGGCTTTTCAGGCTGCCTTGGGATATTTGATTGATGGGGATGGGCGTGCGATAAGCGGTGGCGGCGTTATCGCGTTGGTGCTATATGGGGAAACTCGCCGCAAAATCAACCGAGTGAGAATAATGTTTTGCCGTGTTGTTTGAGCCATGCTTGGGCGGCGGGGCTTTGCGGGTGGTGTTGGCGCACCAGCTGCCAGAAGGCGCGGCTGTGGTTGGGATGGCGCAGGTGACAAAGCTCGTGGACGCACACATAATCCTGCACGCTTTCGGGGGCGCAAATCAACCGCCAGTTGAGCTTGATGCCCGTGCGCGCGCGGCATACGCCCCAAAAGGTTTTGGCGTGGGTGAGGCTGATGGCGGCGGGGATGAGTTGCAGGCGTTGGCTGTGGGCGGCAAACTTGGGCAGCAGGGTGGCATCGGCAGCCTGAAACAGGTGTTGGCGCAGCAAATCGCGTTGCTCGGCGGGGTTGGATTGCTGCGGCAGCCTGAAAAGGCGTTGACGGTCGCAGCGTTCTATTTGGGCGACGGGGGCGGGGCGCAGGGCGTAGGGTTCGCCTGTAAACAGGATGCTGGGCGGCAGGGTTTCAGGCTGCCCTGCCAGCGCGGCGGGGGCTTGTTGCAGGATGCGGATAAGCGTGGCTTCGTTGTCGCGCAGCCAGTTTTGCAGTTGGGCGGGGCTGAACCATTTGGGGATGCTGAGGTTGAGGCTGCTGGCATCGCGGGCGCGGATGATGATGTTGCGTTGGGTGTTGCGTTTGATGTGCAGGGCGACGGGGGCGTGGTTGGCTAGGGTGTGGATTTGAATCATGGGTTGGGTGGGTAAGGGCAGCCTGAAAACGGGGGCGGGGTATTTCTTGTTTTCAGGCTGCCTTATTCGTTTCAGGTTGATACTGTTGTCAAACCTGCAACGATTGAACATCAAAGGCTCGCCGACATCGTTCTGAGCAGCAAAGCCCTGTTGAATAACACATTTGGCGACGAGCTATCGCCAATTTTCAGGCTGCCTGTTTGGGCTTCACATTGGAAATTTCTGCCTGACGCGCTTCAATCCAATCTTCGCAAAGCTGCATCAAATCGGCTTCGCTTTCGGCGGCTTGGTAGGAAATTGGCTCGCCGATTACCACTTGAATCACCCCTGGTTTTTTCCAGATGGCGTTTTTCGCCCAAAATTCGCCGCTGTTGAGCGCAACGGGCACGATGTCCATTTCAAACAGTTTTGCCATGCGCGCGCCGCCCAGTTTGTAGCGCCCGCGTTCGCCTGCCGGCACGCGCGTGCCCTCGGGAAAGATGACAATCCACAAGCCTTGCTGTTTGCGCTTTAAGCCTTGTTCGGACAGCATCCGCATGGCATCTGCGCCTGCTTTGCGGTCAATGCCGATGGCGCCGCCCAGTTTCAGCGCCCAGCCGAAAAAGGGGATGCGGAACAATTCTTTCTTTAAAACATAGGTTTGCAAGGGGAAGATTTGTTGCAGGGCGAAGGTTTCCCAGCCGCTTTGGTGTTTGGAGCAGATGATGGCGGGCGCAGCGGGGATGTTTTCTCTGCCACGCACTTCGTAGCGCAGCCCGACAATGTGTTCTAGCACCCACAACAATAGCGCTGTCCACGCTTTGCCCACGCGGTTCACGCCTTTGGGGAACGGCGCGGCAAGCACGGCGCAGAGAAACATAATGGGGAGGGTGAGGGCGAGGACGATGTAGTAGATGATGTTTTTTAGGTAAATCATGGGGTGGTCTTTTTCAGGCTGCCTTGTGGTTATTCGTATTCTTGCCAAATTTCGCGTAATTTGGCTGCTTGATGCTTGCGGTGTTGGCGATGGACGATTTGGTTGGAACGCCAGATGTTTTTGTTGGAGGTGGCGCGGTTCATAATTTGCACGAGCTGCAAGCCTTGCTCTGGGTGTTTGCGGCTGATGGTTAAGCGCGGCGATTTGGTTTGCGTGCCTACGCGCCAGTTGCGGATGCGTTTGCAGGCGAGGATTTTTTCGGCTTGGATGCGCAGTTGCGCGTTGTAATCCCATTGCTGCGCGGGGTTAAGCGGCGGCAAGCCGAGGCGGGAAAGCGCGACGTAGGTGTTGAAATCTTTGACCAGCAAAAAATCGTAGAACTTGGGGAAATAGTGCTTTGCCAAGGCTAACACGGCTTGCTTTTCGGCTTCGCTTAGCTTGTTGTTTTCCAAAATGGAGCGGTAGAGCGCGAGCGGGTTGAAGTCGGCGTATCGGGCGTGTTGCGGGATGATTTGGCGGTATTGGGCTAGGGTTAGGGTGTTGAAGGGGCGGTTGAGTTTCATGGTGATGGTTATGTTGAATGGTGTTTCAGGCTGCCTTTTGGGGTTTCAGGCTGCCTTAACGGATTTATACGTTGAATGTTGTTTCAGGCTGCCTCTATTAGCAGGCGGGTGTCGGCGAGCCGCCGACGTTCCATTTTCGCTACGCTGAACTGGTTTTCAGGCTACCTTTTGGGCTTCATTTCGCCAAATGGCGTTTTCAGGCTGCCTTTGGCGCATAACAAGGGCGACAAACCTGTTTGCGCTCACAACCCGTCGCCCATGCCGTTAGCAATATCGCGCACGGCGGTTACATACATTCGGCTGTGGTTGTAGTGCCACACGGTGTAGAAGTTGTTAAGCCCGATGTAGTATTGGTATTGGTTGGGCGCGGTTTCCAAGCGGTAGAGCAGAGCGGGTTCGCTGTCGGCAACGCTGCCCAAGGGTTGTACGCCCATTTGGCGCAGTTGCCCAACGGTGTGGTTGAGCGCGGTTTTTTCGTTGAGCAGGGCTTGGATTTGCGGGGTTTCTTGGGCAACGTTTGCGCCAATCAGCATGGGTTTGCCCGTTTGCCAGCCGTGTTGTTTCATGTAATTGGCAACGGAGGCGGCTACATCGGGCACGCTGCTCCAAATGTTGCGCTGGCGGTCGCCGTCAAAATCCACGGCGTATTGGCGAAAGCTGGACGGCATAAACTGCGGCATGCCCATCGCGCCGGCGAAGCTGCCTGTGAAGCTGAACGGGTCGCGGTTTTCCTGACGGGCAAGTTGCAAAAATTCGCCTAATTCTTTTTGGAAAAACGCGCCACGGCGGGGGTAATCAAACGCCAGCGTGGCGAGTGAATCGGCAACGCGGATGCTGCCTGAATTTTTGCCGTATTGGGTTTCTATGCCGATGATGGCAACGATTAACTCGGCGGGCACGCCGTATTGCTGCGCGGCGCGGTCGATGGCGGCGCGGTTTTGCGCGTAGAACGCTCGCCCTGCGCTGATTTTCAGGCTGCCTGAATTGTTGGCAGCAAATTTGTACCACGGCTGGGTGGTAGCGGGGCGGTTCATGGTGTTGATGAGGTTGCCGCGATAGTTTACTTGGGCGAAAAAGTTGTTCAGATAATCCAGCGGTAAGCCGTTGTGTTGGTGTTGATATTGGATAAAGGCTTGCACGTTGGGGTTGGCAAGAAAGCCTGTTTGGGCTACGGGCGCGGCGGCTTGGTTGAAAAATGGCGGCTCGGCTGCGGCTTGGCGGTTGTTCAGCATTTCCATCAGCGGGTCTTGCGCGGGTTTGGCGGGCAGCTCGGCTTCGGGCGGCGCGCTGGTGCAGGCGGCGAGCAGCGTGGCAAGGGCTAGGGCGGCAAGGGCTTTGATGTGGGGCATGGCGTGTAAACGGGGGTTAATTTGACGGGTGCGAGTTTAACAAATTATGGCGGGTTGGGTATGGTTTTAAAATGTAAACGGGCGGTGATTTTCAGGCTGCCTAAAATATGATTTTGCTTTATAATCAGATTTGTATTTTGCTAATCTGTGTTAAGCTACGTTTATAAACGGCGGGCGCAATGCTGTTTAGAACAATAGTTTTAATTTACAAAAATAAAAGGAAATCAACCATGAACCAAGCTGTAAAACCGAAAAAACCTACCCTGTCGCGCAAGGAAAAAGAAGCGCAGCGCGGCGTGCGCCAATGCTCTTTCCGCTTGAAAGTGGAAACGATTGAGAAACTGGATAAGCTGGCGGCGGAAACGGGGCTTTCGCGCACGGCGGTGTTGGAATGGTTGGTAACCAACGGTTTATGATGCAGATGGATTTTCAGGCTGCCTTTGATGACGCGCGATGCGGATTGAAAGGCAGCCTGAAAATTGCGCCGGCGGTTGAACGCGCCGCCTTGTTGTCCTTTGCCGCGTGCCGGTCTATTGCGCCGATAAACCGTTTTCAGGCTGCCCAATCTTCCGTGCGCATTGGTTTATAATTTCCCTTTCACACACACAAGGAAACGCCATGCAATTGCCTGTTATCCAACCCGAATATACCCCATATCTGTTTGATTTTGAAAAAACGCTGCTGCAAAACCACAGCAAAATAGAAGCATGGTTTCGCAGCCAATGGAAGCAACACCGCCCGCCGTTTTACGGCTCTGTGGACATCCGCAACGCGGGCTACAAAATGGCTTCCATTGATATGAATTTGTTTCCCGGTGGCTTCAATAATCTGAACCCCAATTTTATCCCGTTGAGCACCATTGCCGCGCAAGATGCGGTGGAACGCGCCTGCGAAAGCGCGAAATCGGTGCTGCTGATTCCCGAAAACCACACGCGCAACACCTTTTATTTGCAAAATGTGTACGCGCTGGCGGGCATTTTGCGCGATGCGGGCTTTGAAGTGCGCATCGGCAGCCTGAATCCCGAAATCACCGCGCCCACCGCGCTAGAAACCGCGCAGGGCAACACCATCACGCTGGAACCCTTGCAACGCACGCGCGATCGCGTTCACTTGGCGGACGGTTTTTCGCCTTGCTTTATTTTGCTTAACAACGATTTATCCGCAGGCGTGCCTGAGATTTTGCAAGGCATCAGCCAAACCGTGTTGCCTCCGCTGCATGGCGGCTGGACCACGCGGCGCAAAACCGCCCACTTTGCCGCGTATAACCAAGTTGCCGCCGAGTTTGCCGCGCTGCTGGGGCTGGATGAATGGCAAATTAACCCCTATTTTGAGCAAGTGAGCGGGCTGGATTTCCAAGAACGCGAGGGCGAAGACGCGCTGGCGGCGGCGGTGGAGCGCGTGTTAGCCAAAACCCAAGCCAAATATGCCGAAAAAGGCATCCGCGACAAGCCGTTTGTGATTGTGAAAGCCGATGCCGGCACATATGGCATGGGCGTGATGAGCGTGAAATCTGCCGACGAGGTGCGCAGCCTGAACCGCAAAAACCGCAACAAAATGGCGAAAATCAAAGAAGGCTTGGAAGTGAGCGAAGTGATTGTGCAGGAAGGGATTTATACCTACGAAACGCTGGGCGGCGCGGTATCTGAGCCTGTGGTTTACATGATGGACCGTTTTGTGATTGGCGGCTTTTTCCGTGTGCACGAAGGGCGCGGCAACGATGAAAACCTAAACGCAGGCGGCATGGTGTTTGTGCCGCTGGATGAGAGTATTCCCAGCGCAGGCAGCGCATCGGACGCGGCAACCGAGGAGCATTGCAAGCGCGTGTTTGAGCAATGGGACGAGCTGGGCATTCCGCGCCCCAATCCCGACTGCCCCGATTGCGCGGGCAACCGCCTGTATGTTTACGGTGTGATGGCAAGATTGTCGCTGTTGGCGGCGGCGATTGAGCTGGAGCAGTAAAGCAAAACGCGGCAGCAACAGATGAAAGGCAGCCTGAAAATGGGGAATGGTTTTCAGGCTGCCTCAACCTTATAACTTACAAACCAAAGGAACCCCCATGCCCCCAAAAATCCCCACCCACCTATTCACAGGCTTTCTTGGCACAGGCAAAACCAGCGCCATCCGTAGTTTAATCGCGCAAAAACCGCAACACGAGCAATGGCTGATTATCGTTAACGAGTTTGGCGAAATTGGCATAGACGGCGCGGTGTTGGCAGAAAACGGCATCCCTGTTGCCGAAATATCAGGCGGCTGCTTGTGTTGCAGCGCGGGCGCGCAAATGGACAGCACTATCCGCGCCATGCTGAAAAAAAACACGCCGCAGCGCATTTTGATTGAAGCCAGCGGACTGGCTCACGCCGCAGGCATCATTGACGAATTGCGCGCGCCCGAATTTGCCGACACGCTAGACATCGCCGCCGTGTTCACGCTGATAGACCCGCGCCAGTTTATTGACGACAACTACGCGCAAAACCCGCTCTATCGCGACCAAATCAGCGTTGCCGATGTGTTGGTTGCCAGCAAATTAGACCTTTGCACCAGCGAGCAAATCGCCGCCTTTCGCGCCAAAGCCGCCCAGTTGTTCCCACCCAAATCGCTGGTTGCCGAAGTGCAAAACGCTGAGCTGGACATCGCATGGCTGGCGACCCCCACCGCCGAAAAATCGCGCTACCGCATCCAAGCCCTGCCTGAAAACACGCTTGGCTACCAATCGCAAGGCTACACCTTCCCCGCAGGGCGCGATTTTGATGGCGAAAAACTCATCCAATTTTTTAACGACTTGCCGCAGTTTACGCAAGGCTTGGTGCGTGCCAAAGGCGTGTTTCAAGTGTTGGGCACATGGGTTTGGCTCAATTGGACAGACGGGCAATGGGGTGCCAACCAAATCGCATGGCGGCGCGACAGCCGCTTTGAGCTGATTGCCCAAGCCTTTGATGCCGACGAGATTGAGCGCAGGTTAAACGACGCGCTGGAAGCCGAATAACATTAAGGCAGCCTGAAACGGCGTTTCGTGTAGCCAAAAGCGTTTTTCGCTGCGGTTTGAACTCCGCTGAAACCCGTTTTCAGGCTGCCTTTTGTTGCGCACGATAGGCAGCCTGAAAATCCTTTTCCCCATTTTCGCGCGTAACGCCGCGCACCACTTTCCCCTAGCCCCACCACCCATGAACGACAGCCAACTTTTGCGATACAGCCGCCACATCCTGCTCAACGAAATCAGCATCGAAGGACAGCAAAAACTGCTCAACGCCACCGCGCTGGTGGTCGGCTGCGGCGGTTTGGGCGCGGCTGCCTTGCCCTATCTTGCCGCCGCAGGCATCGGCACGCTCATCATTGCCGACCACGACCGCGTGGACGAAACCAATTTGCAACGCCAAATTAGCTACCGCGAGCAAGACATCGGCAGCCTGAAAACCGAAGCCATGCAGCAATTTTTGCAGCAGCAAAATTCAGCCTGCCGCATAGAAACGCACGGCAAACTAGATGCAGCTGCGTTAGCAGAGCTTGCGCCGCGCTGCGATGTGATACTGGATTGCAGCGACAATTTCACCACGCGCCAAGCGATTAACGCCGCCGCCGTTGCCGCGAAAAAGCCGCTGGTGTCGGGCGCGGCAGTGCGCTTTGATGGACAGCTCGCCGTTTACCGCCCCGACCTTGCCGATACGCCTTGCTATGCCTGCCTGTTCCCGCCCGACACGCCCAGCCCCGATGCCGCCTGCGCCACGTTTGGCATTTTTGCGCCGCTGGTGGGCATCATCGGCGCGATGCAAGCCGCCGAAGCGTTGAAAATCATCATCGGCTTGCCCAGCGAACACGGCGTGTTGAAGTGCTACAACGCGCTCAGCGGCGCATGGCAGGCGTTTAAAATCCAAAAAAATTCAGGCTGCGCGGTGTGTAGGGCAGCCTGAAAAACGAACGGGGATTGTTTGTTGGCAGCCGTCGCCATAAGCCGTGAAACGTTGTTTTGACGGCGAACCGATGTCGTGTTTTGTTGACTGAGCACGAATTGCAAATCGCCTTGCCATTAGGCATTCGCGCAAGCAAAAAATATTAGGACGAGTTAAAAGACATCGGCGCAAACCAAGGCAGCCTGAAAATCGGTCATACGGTTTTCAGGCTGCCTTTGGTTTTGGGGGTAATGGTGTGGCAACATCCGTTTGCGTTTCGTGGGCTTGCGTCTTTACTGCGCTGAGCGGTTTTGCATTCACCGCCGCATTCCTTGCGACATTCGGTTTTCAGGCTGCCTTGGCGCATGGCAGATTTGTTGCCAGCGCAGGCGTTTCGCCGCCTACCACGAGCAGGGGCAAGCCCCTGCACCCCGCGCGGTTTGCCATTCAGGCTGCCCCAACATCCCGCCCGCGTTTAGGCAGCCTGAAAGCTAAGATGGCACGGCGAGTGTTCGCTATCAAATGACGTAGATGTGGAGTGGCGACGGCTCGTTGCCAGAGTGTGGCGGAGAAATGCAAGCGGGGGTTTGCTGAAATGTCGGTGAGCCGCCAACGCCCCATTGTTGGCAGCCTGAAACAGATACGGCATTTGTTTTCAGGCTGCTTGTTGCTTAATCGTTTACTGCCCTGCGTGTAATACAAAAATCGCGGGGCGTTTTTTTAGGCTTGGCAGCGCGGGCATTTTGCGCCATTGGCGGATACTTTGGCTGATGATTTGCTGGCTGGGCAGGGTTAAATCGCAGGCGATGCACAGGCGGGTTTCGTCGTGCAGGGCGGCGATGGCGTCGGCGAGCAGGGCATCGTTGCGATACGGCGTTTCAATGAAGATTTGCGTTTCGTTGGCTTGGCGCGAGCGGGCTTCCAGCGTTTTCAGGCTGCTGATGCGCTCGTCTTTGTTGGCAGGAATGTAGCCTTTGAAGGCGAAGCTCTGCCCATTGGCGCCCGATGCCATTAGGGCGAGCACGATGCTGCTTGCGCCCACCAGCGGCTGAACGGCAAAGCCTGCGGCATGGGCTTGGGCAACAAGGTTGGCGCCGGGGTCGGCGATGGCGGGGCAGCCTGCTTCGCTGATTAGCCCTAAATCGCGCCCTTCGCGCAGGGGTTGCAGCAGGGCGGCGACTTCGTGCGCGGGGGTGTGTTCGTTGAGCGTTTGCAGGTTGAGTTCGCGAATGGGGGCGGCGATGCCCATGTGTTTGAGATGGGCGCGGGCAGTTTTTTCGGCTTCTACGACAAAGTCGGTGAGATGGGTGATTTGGGCTTGCTCGTGGGGCAGCAGGCTGGGGGTGTCGGCTGCGCCGAGGGGGGTGGGGATAAGGTAGAGGGTGGGCATGGTGTGTTGGATGTATTGTGGGGTGGGTGGGGTTTCAGGCTGCCTTAGTGAACAAGGTTAGGCAGCCTGAAAATAGTTTTGGATGTGGTTGGCATGAATATGCTGTTGGGTGGTGCTGCGGCAGCCTGAAAGCGGGGTTACGGGCTTTCGCGAAGCAAAACGACTGGCAGCGCGGTTCAAACGGAATGCCGCGCGTTAGGGTGCAACGTAAAGCGGATAGTTTTTCGGCACGATGTGGCTGTGCTGGCGGCTGTTATACGGCATGGCGTATGGTTGCTTGGCATAGCGTTTTTTGCGGTCTTGTCCGCTGAGCGTGGCTTGGATGCCCCACACACCGTTTTGTTCGGCGCTGCGGTTGAAGGCGATTTGGGCGTCTAGGCTCACTTGGTTGTCTTGGCAGTTGCGTTTTTCTGCGCCTGTGTATTCGTTGCAATCGCCATACATGCCGCTGTTGTCGCTGCCGCTGGGGATGTAGCTGTCGGCGACGCGGTTGTTGTCGGTGAAGATGAAAAACTGCCCTGTTTCGGTTGCGCCGCCGTTGGTGAAACCGCTTTCAGCTTGATAGCCCCAGTTTTGCGCGCCCACTTGCACAAAGCGCCATTCTTGCGGCGGACTGCCCCATGCGCCGATTTCGCTTTTGCCGTGGTGTTTGATTGTCCATTTGTTGCCGTTTTTTTCTAAGACGAACAATTCGGCAAGCCCTGATGCGGCGTGGCTTTCATCTTTGCGGTTTTCGCGGGTGTCGTAGGCGAAGCCTGTGTAGAGCATATAGCGCGTGGTTTTGCCGTTGCGTGTTACGGCGTGGCTGGCAGCGGGCTTCATGCAGTAGGCGATGTTTTCAGGCTGCTTTGGGTTGCTGGCGGGTGGGGTGGTGAGTTGGCATTGATGCGCGGGCAGGGGGCGGTGGTAGTGTTGGTTGATGAGCTGACGGATGGTGGTGTGGTCTGAGCTGGGGGCGGATGAGAGGCTGGGCGTTTGGGCGATGGCGAAGCTGGGAAACAGGGCGAGTGCTAGGATGGCGGGTTTCATGGGATGTCCTTTGCGTAGGATTTTGTGGAATAGGGCAGCCTGAAAATGGAGTTGCGGCGTTTTCAGGCTGCTTTTGAAGTGTTTAAATATAGTGAAATAAATCAAGAAATACCCAGTTTAATCAGCGTGTAGAGTGTGTGCCGCAGGCACGCACGCGGGAACTGGTAAACCGTGTGCGTGCCTGCGGCACACACCCTACTTGTGTTATCAACAACATAGGCAGCCTGAAACAGGCTTACAGCATTTTCAGGCTGCCTGATGACATGGCGGGATGGCATAGGCAGCCTGAAAATCAAAAACCATCAATCCACCTGCGACACCATCACAGGCAACCCGCGCACGGCTTGCATCACTTCGTCCACTTTGCCGCGATAGATTTGCAAGGCGGCGCGGTCGGCGGTGGCAAGCTGCGGCGTGGGCAAGGCAACGGTGGCGGGGTTTACAGGCTGCCCGTTAATCCGCACTTCGTAGTGCAGATGCGGGCCGGTGGAATGCCCTGTGCTGCCTACCAAGCCGATGACTGCGCCCGAGTTCACGCGCGTGCCCACGTCCACGCCGCTGATAAACGCGCTCAAATGCCCATACAGCGTTTCCATGCCGTTGTCGTGGGTGAGCATCACGGCGTTGCCGTAGCCGCCTTTCCAGCCGCGAAAGCTGACCACGCCATCGCTGGGGGCGAGCACGCGCGTGCCTTGCGGGGCGGCGTAGTCTATGCCCGTGTGCATCCGCACGGTGTGGGTGATGGGATGCACGCGAATGCCAAAGGGCGAGGAGATGCGGGTGTAGCTTTCAATCGGCAGCCCGCCAAAGCCTTGCCGCAGCGGTTCGCCGTTTTCGTCATAATAATTGCCGCCGTTGTCGGCATCGCCGTTTTCAAAATAATAGGCGTAGTAGGTGCGGTTGTTGGCGGTTACTTCGGCGGCGAGCACGTTGCCCGTTGCCACTTCTTGCCCGCGAAAATACAGGCTTTCATACAACACGCGCACGCTGGAACCTTCGGGCAGTTTGTCTAAATTGATTTTATCGGCGAAGATTTCTTTGAGCGTGATGCGCACATCAATCGGCACGCCCGCCTGCCCCAGCGCGCCCGACACGGAAGACGTAATCACCACCGAACGCAGCGAGGGCAGGGTGGTGGTTTCGCCTTCGGTTTTGCGCATTTGCCATTTGCCCTCGGCGTATTCAATCGCCACCAGATTGCGCTCGCCGTCTTCATCGTTAAAAAATTGAATATCGGTAACGTTTTGGTTTTCATCAATGCGCGCGCTCACAATCTTGCCCTCGTTGAGCTTCAACGCTTTCAGGTTAATCGGGCTGTTTTGCACAAAATCTTGAATGTTTTGCTCGCTCACGCCAATGCGCGCCAACACCATCGGCAGCGTGTCGCCCTCTTGCACTTCCTCGTCGCGCCAATAGCTTAACCGCCCGAAATCGGTGATTTTGGGATTGGGCAACACTTGGCGCACCAAACGCGCATCGGGCGCAACCGCCGCTTGCTTCGGGCGCAACGCCACCGCCAGCAGCAACAGCGCAAGTGCGATAATGGGCAACAGAATCAGTTTGTTAGGTTTGATTTTTTTCATAGAACAACGGGTTAAACCAAATCAGAAAGCCCGCAATTTTAGCATTTTCAGGCTGCCTGAAAGAGACTTTTCATAACGGGCGGCGTTTTTATCAAACCTTTACCGCCCGCCCAAGGCAGCCTGAAAACCTGAAATATCACTCTCCCGTGCGGGCGGCAATTTAGCATCGCCCAAACCGCACAGGCTGCTACAATCCCCCATTTTCTACATTTCACACACATCATGTTCACCCTTATCCTCCCCGCCCTCCTGCGCGAACCCCACGAAACCCTGCCCGAACTGCACACCCCCGCGCTCAACCAACTCTTGCGCTATGCCCGCATCCAGCCCACCGCATCCAGCCGAATGCAGCTTTATCAAAGCTACCTGTGCGACCAGCTCGGGCAGCCTGAAAACATCATCTACGCCAGCCCCGTTTGGCAACAAATGGGCATGAACACCGCCAGCCAAATCCCCGCCGAACACCTGCCGCTCACGCACAGCGAAGCCGCCATCTGGTGCCACGAACTCAACCAGTTTTACCGCGGCGAATATGCGTTTACCCCCATCCGCCCCGATTTATGGACGCTTGCCCTGCCCAGCCCGCCCACATGGCACGCCGCCAGCATCCTAGACCTTGCCAGCCAGCTAGATGGCAGCCAAAGCGCAAGCGGCAGCGACATCCGCCCATGGCTCGCCCTTTCCACCGAGCTACAAATGTGGCTGCACAACCACCCCCGCAACGCCGCCCGCCAGCAAAACCAACTGCCGCCGATTAACGGCATCTGGCTGTGGAACGCCCCCGCCGCCGTCCCATTTCAGGCTGCCTCACTCATCGCCAGCAACAGCGCATGGGCAGCGCACAGCAGCCAAGCCACCACCGAGCAGCCTGAAAACTACGCCGCATGGCAACGCACCTGCGCCCAACGCCAAATCCCACTCGCGCACACCCACATCTTCGCCGATGACTTCCTGCCCAGCCAGCAAACAGGCGACATCTGGGCATACCAAACCCAGCTTGCCGTATGGGAGCAAAACTGGTTTGAACCGCTGCGCCAAGACCTGTTTTCAGGCTGCCTCAAAGGGCTGCGCATCGTGTGTGAACAAGCTCAATGCACCGTAAACAGCCAGCCACAATGGGCGTTTTGGAAACGCAAACGGCGGTTTGATGGGAAAACGTTGTGAACGCGCAGGGCAAAATGGGCTTGCGCTGTTTGAGGCAGCCTGAAATCGTTTACCGCGTTTCAGGCTGCCTTTGAGCATGGCTTAATCTTTTGCCAGAGCAGGCGTTTCGCCGCCTACCACGAGCAGGGGCAAGCCCCTGCACCCCGCCGTCCTATCCACCATTTCTTGCACAGTTTCAGGCTGCCTTTGTGAAATAGGTAGCCTGAAAAGGATTTAGCAGGATGATGGGCATAATGGGCTTGATTCAGCATCTTGATAACAAGCCGCCGCCGTTCCATTTAAGGCAGCCTGAAACCCACAATCCCGCCCAAAAACAAAAGCAGCCTGAAAACGGAATCCTCCCTTTTCAGGCTGCCTATTTATATCAGCGCAATCAACACGCGATTATTTTTGCGTGGCTTGAATCGCCGTCAGTGCAATGGTGTACACAATGTCTTCCACCAACGCCCCGCGCGACAAATCGTTCACGGGTTTGCGCAAACCTTGCAGCATCGGGCCCACGCTCAACACATTGGCGTTGCGTTGCACCGCTTTGTAGGTGCAGTTGCCGGTGGTCAGGTTCGGGAAGATGAACACATTGGCTTTGCCGGCCACGGGGCTGCCCGGCGCTTTGGATTTCGCCACGCTTTCCACCACCGCCGCGTCGTATTGCAGCGGGCCATCCACCGCCAATTCGGGCGCTTTTTCTTTCACAAGGCGCGTGGCTTCCACCACCAAATCCACATCAGGGCCGCTGCCTGAATTGATGGTTGAGTAAGAAATCATGGCAACGCGCGGTTCAATGCCGAACGCTTTGGCAGATTTCGCCGATTGGATGGCGATGTCAGCCAGTTGCTCGGCGGTGGGGTTGGGGTTCACCGCGCAGTCGCCGTATACCACCACTTGCCCAGGCAGCAGCATAAAGAACACGCTGGACACAATGCTTTCGCCAGGCGCGGTTTTAATCAGTTGCAACGCAGGGCGGATGGTGTTGGCAGTCGTGTGCACCGCGCCAGATACCAAGCCGTCCACATCGTTTTGCGCCATCATCATCGTGCCGAGCACAACGGTATCTTGCAGCTGGCTGCGCGCTTGCTCTTCGGTCAAACCTTTGGATTTGCGCAATTCGCACATCGGCGCAACGTATTGTTCCACCAACGAAGCGGGGTCAATGATTTCCAAGCTCTCGGGCAGCGCGATGCCATGTTCCTTGGCAACGGCTTCCACTTCGGCGCGGGTTGCCAGCAGCACGCAGCGGGCGATGCCTTTTTCGTGGCAAATCGCAGCGGCGCGCACGGTGCGCGGCTCTGCGCCTTCGGGCAACACAATGCGCTTGTTGGCTTTGCGTGCCGAATCCATCATGTTGTAACGGAATTGCGCGGGCGACACGCGGTCGGTAGTCGCCGCCGCAATTTGCGCCAATTCAGCCGTTTTCAGGCTGCCTGATGCGCCCAAATCCGCCAATTCGTTGGCTTGCGCGGCAGCGGCATTGCCCACCACGCCCGCAAAGAATACGGTGTTGCCTGCAAACGCTTGTTTTGCCAACGCCACGCGCTGTTCCGCGCCCGCTTCGTTGGATGCGGCAAACACGATTTGCGCGTTAAACGAAGTCGCCAGCGCCACGTTTTGCGCGGCGAGGAAAATGTTTTCCGCATCGGCTTGAATGCCTTGAATCACCACATTTTTTTTGCCCAGCGCGGCAACTTCGCCCACCAAAGCGTCAAACCAGTCGTCGGCTTTGCCCGCGGCGATTAAATCGGCGGCGCGTTTGGCATCGGCTAACGGGTTGAACACCACCGCATCGGGCAGGGCGGCGGCGATGCTTTGGGCGGCGGCTGCGGCATCAACGTGCGCGCAAGTGGGGAGAACGAGAATGTTTGCCATGAGAAATGTCCTTGTTTTAGTTAGAAAAAACACAAAGAAAAATCGGCATCTGCCGATAGGATGAACGCGGCGGATTATACTCCGATTTGCTTTTTCAGGCTGCCTTATTGCGCGCCTTATTGCGAACGGCAGCCTGAAAATGGGAAAGGCTTGGTGGTGTGGCAAGTGGTTTTGAGTTGGGGGGATTGGTTTTCAGGCTGCCTTTGATGTGCGCCCAAAGGCAGCCTGAAAACAAAAATGGAGCGGCGATGGCTCGTCGCCAAATGGCATATTCCAAAAGGCATGGTTGCCAAGATGTTGGCGAGCCGCCGACGCTCCATCGGGTATTGCGTTTCAGGCTGCCCCAAATCATCAAGGCAGCCTAAAACCAAAAAAAACCACTCGCCCAAACAACGAGTGGTTTTCATCATTTCAACAACCGCACGCCTATTCCGCTTTCACTTCTACGCGGCGACCTTGGGCGTTGTTGCCCGCAGCAGCGGTGGTATTTTCAGGTTTGCGCAGCTCAATATTTTTGGCATTCACGCCTTGTTTTTCCAAAAACGCTTTCACGGCTTGGGCGCGTTTTTTGGATAGCTCGGCATTGGCGGCAGCGTTGCCAGTGCTGTCGGTGTAACCGCTCACCACCAGTTTTTTGCCGTTTTTACCTGCGGCAATCAAGTCGGCAACCACTTTGTCGGCGTGGGCGGCCACATCGCTTTTGCCTGTGGCAAAGTAGAAGGTGGCAACCGCGTCTTTATACGCCACATCGGCTTGGTCGGCGGCGGGTTCGCTGGCTTTGGCAGCGGTGGCAGGCGTGCTGGCAGCAGCAGAGCTAGCAGCAACAGGCGCAGTAGCAGAGGCGGCGGCAGGCGCGGCAGCGGGAGTTGGGCTAGGTGCGGCAGCAGGTTGCGCAGGTTTGCCTGTTTCGTGTGTGCTATCGGTGGGCAAGGCTTGGTTTTTCGGATGCGATTTGCCCCACACATAAGCCGTCAGCAAGTGGATTTTGTCCTCGGTTAAAAAGTCTTTCCACGCAGGCATTTGGTTGTGCCGCCCGCTGGTAATGGTTTCTATGATGGCTTTTTCGCTGCCGCCCCATAGCCAAGTCTTGTCGTTGAGCGTAGGGGCGATGCCCATTGTGCCTTGTCCGTTTGCGCCGTGGCAGGCAACGCAGTTGGCTTGGAAGATTTCCTTGCCGCGTGCGGCGCGGTCTTCATCGTAGGCGCGGTCTTTGGATAGCGAAATCACATAATTGGCAACATCGCGCACGCCTTCTGTGCCAAGGTTAGGCCCCCAAGGCATCATGATGCCGATGCGCCCATTGGTGATGGTTTCGTGAATTTTTTCGGGCGTGCCGCCGTAAATCCAGTCGCTATCGGTAAGGTTGGGGAAGCCGCGCGAACCTTGCGCATCCGAGCCGTGGCATTGGATGCAATAGGTGTCAAACAAGTTTTTGCCGATGGTCATGGCATTTTTGTCTTTGGCAACGTCTTCCACTTTCATCTTGCTGTATTTGCCATACAGCGCATTGACGGTTTTATCCGCAGCGGCGACTTCTCTTTCATATTGGTTGTGGCTAGTCCAGTTAAACGTGCCTTTGTAGTCGCCCATACCGGGGTAGGCAACCAAATAGCCAATGCCAAACAAGATGGTCATAATAAACATCCAAAACCACCAGCGTGGCATGGGGTTGTTGTATTCTTCAATGCCGTCCCAAGAATGACCTGTAGTTTTAACTTCTTCGCCTTTTTTCAGCTTCACTTTGTCTTGCGACAGCAGCAGCCATGTTACATAAATGAAACTGGCCACCACGATGGCAACGATGTAATAGTGCCAAAATGGGGATGTGAATTGTGATTCCATAGTTTATGCTCCGTGTTCACGATGGGTTTGGGCGGCTTCGCTGTCGCTTGGCGCGTCGTCGTCATCAAAGATGCTTTGTGCCGCGTCTTGGTAGTTTTGTTTATTGCGCTTGTTTAACACAATAAACAGGATAACCGCGAAGCTAATGCAGATGCCGATGGTAAACAGGCTATTTGCCCAAGCCATATTCATGATTTCTTACCTTTTGTTTTTCAATGCCAAGCCCAAACCTTGCAAATAGGCGACTACTGCGTCTAATTCAGATTTGTCTTTGAGCTCTTCGGCGGCTTTGTCGTAATCTTCTTTGGTGTAAGGCGTGCCCACTTTTTCCAAAGCTTTCATGTGGCGCACCACTTCGTCTGCGTCCACTTTGTTACGTGCCAGCCATGGGAATGCGGGCATATTGGATTCGGGAACCACTGCGCGCGGATTGAGCAAGTGGATGCGGTGCCATGCGTCGGAATAGCGTCCACCTACGCGCGCCAAATCAGGACCTGTGCGTTTTGAGCCCCATTGAAATGGGTGGTCATACACCGATTCGCCCGCCACGGAATAAT
Organism: Kingella oralis; assembly: GCF_014054985.1. NCBI lineage: Bacteria > Pseudomonadati > Pseudomonadota > Betaproteobacteria > Neisseriales > Neisseriaceae > Kingella > Kingella oralis. Next base: position 313,566 of record NZ_CP059569.1, read on the forward strand.
GCCCATAGCGTTCGGTTTCGGCGCGGAAAGGGCGGATTTGCTGCGAGTGGCAGTTGTAGCAGCCTTCGCGCACAAAAATATCGCGTCCCGCCACTTGCAAGGGCGAATAGGGTTTCACGCCTTTGGTGGCGGTAATCACTTCTTTGGTGCCAAACAAGGGGACAACTTCCACCATCAAGCCCACGCTGACCACAATAAGCGTAAACACAATCAGAAAGCCCACTTTTTCTTCTGCTAATTGTTGCAATTTCATTTTTAGCGTCCTTTCTATTAGTGTTCAGTTTTGGGCAAAGCAGGGATTTCTGCTTCAACAGGTTGGGCATCGGCAACAGTGCGGTAGACGTTATACGCCATGATGCACATACCGCTTAAATACAGCAGACCGCCCAAGAAACGGATGAGATAGAACGGCATAGAACGGCTAACCGATGCGATAAATGAATGCGTGAGCGTGCCGTCGGGGTTGAGCTGGCTCCACATCAAGCCTTGCATCACACCTGATGCCCACATGGATGTGATGTATAACACCACGCCCAAAGTCGCAATCCAGAAGTGTGCGTTAATCAGCTTCACGCTATACATTTCTTTTTTGCCATACAAACGGGGAATCAGGTAATACAGCGAGCCGATGGTTACAAAGCCCACCCAGCCCAATGCGCCTGAATGCACGTGTCCCACTGTCCAGTCGGTGTAGTGGCTCAATGCGTTTACCGTTTTGATAGACATCATTGGGCCTTCAAAGGTGGACATCCCGTAAAACGACAGCGACACGATTAAGAATTTCAAGATGGGGTCGGTGCGCAATTTATCCCACGCGCCAGACAAGGTCATGATGCCATTGATCATGCCGCCCCAAGAGGGGGCAAACAAAATCAACGACAACACCATGCCCAAAGATTGCGTCCAGTCGGGCAGGGCGGTGTAGTGCAGATGGTGCGGACCGGCCCACATATAGGTGAAAATCAGCGCCCAAAAGTGAACTACCGATAGGCGGTAAGAGTAAACAGGGCGGTTGGCTTGTTTGGGCACGAAGTAATACATCATGCCCAAGAAGCCTGCGGTCAGGAAAAAGCCCACCGCGTTGTGCCCGTACCACCATTGCACCATGGCATCAATCGCGCCGTAGTAAACGGAATAGGATTTGAAACCGCCTGCGGGAATGGAAATGTTGTTCACAATGTGCAGCAGGGCAACGGCGAGGATAAACGCGCCGTAAAACCAGTTTGCCACATAAATATGCTTCATTTTGCGCTTGGCGATGGTGCCGAAGAACACGATGGCATAAGCCACCCACACGGCGGTAATCAAAATATCAATTGGCCATTCCAGCTCGGCGTATTCTTTGCCTTGGGTGTAGCCCAAAGGCAGGGTAATCGCCGCCAGCACAATCACCAGCTGCCAGCCCCAAAAGGTGAACGCGGGCAGCAAATTGCCGCCAAACAGCCGCGCATTGCAGGTTCGCTGCACCACATAATAAGACGTGGCAATCAAGCCGCAGCCGCCAAAGGCGAAAATCACGGCATTGGTGTGCAAAGGACGGATGCGCCCGAAGTGAAACCAAGGCGCAACGTCCGACAGATTCAGCGCGGGCCAGCGCAATTCTGCGGCGGCATACACGCCCACAAACATCCCAATGATGCCCCAAATCACCGTCATAATGGCGAATTGGCGCACCACTTTATAGTTATAGGTTTGCGTTTCCATAACAACTCCATACGTTGAAAATATTTCTTATTCTGCGATTGACTGTTTTTCAGGCTGCCTTACCCTTTAAGGCAGCCTGAAAACCGCCATCGCTTGTCTTACTCTTAATGTCCCTAGCTGTTAAAATAAAATAAATTAACACATCTTAAAACATCAAAACCTTATTTATCGTAAGGTTACCAAAAGCAGCGGAATGTTACCTGATTAGCATCAAACAATCTACTTTTAGATGTAAATAGCTAAAAGCTAAATCAATTATTGCCATACTCAATACTTTTTTAAAATCAAATAGAAAGCCCAAGTCATGTTGCATTACACCCTCACACCCCGCCCCAACGCCCACCAATGGCACATCATTTTTACATTTCACCACAGCGAAAATGCCACACAAAGCATCAAGCTGGCGAACTGGGTGGCGGGCAGCTATATGATTCGCGATTTTTGCAAACACATCATCCGCATCCAAGCCACCTGCAACGGCCATCCCGTGCCGCTGGCGCAAATCAGCAAAAACGAATGGCAAACCCCCGCGCAAAGCGGCGATTACCAAATTGAATACACCGTGTATGCCAACGATTTGTCGGTGCGCGCCAGCTTGCTGGACAACGAGCGCGGCTTTATTGACGGCGCGTGTTTGTTCCTCTATTTGCCCGAGCGGCGCGACGAAGCCTGCCAAGTGCAATTTAACGACTTGCCCGAGGGCTGGCGCATTGAAACCACATTAAGGCAGCCTGAAAACCAGAAAAACCATTTTCAGGCTGCCCACTACGCCGAGCTCACCGATTGCCCGTTTGAATTGGGCGCACACATTGAAACGCTGCACTTTACCGCGCACGGCATCCCCCACCGCATCGCGTTAAGCGGACACTACCCCGATTTTGACCGCCAGCGGCTGCTTGCCGATTGCCAAAAAATCTGCGAACACGCGCTTGCCCTGTTCTCTGCCGATTTTGCCCCGTTTAGCGAATACCTATTTTTGCTGCATCTGGGCGACAACATCTACGGCGGCTTGGAACACAGCAACAGCACCGCGCTGCACGCCGACCGCAAAGCCATGCCACCGCGCAACATGGCGCAGCCCACCGCCGACTACGCCACGCTGCTGGGCTTAATCTCGCACGAATACTTCCACGCATGGAACGTGAAAACCATCAAGCCCGCCGAATTCGCGCCCTACGATTTAGACCAAGAAGCCTACACCGAGCAGCTCTGGGCATACGAAGGCATCACATCCTATTATGACGACCTGATGCTCGCCCGCAGCCAAGTCATCAGCCCCGAAGCCTATCTCAACCTATTGGCGCAAACCATCACCCGCGTGCACCGCAACGCAGGGCGCAAGCAGCAAACCCTTGCCCAATCCAGCTTCGCCGCATGGCACAAATACTACAAACAAGATGAAAACAGCCCCAACGCCATCACCAGCTATTACCAACAAGGCGCACTCGCCGCCCTCTGCCTCGATGCCCACCTGCGCCAACAGCAACGCCCGCCGCTGGACTTTATGATGCGCAGCCTCTATATGCAAACGCGCCTCAACCGCACCTACTACACCGCTAGCGAGTGGCAAAAATTTGTGCAAGACATCGCCCAGTTTAACCTTACCGACTTTTTTCAGGCTGCCCTACACAGCACCGACGACTTGCCGCTAGAACGCAGCCTGAAAACGCTGGGCATAGAACTGCGCTGGTACAGCACACCGCGCAGCGATTTGGGCAAACTGGTAACCGAGTTTCCCGAAAACACACCCGCCCCCGACATCGGCTGCCGCGCCAAACAACAAACCGACCGCGCCACTATCAGCCATGTGTTTACAGGCAGCAGCGCAGAACACGCCGCGCTCAAAGCAGGCGACAGCATCATCGCCATCAACGGCTACGCCTGCACCGACTTCATCGCCCAAACCGAAACCCAAATCGGCGACCGCCACACCGTCCACTACTTCCGCCACGGCGTGTTGCACCAAACTACGCTTACCGTGCAAGCCGCTGCTGCCAACACTGCCTATTTAAAAATTGTGGACAGCGCACGGCTACAAGCATGGATGACAAGGAGTTAAAGCAACGATAAAGGCAGCCTGAAAAACCCTTACCCATTTTCAGGCTGCCGCAAAACAGTTTAAAATAGCCACTCTTAACAAAAACAACACCCCATTAAGGAAACCAAAAATGATAGAAAAAATCGCCGATTATTTGTATGTGTCCGACCAGCTTAAAGACGAACGTTTTGCCAAGCGCGCCGCGTCATACGGCATCAAGACCGTGATTTGCAACCGCCCCGACGGCGAAGCCCCCGACCAGCCTAGCTTTGAGCAAGTGAAAGCATGGCTCAATGCCAACGGCATCGAACAGGTGATTTACATGCCCGTGGTGATGGACGGCATCACCGACGAAACGCTGGATCATTTCCAAGCCACCGTTGCCAATTCCGAAGCGCCCATCATGGCATATTGCCGCACGGGCACGCGTTCCAGCATGCTTTGGGCGTTGAACCAAGCGCGCCGCGGCGTGGAAGTGAACAGCCTGATTAAAGCTGCTAGCCTTGCCAATATTGACTTGGAACCGCAACGCCACCGCTTGGAAGCGATTTACACGAAAAAAGGCTGACGGGCCGAACACATAATCAAACCCTGTAAACAGAATTGGAAGCTGTTTGCAGGGTTTGGTGTTTTCAGGCTGCCTTGATTGCGTTGAGGCAGCCTGAAAACGGATTGCGAATGGTTTTTCAGGCTGCCTGTGCCGCCTAAGTCCAATAATACCGCACCACATGGAAAAACACGGGCGCGGCAAAGCACAGGCTGTCCAGCCGGTCTAACACGCTGTGGGTGCTGAATGCGTGCCCCCAATGGCGGATGCCGAGGCTGCGTTTGATGGCGCGCATTACTTCGTTGCCGAAAAAGCCCATCAGGCTAATCATCAAGCCCGCTAAGGCAGCCTGAAACAGGGTGAACGGCGTTATCCAATAGAGGCTGGCCGCCAGCAGCGTGGAAAGCGGGATGCTGATATACGCGCTGGGCAGCGTGCGCGGCGGGGCAATTTTGCTGCCCGCGCGCCGCCACAGATAGGCGAACACGTCGCCGCTTTGCACCACCACCAGCATAAACAGCAAGAGCACGATGTTGGGCGAGGCGTAATCCTTGATTTCCAAGCTCAACAAGGCGGGCACGTGCGAGAGGCAATAGATGGTAATCATCACGCCCCATTGGATTTTGGCGGTGCGGTCAAAAAACTGGCTGTTGTCGCCCGCCATATTGCGGATGATGGGCAGCAGCAAAAAGGCATACACGGGAATCAGCACGGTAAACATGCTGAACCAGTTAATCAGCACAAAATAATATTGCAAGGGCAGCAGCAGATAGAAACACAGCGCGATGGTGAGATGGTCGGCGCGATTGCGGTACACATGGCTGATGAATTCGCGCAGGGTGGCAAACGAGGCGGCAACAAACAGCGCAATCATGCCGCCGCGCCCAATCCAAAACGTTACCAGCAGCAGGATGGTAATCACCCACCACGATGCCACGCGGGCGTTCCATTCTTTCACCATGTTGCTCACGTCAAAGCCTTGTTTGCGCTCGTAATACTTGCCTGCCAGCGAAGCGAGTGCCAGCGCGCAAAAAATGCCAAAAAACACGATGCCAACCAAAGCGGGCAGATAAAAAGCGGTGTTCATCATGCTTGCTCCGCGTATTCGGCGATTTTGGCGGGCGGCACCAGCGCGAGCATGGCTTGGCGGGCGCGTTGCAAAAATTCTTCTTTTTCTTCGTTGGCTTGCACATACAGCGGCTCGCCGATGATGACATCGCACAAAATCGGCACGGGGACGACTTGGTTTTTCGGCAGCACGCGGTTGATGTTGTTAATCCAAATCGGCACGAAGCCCACGTCGGGATTGCTGCGGGCAAGGTGGTAGATGCCGCTTTTGAAAGGCAGCAGCAAGGTGTTGTCGTCGGTGTTGCGCGTGCCCTCGGGGAAGATGATGAGCGAGGATTGGGTGGCGAGCACATCCGACATTTGCTGGGTGATGGCTTTGGGGTCGTTGCCATTGCGCATAATCAGCAGGCTGTTGAACACGTGTTTGCTCACAAAACGGCGAAACGCGCCTTTAAGCCAGTAATCCGCGCCTGCCACGGGTCGGGCGGCTTTGCGCCAGCGTTTTGGCAGGGCAAGCTGCACCATGATGAAATCGGCGTGGCTATTGTGGTTGGCAAAATAGACTTTGCGCTCGGGGGTAAAGGCGATGTCGCCTTCAAATTTGGCGCGGATGCCGGTTAAAAACGAAACAAGTAAAAAAATGCTGCGGCTCACGATAAAGGATGCCGCTTGCGTCAGAATATTCATGGTGTGGTTGTGCGGATGGAAAGGTAGGATGGAAAGGTAGGATGGAAAGGTTGGATTGTAATGGATTGTAAGCGGTTGTGGCGATTTATGGTGATGGGGGCAGCCTGAAATCTGCAAACGAGCCTGCGCCTCTCAAAAAGACGGCGGGTTTTGCGTGTTATAGTCGTTCCAATTAAGTCTTATACAAGGCGGCGAGTCGCAGATAGTACAAGTAGTACAGCAAGACGAGCCAACGCTGTATAAGGCTTAATTGGAGCGACTATAAAAAGCGCCGTGCAATCGGCAGCCGCCCATGCCAAAGGCAGCCTGAAAACCGTTTGGTGCGGTTTCAGGCTGCCTTTATTGTTGCGGCGATACGCATTTTCAGGCTGCCTGCGCATTCTTAGGCAGCCTGAAAACGCTTTACGCTTTTTTAACGAATTCCGATTTCAAATTCATCGGCGTGCCGTCGATTTTGCAACCGATGTTGTGGTCGCCCTCTTGCAAGCGAATGCTTTTTACTTTCGTGCCTTGTTTGATGACTTGGCTGCTGCCTTTCACTTTCAAATCTTTAATCAGCACTACGCTATCGCCGTCTTGCAACACTGCGCCGTGGGCATCTTTTACGATGGCGTTTTCATCGGCATCGGCGGCGGTGTCGCCTTCTTGCCATTCATGGGCACATTCGGGGCAAACGAGCTGGCTGCCGTCGTGGTAGGTGAGATGGGAGCGGCATTGTGGGCAAGCGGGGTAGGTCATGGATGTTCCTTGTTAATAGTTAGTAGTGCGGCGGAATTCGGCGGCTTGGGCACGCAATTCGCGCAGGGCTTCGGGATTGCCGCACAGTTTGTCTTTTTTAACGCTCGATACTTGCCCTGTGGAATGCGACACTTCTATGCGGTAATAGGTGCAGCCGCTCAAAATGTTCACGTCCCAGTTGAACCAGTCTTTATCGGTGGAAACCAGCAGGCCGCCGTGTGAGATGCGTTTTGCCATGCGGATGGCGTTTTGTTCGTCGTCGGTGGCGATGCGTTGGGGTTCGGCGGTGGCGGCAAGGCTGCTGGTGAGCAATAGGGCGGCGGCGAGCCATTTGAGTTGGGGTTTCATTATGCTTCCTTTGTGGAGTGGGGAAAGTGGGGAATATAACGAGGCGCGGGCGGCTTGGCAAATAGGCAGCCTGAAAATGGGGCGGGGTGTTGCAAAACGGTCGGCAGGCGGGTTGGGGTTGCGCCGAACGGCATTTCAGGCTGCCGATGGCTGATGAATGCGGCGCGGGCTGCTGCAGCCTGAAAACGCTGTGCGGCTAGGGAAACGCCACCAGCGCGTAAGCCGAATGGTTGTGGATGGATTCAAAATTTTCGCTTTCCACGGTGAACGCGGCGATGCGTGGGTCTTGTTTGAGCACGGTGGCGATGTCGCGCACCATGTCTTCCACAAATTTGGGGTTTTCGTAGGCGTGTTCGGTTACAAATTTTTCATCAGGGCGTTTGAGCAAACCATAAAGCTGGCAGGAGGCTTGGTTTTCCACCCAGTCGATTGCTTCTTCGATGGCGACGGCTTCGCGGCAGCGCAGAGTGAGGGTAACGTGCGAGCGTTGGTTGTGCGCGCCGTAATCGGAGATTTCTTTGGAGCAGGGGCAAAGGCTGGTTACGGGGATGACGATTTTCAGGCTGCCTATAAAGGCGTGTTCGCGCATTTCGCCGATAAGCGTTACATCGTAGTCCATCAGCGAGAGGCAGCCTGAAACGGGCGCGGCTTTTTGGCGGAAAAAGGGAAAGGCAATGCTGATTTTGCCCGCGTTGGCTTCCAGCCGCGCCAGCATATTGCCGGTGAGCGCTTCGAGCGTGGCGAAATCCAGCGCGGCGCGGTGTTCTTCCATCAGCGCGACAAAGCGCGACATGTGCGTGCCTTTTTGCTCGGCGGGCAGCGATACGGTCATGCTGATGCGGGCAACGGTGGCTTGCTCGCCCGCTTGGCTGCGGATGCGGACGGGAAAGCGCAAGTCTTTGATGCCGACTTGGTCGATGGGGATGTTTCGCACGTCGGGGGTGCTTTGCACATCGGGCATAGAAGTCATTGAAGTATCCTTGATGGGTGTAGGCAATTTTAAAATTGGTTTGGCAAGGCGGGCGGCTGAACCCTGTGGCAGCCTGAAATAACTGTCAGGCTGCAACGGCGGTTTCAGGCTGCCCGAAAGCGGCGCAAGTATATCACTATGCCCTGTTTTGAAATACAATCGCCACCTTTGATTTTCCCTTTTTCAGGCAGCCTGAAAACCCATCTCCCATCGCAAAGGAATCGCCATGAAATTCGCCACCCAAACCATCCATTCCGCCTACAACCCCGATGAGCACAACCGCGCGCTGATGCCGCCCCTATACCAAAACAGCATGTTCGCCATGCACGAATTGGGCGAAAACATCCCCTTCCGCTATTCGCGCCTTGCCAACCCCACGCGCAAAATTTTGGAAGACACCGTTGCCGCGCTGGAACACGGCACCCACGGCTTTGCCTTTGCCAGCGGCATGGCGGCGATAGACTGCATTTTCCGCACCTATTTGCAACAGGGCGACACCATCGTTGCCGTGTCCGACATCTACGGCGGCAGCTACGATTTGCTCACCAATGTGTACGCCAAATGGGGCGTAAACGTCATCTTTGCCGACTTAACGCAGCCTGAAAACCTAGACCGCATCCTTGCCGAGCATCAAGTCAAAATGCTGTGGCTGGAAACCCCGTCCAACCCGCTGTTGCGCTTGGTGGACATTGAATTGCTGGCGCAAAAAGCCAAAGCCCACGGCGCAATCGTTGGCATGGACAACACCTTCGCCACGCCCTATTGCCAAACCCCGCTGGATTTGGGCTGCGACATCGTGTTCCATTCCGCCACCAAATATTTGTGCGGGCATTCCGATGTGTTGATGGGCGTTGCCGTGTTAAAAGATGCTCAGCTTGCCAAGCCCTTTGCCAACATGATGGTGGAAACAGGCGGCGTGGCAGGGCCGATGGATTGCTGGCTGGTGTTGCGCGGCATCAAAACGCTTGCCGTGCGCATGAAACAGCATTTGGAAAACGCGCAAATCATCGCCGAAAAACTGTGCCGCCACCCCGCCATTGAAAAAGTGTTCTACCCCGCCCTGCCCAGCCACGAGCATCACGAATTAGCCAAACGCCAAATGCGCGGCTTCGGCGGCGTGGTAACCGTTTACCTGAAAAACGACACGCGCGAAGCCGTAAACCGGTTTATCGCGCACAGCAAACTGTTCACGCTGGCATCCAGCTTGGGCGGCGTGGAATGCTTGGTGAACCATTGCTATTCGCAGTCGCACAGCGGCATGGCGCATGAAGTGAAAACAGGCTTGGGCATCAAAATCGGCTTGCTGCGCCTATCCATCGGCATCGAAGACGTGGACGACATTTATGCCGATTTGGACCAAGCGTTGAATGCGACTTTGTAAACCGCGATAACGCCCATCCCGACACCCAAAGGCAGCCTGAAACCGAGAAACCGCGTTTCAGGCTGCCTTGATGCTTTGCGGCAGCCTGAAATCGGCCAATGGAGCGGCGACGGCGGGTGGCCAAATGGCGCATGCAATAGGGCTTCGCGGGTTGGCAAAGATGCCGGCAAGCCTTGGATGCGCCATGGGTTTACAGGTTTGCAAAAGGTTCGGATGGGTTTTCAGGCTGCCTCCGTTTAACGGGCTAAGGGATTACCGCAAGACAGGGCAGGGCAGCCTGAAAAGCCATCGCACGCCGCCGCCAATCTTTGCCGCAAACAATAAGGATAAGGCAGCCTGAAAACGGTATTTCCCGTTTTCAGGCTGCCTCAACGTATTAGCGCGGTCATTTAAACTTTGCGCTCATTCTTTTCCTTCATCATCTGATGCAAGGTTTTTGCCGCAGGGCGCATCGGCGCGTGGTTTCTCGTCCAGCCCATTTGCCAAGGCGGCGTTAGGCTGCGGAACGTGGTCGCCGCCCAGCCCAGCGTGCGGTATGCCTTAATCTTGCCAAACGAGCCGCTGAACACGCGCCAAGCCATGCTCTCGCCCAAGCTGTGCGACGCGCCTTGCCCTTTGATGGGGTAGGGTACCTGCTCGCTGGGCGAGCGTTGCGCTTCTTGGCGCAGGCGCTGCATCTGCTCGGTAATCGGGATTTTCACGGGGCAAACTTCCACGCACGCGCCGCACATGGTGCAGGCGGTGGGCAAATCGCGCGTTTTGTCCAAGCCCATCAGATGCGGCGAAATAATCTCGCCAATCGGGCCGGGATAAGTTGTGCCATAAGCAGCACCGCCCACGCGCGTGTAAACAGGGCAATGGTTCATGCACGCGCCGCAGCGGATGCATTGCAATGTGCGGCGCATTTGCTCTTCGCCGTAGGCTTGGGTACGCCCATTATCCAGCAGCACAAGGTGCATTTCTTGCGGACCGTCTAGCTCTTCGCAGCGGCGCGGGCCGGTAATCATGTTGAAATAGGTGGTGATGTTTTGCCCAATCGCGGTGCGCGGCAGTTGGCTGTATAGCGGCACAACATCGGTGAGCTTGGCGACCACTTTTTCAATACCCGTGATGGCGATGTGCACGGGTGGCACGGTGGTGGACAAGCGTCCATTGCCTTCGTTTTCCACCAAACACAGCGTGCCTGTTTCGGCAACGGCAAAGTTCACGCCGCTCAAACCCACATCGGCAGTGCGGTAAACATCGCGCAGGGCTTGGCGGGCAAAGCCTGTGAGCTTGTCCACATCGTCGGTGAGTTCTGTGCCCAAGTTGTCGTGGAAAAGCTGGCTCACTTGCTCTTTGGTTTTGTGAATGGCGGGCATCACGATATGGGTGGGTTTTTCGCCCGCCATTTGCACGATAAATTCGCCCAAATCGCTTTCAACCGCGCGCATGCCTTTGCTTTCCAAATGGTGATTGAGTTCAATTTCCTCGCTCACCATCGATTTGCCTTTCACCATCAGCTTGGCTTTGTGCGTTTCCATGATGCCGTAGATGATGTTTTGCGCTTCTTCAACGGTTTCCGCCCAATGCACGCGCACGCCAAGGCGGGTGAGATTGCTTTCCAGCTGTTCCAGCAAATCGGGCAGTTTAGACAGCGCGTGTTGGCGAACGTGCTCGCACAGCGTGCGCAACATTTGCAATTCCTCTTCGTCCGACAACACCAGTTTGCGCTTGGTCATCAGCATATCCATGGCGGTGCGCAGGCTTTTGCGCAGCGGTTTGTCGGCAAGCGCGGCTTCGGTGTTTTGCTTGAAGGTTTCGGGGCGCGGGTGGATTTTGATTACTTGCGTGGTCATGCTTGTTCCTCCAAATCGGCAGGGTTGATGTGTTCAGGCAACACCGCCAGCACCACCAAATCGCGCGGCCCGTGCGCGCCAAACGCCAATGTGAGCTGGATGTCGGCGGTTTTGGACGGCCCCGAAACCAAGATGATGTTGGTGGGCATCTCATCAACCAATTTTTCGCCTGTTAAGGCGGCGTAAAACGTGTCGTACAGTTTGCGGGTGTCAAACAAGCAAAAATGCACGGGGGGAACAAGGCTTTGGCTGCGCGGCTCTTCGGGCGATGACACCAGCATCACCGTGCCCGTGTGCGCAATGCCGCACAGCGAAGAGGTAAAACCCGCGTCCACGTTGGCAAAAAAATCGTCTTTCCAATCGTCAATTTTTTGCTCAAAACCGCGCGTTGCCAAGCCAGCTTGTGTTAGGGCTTTTTCGGCGCGACTGCCGTGCGCGGTTTGCGGCGAGAGCAGCATATTTTTCAGCCCTTTTTGCTGCGCCACTTCCACCAGCGTGTTTTCCCAATCGTTTTCGCGTACCCAAAAAATCTCGGTTTTCACCGCACGCATGGTTTTCGCCCAATGTTTCAGGCGTGCCACTTCGTTGTCCCATGTGGGCGACATTTCTTGGTAATAATCATGGGTTTGCGGCTCTGCCATCGGATAGGCATTGGCTTGCCGCAGCTTGGCTAAGATGTTTTCGCGCGCGCTCATTGTTTCACCCCCGTGCGTTCCAGCAAGAAGGTGGAAATGTGTTTGGGGCGCGGCATGGCGGGTTCGTCTTTTTCAATTTTGCCGCCGATGTTCATCATGCAGCCTGCATCCGCGCTCACAATTTCCACCGCTTCGGTTTCTTTGAGCGCGGCAACTTTGTCGCTCACCATTGCGCCTGAAATGTCGGCGTGTTTCACCGAGAACGTGCCGCCGAAGCCGCAGCATTCGCTTTCGTGGTCGTGTACCACGCGCTCCACGTTTTTCAGGCTGTCTATCAGTTTCCAGCCCGAAAGGTGCACGTTCATTTCGCGGCGCGCGGTGCAAGAGGTGTGCACGGCGACTTTAATCGGCTCGCCTTTGTCTTCTGGCTGATAGCCGATGTTGAGCAGAAAATGGGTGAATTCCACCACGCGGCTGGCGAGTTCGTTGGCGCGCGCTTCGTATTCGCTGCCCGCAAACAGGGTGGGCCAATGCAGCTTCATCATGCCGCCGCATGAGCCCGACGGCACCACAATGGGCCAATCTTCGGGGAATAAATCCAGCTGCGCTTTGGCAACGGCAAACGCTTCTTTTTCGTGCCCGGACGAATAAGCGGGCTGCCCGCAGCAGCTTTGTTCCATGGGGAAATGAACGTTGATGCCCAGAGATTCCAGCAGCGTCATGGCATCCATGCCTGCTTGGGGCATAAACATATCTAAGATGCACGTGCCAAAGAAATAGACATCGCGCGGATAGGTGGTGTTTGTGTTCATGGTTTGTTTTCTTTTTGATAGTAGAAACGGCGGGATGCCGTGCGGGGTAATGTATTGTAGTTACATGTAGTCTGTCAAGATGGTTTGTTAATGTTTGTTAGACTTTGTTTACTGAATTTTAATCGGCAAGACGGCGGGATATTTTTTTGCAAAGCGCGGATTTTACGGCAGATTGTGATGGTAATCGGGTGTTTGTTGGCATGGATAGGCGGAATGATTGGTGAAAAATGGCTAATCGGTGGAGCGTGATACCGCCAAAAGGATTAGATTTTGTTTTATGAAATTACAAGATTGCCCGCGAAGGCAGCCTGAAAACGCATGAAACGGATTTTGCCGAGCCGATACGGCATCCAAAAGGTGGTTTCAGGCTGCCTTTGCTATAATCCGCCCACTTATTTCAACGCTTATTCTCACCATGCCCAGCATTCAATTTCTCCCTAGCCATCTCATCAACCAAATTGCCGCAGGCGAAGTGGTGGAACGCCCTGCCAACGCGCTCAAAGAAATCGTGGAAAACAGCCTAGACGCGGGCGCAACGCAAATCAGCGTGGACATCGTGGGCGGCGGCATCAAACTTTTGCGCGTGTGCGACAACGGCTGTGGCATGGAAGCGGACGATTTGCCGCTCGCGCTGTCGCGCCACGCCACCAGCAAAATCAAGAGCTTATCTGATTTGGAACGCGTGCAAAGCATGGGCTTTCGCGGCGAAGGGCTGGCAAGCATCGCATCGGTATCGCGGCTCACGCTCACCAGTCGCACCACGCACAATGCCCACGCGCACCAAATCCGCGCGGTGGATGGCGCGTTGGGCGAGGTTGCCGCCGCCGCGCACCCCGTCGGCACCACGATTGAAATCGCCGAGCTGTTTTTCAACACGCCCGCGCGGCGCAAGTTTCTCAAATCGGAAAACACCGAATACGCGCATTGCGCCACCATGTTGGAGCGGCTGGCGTTGGCAAACCCCGCCGTATCTTTTTCGTTGAAAAACAACGGCAAAACGGTGTTTGACTACCCCGCGCAACCCCTGAGCGAGCGTGTGGCGGCGATTATGGGCGCGGCGTTTCAGGCTGCCGCATTGCCGATTGACAGCCAAGCGGGCGAGATGGCGTTGCGCGGCTTTGTGTCCAAGCCCACCTTTGCGCAGGGCAAGAGCGACAAGCAGTTTTTCTTTGTAAACAACCGCTTTGTGCGCGATAAAGTGATGCTGCACGCGGTGAAGCAGGCGTATCGCGATGTGCTGCACAACCAAATCACGCCGGCGTTTGTGTTGTTTTTGGATTTGCCGCCCGAGCAGGTGGATGTGAACGTGCATCCCACCAAAACCGAAATCCGTTTCCGCGACAGCCAAGCGGTGCATCAGATGATTTTTCACGCGCTAAACAAGGCGTTAGCCGAAACCCGCGCCGATGTAACCGAGAGTGTGAGCAATGCGGGCGCGCTTTTGCAACAGCGGTTTGTGCCTCAGCCTGCCGCGCCTGATGAAACCCTGTTTTTGGGCAGCCTGAAAACCGAAGGCTTCAATGGTATGACAACAGCAATCCCCGCAGCGGATGCCTTTTCAGGCAGCCCAAAATCCGCGCCCATGCCCTACCAAGCCGCCGCGCGTGCGCCGCAACAACGCCCGCTGTCGCTCAACGAAAACCGCGCCGCCTTGCAAGCCTATGCCGAGCTCTACCGAGAGGATGACGATTTGGCGGCGTTTGAACCGCAGGCGGCGCAGGTGCGGCAGCCTGAAAACGCTTATCCGCTGGGCTTTGCCATTGCCCAGCTGCTGGGCATTTATGTGTTGGCGCAGGCAGCGGACAGCTTGATTTTGGTGGATATGCACGCCGCTGCCGAGCGCGTGAACTACGAAAAAATGAAAGCGCAGCGCGATGCGGAAGGCAGCCTGAAAACGCAGATGCTGCTGATTCCCGTCGCCTTTGAAGCCAGCCATGCCGAGCTTGCCGCGCGCGCGGATTACGCCGCCGAGTTGGCACAATATGGCTTGGATTTGGCGGATTTGGGCAACGGGCAAATTGCCGTGCGCGCCGTGCCGCAGATGCTGGGCAAGGCAGATGTTGCCGCGCTGGCGCGCGATGTGTTGCGCGAATTGGCGGCGGTGGGCAGCAGCCAAACCATTGAAGCCAAAGAAAATCAGATTTTAAGCACCATGGCGTGCCACGGTTCTATCCGCGCGGGGCGGCAATTAACCCTGCCCGAAATGAACGCGCTGCTGCGCGATATGGAAGCCACGCCGCGCAGCAACCAATGCAACCACGGGCGACCGACTTGGGTGAAACTGACGCTGGCGGATTTGGATGGGCTGTTTTTGCGGGGGCAGTAGTGTTAACAAGATAAAGGCAGGCTGAAAACGGGATTTTCGTTTTCAGGCTGCCTTAATATTGGGGGCGGTTAGCAGTAGGTCGGGCATTGATACCCGACGCTTTTTTTGTCGGTGCTTGTCGGGCATCAATGCCCGACCTACTGGGTTTCAGGCTGCGTTGGCGGGGAGTAGGGTGTGAGCCGCAGGCACGCACGCGGTTTTGGGTGGGGAATGGCATGGGTGGCTATGATGCGGGTTGGGGAGATTGGGCGTTTGGCAAATGGTTTAGTCGCGCGGTTTAACCGTGCGCAAAAAGGCAGCCTGAAAACGTATTTTCCGTTTTCAGGCTGCCTCAATATTGAGGGCGGTTAGCGAATGCCTATTTCTTTTAAAGTTTGCAAAGCAGTGCGGGCATTTGTTTTGGCTTCGGCATTTTCTTCTGTATCAGGTTGTGCCAGCACTTTTTGCCACCATGCTTTGGCTTGTTGGAAATCTTGTGCCACGCCTTGACCAGTAGCGTATATCAAACCCAAATTATATTGCGCCCCAGCAACTCCTTGATTAGCAGCTTTTTGATACCATGATAAGGCTTGTTGATAGTTCTGTGCTACACCACGACCTTCGTAATACATCACGCCCAAATTGTATTGCGCCATAGCATCCCCCTGATTAGCCGCTTTTTGATACCATGCCAAGGCTTGTTGGTAGTCTTGTGCTACACCACGACCTTCGTCATACATCACGCCTAAATTGAATTGCGCATCAGAATACCCCTGATTAGCCGCTTTTTGATACCACGCCAAGGCTTGTTGGTAGTCTTGCGCTACACCACGACCATCTTCATACATCCTACTCAAATTGTATTGCGCCGCAGCAAGTCCTTGATGAGCGGCTTTTTGATACCACGCCAAAGCTCGTTGGTAGCTCTGTGCCACACCTTGGCCTTTGGAATACATGACACCCAAATTGAATTGCGCCGCGGCATATTCTTGATTCGCTGCTTTTTGATACCACACCAAGGCTTGTTGATAGTCCTGTGCCACACCTTGACCGTTGTAATACATTCCGCCTAAATTGAATTGCGCCTCAGCAACTCCTTGATTGGCAGCTTTTTGATACCATGCTATCGCTTGTTGATAGTCTTGTGCCACGCCTTGCCCTTTTTCATACATCACGCCCAAATTAAATTGCGCCTCAGCATCTCCTTGATTGGCAGCTTTTTGATACCATGCTATCGCTTGTTGATAGTCTTGTGCCACGCCTTGCCCTTTTTCATACATCACGCCCAAATTAAATTGCGCCTCAGCATCCCCTTGCTGTGCCAGCGGCTGCCATAGGCGAAACGCTTGCTTATAGTTTCCAGCTTGATAAGCTGCCGCAGCTTGTTCAAATTGCGTTGTGTTATCCGCCCAAGCAGGCGCGGCGGTTGCCAGCAGTAATGCCGCCCATATTGCGCTCATTTGTGGTTTAAAAAATGGGTGCGTAAACATTTTGAAATCGCCTTTCTATAAAAATTGGGCGGCATCTGCCGTTGTGGGGTGAAAAAATGTGCTTGCTATTGGGCGCAGCAAAGTTTGTTTTCCAGCAATTTTCTCGCCATTTTGCGCTTAAAGGCAGCCTGAAACGGTGTTTTCCGTTTTCAGGCTGCCTTTATGGCGTTGGTTAATGGCGTTGAACGGTTTACACGCGCACTAACCAGTCGTATTTGTCTTCTGCCAAGCCAAATTGAATGTCGGTAACGGCTTTGCGGATGGCGGTGCCGCGTTCAGTGCTGGCAACGGGGATTTCTTTGCCGTCGATTACAAAGCTGGTAACGGGCGAAATCACGGCGGCGGTGCCTGTTAGGATGGCTTCCGCGCCTTGTTCCACGGCGGCTTTGAGCTCGGCTACGGTGAAGTTGCGCTCGCTGATGGTGTAGCCCAAATCGTTGGCGATGGTGAGCACGGAATCGCGGGTTACGCCGTGCAAAAATTCGCTGGTGAGCGGTTTGGTGATGATTTCGTTGCCGTTAATCAGCGCGAAGTTGGAAGCAGCGGTTTCTTGCACGTCGCCATTGGGGCAGAACAGCACTTGGTTTGCGCCGTGTTCTTCTTTGGCTTTGAGCACCCATGCGAGAGCGGAGGCGTAGTTGCCGCCGCATTTGATGCGTCCCATGTGTGGTGCGCAGCGGGCGTGTTCGGTTTCCACCAAGAGTTTCATGGGCGCGCCTGTTTTAAAATAATCGCCCACGGGGGAGGCGAGAATATAGAGCAGGGCGTTGGCAGATGGCGTGGCGGCCTTGCCGATAACGGGGTCGGTGCCGATGAGGGTGGGGCGCAGATAGAGCGAGGCGGGCGCATCGGGGATGATGTCGGCGGCGCGGCGCACCAGTTCAATCAGGGCAGCCTGAAAAGCCTCGGTTTCGGGCACGGGCAAATGCAGCAGGCGCGCGCTTTGGCGCATGCGGGCGATGTTCATGTCGGGGCGGAATAGGTGGATGCTGTCGTCGGCGTGGCGAAAGGCTTTGAGCCCTTCAAAACATTCGCTGCCGTAGTGCAAGCTATGCGCGCCAGGGGCGAGGGTAAATTCGCTGCTGGATTGCCAACGGGTTGGCTGCCATGCGCCGTTTTCAAAGGCGAGAACGGGCATTTCGGGGTGGAATACGCTGCCAAATACGGCGGGGACTTCGCGTGCCATGTGGGTTCCTTTCGGGTTTGTGAACAGGGTTTGTTAAAAAGCGTGAAGATACTCTTTGGGTTGAGGCTTGGCAAGTTTCAGGCTGCCTTTGTTGATGTAGCGCAGGCAGCCTGAAAAGAGTTTTGGGGGTGGATTGATGCAGCCTGAAAATCAGTCTTTCAAGCGCAATTCTGCCGAGCGGGCGTGGGCGGTTAGGTTTTCGCCGTGCGCCAAAATGCTGGCGATTTTGCCTAATTGTTGCGCGCCTTGTTCGGAAACTTGAATCAGGCTGCTGCGTTTTTGGAAGTCATATGTCCCAAGTGGCGATGAAAACCGCGCGGTGCGGCTGGTGGGCAGCACATGGTTGGGGCCGGCGCAGTAGTCGCCCAAACTTTCGCTGGTGTAGCGCCCCATAAAGATGGCGCCGGCGTGGCGGATTTTTTGCGCCCATGCGGCGGCGTTTTCCACGGAAAGTTCCAGATGCTCGGGCGCGATGTAGTTGGCGATGGCGCAGGCTTCGTCTAGGTCTTTTGCCAGAATCATCGCGCCGCGGTTACCAAGGCTGGCTTCAATAATCGCGCGGCGCGGCATGGTGGGCATCAGGCGGTGCATGGCAGCCTGAACTTCGTCTAAATAATCGGGCGATGTGGCGATTAAAATCGCTTGGGCGATTTCATCGTGCTCGGCTTGGCTAAACAAATCCATCGCCACCCAATCGGCAGGCGTGCTGCCATCGGCAATCACCAAAATTTCGCTCGGCCCTGCCACCATATCAATCCCCACCACGCCGAACACGCGGCGTTTGGCGGCGGCAACAAAGGCATTGCCCGGCCCAGTGATTTTGTCCACTTGCGGCACGGTTTGCGTGCCATACGCCAACGCGGCAACGGCTTGCGCCCCGCCGATGGTGAACACTTTGGTTACGCCTGCGATATACGCCGCCGCCAGCACAATATCATTGCGCTCGCCCTGCGGCGTGGGCACAACCATGATGATTTCGGGCACGCCCGCCACATGAGCAGGCATGGCGTTCATAATCACGCTGCTGGGATACGCCGCCTTGCCACCTGGCACATAAATCCCCACGCGATCCAACGGCGTGACTTGCTGCCCCAGCAGCGTGCCATCGGCATCGGTGTAGTGCCACGATTCTTGTTTTTGGTGTTGATGATAACTGCGCACACGCTCGGCAGCCGTTTGCAGCGCGGTTTGCACATTTTCAGGCAGCCTGAAAAAGGCGGCTTTTAAATCGTCTTGCGACAGGGTTAAATCTGCCATCGTTTGCGCTTGCGTGCCGTCAAATTGGTTGGTGTATGCAATCACCGCCGCATCGCCACGCCGTTGCACATCGGCGCAAATATCGGCAACGATTTGGTCAATTTTGGGGTCTTGCACGGTTTCAAAAGCAAGCAGCGCTTGCAATTCTTGCTGAAATTGGGGCGATTGAGTGGAGAGGCGTTTCATGATGCGTTCCTTTGCGAGCGGAGAAAAAGGCTGAGGCAGCCTGAAAATAGTGAATACAGGTTCTAAGACGAATGGGATTGTACCAGCGATAGCATCAGGCAGCCTGAAAACGCAGTTTGAGATGCGCGGTTAGGCTTAACGAAAACGCCCCCATAGCGTTTTCAGGCTGCCTCCAAGCCCAAACCATTCCGCCTAACCATTTGCGAACAGGCTTAACTTGTTTTAACATTCTGGCTCAATTTGTTTACCCAACCCAACCATAAAAAGGAACGCCGCATGAGCAAAACCCTGCCCCTGCACGCCGACACCGTTGGCAGTTACCTGCGCACCGCCGCGCTCAAACAAGCCCGCGCCGACTTCGCCGCAGGCAAAATCAGCCGCGACGCGCTCACCCAAATTGAAGACCAAGAAATCGCCAAACTGGTGCAAGACCAGCTAGATGCAGGCATCCAAGTCATCACCGATGGCGAATTTCGCCGCTCGTGGTGGCACATAGATTTCCTAGAAAACCTAAACGGCATTGAAGGCTTTATCCCCGAGCAAGCCTATGCCTTTAAAAACACCGAAGTTCGCAAATACAACACGCGCTGCTGCGGCAAAGTGTCGTGGAACGAAAACCACCCCTTTATCCAGCATTATCAATCGCTGGCCAAAATTGTCGGCAACCGCGGCATCGTAAAATACACCATCCCCAGCCCCAACCAGCTGATGTATCCGTTTATCTGGGACACAGGCGTGTATGCCAGCAAGCAAGCCTTTGCCGAAGACGTGCGCCAAACCTATAAAGACGCCATCCGCGCGTTTTACAACGCAGGCTGCCGCTATCTGCAAATCGATGATGTGTACTGGGGCACGCTGTGCAACAACTACGGCAAAGCAGACTTTGATTTTGAAGGCAGCAAAAAAATCGCGCTGGAAAACATCCAAGCCATTTTGGCAGACAAACCCGCCGACATGACCATCACCACCCACGTTTGCCGTGGCAACTATAAATCATCCTACCTGCTCAGCGGCGCATACGACCCCGTTGCCCCCGAGCTATTCGGGCAAACCGCCTACGACGGCTATTTTTTGGAATACGACACCGACCGCGCAGGCGGCTTTGAACCGCTCAAATACTTCAACGATAACCCACACAAAGGACGCATCGTGCTGGGCTTGATTACATCCAAATTCCCCGAGCTGGAAGACAAAGCTGCCGTCAAAGCACGCATCGCCGAAGCGGCAAAAATCGTGCCATTGGAACAACTGGCGCTGTCGCCGCAATGCGGTTTCGCTTCCACCGAAGAGGGCAATATCATGACCGAAGCGCAGCAATGGGCGAAAGTGAAGCTGGTGGAAGAAATCGCTGCCGAAGTTTGGGGCGAGGATTAATCGTTGTTTGAATGGGAAACAGCCGTTTGCGATAAACAAACGGCTGTTTTGTGTTTTTCAGGCTGCCTTGGTGGTTTGAGGCAGCCTGAAAATTAAGATTGGGCAAAATGGTCAAACCCTGCGTGGGGCAGATGGATTTCGTTGCCTTGGGCGTTGAGGATTTTCAGGCTGCCTGAATGGTTGATTTTGCCGATGCGGTGCACGGGGGTTTGCGCGGTTTGGGCGGCAGCCTGAATTTGGCGGCGATTTTCTGGCGGGGCGGTGAAGAGCAGTTCGTAGTCGTCGCCGCCGGCGAGCGTGAGCTCGTGCACGATGTGTTCAGGCAGGGCTTGGCGCAGCTCGGGCAGGGTGGGCACGGCATGGGCATGGATTTCTGCGCCCACGCGGGAGGCGGCAAGGATGTGTCCGAGGTCTTGGGCAAGCCCGTCGGAGATGTCTTGGGCGGCGGTGGCGAGGGGGAGGAGGGCTTGCCCAAGGGCGACGCGCGGGGTGGGGCGCAGGCGGGCGGCTTCGCATTGGGCGAATAGGTGTTCGGGCAGGGTGATGTTGCCCCAGATGTGGTGCAGGGCGGCGGCTGCCAGCCCGATTTGCCCTGATACCCAGATGTCGTCGCCGTGTTGCGCGCCACTGCGGCGCAGGGCTTTGCCTGCGGGGAGTTCGCCTGTGATGGCGACGTTGAAGGCTAGGTTGCCTCGGGTGGTGTCACCGCCGATAAGGGTGATGCCGTATTGGCGCAGGGTGGCAAATAGGCTGCCTGAAAAGGCTTGCAGCCACGCCTCGTTCAGCTCGGGCAGGGCGGCGCTTAATAATACCCAGCGCGGTTGCCCGCCCATGGCGGCGATGTCGGAGATATTGGTGGCGAGGATTTTGTGGGCGATGGCTTCGGGCGGGTCGGTTGGGAAAAAATGGCGATTGGCGAGCAGCATATCGCTGCTGAAACAGAGGTCAAAGCCTGTGCGGGGGCGGATGATGGCGGCATCGTCGCCTATGCCGAGCAGGAGGTCGGGGTCGGGCGGCTGGGGGAGGGCGAGGTGGCGGCGGATGAAGTCAAATTCGCCAAGGGGGGTGGTGGGCATTTTCAGGCTGCCTTTGAGGCGGGGCTGCCTTCGCGTTGGTAGGGGATGGAAAGGTTGGCATTATACGTTGTGCCAAGTGCACAGGCTGCTTTTGGTTTGCACGGCGGTTGCAAAATGCGTTATTTCATGCGCCGCACGGGGGTGTAAAAATCATCGGGCGCGGCTTCCAGTTTCAACGCTTCGTTGGGCGTGATTTGGATAAACGCGGTGAAGCCGTCCGCGCAGCTTAACGATAAACCAATCCGCAGGTATTTTTTGTTGGGGCTGATTTTTTTCAGCATATTTCGCAAGGGGCGGGCGTAGGCTTCGTCTCCTGCATCGTCTGCTATGCTGGCGCGAATGCTTTGCGCGAGTTCTTTGCCGTTTATCCAGTCGGCTTGGTGTGCATAGCCGTTTTTCTTGTTGCGGCAGTTGGGCGCGACTTGGGCAAATGCTTCAAAGCCGTGTTTGCCAATCACAAAGCGTTCTGCGCCTGCGGGGGTGTCTTGTTCCCATGTTCCGTAGCTTTGGCGGTAGGGATTGCCTTCGGCGTGGGTGGCGGTGGCGAGTATTAGGGAAACGGCTAGAACGGCGGTTTTCAAGGATTTCATGGGGATTCCTTTTTACGTTGGGGGTCGGATTTCAGGCTGCCTTTATGGGCAGGGCAGCCTGCGTTTGGGTTGGAATGAAAGCGGTGTGATTATACGTTGCGCCAAATGCAAAGGCAGCCTGAAAAGCCAAATTCCGCTTTTCAGGCTGCCTATTTGCTATCCGGCTTACTCCGTTCTACGCCATTTTCGCCATTTCCGCTTCCACCCAAGCCATGGTTTCGCCAAAGGCGGGGCGGGCGGTGTGGCGGGCGATGTAGGCATCAAACACATCGCAGGCGATGCCTTCCACGGGCATCACGCGGGTGAACTGCACCAGCAGCATGGTGTAGTAGATGTCCAGTGCGGAAAATTGGTTGCCGACGATAAAGTCGTGCCGCGCCAGATGCTCGCGCAACACACCGAAGGCGGTATCCAAATCGCCGTAGCCGATGCGTTTGTGCCGTTCGGCATCGCTGGTGGTTTGGTCGCGGCGGTCAAACGCGGCGTATTCCAAATTGATGGCGAAGCAGAGCCAGCGGTAGTATTCGCCCCGCGCCAAGCTGTCGGCGGCGGGAATCAGACCGCGTTCGGGAAACTGCTCGGCAAGGAAGGTAACGATGGCGGCGGCTTCGGTGATGACGGTGTCGTCTGCTTTGAGCGCGGGCACTTTGCCCATCGGGTTGACGGCGAGATAGTCGGCGGATTTTACGGTGAGGTGGTCGGGGGATTGGGTGGTGTCGCCGTAGGACAGCAGCACGGTGTCAAACGTTGCGCCGCATTCTTTGAGCATCCATACCACGCTTATGCCGCGCGATTTGGGGTAGGTGTAAAAAGTGAGTTTTTTCATGGCATTGCCTTTCGCGGTTGGGAAAAGCGTGATGATACACGAGGCGGGTGTCAGAATGTGTCAGCAGCGTTTGGGTTGGTTCTGCGTTTGGGTGTTTCAGGCTGCCCATCGCCCAAAGGCAGCCTGAAACGCTATTGCCCGTTTCAGGCTGCCTGCGCTACCATTCTGGCAGCCTGAAAACAGGCGAAGCCAAAACGGCATTGGGAACATGTTTTCAGGCTGCCCCCCGCAAGAAGCCATCATGACCGCCATCCACCTCTACTACCCGCTCAACATCCTCAAACCCTTCGGCGAAAACATCTGGATTGCCGACGGCGGCGAAATCCGCATGGCGTTTCCGCTCGGCGTCAAAATCCCGTTCAGCACGCGCATGACCGTGGTGCGGCTTTCAGACGGCGGTTTGTGGTGCCATTCGCCCGTCGCCCCCGCGCCCGAGTTGTTCGCGCAAATCGACGCGCTGGGCGAAGTGCGCCATTTGGTGTCGCCCAACAAAATCCACTACGCCCACATCGCGGCGTGGAAAGCGCGCTACCCGCAGGCAACGGCGTGGGCAAGCACGGGCGTGCGCGAACGGGCGGCGGCGCAGAGCATCGCCGTGGCGTTTGATGCCGATTTGGGCGATACCGCGCCCGGCGCATGGGCAGACGATTTGGCGCAGATGCCGTTTTCAGGCAGCCGCGTGATGACCGAAACCGTGTTTTTCCACCGCCCCAGCCGCACGCTGATTCTCACCGACCTAATTGAAAACTTTGAAACCTCGCAGTTCCCCGGTCGCTTTTGGGCAGGCGTGATGAAGCTGGCGGGCATCGCCGACCCCGACGGCAAAACTCCCGCCGACTGGCGCGCCACGTTTAAAGACAAAGCCGCCGCCCGCGCCAGCCTCGCGCAGATGCTGGCGTGGCAGCCTGAAAAAATTATTCTGGCGCACGGGCGCTGTTACGAGCGCGACGCCGTCGCCGAATTGAAACGCGCGTTCCGTTGGCTGGACTAGGCGGCAGAGGCAGCCTGAAACCCCGCACAGCACGTTTCGGCGCAACCCAAACGGCACAACCCGTTTTCAGACTGCCCCGTCTCCACTCCTTTCTTTTCATTGCGAGCCATCACCATGCAACCCACCATCCTTCCCGCCCAAATCCCCGCCCCCGTCGCCGCCACGCTGCGCCAACTCGGCGCGGTTATCAATCCGCTTGCCACCGAGCCGCTGTACGCCCCGCTGCACCCGCGCGAGCCCTACGATAACGCCACCGTTACCCGCGACCAAGCCTTCGGCAGCCACCCGCTGCAACGCCTGGACGTTTTCGCCCCCGCACCGCCCGCCGCCGCACCGCGCCCCATCCTGCTGTTTGTGCACGGCGGCGGCTTTGTGCGTGGCGACAAGCGCGGCGCAGGCAGCCCGTTTTACGACAACATCATGCTGTGGGCGGCAGGCAGCGGGCTGCTCGGCATCAACATCAATTACCGCCTGGCCCCCGAGCACCCCTGGCCCGCCGCGCAGCAAGACATCGCCGCCGCCCTGCTGTGGGCGCAGAGCCACGCCGCAGAATATGGCGGCGATCCGCAGCGCATCATCCTGTGCGGGCATTCCGCCGGCGCGGCGCACATCGCCCAATACCTCGCCCATCCCACGCTGCGGCTGGGCAGCGACGGCGTGCGCGGCGCAATACTGGTGTCCGGCATTTACGACACCGTCGCGTTTGGCGACAGCCCCGCCCGCCAAGCCTACTTCGGCAGCGACCGCGCCCAAATCGCCGCCCGCTCCGCCCAAGCGGGGTTGCTGCAATGCGGCGTGCCGCTGCTGATTGCCGCCGCCGAGCTGGACCCGCCCGAGTTCCGCCAGCAAGCCGAGCGGCTCGGCGTGCCGCACTATCTGCTGGCCGGCCACAGCCATATTTCGGAAATCTTGGCCGTCAATACGGGCGACACCGCCTTGTCCGGCCTGATGCAGGCGTTTGCCGCCCAACACGCTTGACCGCGCCAGACGTTTTTCAGGCTGCCTGAATCCGCACCGGCCAAAGGCAGCCTGAAAGAGCCACACCGTTTTCAGGCAGCCTGAAAACAGTGATTGCCAACACCCAAGCATCGGAAAGAACAACCATGAACCCCAACCTCGCCCCCTTGCTCCGCCCCGACCTCAACCCCGCCGATTTGGCCGGCGACAACGGCAAATACAACAAGCTCTACGACCGCCTCGCCCCGCTGTACAACCTCGGCGAATGGCTCGCGCGGCTCAAATACGGCGGCGGCATCGCCAAAATGCGCCGCGAAATGATGCGCCTGCTTGACTGGCAAAACGGCGCAAGCGTGCTGTATGTCTCCGTCGGCACGGGCACCGATTTCCGCTATTTCCCCGATACGGTAAACGCAGGCAGCCTGAAAATCGTCGGCGCAGATTTGTCGCTCGGCATGCTGCGCCGCGCGCAGAAAAACTGGCAGCGGCGGCTCAATCTCTCGCTCGTGCACTGCGCCGCCGAAGATTTGCCCTTTGCCGACAACAGCTTTGACATCGTGTTTCATGTGGGCGGCATCAATTTCTTTTCCGACAAACCCCGCGCCCTCGCCGAAATGCTGCGCGTCGCCAAGCCGCGCACCAATCTGATGGTCGCCGACGAAACGCAGGATTTGGTGGAGCAGCAATACCAAAAAAGCGCGTTCACCCAAGCCGCCTATCAGAACGCGCGGGTGGACGTTTCCGCCATAGAAAACGCCTTGCCCGCCAACGCCGCCGAACGGCAGACGCATATCTTGTGGGACGGACGGTTTTACGCGCTGACGTTTGTGAAGGCAGGCTGAAACCTTTGTAAAACCAAGTAGGTCGGGCATTGATGCCCGACGTTTTTAGTTGTGCTGTATGCAGATAAATAGCCAGAATTTGTCGGGCATCAATGCCCGACCTACACACTGAACCCGCGCCAGCCAAGGCAGCCTGCCTAGCGAAGCTAAAACGCTTGCGCGTAAAAAAACGCCGCTGTGATTATTTTGCAGCGGCGTTTGGCATTTGGGCTTTGCAACAGCGCGGAAATGCGTTTGATTGGATTGCCGTTTTGGATTTTCAGGCTGCCAAAACCACATATCGCCCCGCCCATTCCGCCGCCAATACGCCGTCCGAAAAACCGCTCACCGCCAAATTGATTTTGCCCTTGCCGCGCCGAGCCAGCATTTCGCGGCAATGCGCCCATTCGGCGGCATCAGGGCTGCGGACGGACAGCAGCAAATCGCCGTGCGCGGGCGCGGTGTAGCGGATTTCGCTGCTTTGGATGACGATGTTGCCCGCTGCTTCGGGGCAGTTCAGATGCACCAGCGCCCAGCCGCACACGGTCGCGCCCAGCGCGGTGCTGCCGCCGAACACGGTGTTTTTGTGGTTGCGGTTGGGCGCGTGCGGCATCAAAAGCGCCACGCCGTCTGCGCCGCAGGAAACGACACGGATGTGCAGCGCGGCAGTGGCGGGGATGCAGCGGTGGAGGAAGTCTTGCAGTTGTTGCTCGGTCATGGGGTGTCCTTGTTTGATGGGGTTTGAGACAGCCTGAAAAGGGAAAATGAAAAATCTGCCTGAACCAGTATCCAGGCGGCGGTTTTATTTCCCCGCAAACTCGGGCAGGTTCGCCGCAATCAGCTTGGGCGCGAACTCGCGGATGTCGTATTGCGCGTGGTTCGGGTAATAGCAATCTTCTGCCAAAATCGCTTGCAGGGCTTCGCGGCTTTCGGCTTGGGCGAAAATCATGCCCTGATGCGCTTGGGTATCGGTAAACGGCGCGGTGAGCAGAAAGGTGCCTGCGGCAAAGTGTTTTTTGAACCACTCGACGTGTTGGGGGAACAGGGTCTCGTGTTGTTCGGCGGATAGGTCAGGATTGACGGTGATGGTGATGAGATACATTTTTCGGTTTCCTATAAATGGGTTGGGCGGAGCGGCAGCCTGAAAACGCATTTTCTGTTTCAGGCTGCCTTTGCCTGTTTGGGCAGCCTGAAAACGGCCTATGCCGCCAATTCTTTCAGTTTCGCCACCAAACGCGCGCCGTGGTTTTCAGCCAGCTCGCGTTGCGCGTTGATTTTGGCTTCGTCGTCGCGGGCGGAGTAGCTCACGCCGTTGGTGTACATCGCGCCCTGGTAATCCAGATTGCACAGCGCGGCGGTGGTGGCAAACTGCGGCAGGTAGTCCTCCACCGTATGCCCGAACGCGCCGTCTTTCTGATACGCGACGGCAGGCGCTCCGGTGGTGAACGAAAGCAGCAGCTTTTTGCCGCCCAAGCGCCCTTTGCTGCCGTGAGAGAAGCCGTGTAGGAACACTTTGTCCAGCCACAGTTTCATCAGCCCGGGCAGGGCATACCATGAAAACGGAAATTGGAACACGATGATGTCGGCTGCGAGCAGGGCGGATTGTTCGGCCTCGATGTCAAATTGGTAATCGGGATACAGCGCGTCCAAGCGGCGGATTTCGGCTTCGGGCAGCTCGCGGGCAACATGCGCCAGAATGGCGGCGTTGGCAACGGAGGCGGATAAATCGGGGTGTCCTGAAATGATGAGGATGCGGGACATTGTGGGCTCCTTAGGGTTGGGGTGAACAGATGGGGCGGATGATACGGGGGAAGCGGCACGGGATAAATGGGCGGCGGGTTGAAAGTGTGTTGATTGGGCGTTGAGAAAGGCAGCCTGAAAAGCAATAACGGTTTTCAGACTGCCTTTGCAAAATCCTCAAACAACGTTGGCTGTACTTCGTTTGATATGGGTGATGGGATTGCCCTTTCGCTTTATCGCGGCGGGCGACTTACTTTCTTTGCTTCGCCAAAGATAAGAACCTGCATTCGCCATCTGCACGATGGGGAGAGGGCAGCAGTATATCAACCAGCCGTGAAGCATTAGGCAGCCTGAAAGCGGGATTTTGTTTTTCAGGCTGCCTTTGCTTTGGATTTAAACGCTGATATGGCTGTTGCGCGGTTTGAGGCAGCCTGAAAACGAGTTCGCGGGCTTCTGCGCAGCCAAAACGGGAAAACGGGTTTAGCTTCGCAACGCCGCTACGCTTTTCAGACGGCCTTTTGCGCTTTACCCCGCAAAGGTTTCATCGGCAAAGCGGGTTAAGTCTTGGCGGATTTGCGCGAGGATTTCGGAGGGCGGCGCGTCCCACAGCAGTTGCGCGAGGCGGTCGATGCGGTTGAGAGCGGCAAGGGCGGCGGCGATGTCGGTTCGGCTGTCCACGCGCCCGCTGATTTTGATTGCGCCCAGCACGGTGGCGAGGGTGGCGCGGTCGTGGGCGAGCAGGTAGTGCGCGCCTTCCAAGCCGTCGGTTTCTTGCTGGGCTTGGGCTTTCAAATCGGCATCGCTTTGACCTGCAATGGGCGGCAGGCAGGGGAAGCCCCATTCGCCTTCAATCACATGGCGGATAAAGTCTTGCAGCACGGGGCGGGCTTTGCGGAAGGCTTCTTGCAGGCTGCACAAGGTGTCTGCGCCGTCGTCGCTGCCGAAGGCGGTTTCTTCGTCGCATTCGCTGTAATAGACGGCTTCGTCGGCGAAGTATCGGTGGAACACGGGGTGGCTGGTGAGCGGGTTGAGCCCGTATTCTTCGTCGTCAAAATAGAGATGGCCGGCGGGCAGCTCGGCGGGGGCGTAGCCTTTTTTCTGCTTGGCGGCGGCGAGTTTGGCAGCTTGTTTTTCGCATTCTTCGGGGCTGTCAAATTCTTTGATTTCGTAACGCCCGTTGGTGCCGTATTTGCCGTAGTTCACGACGAATTGGTTGGCTAGGGTTTCTATGCGCCAGAATTTGTCGGATTTGGGGTCGGTGTAGCGGAGGGTTTGTTGCATGGGTTGCTTCTTGCGGGGTGGGGGAAAAGTTTGTTTGTCGGGCATCAATGCCCTACCTATTCGCTGCGTTTCAGGCTGCCTGAAAGGGGGATTTTAGCGGAGGCGGGGATTCTTTTGTAAAATTGGGTAAGAACAATAGAGAAAGATACTGTATTTCACGTCAAGGCTAAAACACAAAAATTGTTGAGTTGCGTCAAATTTTGTTAATGTTTTGCCAATGCATGCCGTTGCGCCGCCATACCCACGCTTTTTGCTGGGCTTTGAATCGGCTTTGCTGTGGGGTTGACGCTTTGCGGGGGCTAGCCCCCACACCCCCAGTCTCACTTGCGACGCCGCGCGGGCAAGGGGGCGGGCTTCGCCCTTTCACCTTGCCCTTTCGGCAGAGTGTGGGGTCGCTTCCAAACCGTCAAGGGGGTATTCGTAAAGGCTGCGCCTTTACAAAGCTTCCCCCTTGACGGTTTTCCAGCTCCGCTCTGCCTTATCCGCCTTTTTGTGCAGGGTGGCATCAAAGGGCGCGTTTGTTTTCAGGCAGGTGTAGGCATAGCGTAGTATTTTGCACATCATCATGACATAAACTTGCTTTGGATGTTTACCCCTTGCGACTTGCGCATCAAACCAACCGCGCCATAATTTGCTGCGGGTACAGGCAGCCCTTGCGGGCATATATAATGATTTGCGTAGGGTTTTATCGCCCATCTTGGACACTTTTTGCGCGCCTTTGTATTTGCCGCTGTCTCTGATAATCGGCGATAGACCTAAGTAGCTTATTAAGTGTTTCGCCGTTTGAAATTTGTCCAAATCAACGAGGACGGATAGCAGGATTTGGGCAGTGTTTTTGCCTACTCCGGGAATGGTAGCCAGTATCTTTTGTTTTGCTTTTAGCTGCTCATCGCTTTCAATAATGGCTTGGATTTGCTCTCTGATGTTTTCCAGCTCTTCTTCCAAGGCTGCAATCATTTTTTCAACAGATGCGTTGGTGTACTCATCGGCTGTTTCTTGACGATTTTTCTCTGCGACAAGTAGGCTATTTAGCTGCTCTGTTCGACGATGTAGTGATTGTATGGCTTTTCCGGTTTGGTTATTTGGTTGCCAGCATTGCGGTTTTTCTTTTTTGGCAAAATCTGCGATTAGCTTGGCATCTTGTTTGTCTGTTTTTATGCGTTTTAGCTGCATTTTGGCGTAGCCTTTGATTGCGAGCGGATTAACCACTGATACAGCATAGCCATTCTGATGTAGCGTTGTCGCTACAAGCAGGTAGTACACGTTTGTTGCTTCGCAGCAGATATGCGTGTTTTCTTTGCCTAACCCATTTGCTTGCAAATGCCCCAATAAACCTTGAATACCTTGAATAGTGTTATCAATTTTGCAATGCCCGCAGATGTCTGAATAAGTGTCTATCGTATGCTTTGAAATGTCCAATCCTAGATAGTGCATGTGTTGCAATCCTTGCAATAATGGCTTTTGCCAATGATACTGTTATGTTTTGTGTCAAAAGAAAAACTGCACGCACCAATCTTTCTCAATGGTTTAACCAAGGCAGTCTTGCGGGTGTCGTGCAGTTAAGGACGTGGGCATCTTTGTTCTATTATGTGGTTATATGCAAAATTTATATAACATATATGAAACAGTGCAAAAACCAATCGCAGATAAATTTCTATATATTAAACTACCTGTATGCACTTTGCCTGTTTCTTTATCTTCCTTTAAATCAGTTGAAAATATATATAACGCAAGTGATAGCGCAGCAAGAGCAGCAATAAAAATCAATTTATGCTCAAAATTTGTACATTCTTGCGAAACAATCAGAGCCATTTTCCAATCTCCAAACGTAAAAATGCCAATTCTAGCTGCATCCTTTCCGTTTGTTAAGATTGGTTATTGTTTTGCCTATTCGCTGCCCAATTGTGCGTGCTGTTGCGACTCTACATTGCGGGCTGCTCTGTTGTAATGTTCAGTCTGCCTGTTGTCGTTTGGCTCTCGGAATGGGTCAAACGGCAAGCCGTCTTCTACATACTTCAAACACAATTCTTTGGGTACCTCTTTGAGTTTGGTGGCTTGGTCGCTGTAACATGTGCAGCCTGTTTTTCCGCCTTTAATACACGCTGCAATGCGTTCATATTGTTTGACTTGTCTCACGTTGTCATAAAGTGGTTTGCTTTCGGGTTTTTCGGGTAGCGTAGGCACGTACATTTGCGCGTTAAGAGAGGGGTTCATGCTTGTTGTTTGATTGGGCTCTATGGCATTGGTTGGATAATTGCCGTTATTGCTTGTTGCCGCTTCACTGGCACTTTGGCTAATTTGTTGCTCTTGGTTTGGCGAAATATAGCGTTCTTTCATTCTGCCCCAAACGTGATAACCGAACCAAAGCATAAATGGTACAAACAACAGCATGAATATCATAATGCGCGGAATGCGGCGGTTTACCTTGGTATGAATCTCTGCGGATTTATATGTGCCGAACACTTTTTTAGGTAAAGTGAACTGTCGCTCAATGGCACGCGCTATATTGATTTGATTTTCAGGTTGGTCAACGCACTCATTCCACTCATACAGCTTTCTACCTATGGGTTTGATGCTGATGTGCATGTGGCGTTGAACCAGCTTACGTACAAATGGATCAAGAAAGCTGGGATGCTGGGTAATCAGCACAATATCCAATCCATGATGTCTATGCGTGGCTAATGCCTGAATAAAAGCGGGTACTTTGCTAGCTGCCGGGCGATTGCCCATAAGGCGTTGTGCTTCATCTATGATTACCAACGAGCCATAGGGTAAGAAGTCTTGAAAGGGTTGGTCCTTAATTTGCTCATCAGTTAATTCTTGATGCTCAATTTGCAGCTCATTGATGCCGTTTACAAACAATGGACGTTTCTTTTTAACACCATCCTTGTCTGTGAAATGGGTATAGGTTTCATCCGTCATTAGGATATTCACGATGGATGCGGTTTTACCCGAACCCGGAACGCCTGTTTGCAGAATAATCATTTAAGCCCCTTTTTGATTTACTTCACTACATTTTGTTCATAATTCCTGCTTGCAATTTGGAAGCGGAAGCCATTGCCGCTTTAAAGGCAAATGCACCGAAGATAATGCCGATTGCTTGCCCTAGCCCTGCCATCATCAGCAAATTAAATACGTCGGACGGAATGCTGTTTACGCTGTTCATAAAGTAGTTTTTAAGCGTGTTGAGTGAAAGCGTAATGCCCGTGTAGGTAATCAGTGAAATACCTAATGCAAGCAGAACGCGGGAGCCAACCCATACCAATAGTTTTTGAAACAACGGTATCAGTGCATTCATAATTAAGCCTTTCTATGCGTTCTTTTTACCAAAAATAATAAACCCTGCTGTCATAAAGGCTACGGCAATCACAAGGGCGCGTATCATTCCTGAATAACGACAGAATAAGTCATAGCTGAAATCATAGGTGCGCCCCATCAAAACCATTTGTTTAGGCGGCGGGCACGAACCATCACCGGGCAAAAAATTATCAGGTGAGTACGTTGTTTTATCTTCATGCTTGCCTATGGCATCGCCAAACGGATTGGAGCCGTTATCCTCTATATCACCCATTGGTACACAACCGACTGAATTAGGATGCTCTTCACAGTTGCCGCCGTTACCTTTTTTGTCATCATCAGAACCGTTATTTGAACCTAATGGGCTGTTATTGCCATTGGGACTATTGTTTTCACTTGGCTTTGAATCGTCTTCTTTGTCTGGGCGCGGTAAATTTTTTACCGTTACATTGTTGTAAACATTGGATACGCCTGCTGTTGGATTGCCTGCATTGCCACCTGCTTTGGGATTTGGCTCGGGTTTAGGTGCGCCTATATTCACAACGTCTTGCTTGGTTTCGCCATTGTTATCACGGTATGGACTGCTGATAACGGAGAAGCCGCTGCCTGCTTGCCATTGGAAATCGGCTTCGTCTGGCTTGGCTGTCGCCAAAATATCTTTGCCTATCACAGGGTGATTAATATAGTCGTTGGGATTTTTTTTGCTATCTTCGGCAGCAAAGTTTGAAATATCTACGATTGTTAACTCTTCTTCTTTCTCTGATATTTTTTTAATAATGTATTGAAAACCCCCTACACTACGTTTTTTCGTACCCAAGTCTTCAAATGACCATTTGCAATCAAAAACAATTAAATCATCTTTACTATTTTGTGATTTTTCAAAACTTTCAAATTCTGGTTTATAGCTAGAATAAGCATTTGGTGCAGCTGCTTTACAAGCTCTCTCTGCTGCTTCTATTGCTTGTGATTCTGTTACAAAATATTTACTAATCACATTTGCTTTGTTTAAATTATCACCATGAGAATACGCATGATATTTCACTTTGCGCTTATATTTGCCATCTTTGTCTTTCTCAAAGCCCGCTTGCTCGGCTTGGGAGCAGATGCCAGATGGCAAAGCATTCATTAATCCAGCATAGTTAAGCATACAAATAGGAACACCCCCACCAATTACAGTACCGCCAACAGTAGCGGCACATCTCGCATTTGTAATACATTTGGTAACGAGTGGCGGAATCACATTCCTTAACACAATCGCCCCCACCCGAACCACTATCCCAGCTAGAGCAGGAAGAAATACTGGTTGAGCAGTAAATTGTTGTTGATTTGGGCGATAGACGGGGTAAACATAATTTCCAGCATAATAAGGATTAAAACTAGGGCTAGAATTAAAAGCAGCGTTTTCGTAGGCATAAAAATCACTTGCATGCTTGGTTTTGAAATCTAATCGCTTAGTGGTAAAGGTGGTACGGAATAAATCGGTTTGGGCGTTATATTGCCAATTTCTGTTTTTAATAACGCTGGGATTGAGGTTGAATGTGAGCCGACCATTTTCTGCGTAAATGTAATTGCCACCTGTGAACTGGACAATGTTCTCTGCTCTTGCATTGATAGCCAATATTGAAAAGGATAGTGCAATCAGTGTTATAAGCTGTTTCATGGTTTCAGTTTTTCATAAAGAGGATGTAAATAACCATTGCCATTAGTGCGATGCCGAGAAAGAAATAAAAATCCATCATGATGTGAGCCTATTTAATAATCCACCAATGTTTGACGTTGCCCAAAGTACAACTGCAATTACAAGAAAGAGTGAGCCTACTTCTAAACCGTCTTTAAAATTCTGCTCGGGGCTACATTCAGGTAGTGAAATTTGTATGCTTTTACCTTCATATTGCCAACCTTGCGTTTTAGTGTAGGTGGGCTGATATAGTTTGCCATCTGCGGTTATGGTGGGAATGATTTGTGAGAAATAATGGTTTTCTGCGATTTTTTTATCGCTGAAACATTGATTGCCGATTTGATAGCCCATGATTGCCCCTTTATCATATGGTGATTAATTTTGGTTTTGTGCGTCTAATAACTTTTGTTCTAATGCTTTCTCTTCATCTTCTAGCTCCTGGACAATGGCAGCTAAATCGGTTTCCCATTCGGCTTGTTTCTGTGCTTCCTGTTCATCTTTTTCAGCTTCCATTTGTGCTATACGCTGCTCATGCTCTTCTCTTGCCTTTTCTATGGCTTCTTCTCTTGCTAAACGTATTTGCGCGAGTTTTAAGCGTATTTCGTCTATTTCTAACCTAATTTGTTGATGCTTTTGTTTGTCTTGTTCACGTTGCTTCTTTTTCTTGCTATCTAAAATATCGGCAACAATACGAAAGACGAACATGACGACAAAGATAGGTAAAGCAATGCTTGCCATTTCTTTTACATCTTTAAGCGTTTCGCTTAATCCGCCTGTTAATGCTTCTTGCAACATGGTTTTTTTTATCCTTAGGTTAATTTCAGCATAGCAGCTATAAAGTAAAAAACTTACCTTAGAGCTACTATGCTGAATGCAACGTCATTACAAGAAGCGTTTAATCATTTTGTAACCGAACGCTACAACCAATACGCCCAGAACCAAACCTGCTAGCTCTGTAACGTCGGTTTTTGCTGTGCCGATTTCTGTTTTTACAGATTCAGGAATGGCAGCTTGTGCGGCTACAACTGCGCTCATCATCACGGATGCGAGTGCTGCTTTTTTCGCATTAAAGCGAGTGGTTAATTTGTTCATGATGAACTCCTTAAAAAGTTGTTAATAAAATGGGCGGTTATTGGGGCTTTTATCCGCGCGACCGCCCGCACGCGGTAAAGTTTTTAAGATGCAGTGGCTTTTGCTGCTGCTACTGGTTTGATTTGGTAAATTTCATTTACCAACTTGCCTTTTTTCATTGTCTGCCGCATGTCAAACTCAATTTCACATGGCAGTTTGCCTTTGAAATGCAATAATTCAGCGTGTTTGGCTTCATCGCCATATTCGCATTCCAGATAGTCAACGCCGAACTCATTTGCGCTGGTTTCGGAAATGGGTAGCTCAATCGTTAGGCGGGTGTAGTCATACTCGGTGCCGTTGTCCATTACGCCTTTGTTCCAGCGGATTCGTGTTAGTTTTGCTTTCATGTTTTTGCCTTTCAGGTCGGAGGTTAAAAATAGGTTAGTCGGTTATTCTTTACTTTGATTTTTTGCGTTTGTTTTTTCTTGCACCGAAACGAACTTCCATTCGTTGCCAGCCGTTAGCTTCTTGGCTATCGGTTTTTTCATAGACGCGGGATTGTTGTTTGTTTTCATTTTTGTTCTTTTGCTGTTCTGCCAAAAGAATAAAAATATCAATCGGCTCTAAACCTTTGGCTTCGCAATGCTC
Organism: Kingella oralis; assembly: GCF_014054985.1. Taxonomy (NCBI): domain Bacteria; kingdom Pseudomonadati; phylum Pseudomonadota; class Betaproteobacteria; order Neisseriales; family Neisseriaceae; genus Kingella; species Kingella oralis. The sequence continues at coordinate 349,106 of NZ_CP059569.1, forward strand.
AATAAACTGCTTTGCGCGCTTTTCGGCTTCTTTGATTGCTTTTACAAACTTTTCATGCTTAGTTCGCTTTTTCATGTTTTGCCCTTTCTTGGCGGTTGGTTAAAGTTGGTCATACCATGCTGCTTGCCAGCTGTTGTCAAATGATTGTTGTATACGAAATAATTTTGCTTGCTCGGCTAACTTGTCCATTCGTTGATGGAATTTGGCTTGCCGCTCTCTTTCGCTTATTTCGTTCATGTAGTTTTTGACTTCGCTGTTATGCTGGTTGGCGATGGTTTTCATTTGGTGGATGTATTGGACGTTGGCTTGGCGGCAGTCGTGTTTGTCTGCGCCTAGGCGTTTGGGTAGTTTGGTTTTGCCCCCTTTCAACAAAACTTTGATTTCTTCGTCGTCAAAGCCAAACCGTTCCAGTGCGTTAATACAGGGGCTGCAGGCTTGGCTTGCGTACTTTAAAACGTGTTCTAGGTTAATCATTTCGGTTTTTTTGATGCGCTCGGCTTTTTTGAGTTGTTCGCGAAACCGACTGAATAGGTCTTGGCAGATGGGATAGGCGGCGGTTAGGTAGCTACCTGCGCTGATTAAAATATCGTGTGGGATGATGTAATCGCGGTTACGGAGCTGTAATTCAAAGCGTACCCATGGGCTGCTGTTGTCGCCTTGTTCGCAGCCTTTGTCGTAAACGCGTACCATACGGCTGCTGTTGGGTGTGCCTACGTAAAAGGTTTTGCCTGTGCGTTTGTCGTCTAGCCAGTCGTAGCCGTGTAGCCTTGCTCTTGGGCGTTGTCCTTTGTTGTCAAAGCCACCGCTTTCCCATGCGGTTTTGGCTTGGTCGGGGGTGAATTCGCCGTTGATGAAGTCGTGGGCTAAGTCTATGCGGGTGATTTTGGCAAAGGGGGCGAATACTTCTAGCCAGCTATATAGGCGGTTTTCCCAGCCGTCTTGGGCTGCGGTTAAGCCGTCGCCGTATAGGTGTATCATGATGCTATCTTTTTGGTTGAGACCGCCAAAGGCGATAACGCCGTATTTGGCTGTTTCCGTACCCATTAGAAAGCTGTATTTGTAGCCGTTGATGCCGTTTTTTTGTTGGTAGATGCCGAAGCCCATTAGGGTGTGCATGAGTTCGGAGAGTTTTTCGGCAAGCTGGCGGATGTTTTCGGGGTGTTGGCCGTCTATGGGTAGGTCGGGTTCAACTAATACGTCTTGGGTAAAGGTAAATGTGAGTGTGTCTATGTGGGCTGCAGTTGCGTTGCCTTGACGTAGTGGAATTTCTTTGAGTTTGCCGTTTACCATGACGAATTGACTGGTTTTAGTGCTGTGGGCGTGTAGGGTGGGTTTTTGGGCTTTGCTGCTTTTGTCCGCCGTTTCACAAGCTGCGCCGTTTTGTCCCCCCGTGTTACTAGCGGGGGCGCTTTGCGCCGCCGTGTCTGCAATCGCCTGACGGCTGCTTGCCGCCACGTCGTCGCAACCGCTCGCTGCTGTATCTGCGGCTTGTTTTTCTAGGCGTGTGAAGCCACGTTTGGCATCGGCTTTACGGGTGTAGCTGCGGATGAATTGACCGTTGATGTATAAATCAAACTTGCCTTGTTCGTTTTGGGTGATTTGGCAGGTGTTCATTTTGCGGCTCTCTTTGCTGCTTGTTGGTTTTGACGGGCAAGTTGTCGCCAGTCGGTTTTTTCGTACTCAATCGCGTGTTCAAAAACGTTTAGATGCTTGGCTTCAAATTGGGCGATTTTTTGACAGACTTCGGCTAGGGTTTGGCAGATTTGGGTTTCTATTGCGCCTGTATTCGTTGCGTTAATAACTAGCATATTTAGCTGATAGTTTTGGCTTTCGGCGTTGCGTTTGATTTGGACGGATAAGTCGATGTTCATAAGAAAAGCCCCTTAACTCTTTTAAGTAAGGGGCTATCAGCCTTGCGGCGTATGATGGCTTGTTGCCTAAGATACTGTCAGATATGATGCCCCTTGTGGAGCTTTGAATATACAAGGCAGCCTGAAAATGGAAATAAAACCGCCCCGAGATAAATTTGACCTTGATGCCGTTGCGGCGCTGGCGGGCGTGGATGGGGCAACGTTGCGCCCGCTGCTGCCCGACTTGTTGGCATGGCTGCAAGATGCCAACTGGCTGATTGCCGCGCCGCTGGCAGACGTTTTGCGCCCGCATCAGCAGGCGTTTGATGCGGAGTTGGCGGCGGTGTTGCGCGGCGAGGATGCGGTTTGGAAAGTGTCGCTGCTGGCGGGCTTGTTGGATTATCGCGCGGGGGCGGAGACGGTGCGGGCGGCGGAGCGGATTGCGGCTTGCCCAACGGCGGCGGAGCGGGCGGAGGGGCAGATGAAGCGGCGCGGGATTTTTTGGTGCGGCGGAGGCAGCCTGAAAAGGGGTTTTAGCTTGGCAACTTCGCTGTGTTACGCAGGTGGCTTTTAGGCTATGGGAAAGATGGCGGCAAAGGTTGATGTTGCGCGGGGTGCAGGGGCTTGCCCCTGCTCGTGGTAGGCGGCGAAACGCCTGCGCTGGGAATATAGTCGCTCCACACAGCCTTATACAGCGTTGGCTCGCCTTGCTGTACTACTTGTACTATCTGCGGCTCGCCGCCTTGTATAAGACTGTGTGGAGCGACTATAACAAAAACGCTTAAAGGCAGCCTGAAAACGGGAAAATCCATTTTCAGGCTGCCTTTGACTAATCGGGCAGTTCCAGCAGCAAGCCGTCACGGTAGCCGTTTTGTCCGATTTCGTTCAGGTAGCCCAGCGGGTTGATGATGATGCGGCAGCCGTCTTGTTCGCCGTCAAAGGCTTGGTGGGTGTGCCCTGCAAGCCAGTAGGCAAAGCCGTTCAGGTCTATATCGTTGATGAAATAGGGGTTGAGCGGCGAGTCGGCATACTGCGGGGCGATGCAGGCGGGATGCGGCGGGAAGTGGGTGAGCACAATGGTGCGCAGCTGGTGGCGGAAGCGTTCAATAAAACGCAGTTGTGCTTCGTAGCGGACGATGTAGTCGGCGGGTTCAATGCGCCGTTCGCGCGGCGGCAGGCAGCCTGAAAGGCTTGTGCGCCGCTGCGCCCGTTGCCGAAGTCGCCCGCGTGGACGATTAAATCGGCTTCAGGGTGCGGGGTGTCGGAGAGGAGGTGGAGTTTCATGGTTTGGGGGCATCTGCAATGCGGACGGATTTTCAGGCTACCTTTGCGCTGGGGGGTGCTTTGCTTTATAGTGTGCGTTTCTACACACCGCACAGGAGCATAAAATGAGTTTTATTGGTATGATTATTATCGGTTTTTTTGTCGGTTTGGTGGCGCGTGCCATTTTGCCAGGCAACAATAAAATGGGCTTTTGGCTGACTTCGGGGTTGGGGATACTCGGCTCGGTGGTGGCGGGTTTTCTGGGGCAGCAGCTGGGCTGGTACACCATCGGCGAGCCTGCGGGCTTTGTGGCTTCGGTATTTGGTGCGGTGCTGATTATGGCGGTACTTGGCGGCGTGCGCCGTTAGTCTGTTTTTATTTTTTAAGGCAGCCTGAAAATGCGGTTTGGCGTTTTTCAGGCTGCTTTTTTGCTGCTATTTTTAATCCACTCTGCCTGAAATCATTAAAACATCCCATTTTTAATGATTTCTTGCAACTGCTTGGCAAAAGAATAAAACCGTTTCCGTTTTGCTGGTTTGATTGGGCATGATGTGTTTTCTTTTTTGCGTATCCGACAAAATATTTCAGGCTGCCTTTGGGACAAGGAGAGGCAGCCTGAAAATGGGAAAACGCTGTTTTAGCAAACGTGGTGGGCAATGAGTTGCTCACCCTACGGCTAGCAATGATTTTCAGGCTGCCTCTTTATTCTGCAAGCAGCGTTGCAAGGCGTTGAATACTTCGTCCACACTAGGCGGTTGCCCGATGCCGCCGAGATTAGCTGCCCACGGGCTTTCTTGCACGCCTGTTTTGGCGGGGTTGCTGTCGGTGTAGATGCCGATGGTGGGGCGGTTGGTGGCGTTGGCGAGGTGGAGCAAGCCTGTGTCCACGCCGATGACGGCTTGGGCGTGGGCGAGCAGGTGGGCGGCTTGCAGCAGGGTGAGCGGGGGGCAGACTTGGGCGAAGGGAAGCTGGGCGGCGATGGCTTGGGCACGGGCGCGTTCGGCTTCGTTGCCCCACGGCAGCAGCACGGGCAGGCTGTCGCCGGCGTGCAGTTGGGTGAGCAGGGCGTGCCAGTTTTCGCTTGCCCAGAGTTTGCTATCGCGGCTGGTGGCGTGCAGGGCGACGTGGTAGCAGGGAGGCAAATCTTTCAGGCTGCCTGCGGCTTCGGCGGGGATGGCGATGCCGAAATCGGGCGTGCCTTGGGGAGTGTAGCCGAAGGCTTGGGCGAACAGTTGGCGGTTGCGTTCTACGGCGGGTTGGTCTTTGGCAACGGGGTAGCGGTGTTGGTAGAACAGGGCGGCGAGGGGTTCGCGTGCGCTGTGTTTGTCTAGCCCGTGCACGGGGGCGGCGGCGAAGTTGGCGAATAGGGCAGATTTAATCAGCCCTTGGCTGTCTAACACGCGGTCGTAGTGGGCGGCTTTGAGCGTGCGTTGTAGGCTGCGGATTTGTTGGCGGGTGGCAGCCTGAAACAGGTGTTTGCGCCAATGTCGCCAGCGCATCTCGTGCACGCGGTGGATAAAGGGGTGCAGGCGGGCGATGTCGGCAAAGGCGGCTTCGCACAGCCAGTCTAGTTGCACGTCGGGGCGGTGGCGGGCGAGGTCGGTGATGGCGGGCAGGGTGTGGATAAGGTCGCCCATGCTGGATAGGCGCACGAGGAGGGTGTTCATGGGGGTTGGTCTCGCGGGCGAAAGGCAGCCTGAAAGTGGGGTAGGGCGTTTTAGCTTCGCTGAAACTCGCTTCACTCGTTTTCAGGCTGCCTCTGGGGGCTAATAAAGCGGGGTGTTTTCTTGCTGCGCAATGGTGTGCAACAACGCTTGGGCGCATTCTTGTGCGTAAGCCTGCGCGGCGGTTTGCACGGCTTGATAATGGTTGGCTTGCCATTCACTCAGCGGCTTCACTGCGCTGCGCTGTTCGCATTGGTAGGTAAAGGCGCGGGGATGGGCTACGTTGTCTTCGCTTTCGTAATATTTGCTGAAACGGATTTTTTGCACCAAGCGATACAGCCCTTTGTCGCCTTGGTTGTTGTATTTTTCGTAAACCAAATACACGCGCTTCCAATCAATCATAAAGTCGTATTGTTCGGTGGCGGCGGGCAGCGTGCGGTAGGTTTTGAATAAATCGTCTTTGATTAAATTGTGCAGCGTTTGGCTGGCTTGGATGGGGATTTGCGTGGGCGTGCCCACCAGCTCTTCCTTGTCCGAGCTTTGATACGAGCCGCCTGAGGTGAGCGTGGCGAGCAGTTTCAGCGTTTTTAGGGCAACGATTTTGCTGCTGTCGGAGGGGCGGATAAGATAGAGTTGGTTGCCGTTGTAGGGGTTGGCATTGGGGGTTTCTTTGTCGGCATACGTTACCACGCGCATGGAGCCGCCGCCTGCGGTGGGCGCGGTGTTTTCGTGGAGCAGCGTTTTATAGGTTTGCGCGCGCGTGCCTGCTTGAATTTGCGCTTTGCTGCGCGGTGTGTTGGGGATATGGCTGGTGCAGGCGGTAAGCAATAGCAAGGCGGCGCAAGCGGTGGTGGTTTTGAAATAAGACATGGAATGTTCTTCTGAATAAGGGTGGATAAAAAGGCGGGTTAAGCCGTGCGATTGCGTTTGCCAAAATACACAAAACCAATAATGCCCAGCATCAGCATCGGCAGGCTCAGCCATTGCCCCATAGACATCCCGCCTGTGAGCAAGCCAAGCTGGGCATCGGGCTGGCGCGCGTATTCGGCGATAAAGCGGAACAAGCCGTAGCCGCCCAAAAACACCATTGCCACTTGCCCTTCGGGGCGTTTTTTCTTGGAAAACAGCCACACAATGGCAAACAGCGCGATGCCTTCCAGCGCAAATTGGTAAAGCTGCGAGGGGTGGCGCGGCAGGCTGCCGTATTGCAGCAGCCATTCGGCGTATTGTGGGTTTTGCGCGGCAAGGGCGCGGTCGGCTTCGGCGGCTTGCGGAAAGCCCATCGCCCAGAAGTTGCCAGGGCTGGTTACGCGCCCCAAAAGCTCGCCGTTGATAAAGTTGCCAATGCGCCCCGATGCCAAGCCTGTCGGCACCAGCGGGGCAACAAAATCCATCACTTGCCAAAAGCGCAAGCCGCGCCGCTTGGCAAACAGCCACATGGCAAAGAGCACGCCCAAAAAGCCGCCGTGAAACGACATGCCGCCTTCCCACACTTTGAGCATATTGAGCGGATGGGCAAGGTATTCGCCGAGGTTGTAAAACAGGATGTAGCCGATGCGCCCGCCCAAAATCACACCGAGCACGCCGTAAGTGAGCAGGTCGTCCAGCATTTCTTTGGTGAACACGGTGTTGCCTTGTTTGATGCGCCGCCGCCCCAGCCAGATAAACAGGGCGAAGGCGACGATGTAGCTGAGGGCATACCAGCGGATGGCGAGCGGGCCCAGTTGCAGGGCGACGGGGTTGAATTGGGGATGGATAAGCATGGGGTGTCCTTGTGGTGCGGTGGTTTCAGGCGGAAATTTTTGCCAAACCGCTGATGCAGCCTGAAATCTGAATATGGAGCGGCGGCGGAGGCTCGTTACCCAATGGCAGTTCAATAGGATTTTATGGGTTGGAACGATGCCGCCGCGCCATGGGTGGTACTGCGGTTTGCAAAGGTTTCAGGCTGCCTTGGGTGTGGTTGATGAGGCAGCCTGAAAAGCGTGACGGGGGCGATTATCGCATAGTTTTGGGGCGGGGCTGGCGCGCGGTGGTTTGTGGCAGCCTGAAAACCCAATTTAGCGAAGCCAATATACTGTTCATTGTGCTTCGGCTAACATTTGTGATGCATTTGCCTTTGCACCTTATCGCGGCGCGGGCGACTTACTTTCTTTGCTTCGCCAAAGAAAGTAAGCAAAGAAAGGCGACCCCGACGTGCAGGTTCGCTGCGCATCCTTTTTTCGGCGCGTGCGAACTAGCCGCACTTCGTGCGTCGTCGAACAAGCGCACGCTTGTTCCCGAAAAAAGGATGCTCCGTTCGGCTGGACGTAGGGGAGGGGCAGCAGCATCAAACAGTTGTGAAGCGTTAGGCAGCCTGAAAATAGGAGGATGGTTTCAGGCTGCCTTCGGCATAGAAAACAAATTAAACCGCTTCCCCGAACACCGCCGCCCACAGCGTTTTCACCGCCTGATAATCGGCGAGCAGGATTTCGTTTACGGCGGCGCGGGCGAGGTCGCGCAGTTTTTTGTTGTGTTGGATTTGGCGGTAGCGGCGGTAGGCGTTTTGGGCGGCGCGGGCTTGCTCGGCGGGGATAAAGCCGCGCTGCGCTGCCATGCCCAGCAGGGCGATGTTGCCGTAGTTTTCCAGCAGCTCGGGGGCTTCATGGCTGTGGACCAGCACGAGGTATTGCACGATAAATTCTACGTCCACCACGCCGCCGCGCGCGTATTTGACGTTTTCATCATCGGCGGGGTGGGTGGCGGTGATTTTGTGGCGCATGGCGAGGATGTCGCTTTTCAGGCTGCCTATGTTGCGCGGTTGGGCGATGATTTGGCGGCGCAGTTGTTCAAATTGTGCGCCGAGCTCTTCGCTGCCGCAGATGTAGCGGGCGCGGGTGAGCGATTGGTGTTCCCATGTCCATGCGTTTTGCTGCTGGTATTGGGTGTAGGCGGCGAGGCTGTGGACCAGGAAGCCGCTGTCGCCGTTGGGGCGCAGGCGCAGGTCCAGTTCGTAAAGGCTGCCTGCGCCTGTGCTGCTGGATAACCATGTGGTCAGGCGGCGGGCGAGTTTGGTGTAGAGGCTGGCGGCTTCGGGGTGGGGGTCGTCATACAGATACACGAGGTCTAAATCGGAGGTGTAGCCGAGTTCTTTGCCGCCGAGCTTGCCGTAGCCGATGATGATGAATTGCGGGTCGGGGCGGTGGATTTTGGGGATGCTGTGCCATGCGTGGTGCAGGGTTTGGCGCAAGACGATGTCGGCAAGGCGCGAGAGTTCGTCGCTCAGGGCTTCGACTGTCCACTGCCCGGCGAGGTCTTGCACCAACAGGCGGAAGGTTTGCGCGTGTTGGAAGCGGCGCAGGGTGTCCATTTTGCTTTCGGTGTCGTCTTGGGCGTTTAAGCTGCCTGAAAGTTCGTTTTCTAACGCTGCCCAGTCTAAGGGCTGCATCAGTTGGGCAGATAGGAGTTCGTCTAACAAAATGGGGTGTTGGCGCAGGTATTCGGCTGCCCACGCGCTTTGCGACATCAGCTCGGCGACTTGGTTGAGCGCGGCGGGGTATTGCTGCAAAAAGGCGAGGTAGGCGGAGCGGCGGCTGACGGTGTCGAGAAAGTCCAGCAGGCGCAGCAGCGTGGCATCGGGGTTGGGGCGGCGGGCGGCGGCTTCTATCATGCGGGGGACGATGGCATCAAAGCGCGGCTGGGCTTGGGCGGAGAGTTGGCGGTATTTGCTGCCTTGGCGAATGTGGGCGAGGCGTTCGGCGATGCGGGCGCTGTCGGTGTAGCCCAGCGCGGCTAGCTCGTTTTGGCTGCGCCGAAATTCGCCACGCCCGTTTTCAGGCTGCCGATTGGGGGCGGCGTTGTCCCACAGCTCGGCAAGCGGGTGTTGCGCTTCGCTGTCGGGCTGCTCGGGCGGGTTGAGGATTTGGTTGAACTGTTGGTTTACAAAATCGCGTTGGGTTTTCAGGCTGCCTAAAAAGGCGGTGTAGTCGGCAAAGCCCATGCTGATGGCGAGTTGGGTTTGCTGTTCGGGATTGTCGGGCAGGGTTTGGGTTTGCTGGTCGTCCCAGTATTGCAGGCGGTGTTCCGTGTCGCGCAGGAAGCGGTAGGCGGCGAGCAGTCGGGCGACGGTGTCTTCGGGCAGGATGCCCAGCTCGCCCAGTTTCGCCAGCGTCTCTTGCGTGCCTTTCAATTGCAGGCCGGGGTTTTGCCCGCCGCGTATCATTTGGAAAATTTGGGCGATAAATTCGATTTCGCGGATGCCGCCCGCGCCGAGCTTGATGTTGTGTTCCATGCCGCGCTTTTGCACTTCTTGCTTGATTTGGCGGTGTAGCTCGCGCATGGCGTGGTAGGCGTTGTAGTCCAAATATTTGCGGAACACGAAGGGGCGCACCAGCGCGGCGATGTCGTTGGCATGGGGCGTTACGATGCGAGCTTTGCACCATGCGTAGCGTTCCCATTCGCGCCCTTGGGTGATGAGGTATTGTTCCAGCGCGGTTTCGCTGGCCACCAGCGCGCCGCTGTCGCCGTCGGGGCGCAGGCGCATATCCACGCGGAACACTTGCCCGTCGGCGGTGATGTCGCCCAACAGGGCGATGAGTTTCTGCCCCACTTTGGTGAAGAATTCTTGGTTGCTGCGCTCGCGTTTGCCGTCGGTGTCGCCGCTTTCGGGGTAGATGAAGATGAGGTCTATGTCGGAGGAGACGTTGAGCTCGTAGCCGCCTGCTTTGCCCATGGCGATGACGGTCAAATGCTGCGCCGCGCCGCTGTGCCGCCCGATTGGTGTGCCGTAGAGGGCTTGATAGTGGGCGTGGGCGTAATCCAGCGCGGTGTTGATAGCGAAGTCGGCGAATTGGGTGATGGTGCGGGTTACTTCGGCGAGGGGGGATTGGCGGTTGATGTCGCGCGCGATGATGTGGGCGAGCACATGGCGGCGCAGGATGCGAAGCTGACGGGCGATTTCGGCTTCGTTGCCATCGGCTTGCAGCTGTTGCCAGTGGGCAAATTGGGCGTAATCGTTGGGCGTGAGCGGGCGCGGCAGCCATTGGGTTAGGATGTCTAGGTTGAGGGTTTGGTTGGCGAGTTGGCGTTGCAGCCAAGGGGAAAAGGGGGCGGCGGTGTTGAGCATGGCGGGGTGGTGGGGAGTGATGGGGTGCGGGGATTTTAGCAGTTTCGGGGCGGGGTGAGGCAGCCTGAAATGGCGTGCAGTGAAGCGAAAGGGCGCAGCGGCGGTTCGCCATTGGATAATCGCCGGTACGCCATTGTGGTGTTTCAGGCTGCTTTATTGTTTGGATGAGGCAGCCTGAAACAACAAAACCGCTCGGTGTTTTACCAAACGGTTCTTTGCCGGATAGATTGGTTTTCAGGCTGCCTTATCGTGTGAACAAAGGCAGCCTGAAAACCCGCAATGGGGCGTTGGCGGCTCGCCGGTATCTCGGCAACCCATACCATTCAGTTCAACCCCCGCTTGGCGGCGAGCCGTTGCCACTCCATTTTCAGGCTGCCCACCCATCCTAAGGCAGCCTGAAAACGTTAAAATGCAGCCTGAAAACCATTATTCCACCCCAACGCCAACCATGCCCAACCCCATCCCCTTTATTTCCGCCGCCCGCCCCGTTTTCCCCGAATATTCCCCCGCGCACGACAAGCACGACGGTTTGGTTTGCGTCAGCGACGCGCTCACGCCTGAAATGCTGCTGGCGGCGTACCGCAAGGGCGTTTTCCCGTGGTTCAGCGAGCACGGCTTGTTTTACTGGTTTGCGCAGCATCCCCGCGCCGTGCTGTTGCCCGAGCGGCTGCACATCGGGCGTTCGCTCGCCAAAACCCTGCGCCGCAAAAGCTACCGCGTCAGCGTGAACGCCTGTTTTGCCGAAGTGATTGCCGCCTGCGCGCAAATCCCCCGCGCCGAGCAGGGCGGCACTTGGATTACGCCCGATTTTCAGGCTGCCTACACCGCGCTGCACCGCTTGGGACACGCGCACAGCTTTGAATGCTGGCTGCCCGACGCGGCGGGGCGGTGGCATCTGGCGGGCGGGCTGTACGGCGTGCAAATCGGCAGCGTGTTTTACGGCGAATCCATGTTTGCCCGCCGCGCCGATGCGTCCAAAATCGCCTTTGCCTGCGCCGTGCCGTTTCTGGCGCGCTGCGGCATCCGCCTGATTGACTGCCAGCAGGACACGGCGCATTTGGCGCGTTTCGGCTCGCAGTTGATGCCGTTTGAGGCGTTTCGGGCGCAGTTGGGCGAGTGGAACGAGGTGGCGTTGGCGCGGGAGATTGGGCGCGGGGTGGCGGCGGAGAATGAGGCAGCCTGAAATAGCTTGCTGCATGGTTGGCGATAACGGATTTCAGGCTGCCCTACGCGAGATAAGGCAGCCTGAAAACATGTTTGCACGATGGCGGCGGATAAGGCGTTAAACGTGCGCGCCAATAATCCGCAGCATCTGCGCCAGCACTTTGGGGTTCGCCGCCACAATGTCGCCCGTTTCCAGCCAAGTCTGCTCGCCGTGCATATCGGTAACGATGCCGCCCGCTTCTTGCACAATCAACGCGCCTGCGGCAATGTCCCACGGTTTTAAGTTGAACTCAAAAAAGCCGTCCACGCGCCCAGCGGCGAGGGCGCATAAATCCAGCGATGCTGCGCCTTCGCGGCGTGCACCTGCGGTTTTTTCAATAAAGGCTTTTAAAATAGCAAGATATGTATCCAGCATGGATTGCTCTACCACGGGGAAGCCTGTACCAATCAAGCATTGACTTAGCTCCACGCGGCTGGATACGCGGATACGGCGGTCGTTGAGCAATGCGCCTTGTCCGCGCGATGCGGTGTACAGGTCGTTGCGGGCGGGCGCGTAAACCAGCGCTTCTTTTAACACGCCTTTTTCCAGCAGCGCGATGCTGATGGCGTATTGCGGATGCCCGTGCAGATAGTTGGTGGTGCCATCCAGCGGGTCAATAATCCATTCAAATTCGGCGCGCTCGTTGCCCAATACGCCCGCTTCTTCCGACAAAATGCGGTGGTGCGGATAGGCTTCCTGCAAGGTTTCGATGATGATGGCTTCGGATTGGCGGTCCACTTCGGAAACGAAATCGTTAAACGCTTTGTTGTCGACGCGGATGCTGGAAAGATTGTTGCTGGCGCGCAGCATCATGTCGCCTGCCTTGCGGGCGGCTTTGAATGCAACGTTGAGCGCGGGGTTGAGTTGTTGGGCCATGGGGTTTCCTATTGAGATGATGAGGCAGCCTGAAAACGGTTTCAGGCTGCCGCATTTAGTGAAATCAGTTAAAGAGCGAAGCGCGGATTATACGGATTTTGCCGCTTTACGGCTATCGCCGCGCAGGCGTACCATTGCGCTTTTTTGGCGATTTGGCTATGTCTCTATCCACCCTATCCGAACAACGCAAAGGCATCTGGCTGGCATTGGCTTGCTACGGCATTTGGGGCTTGTTCCCCCTGTTTTGGTATCCGCTCAACCATTCCGCCATGCCTGCGGAACAAATTTTGGCGCAACGCATTGTGTGGTCCAGCGTGTTTGCGTTGGCGCTGCTGCTGGCGTTTTCGCAGGGCAGGGCGTTGGTTGTCGCGTTCAGGCAGCCCAAAGTTCTGGCGATGTTTGCGCTGTCGTCGCTGCTGATTGCGGCAAACTGGCTGATTTATCTTTGGGCGATTGTGCACCATCATGTGGTGGAAGCGAGCTTGGGCTACTTTATCAACCCGCTGTTTAACGTGCTGTTGGGCTTTGTGCTGTTTAAAGAGCGGCTTAATGCGTGGCAAATCGCCGCCATCGCGCTGGCATTGGCGGGCATCGCTTGGCTGGCGGTGCCTGCGGGGCAAATCCCGTGGATTTCGCTGTTTCTGGCGTTTTCGTTCGGGTTTTACGGCGCGGTGCGCAAGCTCGCGCCCATGCCGCCGCTGGCGGGGCTCACGCTGGAAACGTTGATGCTGCTGCCGTTTGCGCTGGGCTATTTGGCATGGTGCGGCATGCAAAACACGCTGGTGTTCGGCGAGCTGACGCCGTTGCAAAAAACCGTGCTGTTCGCATCGGGCGCCGCCACCACGCTGCCGCTGCTTGCCTTTGCCGCCGCCGCCAAGCGGATTACGCTGTCGCTGCTGGGCATTTTGCAAAATTTGTCGCCCACCGCGCAGCTGCTGCTGGGGCTGGCGTTTGGCGAGCAATTGAGCGGGGCGCGGCTGATAGGCTACGGCTTGGTGTGGCTGGGCGTGCTGGTGTTTTTGTATGGCGTTGGGTTGCAGATGAAACGGGAAAAGGCAGCCTGAAAACGGGGGATGCGGTTTCAGGCTGCCGTTGTATGGTTTGGGGCGTGTGCGGCTGGTTGGAACTGATGATGGCGCGTTGGCAACGAACGCCGACGTTCCCTATGGTTGTTGCAAAGGCAGCCTGAAAACGAGCAAATGGCGAGAAACCCGCTTCGCTCGTTTTCAGGCTGCCTTGGTTCGCATCCTTGCCTACCGCTCAATCAAATTTTCGCCATCCAGCCGATGCAGTCGCGCGAAAATCAAGCCCGAAAACAAGGTAAAGCCGCCAATCGCCAAAAAGGTGCAGCGAAACGCGGTTTGCACGTTGCCCGAAACGGCGGGCAGCGATGAGAAATAATGCAGCAAAGCCGCGCTGATGGCGGTGCCGAATCCCACGGCAAGCTGTTGGTTTACCGACATCAGGCTTGTGCCGCTGGCGGCTTGGTAGGGGCGCACATCCGCCAGCGTGATGGTGTTCATGCCGGTAAACTGAATGGAGTTGCACGCGCCCAAAAGCAGCAGCAGCGGCGTGAGCAGCCAAAGCGGCGTGTGGGCGTTGGGCAGAGCCAGCAGCATAATCATCGCGCCGATGATAACGGTGTTGCTCATCAGCATTTTGCGGTAGCCAAAGCGCGTAACCAGCGGTTTTACCAGCGATTTGGCGAAAATAGACGCGGCGGCAATCGGCGCTAACGCCCAGCCCGACACGGTGGCGCTGTGCCCAAAGCCCACTTGCAGCAGCAGGGGCAGAATAAACGGCAGCGAACTCATGCCGATGCGCCCCGACAGGTTGCCCAGCAGCCCCAAGCGGTAGGTGCGGACTTTGAGCAGGTTTTTGTCGTACAACGGCGCATCGGTACGCTTGGCGTGCCACACATAGCCCGCCAGCGAGGCGATGCCCAGCAGTATCAGGCTGCCCGCCAGCCATGCTTCATCGGCGCGTTGCAGCGTTTCCACCGCCACGCTCAGCCCCACCGCGCCCATGCCGAATAGCAGAAACCCCGCCAAATCAAACTGGCGCGGCGCGGCAACGGGCGGGAACACGGGCATGATTTTGAGCGTGAGATACGCCGCCGCCAGCCCCACGGGCAGGTTAATCAAAAAAATCCAATGCCAAGAAGCGTATTCCACCAAGTAGCCGCCCACAATCGGGCCAATAATTGGGCCGATGAGCGCGGGCATCACCACATAATTCATCATGTTAATCAACTGGGTTTTGTCGTAGGCGCGCACCATCACCAAGCGCGGCACGGGGGTCATCATCGCGCCGCCAATGCCTTGCACCACGCGTGCGGCAACCAGCAACGGCAAGTTGGCGGCGGCGGCGCACAGGGCGGAGCCGAGCACAAAAACCAGCATCGCGCCAAAAAACACTTGGCGGATGCCGAAGCGGTCGCTCAACCAGCCGCTTAACGGCATCAGCAGCGCAAGCGTGAGCGCGTAGGAAACCACGGCGGATTGCATTTGCAGCGGCGATTCGTGCAGGTCGGCTGCCATGGTGGGCAGCGCGGTGTTGAGCACGGTGGCGTCCAGCATGTGCATAAAGACGGCGGTGGCAAGGAGCAGGGGGAGCAGGCGGTGGGGGGCGGGTTGGGGGGTCATGGTTGGCTTTATTGGGGATTTGGGGGCGGGGCAAGTGAGGCAGCCTGAAAACCTAAAATGGCGGTTAAAAAAACGTTTTAGCTTCGCTGAAACTCGCTGCGTTCGTTTTCAGGCTGCCTTTGTTTATTCTATCAACAGCCGATAGATGGTGTGTTGGCGGCTCGCCGACATTTTCGGGAAAACGATGCGCCACTCCTAATTCTACGCGCGATGTGGTGGCGACGAGCCGTTGCTGTTCCATTTGGCTACGCTGAACTGTGTTTTCAGGCTGCCTTTAATCTGCGCCATCGTGTTTACAAGGATGAAATCGTTTAGGCAACATTGCCAGAGTGCAATAGGCAGCCTGAAAAAGCGAAAAACAGCCGCTAACAATGTTTTAGCTTCGCTGAAACGCGCTTCACTCGTTTTCAGGCTGCCTCACAATGCGAACACTATCCCCGCGCCATGCCATTCACAAAAACAATCCAATCAAATCATTCAAAAACCGCTGCCCGAGCGGGGTAGGGCGGAAATACAGCGGGTTGCCGTCCAGCAGCCCTTTTTGTTGCGCGGTCTGGATGGCGCGGCTGATTTGGGCGGCGTTGATGCCGGTGCGCTCGGGCAGGAAAGCGCTGGGCACGCCGTCGATTAGGCGCAGGGCGTTCATCATAAATTCGCCTGCTAAATCTTGCGCGGCGATGGGCTGGCGGCGGATGGCTGCCTCAGGCTGCGTTTGCATGGCGGCAAGGTATTCGCTGGGGTGGCGGCTGCGACTGGTGCGTTCTATGTGGCTGTGGTAGCTGATTTTGCCGTGCGCGCCTGCGCCGATGCCGATGTAGTCGCCAAATTGCCAGTAGTTGAGGTTGTGGCGGGCGCGTTGGCTGGGGGCGGTGGCAAACGCGCTGGTTTCGTATTGGGCGTAGCCTGCGGCGGCGAGGGCGGCGTGCACCGCGTCTTCGATGTCTTGCGCGCTTTCGCTGTCGGGGATGCCTTGCGGCGGGGTGTGCCCGAATGGGGTGTTGGGTTCTAGCGTGAGGTGGTAGGCGCTGATGTGGGTGGTGCCGTGGGCGATGGCAGCTTGCGCATCGGCTTGGGCTTGGGCGGGGGTTTGATGCGGCAGGGCATACATTAAATCTATGTTCACGCGCTCAAAAATCTGCACGGCGGCGGCGATGGCGGCATGTGCTTCGGCGGCGTTGTGGATGCGCCCGATGGCGGCAAGGTGGGCATCGTTAAAACTTTGCACGCCGATGGACAGGCGGTTGATGCCTGCTTCTTTGAAGCCTTGGAATTTTTCGCGCTCAAAGGTGCCGGGGTTGGCTTCCAGTGTGATTTCGGCTTCGGGCTGGATTTTCACGCGCGCGCGGATGGCGGATAGCAGGCTGTCGATGGCTTGTGCGCTGAACACGCTGGGCGTGCCGCCGCCGATGAAGATGGTTTCTATCGGGCGACCCCAGATGTGCGGCAGCTCGGTTTCCAAGTCGGCAATCAGCGCTTGGATGTAGCTGCGCTCGTCTAGCGTGGTTTTGATTTTGTGCGAGTTGAAATCGCAATAGGGGCATTTTTGGATGCACCACGGGATGTGGATGTAGAGCGAGAGCGGGGGCAGCGATGTGAGCGGAGTGGGTTGGAATAGGGGGGTGAGTTGCATGATGGGGTTTAAGTTTGTTTACAGGTTTTCAGGCTGCCTCTGGGTTGTTGGCACAAGGCAGCCTGAAAACGGTTATTTGTTGTTCATAAAAATCAGCGACAGCAACCCGCCTGCAATCAGCGGCCCAACAGGGATGCCGTTGAAAAACGTTACCCCAATCACCGTGCCCACCAGCAGGCCGATAATCAGGTTGGGCTGCGACTGCATCACGCCGATGCCGCGCCCCGCCAGCCACGCCACAAAAATGCCGGTGAGCACGGCAACCAGCAGTTTCAGGTCAAACAGTTGGGAAACAGGCGGCAATTGCACTTTGCCCGATACCAGCGGCGCAAGAATGCCGATGGTTAAAATCAAAATGCCCAAGCTAATCAGCGGGCGGTCGGCTTGCGGCAAATAGCGCGTGAGCACGGTTTGTTGCACCACCAGTAACACGCTGGCAGAAATCCAAATTGCGCCGTTTTTGCTGAAATAGCCCAGCGCGATAAACACAATCAGCAAGATGCTAACGGGGTTGAATGTCCAGTTCATGTTTTCAGGCTGCCTGAAAGGGGAAGGGGCGATTGTAAACCGATTTGCGTGGCGGGACGCGGTTATTCGGATAATGGTGAGGCAGCCTGAAAACCCATCAACCGCTTCACAACCATTCAGGCATTTCAGGCTGCCTAATGCCCCATTTTTCAGGATAGTCCACGCCCGTGAAATACAAGCCATCCGCCATAAACGTGGGCGGCGCGGTCAAGCGGCTTTGCGCGGCAAACATTTCGGCAAACTCGCCCACCGCCAGCCGCCCGCAGCCCACATACACCAACGCGCCCACAATATTGCGCACCATATGATGCAAAAACGCATTGGCGTGAAAATCTATTTTGATGAAGCTAGGGCAGCCTGAAAACGCAATCGCATACACCGTTTTCACGGGCGATTTGGCTTGACACTCGGCGGCGCGGAAGCTGGAAAAATCGTGTTCGCCTAGCAGCAAAGCCGCCGCTTTTTGCATGGCAGCCATATCCAGCGGATAGTGCGTCCAGCCCGCCCGCCCCACCAGCAACGGTGAGCGCACAGGCGCAGATTGCAGCAGATAGCGGTAATGCCGTCCGCAGGCATCAAAGCGCGCGTGAAAATCGGGCGCAACGGCTTGGGCGTGCAATACGGCGATGCCATCGGGCAAATGCGCGTTCACGCCGCGCACCCAAGCCGTGAGCGGGCGCGTGGCGTGGCTGTCAAAATGCACCACCTGCGCCGTGGCGTGCACGCCTGTGTCGGTGCGCCCCGCGGCGGTGATGGCGACAGGCTCGCCCGCGATTTGCGCGAGGGCGTGTTCCAGCGCGGTTTGAATGGTGGGGATGCCAGCGGCTTGCTTTTGGAAGCCGAAAAAGGCGCTGCCGTTGTAGGATAGGGTAAGGGCGTAGCGGGTCATGGTGGGAATGGGGGTAAAAATAATTTTCAGGCTGCCTCAACGCGGTAAGGCAGCCTGAAAACAATCAAACAGCAAAGCGCAAAAGATTAAACCCCGCGCAACAATTCATTCACGCTGGTTTTGGCGCGCGTTTTCGCGTCCACTTTTTTCACAATCACCGCGCAATACAAGCTATGCGAGCCATCTTTGCTGGGCAGGCTGCCTGAAACCACCACCGAGCCAGCAGGCACGCGCCCATAATGAATTTCGCCCGTTTCGCGGTCGTAAATTTTGGTGGATTGCCCGATGAACACGCCCATGGAAATCACGCTGCCTTCTTCCACCACCACGCCTTCCACAATCTCGCTGCGCGCGCCGATAAAGCAGTTGTCCTCAATAATCGTGGGCGCAGCTTGCAACGGCTCCAACACGCCGCCAATGCCCACGCCGCCGCTCAAATGCACGTTTTTGCCGATTTGCGCGCACGAGCCCACCGTAACCCAAGTGTCCACCATCGTGCCTTCGTCCACATACGCGCCAATATTCACATAAGACGGCATCAACACCGCATTTTTCGCCACAAAGCTGCCGCGGCGCGCAATCGCCCCAGGCACGGCGCGAAAACCGGCAGCCTGAAAATCCGCCTGCGACCAGTTGGCAAACTTGGTCGGCACTTTGTCAAAATAACGGTTCACGCCATCATCCGCCAATTCGTTGTCTTGAATGCGAAACGACAGCAACACCGCCTTTTTCGCCCATTCGTTCACCAACCAATCGCCCACGCCGCGGCGTTCTGCCACGCGCAGCGAGCCGTTGTCTAGCTGGCGCATGGTTTCCAGCACCGCCTCTTTCACCTCGGGCTGCACATTGGCAGGCGTGATTTCGGCGCGGTTTTCAAAAGCGGTTTCAATAATCTGTTGCAAAGACATGGCTTTATCCTTATGAAGTTGAGCAAGAAAGCCACGATTGTAGCGCAAAAAGGTTTTTCAGGCTGCCTTAAATACATTTACAATTTATGCCAACTATTTTGCATTTAGGAAACCGCGTGATGAAAAAAATCCTCTTTATCTGTTTGGGCAACATCTGCCGCTCGCCGATGGCAGAATACCTTTTCCGCAGCATGGCGGCCGAGCGCGGCATCCCCGTGCACACCGCCAGCGCAGGCACATCAGGCTGGCACGACGGCGAAGGGATGCACTGCGGCACAGCCGACGTGTTGGACGGACTGGGCATCGCCTCGCAAGATTTTGTCAGCCGCAAAATCAAAAAAAGCGATTTGAACGACTACGATTACTTAATCGTGATGGACGACAGCAATTTGCGCGATGCCGAAAAATTCTTCGGCAGGCAGCCTGAAAAAATCTTCAAAATCACCGACCTGTTGCCCAAAGGCAGCGGCTACGACCACGTTCCCGACCCGTGGTACACAGGCAATTTCAACGAAACGCGCGATATTCTTACCGCCTGCTGCGATGTGCTGCTCACGCGGCTGCAACAGGGCGAAATGTAGCGGCAAATGGGCGCAATCAAGCGGTTTATGGCGCAAGGCTGAACGTTATCCCGCGTAATGAAATGTAATTTTCAGGCAGCCTGAAAACGGCTTGCGCTAAAATAAAACCGCTTTTGGATAACTTTGGCGGGCGTTGTTTGCCCCCTTTTGCTGTTAAAACCTGCGTTTACAAGCACACGATGATTGCAAACGCAGGTTTTGCGATAAAGACGCAGTTCGCCGCAATGCCCGCCGTGGTTATTCAAAGCACCCCCATTTTTCCGAAAGGACGCACGATGAAAAAAATCCTATTCGCCTTGCTACTGGGCACGCTCGCCACCGCCGCCAGCGCAGAATTAATGTATTACGGCGACGACAGCCCCAGAATTGAGCTTGACCGCAGCAGAATAGGCATTGATCGCAGCGACCGCGCATACGAACGGCGCGGGCGATACGATGACGACTATCGCTACGACCGCCGCTACGACCGTTATGATCGCTACGACCGCCGTTACCGCGATTATGATGATTACCGCCGCGACAATCGCCGCTACCGAGATTACGGCTACACCTTCGATTCCGACAACGGCTTCAATATCCGCTACGGCTGGGGCAACGACAACACCCGCATTGATATGCGCTATGGCAACGGCTACCGCCGTTACCGCGATTATGACGATGGCTATCGCCGCCGCCCTCGCCGTTATCGTGGCGGGTGGTAAAACCGCGCGCTTAGGCAGCCTGAAACACCGTTTGGCGCGTTTGTCGGGCGCGGCGCAACACAAAAACACGGTTATCGGATGATGACCGTGTTTTTTTGCGGCTGCTGGTTGAACGGGGCGGGACGGCGTTTCAGGCTGCCTGTGCCAACAACACGTCCCGAATCTCCCGCGCTTCCCAAATCCGCAGCCGTTCATCGCGCAGGCTTGCCGCAATCATCGCCGCCGCCAAATCTTCCACCCGCAGCGGTTGATACGCGCGCAGCAAGCCCAGCGCATTAAACACCGCCAACGCTTTTGTCGCCCAAATTTCCCCCGCGCGATCGCTATCGGGGCGCAACAGCACAGGCGGGCGCAAAATCGCCGTGTGTGCAAAGCCCAACGCCGTTACCGCCTGCTCCAACACGCCTTTCATGCGCGAATAAAACGCGTGGGCGTTGGCATCCGCCATCTGCGCCGACACCAACACATAACGCGACACGCCGTTGCGTTGCGCAGCTTGGGCAAAGGCAAGCTGCAAATCGTGGTCAATCGCCCACATCGCTTCTTGGCTGCCCGCAGCTTTGATGGTTGTACCCAAGCAAGAAAACAACACATCGCCGCGCACCTTGTCTTGCCATGTTTCAGGCTGCCGAAAATCCACAATATGCGTGGTGAGTTTATCGTGCGCCAACGCTAGATCGCGGCGTGCAAAAACCGCTACCGATTGAAAACGCGCATCCGCCAAAAGCTGCTGCGTGAGTGCTTGTCCTGTTGCGCCCGTTGCGCCGAGTATCAGTGCCTGTATCGTTCATCCTATCTTGTTCACAGAAATCGTATTCCGTTTTTTAGGCTGCCTTAATGCTCATCATAGGCAGCCTGAAAACCCTTAAACCACGCGCGCTTTAAGCAAATCGTGCATATTCAACGCGCCCACCAAATGCATCCCTTCATCGCACACCAATAGCCCGCCAATCCGCTTCTCTTGCATCATGCGCAAAGCTTCGCTCGCCAGTTTATCGGGTGCGATAAATTTCGGCTCGCGCTTCATCACATCGTTCACCGTAAGCCCTGCAAACGAATCGCGCTGTTCAAACAAACGGCGCAAATCCCCATCCGTTAGCACGCCTTTCAGGCAGCCTGAAACGTCCACCACCGCCAGCATCCCCAAGCCCTTTTCGCTCATGGTAACAATCGCCGATTTCAGCAGCGTTCGCTCCGCCACCGCAGGCAGTTCCGCGCCCGAGTGCATCAAATCGCCCACCGTGAGCAGCAAACGCCGCCCCAAGCTGCCCGCAGGATGGCTCAACGCAAAATCTTCCGAAGTAAAACGCCGCGCTTGCAGCAGCACAATCGCCAACGCATCGCCCAGCGCCAACACCGCCGTGGTGCTGGAAGTGGGCGCAAGGTTGAGCGGGCAAGCCTCGTGCGACACTGCCGCCCGAATATGAATGTCGGCAAACCGCGCCAAACTGGATTGCGCGTTCGACGACACCCCAATCAACACCGTGTCCTTGCGCTTTAACGCCGGCAAAATCGCCAAAATCTCATCGCTCTCGCCCGAATTGGACAACGCCAGCACCACATCGCCATCCACAATCATCCCCAAATCGCCATGCGCCGCCTCGGCAGGGTGCACAAAAAACGCAGGCGTGCCCGTGGAAGCCAGCGTTGCCGCCATTTTGCGCCCGATATGCCCCGATTTGCCCATGCCCGTTACAATCACCCGCCCGCGGCAAGCCAACACCGCCTCCGCCGCGCGCACAAAATCCGCCCCCAGCCCCGCCGATACTTCCCCAATCGCCGCCGCCTCGCTTGCCAACGCCTCGCGCGCCCATAAAAGATACTGATGAACCATTGCTACCTCTATTTATATCCATTCGTTTAAAACCACCAAATAGCGTTAGCGAAACTTAATATCATTTGCTATACACCAATCTGCTGTTCCAAATGAGAATTATTTGACTAAAAACAAGATTTTATCACAACAGTTTAGCAAAAATTCGCCCGCAAAAAATCAAAAGCAAAACAACCATATAGCGTAGATTAGAGCCTATGCCTAAAAAATAATATTGTATGAATACAACGGCTGGATGATAATAACGAAATCACCGTAAAACAGTGATTTTCCTATAATTTTGGAGATAGGAAACCGTTTAACTCACCATACAATATTAAAGGACAAAATCATGGCACTGGTATATTGGACACAAGACCTGAACACAGGCTTTGCCGACGTAGATGAACAACATCAAATCTTGGTTGACCACTTCAACAAGCTGGATGACGCGTTCAAATCAGCCGACTATGAAGCCACCAAAAAAGAGCTACAAGATTTGATTGACTACACCATTTTCCACTTTGGCGAAGAAGAAAAAATGCTGGAAGCAGCGCATTACCGCATGACCGAGCCGCACAAAAAAGTGCACGCCAACTTCATCAAAAAAATGGGCGAATTGCAAGGGCGTTTTGAAAACGGCGACATCACCGCCTTGCAAGAAGTGCTGGATATGTGCGATGGCTGGCTGTTCCGCCACATCCGCCTCAACGACCACGGCTACATCGCCGATGTGAAAGCCGCAGGCGTTCGCTAAACCCCGCAGCATAAAAAGCGTTTTGCAATCATTGCGAAACGCTTTTTTATTTGCGCTTTACCGTTTTCAGGCTGCCTATTGTGTCTCACTGAGGCAGCCTGAAAAACATTCCCCCAACCGCCCCTACCCAAACTGTAAAAAAACCTTTACGATTGCCCCTTTTCACGCCACAGCAAAGGAAAACAGCATGACCACCATCAAACAAGTCAAACAACTCGGACAACAAATCTGGCTGGACAATCTATCGCGCAGCCTGGTGCAAAGCGGCGAACTCGCCCGGTTTCTTGCCGACGGCGTATGTGGCGTAACCTCCAACCCCGCCATCTTCCAAAAAGCCTTTTCCGGCGACGCGCTCTATATTCCCGAAATTGCAACCCTGAAACAACAACACAAAAGTCCGCAAGAAATCTACGAAACCCTCGCCATCGCCGACGTGCAAGCCGCTTGCGACGTGTGCCGCGCCGAATACGACAGCACGGGCGGTAAAACAGGCTTTGTGAGCTTGGAAGTCTCCCCCGAGCTATCGCACGATGCCGAGCGCACCATCGCCGAAGCGCAACGCCTGTGTGCAGCCATCAATCGCCCCAACGCCATGATAAAAATCCCTGCCACCGACGCAGGTTTAACCGCGCTCACCGCCCTCGTCGCCAGCGGCATCAACGTCAATCTCACGCTATTATTCTCGCGTAAACAAACACTTAAAGCCTACACCGCCTACGCCGCAGGCTTAACCCAACTCGCTGCCAACGGCGGCAATCTGGCGCAAGTTCAAGTGGTCGCCAGCTTCTTTATCTCCCGCATCGACAACGCGCTGGATGGCACGCTGCCCGAACACCTGCGCGGCAAAATCGCCATCGCCCTTGCCAAAGCCGCCTACCAAGACTGGCAAGATTATTTCGCCCACCCCGAGTTTGCTGTCCTCGCCGCGCAAGGCGCGCACCGCGTGTCGCTGCTGTGGGCATCCACCGGCGTGAAAAATCCCGACTACCCCGCCACGCTGTATGTGGACGCGCTAATCGGCGAACACACGGTGAACACCGTGCCCGATGCCACGCTCAAAGCCTTCATCGCCACAGGCACCGCCGCGCGCACCCTGCCCGAAAACATCCCCGCCGCGCTCGCTCAGCTTGCCGAAGCCGAAAAATTGGGCATAGACGTGGAAACGCTGGCAACGCGCCTGCAAAACGACGGCTTGAAGCAGTTTGAAGAAGCCTTTGCCAAGCTGCTCGCCCCATTGGCAGCCTGAAAACGCGGCTACGCGCTGCTGCGAAGCTCAAACCGTTTTGGCGCGTTTATCCGTTTTCAGGCTGCATCATCACTAAGGCAGCCTGAAAAAACTTTTATGTGGTTTAACCGTTCTCATGGCGTTGCGCCGCCATACCCACGCTTTGCGTGCGTGGATGAAATGACCGTTTCAGGCTGCCCTATCATTTAAAGGCAGCCTGAAACCTTTGCACAACCTAAAATGAAACAAGAAATAGTTAAAGTTCCGTCATTCCCGCGTAGGCGGGAATCTTGGTTAATATTAAATAACAGTTTGTTTTTACAATAATTTCTGAATATCAAACAAGATTCCCGCCTGCGCGGAAATGACGGCATTTCTTATTTTTCAGGCTGCCTAAACATTCAAAAAACATCGCCCACCACAAGGAAACCACCATGCAAAAAGTCATCGCCCTAGACGGCCCCTCCGCCTCAGGCAAAGGCACCATCGCCGCCCGCGTTGCCGCCGCGCTCGGCTGGGCATATTTAGACTCAGGCGCGCTCTACCGCCTTACCGCGCTGCACGCGCAAAATCACAACATAGATTGGGCAAACGAAGCCGCTGTCGCCGCGCTTGCCGCCGAATTGCCCGCCGAATTTCGCGGTCAAACCGTGTGGCTAGACGGGCAAGACGTAACCCAAGCCATCCGCAGCGAACGCATCGGCATGGGCGCATCCGCCGTCGCCAAACTGCTCGCTGTGCGCCAAGCCCTGTTGCAACGCCAACGCAATTTTTTAACCGCGCAAGGCTTGGTGGCAGACGGGCGCGACATGGGCTCAACCGTGTTTCCCGAAGCCCAGCTCAAAATTTTTCTTACCGCCAGCGCACAAATCCGCGCCGAACGCCGCGCCAAACAAATCGGCGTGCCGCTGGATGGCGCAGCATTTGCCCAAATCCTCGCCGACATCCAAGCCCGAGACGCAGCCGACCGCAGCCGCCCCGTCGCCCCCTTGCAGCAACTGCCCGATGCCAAGCTGCTAGACACCTCCCATCGCAGCATAGAAGAAACCGTGCAGCAAGTATTGGATTGGTATCAAGCCAGCCCAAAGGCAGCCTGAAAATAAAAATCCCATGCAAGAGAAGCCAGCACTCACGCGGCTCATCCCCCCTTTTCAGGCTGCCTCACGCACACGCAACCGCCCAACGCCAAAGGCAGCCTGAAACGCAGTTTGACAACGCCCAAGCCTCAATCCACCGCCAACGTGTTTTACCCCTGTTCACAAAAATCCTTGCCCCCATTTCGCATTACCCCTTTTCAGGCTGCCCCTAGTTCCCGCAAACCGCACAGCAAAAAAACACACAAAAAACAGCCCTCTACCCTACCCAAACGCCAAAAATCGCGTATAATGCGCCGTTTTCCTTTTCCAGTGCAGCCTTGCATAGGCAGCCTGAAATCACCTTGTTTATGAGCCAAGGGCATAAACAAATCAACCAACCCAACCCCGCACACCTTGGCGGTGCATAGAAAGCAAAACCAAACATGGAAAATTTTGCCCAGTTATTGGAAGAATACTCTAACACCCAAGAAATGAACTATGGCGAAGTGATTACCGCCGAAGTGGTAGACATCACCGACAAATTTGTCATCGTGAACGCAGGCTTGAAATCAGAATCGCTGATTGACATCGCCGAGTTCAAAAACCCCTTGGGCGAACTGGAAGTTAAAGTAGGCGATTTCGTAACCGTAACCATCGAATCCGTAGAAAACGGCTTCGGCGAAACCAAACTGTCCCGCGAAAAAGCCAAACGCGCCGCCGACTGGATTACTCTGGAAGAAGCCATGGAAGACGGCGAAATCCTGTCAGGCGTGATTAACGGCAAGGTAAAAGGCGGCTTAACCGTTATGGTGAACAGCATCCGCGCCTTCCTGCCCGGTTCTTTGTTGGACGTGCGCCCCATCAAAGACACTTCACAATTTGAAGGCAAAGAAGTTGAGTTCAAAGTCATCAAATTGGACCGCAAACGCAACAACGTAGTCGTATCACGCCGCGCCGTGCTGGAAGCCACTTTGGGCGAAGAGCGCAAAGCCCTGATGGAAACCCTGCAAGAAGGCACCATCGTAAAAGGCATCGTGAAAAACATCACCGACTACGGCGCATTCGTAGATTTGGGCGGCATCGACGGCTTGCTGCACATCACCGACCTTGCATGGCGTCGCGTAAAACACCCAAGCGAAGTGTTGGAAGTGGGCAAAGAAGTGGAAGCTAAAGTATTGCGCTTTGACCAAGACAAACAACGCGTGTCTTTGGGCTTGAAACAACTGGGTGAAGACCCATGGGAAGGTTTGGCACGCCGCTACCCACAAGGCTCACGCTTGTTCGGCAAAGTGTCTAACCTCACCGACTACGGCGCATTCGTAGAAATTGAACAAGGCATCGAAGGTTTGGTTCACGTTTCCGAAATGGATTGGACCAACAAAAATGTACACCCAAGCAAAGTCGTGCAACTGGGCGACGAAGTGGAAGTGATGATTTTGGACATCGATGAAGACAAACGCCGCATCAGCTTGGGCATGAAACAATGTCAAGCTAACCCTTGGTTAGAATTTGAAGCCAACTACAACAAAGGCGACAAACTTAAAGGCACAGTTAAATCCATCACCGATTTTGGCGTGTTTGTTGGCTTGCCGGGCAACATTGACGGTTTGGTTCACTTGTCTGATTTGTCTTGGACTGAATCAGGCGAAGAAGCCGTTCGCAAATACAAAAAAGGCGAAGAAGTGGAAACCGTTGTGTTGGCGATTGATGTTGAAAAAGAACGCATTTCTTTGGGCATCAAACAGCTTGAAGGCGACCCGTTCAACAACTTCTTGTCTGTGAACGACAAAGGCGCGTTGGTAAAAGGCACAGTGAAATCCGTTGAAGCCAAAGGCGCAGTGGTTGCCTTGGCAGACGAAGTGGAAGCCTACTTGCCTGCATCTGAATTTGCTGCTGACCGTGTGGAAGACTTGACCACCAAGCTGAACGAAGGCGATGAAGTAGAAGCCATCATCTTGTCGGTTGACCGCAAAAACCGCAGCATCAAATTGTCTATCAAAGCCAAAGACCGCAAAGAAGACCAAGATGCGTTGAAATCCATCAACGCCGCAAGTGCTGCCAATGCCGGCACCACCAGCTTGGGCGATTTGCTCAAAGCATCTTTGAACAAAAGCTGAAGGTAAAACACAATGACCAAATCAGAGTTAATGGCTCGCTTGGCCGAATTGTTTATTGAAAACAATGAAGGCACTGAGCTGCAAGCCAAAGACATTGAATACGGCGTAAAGGTTTTGGTGGACACCATGACCCGCTCGCTTGCAAAAGGTCAGCGTATTGAAATCCGTGGATTTGGCAGTTTTGATTTGAACTACCGCCCGCCGCGCGTTGGGCGCAATCCGAAAACAGGCGAACGAGTGGAAGTGCCCGCAAAGCGCGTGCCCCATTTCAAACCCGGCAAGGAATTGCGCGAGCGCGTGGACCAAGCCTTCGCTGCTTGATATACGTTTATTAAGTTTTGCTGATGAAGAAAACCGTATCTTTTTGAGATACGGTTTTTTGTTTTGGCAGTAAGGCAGCCTGAAAATGGCTTTACCGCAGAAAGGGCATCCCTGCCTGACCGTTTTCAGGCTGCCTCCATGGCGCATGCCGTTCAAATATTCGCCGTCAGGCGGTTTCTAAGCCAGCGCACCGTTTCCGCGATTTCCCCCGCCAGCAAGCCAATCGGCCCCACTTGCATATACGCCAGAATTTCCGATGCCGCGCCGTGCAACCAAACCGCCGCAGGCACCGCTTCTTCCGCCGCCATCCCTTGCGCCAACAGGCTGCCCACAATGCCCGATAACACGTCACCGCTGCCTGCGGTCGCTAAGCCTGCGTTGCCCGTTTTGTTTACATGCAAAAAGCCGCGCGCCGATGAAATCACGGTTTCGTGTCCTTTCAGGATGCACCACGCGCGATAACGGTTGGCGATTTCGCGCGCCGCCCATGCGCGGTTGCTTTGCACGCGGCTTGTGCTCACGTCCAGCAGATGCGCGGCTTCCCCAGGGTGCGGCGTGAGCACTAAATCGGGGTGTTTGGCGGGCGGGAACAATTTGGGATGGTTCACCAGCAAATGCAGCGCGTCCGCGTCTAACACCAATTGCGGGTGGTTGCTGTTCCACACGGCGTGCAAAGCGCGCGCGGCGGATTCGTTTTGTCCCAACCCGCAACCGACCACCCATGTGTTGATGTTGTCGCGCTGCACGGTTCGCGCGGCGGTATCCAGCATCAATTCGGGATGGTAGGCATAAGCCGCGCTGGGCGGCGTGGCTTGGTTGAAGCCGATGAACACTTTGCCGCAGCCCGTTTGCAAAGCGGCAATCCCTGCCAGCAATGCCGCGCCCGCCATGCCTTCGCCGCCGCCAACCACGCCCACCGTGCCAAACGTACCTTTGTGGCTGTTGTTGGGGCGCGGGTTGAGCAGGCTGGGGAAATATTGCTGCGCGTGGGCGCGATAGGGGGCGATGTTGGGCGGAGCGATGTGTACCATCATAATAAAATCCTTTGTGAAATGAAGCGGTTTGCTTTGTTTACTCGGCTTGGGACAGCCTGAAACGCTGTTCGGCAACCATCATGCAATTTCAGGCTGCCCAATGCAATAGGCAGCCTGAAAATCATTTTCCGTATTCGCGTTTTTCCGTTTTCCCTTGGGTGCGAATCCGCGCGCGCAGTGTTTCGTCGCTGCTGCGCGCTCTGGTATCCAAGCAAAACGCATCGTACAACACGCGGCGCACGCGGTCGGTCGCATTGCGTTTGCCGCCCAGCGTGGTCCACTGCGCGTTGCGCGGCTCAATCCAGCGATGGTTCACCAAATCGGCATAGCCGTAGGTTTTCAGCTTGGAGCCTTCCGAATCCAGCAGCTTCGTTCCCGTAACGCACAGCATCCCCTCGGCGGTAATGTTGTCGTAACCAGCTTCGGAGCGGTTATTGAACACATAGCGCACGCTGCCGTCGGGCGCTTGCGTGATGCTGCTCAACAAAATGCGCGGGCTGCCTTTATATAGATTGTCAATATACAGCTCAAACCAATCGCCCTCGTTCGGATTGGGCACGGCAGGCAGCGGCACATCCATCTCGTTGAATTCTTTGTTGTATTCGGGCAGGTTTTGCATAAAAATTTGTTGGCGTTGGTCCAAATAGTCCGAGCCATCCGCCAAGGCAGCCTGAAAACCGCCGCACAACAGCGCGGCAAGCAGAAGTTTTTTCATCGTTTGCGTCCTTTCTATCCTTTCTATGGTTTAAGGCAGTCTGAAACGGGTAAACGTGTTTTCAGGCTGCCTCATGATGGCTGAATTAGCGCTGCAACGCCGTAATCACATTTTCTTTTACGGTTTCAACAGGTTGCGTGCCGTCCACCTTGATATAACGCGGCGCGTGTTCGCCCGTTAATTTGCTGTAAAAATCCACCAAAACCTCGGTTTGCTCGTGATACACCGCAAGGCGTTTTTTCACCGTTTCTTCTTTGTCGTCATCACGTTGCACCAAATCTTCGCCTGTTTCGTCATCCTTGCCGGACACTTTGGGCGGATTGTATTTCACATGATAAGTGCGCCCTGACGGCAAATGCACGCGCCGTCCGCTCATGCGCTCCACAATCGCTGCATCGGGCACGTCGATTTCCACCACCGCGTCCAAATCCACGCCTGCCGCCACCATTGCTTCGGCTTGCGCCAATGTGCGTGGAAAGCCGTCAAACAAAAAGCCGTTGGCGCAATCGGGCTGCGCAATGCGCTCTTTCACCATGCCGATGATGATGTCGTCGCGCACCAAGCCGCCCGCGTCCATGATTTTTTTCGCTTCCAAGCCC
Organism: Kingella oralis; assembly: GCF_014054985.1. NCBI lineage: Bacteria > Pseudomonadati > Pseudomonadota > Betaproteobacteria > Neisseriales > Neisseriaceae > Kingella > Kingella oralis. The sequence continues at coordinate 378,603 of NZ_CP059569.1, forward strand.
AAAGGCGTGCCCGCTTTAATCGCCGCGCGCAGCATGTCGCCCGTGGAAATTTGCGGAATGCCAAATTCGCGCGTGATAAATTGCGCTTGCGTGCCTTTGCCCGCGCCCGGTGCGCCCAATAGTAAAACTTTCATGTTTTCGCTTTCGTTAAAAAGAGTAAGAAAAGCGCATCATAATATGTTTTCAGGTTGCCTAAAAGGGGGCGGGAACGCGCCGTTGCGTTAAGTTGTGGTAAGTAGGCTATATTCCGGGCGGTTTAATGCGGTTCTGCTTGGCAGAAACGAGAATAAACGGCTATCATAATGCTTTAAGAATTGTTAAGCTTTGTATCAATCCGCTTGCGGGCGTTCGCACGGATAGGGAGATGAATTTTGAAAACGAATACAAAAATGATTGCAGTATCGCTGTCGCTAATCACATCGTTTAGCGCAGTGGCAGGCATTGGCGGCGTGAACGTGCAATCTAATCTGGGCGAGCCTTTTTCAGGCAGCATCGTGGTAACAGGGCAGGAAGCCAAAGCGGTATTGCAAAACGGCGCAAGCGTATCGGGCAACGGCATCAGCGGCACCGTTGCCCCTCATGGCGATGGCAATGCTATTATTCGTCTTCGCTCCAATTCCGTTGTAAACGACCCCATTTTGACTTTCACTGTCCGCGCGGGCAATCAAACTCGCCAATATACCGCCATGATAAATCCTTCGCACTATCGCCCTAATCCGTCACAGGCGCGTTCTAATCGCGACACGCGTAAAGCGGTTGAGCTGAAACCGCAGCAGCAACATCATGCCGTTGCAAACGATGATGTTGAAATCCAACAAGAAACGCGTGAAGCAACCCCGCGCACAGAAAAAACATACGCAACCAGCCCGCGCTACCACCGTGTGCAAGCGGGCGAAAGTTTGGCTTCTATCGCCGCCCGTTACCGCCCGCAGGGCATGAGCGTGCAGCGTGCCGTGCGTGCTTTGATGGCAGCCAACCCACGCGCATTCCGCAACGGCAGGATGTATCACAATGTAACGCTGTATATCCCCACCGCATCGCAATTCCACGCTTACGCTAAATCGGCGCAACGCAAATCTCAAACACCGCGCATTTCTCGCGGCGCGGCAATTGTTGCGCCCGCGGTAACAGAAAATACCACACCCGATACGGCAGAAACACCCAAAGAAACACCCAGCAAAGTGGTTACGCCGCCTCCTGTAAAAGTTGAGCCGGTTAAAAAACTTGTTGAGCCCATTAAACCCAAGGCAAAAGACCAAGCGGCTGAAGAACCGCCTGTTGCAGAAAAAGCGGTGGGAGAAAAAGCGAAACCCGTAGCGCCCGCGCAACCCGAGGCATCCAAACCTGCGGTTGAAGAAACCAAACCCGTTCAACCGGAAGCATCGCAAGCTGAACAGATGCAGCCTGAAAACACCGTTGCCGCTTCCGAAAGCAAAACGGCTCCTGCTGAAACGGCATCCGCTGAAGCCGCATCTGTTGCAGAAGAAAAAACCGAACCCGTTGCCGAGCCGCAACCCACACCGCCTGCGGAAGAACCGGCCACAGACGAAGGCTTAGATTGGACATTGATTGGCGGAAGCTTGGCCGGTGTGGCGGTATTGGGCGGAGGCGCGGCTTATTTGTTGGGCCGCCGCAAAAAATCGCGTGCCGATTCATTTGATGACGACAACGCAGCCGGCGACGAAGAATTTGATGGCAGCGACATTCAATTTGATGGCACGGCCAGCCCCGAGACGGACGATTGGATGCGGGATACCGGCGTCGCAAAAGCAGACGACAGCAGCGATGATTTCTTTGATTTGCCGCCTGTCGATACTGATGTTGCGCCTGCCGCTTCCAGCCAAACATTTGATTTGGATGACTTTGAACCCGAGCAGTTTGATGACAGCTCTGATGAATGGGCGCTATCGGTTGAAGAAGAACCGCATGCCCATGCCAATCCGTTGTTGGTGGCAGAAAATGCCACATCGTTTGACGCGGATGATTGGCAAGTGGATGACATCGTTTCAGTTGAACCGGACGTTGCAGAGCCTGCGCATTCGCTCAGCAGCCGTGATGCGGTTGCCGCCGATGATTTCGTTATCGATGATACGCCGATTGGGCAGCCTGAAACCGCTGTGAGCGCAGCCGATGATTTCTTATCGTTTGATGATTCGATTCAGGCGGATGATATTATTCCTGCGCCTGCCGAAGAAACAACGTTTGATTTGGACGCATTTAACAACGCGTTGCCCGATATTGTCGATACGCCGGCAGAAACCGCTGCAAGCGATGACTTCTTGGATTTTGACGCAAGCGATATTGTTGCGCCTGCCGCAGCAACCGCAGCCGTTGCCGCAGCCGCTTCCCATGTTGCCGCGCCTGAAGTTTCGTTTGATGATTTCTCGCTGGATACGCCTGCGGTTGAAGAAGTTGCGCCTGTGTTGGATGCGCCCGAAGTGCCTGAATTTGCCGCCGATTTAGATGCGCCTGCGATTGCCGAGCCTGCAATGGACTTTACCGCGCCCGAAGTGGCGTTGGATGATTTCAGCGTTGATGCGCCTGCCGTTGAAGCGCCAGCGGTTGACCATGCAATGGATTTCGCATTAGATGATTTTGCGGTTGAAACGCCTGCCGAGCCTGCGGCTCATGCGGCATTGGACGACGGCTTGGATTTTGCTGTGGCAGAGCCCGCTGCGGTCGATTTTGCTGCTGAAACGCCCGCGTTTGAACCTGCCGGGCAGTCATTTGCCGATTTGTCTTTGGAAGAGCCTGCGGTTGCTGCGCCTGCATTTGATGATTTGTCGTTTGAGCAGCCTGCCGTGTCCGCGCCTTCGTTTGACGACTTGTCATTTGACGAGCCTGCTGCGCCTGCGGTTGAACACGCTGTGGACGATTTGGCTTCTTGGGATATTGAAGAATTGCCTGAAACGGCGCATAACGATGCAGGTTTTGTTTCCGAGGCGGTGGGCTTGACCGAGCCTTTGGAAGCGAAATTGGAATTGGCGAAAATGTATCTGGAAATTGATGATGCCGTGGCAGCGCGCGAAACCTTGCGCGAATTGGTTACCGAATCCCATGGCGAAATTCAAACGCAAGCGCAACAGCTGCTGGATGAATTGGGCGGCTAGTCGCTGTTGGTGATGTTAAGAAACACCGTTATGTGTACAGGCATAGCGGTGTTTTTTTGTGGCTGGGGGATAGAGGCAGCCTGAAAAAGCCAAGTCGGTTGGTATTGGGCTAAACGGTTTTTGTTGAGTAGATTGGTTTTCAGGCTGCCTTTGGGGTTGGGTCTTGGAAAAAATCGTGGGCAGCCTGAAACGTTTGTTTAATGGGCAATCGATGGTGTGTCGGTGGCTTGCCAATATTCCGTTAACCGGTCATGCCCTATTTAATGCGAAATAAATACGCCATTTGGCAGCGAGCCGTTGTCGTTCCGCTTTTGATTTTCAGGCTGCCTCTTTGGATTTGGCAAAGCGTTGAGGCAGCCTGAAAACAAAATAAACCATCATGCCGTTGCGTGTTGGTGCAAAAAAGGCGGAAATAAAATCCGCCTGTTTACTTGTTTACGGCTTTGGCATCACATCAAGGCAAAACCAAAACGGCTTCGGCTTCCACCAATGCGCCGCGTGGCAACGATGCCACGCCAACGGCGGCGCGAGCAGGGTAGGGGACAGCGAAGTATTGTTCCATCACGGCGTTGAAGGTGGCGAAGTGGGACAAATCGGTGAGGTAGGCGTTGAGCTTAACGATGTCGTTCAGGCTGCCTCCTGCGGTTTCGCACACGGCGCGCAAGTTTTTGAAAACTTGGTGCGCTTGTTCTTCAAAGTTTTCGCTTACCAGCTGCATGGTTTCAGGCACAAGCGGGATTTGTCCGCTTAAATAAACGGTGTTGCCTGTGCGGATGGCTTGGCTGTATGCGCCGATGGCGGCGGGAGCTTGGTCGGTGTGGATAACGGTTTTGCTCATGATGAACTCCTAGGGTTGGGGAAAATTTGTTGGGGCGGCTTTCAGGCTGCCTTTTGCAGGGCAAGCGCGTTCACAAGCGTTCGCGCCGTATGTCTTGCACCACAATGTAAATATGCGCGGCTAGATACGCAACACTGCATAGCGCAAGCGCAAGGAAAATTTGAAACCAAATTTGCTCCAAGCGCACAAATCTGTTCTGCCTGTCTTGGCTGATGGCAATCGGCGTTTCGCTTTGCGGTTGCGACAATGTGCCTTGCGTAATCAAAACATTTGTTGCACCTGAATAAGGTTGCAAGAAAACCATGTTTTTCACGACTGCCACTCCGTTAAACCTTACCGTGTCGCACAAAGCGGTCAATTCTTTTTTCTCGGCGCGATAGCAGGGTACGGCGTAAGGCAGATTGTTGTGCACGAAAGCAATCGCGTCGCCAGATTTGGTTTGTCTCCATTGGTTTATTTTGATTTCTTGCGCATGGATAAAACGGGGCTGAAAAAAAGGAAACGTCAATGGGAAATTGGATGAGGCAATAAAATAGTACGATGTGGAAACGACTGATATAAGGGCAATCCCCACGCCTTCTCGGGATGAAAACCAATTCTTAATTATTGTTTTCAAGGGCTCTTTTGTCATATTTGTTCCCTGTTCAAAATCCAAATGAGGCAGCCTGAAAATCGGTTTTCCCCGTTTCAGGCTGCCTTCCATTCACCCCACGCTAACCATGCAACGCCCGCTTATCCACCGCCAACGCCGCTTCGTGCAACACTTCCGACAGCGTAGGATGCGCGTGGATGATGCGCGCGATGTCTTCGCTGCTGGCTTTAAATTCCAGCGCGGCAACGGCTTCGGCGATGAGTTCGCTGGTCATCGCGCCAATCATGTGCACGCCCAAAATGCGGTCGGTTTGCGCGTCTGCCAACACTTTTATCGTGCCTTTGGCTTTGCCCAAGCCCAGCGCGCGCCCATTGGCGCCAAAGCCTGATGTGCCTTTTTTATACGCGATGCCTGCGGCTTTTAGCTGCTCTTCGGTTTTGCCCACCCATGCGATTTCGGGGTCGGTGTACACCACAAACGGTACGTTGCCCAAATCCACCTGCGGTTTTTGCCCTGCGATGCGCTCAGCAACCGCCACGCCTTCTTCGCTGGCTTTGTGCGCCAGCATCGGGCCGCGCACCACGTCGCCAATCGCCCACACATTGGGCAAATTGGTGCGGCATTCATCGTCCACCGCAATAAAGCCGCGCTCGTCTATCGCCAAGCCCACGTTTTCCGCGCCCAAGCCTTGCGTAACAGGCACGCGCCCGATGGCGATAATCAGTTTGTCAAACTGCGCGGTGTGTTGCTTGCCCGCCACTTCGTATGCCACCGAAACGCCGTCTTTGTATTCGGTGATTTGGTTGAGTTTCACGCCCAAATCAATCGCCAGCCCTTGTTCTTTGGTGAAATATTTAAACGCTTCTTTGGCGATTTGCTGGTCGGCGGCGGGCAAAAACGCGGGCGCGGCTTCCAAAATATGCACATCTGCGCCCAAGCGTTGCCACACCGAGCCCATTTCCAAGCCAATCACGCCCGCGCCAATCACGCCCAATTTTTTGGGCACGGCGGTTAAGTTCAACGCGCCTTCGTTGTCCAACACGTTCACATTGCTGATTTTGACCAAATTGGGCAAACCGCGCGGCGCAGAGCCTGTGGCAATCACAACGTGCTTGGCGGCGATTTGCGCGCCATTGTCCACATTCAACAGCCATTCATCACCTTGCTTGCCTGCAAACGAAGCACGCCCAAAAATACTTTCAATTTTGTTTTTTTGAAACAGAAACTTAATCCCGCCTGTGAGCTTGTTCACAATCGCATCTTTGCGTTCAATCATTTTGGCGGCATCAAATTTCAGGCTGCCTGAAAACGAAATGCCGTGTTCGGCGAAATCGTGCTGCGCGGCGTGAAAATGCTCGGACGATTGCAGCAAGGCTTTGGACGGAATGCAGCCCACGTTCAGGCAAGTGCCGCCCAGCGCGGGGGCATCGCCTGCTTTGTTTTTGCCCGCGTCTATGCACACGGTTTTGAAGCCCAGCTGCGCGGCGCGAATCGCTGCGATGTAGCCGCCCGGCCCTGCGCCGATAACGGCAACGTCAAATGATTGAGACATGGTTTTCTCCTAATGGGAACAATGGGTTGTGGTTTGCCGAGGCAGCCTGAAAAATACTGTAAAGTTAGGCTTTCAGGCTGCCTAACTATGTGAATTTGTGTTAAATTACACTTGGCTGAGATGGCAGTCAAGCGAATAAGGAGAACGAAATGTTTGGTGCATTGATTCTGTTAATTTTTGGTAAGCTGCAAGACACATTTCAGGAAACTTCGCGCACATGGCAATGGGCGTTGGCTTATGGTGTGATTGCGTTTTTGCTTGGTGGCGGCACATCGCTGTTGGGGATGATTATTGGCGGCGTGATTACGGGGCTTTATGCGTGGGGTTATTTCAAGCTGCTGCGCAATCTGGCAGATAATTTGATGCTGTGGCTGCTGGTGTTTTTGGTGGGACCTGTTTTCCCCTTAGTGCTGACGTTTATGTTGCTGAGTGCGGCGGAAAAGGCAGCCTGAAAACCGCGCAGCCACGATAGCCCGCTATCAACCATTTGCCGTTTCAGGCTGCCTATGCGGCGCATGGTTCACACTTATCATCTTGTTTAAAAGGAAAAATCATGAAAATTACCACCCAATGGTTAAGCAACAAAACATTTGTATCCGCCAACGAACACGGCAACAGCATTGTGATGGACGGCACGCCGGCGGCAGAGGGCTGGAAGCGCGGGGCAAGCCCGTTGGAAGTGATGCTGATGGGGATGTCGGGCTGCACCAGCGTGGATGTTGCCGCCGCGTTGCAAGTGCAGGCGGGCTTTGCAGACTGCATCGTGAGCGTGGAAGCGGAACGCGCGGCAACCGCGCCCAAGGTGTTCACCAAAATTCATGTGCATTACAAGGTGCTGGGGCGCGGCTTGGATGCGGCGCAAGTGAACAAAATCATCGCCGATTCACTGGCGCACGATTGCTCGGCGTGTGTGATGATGAGCAAAATCGCGCCGATTACGCACAGCGTGGAAGTGGCGGAAGCCTAATATCTACGCACTAGGGCAGCCTGAAAACGGGTTTGCCGCGTTTGCCAAGCGAAACCCCATCTCAACGCAATCCAAAAAGGAAAAAATCATGGCTCTTTGGACTTATTGGCTGATTGCCGCCGTTGCCGTTTTTGTGTTGGAACTGTTCAGCGGCACGGTGTATTTGCTGGTGCTCTCCGCCGCGTTGGCAGGCGCAGGGCTGACGGCTTGGCTGTTTAACGCCGGCGCGGTGGCGAGCATGCTGGCGGCGGCGTTTTTGTCGGCGGTGGGCACGCTGTATGTTTACCGTTTGCGCGGCAAATCGCCCAAAAACAAAACATTGCACCAAGGCAACGATTTGGACATCGGCAGCGTGGTGCAAATTGAGCAGCCGCTGTCGGGCGGGGCATGGCGCGTGTTTTACCGCGGCACCACATGGGAAGCCCGCGCCGTGCGCCCGCATGCCGATTTTCAAATGGGCGACAACGCGCGCATCTGTGGCAAAGACGGCATCACTTTGCTGATTGAACCGTTGGCTTAGAACCTGCATTCACTATTTTCATAGGTATCTTTTGTGCCCTAAAACGCGGCAACCGCGTTAAAAATGCCCGCAAGGTGTCCAACCTTGCTGCGCTTTTATGCCATCAAATCTGCCTATGAAAATGTGAATACAGCTTCTTAATCAACGCCAATGCGTTTTCAGGCTGCCTATGGGCATTGAAACAGGGCTTAAAGGCAGCCTGAAAATCATATAAACAGCTCCTCATCCCCCAACCCCCAACCAAGAAAGGAAACCTTATGCCACTCACCACCCTCACGCTCCCCGTTATTATCCTGATTGCCCTGATTATCATCGGCTTCAAGGCGTTTAAAGTTGTGCCGCAGCAAGAAGCGCAGATTGTTGAGCGGCTGGGCAAATACCATGCCACGCTCGCCCCGGGACTAAACATCCTCGTGCCCTTTCTTGACCGCGTTGCCTACCGCCATTCGCTCAAAGAAATCCCGCTGGATGTGCCCAGCCAAGTCTGCATCACGCGCGACAACACCCAGCTTACGGTGGACGGCATTTTGTATTTCCAAGTAACCGACCCCGAACGCGCGTCTTACGGTTCAAGCAACTACATTCTCGCCATCACCCAGCTTGCCCAAACCACGCTGCGCTCCGTTATCGGGCGCATGGAATTGGACAAAACCTTTGAAGAGCGCGACGACATCAACCGCACCGTAGTCGCCGCGCTGGACGAAGCCGCTGTGTCGTGGGGCGTGAAAGTATTGCGCTACGAAATCAAAGATTTGGTGCCACCGCAAGAAATCCTGCGCTCCATGCAGGCGCAAATCACCGCCGAGCGCGAAAAACGTGCCCGCATCGCCCAATCCGAAGGCTTGAAAATTGAGCAAATCAACTTGGCAACGGGCGAGCGCGAAGCCGAAATCAAAAAATCCGAAGGCGAAGCGCAAGCCGCGATGAACGCTTCCGAGGGCGAAAAAGTGGCGCAAATCAACCGCGCCGAGGGCGAAGCGCAAGCCCTGCGCCTTGTTGCCCAAGCCAGCGCCGATGCCATCCGCACCGTTGCCGCCGCCATCCAAGAACCGGGCGGCGATGAAGCCGTGAAGCTGAAAGTGGCGGAGCAATATGTGGAAGCGTTTGCCAAGCTCGCCAAAGAAAGCAACACCGTCATCATGCCCGCCAACGTGGCGGATTTGGGCGGCTTGATTTCCGCAGGGTTGAGCATTGTGAAAGGGCAGCCGACAGCAAAATAGGCAGCCTGAAAACGCAAAAGGGTGGATTGTTCCGCCCTTTTTTGCGGGCAAAACGCAGCGGTTTGCACATCTTATATAAGCTCACTGCATTTTGCGCCCGGCCTAACATTTCAGGCTGCCTTTTGTTTCTCGTATTTCAATGCGTTATCTTGTAAACAAGCTGTTGCGCTTCGCCCGTCTTTACAGTGATTAATTCCTGAAAAGAAACGTTTGATTTTTTAAAGTGGGCTGACAGCGCGGATTTGCCTTGTTAGACTGCCTGCACTTGGCCTTGATTGGGATTAATGCTCATCAAGGTCAAGTGTTTTTGAAAACTCATATTAAGGATGTACTTATGAAAAAAGTTCTCGCACTCTTAGCACTCACCGCTTCTTTTGCCGCCGTTGCCGCGCCCGTTGCCGCACACGCAGGCAAAGCACCGCATAAAGGCGCGAACCCGGCAGTTGCAAAAACACACGGCAAAGCCCTGAAAGGCAAAGCCGCCAAAGGCAAATCTGTTGTCCAAGACGCGCCACAAACCATGGAAACTGCGCCCGCCGCCGTTGCCCCCGCCCCACAACAAGCCGCGCCCGCAGTAAAAACCGCACCGCAAGCCCCTGCGGCCCATTAATCTTCGTTAAAAAAACAGCCAAGGCAATGCGCTTTGGCTGTTTTTGTTTGGATTGTTTTTGTTGGTGGGGCGCAGCCGTTTCAGGCTGCCTTTCATCATCATTCAAACGGGCTAAGGCAGCCTGAAAACACAAAATACCGTTTTCAGGCTGCTTTAACCGCATCGCGCTATTCGTCCCAGCCCTTTTTCTTGCTGGTTTGCCCGATGCCCACGTTAAAGCTGTTGGTCGGGTCAAGCCGGCGATAGAACGATTTCAGCTCGGGTTTGGCCACATACAAATGCCCCACATTATGCTCGGCAGGGTATTGTGCGCCACGCTCGTCCAGCAAGCGCCACATTTCGTGTTCCAGCGCCATGCAGTCGTTGCCTTTTTTCACGATGTAATCTTGGTGGAAAACGTGGCAGAAGAAATGCCCGTAATACAGCTTGTGGCTGAGCTTGCTGTTGATGCTTTCAGGCAGCACTTCCAGCCAGTCGCGGTCGTTGCGGCGCAGCGCGATGTCCAGCGCAACAATGTCTTCCACTTCATCGTGATGCACGGCGCGATAGCGCACGGCTGCGCTGGCTACGGCAAAACGGTGCAGCATCGCCGCCTGCGCTTGCGCGGCATCGCATTCAAAATAGCCGCCTTTGCTCGGGTCGCTGAAAAATTGGCGCAAATAGTCGCGCGTTTCGGCTACGCCGTCGCCGCCCGCTTTTACGATTAAATGATGCTCGTAGCGGTCGCGGTAATCCAGCATGATTTGCGGCAGATGCTGCGGCAAGAGTTTGGACGCAAGTTGCAAAAAGCGGTCGGCAAAATGCTGCGGCAGGAAGGGGATTTTTTTGGCGATGCGGTCGGCTTTCTCTTTGGCGGCAAAGAGTTTGGGCAGGTTGTGCGTGCCCGCGTGTTTAATCACGTAAAACATATCTTTGCCATACACTTCGGCGATGTTAAACGCTTCGCGGTGGATGTATTCGCCCGACACGGGCAGCGTTTTGAAGCTGCCGAGCATATCGCGGCGGATTTGCGTGAGCACGGTGGTGTCGTTGGTGCCGATGTAGAACACGGCGGTTTGCGTTTCGGCGGGGAAGGTGTCTAGGCGCACGGCGAACACGGCGAGCTTGCCCGCGCTGCCCGATGCTTCGTAATGCCGCGCGGGGTCGGCGTTGAAGCGAGCGGGCGTGTCGGCATCAATTTCGCGCACATGGTTGCAATAGGCGTGGTCGTGCCCTTTGCCGCCTGCACTGATGTCTTTGCGTTGGTAGTGATGCCCTTGCAGGTTGGTTAAAATTTCTTCGGGCGTGTCGCCCAAATCAATCCCCAAATGGTTCACCAATTCCAATTCGCCTGCTGCGTTGATTTGGGCGTACAACGCCATTTCGGTGTAGGCAGGGCCGCGTTGCACCAGCGCGCCGCCCGAGTTGTTGCACACGCCGCCCACAATAGATGCGCCGATGCACGATGAGCCGATGACACTGTGCGGTTCGCGCCCGAGCGGTTTGAGCAGCAATTCCAGTTTGTTGAGCGTTGAACCCGGTAGGCAAACGGCTTGTTCGTTGTTGTTGATAAGCTGAATGGCATCGTTGCGCATGGTGTTGATGATAACGATGTCGCGGTCGTAATCGTTGCCGCTGGGGGTGGAGCCGCCTGTTAGCCCTGTGTTGGCGGCTTGGCTGATAACGATGACCCCAGCGTCCACGCAGGCTTGCAACACGCGCCATTGTTCCAGCAGCGTGGCGGGGCGCACTACGGCGAGCGCGTTGCCCGAGCCGAAGCGGTAGCCTTCGCGGAAAGGCAGCGTTTGCGCGGGGTCGGTTAGCACATATTGGCTGCCGACGATTTCTTGCAGTTTGGGGATAAGGGTAGATGAAGACATGAAGTGCTCCTTGCGCGTGATGGTTTTCGGTTTGGCTGCGCTGTACGGCGGTTCAGGCTGCCTGAAATGTAGTGCGATGTAGTCTGGCATGTTATCAACAAATCCTGCCGCTGAAAACCGTTAAACCATGGTGGATAGGCAAATGTTGCGCTAAAAAAGTGGCATCGCCTTGTTTTCAGAGCAGCAAGCGTTTTTTGGGATGCAAATACGCATTTCAGGCTGCCTCAATCCGCGCGATATAAAGGCAGCCTGAAACCGAAAACGGAGCGGCGGTTCGCAGCCCGAACCATTGTTACCGCGCACCATCGCGCACGCCAAAAAACGCAGATTTCGCGCCCCTTTTGCGCTAAACTTGCCCCCTTTTACGCTTTTCAGGCTGCCTTATGATTATCCAACTGACTCCGCAACAAGTCCAAACCCTATTGCAACAACGCCCCGACACGCTGCTGCTAGATGTGCGCGAAGAGGGCGAAACGCAAATCTGCCAAATCGCCAACAGCACGCACATCCCCATGAACCTCGTCCCCCTGCGGCAAAACGAATTGCCCGACGGCGTGACGATTATCGTCTATTGCCACCACGGCTTGCGCAGCCTAAACGTTGCCCGCTTTTTGGAACACGCAGGATTTGAAGAACTGTATAACTTGGCGGGCGGCATAGCGGCGTGGGCGCAGGAAATTGAGCCTGATATGGCAAGATATTGAAAAACGGGTATGGCGCGGGATTGCGCCCAAAAAGCCCAAGGCAGCCTGAAAACGGGTTTGCTTCGCCGAAGCATGCGAACCCGTTTTCAGGCTGCCTTGTTGCTGTCATGCAGGCAAAAAATGCGCTCGTTTTGCAACGAGCGCGAATCTACAAAGGAGAAAATAGAGGAGAAATATCCAACCGCATGTGCGACTGGATGGGGCGTATTATGTATTTTTATTTCATATCTGTCAAGCTGGTAACGGGGTGGATTATGCTAAATTTGTTGCTGATTTTATTGAAATACAATATTTTATGCTTTTGTTGCGTGGATTGCGGGGGTGTAGGCATATATCAACATACATGAATGTTTGCTTTTGGGGTATATTTATCCGACATGGCGGCAGCCTGAAAACGGGCGAAGCCGGAACAGCCGTTTAACGCTGTTTCAGCTTCGCCCGTTTGGGTCATGCCATCCAGCCCATTTTGCAGGCGGTTTATTTTTTCTGCCACGCGCGTTTCACAATGTGCAGCCAGTCTTTCCAATCCAGCGTGGGGCGGTGTTGAAACACATCGTATTGATTGGCGGCGATTTTTTCCAAAATGCGGTTGCCGCCTAAAATAATCATGCGGATTTCAAAGCCGATGCGCCCCGTGAGTGCTTTGCCCAGCGGCGCGCCTGCGTGCAGGATTTTGTGCGTTTTGCTGCATTGGTGGGCGATGAGTTGGCGCAGTTGCGGGGTGATTTTGCCTTGCGCGATGTCTTGCTCGCGCACTTGGAATTTCATCAAGTCGTCTTGCGGCAGATAAATGCGGTTTTTCTGCCAGTCTAGCGCGATGTCTTGCCAAAAATTGATGAGTTGCAGGGCGGTGCAGATGCCGTCGCTTTGGGCAAGGTGATAGGGGTCGGTGGTGCCGTTAAGCTGGAGGATGATGCGCCCGATGGGGTTGGCAGAGCGGCGCGCGTAGTCAATCAGCTCGGCGAAGTTTTGGTAGCGCGTTTTTTCGGTGTCTTGCTGGAAGGCGGAGAGTAGGTCGTAGAAGGGTTTGAGCGGCAGGGCGAAGGGGGCGATGGCTTCGCGGTGCAGCCGTTGCATCAGCGGGGTGTGCGGGGCTTGACTGGCGGCGATGCGGTCTAGCTCGGCGGTGAGCGCGGCGAGTTGGGCTTGGCGTTCGGCGGGGGTGGCGTTGCCTTCGTCGGCGATGTCGTCGGCGGTGCGGGCAAAGGCGTAAACGGCGTGGATGGGGCGGCGCAGGTGGCGCGGGAGCAGGATGGAGCCGACGGGGAAGTTTTCGTAGTGGTTGGGTGCGGTCATGGTTGTTGTTGGGATTTTTGTTGTGCGGATGGGTTTGGCTTTGTAACTTCGTTTTCAGGCTGCCTCAGGCTTAATCAAAACAGGGTTCGGCAGCCTGAAACGCAGTTTGGCGAGGCGAAAACACAACACCCGATAATCGCGTTATCGGGTGTGGGCTTAATCGGCAAATTGTTTTTTTAAGCGTTCGCGGCGTTCTTGCGCTTCAACGGATAGGGTTGCCGTGGGGCGGGCGAGCAGGCGTTTTAAGCCGATGGGTTCGCCGGTGTCGTGGCAGAAGCCGTATTCGCCTTCGTCGATTTCGCGCAGCGCGGCTTGGATTTTGGCGAGCAGTTTGCGTTCGCGGTCGCGGGCGCGCAGTTCTAGGGCGTATTCTTCTTCTTGGCTGGCGCGGTCGGCGGGGTCGGCGGCGGATGCGGTGTCGTGTTGCATGCGGTCGGTGGTGGCATCGGCTTTGTTGATGATTTCGTCTTGCTGCTGGCTGAGCAGGTTACGGAAAAATTCCAGATGCTGCGCGTTCATGTAGTCTTCTTCCGGGCCGTCCCATGCGAGAATGTCTTTTTCGGTGAGCTTTGCCATGGTTGTTATCCTTTTGTTTTAGCGGAGCGCTTAATTTTGAAGCGGCGGATAATATCATGTTTTCAGAATGCACTGTATGGTTTTTGGCGGTTTCGCTTTGTATAATGCGTTTCGTTGTAACTTTGTGCTTTTCAGGCTGCCTAAACGGCTTTTTTGTATCTTTATTAGGAGTGTTTGATGATGTTTCAGAAATGGGTTTTGCTTGCGGCTGCGGCTTTGGCTGCGCCCGCGATGGCGGAAGAATTGCATTACAACGTGGCGGAGTTTTCGGAAAGCGCGAGCGTGCGCGTGCCCAACGACACGATGTCGGTTACGCTGCGCGTGGTGGAATCGGGAGCTTCGCGCGAGGCGGTGAGCAATAAGGTTACCAAGCGTGTGAACGCGGTGCTGGCGCGCGCCAAGGCAAATCGCGCGTTTGAGGTGGAATCGGGCAGCCGCAGCGTTTATCCTGAATACGATGAAAAACGCGTGGGGATTAAGGGCTGGACGGATTCGGCGGATATTTATGTGAAAAGCACGGATTTTGCGGCGTTGAGCAAGCTGGTGGCAGATAGCCAGCAAGATGCGATGCTGGGCGGCGTGTCGTTTAGCGTGTCGCCGAAAAAATATGCGGCGGCGGTGGACGAAGCAAGCGAGCAGGCGTTGCGGTCGTTTCGCACGCGGGCGCAGAAGGTGAGCCGCACGCTGGGTTTTTCAAATTACAAGATTGTGCGCGTGGAATTGCATCAGTCGTTTGAAAATGGGGAGGAGGGCGTGGCAGCAGCGCCCATGATGGCGGAAAGTTTTGCGCGCAGCGCGAAGGCAATGGATGCGGCGATGCCGATGGACTTGGATGCGGGCGTGCGGACGGTGCGGCAAACGGTGCGCGGCTCGGTGCAGATGCAATAAATAAAGATAATAAATAAGGGTTCAGGCTGCCTATATCTATATGACAATGAGGCAGCCTGAAAAGCATCGCGGGCGAAATTTTGGATTAGGCAAAACAAAAACGACGCTGAATAAACCAGCGTCGTTTTATATTTGGCGGAGTAAGAGGGATTCGAACCCTCGATGCAGGTTTAAGCCCACATGCACCCTTAGCAGGGGTGTGCCTTCAGCCTCTCAGCCATTACTCCAAGAAGGAAAGTACGCGATGATATAGGTGCGGTTAGGTTTTGTCAATCTTGGCGCTTGTGGTTCGCAAAGATTGGTTTGTTTTTATTGTAGAAATTTTCTCATCAGCATGCAGCGTGTGGCGATGTTTTGGTTAAACGGCATAATGGCTTCGCCAAGCGCTTCGTAGCCGTTAAGGGCGTAGAAATTAACGGAATTCATGGATGCGTACACTTTGAGCACGCTTAAATTGGCGGCGGTGCTGAGTTTTTCGGCGCGTTGCAGCATGGCTGTGCCTAATCCGTTGTTTTGTAAGAAGGGATGGACATAGAGCGCGTCCAGCAGGGCTTCTTGGGTGTCCAGCAGGAAAAAGCCGCCGATGCGGTTTTTGTATTCGATTACCCACATGGTTTTGTGCGGGTTGTCCAGCGCGGCGGCGTAGCCGTTGGGGTTGAGTTGGCTGAGCCATGCGTCTAGGATTTCTTGGTTGTAGCTTTTGATGCAGGTGTGGCGCACGGATAGGCGGTGCAGTTCGTAGATGGTGTGGCAGTCTTCGTGTTTGGCGGGGCGCAGGTGGGTGATGAGGGGATTCATGGCGGTGTTGGGGAGGATGAGGCAGCCTGAAACGAAGTTCGACGAGGTTGAGATGAACAAAACCCGTTTTCAGGCTGCCTAAACACAGGCAAAACAGGCATCTGTGTCGCAAGATGCCTGCTGGGCCGGTTTAGCGTTTGGTTTTGAGGTTGAGCCAAAGCTGGGTTTGCAGTTTGACGGTTTCGGGCGTTTTGGGCAGCACCACAAAGCTGTTGGCTTTGGTTTCGGGGCTGGGGAAAATGGACGGGTCGTCGGCAAGCGTTTTGTCCATCAGGGCGCGCGCGCCTTGGCTGGCCGGGGCGTAGGTTACAAAATTACCGTTTTTGGCGGCGACTTTGGCGTCGAGCGTGTAGTTGATGTATTTATGCGCGTTGGCAATGTTTTTGGCGTCTTTGGGAATCATGAACGAATCTATCCAGATGCCTACGCCTGTTTTGGGGGTGAGCACTTGGATGTCGTTGTTGCCGATTTCGGCGGCGCGGCGTTTGGCGATGTTCAAATCGCCGCCGTAGCCGATGGCAACGCATAAATTGCCTTGCGCGAGATTGTTGATGTAGCCAGACGAGCTGAACAGGCGCACGTCATGGCGTACTTTACGCATGGTTTCGGCGGCGGCTTCCAGGTCGGCTTTGTCGTTGCTGTTGGGGTCTTTGCCGATGTATTTGAGCACAAGGGGGAATTGTTCGGTGGGGCTGTCAAAAAAGCTGATGCCGCAGTGTTTGAGCTTGCCGGTGTATTCGGGGTTGAAAACCAAATCCCATTCGTTGGCGGGCAGTTGGTCTGTGCCGAGGGCTTTGGCGACGAGTTTTTTGTTGATGGCCAGAGTGTTGATGCCCCAGAAATAGGGAACGGCGTATTTGTTGCCCGCGTCCACTTGCGCCATCAGTTTGAGCAGCTCGGGGTCGATGTTGTTGTAGTTGGGGATTTGGCTTTTGTCGATTTCCTGATACGCGCCCGCTTTGATTTGCCGTCCGACGTTGGCGATGGATGGGGCGACGAGGTCAAAGCCTGATTTGCCGGTTAAAACCTTGGCTTCCAATACTTCGTTGCTGTCATAAAACGCTTGGGTTACTTCAACTGAATTGTTTTTTTCAAATTCGGTGATGGTGTCGGGGTCTACATAATCAGACCAAACGTAAAGATTCAGTTGGCTGGTGGCAGCGTTGTTCTTTTGCGCGGATTCGGACGCGACAGCAGCCGACTGGTCTTGGTTGTCCGAACCGCTGCACGCACCCAAGAATAAGGCGGCGAGCATGCTGGCAAGCAGGGTTTTGTTCATGTTGGTTCCTAAATAAAAAGGGCGTGGTTTTAAGCACGCCTAGGGTCAATAAAAGGCTTGGAAAACAGGCGCGATTAAACGCAAAAACAGGGGGCAACGCAAGCGGTTTTTCGCATCCGGCGCAGATTATTTTAGAGCGGTTTGCCAAGCCCACAAAACGGCTGCTTTCGGGTACAATTCGCTCCCATTTCATTGACCGTTTTCAGGCTGCATCACAGTTCAAAGGCAGCCTGAAAATCATTTGTGAGACCACCATGCTGACCAAAGACCAATTTGCCGACAACCACTTCATCCGCACCATCATCGAAGACGACCTCAAAACGGGCGCGCACGCCGCCATCCACACCCGCTTTCCCCCCGAGCCCAACGGCTACCTGCACATCGGACACGCCAAATCCATCTGCCTGAATTTCGGCTTGGCGTATGTGTTTGATGGGCAATGCAACCTGCGTTTCGATGACACCAACCCCGAAAAAGAAAACGACGAATACGTCAATTCCATCAAAGAAGACGTTGAATGGCTGGGCTTTCATTGGGCGGGCGAAGCGCGATATGCCTCCAACTATTTCGACCAACTGTTTGATTACGCCGTTGGTTTAATTAAAGACGGCAAAGCCTATGTGGACGATCTTACGCCCGAAGAAATGCGCGAATACCGCGGCACGCTCACCGAAGCGGGCAAAAACAGCCCCTACCGCGAGCGCAGCGTGGAAGAAAACCTTGATTTGTTTTATAAAATGCGCGACGGCGCGTTCCCAGACGGCAGCAAAACCCTGCGTCTGAAAATTGACATGGCCTCGGGCAATGTAAACATGCGCGACCCCGTCATCTACCGCATTCGCCGCGCCCACCACCACAACACCGGCGACAAATGGTGCATCTACCCGATGTACGACTACACCCACTGCATTTCCGACGCCATCGAAGGCATCACCCACTCGCTGTGCACGCTCGAATTTGAAGCCCACCGCCCGCTGTATGACTGGGTGTTGGACAACATTCCCGCGCCGCACGCCACGCGCCCACATCAATACGAGTTCTCGCGCTTGGAATTGCTGTATTCCATCACGTCCAAACGCAAGCTCAACCAACTGGTTACCGAAAAACACGTCAGCGGCTGGGACGACCCGCGCATGCCCACCATCTCCGGTATGCGCCGCCGCGGCTACACGCCCGAGGGGCTGCGCCTGTTTGCCAAACGCGCCGGCATTTCCAAATCGGAAAACGTGGTGGACATGAGCGTGCTGGAAGGCGCCATCCGCGAGGAATTGGAACACGCCGCGCCGCGCTTGATGGCGGTGTTAAACCCGCTGAAAGTTACGCTCACCAATTACCAAGCGGGCGTTACCCAAAGCCGCACCGCCGCGTTCCATCCCAACCATCCCGAGTTTGGCGAGCGCGATGTGCCGATTGGCGCAACGATTTATATTGAGCAAGACGATTTTGCCGAAGAGCCGCCCAAGGGCTGGAAACGCTTAACGCTGGGCGGCGAAGTGCGCCTGCGCCACAGCTATGTGATGCGCTGCGATGAAGTGGTGAAAGATGCGAACGGCAAAATTGTGGAACTCAAATGCACGATAGACCACGACACGCTGGGCAAAAATCCCGAAGGGCGCAAAGTGAAAGGCGTGATTCATTGGGTGTCTGCCGAGCATGCCACGCCGATTACCGTGCGGCTGTATGACCGCTTGTTTACGGTGGAACGCCCCGATGCGGTGCGCGGCGACGATGGCGAATACCTGCCGTTTACCGATTTTCTCAACCCCGATTCGGTGCGCGAAATCACCGCTTATGCCGAAAGCGCGGTGAACGATTTGCCACCCGAAAGCCATTGGCAGTTTGAGCGCATCGGCTATTTTGTTACCGACCGTTATGACCATAAAACAGGGCAACAGCCTGTGTTTAACCGCACGGTGGGGCTGAAAGATACTTGGCAAGCCAAGGCGTAATCATCCGAAGTATGAAGTTTCAGGCTGCCTTGGGAACGGCAAAGGCAGCCTGAAAACGGTTTTTGCATCATCATCAGCAGCAGCATTAGCATTGGCTAGCAGCATCAGCCATGCAACGCCTTTTCAGGCTGCCTAATGCGCCCGCCAAAGGCAGCCTGAAAACGCCATCAACCCAAGTTCCTTCCTTTTCAAAACATCCCAATCCTATTTTCAGGCTGCCCTGTTGCACCATTAGGCAGCCTGAAACCCATAGCCAAATGCTCTCCATCCAACTCATCAACCATCTCCTGTCGCACAACCCCGAAGTCTGCGCCCAGCTCGCAGGCTACAACGGCATCACCATCGCCCTGCAAACAGGCAGCCTGAACATCATCGCGCGCATCAACGCCCAAGGCTTGCTAGAAGCCAGTACACAACGCCCCGACAGCACGTTGATTCTGCACAACGACGCCCTGCCCAACATCCTGCGCGGCGCAATGCCCCAATTCAGCGATCTCGCCATAGAAGGCGACACCACCATCGGCATCAACCTGCTATCCTGTTGCAGCCAGCTGCGCTACACGCCGCAGCAAGACTTGCAACGCATCTTCGGCGAAGACCAAGCCCACGCGCTCGCGCAAAAAGCCCAGCAAATCGGGCAAACCCTGCAAAACATCGGGCAATTTTTCCGTTCTAACTCCGTTGAAACTTTCGGTTTTCAGGCTGCCGCAAACAGCCCCAGCAGCCCAATCAATCAAGAACAATACAACCAACTCGCCCACCAGCTGAACGACTACCAACAGCAGCTTAGCAACCTGCAACGCCAAATAGAACACACCAACCGCCGCTTAGACAGCCTAGAACGCAAAATGCGCGACTACGATGTAGATTAAGGCAGCCTGAAAACCGCCAAGCGCCCAAATCAGCCCTTTTCACCATAAAACGCGCCGTTTACACCATACTTGCCAACAAGATGCCCCTATCATCCGCATCTTGTTTTTTTATTTTGGAGACCACCATGCACACACAAAATCTCATCATCGGCTTTGGCAAAGCAGGCAAAACGCTTGCCGCCGATTTAGCCAACCACGGGCAAAGCGTTGTTTTAGTAGAACAAAACGATCAAATGTACGGCGGAACGTGCATCAACATCGGCTGCATTCCCAGCAAAAAACTGCTAGTAGAGGGCGCAAAGCAGCACGATTTTCAGGCTGCCATGCAAGCCAAAAACAACCTAATCCCCAAGCTGCGCGCCGCCAATTTCGCCAAGCTAGACAACATGGCAAACGTGCAAGTGATCCATGCCCAAGCCCAGTTTCAAGACGAGCACACCGTTATCCTGCGCGGCGCACAAGGCGAGCAAACTATCCGCGCCGAGCGCATTTTCATCAACACGGGCGCAACATCTAACCCGCTTAACGTTGCAGGCGCAGACCATCCGCGCGTGCATTACAGCACCGAAATGCTGTCGCTTGCCGAACGCCCCGAGCGTTTGGTGATTATCGGCGGCGGTTATATTTCGCTAGAATTTGCCTTTATGTATCAACAATTTGGCAGCCAAGTTACCATTTTAGACAACAGCCCCGTGTTCCTGCCGCGCGAAGACCGCGACATCGCCGAAGAAATGCTGCGCGTGTTAAATAGCCGCCAAATCAATGTGGTGCAAAGCATTGCCATCAACGCCTTTGCCGAGCAGGGCGATGGCGTGGTGGTGCAAACCAATCAGGGTGACTTTGCCGCCGATGCCGTGTTAGTGGCGATTGGACGGCAGCCCAACACCGCTGCGCTCGCGCTGGAAAACGCAGGCATCGCCACCACCGAGCGCGGCTTTATCGCCACCGATGCCCAATGCCGCGTGCTGGGAAAAGACCACATTTGGGCGATGGGCGACGTGGCGGGCAGCCCCATGTTTACCTACATTTCGCTGGATGATTACCGCATTGTGCGCGACCAACTGCTTGGCAACGGCACGCGCAGCCGCAACGACCGCGCCACCTTCCCCACCACCACCTTCACCGAGCCGCCGCTGTCGCACATCGGCATGACCGAAACCGCTGCTGCGCAATCAGGGCGCAGCTATAAGGTGTTGAAACTGAAAACTGAAGCCATCCCCAAAGCCAAAATTTTGGGACAAACCGATGGTCTGCTCAAAGCGATTGTAGACAGCGAAAGCGGCGAAATTCTCGGCGTAACCCTGTTTTGCGCCGAATCGCACGAAATCATCAACCTGTTTAAAATGGCGATAGACCATAAAATCCCCGCCAGCTACATCAAAAACCAAATCTTCACCCATCCCACCATTGCCGAAGGGTTGAACGATTTGTTTGCCGCCGCCTAAACAGCCATCACGGCATAGTTTGGCGCGCTGAAAAAGGCAGCCTGAAAACGAGTATCCGCCCGTTTTCAGGCTGCCTTTTGGCGTGGTTCTCGGGTATCATTGCGTGGCTTGTTATTCTGTTTTTCGGCAGCCTGAAAAGGAAAAAACCATGCACCAGCCCCTTGTTATACCGTTTAACCGCTTGCTTATTACCTTGTCATTGCTGGTTTGGTTATCTATTCCGCTATTTATTTTGTACCAAGCATTCAACGCTTCGTCCCTTGGGGTAATGATTTTTTGCGTTTTATGCTTTATGTTTATGGTTGGCACGTCTTTTCGTTATGTATTTGATGTATTAGAGACTTATCGCCAAGAATCGCTGCTTGTGATTGATGAGCAGGGCATAAACTACGCCCCCGTCGGCACCATCGCATGGCAAGATATTGAATATATACAGCCCTATTTGGAATCCAACAAGGGTTTCATTTATGTTTATGGTATTGAAATCAAAATTAAAAAACCTGAGCCTTATGCTGCCAAAATCAAACCGCACAAGCGCAAATCATTCCAGAAGTTTTCTGTCTTGCAAATTTCCCGATACTTGTTGCCCATACCTGCTAAAAAATTAGTGAAACAAATCGCGCAAGAATATGGCAGCTATTATCTGTTTCGCCTTGATGAACACGGCTTAACCGCTTCGCAGCTTGGCACAATCGCATGGCAAGATGTTGACGATATACGATTGTCTTCTGAATTTCCTTGCTCACACGGCTTAACCATTAAACTCAAACACCCCAGGCTGTATCTTGCCAACATCCCGCCACATGAACACAAAGCATTTCTTAGCCAGCCAGAATTTAATCTTTCTTCAGATTGGTTGCCGCTGCCTGCTAAAACCTTATTGCAGCAAATAGAGCAGGAATACGGTAGCTATTATCAGCCCGCTTCTCCAATTGAGGCAGCCTGAAACCCCTTTCCCAACCCCTTGTAAAGGACTTCCCCATGTCATTCCTCAAACTCACCGACCAAAACGTAAACGGCAAAACCGTGCTCATCCGCGCCGATTTAAACGTGCCCTTTAAAGACGGCAAAATTTCGGACGACACCCGCATTCGCGCTTCGCTGCCATCCATCCAATATTGCTTGGACAACGGCGCAGCCGTCATCGTGATGACGCATCTGGGCCGCCCCACCGAAGGTGAATTCCACCCTGAAGACGACGTTGCCCCCGTTGCCGCGCATTTGGGCAAACTGATGGGCAAGGAAGTTAAAGTGTTGAACGACTGGCGCGACAATCCGCCCAGTGTGAAAGCAGGCGAAGTTGCGCTGCTGCAAAACGTGCGCGTTAACAAAGGCGAAAAGAAAAACGACCCCGAGCTGGGCAAAGCCTACGCCGCTTTGTGCGATATTTTTGTGAACGATGCCTTTGGCACCGCGCACCGCGCCCAAGCATCTACCGAAGCCGTTGCCGCCGCCGCGCCGCTTGCCTGCGCGGGTATTTTGATGGCAGCGGAATTGGACGCGCTGGGCAAAGCCCTGAAAAACCCCGCCCGTCCGCTGGTGGCGATTGTGGCGGGCAGCAAAGTGTCCACCAAGCTCACCATTCTCAACAGCTTGGCGGACAAGGTGGACGAGCTAATTGTGGGCGGCGGCATCGCCAACACTTGCTTGCTGGCGCAGGGCAAAGAATTGGGCAAATCGTTGGTGGAAGCCGATTTGGTGAACGAAGCGCGCGCGATTATGGAAAAAATGGCGCAGCGCGGCAATCCGATTCCGCTGCCTGTGGATTGCATTGTGGCAACCGAGTTTTCCGAAACCGCCGCGCCGCTGCTGCGTGATGTGAACCAAATCGGCAAGGACGAGCAAATTTTGGACATCGGCGAACAATCGCGCGCGCGCTTGGCGGAAATTTTGCAAAACGCGGGCACGATTGTGTGGAACGGGCCCGTGGGCGTGTTTGAATTTGACAACTTTGCAGGCGGCACCAAAGCCGTTGCCGAAGCGATTGCCGCGAGCAATGCGTTTTCCATCGCGGGCGGCGGCGACACGCTGGCGGCGATTGCTAAGTTTGGCGTAACCGATAAAATCAGCTATATCTCAACAGGCGGCGGCGCGTTTTTGGAATTTTTGGAAGGCAAGGAATTGCCAGCCGTAGCGGCGTTGGAGAAGTTTGCGAAGTAATGTGAAATAGATTTTTGAGGCAGCCTGAAAGTGCAGCATTGCTTTTTCAGGCTGCTTTTTTGTGTGTGGGATTTTTTTGGGGGGTGTGGTTTGCTTGGCAATTTTGGTTTTCAGGCTGCCTTTGAGGGCAGGGTAGGGAGTGGATTTTTGCTAACTGGTAAGGCAGCCTGAAATGGGTATGGAGCGGCGACGGCTCGTCGCCAACAGCTTCAAACAAAGCATGGTTGGTTTGCCAAGATATCGGCGAGCCGCCGACGCTCCATTGGGGGAGCTTTCAGGCAGCCTGAAAATGGGGTTGCGCTTTGTGGTTAGCTTTGGGTGTGGTGTTTACCTTTGCGCCTAATCGCGGCGCGGCGACTTACTTTTCTTTGCTTCGCCAAAGAAAAGTAAGCAAAAGAAAGGCGACCCCGACGTGCAGGTCTGCTTCGCAGACTTCCCTCACTCCGCATCCTTTTTTCGGCGCGTGCGAACTAGTCGCACTTCGTGCGCCGTCGGGCAGGCGCACGCTTTTTTCCGAAAAAAGAATGCTGCGTTCGGCTGGACGTAGGGGAAGGTAGTAGCGCCAAACATTTGTGATGGATTAACCAATAAAGGCAGCCTGAAAATGGGATTTCTACTTTTTTCAGGCTGCTTTTTTAGGTTAGGCTTTGTGGCAGCCTGAACCGGGTATGGAGTGGCGACGGCTCGTTGCCAACAGTTTATTAAATAGAACATGGCTGGTTTGCCAAGATGCGAAATGTCGGCGAGCCGCCGACGCTTTATTGGGTTGTTTTTCAGGCTGCCTTTGGAATAGGGCAGGGCATAGCTGTTTAATAATCATTGATGCAGCCTGAAAACCGCATCCCCTAAACGCAGCCTGAAAACCCCTACTCCGTGCAAATCGCCTGCTTCGGCACGCGCGCCATGTTCCAATTTGCCACCGCCCAATCCAACACATCGCGCGGGCGGTTCACTTCGGGCGCGGGCGGGATGTTGAGATAGGTGCACACTTGGCGCAGCAGGGCTTCTTTGGCGGCTAAATCCAGCGCGGGGGCGAGCGTTTGCTTGCTCCACTTTTGCCCTTGCGCATTCACCAGCAGCGGCAGATGCGCGTAATGCGGCGTGGGCATTTTCAGGCTGCGTTGCAAATACATTTGGCGCGGCGTGGAAACCAGCAAATCTTGCCCGCGCACAATATGCGTGATGCCCTGCGCGGCATCGTCCACCACCACCGCCAGCTGATACGCCCAATAGCCATCGGCGCGCAGCAGCACAAAATCGCCGATGTCGTGGGCGAGGTTTTGCGCGTAATGCCCGACAATTTCATCGGCAAAGGCGATGGTTTCATCGGGCACAATGATGCGCCATGCGGGGGCTTTGTGGGCATCATGAGGCAGCCTGAAAACGCTGTTGGGGCGACACGCGCCGTTGTACACAAAGCCATCGGCGCCCATTTGCGCGGCGGCGTGCCAATCTTTGCGACTGCAATAGCAGGGATACGCCAAGCCTGCGGTTTTCAGGCTGCCTAATGCGGCTTGATACAGCGCGTGGCGTTGGCTTTGATACACCACTGCGCCGTCCCATTCAAAGCCGAATTGTTCTAATGTGAACAAGATGTTATCCGCTGCGCCTGCCATTTCGCGCGGCGGGTCTAGGTCTTCCATGCGCACCAGCCATGCGCCGCCGTGGGCGCGTGCGTCGGCGTAGGATGCGACGGCGGTAAGTAGCGAGCCGATGTGCAGCAAACCTGTGGGGCTGGGAGCGAAACGTCCGATGTAGTGGGGCATAGAGGCAGCCTGAAAAGGGGAAAGGGTGGATTATACGATTTTTGGGTTATGCCAACGAAACGCGTTTCGCTCGTTTTGGCTTCGCCCAACTGTGCTTCACTCGTTTTGGCTTTGCCCAACCGCGTTTCACTCGTTTTGGCTTCGCCGAAACACGCTTCACTCGTTTTCAGGCTGCCTCAAATGCAGTAATATCGCGCCCCAATACGCCCAACCATTTCACCACAAAGGTCATCCCCAAAATGCTCCTCGCCCTTTCCCTGCAAAACTTCGTCATCGTAGAAAAACTCAACCTAAACTTCCAAAACGGCTTCACCGTGCTCACAGGCGAAACAGGCGCGGGCAAATCCATCACGTTGGATGCCATCGCTCTATTGCTCGGCGACAAAGCCGATTACAGCCAAATCCGCACAGGCGCAAACGAAGCGCAGCTCTCCGCCTTGTTTGACATCAGCGAACACCCCGCCCTGCAAGCCGAATTGCGCGAACAAGGCCTGCTGGATGACGACAGCAGCGAACTCGCCATCCGCCGCACCATTGATATAAAAGGCAAAAGCCGCAGCTATATCAACAACCAAGCCGCCACGCTTGCCCAGCTCAAACACATCGGCTCGCAGCTGATAGACATCCACGGGCAAAACGCCCACCACTCCCTAAACCAAGAATCCGCCCAACGCCAATTGCTAGATGCCTTTTCAGGCAGCCTGAAACTGGTTGAGCAAACCCAAGCCGCCTACCAAGCATGGCAAACTGCGCAGCAAGCGCTTGCCGAAGCGCAAACCCAAGCCGAACACATCGCCATCGAGCGCGAACGCCTAGAATGGCAATACAACGAGCTAGACCAAATCGCCCCCGAAACAGGCGAATGGGAAAGCCTAAACCAAAGCCACGACAGCCTTGCCAACGCCGCCGAACTGCTGCAAGCCGCCAGCGAAGTGCAAGACTATATAGACAACGACAACGGCATCGCCCGCCAAATCAGCCGCAGCCAACGCACGCTGGGCAAACTGGCGCACATAGAACCGCGCTTTGCCGAAAGCCTAGAAATGCTAGACAGCATAGAAGCCGAATTAAGCGAAATCAGCCGCAACCTTAGCGGCGTGTTAAGCGACATAGAAATCAACCCCAACGAATTGCACGCCAAAGAAGAGCGCATCAGCGAGCTGATGAGCATCGCCCGCAAATACCGCATAGGGCCCGAAGAGCTGCCCAACAAGTTGGCAGAAATTCAGGCTGCCTTGCAACAGCTAGAAGCCGCCGCCGATATTGAAGCGCTGCAAAAAAACGTTGCCCAAGCGCAAGATGCCTATATGCAAATCGCCCAGCAGCTATCCAGCGCACGGCACAAAGCCGCCAGCAAGCTCGCTCACGAAACCACCGAACACATGCAAACACTCGCCATGAAAGGCGCGAAATTCCACATAGAACTGCAACCGAGCAGCCCCACCGCGCACGGCTTGGAACACATCCAATACCAAGTTGCCGCCAACAAAGGCACGCCGTTGCGTCCGCTCAATAAAGTCGCGTCAGGCGGCGAATTGGCGCGCATCAGCCTCTCCATTCAAGTAGTAACCAGCCAATACACCCAAGTGCCCACGCTGATTTTTGACGAAGTGGACACAGGCATTGGCGGCGGCGTTGCCGAAACCGTCGGGCGTGCCCTGCGCACGCTGGGCAAGCAACACCAAGTGCTCGCCATCACCCACCTGCCGCAAGTTGCCGCCTGCGGCGAACACCATTGGCAAGTCGCCAAACACAGCGAGGGCGAGCAAACCATCAGCGAAATCAGCGTGCTGGACGATGCCACCCGCGTGAACGAAATCGCCCGCATGCTCGGCGGCGAAACCATCACCGAAACCACGCGGCAACACGCGGCGGAGATGTTGGCGAATGCGGCGAAATAGTTTTTCAGGCTGCCTTTGCATTGCGATAGGCAGCCTGAAAACCCAAATGGCGCGGCGATGGTTCGTTGCCAAAGAATAAACGAGCGCAATAATATTGAACCCTGCTTTCAGGCTGCTTTTTGACACAGGAAACCGAATATGAAAGACATCAAACAACAATACAAAGAAGCCACCGCCGCTTTCCGCCGCCGCCCCAACCAGCATAACCACGAAGCCATCGCTCAGCTCTACGACCTCAAAGCCGCGCTGCAAAGGCAGCCTGAAAACCGCGAAACAGCCGAAATGCTGTCTGCCGTGTGCAGCCTGGTGGGGTTGCATCTGTCGGCATTGCGCGCGTTTGAGCCGTTTGCCGATGCTACCGACCGCAAAGACCAAACCAAGCTGTTTAAACTGCGCGACAACGCCAGCTACAAGCAAGACAAATTTGCGCTCAAAGTGTGGGGGAGTGATAGTTTTGTCATAGCTGCGTGAGCGGACGGACTCGCAAAAATTCCAATTCAATCAAACACAAACCCCATAATCCCACCGCCGCCCAAAAATGAGAAAAACCGCGAAAAAGTGAGCAAAAAACCATCACTTTCACGCGGTTTTTGTCATAGAACGATTAAAAACCTAGCAGGAATGATGAGCGCTTATTCTTTTATGCCGCAATCCCATAGGTAGAAGCCGTAAATCTCAAAGTCATATTCCCCTAGCTCCGCTAAATCCAGCGTTTCAACGGGGTAGATGTCTTTGTTGCTGTTGTCGCTGATGATGCGGTACACGCTGCGGCTGGTGCGCTGCAAGCGTTTGATGCGCAGCTCGTCCACTTGGCGGAACAGGTAGATGCCTTCACGGGTGTAGCCGTTTTGCATTTTCCACAGCACGGTGCCGCGGTCAATCAGCGTGGGGTGCATGCTGTCGCCGCGCACGCGGGTGCAGAAGCAGTGCGAGGGTGGCACGCCTAGATAATCAAAGAACGAGGCGCGAAACCACATGGCTTCGGTGTCCACTGGCTCATTAACCTGATAGCCGTTGCCTGCGCTGCCAAACACGTTTACATGATAACGCACGGGCACAATGGCATCGGTATGCTGCGCCGCTGCCCAATCGGCGTATTCTGCCACCATGGCGCGCATGAAAAATGGCACCCCCACGGCAGACGCGGCAGACGGCGAACGGCGCGGCTTGAGCTGGGTGGCATCGCTGGATTTTTCGCCCGTGAGCAGATGCAACAAGCCTTTTTCTTTAATTTCATCAATAAGATAGTCAGGTAAAAAATACACTTTCTTCATGCCCCCTTTGCCGCCTTGGGTGGGGGCTTCTTCATAATCCCAATTTTCTTTCTCAACACGATAGGCAATACCTGCTGGTGTAGTAGGCAGGCGTATTTCGCTGTTTTCTGTTGCCAGTGTCTTGGCTAATTCAACTAATTCTGCGGCACTTTTCCGGTATGTTTTTTCCATTTTGGTCTCGCTTTTATCTTTAAAGCTAAAACTGCGCAGCTTTAAAGAAAACTTTTAAAAATCTTTTAAGTTTTGTTTTCTTTTAAATCAGTTGTTTAGCTGAAATAAGGCGAAAACAAGGGCTAAATAGCTTGAAAGTTTTTTCTTTAAAGCTATAATGTTTACAACTTCAAAACGGAATGTTTAAAACATTATACCGATTGAACCCGCTCTTTAACAATTTGGAAAAAAAGCCGAGTAAATGGGGACGGTTTGTTCCCCAAGATTGGAGGTTACTGAACAGGCAGCCTGAAACCGTTTCGGGTTGCCGATTGAGTGATTTCTATGTGAAAGGAATGGATATGCACCCAGAGTTAATTCGCGCGGAAATTAGGATGCGCGGTAAGACCTTAACAGATTTGGCTAGGCTATATGACGTATCGCCCAAGGTGGTGAGTATGGCATTGAAGCAGCCCAGTTTAGCGGGAGAAAAAGCGATTGCAACGTTTTTGAATAAATCGCTGCATGAGCTGTTTCCCGAACGATGGACACAAGATGGTAGGCGGATACGCCCGCGCTATCGGTATTTATATGAAGAGGCGGCGGTATGAGAAAAACACATTTTGCTATTTCCGAGCTTTTGGAAATGGGTTTGGAAATACTTCCAAATACTGTGCAGGGTTTGTATTACAAGGCAAAAAAAGAAAACTGGCTATTCCGTGAAACGCCTTGCCAAGGCGGCAAGGGCGGGGTGAAGCGTGAATATGCGCTGCCGCCTGCGGTGTTGGATGCGATTTGGCAGCGGCGTGCTGCGGCGGCGGTGGCGGAGGGGGCTTATGGGCAGCCTGAACCTTGCGTTGCGGGGGCGGCTTATCAGGGCGAGGTGTTGGATGCGGGGCGTTTGAATGGTAGCACGGCGGCGCAGCGTGGGCGGGAGGGGGCGCGAATTGGGGTGTTGCGGTTGGTGGAGCGGATTATGGCGGAAAGTGGTTGCGGCAAGGAGGCGGCGATTACGACGCTGCTGACGATGGCGCAGATGCCGAATGATGATTATGCGCAGGCGCGGTTGATGCTGCGTTTGGCGAATGATGCGCGCGGGGGCGGCGGGGCGTTGCCGAGCAGTCGGACGATTATGCGTTGGTTTGCGGCGGAAAAGGCGGGGAGCTTGATGCCGAAAGTGCCGCAAGCGAATGCGGGGCAGCCTGAATGGTTTGGGCGGTTTTTGGCGGTGTGGCAAACGCCGCAGAAGTTGAGCGTGCAGGCGGCTTATGAGGTGTTTGCGCGGGGGGAATTGGGGCGTGAGCCTGCTGCTGCGCTGCCGAGTGTGCATCAGGTGCGGCGGTTGATTGAGAAGATGCCTGAGCTGGCGCGGCAGAAGGGGCGGATGGGGGCGCGGGCGTTGAAGAGCAAGCAGGGATTTGTGCGGCGGGGGTGGAAGCATTTGTTGCCTTTGCAGGTGGTGTGTGCGGATGGGCAGTGTTTTGATGCGGAGTGTGGGCATCCTGATAATCCGCATGCGCCGATTCGTCCTGAGATTACGCTGATTGTGGATGTGGGCACGCGGCGGGTGGTGGGCTTTGGGATGGATTTGGCGGAGAGTGGGCGGGCGGTGCGCAGTGCGATGGTGCAGATGATGACGACTTTTGGGGTGGCGGATGCGTTTTATGCGGATAACGGCAAGGGTTATACCAATAAGCTGTTAAATGATGAGGCGACGGGCTTGCTGGGGCGGGTGGGGATGACGTTGCATTTGTCTGCGCCTTATAGCTCACAGGCGCGGGGGGTGATTGAGCGGCTGCATAAGACGATTTTGGTAAAGGCGGCGAAGCGGATGCCGACTTATATTGGCAAGGATATGGATGGGGAGGCGAGCCGTGCGGTGCATAAGGCGACGCGCAAGGCGCAAAAGGCGCAGCTGGCTTTGGCGGGGCGGGATGTGCCGGCGGAATGGGCGGGGGTGCCTGCTTTGGCGAATATTGCGAGCACGAAGCCGCGTTTGCTGCCGACGTTTGCGGAATGCCGTGCGCTGATTGCGCAGGCGATTGATGAGTATAACAACAC
Organism: Kingella oralis; assembly: GCF_014054985.1. Lineage (NCBI taxonomy): Bacteria > Pseudomonadati > Pseudomonadota > Betaproteobacteria > Neisseriales > Neisseriaceae > Kingella > Kingella oralis. Next base: position 408,990 of record NZ_CP059569.1, read on the forward strand.
GCCGCATCGCAGCATGGAGATGGTGTTGGATGTGAGCGGGGCGGCGCGGCGCAAAACGCCAAATGAATGCTGGGCGGAGAAGTGGCTGTTGATGCCTGAGGGGGAACGCCCTATGCCTGTGGCGGCGGATGAGCAGATGTATTTATTCTTGCCGCAGGTGGTGCGCCGATTTAGCCGCTGCGAGGTGCGGTTGCGCAATAACATTTACTTTAATGCTGCTTTGGCGGATTGGGAGGGCAAGGAGGTGCGCGTGGCTTATAACGAGCATGATGCGCGGTTTGTATGGCTGTTTGATGAGGATGGGCGGTATATCGGGCGGATGGAGTGGAACGCGAATCAGCGCGATTTTTTCCCGAAATCGGTGTTGTTGCAAGACAAGGAAAAACGGGTGGACGCGCAAATCAAGCGGTACGAGGGCAAGATTGCGCTGTTGGATGGCACACGCGGTGCGCCGGTGTTGGAACACGCCAGCAGCGTGGATTTGGGGGGCTTGCGGCTGGATGGGGCGCAGCTAAAAGCGCAAGGGGAGGCGGCAATGGCGGCGATGGTGCGGGTATCGGATGGGGCGGCTGGCGATGGCAAGATGTTGAAGCTGGGGCGGCAGCCTGAAAAGGTGGCAGCAACAGCGGAGGCGGAGGATTGGCAAGTGCCGACGCTACCGAATGCGCAGTATGCGGCGTATAACCGACTGAAAGCCTTGCCGTATGAGGCTTTGAGCGCGGCGCAGCAAGGTTTTTTGGCATGGTGTGAAAGCCCGAAAGGGCAGTTGGTGATGCGCGAATGCGCGGAGCTGGAACAGATGCTGAAATTTGGTTGAGGTTTTTGATGAAACAAACAGGAGTGTAAACGCTATGAAAATAGCCAATATCAATAATTTATCTTTGGTGGCCGTGGCGATGGCGCGGCTGGTGAATCGGCAGGATGGTTTACCCGGCTTGGGCGTGTTGTATGGTCCGAGCGGCTTTGGCAAAACCACGGCAACGGTGGCGATTGCCAACAAAACGCAAGCCTATTATGTGCAGCTGCGCAGCGCGTGGAGCAAAAAAACGCTGCTGGAAAAGCTGTGTTTTGAAATGGGGCTGGCTGCGCCGAAAACGGCGGCGGCGTGTTTGGATGCGATATGCGAGCAGCTGGCGGCGACGCAACGCCCGCTGATTTTGGACGAGGCGGATTATCTGGTGGGCAAAAATGGCATGGTGGAGCTGGTGCGTGATGTGTATGAGGGCAGCCAATCGCCGATATTGCTGGTGGGCGAAGAGCAGATGCCCAATAAGCTGAAACGCTTTGAGCGGTTTCATGGGCGGGTGTTGAGCTGGATTCCTGCGCAACCAGTGAGCTTGGAGGATGCACGGCTGCTGGCGGAGGCTTATGCGCCCAATGTGCAGCTGGGCGATGATGTGCTGCGGCATTTGGTGGAGCTGGCGCACGGCAGCGTGCGGCGGGTTACGGTGAATTTGGTGAACCTTGCCGAGGCGGCGGCGATGAATAACCTTGATGCGGTGGAGCTGGGCAGCCTGAAAAGCCTAGGCGGCTTTGAGTTTTACAAGGGCGAAAGCCCGAAACGGAGCGTGAAAGCATGAATACTGAACCGATTGAATGCACCATTTGGCGCACGATGAAGATACTGGGCGCGTTTAGCAAGGCGGAGTTGCACGCTTATGTGGCGATGACGCATAAGGTGGGGCGGGTGAAGATTGGCAGCTATGTGAACACTTTATTGCGGCATAGCTTGCTGTGCAAGGCGGGCGATGGGCGGTTTTGCTTGGCGGTGAATGCGCCTGCGGCTGCGCCGATTTATCGGCAGCTGGGCAGAGTAAAACGCACGGCGGCTAAAACAACCAAACCCACCAAACCCAAACAGGCAAAAATTGCCCCGCCTGAAAAAGGAAAAAGCGCGGATTTTATGATTAGCGGATGGCATACACAGGGAGTTTAAAAGGTGTTTAAAGATTATATGAATGAGGGCTGGTTTGCCCTGCTTAAAGCGCGGATTGCGGCGGCGAGCTTGCGGCAAGTGGCGGCGGAGCTGGGGTATAGCGGCACAACGTTAAGCCTGATTGTGCATGGCAAGTATGCGGGCAAAACCGACCGCGTGGCGGCTGCGGTGGCGGCGCGGTATGAAACGGTGGCGTGCCCGTATCAAGGTAAAACCATACCGCTGCATGAATGCCGCAGCACGGCGCAGGGCAAAGCACCCACGCACAATCCGATGAAAATGCAGCAATGGCTGGCGTGTCAAAAATGCGCCAAACGCTGCGGGTGATATTTTTTTTGCCTATTGTTTTTAGTAACTATTTGATTTAAAAGGAAATACAAAAATGAACAACGATTATTTGCTGCGCGGATTTTGGCGCGATATGGCGATGCTGGCGGCGGGAATGACCGCAGGCGCGATGATGACGGCGGCGGTTTCGCACGCCAAACCGCCCGTGTCCCAGCCCGCCGTGATGGTGGAAAAGAACTGCGATGCGCTGTGGAACACGCCGTATGCGGATTTAAACGCGGCGGAGCAGGAGGCGCGCTATCAATGCGATGAGGCGGAAGCGTTGGTGGATAGATGGGCGGCAGCGAGTGAGGAGGGCGAGCCATGACCCGCTACACCGTTTACCTGCCCAGCTACACGCACGATGCCTTGCCGATTGGCACGATTGAGCACCGCCCCGCCAGTAACCAAGCTGTGTTGCGGCTGGATGGTAGCAAAGAAAAAACGTTTTACAGCGTGGCGGCAGCGATGCACAGCGTAAAACAGCAGTATCCCAACGCGTTTTTGGAGGCAGCATGAGCGAAGTGATTAACCGCTACACCGTGCAAATCCATGTGCATTATGACCGCCAAAGCAAACGCTACGGCTGCGCGGTGAGCAATCAGGCGGGCGAGTCGCTGTGCCCCGAGGCGCAAACCGCGTATGCCTCGCCTGCGGATGCGATTTATCAAGCCTTGCATCATTTGGCGTTGGAAAACAACTTTTCAGGCTGCCTGAAAGCAGCGGAGTGTAAATATGAACCTAAAAATGAGTTTTAAAAGCACATGGCGATTGGCACGCACAGAGGAGCGCGCCAAGATAGTTTTATATGCGCTGCAGATAATGCTTAACGGCGGGCTTGTTATCGGGATGAAGATTGACAGCCAACGCGATGTCGCCTTGTTGCTCGCCTGCCTGCTGGCCATGTTTGCCGCCGCCAACGGCTTGCAAGTGATACGCCGCGATATCGTTATCCGCCTACTCACCGTTGCCTTGCGGCGCAAAGGGGCGCAGCCATGAGCGCCGAAGAGCTGGAAACCGAACTGCGCTACGCCCGCAGCGCCATCTGGACGGTGGCGCAGATGGGCGGCGAGTCTGCCAAGCTGTTGATGCAATACATCGGCTGGTTTGCCCCGCCCAATGGCAAATTGAGCTTTGAGCAGATTGCCGCGCATCTCGCCGCCGTGCAAGCCATGTTTAACGACAGCACGGCAGCCGAGTGGAAAGCCGCCTTGCGGCAAATGTTGGCGGATAAGGTTTCAGGCAGCCTGAAAATGCCGCTGACCAACCATTTGCCTTTGGAAGATTATTTAACCGCTGCTCGGGCGCAGCAAGCCCATCGGCAGCCTGAAAACGCATTTGAAGCCGATGCGCCCAGCCCATCGCCCGCGCCCCATGCCGTAAACAGCAGCTATCCCGATGGCACGCAGTTAATCCCAAAGCCCACTCCGCCGCCTGCGGGCAAAGCGCCCAGCGCGGAACAAAAGGCACGCGCACATGAGCTATGCCTAGCGATGAAACAAGCCTGCCGCGCACGCGGGGCAGCCTGAAACGCAAGCAACCTATTCAACTTAATTTAACCCACCTTTAAGGAGACCATCATGGCAAAACCTGCCAAAACCCGCATTAAAACCACCGCGCAAATTGCCGCGCAAAGCAAAGACGACGTGATTGCCTTTATCCGCGAAATGGGCGATGTGAGCCGCGAAGTGAAACGGCTAGAAGCCACCATGAACGACGGCATTGCCGCCTTGCAACAGCAATACGCCGACCAATCCGCCCCGCATAATCAACGCTTGGACGAGCTGCAAAACGCCGTGCAGCTTTGGTGCGAAGCCAACCGCGATGCGCTCACCGACAATGGGCGCGTGAAGTTTGCCGATTTGGTAACCGGCATTGTGAAATGGCGCAACAACCCGCCCAGCGTGCGCATAACAGGCGTGGATGCCGTGATTGCGCTACTGAATGCCGACCCCGAGCTGGTGCGGTTTATCCGCACCAAAGAAGAGATTAACAAAGATGCCGTGCTCAACGAGCGCGTGCTGTTTGACCAAGGGCAAGTGCCCGGCTTAAAGATTGTGGAAGGCAAAGAATTTTTTGTGATTGAGCCGCATGACCAAGAGTTGAGCGGGGTGTGAGCATGGAAAACGAAATTAAAGTGCATGCCAACCAAAGCGCAGGGGGCGATATAAACGTGGATGGCATCAGCCTGCTGTGGATATGCTGAATGTGTGCAATCTCGCCATCGCAGGCTTGCCTGCCCTTGTGGATGCCATTCAGCAAGGCGCACCGCGCAGGAGCTTGCCGCGGATGTGCAACGGCGTGCGGTGGTTTTTGGCAGCGGCGCAAGCAGCCGCCCAAGATAAGCCTGAATTGCTGGCTGGGGTGAAGCAAACGGCGCAGCAGTTTGAGCTTGCGGCGGCGTTTGCGGAAAGTGAAATCAGTACCAAGCATTAAATCCCAAATCCAAGCGGGCTATCAAATTTGATAGCCCGCTTTAGTTTGTGATTTATTCTCTATAATGAATACTGTATGATATTTTACAGTACTTTTTTAGAGGTGTTTTTATATGGAAGGCTCGCTTATTGGAATTGGGCTATTTGTCATAGTCTGTATGATTATTTTTGTGTGTAAAGAAATAAAGAACAGTTGGGTAAAAAATAAAGAAGCAAAAGAGTTGTTAGAGCATGAACAAAAAGAGCGAGAAATCAAAATATTTCATGCTCAATTGCGTGCGAAAGCTGTAAAAATAGAACAAGAGCGGGCTGAGCGTGAGGCATGGCGTAATCGCGAAGCGGCAAAAATATGCCAAACGCTGCAAGGATACAGCGAAGCAAGAGCGTTTCTCTATGATATGGCATTTGAGAAATGCTTTGATAATTATCAATCCCGCGATGAACAAATACTTTGGGAATCTATACGCATTGTTTTGGAAAGCCACAATGAGAAAACCATGGAATCGCGTATCCACCTTATCTATCTAAAACATCAAGGGATGGGCAATGATAGCCCAATAGGGGCACATGAATTTAGGCTATTGGCAACGCATTTTTATTTAGGGCAAATACAAGCGTTGATGAACAAAATTGAAAATTATAAAACTCGTGCAGCCAAGGAAAAAGCTAAAATAAAAATTCAAGGTTTATTTGAACAGGCTTTATTGCCAAAGGCAGCGGATACGCTTTATCAAAATGCTGTTCGTGAGGGATTATGTTTGTACGAAGCGTTTTTACAAAAACAAAATACGTCCAATTAAACAATAAATACTTGTTGTATTTTTTGCCAAGAAACCGAATACAAGTAAAAGAACCCAAAAATCCTATACGCCCAAAAGCCCTCCGCTTTTGGGCGTTTTTTTTGCCTTATTGCATAGAGATGGTTATTTTGTAACTTATTGTTTTTATGGTAAAGCTGTACATTCAGCTTGCGCCACCTTTGTTGGTATAATTCGGCTTATTTTACTTGGAAATTCAAGGAGAAAGCGCGTGAGCCATGCCGCCTATCGCCAAAAAATGATAAGCAAAATCCATATTGCCCAACAACAACTGGGGCTAGACGATGATGTGTATCGCGACCTGCTCTCGCAAGCCACAGGCAAACGCAGTTGCAAGGATATGATGGACAACGAGCTGGCAGCGGTGCTCAACCTGTTGCAGCAAAAAGGCTTTGGCGCGAATGTAGGCGCAAAAGCCTATCAGCGCACGCCATTGCATTTTGCCGAGCAGGGCGCGATGATGCGCAAAATGGGCGCACTGCTCACCCAAATGGGCAAAAGCTGGGCATACGCGCACGGCATCGCGCGCAAGATGTTTGGCGTGGAGACGGTGCAGCGCTGCGACGGCGAACAGATGCGCAAGGTGCTGGCGGCGCTGAATTATCAGGCGAAGCGCGAGGCGCACAAGGCAGCCTGAAACAGACAAGGCGGGCAAAAAAAAGCCCGCGCATCGGGCGCAGGCGTATTCAAAAAAACAGTATCAATTTGAATTTTAACACAGAATACGGAGCGTTGGATGCAAAAAGACGATTGGGATTGTTTGCCCGAAAGCATGCAGCAGATTGCGGAGGTAATCGGGCTGGACGGGGCGGAAAGATTGGTGCGGGCGGTTGGGGGCGCGCGGTTTAAGTTCGGCAAGGGGCGGCACAACACCGCGCGCATGAAGCTGCTGCGCCAAGCGGTGGGCAAGGCGGGCGCGGACAAGCTGGCGGCGGTGTTTGGCGGGGATGAGTTGTATATTCCGCGCTGCACGGTGCAGCTGCGCAAGGTGCGCAATCGGCGGTTTCGGGCGGCATTTATGGCTTTGACCGATGGCGGCAAAACCAGCAAGGCGATGGCTTTAACCGAGCTTTGCCCACAATTTGGGCTGTCGCATCGCACGGCGGATAAGATTTTGGCGGAGCGGGAGGAGGTGGCGGTGCAGGGGGCGTTGTTTGATTGAAGAGTATTTAAAAACCGTTTAACGTGGCAGCGCGTTGGGCGGTTTTTTGCTATGACAAAATAGGCGTGAAATAAATAGGCAGCCTGAAACCTTGCTTGGGGTTTCAGGCTGCCTTTTTGCGTGGGGCGAAGCCTTGCGTCTGACTGGTGCGGCTGCGGTTTGGGCATGATGGCAACCTACTGAAACCATCATTAAACCCTAAAAGGAATAAGCATGAATACACAACCTTCCGAACTGGCATGGCTTGCCATCGCCCGCCGCGAAATCGGCACGCGCGAAATCGCGGGCAAAGAACACAACAGCAAAATCCGCAACTGGCTAATTAGCCTAAACGCATGGTGGCAAGATGACGAAATGCCGTGGTGCGGCACATTCGTTGCCCATTGCGCACGCGAAGCGAAACGCGCTTTGCCGCAGCATTGGTATCGCGCCAAAGACTGGCTGAACACAGGCACGCGCTTGGATAAACCTGCCTATGGCTGCGTAGTCGTTTTTGACCGCGCGGGCGGCGGGCATGTGGGCTTTGTGGTGGGCAAGGACAAGCAGGGCAATTTGATGGTGCTGGGCGGCAATCAGGGCAATGCGGTGAACATTAAGCCATTTGCGATGAGCCGCGTGGCGGGCTATGTGTGGCTGGATTGGGCAGATGGACGCAAATCTGCGCCCAAGCCTGAACGCTTTGAGTTGCCGTTGTTGGACAGCAATGGGCAAGTTTCGCGCAACGAACGCTAGGAGGCCGCCTAAAAATGAAACGGCACTCTGTTGTATTGGGTGCGCTGGTGGCATTAAGCCTAACCAGTCTTGCGCCGCCATCGCCTGAACTGACTTTAAAAAAACCCAGCCGACCGCGCCCGCAGCCGCACCCATTGGGCGGTGTTGCGCTGCGTAAACATCGCCACAGCGGCGTAGCAGCGGCGCGGCGGGCTAAACGCAAAGGGAAACGATAATGAAGCTGCTCAAATGGCTATCGGGCTTAATCGCCAACCCCGCTACGGGACAAATCAGCCACACTAAACTCTGGGCAAACATCACCGCCGCCTGCATGACCTACAAATTTATCCAAACACCTGATGCGCCCGAGTGGCTGTGGTGGGCATACGGCGGCATGGTGGGCGGCTATGCGCTGATTAAGCGCGGCATTGCCGCCGTGCCACAGGTGGCAGAAATCAAAAAAGGACAAAGCGATGCTGCGGATGCTTTGGAGTAAATACCGTTTGCAGGCTGCCTGCGTGGGTTTTGCGCTGGCGTGCGCCTTATCCGCGTGGGCGGGCTATGCCGTGGCGCAAAGCGCGTGCCACGCGGCAACGTTGCTGCTGAAAAACCAATACGCCGACGAAAAACTGAAAGCCCAGCAAGCCTATGCCGCCGCGCTGGCTGATGCGCTGGCGAAACAGCAAGCGGCGGTGCAATGGGCGCAACAGCAAGGCGATCAGCTTGCCGCCACCCGCGCCCAATTAGAACAACGGCAACACGAACTGAACAAGGAAATCCCCCATGCCACGCATCAAGATAATCAAGGCACTACTGTTTACAACGGCATTGGCAACCACAGCCTGCAACTCTACAACCGCGCCTTTGGCTACGCCGCTGATTAGGCAGCCTGAAATCCCGCCTGTGTCTACCGAGCTGCTGGCAAATCACGAACGCCCCGAGCGTCCCGCCAGCGGTTCACCCCAACATTTGCTAGACCACGCGGTGCGCTATGGCGGCTACTGCCAAAAGCTGCAAGCGCAAGTTTCAGGCTGGCAGGCGTGGTATCGGCAGCAGCAAGGCAGCCTGAAATGAACACGCAGAATTTTTTAACCATGGAATGGGCGTTTGGCATCTTGACCAGCTTTCTGATTGCGCTGCTGTGGCATTTTATCCGCGTGTTGGATGAAAAATTTGAGGCGATTGAAGCCAAGCACGAGCGCGTGCAGGGCGAATTGAACAAGGTGAAGCTGGATTACGCCACCAAGGCGGAAGCCACGGCAAGCAGCAGCAATGTGATGAAATCGTTGGAGCGCTTGGAAGCTAAACTAGACAAATTGAACGACAAATTAGACCAAAAGGCAGACAAAGCATGACGCTGGAAAAAGACCCGATTTTAGCCGCGCTGGCGCGGATTGAAGCCAAGCAAGATTTGGCATTGGAACAGCAAAACCGCATGGAGCGCGAGATGGACGAGATTAGGCAAGACACGCGGCGCGTGGCGGCGATTACAGGCGGGGCGGCGGGCGGCTTGGTGTCCACCGGCATTTTGTTGATTAAAGCGAAGTTCGGGCTGTGATATGGCGCATCCGCAAGAAAAACGCGACGAGGTGCGCCGCCGCTATGTGTTTGAAAACTGCCCGCTGGAAATGGCGGCGGCTTTTGCCCAAGTGCCGGTTGCTACGGCGCGCAGCTGGAAATATGCCGCCAAGGAAACAGGCGATGATTGGGACAAGGTGCGCGCCGCGCATTTTATGGCGGGCGGCGGCTTGGAAGATGTGAACCGCCTGATTATGGCGGGCTTTTTGGTGCAATACCAAGCCACGTTTGAGCAGCTCAACGGTGGCGGTGCGGATATTGACCCGATTGCGCGGGTGCAGGCTTTGGGCAGCCTTGCCGATGCGTATAACAAGATGGTGGCAGCGAATAAGAAAATCCTGCCCGAAACCAGCGAGCTGGCAACGGCGATGCGCGTGCTCAACCTGTTGGCGGAGTTTACCGCGCAAAAATACCCCAACCACCTTGCTGCCATTGGCGAGCTATTGGAGCCTTTTGGCGCGTATATGCAGGATAAATTGGCATGAAGTTGAAAGAATTTACCCAGTCGCTCAAACAGCTGGCGGCGCAGTTGCAGCGCACGATTGAAGCCGAAGTGATGGGCTTTGCCAACGACCCTGCGGCGATTGCCGAGCGGCGGGCGCGTGTGTTTGACCCTGTGGGCGGTTTTGAATTTTTTGTGCAGACGTATTTTCCGCACTATGTGCGCAGTCCGCATAAATCGCAGCTGCATGAGTATTTGTTTTTCATACTGCCGCAAATGCTGGCATCGGAAAAAAGCGAGCAAGAAGCAATTGCCGCGCCGCGTGGCGAAGCGAAATCTACGCTGGTTACGCAGCTTTTTACGCTGTGGTGCATTGTTACCCATCGCAAACACTATATTTTGCTGGTGATGGACAGCATAGACCAAGCTTATCCGATGCTGGAAGCAATTAAGGCGGAGCTGGAATTTAACCCACGCTTGGCGATGGATTTTGCCGATGTGTGCGGGCAGGGGCGTGTATGGCAGGCGGGGACGGTGGTTACTGCCAACGACATCAAAGTGCAGGTGGCAGGCAGCGGCAAGAAACTGCGCGGCAGGCGCCACGGAGCGTTCCGCCCCGATTTGGTGGTGCTGGACGATATTGAGAACGATGAGCAGGTGCGCAACCCTGCCCAGCGCGACAAGCTGGAAATATGGCTGAAATCGGCGGTGCTGCATTTGGGCGGAGTGGGACAGAAGTTTGACGTGGTGTATATCGGCACGATTTTGCACTACGACAGCGTGCTCAACCGCACTTTGCACAATCCGATGTGGCACAGCATGAAATTTAAGGCGATGTTGGCGTTTCCCGAGCGCATGGATTTGTGGGACGAATGGGAAGCCATTTTGCGCAATAACGGCAATGCGGGCGCGGCGATGGCGCAGGCGTTTTATGAAGCCAATAAGGCGGAGATGGAGCGCGGGGCGCAAACAAGCTGGGCGGCGCGTGGGGTGTTGGATTTGATGAAAATCCGCGCCCGCGACGGGCATGAAGCGTTTGATAGCGAATTGCAAAACGACCCTGTGTCCAGCGAAAACGCGCCTTTTGCCAACGCGATGAAGTTTTGGACGGAGCTGCCGCCTGATTTGGTGTATTTCGGCGCACTGGACCCGAGCTTGGGCAAAGCAGGCGCAAGCCGCGACCCGAGCGCGATTTTGGTGGGCGGCTATCAGCGCAGCACGGGCAAGCTGTTTGTGGTGGCGGCGCAGATTAAAAAACGGCTGCCCGATTTGATTATTGAAGATGTGATACGGCTGCATCAGCAATACCGCTGCGCGTTGTGGTTTGTGGAGACGGTGCAGTTTCAAGAGTTTTTAAAAGACGAGCTGGTGAAACGCAGCGCGGCGCGGGGCTGCCCTGTGCCTGCGCGGGCGGTGAAGCCGATTGCGGATAAGCTGCTGCGGATTGAAACCTTGCAGCCGCACATGGCAAACGGCTTGATTTGGCTGCACGACACGCAAGCTACGCTGATTGAGCAGCTGCGCCATTTCCCCAAGGCGGCGCATGATGATGGACCGGATGCGCTGCAAATGCTTTGGGCGGGCGCAACCAGCAACGCTGCGCCGATTGAATGGCACAGCACGGCAGATGATGATTTTGATGATAGGGAATGGAAAAGCAAATGGGCGCGTTAAGGCAGCCTGAAAAAGCATTTACCCTTGGTGTTTAACCCCCCTTTTAAACACGGCATAAAACATGGCAAAAAAAGCGAAATTTAACCCCAAAACCCCCGCGCAAAAGCCCACCCCAGAAGCTCAGCGGCAAACGCAAGAGGCGCGGATTACCGCCAACGGGCGGGTGATTGCGGAGCATCCTTCCACCTTTATCACGCCTGCCAAACTGCGCGCGCTGTTTGAGGATGCCGAGGGCAACGACATTCAGGCGCAGCATGAGCTGTTTGCCGATATGGAAGAGCGCGACAGTGCGATTGCCGCTGCGCTTGCCACGCGCAAGATGGCAGTGCTGGGGCTGGACTGGCGTGTTACCGAGCCTCGCGGGGCGAACCCTGCCGAGCAGCAGCTTGCCGAGGCGGCGCAAAGCTATTTTGACAACCTTGCCCATTTGGATGATTTGCTGATGGATTTGATGGATGCGGTGGGGCATGGCTTTGCCGCGCTGGAAATTGCATGGCAGCTGCAAGGCAGCCTGAATTGTCCCGCGCGGTTTACTCCCACCCCGCAAAGCTGGTTTCGCTGGGACGACCACGACAACTTGCTGCTCAAAACCCCCGACCATCCAACAGGCGAGCCGTTGTGGGCGATGGGCTGGGTGGTGCATCGGCATAAAAACCGCAGCGTGCAGGCGGCGCGGGGCGGGCTGTTTCGCACGCTGGCTTGGTTGTATATGTTTAAGCACTATTCGGCGCACGATTTTGCCGAGTTTTTGGAGCTTTACGGCATGCCGATTCGCATCGGCAAATATGGCGCGGGCGCGACCGAAAAGGAAAAACAAACCCTGCTGCGCGCCGTTGCCGAAATCGGGCACAACGCGGCGGGCATTATGCCCGAGGGCATGATGATTGAGCTGCACCAAGCGGCATCGGGCACAACGGCGGGCAATAACCCGTTTATGACCATGATTGAATGGTGCGAAAAATCCGCCACGCGGCTGATTTTGGGGCAAACCCTAACCAGCGGGGCGGACGGGCGCGCCAGTACCAACGCGCTGGGGCAGATTCACAACGAAGTGCGCCATGATTTGCTGGTGGCCGATGCGCGGCGTTTGGCGCAAACGATTAACCGGCAGATTTTAGAACCCTTTTTGCGGGTGAATTTTGCCATCGACGAAGATACCCGCCTGCCGCAGTTTGAATTTGACACGCGCGAAGCGGCGGATTTGGCGGCGATTGCCGAGGCGTTGCCGAAATTGGTGGATGTGGGCGTGCAAATCCCCGAGCGCTGGGCGCGGGACAAGCTGGCGATTCCTGATGCACTGGACGGCGAGATGCTGCTGGGGCGGGCATCAGATGACAAAAAAGGCGCGAAAGACGCGCCAAAGCAGCCTGAAAACAACAAACCGCCTGCTGCATTGAACTACCGCCATGTTGCCCTGAATGCGCAAGGGCAAGTTGCCCCTGCTTGGGATGTGGCGTTTGAAAACGGCGTGGAAGATTATTTGCGCGAGGCGAAGTTTGCTGCCCAGCTTGAGCCGATGTTGCAAGATTTGGGGCGCGCACTGGCAGAGGGCGAGGATTATGAGGAAGTGGAAACTCGCTTAATCGCTGCCTATCCCACGCTGGACACACGCCGCTTGCAGGAGGCTTTAACGCGGGTGCTGTTTGTGGCGGATTTGTGGGGGCGCGCGCAGCCGTAATCTTTTACTCCTAGGCAGCCTGAAACCCTTTTTTGAATGAAACACAACCATGCAACCCAATCTTTCCCTAGCCCTAAACCTGCCGCCCGAGGGCGCATTGCGCTATTTTGATAGCCTAAACCTGCCCTTACCCGCCAACGCCAGCGAAGCCGTTGCCCAAGCGGCGACCAAGGCGCGCAGCATTGCGGGGATTTATCAACAAGAGATTGTGGGCGATTTATTGAACAGCTTGCGCCAAAGCGCGGCGGAGGGCACACCCTTTGCCACATGGCGCAAAAATATGCTGACGATGCTGCGCGAGCGCGGGCTGGCTTTGGACAAAGCGGGCGATATGGTGCAACAAGGCACAGGCGAAGTGGTGGGCACGGGCTTAACGCGCCATCGTTTGCAAACCATTTTTCAAACCCAAATGACCAACGCACGCATGGCAAGCCTTTGGCAAAAGCTGCAAGAGAACAAAGATGCCCGACCCTATTTGCAATACAGCGCCATTAACGATGCGCGCACGCGCCCCGCGCATCGGGCGTTGGATAATGTGGTGTATCCGATTGACGACCCCTTTTGGGATTATTTTTACCCACCCAACGGCTTTCGCTGCCGCTGCTATGTAGTGGCGTTAGCACCACGCGATGTGGCGCGCTCGGGGTTGACTGTATCCCACAGCCAGCCCGAGCAGTTTAGCGAAATCACCATCACTAACCGCAAGGGGCAAAGCCACACGCGCACGCGCATCACGCTGGATGATGGCAGGAGCTTCACACCCGACAGGGGCTTTGACCACAATGTGGGCAAAAGCCATTTGGCGCAGCTTGGGCAGTTGCAGATGGAGCGGGCGGTGGATTTGCCGCCGCGGCTGGCGAGCATGGCGGTGGAGGAGGCGTTGAAAGATGAGCGGTTGAGAAAGGCGGTGTCAGACTATTTGACACAAGCCTATCAAATATTGCGAACCCAAAATCGCCCTACCAATCAGCCTATTTTTGTGGGTGCGTTGCCTTTGACCATACTGGATGCGATGGCGGCGGCTAATTTAAGGCAGCCTGAAAACGCGCTTATCGCTTCATCCGATAGTTTATTGCGCCATGCGCTGCGGGATGTGAAAGCGGGCGTAGGTAAAACGCTGCCCGAAGATTTTTGGGCAAACATTGCCGACCATTTGCGCGAGCCCGAAGCCGTTTACTATGATGAAAAAGGTGCGCTGTTGTATTTTTACTCCGACCCAAATGATAAAAATAAACTGTACAAAGTAGTTTTAACATTGGATTACGATGGGTTTAAGCGCAGCAAAAATCCAAACAATGGGCAACGAGAAAATTTAATATTAAATGCTTTGGATACAGGGACAAAGATAGATAGGTCGGGAATGCAATGGGGAAGTTATACCCATATTAGCGGTAAGAAATTTTAAATGAAAAAGCCCGAATTAATCGGGCTTTAAAGTAAGCAGTGGTGGGACTTGAACCCACATCATAGCCCTGCCATAGCAACGCTAACCTTTTGCCGCAACCGCGCGATGCGCGGCTCGCTCTGACCTTACGGTTGAGCATAGGAAACTCCTGCTTACGCTACAAGGGGCGTTGGGACTCGAACCCACATAATACTAACGCAAGCTGTTGCGCCGTAACCGTTACCATTTGGAAACTACCCCTTGCTGTTGGCATTTTAACCCCATTTAAACCCATGAAACAAGATGATTGAAATCCAAATAGATAACCTTTTTATGGTGCAAAACCAAATAGAACGCTTGTCGCGCGGCATGAGCGACAACCGCTATTTGCTGATGCGGCGGCTGGCGGGTACGATGCGCTATGCGGTGGCGCAGAATTTTAAACAAGGCGGCCGCCCCGAATGGCTGGCATTGAAGTATCGCAGCGGCATTCCGCTGAACGACACGGGCGCGCTGCGGCAAAGCATAGACGAGCTGTCGGATAACGACACCGCGCTGGTGGGCACGAATATGGTTTACGCTGCTATCCACCAATTTGGCGGCTGGGCGGGGCGTAATCGCAAAGTCTATATCCCTGCGCGTCCGTTTTTGCAATTAACCAACGAGGACAAGCAGGATTTGATGGATGATGTGCAGGATTATTTTGCCAGCTTAATCAGCTAAAACTGAATAACCCCAAAAACGCGCGTTTGGCGCGTTTTTTTTGCGCGGGTGCTATCTATCCCTATCCTTATTCTCTTATCGCGTTTCTCGCGCGTTTTAAACGCCTTTTAAACACTATTGCTGCGCCATTATCTAAGGCAGCCTGAAAAATAGCTTTCAGGCTGCCTTTTTTGCGCGGCGCAATCAGGCAAAACGGGGGCGCAGCCGTGCCACTCTTTGTCTTGTTTTGATGCGCTCATAATGCCGCCATCCCATAAAGGACAACCCATGAAACGCAAAAATCAGCATTTGGCGTTAGCCGCTTGCAGCTTTGAGGTGTTGGGGCAAATGGGCAAGCGCATCCAGCTTTTGCCTTATGGCGAGTTTCGCGCGATTGACGGACGACCGACCGATGCGCCCGCTTGGTTTTTAACCGAGGAGAACGGGCACGATGTGGCGGCATTAGCCAATCAAGCGCGCACGCAGTTGGTGGTGGATTACGAACACCAAACCTTGCACAAGGAAACCAACGGGCAACCTGCGCCAGCGGCGGGCTGGATGACGTGGCTGGAGTTTACCCCACGCGGCTTGTTTGCCGAGGTGGACTGGACCGACAACGCCCAACGCCTGATTGCCAACCGCGAATATCGCTACATTTCGGCGGTGTTTGCTTATGACACGCAAGGCTATGTGCGCAAACTTTTGCACGCCGCTTTAACCAATTATCCCGCTTTGGACGGCATGGACGAGGTGCTCGCCGCCGCCAGCGCGCAATTTTTACCCCCAATGGAGATGCAAAACCCCATGAATACCTTATTGCAACAGCTTTTTGGCTTGCCAAACGCAAACGAAGACCAATTGAAAGACGCTTTAACTGCGCTTTTGGCAGCCAAACCCCAAACCGTCGCCCTGAGCGCGCAAACGTTTCAAGACCTTGCCAGCAAGGATGAAAAGATTGCAGCGTTATCAGCGCAAGTGGCGCAGGCGCAAAACACGCCTGCCAACACGCCCGACCTAACCCAATATGCGCCGGTGAGCGTGGTGCAGGAATTGCAAAGCCAGATTGCGGCATTGACCGCCCAGCGCGATGCCGACAAGGGCGCGGAGCTGATTACCGCTGCGCTGGCGGCGGGCAAATTGCTGCCTGCGCAAAAAGAATGGGCAGAGGGTTGCTTGAAACAGCCTAATGGCTTGGCGTTTTTGACTGGCTTTATTGAGCAAGCGCAGCCGATTGCCGCGCTGGCAGGCAACACGCAAACGCAAGCAGCGGGCGCGGGCGAAGCGCACAAAATCGCCGCTTTAACGGCGGAGCAAAAAGCCGCCGCCAAGATGCTGGGCATGAGCGAAGCCGATTTTGCCCAAACGATTCACGGTGCAAACGGCGATAAGGCAGCCTGAAAATAAAGCAGCCTGAAAACAATAAGCAATTTTTAACCTTTAACACAAGGAAATCCACATGGATAAAGCCGCGATTTTAACCGCGCTGACCGCGCAGTTTCGCAAAGAGTTTCAAAATGGTTTGGCGAGCGTAGAGCCCAGTTTTTCTGCCATTGCCATGACCATCCCCAGCAGCACCGCCACCAACACTTATGCGTGGCTGGGCAAATTCCCGAAAATGCGCGAATGGGTGGGCAGCCGCCAAATCGGCAAGATGGCGAAACAGGCGATGAGCTTGGAAAACAAGAAATTTGAAGCCACGGTGGGCGTGGAGCGCACCGATATCGAAGACGACCAAGTGGGCATGTATCGCCCGATGATGCAGGCGATGGGCGAATCGGCTGCCACGCTGGCTGATGATTTGGTGTGGGGCTTGTTGCCCAAGGGCAAAACCACGCTGTGCTACGACGGGCAGAACTTTTTTGATTCCGACCACCCTGTGTTTGCCAACAACGATGGCACGGGGGCAAACACCCCCACCAGCAACATCACCACGGGCACAGACAACGATGCGCCGACTTGGTATGTGGTGGATGACACCAAAACCTTGAAGCCTTTGATTTTCCAAGAGCGCACCGCGCCCGAGTTTGAAACCAAGTTTGACCCTGCCAAATCGGACAAGGTGTTTATGGAGGATGTGTATTTATACGGCAGCCGCCGCCGTTGCAACGCGGGCTTTGGCTTGTGGCAACTGGCGCACATGGCGGAAAAAACCGCGCTGAATCGCGCCAATTTGGCAAAAATCATCGCGCAGATGATGACGATTAAGGCAGACGGCGGTTATGTGCTGAACGTGAAGCCCAGCCTGCTGGTTGTGCCGCCGCAATTGGAAGACGCTGCGCGCGAATTGTTGGAAGCCGACAAAATCAACGGCACCACCAACACGTTTAAAGGGCGTTTAAAGCTGCATGTGAGCGTGCATTTGGCGTGATGGCGCAGGCAGCCTGAAAACCGAGCGGGGAAGCGGCAGCCGCCGCGCCCCTAAACTATAAGGAAAAAGCTATGGCAAAAAACACACCCCAAACCCCAACGCAGCCTGAAAACGAAGCGGATAAGGTTGAGCAAAGCGCAACTACCCCTGAGCAGGAAGCGCAGGCTGCCTTGCAAGCGGAAAACGCCGCCTTGCAGGCAGAAATCACCGCGCTGCGCGAAGCAAACGCTGCCTTAACAGCCGAGCGCAATGCGGCGCAAGCTGCGTTATTGGCGGCGCAACAAGTAGCCGCCCAAGCAAGCGCAACGCAGCCCGAAAACCCCGATGCCGACCCACGCCAAGCCATTTTGGCGTGCAGCGCGGACGGCGTGGAATTCTGGCGCGGCGGCGTGTTGTTTAACCACGAATGGCAGCGCATTGAGCGCGCCGCGGTGGGCGAAGAGGCTTGGCAGCGCATTGTGAACGAGCCGCGCTTGCGCATTAAAGCGGCGGATGAGCATGGCGCATAACCCTGTTTATGCCGATATGGGCGACATGATTGTGCGCTTTGGCGAGTTGGAGGTGTTGCAGATTGCCGACCGCGATGCCGATGGCGTGATTGACGCAGATGTGGTGGCGGTGGCGCTTGCCGATGCCAGCGCGGAAATTGATGCGTATTTGGGGCGGTTTAAACAGCCGTTTACCGAAACGCCGCCGATTTTGCGCCGCTTGGCGTGCGACATCGCCCGCTATCGTTTAACCGCCACATCGGGCGTGTTGATTACTGACGAAATCCGCAATCGCTACAAAATTGACGTGTTGGAGCTGCTTAAAGCCTTATCGCGCGGCGACGTGCAACTTGGACTGGATAGCGAAGGGGCGCAAGTGGCGACATCGGATAGCGGCGTGGTGTTTACCAACAACAAAAACCGAATCTTTGCACGGGATGCCACATGATAACCACCCAAATTGAGCAAGCCATTTGCCTGCGGCTGCAACGCGGCTTGGGGCGCATGGTGCGCACCGTTAAAAGCTACAACGGCGAGGCGGACGACCTTGCTGCGCAAATCAAAACCCTGCCTGCGGTGTGGGTTACCTATGGCGGCAGCCGTGTGGAAACCATCAGCGGCGGCAATCGCTATCAAGACACCGCCACGTTTGCCGTGATGTGCGCCACGCGCAGCTTGCGCAATGAAGTGGCGCAGCGGCAAGGCGGCGTGGTGCTGCAAGAGATTGGCAGCAACGATTTGATTGATGCGGTGCGCCGCTTATTGGATGGGCAACGCTTGGGGCTGCCCGCTGCCGACAGCAGGGGGCTAGTTCCCAAAGCCATCCGCGCGATTGCCAACCACACGCTGGTGCAGCAGGCGGCGGTGAGCGTGTATGCGCTGGAATACACCCTGCGCTTGAACCGCCATGCTTTGGAAAACGACCGTTTCCCCGAGCCGCAAAGCGACAGCACGCATCCTGATTATGTGTTTACCCGCTATCAGGGCGAGACGAGCGCGCCTTATCCGCCGTTTGAATATTTGGACGGTTTGATTTTTGACCCCCAAGCCGAAAACGCCAAAATCCCGCTAACGGCGCAATTTTGGCAAGATTAACCGCTTAACCTTGAAGGAAACCGCATGAATAAAATCATGGTCGTAGCAGAAGTGGGCTTGCGTGTGCCGCTGGCGCATAACCCGCATGAATATATTGAGCAAACGCCTGTGGCGGTGGATGGCGACGATGTGTATTACCGCCGCGCCATTGTGGATGGCGATTTGCTGATTTTGAGCAACGATGCGCCGAGCGCTGCCGAGCAGTCTAATCAGCAGCCTGAAAACGGGCTTGCAGGTTTGGGCGAAAGCCAAAACGCGAAGAAAGGCAAATAACCATGGCAGAATACATTAGCTTTGACACCATCCCCGGCAGCATCCGCGTGCCTGGGCAGTATATTGAATTTAACACGCGCAATGCGGTGCAAGGTTTGCCGCAAAACCCACAATCGGTGCTGCTGCTGGCACCGATGTTGGCAAGCGGCACGCACGAGCCTTTAACCCCTGTGCAATTGTTTAGCGATGCGCAGGCGGGCGATTTGTTTGGGCGCGGCTCGTGGGCGCAATTGATGGTGCGCCAAGCGTTTAACAACAATGCGTATTTGGATTTAACCGTGATCGGCTTGCCCGACCACAGCGCGGGCGTAGCCGCCACAGGCAGCCTGAAAATAGATGGCACGGCGCAAACTGCCGCCAGCATCAGCATCACCATCGGCGGCGTGGCGGTTGCGGTTGCGGTGTCTGCCAACCAAAGCGCGGCGGAGGCGGTGGAAAAACTGGCGGCGGCGGTGAATGCGGCAACCTTGCCCGTATCCGCCACCGCCGAGCAAGGCAGCCTGAAATTGACCGCGCGCAGCAAAGGCGCAATCGGCAACGAAATCAGCCTTGCCTGCGATATGGGCACAAGCGGCTTTTCAGGCAGCATTACGGCTATGACAAATGGCGCACAAAATGCCGATATTGCCGCCGCGCTGGATAAGGTGGCGGGCAAGCATTACCACATTATCGTGTCGCCGTTTAGCGATGCGGCGAATGCCAAGGCGTTGAGCCAACACATTACCCAAGTGTCCAACGCCATTGAACAACGCGGCTGCATCGGCGTGATTGCCCAGCGCGGCACGATGCCGCAGGGCGCAAGCCTGACCGCCCAGCTAAACGACGGGCGCATTACCTGCGCTTGGTATAAGGGCGCAGCCGAAGCGTGCGGCATTATTGCGGCGGGCTATGCGGCGGTGTTGGCGTTTGAAGAAGACCCTGCGCGACCTTTGAACACGCTGGAAATTAAGGGGTTGAACATTACGCCCGATGCGCAATGGCCGCTGTTTAACGAATGCAACAACGCGCTGTATAACGGCTTAACACCGCTAACGGTGGTGGCGGGCAAGGTGCAGATTATGCGGGCGGTGTCCACCTACACCAAATCGGCGGCGAATGTGGATGACCCCGCGCTGTTGGACATCACCACCATCCGCACGCTGGATTACACGCGCCGCGCGATTAAGGAGCGCATTGCCTTGCGTTTCCCACGCGACAAGTTGAGCGACCGCTTGCTGCCCAAAGTGAAAAGCGAGATTTTGGATGTGCTGTTAAAGCTGGAACAAGCCGAGATTATTGAAAACGCCGAAGCCAATAAGGGCAAATTGGTGGTGAGCCGCAGCTTGCAAGATGCCAACCGCGTGAATGCTGCCATCCCTGCCGATGTGGTTAATGGCTTGCATGTATTCGCAGGGCGGATTGATTTAATCCTATAAGGCAGCCTGAAATTTGAACAGCAAGGGTGGCACGCTGCTGCCCTTTATCTTAACCCAACATAAGGACAACACCATGAGCGATGCCACCTATGCCGGCGCGATTATTATGGAAGTGAACGGGCGCGATGTGGAAATCATCAGCCTGAAACCGCAAACCACCACAGGGCGCAAGCCCGTGAAAACCATGAACCGCCAAGGGCGCGTGATGGGCTATGCCGACGGTATCACCGAGCATAAATTGAGCGCGACCGCCGCCATTCCGATTGACGGCACAGAGATTGATTGGGGCAACATCACCCGCGCCAAAATCACCATTTATCCCATCAACAAGGAAGACAAGCGCGTGTCGTATTTGGATTGTTTCAGCACCGAAATCAGCGAGCAATACGAAGCAGACAACGAAGCGCGCATTGATATTGAATTGATTGCGCTGCATAAAATTGTAGAGTAAGGATAACCCATGAAGCACAGTTTTACCCTGCAATACGGCTTGGAATACAATGGCGAGACCCATTTTCAGGCTGCCTTAAAGCCGCTGACCATCGGCGGTGAGTTGAACGCGATGGATGCGATTGATGCCCTGCCCGCGCTGCCCGAAAACCCGAGCGAAGCGCAGCAATCGCGCCGCGCGGTGCAAGAGACGCTGATTTATTGGGCGCAGCAATTATCCATTGACGGCATCCCGCAAGACATCATCACCGCCGATTATCTGCTCAACCATTTGAGCGGCGCGGATTACAGCCAATTGGTGGACGAAATGGAAACCCTGCGCTCAAAATCCACCGCCGCTACGGAAGCCCCCGCGCGCCCCGCAGCGGCAGCCTGAAGACCCCGCGCAGCAGCCAAACCGCCCATCAACAATACCGCCAAGCGGTGATTATGCTGGCACGCGCGGGGCTGGGCGCGGCGGACGTGCGCGCCATGTGCCACGCCGAGCTAACGGCATGGCTGCAAGACTTGCTTGCCAGCATGGGCATTCACAGCCCCACAGGCGGCGAAGTGATTGTGTCGCGGCGGCTGCCAAAACCTAGCGCGTAAGCCTTTGGGCGCACGGGGCGAAGCCTTTACCATCTATCCCTATCTAGCCTTTAAACGATAATTAACCATGAGTTAATTTAAGTTTAAAGGCTATTTTTTATGGCAAATGGCAATATGAATTTGTCGTTGACCCTATCGGCGCGCGATGGCGGGGCAAGACGCTTATTGCAACAAACACAAGAGGAATTGGCGCGGCTTAACAGGGCGCAAGCTGCCCGCAATCGCGCCAATCGCCCTTATGAAATCGCAGGCGTGCGCGCCGAGCGCGAGATTCGCCGTGAAATCGCCCAAACCCAAGCCGCCTATAACCGCCTTGCCCGCAGAGGGCGCGCTTCGCACAACGATTTAGCCCGCGCGGCAACGGCTACGCGCAACCGCATCCGCGAGCTGAACGATGAGCTGCGGCAGGGCGCGGGCGGCTGGCGCAGCCGAATGGGCGCACTTGGGCGCGGGGCGGCAACGGTGGCGGCGGGCAGCGCGGCAGCTTATGCGGCGGTGCGCCCCGAAGTAGAACGCTATAAGGCTTTGGATATGCGCTTGCGCGAGGTTACTTGGGCGGCGCATGGCGAAACGCGCGGCGCGGATACGGCTTGGCTGCAACGCGAGGGCATGGCGCAAACCAAAGCCCTTGCGCTGGCATTGGTGCAGCAAAACGGTGGCAGCAGCGATTTGGCATTGGATACGCTATCGGGGATGCTGGCTAACGGCATGAGCTGGGCGGATGTGCAAAAAAACGCAGCGGCAACGCACGCGATGGCACGCGCGGCAGGCGAAAACGGGCAATACGATGGCGCAGCCGCCGCCAAGCTGGCGAAAACCTTTGCTGATAACGGGCTGGATGTGGCGAAGGCATCGCAAATGGCGGCGCAATCGGGCATGCAGGGCACGTTTGAGATTGCCAACATGGTGCGCGATTTGCCCGCGCTGCTGCCCGATGCCAAGGCGGCGGGTTTTGGCGGCGAAGCGGGCTTGGCGTATCTGCTCTCCGCCCTGCAATCCGCATCCAACAAGGCGGGCAGCCCCGACGAGGCGGCGAACAATGTTAAAAACGTGTTGCAAAAAGCCTTATCCGCCGACACCACCAAACGCATGGACAAGTTGCTGAAAACGTCGGGCAGCAAGGCGGATTGGCAAAAGATGGTGTTGGAAGGGCAAAAGCAGGGCAAAAACGCAGTGCAGGTGTTGGCGGATTTTGCCCAAACGCTGTTGAGCAAGGACAAGGGCTTTCAGGCTGTCAAAGCGCGGGCGGATAAGGGCGACGAGCTGGCGCAGCAGCAAATGGCGACCATGCAGGCGTTTATGGTGAGCAAACTGATGCCTGATATGCAGGCGCGGGCGGGCTTGAATGCGATGATGGATGCCGAGCAGATGCGCCAGTATTTTGACGGCTTGATGGGCAATAAAACCGATGTGATCGGCGGCAAAAACCAGTTTATGGCGTTGGGCGAGGCGGCAAAACAGGAAAAGGCGCAGGCGGAAAAGGAATTGAGCCTGCAAAGTTCGCAGTTTTTCGCCACCGTTGCCGAGGGCGAAACCAAGCTGGCGCAATTGACGGCGCAGTTTCCTGTTGCCACCGAGGCGTTAAAGGCATTGGCAGCGGCAGCGAGCGCGGCGGCATTGGCGCAAGGGGCAATGGCAATGCTGGGGCGTGGCGGCGGCGCAGGTGGGGCGATGGGACGCATGGGCGGCTGGCTACGCGGGGCGGCGGCAAGCGTGGGTGGTTGGTTTGCCGCGCGTGGGGCGCAGGCTTCGGTGGCAGCAACACGCGCAGGGCAGGCAATCGGCGGCGTGGTGCGCGGCGCGGGCAGTTGGCTGGGCAATGCGGGCAAGGGCTTGGCGGGGGCGGTGGCGGGCAATCCGACCACGCTGGGCAAATGGGGCGCAGCAGGCTTGCTGCTGCATTCAGGCAGCCTGAACGCGGGCGAAAGCGAGCTGTTAGCACGGGCACAGGCGCAGCGAGGCAAGCAGCCTAATGTGATCCGCTTTGGGCAGCCGAATAACGCTGCTGCCGCGCGCGCCGAATCTGCGGAAAAACTTGCGCCGGTAATTAGCCAGCAAACGGCGGCATATCAAACCGCCACGCAGGCGCAAACGGCGAGCTTTCAGGCTGCCTTGGCGGCGGATACGGCGACGGTGGGCGGCAAGCTGGATGCGATTAACGGCACGCTGGGCGGGCTGAACCAAACCATTCAAAACAATGTGCATGTGCAGCTGGATGGGCGCGTGATTGCGGAAAACGTGTCGCGCCATCAAGTGAATATGTTTAACCGAGGAGCGGGACAATGAGTATGTGGCATACGGTGTTGCAAGATGCGTCGTTTCGGGATGTGCACTTTGATGTGGTGGCATTGGATGAGCAAGACGGCAAGGCGTTGGTGGAACACGCGCGCCCGTTTACCGATGGCGTGTGGCTGGAAGACATGGGCAGCACGGGGCGGCAGGTGCAAGTGGAAGCGGTGTTTTGGGGCAAGGGCTACCATAGCCGCTTGAATGCGCTGGTGGAGGCGTTGATGGAACGCGGCGCGGGGGTGTTGGTGCATCCTGTGTGGGGGCGGCTGCAAAACATGATGGCAGCGAGCTGGCACTTTCACCACGACGCAGACAATGTGGACTATGCCACGTTGAGCATCACGTTTCGCGAAAGCGGCGAGCCGCAAAAGATTTTTGTGTTTGAAAACGCCTTTTTGATGGCGATTGAACGACTAATCGCGCGGATTGACACTTATCGCGCGGCATTGGATGGCTGGATTGATGCGCTCACCATGGCAAAACAAAGCGTCGGCGCGCTAATCGGCAGCACGTTTGGCTTTGCCGGCGCGGCAAGGGGCGCGTGGGCGGCGTTGCGCGATTTGTTTGATGTGGGGAGTTTGGGATTAGGCGGGCACGAGGGCGGCGGCGCGGGCGATGGCGCAGGCAGTAAAAGGCTGTGGCGCGATATGCGCAATATGGTGCAGGCGGGCTTGTTTCAGGCTGCCGCGATTGGCGCAGATGGCGCGGTGCACACGGCGGATGTGCGCAGCGCGAAAAGCCGTTTTGATGCGCTGCTGCGCGCGGCGGATGCGGTGGCGACGGTGGAGCAGCGCATGGCAGTGGCTGCAAACAGCAACACACGCCGTGGCAGCGATTGGGCAGAGCGGGCGCAGGTGGGGCAAGTGTTGCGCTTGATGGCGTTGGACACGATGTTTCAGGCTGCCTTGTTGCTGCTGGAACACGATGGCGAGCGCATGACCGCGCCCGATGTGTGGCACATCAACCGCGCGGTGCGGCAGCGCACGGCGGCGGAAATTGCCCGCTTGCGCACCACGCTGGCGGCGATGCCCGACAAGACACAGGCTTATGATGCGGTGTATGCCGTGGTGGAAACGCTGCGTGATGCGGCGGCGCATTTAAACCTGCTGGCGATTGCCGTGCTGAACCAAAAACCGCCGTTGATTGCGCGCCCTGCGCCGTTAAGCGGTACGGTGCATCAATTGGCGTTTGCTTGGTATGGCGAGATTAATCGCGCGGATGAGCTGATACGGCTTAATCCGCAGCTGCGCCATCCTTGCTTTATCCAAACAGGAGAAATCATGAATGGCTACGCCCAATAATTTGTATGACAACCAAATTGTGCTGCGCATTGGCGGCATGGAGCATCGCACATGGCAAAGCTACGATATTGACAGCGATTTTTTGATTCCTGCCGATGGCTTTGATTTTGAGCTGGGCGTGGCGGCAACACAGGGGCAAATCCCCGATTTAACAGGGCAACGCTGCGAAGTGGTGATTAACGGCGAAACGGTGCTCACAGGCATTATCGGCAACCAGCGCGATGAGAAAGACAAGGGCAGCCGCTCGCTGCGCTTAACAGGGCGCGATTTGGCTTGCTTGCTGGTGGATTGTTCTGCGCCGCAAGTGAATGTAAAAGGCATGACGGTGCTGGCGGCGGTGCAAAAGCTGGTTGCGCCGTGGAGGCAATATCTGCCCCGCGTGGTATTGAAAGCGGAAAACAACCCCACGCTGGATAAGGTGGATATTGAGCCGAGCGAAAGCGCGTGGCAGGCGTTGAGCCATGTGGCGAACTCGGTGGGCTTGCATGTATGGCTGGAAGCGGATGGCACGCTGGCGGTGGGCGGGGCGGATTATTCGTCTGAACCTGTGGCAACCTTGTGTTGGAGCAGAAACGATAACCGCCGCAATGTGGAGCGCATCAATATTGAGCGCGATGTGGACAATCGCTTTTCGGAAGTAACCTTTTTGGCGCAATCGCACGGCAGAAGCGGCAATGCGGCGAAGCATGATTTGAAATGGGTGTGGCAAGACCCGTCTATGCCTTTACACAAGCCGAAAACGGTGGTGGTGGCGGATGCGGATAATTTGGAAGCCTTGAAACGGCAGGCGAAAAAACAGCTTTCAGATTGGAAGCTGGAAGGCTTGACGATTACGGTTACCGTGGGCGACCACAAAACGGTGGCGGGCGTGTTGTGGGCGGCGGGGCAGCGCGTGCATTTGATTGACGAGGAAGAAGGCATTGATGCGATTTTCTTTGTGATGGGGCGGCGTTTGATGTTGAGCCGCATGGGTGGCACGCAAACGGAGCTGCGGCTAAAAGAAGATGGCGTGTGGACACCCGATGCCTATGCGAAAAAAGCGGAGCGGGCGCGCAAACGCAAGGGCAAGCGCAAAACGGCGCGGGGCAAGGATAAGGGCGAGGAGTTGAAAAGCAGATGAGTTTGGCAAAATTGGCAAAGCGAACCGCGCAGGTGGCGCGGGGCGTGCAAGATGGGATTCGGCAGGCATTTCGCGGCAAGGTGGCGGCAACGCAATCGGGCGAGCCGATTCAGCGCGTGCAGGTGCAGGGTTTAGCCGATGAAACACTGCAAGATGTGGAGCAATTGCAGCAATTTGGCTTTACCAGCCATGCGCCTACTGGCAGCGAGATGATTGTGTTGCCTTTGGGCGGCGATACCACGCATGGCATTGTGATTGCCAGCGAGCATGGCAGTTTTCGGGTGAAAAATTTGCAAGGCGGCGAGGTGGCGGTGTATGACCAATCGGGCAGCAGCATTGTGTTGAAGCAGGGGCGGTTGATTGAGATGGACTGCGATAATTTGGTGATTCGCGCCAGCCAAAAGGTGCGGATTGATAGCCCGCTGGTGGAGGCAAGTGCGCAGGTGTTAGCAAAAGGGCAAATCACAGGGCAAAACGGTTTAGCCATTTCGGGCGGCGAAGGCGGCGATGCGGTGCGCATCGAGGGCAGCCTGAAAACCACGGGCGATGTGGTGGCGGGGGATATATCGGTGCAGCAACACACGCATCCGGGCGACAGCGGTGGCACAACGGGAGCGGCGCAATAGCGCATGGATGGAAACAAGCAGAGGCAGCCTGAAACGGTTTATTCGTTTTGGCTGCCTTTTTTTGGGGCGAAGCGGTGCGCCTGCCTGCCCTGCTTTGCTGCGTCGTATGATGCCAGTATGGATAAAGAATTGAACCCTTTAACCGGCGATTACACGGGGCGCGCCGTTAAAAACCTGCAAAACGCGGTGTATATCCGCTTGCGCACGCCGCTGGGCACATGGTGGGCGGATAAAAGCATTGGCTCGCTGTTGCACCTTTTGCAGCGAGAAAAAGATGTGGCGCGGGTGGGGTTGCTGGCAGAGCAGTATGCAATGGAAGCCTTGCAGCCGATTGTGGACGATGGGCGAGCGCGGCAAATCAGCGTATCCGCCACGCAGCCGCACAATGGCTGGTTGCTGCTGCGCATCCGCGTGGAGACGGCACAAGGCGGCTTTGATTATAACCACCGTGTGCCGATTGTGTAGGGCAGCCTGAAAACGCCTGTTTAACCGTTTTTAAAAAGATTTTAAACCCATGTTTACACCCCCTGATTTTGACACCATTCGCGCGGCGATTTTGCGCGACACGCAATCGCTGATACCCGATGCCGACATCAGCGCCGATAGCGACCATTATGTGCACGCTTCGCGCTTGGCTTCTTGCGCGGCGGGGCAATACGCGCATCAAACGTGGATAACGCGGCAAATCTTCCCCGACACGGCAGACACCGATTATTTGGAGCGACACGCGGTATTGCGCGGGATTACGCGCCGTGCGGCAACCCGCGCAGGCGGCACGGCAACACTGGCGGGCACAGCGGGCGCGGTATTGGCAGCGGGGGTGCAGATTAAGCTGGGCAACCGTTTTTACGCCACCACCGCCGAGGCGACTATTGGCAGCGATTTAAGCGCGCGTGTGCCGATTGCGGCGGCAGAGGCGGGCGAGCAGGGCAATTGCGACACCACCGCAGGGCAATTGATGGCAGCCAGCGCGGGCATCAGCAGCGATGTGATGCTATCGGCGACAGGCGGCACGGATGTGGAAAACGATGCTTCGCTGTTGTCGCGCTTGTTGGAGCGCATCCGCCGTCCGCCCGCAGGTGGTAATCGGCACGATTATAAAAACTGGGCGTTAAGTGTGGATGGCGTATCCAGCGCCTATGTTTACCCGCTGCGGCGCGGCTTGGGCACGGTGGATGTGGCGATTACATCAGCCAATCAATTGCCCAGCGCGGAAACCTTGGCGGCGGTGCAAAACTATATTGATGCGGTGCGCCCTGTTACCGCCAAAAATGTGCGCGTGCTTGCGCCTGATATTACGCGGGTGGATGTGCGCGTGCGGGTTAAGCTAGCTGGCGCGGATTGGGCGGCGGCGCAGCGCGAAATTCAGGCTGCCTTGGACGCTTATTTTGACGCGCTGATACCCGCCGACGACGTGGTGGTGTCGCAATTGGAAGCGGTAATCAGCAATGCTGCGGGGGTGGTGGATAGGGTGTTGCTGGCACCGCGTGCCAATTTGACCGCCGACACGGTGAACAAGATTGAATGGTTTAAATTGGGCAGCCTGAACATGGAGCGGATGGCATGAATTATCAGGAAGTGTTGCTGGGCTTGCTGCCGCCTGTGTCTTATGCGCGGGGTGGGGCGCGGGTGCGACAGCAGGCGCAGATTGATGCGCAGGTGTTGGATGGGGTGGCACGCAGCGCGGGAGCGGTGGTAGGGGCGTGTTTGCCCGACACATCGGGCGCGTTGCTGGCGGATTGGGAACGGGTGTTGGGCTTGGAGACAACCAATGCAGGCAAGCCTTATGCGGCGCGGCTATCGGCGGTGTTGCTCAAAATCAACGCGGTAGGCGGGTTGAGCATTCCCTATTTTATCCAGCTGGCGCAAAGCGCGGGCTACACGATTACGATTGACGAGCCGCAGCCGTTTCGCGTGGGCATCAACCGAGCGGGCGAACGGCTTGCTCCCGAAGAGATTATGTGGGTGTGGGTGGTCAATGTGGCGGCGAGCACGCAGACGGTGTGGCGGTTTTGCGCGGGGGCGAGCTGCGCGGGCGAGCGGTTGAGCAGTTTTAGCGACAACGTCATCGAGCGCGTGTTTGAGGATTTAAAGCCCGCGCACAGTTTCGTGCGTTTTACCTATACAGGTTAATTAAATTTTATAAAACAAAGGATTGGATAAGCATGTTAGCAATTGAGACCCAAGACAACGAATTTCATGACGGCAACGGCACGACCGAGTTGGGCACCATTCTGCCCGCTTGGTGGCTCAACCAAGTGCAGGCGGAAATATTGGAGGTGGTGCGCGCGGGCGGCTTGACCCCCGATAAGGCGCAGCGCAACCAAATGCTCAACGCGCTTAAAAAACTGACAAACGATGCCACCAACCCTGCCACGCTGTCGGGCGATACCGAAAACCAAACGGCCAATGGCGCAACAGGGCATACCCATAAAATTGAGCGCGCCACCGACACGCTGGCAGGCGTGGTTAGGCTCATCGACGCGCTCAACAGCAATGATACCACCGCCGCTTTATCCGCCGCGCAGGGCAAGGTGCTTGCCGAGAGCAAGCTGGACGGCAACAGCGGCGTTACTTTATCTACCAATCAAACCATCACGGGCTATAAAGATTTCGCACAGGGGCTTAGCTCGGGCGCGCCGATTAAAGTCCAGTACGCCAACGACTGGGTGGGCTTTATCGCCAACCAGCCTGCCGAGGGCAAAAACGTCTTTTTTGACGCTTATGTGCGCGACATTCCGCGCGGGGGCATACAGGTGGTTTCCGACGGCAACGGGCAATACAGCCTGCGCTTTTCGGTTACGCCACCCGGTGCGACCAACGCCGACCGCAGGATAAGCGGATTGAGCGTGTACAACCATGCCGTGTGGACCAATGCTTACGGCTGGCTGCACGAGGGCTTTGTGCGCAGCGGTGCGGGCATCGGGCAAAACGCGGGCAACCAAGTCAAAATCGGGTGGAGCGGTAACCGGCTCAAAGCCACGGTGGACAGCACCGACTTGGGCGATTTTGTGTTTGACGGGCATTTTGCTAGCAATTCGTTCGGGCAAAACGGCTATCAGCGTTTGCCGGGTGGGCTGATATTGCAATGGGGCAGATTAAGGGTGCAGGGCGACGGCTTTTACAGGGTATGGATGCCCATCTCATTTCCCAACGCCAACCTTAACGCGCAGGCGACTATTTCCATCGGCGGCGCTGTGCAGGGCAATAACGTGGCATCGGCGCATGTGGCTTGGCTGGAAAACAGCTCCATCCATGTTGGCTTTTCCGAAAACGGCACGTTTGGCGAGCAGGAATTGTTTTGGTTTGCCATCGGACATTGATGTTTTTACGGGAGATTAACCATGATTTATTACTCGCACAGCGCGCAGGCGTTTTTTGACGACCAAATCCACAGCGCGGCGCAGATACCCGAGGACGCGCAGGCAATTGATGCGCAACAGCATCAGGCGTTGTTGGATGCGCTCAACACGGGGGCGCACATTGGCGCGGATTTATCCATTATTCCCCGCCCATCGCCTGCGCATACATGGAACGGCAAGGCTTGGGTGGTGGACAAAGCCAAGCAAGCCCAAGCGGTTCAAGCGGCGTTTCAGGCTGCCCAAAATGCGAAACTGGCGGAACTTGCCAACGCAGCGCAGGCGTTTGTGGATAAGTACGCCAAAACCGATATTGTCCCCGCCTTTGAGCAGGAAACGTGGGCGATGCAGGGAGCTGAAGCGCGAGCATGGGCAGATGATGACAACGCGCCGACCCCTGTGTTGGATGGCATCGCCCAGCATCGCGGCATTGACCGCATCACGCTAATTCGTGCCGCGCTGCGCAAAACGCAGCAGTATGAGACGCTGGCGGCGGGCGTGGCGGGGCAACGGCAGGCGTTGCAAGTGCTGATTGAGCAGGCAAAAACGTTGGATGATTTAGCGGCGATTGAGCTGACTTTCAGGCTGCCTGAAATGGGAGGTTAGGCGATGACGCGAGTTTATTTGGCACTCTACAAAGGGCGCAAACGCGGCACATCGCCGCGCGAGTTGTGGCAGCGGTTGATGGATTGGGCGGTGCGGATCGCCACGCGCGGGCAGTACAGCCACTGCGAGATTGCCGTTAAGCATGGTTTTACCGATGACTATCACTGCTATTCCGCCAGCCTGCGCGACGGCGGCGTGCGCAGCAAAACCATGCTGCTGCCTGCCGACAAATGGGATTTAATCCCCATCCGCGATGCGGAGACGCATGAAAAAGTGTGGGCGCTGTATCAAACCACGCAAGGGGCGAAATATGACTATATCGGCGCGTTGGGCGTGGTGTTGCCCGTGCGGCAGGTTGCGCAGAGATGGTTTTGCTCGGAGTGGTGCGCCAAAGCGTTGGGGCTGGGACAGCCTGAAAAGTATAGCCCGCAGGCGTTGGCGGATTTATTTCAGGCTGCCTGGAAAAGCTGAATGTCTTTAAGCAAGGTGTTTCGGCAACTGTAAAAACTTTTTAAATCAATCGTTTGCTTTTTGCAAGCAAGATTGAACTTTGTTTAAGTAACTTTTATTTGGAGATTAACCATGAAAACATTGACTAAAACTTATTTGGAAAATTTGATTGAAAAATCAGAATATATCCGCCATGAAAATTCCACATTGACGATTTGTGTTTTGACGTTGAAAAGCGGATTTGTGGTAACAGGCGAAAGTGCTTGTATCAGCCCTGAAAATTTTGACGCGCAAATCGGGCGTGAGATTGCCTACAACAATGCGTTTGAGAAACTTTGGCAGTTGGAGGGTTATCGTCAAAAGGCATTGGGGCAGCCTTAAAAGTATAGCCCGCAGGCGTTGGCGGATTTATTTCAGGCAGCCTGAAACAACAAAAGAAAAGTCCTGACATCAGGAAATTTGAGCAACGAGAAAGGCAATTTATGCAACAAAATTTAGAAAAACCGTTTGACAAGGGAAAACAGCATGCAACAATTTTTACAGACAGACAGACAGACAGACAGACACTAAACCCATGCCCATTATCGCGTGGATGGGCGGCAAACGCCGTTTAGCCAAGCATTTGCTGCCGTTATTTCCCGAGCATAGTTGTTATGTGGAGCTGTTTGCAGGCGGAGCGGCTTTGTTTTTTCTGCGCGACAAACCTGCCCGCTGCGAAGTGTTGAATGACATCAACGGCGATTTGGTGAATCTTTATCGCGTGGTGCAGCATCATTTTGACGAATTTGTGCGCCAGTTCGCATGGCAGTTGAGCAGCCGCCAAATCTTTGTTCAACTGCAAGCCACGCCGCCCGATACCTTAACCGACATTCAACGCGCGGCGCGTTTCTTTTATCTGCAATACAATACATTTGGTAAAAAACCATTTGGGCGACACTATGGCACAGCCACCACCAGCAAAGCATGGAATGCCGCCACCGTGGCACAAAAATTGTACACCGCGCAGCAACGGCTCGGCGGAGTGTTTGTGGAAAACGAAACATGGCAAAGCTGCTTGAAACGTTACGACCGCCCGCACACCTTTTTCTACGCCGACCCGCCTTACTGGCAAACCGCAGACTATGGGCGCGGGTTTGATTGGTCAGAATACGAACAGCTTGCCCAAGCCATGCGCAGTATGCAGGGCAAAATGATGTTAAGCATCAACGACCACCCTGATATTCGTGCTTTATTTGCTGAATTTAAGGTGGTGGAATTGGAGCTGGCGTATTCGGTGGGCAGGCAAGCTGAAAGCAGAGGCAAGCGCGGAGAGTTGGTGGTGATGAATTATTAGCCGATAATGATTGCGACAGGCTTAATAACCGCAGTAGCAGCATTAATTGTAATCAGCAAGTTCTTGTGATAAAAGCCACGAAAGGGGCTTTTTTATTGTGATTGCATCAATCAAATTTGCACTTATTTTGGCATACGCCACAATGACAAAATAAATGCAAAATGATGACAAAACGAGCGCGCGGTTACACAAAGACATCCGCACCCTGCGCCGCCGCATTCCCGCCGTGCGCTCGCGCATGGACAACTTCATCACCGCCGACAACGGCGCAAGCTATCATCTGAACTGCGCCGTTACCGTGTTCAACAAAACCGTGCGCGGCAGCGAAGTGGAAATTTTTATCCATGCCGATGAACCTGCCACGCCCTATTTGGCGCGGGTTGCCGAGATGGTACGGCGTTTGGCGGACTATCCTGCGGAAAAACTGATGGCGGCATATAACGACAGCCCGTGTTTGGCGTTGGTGCAGAGCTTTGCCGAATACCGCGACAAGGAAGCGGATGAAGATTGGTTTGACGCGCTGGAAGTGTATTCGCTGGTGTTTGACTGCGGCGGCGGGCGCATCGTTACCACCGTTACCGCGGGCGATGTTTATTTGGGCGATGCTTATTTGATGGTTGAATTTGCTGATGAAACGCTGCAAACGGTAACGATTGATTATGACGAAACTTGAAATACAGTTGATTAAACAGACCATGATACGGCGTTGCCAATGCCCGTATGCACTATTCGTACACGGCTCTCGTTGCCGCCTATTTTAATCAACGATACACAAAACACGACGCAATAAAGGCAGCCTGAAAACGCTCATCCCGTTTTAGGCTGCCTTTGCCATGCGCGCCTAGCGCAGCCAAACCAGCGGATTCATAATCTTATTGCGATAGCGCAGTTCCAAATACAAGCCTTGCTCGCCTGCGGGCAGCGTGCCGCTGGTGGCGATGGTTTGCCCTGCGCCAACGTGGCTGCCGTTGCTGGCGCTGATGCTGGATAAGCCTGCATACACCGACATATAGCCGTTGCCGTGGTCAATAATCATCATATTGCCGTAGCCCGCTTGGTTGGCGGTGTAAACCACCGTGCCTGCGGCGATGCTGCGCACGGGCGCGGGCGCGGTGGCGATGAAAATGCCGCGCCATGTACCTCCGCTGGGGCGGGCGGTGCCAAAGCGCCCAATGATGTTGCCCGATGCGGGCATGATGCCGCGCAGGGGTTTTTGGGCGGCAGGTTTGGCGGCTTCGGCTGGGGTTTCGGCGCGGCTGGATTGATTGGGGCGCAGGTTTAAATCTTCGCGCGTGAGCGTGGATTTGGGCTTGCCGCCGTGTTGTTCGGCATCTTGGGCGCGTTTGCGGGCTTCTTGCGCGCGCTGTTCGGCTTCGGCTTTGCGTTGGGCGTTTTGCTTGGCAACGATGTTGGCAATCACTTGGTTAAGCTGGCGTTCGTTGGCGTGCAGTTGGGCAAGTTTCTGGCGACGGGCGGTGATGTCTTTGCTTAATTGGTTGCTGTTGGCTTGGGCTTGGCTTTGGGTTTGCCCGAGTTTTTTGAGTTTTTGCCGTTGCTGGACGGTGAGTTGTTCTATGCGTTTGAGCTCGGTGTTGATGGCTTGCTCTTGGGTGTTGAGCTCGGTTTGCTGTTGTACCAGTTTGTCAATCAGGGCTTTGTTGGCTTGGTTGATGTGGCGGGTGTAGGTGAGAAAGCGGCTTTTTTGGTTGGCATCGCTGCTTTTGAGCAGCAGGGCTACGGCGGCGGGCTGGGGGTTTTTGTAGTTGTTGGCAAGCAGTTGGGCAACTTGGGCTTTGGTGTTGCTGATGTTGGTTTGCAGCTGGGATAGGGTGGTTTGCAGGGCGGTGAGTTTTTGCCATTCGGCTTGTTCGCGCTGGGTAAGCTCGTTGAGCTCGCGGCGGGCTTTGGCGATGGCGATTTGGGTTTCGCGCAGGATTTGCGCGGCGCGGCGTTGTGCGGCTTGCTTGGCAGCGAGGTCTTTTTGCGTGGCGGCGATGGCATCGCGCACGGTGTCTAGCTGGGCGTTGGCATTGGCGGGTGTTTCGTTGGCGGCGGGGGCGATTTGCGGCGCGAGTAGGGCGATGCTGAGCAGCAGAGCGGCAGATGTTTTCATGAATTCGGTTTGTGTTAAGCGTTTGAAAATGGGGGCTATTATAGTGAGTTTCAGGCTGCCTTGATAGCAGCGGCAAAGGCAGCCTAAAAATGGGCGCATGGTGATGGGCTGCGTTTTCAGGCTGCCGCAGGGCAGGGCGGTTATGCGCTGCGCGAGATAGGCAGCCTGAAAAGCAAATATCCGCTGTTTACCGTATAATTCGCCGTTTTTTCAACCCTTTTCAGGCAGCCTGAAAACCAGATTCCAATCATGAAACCATCCATCCAATCCAAACTGCAAAACCTATCTCACCGCCTAGAAGAAGTAACCGCCTTGCTCGGCTCGCCCGAAGCCACTGCAAACATGGACAGCTATCGCCGGCTCAACCAAGAGCACGCCGAGCTCACGCCCATCGTGGACACCTACCACGCCTACACCCAAGCGCAAAGCGACTTGGCAGACGCACAAGAAATGCTGTCCGACCCCGAAATGAAAGACTTTGCCTTTGAGGAAATTCAGGCTGCCAAAGACACCATCGAGCGGCTGGACTTAGAGCTGCAAAAACTGCTACTGCCCAAAGACGCCGACGACGACAAAAACATCTTTATAGAAATCCGCGCAGGCACAGGCGGCGACGAAGCCGCCCTGTTCGCAGGCGACCTGCTGCGCATGTACACCCGCTACGCCGAGCGCAACCGTTGGCAAACCGAAATCGTCTCCGCCAGCGAAAGCGACCTCGGCGGCTACAAAGAAGTCATCGTGCGCCTCGTCGGCTTGGGCGCGTACAGCAAACTTAAATTTGAAAGCGGCGGCCACCGCGTGCAGCGCGTTCCCGCCACCGAAAGCCAAGGGCGCATCCACACCTCCGCCTGCACCGTTGCCGTGATGCCCGAAGCCGATGAACTCGCCAAAATAGAATTAAACGACAAAGACTTACGCATAGACACCTTCCGCGCATCAGGCGCAGGCGGGCAACACATCAACAAAACCGACTCCGCCGTGCGTATCACCCACCTGCCCACAGGGCTGGTCGTAGAATGCCAAGACGGGCGCAGCCAACACACCAACAAAGAAAAAGCCCTAAAAGTGCTCGCCGCGCGGCTCAACGACATTCAAAAACGCGAAGCCCACGCCAAAGAAGCCGCCGAACGCAAATCGCTCATCGGCAGCGGCGATAGAAGCGAGCGCATTCGCACCTACAACTACCCGCAAGGCCGCGTTACCGACCACCGCATCAACCTCACCCTGCACAAACTGGATTTTGTGATGGACGGCGATATGGACGAAATCACCAGCGCGCTGATTGCCGAGCATCAGGCGGAATTGTTGGCGGCGATGGGGGATTGATACTGATACATAGCAAAAGGCAGCCTGAAAACAGAATTGGGTGTTTTCAGGCTGCCTTTTCGCTATTTCAACAAATCCCGCCGATTAAAATACCGCGCCGTATAAGTCCCGTCCAAATGCTTTTTGCCGCCGTAAATGGGAAAGGTGGCGACTTCGCCGTAATGTTCAATGGCGGGCAGCGCATCCAACGCCGCCATATCCGCCGCGCTAATCTCAAAATCTACGGCTGCGTTTTCGCGCATCTTAGCGGGATGGGCGGTTTTGGGCAGGGCGATTAAGCCGTGCTGCAAGCAATAGCGGATGCACAGCTGGGCAACGGATACGCCGTAATGCGCGGCGATATCGGCAAGCGCGGGGTTGCGCAGCATCACACCGTGTCCCAGCGGCGAATAGGCTTCCACGGCAATGCGGCGGGCGCGGCAAAAATCAATCAACGCAAACGGCATATTGCTGATGTGCGCCAAAACCTGATTCACCATAGGCTGCACTTCGGCATGGTCTAGCAGGTTTTGCAAATCGGCTTCTTCAAAATTAGACACGCCGATGGCACGGATTTTGCCTGCGTGATACAGCTCTTCCATTGCTTGCCATGCCGCTAAGTTGCCTTCAAAATAATGATTGCTTTCACGAAAATCCGTCCACGGCTGCGGCGCGTGAATCAGCATCAAATCTATGTAATCCACATCCAAATCCACAAACGATTGCGCCAGCGCGGCTTGGGCATCGGCATAATTTTTATGCTGTGCGAGCAATTTGCTGGTGAGGAAAATCTCTTCCCGCGCGATGCCGCTGGCGCGAATGCCTGCGCCCACGCCTTGCTCGTTGCCGTAATCTTGGGCGGTGTCTAGATGGCGGTAGCCCGCCGCTAAGGCAGCCTGAACGGCAGGGCCGGCATCGGCGTTGTCAATCATCCATGTGCCAAAGCCCAGTTGCGGGATGGCGGTGCCGTTGGCAAGGGTCAGCGTTTGAGTGAATGCGCTCATGGTTTGCTCCTTCGGTAAGAATGAAAAACAAAAAACCTGTATTCACATTATGAATACAGGTTCTGAGAATCCGCAACCCTGCGCGATTATTTTCCTTCTTCGCTGTCCAAGAAGCTTTTCAGCTTATCGGAGCGCGTAGGGTGGCGCAATTTGCGCAATGCTTTGGCTTCAATTTGGCGGATGCGCTCGCGCGTAACGTCAAACTGTTTGCCCACTTCTTCCAGCGTGTGGTCGGTGTTCATATCAATGCCAAAGCGCATCCGCAACACTTTTGCTTCGCGCGGGGTCAGGCTTTCCAATACGCCGGCGGTTACTTCGCGCAGGCTCGAATACATCGCCGCTTCGGCAGGCGCAACATTGTTCACGTCTTCGATAAAGTCGCCCAAGTGGCTGTCGTCATCGTCGCCAATCGGTGATTCCATGGAAATCGGCTCTTTGGCGATTTTCATGATTTTGCGGATTTTGTCTTCGGGCATTTCCATCAATTCCGCCAGTTTTGCAGAATCGGGGTCTTCGCCTGTTTCTTGCAGATATTGGCGCGAAATGCGGTTCATTTTGTTAATCGTTTCAATCATGTGAACCGGGATGCGGATGGTGCGCGCTTGGTCGGCGATGGAGCGCGTAATCGCTTGGCGAATCCACCAAGTGGCATAAGTGGAAAACTTATAACCGCGGCGGTACTCGAATTTGTCCACCGCTTTCATCAAGCCGATGTTGCCTTCCTGAATCAAATCAAGGAACTGCAAGCCGCGGTTGGTGTATTTTTTGGCAATGGAAATTACCAAACGCAAGTTCGCCTGAATCATTTTTTGCTTGGCGGCGGCGGTTTCTTTTTCGCTTTTCACCATGTTTTTGCTGATGTCTTTCAGCTCGGCGATGGATACGCGCGCGTGCTGTTCCAGCTCGGCCATTTCGGTTTGTTTTTCCAAAATGGCATGGCGGAAGCGGTCGAGCGTTTCGCTCCATGCGCGTTTTTTGGCGATTTCTTCTTCAATCCAGTCCAAATTGGTGGCGTTGGGCAGGAAGTGGGCGATGAAATGGTCTCTGTCCATGTTCACGCGGTCTAGGCAGATGTCGCGGATTTCGCGTTCTAGCTTGCGAATTTTTTCTACGCGCGAGCGCAGGCTGTCGCTCAATTTTTCAATTTGGCGGGTGGAAAAGCGCACTTCAAGCAATTTGTTGGCGATGTTGCCGCGATGTTCCAAGTATTTTGCGCTGCTGCTGCCGCTTTTGTCTAACGCGCGAATCATCAGGTTGTAGCTTTTTTCAATTTGTTTGAAGTGGTCTAAAACTTGGGCTTTGAGTTCTTCCAAGTTTTGGCTTTCTATGGCGGCGCTGTCGCCTTCGCTGTCGTCGTCATCGCCGCTTTCGTCGCCGTCGCTTTCGTCGCTTTCATCGCCGGATGCGGCTTGATGGCTGTTCAGGCTGCTTTCCAGATGCCCTAAGCCCAGTTCGTTGAGCAAGACTTCGTTGGGGTCGATGATGGCTTCCACCACTTCGTCCACTTTGATTTCGTCTTTTTTGATTTGGTTGATTAAATCTAAAATCTCACCGATTGAACCGGGGCAGGCTGAAATGGCTTGAATCATGTTTTTCAAGGCGTTTTCAATTTCTTTGGCGATTTTGATCTCGTCTTCGCGGGTGAGCAAATCCACTTGCCCCATTTCGCGCATATACATGCGCACGGGGTCGGTGGTGCGCCCGAATTCGGAATCGGCTTGCGAGAGCGCGGCTTCGGCTTCGGCAACGGCATCTTCGTCGGTGATGGCGGTGCTGTTGTCGTTCATCAGCAGGCTGTCGGCATCGGGGGCTTCTTCGGTTACTTGGATGCCCAAGCCTTGAATCATGTTGACGATGTTGTCAATCTGCTCGGCATCGGACATGTCGTCGGGCAGGGCGTCGTTGATTTCGGCGTAGGTGATGTAGCCGCGCTCTTTGCCTTGGATGATTAAGCGGCGCAGGCGTTCGCGTTGCTCTTCTGGGGTGAGCGGGCGGTTGTCGTTGCTGAGGGTTTCTTCGTTTTCTTGTTCGGGGAGGTGTTTTTCAGACATAGGGGGCACTCGATAAGGGTGATTTATCCGCGTGTTGGATAGGGGATGCTCTGCTTCTTTGGTGCAGCAATGGGGGCGGATAGCGGGTTTTGCCTGCGATAGCGCATTTGGCTTTCAGGCGAAAAGTTTTCGGGGATATGGTGGTTGGGATTGGGAATTGCAAGGGCAGCCTGAAAAGGTTTTTGGCGTTTCAGGCTGCGGTTGTTAGGTATGAAGCGGTGTTTGCACGCACTATCATTTTTCTTGCGCGCGAGACTAAGGAGCGGATGGCGGCGGATGCGGTTTTCAGGCTGCCTTGTATGCGGCTGCGCGGGTTTATGCTTGTTTCATCCCACAGGCTGTTTAGGCAGCCTGAAAATCCCTTGCTTGGGGAAACGCAGAAACCTTTTGACGGGGGCAAGCCGTCAAAAGGTTTGGGTTTAAAAACGCGTATCGGCAATTATCATGGATTGTTATCTCGTTGATAGGGCTGCTGCGTTGTTTTTTGCGCGGGCCGGGAATAAACCAGCCTTGCGGTCG
Organism: Kingella oralis; assembly: GCF_014054985.1. NCBI lineage: Bacteria > Pseudomonadati > Pseudomonadota > Betaproteobacteria > Neisseriales > Neisseriaceae > Kingella > Kingella oralis. The sequence goes on from NZ_CP059569.1 coordinate 448,590, forward strand.
CGCCGATTTTTAATGGGAAACGGGCTTATTTGCCTGTAGCGAAGTATTTGGCTTCGATTTCGGCGTATTTGCCGCTGGCGCGCACTTTGGCGAGCGAGTCGTTCAGCAGGGCGAGGGTTTGGGCATCGTCTTTGCGAACCGCCATGCCGTAGTGTTCGGCGGGGAAGTCGGGCAGGGCGACCATTTTGAAGCCTTTGCTGCTGTTGTTTTTAATGTAGTGGGCGACAACGGCGTTGTCCAAAATGCCTGCGTCCACGCCGCCGTTTTCCACTTCTTTGGTGAGCAGGCCTACGTTGTCAAAGCGGACTACTTGCTCGCTGGTCGGCCCGAAGATTTTTTGCGCGGCGTAATCGCCTGTGTAGCCCGTTACCACGCCGATTTTGTGCAGTTTTTTCAAATCTTCTACCTTGGCCACATTTTTGCTGGGCGGCACCAAAACCACTTGGGTGATTTGGTAATAAGGTTCGCTAAACGCCATGGTGGCTTTGCGTTCGTCGGTGATGGTGATGCCTGACACCAACACATCGGCGTCGCCGTTGCTTAATGCGGGGAACAGGCTTTCCCACGGTTGGTCTTTGTATTCCACTTTGAAATTGCCCGCTTCGCCCATGGCGTTAATCAGGTCAATATCAAAGCCTGTTACTTTTTTGTTTTCGTCCAGCGATTCAAACGGGGCGAATGTAGCATTGCCCGCCACGCGCAGCACTCTGCCGTTGCCATCGGCTGTGCCTGATGCGCCTGATGCGGCGGCGGGTGCGGGATGGGATGCGCTGTGGTTGGCAGGGGCGTTGCTTTGTCCGCCGCAAGCGGCAAGCGATAGGGTGAGGCATGAGAAAGCGGCAGACAGCCATGTTTTTGTGGTCATTGGTTAAGCATTCCTGTGAGAGTTGATGGCGGGAAAACAACTGGCGGATTTTACCTGATGTTTGGGAAGTAATGTAAGCGTTTTTTAAGTTTTGTTAGCATCTTGCCGCGTGGCTTAACTTTTGCTGCGGTGTGCTGTTTTGCAAAGGTTTTGCGCGGCCATAAGGCAGCCTGAAAACAAGGCAGCCTGAAAAGTTGCGGCGCGGTTAAAAGAAAAACCGCTTTTCGTGGCATGAAAAGCGGTTGGCTGCCGTTAAAACGCTTATTTTTTGGCAGGCTGTTGCGCTTGTTGCATTTGTTGCTGCATTTGTTTGGCTTGTGCTTCTTGGGCGCGTTTTACCAATTTTTCGCCTTCGCCTTTTTGCACTTTGTTCACTTTGATGTCAAACACCAAAACAGAGTTGGCGGGGATGCTGCCTTGGCCGCGTTCGCCGTAAGCCAGTTTGGCGGGAACGTAAAGCGTGTATTCGCCGCCTTCTTTCATCAGCTGCAAGCCTTCCACCCAGCCTTGGATAAACGCGCCGTCCACAACGGGCGCGTCCATGGGTTGGTTGTTGTGGTTTTTGGTGCTGTCAAACACGGTGCCGTCGGTGAGGCGGCCTTCGTATTCCACGGTTACCAAATCGCCTTTGGCAACTTGCGCGCCGGTGCCTTCTTTGGTTACTTTGTATTGCAGGCCGGATTCGGTGGTTTTCACGCCTTCTTTGGCTTTGTTGTCTGCCAGGTATTTTTCGCCGGCGGCTGCGGTTTCGCTGGCTTGTTTTTTAGCGAATTCGTCCATTTTCTTTTGCACGCCTGCGATAGCGGTTTGGATTTGCTGTTCGTTTAATTGCGACGGCGTGCCTGCCATTTGGTCGTTGATGCCTTTGATAAGGGCTTCGGTATCCACGTCAACGCCGCTTTTTTTCAGCGTGTCGAGCTGGGCGCTCATGGCAAATTGGTAGCCCAGCAAGTAGCCCAGCTGTTTGCTTTCGGTTTCTAAGCCGGCAACGGGCGCGGCAGAAGCGGGCGCAGATGCTGCGCCTGATGCGGATGACGCTGCGGCGGGGGCGGCTGCGCCTGATGCGGCTTTGGGTTGCCCTGCGTTTTGGTTGCAGGCGGTCAAAGCGAGCGAAGCGGCGATGATGCTTAAAACAAGAGCGTGTTTTTTCATTTGTGTTGCCTTTTTTGCTTGGATTGAAAGGGCGCGATTATAGCGGTTTTTTATTTGTTGGCACATTCGTTTATAATGGTCTTTTCGTTTGCTTAACATTTTTATTGACAATGATTAACACAGCATCTAACCCGCAATGGCAGCCTGAAAACGGGCAACACGCGCCCGATTTGTTTAACGAAGCCTTAGGCAGCCTGAAAACGGTGCGCGATATGTTGCGCTTTGCGGTGAGCCGTTTTAACGAAGCGGGTTTGTTTTTCGGGCATGGCAGCGACAACGCGCACGATGAGGCGGCGTATTTGATTTTGCACACGCTGCATTTGCCGCTGGATACGCTGGAACCTTATTTGGACGCGGTGCTGCTACCGAGCGAGCGCGAAGCGGTGCTGGCTTTGGTGCAGCGGCGTGTGGAAGAGCGCGTGCCTGTGGCGTATCTGACCAATCAGGCTTGGCAGGGCGAATATGATTTTTATGTGGACGAGCGGGTGATTGTGCCGCGCTCGTTTGTGTATGAGCTGCTGGGCGAGCCGCTTGCGCCGTGGATTGAGTATCCCGAGCTGGTGCACCGCGCGCTGGATTTGTGCACGGGCAGCGGTTGTTTGGCGATTCAGATTGCCGACCATTACCCCGCCGCACAAGTGGACGCAGTGGACATCAGCTTGGACGCGCTGGAAGTGGCGGCGGTTAACGTGGAAGATTACGGGCTGCAAGAGCGCGTGAACCTAATCCACACCGATTTGTTTGAAGGCTTGGAAGGCACATACGATTTGATTGTGTCCAACCCGCCGTATGTGGATGCCGAGAGCGTGGCGGCGTTGCCCAACGAATATCTGCACGAGCCTGAATTGGCGTTGGGCAGCGGCGAAGACGGCTTGGATGCCACGCGCGAGATTTTGTTGCAGGCGGCGAAGTTTCTGAACCCCAAAGGCGTGTTGCTGGTGGAAATTGGGCATAACCGCGACGCGCTGGAAGCCGCCTATCCCGAACTGCCGTTTATGTGGCTGGAAACCAGCGGCGGCGACGGGTTTGTGTTTTTGCTCACGCGTGAGCAGCTTTTGGGGCAGGAATGATCGCGCGGTAGGCAGCCTGAAAACGCGGATGGGGTTTTCAGGCTGCCTCAGCATTCGCGCCCGCGTTTGGGCGTGGCTGGTTTCAGGCTAAAACCTTTGCAAACCTAAAATCAAACCAGAAATGTTAAATTCTCCGTCATTCCCGCGCAGGCGGGAATCTTGGTTAAACTGCAACAACGTTTTGTTTTTACAATAATTCCTGAACATCAAACAAGATTCCCGCCTGCGCGGAAATGACGGTATTTCTTAATTTTTCAGGCTGCCTCAACGCGGGCGCACTATAAGGCAGCCTGAAAAGCCTCCCCGCGTCCCCTACGGCTTGCTCGCAAGCTGTGCGCTGGCAAAAAATAACCAGAGGCAGCCTGAAACCACCTTGCGCTGTTGCCCATCGTTATGCTATTAACCGCCAGCCCTTTTTATCCACATAACCCAATCCGCAAAACCATGAAACAAGCCAAACAATTCCCCTTTCTCGCCATCCAAAAACAACGCTTTGCCTTTGCCTTTGACAACCAAAGCAGCGAGCGCAATCTTCCCAGCGAACGCCAGTTTTACCAATGGATTTGGCACGCGCTGAAACACGAATACCACCGCGCCGAAATCTCGTTGCTGCTGCTAGACGAAGCCGATGCCCGCGCCTACAACCGCGACTATCGCCAAAAAGACTATGCCACCAATGTGTTGAGCTTTGCGCTGAACGAGGGCGAAATGATGCTGCCCGCGCAAGATGATACGCTGCGCGGCGATTTAATCATTTGTCCGCAAGTGGTGCGCCGCGAAGCCACCGAGCAGGGCAAGCTGCTGGCGCATCACTACGCGCATTTGGTGCTGCATGGCACGTTGCATTTGATGGGCTACGACCACATCAACGACGACGAAGCCGAGGAAATGGAAGCGTTGGAAACCCGATTGCTGGCGCAGTTGGGCATTGCCAATCCGTATGAATAAATAGGCAGAATAGGCAGCCTGAAAGCCGTTTAGCCAAGCCAAAATGCCAATTTTGCCCTAGCCGCCCCCAGAGGCAGCCTGAAAACCCAATCTACAAGGAAACCCCATGACTTACCTACGCCCCGTTGCCCTGCGCCGCGCCGTTGCGCCCAAGCCGCACCCCACCGCCCAATATTGGAGCAAATGCCAAGTGGAAGGGCTGTTTAACCAGCCATTCTTGGAACTGGTTTTTCAGGCTGCCCAAGTGCACCGTGAACACTTTGACCCCCGCGCCGTGCAGCTTTCCACGCTGTTGTCGGTGAAAACAGGCGGCTGCACCGAAGATTGCGAATACTGCCCGCAATCCGCGCACTACCACACAGGCGTGGAAAAAACAGGGCTGATGGAAGTGGACGACGTGGTTGCCCTCGCCAAAATCGCCAAAAAACGCGGCGCGAGCCGTTTTTGCATGGGCGCGGCGTGGCGCAGTCCCAAGCCCGAAGACATCCCCCAGCTTGCCGACATGGTGCGCGCCGTGAAAGAAATTGGGCTGGAAACCTGCGGCACATTCGGCCTGCTCGACGAAGGCATGGCGCAAAGCCTGCACGACGCGGGGCTGGATTACTACAACCACAACCTAGACACCGACCCCAGCCGCTACAACGACATCATCCACACCCGCCGCCACGAAGACCGCATGGACACGTTGGGCAAAGTGCGCGAAGCAGGGCTAAAAATTTGCTGCGGCGGCATTGTGGGCATGAACGAAACCCGTGCCGAACGCGCAGGCTTAATCGCTAGCCTTGCTAATTTAGACCCGCAGCCTGAAAGCGTGCCGATTAACCAGCTCATCAAAATAGACGGCACGCCGCTTGCCGATGTGCCCGATTTGGATTGGACAGAATTTGTGCGCACTATTGCCGTGGCGCGGATTACCATGCCGCAAAGCTATGTGCGCCTATCCGCAGGGCGCGCCAATATGCCAGAAGCCATGCAAGCGATGTGTTTTATGGCGGGCGCAAATTCCATTTTCTATGGCGATACCTTGCTCACTTCGCCCAACCCCGAAGAAAGCGGCGACCGCGCCTTGCTCGCCAAATTGGATTTATATCCGCTAGGTAGCGAAGCGGAAAGCGAAGCCACAAGGCAGCCTGAAAACGAACAGGGCGGCTGCGGCTGCGGTTGCGCCTGCGCGGGGAAGCAATAGGCAGCCTGAAAATAGGGCAGCCTGAAACCTAAAATGGAGCGGCGGCGGCTCGCCGCCAAATGGCTGATAAAACAGAGCATGGCGGGTTTGCCAAGATGTCGGTGAGCCGCCGCGCCATCGGTGGCAGGTTTTGCAAAGATTTCAGCCTGAAATAACGTAGGCAAACCAGAAAGCCGCCAACCCGAATTGCATTTGCGCAGGCAACCGCATGGATGCTTTTCAGGCTGCCTTTGAAGTAAGCGGCGATGGCGCGGCTTGCCATGCGCCGTTTAACCAAGCCCCAAGCAGCGCAGTTTGCACCGCCCCTTGCATGCACGTTATTTTCAGGCTGCCGCAACGTTCAGCAAACGCCCCAACACCCCCAACGGAGTAACCCATGCCCGCTCTCTACGACCTCGCCGCCCTGCAAGACGCCTTCAAGCGCAAAGCCAAGCTCAAATACGTTTACTTCTGGGGGCACACGCCCAAGCAAAAAGGCATCGCCGACGAAGCCGTGTTCAGCCAATGGTATCCCGCCCCGTTTGAACTGGACGGCGAGCGCTACGCCACCGCCGAGCACTACATGATGGCAGAAAAAGCCCGCCTGTTTGGCGCAGACGACATCCGCTGCCAAATCTTGCAGGCGGGCAGCCCCGCGCAAGCCAAAGCCCTTGGGCGGCAAATCATCGGCTTTCAAGACGATATTTGGAACGCCCACCGCTTTGATATTGTGTGCCGCGCCAACCACGCCAAATTTTCGCAACACCCCGATTTAAAAACCTTTTTGCTGCAAACGGGTGAGCGCATTCTCGTGGAAGCCAGCCCTGTGGACAGCATCTGGGGGCATCGGCTTGGCGCAAGACGACCCCCGCGCCGAAAACCCGTTGCAATGGCAAGGCTTGAACCTGCTCGGCTTCGCGCTGATGAAAGTGCGCGACCAATTGCAGGCAGCCTGAAACAATAGGCAGCCTGAAACCCATTAACCACCGCAATCAAAAATTATGGACGACACCACCCCCCAACCCAAACCCACCCTGTTCAACCGCCTGTTCCACCGCGTTTCAGGCAGCATCGGCATCCCCGAAACCCCCGCCCAATGGCTGGATTTGCTGCACCAAGCCCAAGCGCAAAACAGCTTGGACGACGACACGCTGTTGCGCCTAGAAAACCTGTTCAAATTCAACCAACTATCCGTGCGCGATGCCATGATGACCCGCGCCCAAATGGACGTTATCAAAACCACAGACGGCATAGACCGCATCATCGCCTACGCCGTGGACACCGCCCATTCGCGCTTTCCCGTGATAGAAGAAGACAAAGACCACATCATCGGCATCCTGCACGCCAAAGACCTGCTCAAATGCACGCTCAACCCCGAGCAATTCAAGCTGGAACACATCCTGCGCCCCGCCGTGTTTGTGCCCGAGAGCAAATCGCTCAACAGCCTGCTCAAAGACTTCCAAACCCAGCGCAACCACATGGCGATTGTGGTGGACGAATACGGCGGCATCTCAGGCTTGGTAACGTTTGAAGACGTGATTGAGCAGATTGTGGGCAAAATTGAAGACGAGTTTGACGAAGACGACAGCGCGGATAACATCTTCCCCGTGTCCGCCGAGCGTTGGCGCATCAAAGCCACCACTGAAATCGCCGCCATCAACGAATACTTCGGCACGGATTTCAGCGACGAAGAAGCCGACACCATCGGCGGCTTAGTGATTCACGAGCTGGGGCATCTGCCCGTGCGCGGCGAGAAAGTCCAACTGGGCGATTTGCTGTTTAACGTTGCCCGCGCCGACAACCGCCGCCTGCACACGCTGATGGCAACGCGCCCCGGTCAAAAAACCGAAACCACGCCGAAAGCCGAATAACCAACGCAAGAGAGTAGGGCAGCTAGAAACCCCGTTTACCCCATTTTCAGGCTGCCTTATCCGTCCAATCGCAATCCAAAGGCAGCCTGAAAACCATGACCGACCCCCACGCCCCAACCAGCAAATTCCTCAGCTACATCCTGCGCCACCACCCCGAAAGCATCGGCATCACGCTAGACAGCCAAGGCTGGGCAAACATCGACACCCTGCTTGCCCAAGCAGCGCAACACAACCGCCCCATCAGCCGCGCGCAACTGCTGGAAATCGTCGCCACCAACCCCAAAAAACGCTTTACGCTCTCCGCAGACGGCAGCCAAATCCGCGCCGCGCAAGGGCATAGCACCGCCCAAGTCGCCATCGCCCACAACCCCGTTGCCCCGCCCAACACGCTGTACCACGGCACCGCCACCCGCTTTCTAGACAGCATCCGCAGCCAAGGGCTAATCGCAGGCAGCCGCCACCATGTGCACCTCTCCGCCGACATCCCCACCGCGCAAAAAGTCGGACAACGGCACGGCAAACCCATCGTGCTGCGTATCAACGCCGCCGCCATGCACGCCGCAGGGCACGCCTTTTATTTAAGCGACAACCAAGTCTGGCTCACCGACCACGTTCCCGCGCAATACATCAGCGAAGAATAGACAGCCTGAAACCTTTGTAAAACCCATGAGGCAGCCTGAAAAACAAGAAATGCCGTCATTCCCGCGTAGGAATGACGACATCTTGGGATTTGTAAAAGGTTCAGCCCAAAAACACACGCAGCCAATCATCCGCCAGAACACGCGTCTTGCCGCGTACCACGCCCCAGCCCAACCCTTGCCGCCCCCCAAGGCAGCCTGAAAATCCATTTACCCCATCCCCACCATGACCCAAATCAACGACCTTATCAACCGCATCGGCAAAACCCTCAAACACCAACTCAAATGGGCGCGCCGCCACAACCTAGAAGCATGGCGCATCTACGACCGCGATATCCCGCAATACCCCTTCGCCATCGATGTTTACCGCGACCACATCCACCTGCAAGAATACGACACAGGCTGGCAGCAAAGCCCCGCCGAGCGCAAAGCATGGCTGCTGGAAATCCTAGAAGCCATAGAACACATCACAGGCTTCCCCCAGCAAAACATCCATCTCAAACAACGCGCCCGCCAAAAAGGCAGCGCTCAATACCAAAAAACAGGCAAAACAGGCGAAGACTTCATCATCCAAGAAAACGGCCGCCAATTTTGGGTAAACCTAGACAAATACCTAGACACAGGGCTATTTCTAGACCACCGCAACACCCGCCAAAAAGTCGGCAGCATCGCCGCAGGCAAACGCTTTCTCAACCTATTTTCCTACACTGGCAGCTTCACCGTTTACGCAGCCACAGGCGGCGCCATCAGCAGCGAAACCGTTGATTTATCCAACACCTACCTAGAATGGGCAGAGCGCAATTTCGCGCTTAACAACATAGATTTAACCCTCCATCAAATCATCCGCGCCGACGTGTTCCCCTACCTGCAACAAGCCGCCCAACAGCGCAAACAATTTGACCTCATCGTTTTAGACCCGCCCAGTTTTTCCAACAGCAAAAAAATGCAAGACATCCTAGACATCCAGCGCGACCAAACCACCCTGATTAACGGCGCGATGGCACTGCTAGCAGCAGGCGGCACGCTCTATTTTTCCAACAACCTGCGCAGCTTTGAACTCAACCCCCAGCTTGAAGCGCAATACCGCATCCAAAACATCACCCGCCAATCCATCCCCGAAGATTTCCGCAACAAGAAAATCCACCAATGCTGGGAAATCCGCCACAAATGATTTTCAGGCTGCCCTTGTTGTCATGCATAAAGGCAGCCTGAAAACGAGCGAAGCTAAAACACCCCATCCGCCATTTTCAGGCTGCCCGACCATCCAAAATCAGTTAAAATGCGCCCCGTTTCAAACAACCTAATGCCCAGTAAACAAATGAAAAAAGCACTCCTGCTCACCATAATCAGCCTCGCCCCGCTTGCCCAAGCCGAAACGCAAAACGAAATCCCCCTGCTGCCCACCAACGCCCCCGCCAACAGCCCCGCCATCCCCGTCAGCGATGCCCAATCCTGCGTTGCCATCAGCGACCCCGCCACCCGTCTCGCCTGCTACGACCGCGCCTACACCGCCCCCAACCAAGCCGAACCCAAAAGCATAGACATCGCCCAAAGCCACGCCGCCAGCAAAGCCGCGCAAAGCCCGCAAATCGTCTTTGCCGAACCCAGCGCCGGCGAAATCTATTCCCCCCTGTCGCAACAATACGACCTCGACAAAAACAACGAAAACGGCGTATTCAGCATCCGCGAACACGAACCCATGTACATCATGCCCGCATGGTACCGCAGCTCGCCCAACTACACCCCCAGCACCCCCACGCGCGGCGTAGCCATCGATGCGGTTCACACCCAGCAAAAACGCATTGAAACCAAGATGCAAATCTCCCTGAAAACCAAAATCGCCGAAGACCTGTTCGGCACCCATGCCGACCTTTGGGCAGGCTACACCCAGCAATCCAACTGGCAAGTTTATAACCGCGGCAAAAAATCCGCCCCCTTCCGCAACAGTGACTACGCCCCCGAGCTGTTTATCACCCAGCCCGTCAAAGCCAACCTCCCCTTCGGCGGCAAACTGCGGATGCTCGGCGTGGGCTACATCCACCAATCCAACGGGCAAAGCCAGCCCCTGTCGCGCTCATGGAACCGCATCTACGCCATGGCGGGCATGGAATGGGGCAAGCTGTCGGTCATTCCCCGCATCTGGGCGCGGCTAGACCCCGGCGCCGATAAAGACGACAACCCCGACATCATGCGCTACATGGGCTACGGCGATTTGCGCCTCGCCTACCAGTTTGACAACAAACACGCCCTGTCCGGCACCCTGCGCTACAACCCCAAACACAACAAAGGCGCGGTGCAGCTCAACTACACCTTCCCGCTCAAAGGCAACCTGAAAGGCTATGTGCAAGGCTTCTACGGCTATGGCGAAAGCCTGATTGACTACAACCACAAACAAAAAGGCATCGGCGTAGGGCTGATGTTCAACGGCTGGGACGCGCTTTAATACCCACTCCAAGGCAGCCTGAAATTGCCCAACCCGCTTTCAGGCTGCCTCAACATCGCCCACCAAACCACCCGCAAAACGCGTATAATCCAGCCCTTCGCACTTCATCCCCCCGCACAACAAGCGCACCATGAGCATCGGCAAGTACCTCAAAAAATACCTTATCGCAGGGCTACTCGTATGGCTGCCCATCGCCGTAACCATCTGGCTCATCGGCTACATCATCAACGCCACTGACTGGCTCGCCAACCTTGTCCCACAAAAATGGCAGCCTGAAAACTACATCGGCTTTAACATTCCAGGGCAAGGCTTCATCATCGCCATCATCGTCTTGCTGATTACAGGCATCCTCGCCGCCAATATGCTCGGGCGCAAATTCCTGGAAGCATGGGACAGCCTGCTCGGACGCATCCCCGTGGTCAAATCCATTTATTCCAGCGTCAAAAAAGTATCCGAAAGCCTGCTGTCCGACAACGCCCGCTCGTTCCAAACCCCTGTGCTGATACCCTTTCCCCAGCCCAATATTTGGACGATTGCGTTTGTGTCGGGCGAAGTGCCGCAAGCCGTAGCCCAAGCCCTGCCCGAACCAACCGACTACGTTTCCGTGTACGTCCCCACCACGCCCAACCCCACAGGCGGCTACTACATCATGGTGCGGCGCAGCGACATCCGCCAATTCAACATGAGCGTGGACGAAGCCCTAAAATACGTTATTTCCCTCGGCATGGTGATGCCCAACGACCCGCACGTGATAGCGCAGCCTGAAAAAGCAGAAGCGAAAGAATCATGAGCAGCTACGCCCCGCCCAACCCCAGCCTATATAGCATCAACTCCCTATTATTGATAACCGCCTTGGCTGCGATTGGGCTGGTTTTATGGTGGTGGGAACATCACGATGATTAAGCGTTTTCAGGCTGTCTATAAACGAGATTAAAGGACAAATTCCATTAGACAATCCGCAAACCATTCATTTGCCTTATTCCGCCCGATTTGATGAACACGTTACTCATGTCAATGTGCGCGTAGTCGGCAACGAGCGCATTATCAGCCCCGCTAATCAAGTGTGGGACAGCTTCTTTTTAAGCGGCAACACCGCCAGCGCAGATTTTATGGCAGAGCGCGAAACGGCAGTGCAGCCTGAACGAGATGGTTTATAACCATGTTGAAATATATGCTTGATACCAATATCGTGATTTATGTGATGAAACAAAATCCGATTGAGGTATTGGATACATTTAACCGCCATGCTGCGCATCTTTGTATCAGTAGTATTACTGCCGCAGAATTGTATTATGGCGCAGAAAAAAGCAGCTTTCCTGAACGCAATCTACAACGTGCGGAAGATTTTATGTCGCGCTTGCAAGTTTTGTCATATGGCATAAAAGCTGCCACTCATTTTGGCAATATTCGTTATGAACTACAAAAACAAGGGCAACTAATTGGCGAAAATAATATGCACATCGCCGCTCATGCCCGCAGCGAAGGGTTGGTTTTAGTGAGCAATAATTTACGTGAATTTGAGCGGGTTGCGGGGCTAAGGTTTGAAAATTGGGTAACTTCACACTAAATTATGCCAATGCATCATACTGATAAATAACCCATTTCAGGCAGCCTGAAATCAAACTAAGGACACCCATGAACCTCCTCCTCATCAACGGCGGCAAAGCATTCGGACATTCACAAGGCAAACTCAATCACAGCCTACACACAATCGCACAAGAAACACTCACCGCGCTTGGGCATCGCACCCAAGAAACCGTGATAGAAAACGGCTACGATATCCAAGCAGAAGTAGAAAAAATCCTATGGGCAGATGCCGTCATTTGGCAAATGCCAGGTTGGTGGATGGGCGAGCCGTGGACAGTTAAAGAATACATGGACAAAGTATTTTCCGCAGGTGCAGGCAAATTATTTGCCAGCGATGGGCGACACAGCGCCACGCCCACCGAAGGCTACGGCACAGGCGGCTTGTTGCACGGCAAACACCATATGCTCTCGCTCACATGGAACGCCCCCATTGAAGCCTTTACCCGCGCGGGCGATTTTTTTGACGGCGCAGGCGTGGACGGCGTGTATTTGCATTTTCACAAAGCCAACGAATTTTTAGGCATGCGCCCGCTGCCTACCTTTATCTGCAACGATGTCATCAAAAACCCGCAGCCTGAACGCTATTTCGCCGATTACGCGCAGCATTTGACGCAAGTATTTGGCAAAGCAGAATAAGCCATTTCAGGCTGCCTAAGCGTTTTCAGGCTGCCTAAAAGAATGAATTTGATAAAGCTCAATCTATCCATTCCCCAATATGACTGTCCCATCTTTTGAAAATCTCCGTTTATATATTCTCAAACATTTAGCCAATGGTGGAATATGGCGCAAAGCCCAATTAGTTGAACCGATTGCAGCACATTTTAATTTGAGTGTCGAAGACATCGCACAAGAATACGAATCAGGCAACGGCGCGATATTGGCTGACCGCATCTCTTGGGCATTGAGCTATCTCGCGTTAAGCGGATTACTCACACGCCCCAAACGCGGTCATTACACGATTACCGATTTAGGCAAAAGATATGTGTCAAAAAGTGAAGCGGAAATTACTGCCTACATCAAACAAAAAATGGCAGAGCGCGAACAAACGCAAAAATTAGATAACCAAGAAATAACCGTTGGCGCAGAAGAAGTAAACATTACTCCCAAAGAACAACTTGAAGCCTCATTCCATGCCATTCGCCAAGAAGTTTACCGCGAAATTTTAGATACCATTTTAAGCAAAACATCGCAGGCTTTTGAAAAGCTAGTCATTGATTTATTGCAAAAAATGGGCTACGGCGGCAGGCTAGAAAAATCCGCCCAAGTAACGCGCCCAAGCCACGATGGTGGCATAGATGGCGAAATCCGCGAAGATGTATTAGGGCTAGGCAGAATTTTTATTCAAGCCAAACGTTATCAAACCGATGACACCATTGGTCGCCCTTACATTCAAGCATTTGTTGGCGCATTACAAGGACAACACGCCGATAAAGGTGTTTTCATTACTACGGCACGATATTCTGCCGAAGCCATTCATTATGCACAAAATCTTTCATCTACCCGAGTGGTCTTAATTGACGGCTTGCAATTAGCTGAATATATCTACCGCTATGATGTTGGTATGCAAACCGAGCAAACCTTTACCATTAAAAAATTAGACAGCGATTTTTGGGACGAAATGCCTGATGATGCAAATAAACCCATTAAATAGTCGCATAGACTACCTGAAAACACAGTAAAGCATTAAAATCCGCGTTTTCGTTTCAAGCAAACGCGCAACCGTTTTATTCAAACAATCTATCTTAATTTAGAAAGAAAACCATGCGTACCAACTACTGCGGCTTAATCAACGAAGCCTATCTAGACCAAACCGTAACCGTAAAAGGCTGGGTACACCGCCGCCGCGACCACGGTGGGGTTATTTTTATTGACCTGCGCGACCGCGAAGGCATCGTGCAAGTGGTGATAGACCCCGACACGCCCGAAGCCTTTGCGCTGGCCGATACCGCGCGCAACGAATTTGTATTGAGCATCACAGGGCGCGTGCGCAACCGCCCCGAAGGCACCACCAACGACAAAATGGTGTCAGGCAAAATTGAAATTCTCGCCAAAGAAATTGAGATTTTGAACCCCGCCGCCACGCCCCCCTTTATGATTGACGATGAAAACATCAGCGAAACCGTGCGCCTGCAAAACCGCGTGATTGACCTGCGCCGCCCCGTGATGCAGCGCAATTTGCGCCTGCGCTACCAAGTGGCAATGGGCGTGCGCCGTTACTTGGACGCGCAAGGCTTTATTGACATTGAAACGCCCATGCTCACACGCTCCACCCCCGAAGGCGCGCGCGATTACCTTGTGCCCAGCCGTGTGCATGCGGGCGAATTTTTCGCGCTGCCGCAATCGCCCCAGCTGTTCAAGCAACTGCTGATGGTGGCGGGTTTTGACCGCTATTACCAAATCACCAAATGCTTCCGCGATGAGGATTTACGCGCCGATAGGCAGCCTGAATTTACCCAAATTGACTTGGAAACCTCGTTCCTCAACGAAAACGAAATCATGGACATCACCGAGGGCATGGTGAAACAAATTTTCCACGACACCATGAACGTGGATTTGGGCGATTTCCCGCGTATGCTGTACAGCGAAGCAATGTTTAAATACGGCTCAGACAAGCCCGATATGCGCGTGTCGCTGGCATTCACCGAGCTAACAGACGTGATGAAAACGGAAGAGTTCAAAGTATTCCGCGCCGCTGCCGATATGCCCAACGGTCGCGTGGTTGCCTTGCGCGTGCCCAATGGCGCGAAATTGAGCCGCAAAGACATTGACGAATACACCAAATTTGTCGGCATTTACGGCGCAAAAGGCTTGGCGTACATCAAAGTGAACGATGTGAACAATTTGAGCAATGGCGAAGACAGCGGCTTGCAATCGCCGATTGTGAAATTCCTATCCGAAGGCTGCCTGAAAACCATTATTGAGCGCACAGGCGCGCAAAATGGCGATTTGATTTTCTTCGGCGCAGACAAAGCCAAAGTGGTAAACGAAGCGATTGGCGCACTGCGGATTAAAGTTGGACACGAACACGGCGCGGCCGACGGCTATTTTGTCGATGAATGGAAACCGCTGTGGGTAGTCGATTTTCCCATGTTCGAATACGACGAAGAGGAAAACCGCTACACCGCGATGCACCACCCGTTCACATCGCCCAAAGCGGGGCATGAAGATTTGATGGAAACGCAGCCTGAAAACTGCCTAGCCCGCGCCTACGACATGGTGCTCAACGGCTGGGAAATCGGCGGAGGCTCCATCCGTATCCACCGCGCCGAAGTGCAGGAAAAAGTGTTCGCTGCGCTGAAAATCACCCCCGAAGAGCAGCAAAACAAATTTGGCTTCCTGCTGGATAATTTGAAATTCGGCGCGCCACCACACGGCGGTTTGGCATTTGGCTTAGACCGCTTGGTAACGCTGATGGCGGGCGCAGAGTCTATCCGCGATGTGATTGCCTTCCCCAAAACGCAACGTGCCCAAGACTTGCTGGTGGACGCGCCCAACAGCGTGGACGAGAAACAGTTGCGCGAACTCAGCCTGCGCCTGCGCGTGAAAGCGGCGGAGAGCAAAGAAGCGTAACCGGCAGGCATGACAAAGGCAGCCTGAAAACGTTAAGTGCGTTTTCAGGCTGCCTTTATTATGTTTAAAGCGCGTTGCGTTTAAACGTGGAAACTTTCCCCGCAGCCGCAGCTTTCTTTGGCGTTGGGGTTTTCAAACTTAAACCCCTCTTGCAAGCCCTCTTTGGCAAAGTCCACTTGCGTGCCGTCCAAGTAAACCATGCTTTTGGGGTCAATAAACACTTTCACGCCGTCTTGCTCAAACACTTGGTCTTCGGGCTGGATTTCATCCACAAATTCAAGCGTGTATGCCATGCCCGAGCAGCCGCTGGTTTTCACGCCGATGCGAATGCCCTCGCCTTTGCCACGATTGGTAAGAAATTTGCGGATTTGTTTAACCGCATTTTCGGTGATGGTAATCATGTTTTATCCTTTAATTTGGCTGATAAAAGGCAGCCTGAAACGCGAAAATTCAGCTTTCAGGCTGCCTGAAAACCTCATGCGCCTTGCTTTTTGCGGTAATCCGCCACCGCCGCTTTCACCGCGTCTTCCGCCAAAATGGAGCAGTGGATTTTCACGGGCGGCAGTTCCAATTCTTCGGCAATTTCGCTGTTTTTAATCGCCAGCGCATCGTCCAGACTTTTGCCTTTCACCCATTCGGTAATCAGGCTGGAAGAGGCGATTGCCGAGCCGCAGCCGTAGGTTTTGAATTTGGCGTCTTCAATGATACCCGCATCGTTTACCTTGATTTGCAGGCGCATCACGTCGCCGCAGGCGGGCGCGCCCACCATGCCGGTGCCGACATCGCTGTCGTCTTTGTTGAATGTGCCCACGTTGCGGGGGTTTTCGTAATGGTCAATGACTTTGTTGCTGTATGCCATGGTTTTGGTTTCCTTGTTTGGTTTGTTGTTGAATAAAGTTTTTGCTTTTGGCTGCGGTCAAATGCGCTTCGCTTGTTTTCAGGCTGCCTGAAACTTACGGAATCAATGTGCCGCCCATTCCACCGTGTTCAAATCCACCCCTTCTTTAAACATCTCCCATAGCGGCGATAATTCGCGCAGTTTGCCGATTTTGGATTTAATCAATTCGGCAGCAAATTTCATGTCTTCTTCGCTGGTCATGCGCCCGAATGTGATGCGTAGCGATGAATGGGCGAGTTCGTCGTTGCGCCCCAACGCGCGCAAAACGTAGCTGGGTTCTAGGCTGGCGGACGTGCAAGCCGAGCCGCTGGATACGGCGATTTCTTTCACCGCCATAATCAGGCTTTCGCCTTCCACAAAGTTGAAGCTCACGTTCAAATTGGTGGCGACGCGGTGTTCCAAATCGCCGTTGATATACACTTCTTCGATGCCCGCGATGCCGTCCAAGAAAATTTGGCGCAGTTTGAGCGCGTGGGCGATGTCTTTGTCTAAATCTTGTTTGGCGATGCGGAAGGCTTCGCCCATGCCAACGATTTGGTGGGTGGGCAAGGTGCCGCTGCGAAAGCCGCGCTCGTGCCCGCCACCGTGCATTTGCGCTTCTAGGCGCACGCGGGGTTTGCGGCGCACATACAATGCGCCGATGCCTTTGGGACCGTAGATTTTGTGGGCAGACATGGAAAGCAGGTCAATATTGCCTGCTTCTACGTCCACGGGCGTTTTGCCGCAGGCTTGGGCGGCATCCACATGGAACACGATTTTGTGTTCACGGCAGATTTTGCCGATGGTGGGGATGTCTTGAATCACGCCGATTTCGTTGTTCACCCACATCACGGAAACCAGAATGGTGTCGGGGCGGATGGCGGCTTTGAGTTCGTCCAAATCAATCAGGCCGTTTTCTTTTACGCCCAGATAGGTTACTTCAAAGCCTTGGCGTTCCATTTCGCGCATGGTGTCCAACACGGCTTTGTGTTCGGTTTTAACGGTAATCAGGTGCTTGCCTTTGGTTTTGTAGAACTGGGCCGCGCCTTTGATGGCGAGGTTGTCGGATTCGGTTGCGCCGCTGGTGAAGATGATTTCTTTGGGGTCGGCGTTGATGAGCGCGGCGATGTGGGCGCGGGCTTCTTCCACCGCTTCTTCGGCTTCCCAGCCGTAGGCGTGGCTGCTGGATGCGGGGTTGCCGAATTTATCGGTGAGATAGGGCAGCATTTTTTCCAGCACGCGCGGATCCAGCGGGGTGGTGGCGGCGTAGTCTAGGTAGATGGGGCGTTGGGGCGTGGTCATGATGTGTTTCCTTATGGTTGTGTTGTGAAAAGGGATTGTTGGTTTGGTTGCGTTGCCGTTTCAGGCTGCCTTTGGGGCTGATGCGTTGGTTTTGCGCTTTTCAGGCTGCCTCAAACGTGGATATGGGTGAGCGTTACCACGTGTTCTTTGGGCGTTTGGTCTTGGGCGATGAGGTGGGCGAGGGTTACGCTGCTTAAATGGTTGTGGATGGTGTGGTTCAGGCTTTCCCATAGGTTGTGGGTGATGCAGGGCGCGCCGCCGTGGCAATCGGCTTTGCCGCTGCATTGGGTGGCATCTAGCCTATCTTCGGCGGCGGTGATGATTTGGGCGATGTTGATTTGGCCGGCGGGTTTGCCCAGCACATAGCCGCCGCCCGGCCCGCGCACGCTTTCCACTAATCCTGCGCGCCGCAGCTTGCTGAACAGTTGTTCCAAATAGGAAAGTGAGATTTTTTGGCGTTCGCTGATGGCGTTGAGTTTGACGGCGTTGTTTTGCGCGTTCATCGCCAAATCAACCATGGCGGTTACGGCGAAACGTCCTTTGGTGGTTAATCTCATGGGGTGTTCCTTGTGGCTTGGTGGGGCGAGATTGTGCTATTTCTGAGTGATTTAGTCAAGTATAACGCGCTTATAAAACATAGACGTAAATAGGCAGCCTGAAAACACACTACCCCGTTTTCAGGCTGCCTATCCTTTGGCGCGCGGATGAAATTTGTCCACCACTTGCTTCAAGCGTTCGTTGGCAACGTGGGTGTAGATTTGCGTGGTGGCGATGTCGGCGTGCCCCAGCAGTGTTTGCACCACGCGCAAATCGGCGCCGTGGTTCACCAAATGCGTGGCAAAGGCGTGGCGCAAATCGTGCGGCGAAATATGCGGCATGCCTGCTTGCTCGGCGTAGCGCGAAACCGCCATCCAGGCCAGTTGGCGGCTGATGCCCGTTTTCTTTTGTGACACGAATACGGCTTCGCAGCGGGCGTTTTTCAACAACGCGGGGCGGGCGTGTTGCAGATAGTGTTCCAGCCAGTAAACCGCTTCTTCGCCCATCGGCACGATGCGCTGTTTGTCGCCCTTGCCGATGGTGTTCACCATGCCGCTTTGCAGGTTGATTTCGTTTAATTGCAGCCCCACCGCTTCGCTCACGCGCAAACCTGTGGCGTAGATGAGTTCCAGCAGGGCTTTGTCGCGCAGGCCGTGCGGCGTTTCGGTGTCGGGCGCGTTGAGCAGGTCGGTGATGTGTTGCTCGGTGATGATGGGCGGCAGGGTGCGCGCTTGCTTGGCGGTGCGCAAATCGCGGCAGGGGTTGTCGCTGCGCTGCCCGGTTTCTTCCAGCCATGCGTAGAGCCGTTTGCAGGCGGATAGGGCGCGGGCTTGCGAGCGCGGCTGCTCTTGGGCAACGTAAATCGCGGCCGCCAGTTGCACGGCATCGGTGGTTTTCAGACTGCTGTGTTCGTTTGCCAGCCGCGTGGCGATTTTGGTCAAATCGCGGCGGTAGGCATCCAGCGTGTTTTGCGATAGGCGCTCTTGCAGCCAAAGGTGGTCTAGCAGGCGGGTGATGCAATCTAAATCGGCATTTAAATCGGCGGTGGGCATTTTCAGGCTGCCTTTGTAATGAAATGTTGTAATTTAATGAAACTGCGTTCGTTATGTTTTGTTAAAACGAAATGGGTAAACAGAATAGGGCGGGCGAAACGATAGGGCGGATAAGGCGGTAATCTGCGCTGTGTGGCGCGAATGGTTGTGTTGTAATTGAGTTTTGGCTTGGTAGTCAATTTTAACAAAACTTTTCAAAATGAATTGACAAACTACATGTAATTACACACAATACGCGCCTACTTCGCAGCGGAGTTTGCCCGCGTGGCTGCAAAACGTGGGCTTAATCATTTTCAACCTTGCGCGTTGCGCTGCGGTATACCCCTTTATACCCAAATCAAAGATTTGGACAAAGGGGCAAGGCTGCCTCAAATAAGGCAGATAACGATAACAAAAGTTCAGGAAAACACAACCATGAGCATTTTTCTCTCCATTTTCCCCATTTTATTACTGATTGTTTTGATGATAGGCGTGAAGCTGCCGGGCGACAAAAGCGCGGTGCTGGCGGTTTTGTCTGCCGTGCTGATTGCGATTTTTGCCGTGCCAAACGTGAGCGGCTTCACCCCGCCGCAAGGCTACGGCGCAAGCTATGTGGGCTGGGCGTTTGTGGAAGGCATTTTAAAAGCCGTGTTCCCCATTTTAATCATTATTTTGATGGCGTTGTTCAGCTACAATATTTTGCTGGAAAGCAAGCAAATTGAAGTGATTAAACAACAGTTTACCAATATTTCCAGCGATAAGCGCATTCAGGTGTTGCTGATTGTGTGGGGCTTTGGTGGCTTGCTGGAAGGTATGGCGGGCTTTGGCACAGCGGTGGCGATTCCTGCGGCTATTTTAATCGGCTTGGGCTTTTCACCACGCTTTTCGGCGCTGGTTTCGTTGATTGGCAACAGCGTGGCAACGGGCTTTGGCGCGGTGGGCGTGCCGGTGATTACCTTGGCAAAAGAGGTGTTTGGCTCGGAAGTTACCGCGCAGCAAACGCAAGCCTTGGCGGGTAATGTGATTTTTCAATTGTTTGCGCTGATGTTTTTGGTGCCATTTGTGATTTTGCTGCTCACCGATACGTCTAAAAAATACATCGTGCCCAATATCATGCTGGCAGCGGTGGTGGGCGGCTTGTCGCTGGCGGTGCAATTTTGCGCGGCGTATTTTATCGGCGCGGAAACGCCGGCCATTTTGGGCAGCATTTCCTGCATCGTGTTCATCGTGTTATACGCCAAAATGACCGAGAAAAAAGACCCCGATGCCAAACCGCTTACCCTTGGGCAAATGGGCAAAGCGTGGGCGGTGTACGGCTTTATTTTGGTATTTATTTTGTTGGCAAGCCCGCTGTCTGGCCCGATTAGCACGTTTTTGAAAACGACTTTGGTGAGCAAAATTCATTTGCCGATTTACGCCGAAGGCAAAACGTTTAACTTCGGCTGGCTGTCTAACGCGGGCTTGATGCTGTTCCTCGGCGCGTTTATCGGCGGCTTGGTGCAAGGCGTGTCGGCGGGCAAACAGTTCCAAATTTTGGGCGCAACGCTGAAAAAAATGAAAGCATCGGGCATCACCATCATCAGCTTGGTTGCCATGAGCGCGATTATGAGCCACAGCAGCATGATTGTGGTGATTGCCGACGGCTTGGTAAACGCCACGGGCAATTTTTATCCGCTGTTTGCGCCTTTGGTGGGGGCAATCGGCACGTTTGCCACAGGTAGCGATACTTCGTCTAACATCTTGTTTGGCAAGCTGCAAGCGGCGGTTGCCGACAAAATTGGCGTAAACAAAGCATGGCTGGCGGCGGCAAACACCGCTGGCGCAACAGGCGGCAAAATCATTTCGCCGCAAAGCATTGCCATCGCCGCTGCGGCGTGCGAGCAGCAAGGGCAAGAAGGCGCGTTTTTGCGCTCCGCCATGCCTTATGCCGCGGCTTATGTGTTGATTGCGGGGATTACCGTTTACTGTTTTGCCGCGCTGGCGTTGTGATGCGGTGAATCCGTTTTCAGGCTGCCTTGGGAAACCATATCAAGGCAGCCTGAAATTTTTGTAAAACCTGCAACAGCTAACTCGTTTTCAGGCTGCCTGCGAACTACATTGAGGCAGCCTGAAAACCTTATCGCGCGGATAAACCATCATGCGTATAATCCGCCGCTGATTGGTTTCAGGCAGCCTGAAAGTCGGGCAGCCTGAATTTTTGTAAACAAGATACTAAGGAACAACTATGTGCGGTATCGTTGGCGCCATCCGCGCCCAAAACAATGTGGTCGATTTTCTAACCGACGGCTTAAAACGCCTTGAATACCGCGGCTATGACTCATCAGGCATCGCCGTGCTCAGTGAAGGCAAAATCAAACGCGTGCGCCGCGTAGGGCGCGTTGCCCTGATGGAGCAAGCCGCCCAAGAAAAAGGCTTGTTCGGCAACATCGGCATCGGGCACACCCGCTGGGCAACCCACGGCGGCGTAACCGAGCCCAACGCCCATCCGCATATTTCGGGCGGCACAATCGCCGTGGTGCACAACGGCATCATTGAAAACTTTGAAGCCGAGCGCAGCCGCCTGCAAGGCTTGGGCTATGCGTTTGAATCGCAAACCGACACCGAAGTCATCGCCCACGCCGTCAACCACGAATACCAACGCAACGGGCGCGATTTGTTTGCCGCCGTTCAGGCTGCCTGCCAAAACTTCCACGGCGCGTATGCCATCGCCGTTATCGCGCAAGACAACGCGCAAAACATGGTGGTCGCCCGCATGGGCTGCCCGCTGCTGGTTGCCTTGGGCGAGCGCGAAACCTTTATCGCCTCCGATGTTTCCGCCGTGATTTCGTTCACGCGCAAAATCAGCTATTTGGAAGACGGCGACGTTGCCCTGCTGAGCGAAAACGGCATTGAAAAGCTGGTGGACAAAACAGGCAAAGCCGCCCAACGCGCGGTGAAAACGTCCGAGCTGTCGCTGGCATCGTTGGAGCTGGGGCCTTATAGCCACTTCATGCAAAAAGAAATCCACGAGCAGCCCCGTGCCGTTGCCGACACCGCCGAAGTGTTCCTTGAAAGCGGCTTTATCCCTAGCAATTTCGGCGCAACCGCCGAGCAAGTGTTTCAAGACATTGACAGCATCAAAATACTGGCGTGCGGCACATCGTTTTACGCCGCCGCCACCAGCAAATATTGGCTGGAAAGCATCGCCAAAATCCCCACCGATGTGGAAATTGCCAGCGAATACCGCTACCGCGATGTGATTGCCAACCCCAAGCAACTGGTGATTACCATCTCGCAATCGGGCGAAACGCTGGACACGATGGAAGCCCTGAAATACGCGCAATCGCTGGGGCATCAACACAGCTTGTCCATTTGCAATGTGATGGAATCGGCACTGCCTCGCGCCAGCGAATTGGTGTTTTACACCCGCGCGGGGGCAGAAATTGGCGTGGCATCCACCAAAGCGTTTACCACGCAACTGGTTGCGCTGTTTGGCTTGGCGGTTACGCTGGGCAAAATGCGCGGCAGGGTAAACGAGGGGCAGGCGCAGGCTTATTTGGATGAACTGCGCGCCTTACCGGGCAGCGTGCAACACGCGCTGAACCTTGAACCGCAAATCACCGCGTGGTCGGAAAAATTTGCCAAGAAAACCAGCGCGTTATTTTTGGGGCGTGGCATTCATTACCCCATCGCGCTAGAAGGTGCGTTGAAGCTGAAAGAAATCACCTACATCCACGCCGAAGCCTACCCCGCAGGCGAGTTGAAACACGGGCCACTCGCTCTGGTGGACGAAAATATGCCTGTGGTGGTGGTTGCGCCCAAAGACGGCTTGCTGGATAAGGTGAAAGCCAATATGCAGGAAGTGCGCGCGCGTGGCGGCGAATTGTTTGTGTTCACCGATTTGGACAGCGATTTTGAGCCGGCGGAGCACGTACACATTATTCGTGCGCCGCGCCATGTGGGCGTGTTGTCGCCGATTGTACACACCGTTCCCGTGCAGCTTTTGGCGTATCACACCGCGCTGGCACGCGGCACGGATGTGGACAAACCGCGCAATCTGGCGAAATCGGTAACGGTGGAATAATTTGGCGCATACGACAGAGGCAGCCTGAAAATAGTTTTTCAGGCTGCCGTTGATGTTTTCAGGCTGCCGTTGATGTTTTCAGGCTGCCGTTGACGTTTTCAGGCTGCCGTTGACGTTTTCAGGCTGCCGTTGACGTTTTCAGGCTGCCGTTGACGTTTTCAGGCTGCCGTTGACGTTTTCAGGCTGCCGTTGACGTTTTCAGGCTGCCGTTGACGTTTTCAGGCTGCCGTTGACGTTTTCAGGCTGCCGTTGACGTTTTCAGGCTGCCGTTGATGTTTTCAGGCTGCCGCAAATGTTTTCAGAACGCCGCAAATGTTTTCAGAACGCCGCAAATGTTTTACGTTAGAATAACACCTTTAAAAATGCTTTTATATTCAATATGCCATTCAATCCGTCCCAAATAGAAAAACGCCCCACCGAAGCGCAAATCCGCGATTGCGCCGAGCAACTGCGCAGCAAAGGCAAAAGCAACTACGGCGAAAGCGTGCAAAAATACGCGCAGCTGCGCCTTGCCGATTTAGCCCCGCTGCTTGCCGACTGGCAAAACGAAGCCTACGCCGCCGCGCTCAACCAGCCCACCCTGCCCAAAATCGCCGCCGCCATCCAGCTCAAACTCAGCCCCGCGCAATGCGAAAAAATGTTTACCGTGTTGCAGCAATTCACCGAGCAGGGCAACACCACCGCCGCGCTGTATCTCGCCTATCTATATAGCCAAGGCATCCACACCGAATCCTCGCTGCAAAAAACCGCGCATTATTTGCGCTTTGCCGCCGGCAAAAAAGACTGGCGCGCCAACCATTTATGGGCGGAACTGCTCGTTGCCGCGCCGCTTGCCGCCCGCGATTTAATCGGCAACGAAATCCAAGCCGATGCCGAAAAATGGCACGCCGAAATGCCCAAAACCGACCCCAAACGCATTGAACAAGCCCTGCGCCGTTTCTACGACACCCCCGCCGCCATGAAATACGCCGCCAAAGCCAAGCTCATCTCCGCGCAAGAACAAGGCAGCCCTATCGCCGAACAGCGCATCAAAGGCTTGACCACGCTGGGCGCGCTGCCCCACACCGACCCCGCCCCGCAATACCGCCAAATCAAGCACTGGCTGGACGTGCAACTGCTGCGCGGCGGCAACACTGAAACCGTGGAAGACGACATCCTCATCATGCCCGAAAACGTGCCGTTCCTGCCGCAAGCAGAGGACGACGGCATTTTCGCCGAACAATGGCGCAAACTCGCGCTCTACACGGGCATCGCCCTGGTTGCCCTGCTGGTGTTTACCGTGTTGATTAAACTGTTTGTGTGAGGCAGCCTGAAAACCTCAAACCGTGCTGTGGGCGCTATTTATTAAGCCGCGCAAAGGCAAGGGCAGGGCAGTTGCCAGTAGTTTCAGGCAGCCTCAAACGATGTGCGGCGCAACCAAATCCTCTTTCAATTATGGAACTCGTCAGATGAAACGCATCAGCACATTGTTTACCGCATTCTTGCTTGTCGGCGCATTTGCCGCGCCCGCGTTTGCCAAGGAATACAGCTACCCCGAAATGGACCAATGCTTTGAGCAACCCGAAGCCCAAAACGGTGTTACCGCCGCCATGCTAAATTGCACCAACGCTGAAATCGACCGCCAAGAAACGCGCATGAACAACGTCCTAGCCAAACTTGTCGCCAAGCACCCCAAAAAAGCCGCCCGCCTCAAAAAAGAGCAAGCCGACTGGCTGCGCAAAATGAAACGCGCCACCCGCAAGGAATACACCAGAACAGGCGGCACCATGGATTTGCTCAACGGTTCGGGCTTGGCGCTGGATATGATTACCGCGCGCGCCGAGGCATTGGAAAAACGGTTGGCGCGATAGTATGACAGACGTACATTTTCAGGCTGCCACCATGTGTTGAGGCAGCCTGAAAACCGTTTGGCGGTTTTGCTTTTGCTCATGGCGCAACGTTAAGCCGGCCGCATTGCCGAACACAACGATAGGGCAGCCTGAAAACCGATTCTGCCCCGCGCAAAACGCACTCCCGTTTTCACTTCGGTTAAACCGGTTTTCAGGCTGCCTGTTTCTCTTTCTTATCAACGATATTTCCCATGAACTACCGCAACGAATCCACCCAATCCCCGCCGCGCGATTTTGTCTTCGTCGCCGAAGCCTCCGCCAGCCGCATCATTCAGGCTGCCCGGCAAAGCATCGCCACCGTGTGGCGCGGTGATTTTCACAACGCCAAGCAAGTGCTGGCGGCAATCAAAAAGCGCGTGAAACCCAAGCCGCAAGCCAAAACAGAAACGGATGCCGACCCCGCCACCGCATTCCACAAACACCGCCTTGCCCAATCGCAAGCCAGCCGTTTAGCCAATGCCTTGTGCGTGGAAATTGGTGCGGGCTTTGCGCTGGATTTGCCGCGCGCACCCAACGTTCAGGCTGCCTTGTGCGATGTGTATGGCGTTGAAAACACAGAGCCTTTTGTTTTGCCGCTGGCGCAACTGCTCGGCTTTATCGGCGCGCACGAGTGGCACAAAAAAGGCGTAACCATTCCCGAATTGGGCGGCGTGATTCATGTGCCGTTTGGCGTGTTTTCGCCCATTCGCGGCGAATATTTATCGCTGATTGCCCAAGCCAAGCTGCCCGCAAACGCCCACACCGCGCTGGATGTTGGCACGGGCAGCGGCGTGATTGCCGCCTTGCTCGCCCAGCGCGGCGTGGCACATATCATCGCCACCGACACCAATCCCCGCGCCATCGCCTGCGCCCAAGCCAATATCGCGCGGCTGGGGTTTGCACCACAAATCAACGTGTTGCAACAAGATTTGTTTGGCGAACACACGGCAGATTTAATCGTTTGCAACCCGCCGTGGCTGCCCGCCAAGCCCACCTCCGCCGTAGAAACCGCGCTATACGACCTCAAGCACGCCATGCTGCACGCCTTTTTGCGCGGCGCGGCGGCACATTTGGCGCAGGGCGGGCAAGTGTGGCTGGTGATGTCCAACCTTGCCGAGTTGCTCGGCTTGCGCGGCGCACACGATTTGGCAAACTGGTTCGCGCAATACGGCTGGCGCGTGGTAGGCAGCCTGAAAACCACGCCGCAGCATCGCAAAGCCAGCGATCGCAGCGACCCGCTCGCTTTTGCCCGCCAGCGCGAAATCACCACGCTCTACATCTTGGAGCGCGCATGAACACTTGGCATATCACTTCCCGCCTGCCAAGCGACGAACCCAACGCCGCCAATTTCGCCGCATACAGCCAGCCACAGCTTATCGCAGGCGCATCGCCCGATGCCCGCTATCTTTTTGATGTGGTGTACGACCACAACGCCCAATGCTTCGTTTTAACCCTGCTGGATGTGAACGAAACATTCGGCTTTGTGGAAAACGAAACGCGGCTTTATCCCACCAGCCGCGCCGAATTGCTGCGCTTGATTGCCGCTTTTCAGGCTGCCCCAGCGGCGCAGTTTGCGAGTGAATAGACAGGCTGAAAAACAAAGGATGCGGTTGTTTGAGCAGTGGTAGGGTAGAACGGTTTTAACGGTTTCAGGCTGCCTTTGCGTGGGATAAAGGGCAGCCTGAAATCTTTGCAAAATCTACAACTGATGGAGCATCAGCGGTTCGCCTACATTTTGGCAAACCAATCATGCCATATTGAATAAATCATTTGGCGGCGAGCCGCCGCCGTTCCATTTTTAGATTTCAGGCTGCCTAATTCATCAGATACGTTTAATGCTGCTGCCCTCTCCCCTACGTCCAGCCGAACGGAGCATTCTTTTTTCGGAAACAAGCGTACGCTTGTCCGACGGCGCACGAAGTGCGACTAGTTCGCACGCGCCGAAAAAAGGATGCAGCCTTCGGGAAGTTTGGCGCAGCCAAACCTGCACGTCGGGGTCGCCTTTCTTTGCTTACTTTTTTTGGCGAAGCAAAGAAAAGTAAGTGTCCCGCTGGCATGAAGCGCATGGTTAAAGCTACACCCAAAGCTAACCACAAAGCAGCAACCCATTTTCAGGCTGCCTTTGTATTCCAAACAAAGGCAGCCTGAAACGCTTGGGCTACACGGCAACCGAAAAAGTGGGTATGGCAGCGATACGCCATGCCCTGTTTTCCGCTGCGCGAAGGTTGAGGGCAACCTGAAAAGACAATTATCTCGTTTTCAGGCTGCCTCAAATGCCAATCACAAAATACAAACCCATTTTCAGGCTGCTTCCACCCAAATTGTGAAATAATAGCCAGCCTAAAACCGCATCCCACAGGAGTTTGCGATGTTTGCATTTACCAAAACCGCCGCCCCCATCCTGCTCGCCCTCATGCTCACCGCCTGCGCGCTCACCCCCGAGCAACAAGCCGCCCGCGCCGCCGCGCAACAGCGCGCGCAACAAGCCCTGCAAGTCCATCTCGCCAGCCAATGCGATGCCGACACCGCCGCGCTGATGCGCGAACAATACGAACAGCGCAGCTACCCCAGCGCACAAGTCAAGCGCGATTTTGAACAACGCTATCAAGCCAAAATCAACAACACCATGTTCCAAGCCTGCTACAAAATGGCATGGCAAAACTACCTCGCCCAACGGCGGCTAGAACGCATAGAAATGTTTTACGACGACGATGACTGGTTTTTCCCTCGCCCATTTTATCGCTCGCCATTCCGCCCTATTTTTTGGTAACAAAGGCAGCCTGAAAACGCATTTTCACACGTTTTCAGGCTGCCTTTTGCTAAACAAAACGTAGCGCAGTTTGAAGCATTTGCACCACGCCAATAGGCAGCCTGAAACTTTGGCAAACCAGCAACCAATGCCGCACCCAGCCTCGCAACATTGCCAACTCATCAACCTATTAAACACGCCATTAAGCAACAAACCATCGCCGCTTCATTTTTAGATTTCAGGCTGCCTTAAAGAAAAGCAAACCGCTCGGCTTGCCTCAATCCCCATTTCTCATCGCTGCAACACATTGTTTCCGTTGATTTTCTGATTAGAATCAAAGACAACAACTTGTTTATTTGTAAAAAATTGTTATCATACCGTCCCAGCCGTTTCGGCTAAAAACACGTTTTAAAGCTTGATGAAAAGGACGATTCTATGAAATGAAATTAACCGTATTGGCTTGCGCCGCATTATTGGGCTTAACCGCTTGCGGTGGCAGCGGCGGCTCGGGCGGGCTGAATTACAACGGCGGCTCAAACAACAACAGCGGCGCAAACAACAATGGTTCAAACAACAACGGCTCAAACAATGGCGGTGCAAACAATGGCAATGCCAATAACAACGGCGGTTCAAACATCGGAGGCGGTTCAAATTTAAACAACGGCGGCGGTTCAAATAACAACAGCATCGCCCCCGCGCCTGCGCCCGCCCCTAGCCCATCGCAAAGCTACGATGGCGTTGTTATCCCTGGGAAATTGACAACGGCGGCAAAACGCCCACCCAAACCATCAGCAGCAACAATTTTGACAAAATCACCGTAAACGGCATTGACATCACCTAAAACGAGAAGGCATTTCCGCAGGCACGTTTACCCGCATCACACAAAGAGACGAAACCACCGTGGTAAGCGGCAACTACCTCAGCCATATGCGTTTTGGCTCCTACACCGATGTAAACCACAACAACAACCCCAATTCCAACCCCGCCTATGTGTTCGCCCTCGGCAGCGTTACCCCCCAAGCCGATATGCCCAAATCAGGCAAAGCCACCTACGCAGGTTTAGCCCTAGCCAGCCCCATCGGCGGCGGCGTGTATGAAGAAGGCACATCCACATTTAATGTAGATTTTGGCACGAAAAAACTAAATGGCTCGGTGAGCGTGGGTCGCTGGAATCCCGTTTCTTTAACGGCAAAAATCGACGGCAACCAATTCTCTGGTACATCCGCCGAGGGGATCAAACCACAGGTCGCTTCTATGGCCCGAAAGCGGCCGAACTGGGCGGCGTGTTCAATAGTGAAGTGCCCAGCAACAATGCAGGCGTGAATTTTAAATGGATTGGCTCGTTTGGCGCGAAAAAACAATAATTTAGCGTGAAATAACCCACCTTGTTGCAAGCGAGGTGGGTTTTGTGTTTTTGGGTTTCAGGCTGCCTTTTATAAACCTGCCCGCTCGCAGCCGTTGCAGGTTAAACAGTATACCTTGCTTATGCTGTTGCAGATTTTTGGGCATTTTCGGTTACATATATCGCGCTTGAAGCGTAAAAAATTTTTTGCAAAATGTTCTATTCTTATCATTAAAACAACAGTTTTTAAAAAATCTTATCTTTTTATTTTGATGTAACATATTGTTTTATTTTTTTTGGATGGAATTAGGCAAAATAACAGCTTGTATTTTTGTTAAAAATTGCTATCATAGAGCAGTTAGTCGTTAAGGCTAATAGGGTATTTGTTAAATTTTTTTATGAGAAGGACAAAGCTATGAAAATGAAATTAACCGTATTGGCGTGTGCTGCATTGTTTGGTTTGACTGCGTGTAGCAGCGGTGGTAATTCAGGCGTAAGTTATGGTGGCACGATTGGTGGGGGGGCAAGTGCAAGACCTACGCCTCCTGCACCCAACCCAAATCCAGCACCTAATCCAAAACCAGCACCCAACCCCGCGCCTACTCCAAATCCTAACCCAGCTCCAAATCCAGCACCTGCCCCTGCCCCTGCTCCATCAGCAACATTCAATGGTGTTGCTATTCCAGCAGAAAGCCAAAATGGTGCTAATACACCCGTTAGCGCAGTTGGTAGCAGCACACTAGACAATGTTACTGTAAACGGTATTAACATCACTTTAAAACAACCTGGTATTACTGCTCGTACATTTACCAATATCAGAAAAACACAGAAACCACCATTGCTAGTGGTACATATTTGAGCCATATGCGTTTTGGTGCATATGCTGATTTCAACCACAACAACAATCCCGATTCAAACCCATCTTATACGTTTGCATTGGGTAGTGTAACGCCTGTTGCCGATGTTCCCACATCAGGCACAGCTACTTACAATGGTTTGGCAGTAGGTAGCGTAATTGGTGGTGGTGCATTCCAAGAAGGTACATCAACATTTAATGTGGATTTTGGCGCGAAAAAACTAGATGGTTCAGTTACTATTGGCGCTTTCAATCCTATTCCTTTAACTGCTAATATCAACGGCAACCAATTCTCTGGTACATCAGCAGAGGGAGTTCATACCGATGGTCGCTTCTATGGTCCACAAGCAGCTGAAATGGGCGGAGTATTCAATGGAGAAGTTCCTGCACCAGTTGGTGGCGGTACTTTCAAATGGATTGGTTCATTTGGCGCGAAAAAATAATAATTTAGCGTAAATAAACCCACTTGGTTTTAAACCGAGTGGGTTTCCCATTTTTTTATTTTCAGGCTGCCTTTTTCAGGCTGCCTTATGGAATGTTTTATGAAATATCTGCCTTTTTTATTGCTGACTGT
The DNA here is from genome assembly GCF_014054985.1 of Kingella oralis. NCBI lineage: Bacteria > Pseudomonadati > Pseudomonadota > Betaproteobacteria > Neisseriales > Neisseriaceae > Kingella > Kingella oralis. The sequence continues at coordinate 479,098 of NZ_CP059569.1, forward strand.
AACCTTTTACACCCAAGCCGCGCCCGTTGCTACGCCGCTTAATCCCGTGGCGGATTTAACCGAGGAACAAATCCAGCAAACCGAACGCCAAAATCAGCAAAAGCAAGCGGCGCAAAATGGTGAAAAAACATCGGTTTCCATGACAGAAGAAGAGCTGTTGCAACGCCCTGATTTGCTCAAAAACGCGCTGGACACGGCAAATGCGCAGCACAATATTGAAAACATTCGTTTTTTGCTGCCGTTGTATCGCAGGCTGCCTGCCGAGCAGCAGGATTCTGTGCTGGCGCGCTATTCGGAAGGGCTGGTGTGGCTGGCGGATGATAAGCATGAGGCGGCGGAGAAATTATTTAACGAAATTTTGGCGGAACATCCTGATTACGCGCCTGTGCGCTTGCAGTTGGCGTTGAGCCAGTCACAAAACGGCAAGCAGCGCGAGGCGGCAAATGAATTGAAAACCTTGAAGCAAACGCCTGATTTGCCTGCGCCTGTGGCGCAATATATTGACCAGTTTGACGCGCATTTGCAAAAAAGCAAGGCGTGGCAGTTCAACGCCAATGCGTATTATCTGCAAGACAGCAATGTGGGGCGCACGCCCGAGCAGCGCACTTATGGCTATTGGCGTTTTGCCGAGCCTAAATCGGCGCACGGCGTGGGCTATGAGCTATCGGCGCAAAAAACCACGCCGATTAAGGGGCATTGGGCGGCGCGGGTGAATGCATCGGCGTATGGTAAGTTTTATTGGGATGCGCACGATTATGATGATTTGGTTACACGGCTGGAAGCGGGGCCTGTATGGCGCGATGCGAAGCAGGAGGTTTCGTTGTTGCCGTTTTATGAGAAACGCTGGTATGGCGGCAAGGCTTATTCCTACACAACGGGCGGATTGATGCGTTATTCGCGTGTGTTGTCGCCCAAATGGCAGGTGTTTACGGCGTGGCAGTCGGGCTATAAAAAGCATGATAAGCGCACGTTTTTAGATGGCGCATCGCATTTGGGCACGGTGTCGCTGCTGTATCGCACGTCGCCGTATCAGTATTTTGTGGTGAGCTGGGGCGGCGGGGAAAATTCGGCGAAGGATAAATCGGAGGCGTATCGCTTTGGCAATTTGGGCTTGGGCTGGAATCGGCAATGGGGCAGCCAGCATAGTTTGACCACTTCGCTGCATGGTAGCGTGCAAAAGCGTAAGTATCGCGCGGAGGATTTTTTCAATATCAAGCGCAACGAGAAGGAGTATTTCACGCGCTTGTCGCTGTCGCATAAAAAGCTGGCGTGGCGCGGGTTTGAGCCGCGTTTGAACTGGACGTGGTCGCACGTGGACAGCAACCATTTTTATTATAAGTATGACAATCATCGGGTGTTTTTGGATGTGTCTAAGCAGTTTAAATAAGTGAGGGGATGCGATAAGGCAGCCTGAAAACGTGTGTCATCCCGTTTTCAGGCTGCCTTTTGGTTGGCGGTGAGCGAGATTATTGCCAAGCCTCGCTGGCGTGTAGTTCAAACTGGACAACGTTGTCGTCGTGCAGGCTGTTTTCAGGCTGCTTGAAATTGAGTTTGCGGTGCAGGGCGAGGCTTGCGGTGTTGTGGCGCAGGGCTTGCCCGTGAACGATGGTTGCGCCAAGGTCGCCAAAGGCGCGTTGCAATAGTAGGTTGCACAGGATACTGCCGTTGCCGCGCGGGCAGCTTGGGGCAAGGTAGAAGCCCCATTCGTATTCGTTTGGGGCGATGCGTTTCAGGCTGCCGTAGCCTTGTGGGGTGTTGCCCAGCGTGTAAATGTACATTTTGAAGTTAGGGTTGATGAGCTGCGCGGCGAACCATGTTTGGTGTTGGGGCAGGGGGATGGGGTCGGGGTGGAACATCATGCGGCGGATGCTGGGGTGGTTGCGCCATGTGTGGATGAGGTGGCAGTCGGCAGCGGTGGCGGGGCGCAGTTGGGCTTGGGGGGCGGTGGTGATTTGGGCGAGGTGTTGGGCGACGCGTTCTGCGCCGCGGGCATCGCACAGTTGGGCGGCGGCTTGGCTGATGCGGTGTTGATTTTCAGGCTGCATCAGGTGGGCGAGGGCGGCTTGGAAGGTGGGTCGGGGGATTTGGTTGGCTTCTAGGGCGAGGGCTGCGCCTGCGCTTTGCAGTTGGGCGGCGATGGGGCGTTGGTTGTCGGCGATGGTGAGGAGCAGGGTGGGCACGCCGAGGGCGCAGCGTTCCCATGAGGTGCTGCCTGCTGCGCCAATAGCCCATGTGGCTTGGGTCATGAATTCTGCCATGTTGGGGGCGTTGGCGATGACTTGGCTGGGATAGGGGGCGGTGGCGGCGTAGCGTTGCACGCTGGCGAGGTGGGGGGCGGTGGCGCCCATGATGATGGTGGCGCGGATGGGGGGCGGTTGGTGAGAATGGGTTTTCAGGCTGCCTGAAACGTAATCGGACAGGGCGTGCAGCACGGCGAGGGTGTAGTTGTCTTTGTCCACGCCGCCGAGGTTGATGAGGATGGTTTGGGTGTTTTGGTTTTGTGGCAACTGGGTTTCAGGCTGCCTCAATGCGGCGTGGCGTTGCAAGCTGGTGGCGCGGTGTTGGGCGAACTCGTCGCGCAATAGGGCGTAGCGTGTGCCTGCTAGGATGTGGCAGCTTGGGGGGACGAGTGGGGCGTAGTCGTGGGCGGTGTGGGCGTGGTTTTGGTCCAGCAGCAGGTCGGCATCGTGTGGGCGGTCGTGCAGGTCGTCGATGACCATGATTTTGCTGCGGCTGATGGCGCGGGCGGCGGTGTGCCACGGGGCGGATAGGGCGTAGTGGTCGCAGATTATCCAGTCGGGGGCGAGGGCGCGGATGTGGGGGGTGCAGTCGGCAAGGTCTTGCGCTTGGCTGGTGGCGAGCCATGCGGCGTGGGGGGGGGCTTGTGTTTTCAGTCTTGCGCGTTGCGCTGCGGCATACCCCTTGATACCCAAATCAAAGATTTGGACAAAGGGGCAAGGCTGCCTTTGGGGGGGGGAGAACGGGGTTGCGCTGTTGGGCAGGGGCAGCAGGATGCAGTCAAAGCCTTGCTGGCGGATGGTATCGGCAAGGTGTCCTTGATGGGCGCGGGTGATGAATGTGATGCGGTGGTGCTGTTGGCGCAGTTTGTGGGCGAGGGTGAGGCAGCGCATGATGTGCCCGCTGCCGATTTGCAGCGATGCGTCTGCGCGGATAAGGAAGTGCATGGGGAGACCTTTTGGGGAGCAGTTTGAAACGAAGTTCTGTGAAATCAGAATAGCATTAGCTGTGTTTCGGTAAACATTGGTGATGCGTTTGCCTTTGCGCCTTATCGCGGCGCAGGCGACTTACTTTCTTTGCTTCGCCAAAGAAAGTAAGCAAAGAAAGGCGACCCCGACGTGCAGGTTCGCTGCGCGAACTTCCCTCACTCCACATCCTTTTTTCGACGCGTGCGAACTAGCCGCACTTCGTGCGTCGTCGAACAAGCGCACGCTTTTTCCCGAAAAAAGGACGCTCTGTTCGGCTGGACGTAGGGGAGAAAGCAGTAGCATCAACCTGTTGCGATAGATTAGGCAGCCTGAAAAGCCGATTTACTCAGTTGGCTCAACATCAAGCGGTTTTATTTTTTCAGGCTGCTTATTGGCGTTGAGTAAAGATGCAGCCTGAAAACGGTTTATTCGCTTGCTTGCTCTTGCAGCACGCGATACAAAATTTCGGCGCGTGTCCAATCTTCGGGTGTGTCAATGTCTTGCACGCGGTGGCGGGGGATTTTGATGCCGATGCTGTGGCTGTTGAAAATGGGTTTTTGCGCGAGCCACGCGGCGGTTGTGCCCCAGTAGAACTGCCCTGCGTCGTGCCATGCGGCTTCTAGGTCTTGGCTGCGGACGGCGAAGTTTTCGGGCTGGAACATGGCAACTTGGTTGTGTTCGCGCAGTTTGAGGGCGCGTTGGATGGGGAAGGGGAAGCTAGTGATGCTGAATGCGTAGTCGGCATGGGCTTGGGCGAGTGCAGTTAAACCTTGTTGCAAATCATGGGGTTGCACAAAGGGCGCGGTGGCGTAAAGGCAGCAGGCGGCGTTGCCTTGCCAGCCGTGTTGCTGCATCCATTGCACGGCGTAGGCGATGACTGCGCCTGTGGTGGCATAGTCGTTGGCGAGTTCGCGCGGGCGCGTGAACGGGACGCTTGCGCCGTATTGCTGGGCGATGGCGGCGATTTCGGGGTCGTCGGTGGAGACGATGATTTGCGCAAAGCAGCCTGCGCGCTGGGCAGCGGCGATGCTGTGGGCAATCATGGGTTTGCCGTTGAAAGGTTTGATGTTTTTGCGGGGGATGCGTTTGCTGCCGCCGCGGGCGGGGATGATGCAGAGGGGCATGGCGGGTCTCTTGGTTGGGATTGTTGCGGATGGTGTTTTCAGGCTGCCCAAATGGGGCAGGGCATTGTGGTAAACGGTTACGCTAGGCAGCCTGAAAAAAGGTTTGCGTTTTGTAATAAGCGCGGGCGCGGGTTAAACGTTTTGTTTTTCAGGCTGCATCAGGCGTTTGAGGCAGCCTGAAATCTAAAATGGAGCGGCGACGGCTCGTCGCCAAATTGTCGTGTTCAACAGGGTTTTACGGGATGGCAAGAGGTCGGCGAGCCGCCGCGGCATCGGTTGCGTGCTCGGTGCAGGTTTCAGGCTGCCTTTATTGAACCGCGCAAGCGCAATCCGCAATACATATCAGCAGCCTGAACCCCCGTTCACAGCTTATGGCACATATCCCCTCGCGCAAACCCCGGCCAATCCACTTCCACGCCCCTGCCAAAAGCCATCACTTTAAACAATTCGCCCATCTCATGCTGCGCAGTGAGCGTATTGACCGCTTGGGCAGCCTGAAAATAGCTGGGCGTGTCGGTTTCGGGGAACTGCGCCACGAGCAAGTCCAAAATGCCCAAATTGTATAAAAAAGTGGCTTGGTTGGTGTAGCCAATTAAATCCAAACCCGCTGCGCAGCCCGCCTCGGCGATGTCGCTAAAATTAACGTGCACCGTTAAATCGGTGAGCCCCACGCGGTAAAACGGGTCGTGGATGGTGTGGTGGCGATGATGCCCAATCAGCGTGCCGTCGCTGCGCTCGGGGTGGTAATACTGCGCCGCATCAAAGCCATAATCCAGCCAAATCATCGCGCCGCGCGTGAGCTTTTGCGCCAGCGTGCGGATAAAGGCGTGTTGCGTAGGATGCAGCTCGCTGGTGTAATCGCCCGCGTGTTGCAGGCATTCAGGCTCGGGAAAATAATTTAAGGCAGCCTGAAAAAGGTCGGGGTCAAGCAACGATTGATAACGCAGCGCAAACCGCCCCGCTTCATAGCCCACACACACGCGCGAAAAATCGCCGTTTTCGTGGCGGCAAACGCGCTCGCTCGGCATCGCATCCAACACCTCGTTGCCGATGATGATGCCGTCAAAAGAACAGGGCAGGGCGGTTAAGTGCTTCACTTTATGCGCCAAATCGGGCGCGTGTTGCTGGATGTATTCGCGTTGCCGCGCCGCCAATTCGGGCGACAGCTCCACAATATAATAAGTGTTCAGGCAGCCTGAAAGCGCATCCAGCAAGGTTGCCGCCAACGCGCCCGTGCCCGCGCCGAATTCATACACATTGCCCGCCGTTTGCGGCAGCAGCGGCGTCAGTTGCCGCGCCAGAGTTTGCCCAAACAACGGCGACAACGTGGGCGCGGTAACAAAATCGCCCGCCGCGCCAATCTTATGCGCCCCGCCCGTGTAATAACCATATTGCGGCGCGTAAAGCGCAAGCTCCATAAAGCGCGAAAACGGGATGGCGCCCTGCCGGGCAATCTCGGCAGCGATGATTTGCGTGAGCGCATCGCTGGCTTGCTGTTGATTGCTATCCAAATGTGGGATTTGTGTTGAACTCATAAGGTTAAGTTTTGTAAAAATGCCAAGCAAAAAAGCTATTATAAATGGCTTTGTTTAGGCGCGTGCAACGATATGATTGTGAACGCGCTTTGTTTTTATTGGTAAAAAATTTTGCGTATTTTTTCAGGTAGCTTGAATGCGTTTTCAGGCTGCCTGAAATGCGTTTAAAAACGAGTTTTTAATCTGTTTTTAAAGGGTTAATTCTAATTGGACAGTTTGACCGAAGCCCGTTTTTTGCTTATAGTGTAGCCATGTGGGGGGGAGTGGTGCCAAGTGGTAAAACTTTCCCAAATTATCCAAACCAACCCAATTTTTGAATATGTTTCGCGGCTCTCACGAATTAACCCTTGATAACAAAGGACGATTGGCGATTCCAGCCAAATTTCGTGATGCCCTGTCGCGCGATTTTGACACGCAACGCATCGTTGCCACGCTGGATAGCCGCGACCGTTTGCTGTTTTATCCCGAAGGCGAGTGGGAGAAAGTGGAGCAACAATTATTGTCGCTCAACGTAAAAGGCAAGCCAAATTTGCAGCTTTATCAAAATTTGCTGCTGCACAATGCGGAAACGTTGGAATTAGATAGCGCGGGGCGCGTGTTGCTGCCGCAAAATCTGCGCCGTTTGGTGAATTTTGATAAAGATGTGATGCTGGTGGGGCGCGTGAATCGTCTTGAACTTTGGGGCTTGGAACAAAAAATGGCAGAAACCGAAAAAGCCTTGTCTATTGACCCCGATGAGCTGGATTTTGATTTAAGCCAAACCGATTTACAATTATGAACTTAGCTGCAAAACCTAAATCATTTCAACACATAACCGTTTTATTGAATGAAGCTGTTGATGCGCTGAATATTCAAGAAAACGGTATTTATGTGGACGGCACATTTGGGCGCGGCGGGCATTCACGTTTGATTTTGTCTAAGCTGGGCGAAAAAGGGCGGTTGGTAGTGTTTGACAAAGACCCGCAAGCGATTGCGGTGGCACGAGATTTGGCGGCGCAAGATGCGCGTGTAAGCGTGGTACACAACGGCTTTTCCCATTTTCAGGCTGCCTTAGATGAACTAGGCGTGGCAAAAATTGATGGCGCGTTGTTTGATTTGGGCATTTCTTCGCCGCAAATTGACGATGCGTCGCGCGGGTTTAGCTTTCGCTTTGATGCGCCCTTGGATATGCGCATGGATACCACGCGCGGGCAATCGGCTGCCGATTGGTTGGCGGTTGCCAGCGAAGATGAAATAAACGAGGTAATCAAGAATTATGGTGAAGAGCGGTTTAGTCGCGCGATTGCGCGTGCAATTGTCGCGCAACGAGGCGAAACGCCCATTGATACAACCAGCAAGTTGGCGAAAATCGCGGCGCAATGCGTCCGTACTCGTGAGCGAGGACAAGACCCTGCAACGCGAACCTTTCAAGCCATTCGCATCTTTATTAACCGCGAGCTGGACGAAATCCAAGCGGTCTTGCCGCAAGCGGTTGAACGATTGAATTTGGGTGGGCGATTGGCGGTGATTGCGTTTCATTCGTTGGAAGATAGGCTGGTGAAGCAGTTTATCCGTCAATATGCCACTCATGCGCCGTTGCCCAAATGGGCGATGGTGCGCGAAGCGGATTTGCCGCAGCCGCCTTTGCGGGCAATCGGCAAGGCGATTAAGGCAAGCGCGGAGGAAGTAGCCGCCAATCCGCGTGCGCGTTCTGCGGTGCTTCGTGTGGCAGAGCGCACGGCGGGGCGATTTGATTTTCAGGCTGCCTAACGGGGTGAAGATGTCTAAGTTAAATTTTATTTTGCTGGTTTCCGTTACGCTGTCGGCGTTGTATGTAACCGATTTGCGGATGGGAATTAAACGGCAAACGCACCTTTACGGCAAAGGGCAGGAAGAAAAAATTCGATTGAATCAAGACCATGCCGAGCTGGTTTACGAGCAAAGCAAGTTGTCTGATTCTAAACAAGTGGCGCGAGCTGCGGCAAAAATGAATATGAGCGCACCCACATCAGAGAATACGGTGGCTGTTGGTTATTAAGTAGTAAGAAGAAAAAACAATGTTAATCCATAATGAATTTAAGCCATACATGGCAAAAAAAGAAGAAACCAAACGCCAAGTGGTTGAGGGGAATAAACGCCTTTCATGGTTGATGCTGGCGATTGGCGGCGCGTTTTGCGTGCTGGTGGGGCATAGCTTTCGCGTGCAAGCGCAGCATCATAGCGAATTGAGCAAATTCAGCGAAAACCGCGTGGTTCGTAGCATCAAAAGCCCTGCGCTGCGCGGCACGATTACCGACCGCAACGGGGCGATTTTGGCGGTGAGCCGTTATTTGAAAGTGGCAACGTTTAACCCCAAAGCGATTTACGCGCCCAAACGCCAAGGCGATGAGATTAACTGGAACGCCATCAGCAATGAACAGTTTGCCAAGCTGGCGGCGATTTTAAGGCTGCCTGAAAACGAAGTGCGCCGGAAATTGCAAGAACGCTCCAGCCAATATGTGCAGTTTAAAACCGAGCTTTCGCTGGAAGAAGCCGACGCGCTCAAAGCGTTGAATATTCCTTCTTTGCGCTTTGAAGAACGCACCGAACGCGCCTATCCCACAGGCAATCTGTTTTCGCACATTGTCGGCTTTGCCAACGATAAAGGCGAAGGCTTGGAGGGTCTGGAACGCGTGGCAAATCAGCGTTTAACGGGCGAAGACGGGCGGCAAGTAGTCTTGCGCGACCGCCACAACAATATTGTGGAACTGATTGATTCGCCCGAAAACGCGGCGGCAAAATCAGGCGAAACGTTGGTGTTGTCCGTTGACCAAGATTTGCAGCAATTGGCTCACGACCAACTGGCGGCAACGTTGAAAAACTTTAATGCCAAAGCGGGCGGTGTGGTGGTTTTGGATGCGCAAACGGGCGAGATTTTGGCGATGACCAGCTTGCCTGATTACGATGCCAATTATTACCAAGAATACCCCGCCACCAGCTTGCGCAACTTCGCCGTGAGCGAAACGATGGAGCCTGGTTCGGTGATGAAGCCTTTTATCATCGCCAAAGCTTTGGACGACGGCAAAATCGGGCGCAACAGCACTTTCAACACGCGCCCTTATGCGATTGGCGATAAAACCATCCGCGATACGCACGACTACCCTTCGCTCACCACGCAAGGCATTTTGCAAAAATCGTCTAACGTGGGCACCAGCCACATCGCCGCGCTGTATGACAACCAAAGTTTGTATCAGCATTTTTCCGATGTGGGCTTTGGGCGCAAAACAGGCTCGGGCGTAAGCGGCGAGCAAAACAAAGCGATTAAACCCGCCGACAAATGGAGCAAACTGGATCGCGCCGTGATGTCTTACGGCTACGCGATTACCGCGAACTTGCTGCAAATGGCACAGGGCTACACCATTTTCACCGCAGGCGGCAAATTGATGCCTGCCACCATCTACAAGCAAACGCAAACGCCCAAAGGCACGCAAGTCATCAAACCCGAAACCGCCAAACAAATGCGCGAAATGATGGTGAGCATCACGCGCAAGGGCGGCACGGGGCAAGACGGCGCAGTGCCGGGCTATGATGTCGCCGCCAAAACAGGCACGGCGCGCAAAGCCAGCGCAGGCGGTTATGCCGACAAATACCGCGCCAGCTTCGTGGGCTTCGCGCCCGCGCAAAATCCGCGTTTGATTGTGGCGGTGAGCATCGACGAGCCGCGCGGCAAAGGCTATTACGGCGGCACGGTGGCGGGGCCTGCGTTCCGCGAGATTATGGCGGGCGGGCTGAAAAAATTAGGCGTGAAACCCACTTATGTGAACACCGAACCCGCAGCCAACGTTGCCAAAAAACGATAGCCCCATGCAACGACCTTTGCGGCACTTTGGGTGCGGCAAAGGTTTTTTTGTTAATCGGCAGCCTGAAAACGGTTGCGCCCGTGTTCAGCAAGCTTTTCAGGCTGTCTTGTGTTGTCGCCGCGATGAATGCGTGCATTCGCCAACGTCGTTCGCAGGCAGCCTGAAAACCATTTTGTTCCGTAGAGATTTCCCATGTTCAGCCAAAAAGCCGCTCCCGCCCAGCCCGTCCTCCCCGCCTTGCAACACACCGTTTCAGGCTGCCAACTGCTGCACGCCGATAGCCGCAAAATCCAGCCCGGTGATGTCTTCATCGCCTGCCAAGGCGAATATGCCGACGGCAGAAACTACATCGCCGATGCCATCACCCGCGGCGCAAGTTTCGTGTATTGGGACGACGATGGCGCGTTCCAATGGCAGCCCGAATGGCGCGTGCCCAACCAAGGCATCAGCGATTTGAGCCAACGCGCGGGCATGGTGGCGGCGCAAGCCTATGGCAACCTTTCGGGCAGCCTGAAAATCATCGGCGTAACAGGCACCAACGGCAAAACCTCCATCACCCAATGGCTTGCCCAAGCGATAGATAATTTGGAACAAGCCCCAAGCTGCGCCATCATCGGCACGGTGGGCAACGGCTTTTTCGGCGAATTGCAAGCCACCACGCACACCACGCCCGACCCCGTTGCCGTGCAAACGCTCATCCGCCAATTCAAACAGCAAGGCGCACGCAGCATCGCCATGGAAGTGTCCAGCCACGGCTTGGCGCAATACCGCGTGAACGGCGTGCCCTTTCACACCGCCGTGTTCACCAACCTGACGCGCGACCATTTGGACTACCACGGTAGCATGGCGGAATACGGCGCAGCCAAAGAGCGCCTGTTTTACTGGCAAGGCTTGCAAAACGCCATCATCAACAGCGACGACGCATTTGGCGCAGCACTCGCCGCCGAGCTCAAACAACACAGCGGCAGCCTGAAAACCGAAGGCTGCAACGAAGTTAAAACCTACACCTACGGCTTCAATGAGCAAGCCGACATCTGCATCACCTGTTTCGCCGCCAACCGGGAGGGCATGAGCATCAGCCTGGCCACGCCGTGGGGCGAGGGCAGCGCGCAAACCCGGCTGCTCGGGCGGTTCAACGCGCAAAACTTCGCCGCCGCGCTGGGCGCACTCTGCGCCGCGGGCTACGATTTTCAGGCTGCCTTAACCGCGTTATCCCGCATCCGTCCCGCCACAGGGCGCATGGATTGCATTATCCAGCCCGACAAACCGCTGGTGGTGGTGGATTACGCCCACACGCCCGATGCGCTGGAAAAAGCCCTCACCACCCTGCGCGAAATCCAGCAGCCTGAAAGCCGGCTTTGGTGCGTGTTCGGCTGCGGCGGCGACCGAGACCGCGGCAAACGCCCGCTGATGGGCGAAGTGGCGGCGCGTCTGGCAGACAAAGCTGTCGTTACCAGCGACAATCCGCGCACCGAAGACCCGCAAGCCATCATCGCCGATATTTTGCCCGCCGTACCTCATCCCGCGCTGGTAGAAGCCGACCGCAAAGCCGCGATTGAGCAAACCATCGCCCAAGCGCAAGCGCAAGATATTGTGCTGATTGCAGGCAAGGGGCATGAGACGTATCAGGACGTTCAAGGAGTGAAACATCATTTTTCTGATTTTGAAGTGGCGCAAGATGCCTTAGGGCAATGGTAGGCAGCCTGAAAACCCAAACCAACCTTACTTTCAATCCCAACATGACAAAACCCACCCACAACCCCCTCCCCATCTGGTCTATCGTCCTGCCTATTGCCGCATGGCTGGTGTATTTCATCGGTATCAAAGGCAGCGTACCGTTGCAGTTGATTGGCGGCGCGATGCTGATTGGCAGCGTGTTATCCGCCGTGCACCATGCCGAAGTGGTGGCGCACAAAGTGGGCGAACCGTTTGGCACGATTATTCTTGCGCTGGCGATTACCGTGCTGGAAGTGGGGCTGATTGTGTCCATGATGATGGGTGGGGGCAGTAACGCCGCCTATTTGGCGCGCGATACTGTGTTTGCTGCTATCATGTTGATTTTAACGGGATTATTGGGCGTGTGCCTGCTAATTGGTGGCTTGAAACACCGCGAGCAGTTTTTCAATAAAAAATCGGTGAGTACCGCGCTGGTAACGCTGATCTCCATTTTGGTGCTCACGCTGGTGCTGCCCAATTTCACCACCAGCACGCCATCGGGCAGCTACAACACGGCGCAGCTGCTGTTTATTGCCGTTGCGTCTTTTGTGCTGTATTTTTCCTTTATCCTGACTCAAACCGTGCGCCACCGCGACTATTTTCTAGCCGATGATGAAGATGTGAACCATCACGCCGAGCCGCCTTCCGCCCAAATCGCGCTGGCTAGCTTGGTGTGCTTGGTGGTGTGTTTGGGCGTGGTGATTGCGTTGGCAAAAGCCCTGTCGCCCGCCATTGAAAGCATGGTGGTGTCGTGGGGCGCGCCCAAGGCGTTGGTGGGCGTGATTATCGCCGCCGTGGTGCTGATGCCCGAAAGCCTCGCCGCGCTCACCGCCGCCCGCCGCAATCGCTTGCAAACCAGCATCAATCTGGCTTTGGGCTCTGCCCTTGCCAGCATCGGGCTCACCATTCCCGCCGTGGCGTTGGTGTGCTTGATTTACGATATTGACGTGGTGCTGGGCTTGGACGCCAAATCCATGCTGCTGCTTGGGTTGAGCACGTTTACTGTGATGCTGTCGCTGCATTATGGCAAAACCAATATGCTGTATGGCATTGTTTTGCTGGTAAATTTGGCGGCGTATGTGTTTACGGTGATTGTGCCGTGAGCGATGAGGCAGCCTGAAAAGGGAATTAAAGTATGTTGAAAAAATTTGTTTTAGCAATGGCTTTACTGGGATGCGCAATGAAATACACCTTAGCGGAGCCAATAACCCTTCCTGCGGAAAATTTAAATTTCCAAATTGCGGGAATTGTGTTGGAGCAAGCAGATATTCCGCGCGGGCAGGAGCGTGATTATCAGCCGATTACGTTGCGATTGCCGCGTTACTCCGCTGCGATAGGCAAGGGCGATATACGCACATGGTGGGTAAAAGAACCGTTGTGGGTTTTGGATAAAAGCGATGTGCTTTCTATGTCGCCACGGCTGGATGAGATGCTTGAAGATGGGCATTTGGATATAACTTTTTCAAAACAGGCGGGGCAAAAATTGAGCCAAATGACGGCTGATGCGATGAAACATCATGCTTATGTTTTGGTATTCAATCATCAAACAAACGAGTCGTGGATGGGGGCAAATGTGTTGGAGCGCATAGATGGTGGCAAGCTTAGATTAACCACCATGCCATTGGATACCATTCCCCAATTCAAAGAAGCCGTTGCGCGGCAAGAAATTGCTTTTGCTCTGGCGATACCCAGCGAAAACCATGAAAAGTTATCGGGCTGGTCGCTGCGGACGGTGCGTGAAATACAGATTAAGCGACAAAAAGGCATGAGAGATTATCCAGCGTGGGTGCATCAGCCCTCGCGCCTTACTTCGGATGATATGAAGTCTTTAATCATTGATGATAAGGTGGTGATGGATGATGCGCTACTCCACGATCATCGGTTAGGTATGCTGGAATTAACCAATAAGGGTTGGCAAAAATGGCGATGGTTGGAAACGAAAAAAGCCCCTAATCCCATTCCTCAAATTATTTTTTTGCAGAAAGACGGCACGCCTATTTCGGGTGCAAGCGCAATGGGCAGCCGCCCGCCACGCCGTGTTTCTATTTTTATGTCGCCAGAAGCTATCCAAAAAATGATTTTGCGACAACCATAAGCAATATTTTTGAGTAAACCATGACTGCATTAACCCAAAACTTCGTCCGCCGCCTTTTCAGGCTGCCTGAAATCGCCACAGACAGCCCCATCAACCAAATCACCACCGACAGCCGCACCGCCCAGCGCGGCGACCTGTTCTTCGCCCTAGTTGGCGAGAACCATGACGCGCACGATTTTGTGCCCGATGTGTTAGCCAAAGGCGCAACCGCCGTTGTTTCGCGCGGCGACTGCGCCTCGTTTTCAGGCTGCCTCAAAGTGGACGACACCCTTGCCGCGCTGCAAACGCTCGCCGCCGCATGGCGCAAGCAGCTCAACCCATTTGTGTACGGCATCACGGGGTCAAGCGGCAAAACCACGGTGAAAGAAATGCTGGCGAGCATTTTGCGCACGGCGCACGGCGCGGATGCGGTGTTGGCAACGGCGGGCAATTTCTCAACAACCACATTGGCTTGCCGCTCACGCTGCTCAATTTACGCGAACCGCATCGCCACGCTGTGATTGAAATGGGCATGAATCATGCGGGCGAGTTGGCAACGCTCACGCGCATCGCCGCACCCAATGTTGCGCTGGTAAACAACGCCATGCGCGCGCACATCGGCTGCGGGTTTAACGGCGTGGACGACATCGCCCGCGCCAAAGCCGAGATTTACCAAGGGCTGCCTGAAAACGGCATCGCCATCTTGCCTGCCGAGGATGACCACCTTGCCATTTTTCAGGCTACCGTAAGCGCGTTCAAAACGCTCACTTTTGGCGCGACCGTAGGCGATGTTCACGCCGAAAACATTGCGCTTGAAGCGTTGAGCAGCACGTTTGATTTGGTGTACAACGGCAACCGCCAAGCTGTGCAACTGCCTGTGGCGGGCAAACACAACATCAGCAACGCTTGCGCCGCCGCTGCGCTCGCCATTGCAGGCGGCTTGAGGCAGCCTGAAATCGCCCGCGGCTTGGCGGCGTTTAGCAACATCAAAGGGCGGCTGCAACGCAAAAACGGCATCCGCCAAACGCTGATTTTGGACGACACCTACAACGCCAACCCCGACAGCATGAAAGCCGCGCTGGATGTGCTTGCCAAGCTGCCCGCGCCGCGCGTGTTTGTGATGGGCGACATGGGCGAACTGGGCGAAGACGAAGCCCCAAAAATGCACGAAGAAATCGGCATCTATGCCCGCGATTTGGGCATTGAATACGCTTATTTTGTGGGCGATAACAGCGTGCAGGCTGCCGAAAAATTTGGTGGCAATGGGCTGTGGTTTGCCGATAAAGACCCGCTGATTCAAGTGTTGGCGCACGATTTGCCTGAACGCGCCAGCGTGTTGGTGAAAGGTTCGCGCTTTATGCAGATGGAAGAAGTGGTGGCGGCGTTGTTGGCATAGTTTTCAGGCTGCCTATGCCGCAGAGGCAGCCTGAAAACCAAAATGGAACGGCGGTGGCTCGCCGCCAAATGGCTGATTAAACAGGGCATGGCTGGTTTGCCAAGATGTCAGCGAGCCGCCGACGCTCCATCAGTTGCAGGGTTGGCAAAGGTTGCAGCCTGAAAACAGCAACAAAAACAGAATGAAAACCGCCAAGCGGATAGGGATACTCGCCGCGCTGTTGTTTGCTTTTTGGCTGGGGATGTGGACGCAGGCGCATCGTTTCCCATTTGCGTGCTGGATGTGGGAACCTATCGGCAGCGGCACGCGCGATAAGGCAGCCTGAAACGGCCGTTTGGCCCGGCAAACTGCAAAGGACGCGCTATGGCAAACACCCCCAACCCTACGCCCCGCACCACCAATATCCTAGCCGTGGTGAGCCTGATTTGCGGACTGCTGGGCTTGGCGGGCGGGCTGCCCTCCGCAGGCGTAATCAACATCGCCGCCATTGTGATGGGACACATGGCGCGCAGCCAAATCCGCCAAAACCCAAATGAAGACGGCGCGGGCATCGCGTTGGCAGGCTTAATCATAGGCTACATCGGCTTGCTGGTTGTGCCGCTGATTATGCTGGCGGCAGTGGTTATCGTGATGATTTTATATGGAATAAACTTTGAAGCGGCTGTAAACGAGCTTTTCAGGCTGCTGTTATCGCTGCTGCATTAGGTAGCCTGAAAACCATGTCGTAGCCTGAAAACGCTAAGTGAATTTAAACCCCCACCCCGCGCCCCATTCCCACTATAATCCGCGCGTTTTGATAACAACAATTCAAACTCTCACAACGGCAGCCTGAAAACTGCCACCAAGCAACAAGGAAGCATCATGCTGTTATGGCTCGCTCATTTGAGCAACTGGATTTCCGCCCTAAATATTTTCCAATACACCACCTTTCGCGCCGTGATGGCGGCACTCACCGCCCTAGCGTTTTCGCTGCTGCTCGGGCCGTGGACAATACGCAAGCTCACCGCGCTTAAAGTTGGGCAAGCCGTGCGCAGCGATGGCCCGCAAACGCATCTGGTCAAAAACGGCACGCCCACCATGGGCGGCTCGCTGATTCTCACCGCCATCACCCTGTCCACCCTGCTGTGGGCAAACCTTGCCAACCCCTATATTTGGATACTGCTGATAGTGCTGCTCGCCACGGGCGCGCTCGGCTTTTATGACGACTGGCGTAAAGTGGTTTACAAAGACCCCAACGGCGTATCCGCCCGCTTCAAAATGGTGTGGCAGTCCACCGTTGCGCTGGGCGCGGGCTTCGCGCTGTTTTTCCTAGCCAAAAACGATGCCAACAACATCTTAATCGTGCCGTTTTTCAAACAAGTTGCCCTGCCCTTGGGCGTGGTCGGCTTCATCGTTTTAACCTATCTCACCATCGTGGGCACATCCAACGCAGTAAACCTAACCGATGGCTTGGACGGGCTGGCCGCGTTCCCCGTGGTGCTGGTGGCGGGCGGCTTGGGCGTTTTTTCTTATGTAACAGGGCATTACAAATTTGCCGAATACTTGCAACTGCCGTTTGTGGCGGGGGCAAACGAAGTCGCCATTTTCTGCACCGCCATGTGCGGCGCGTGTTTGGGCTTTTTGTGGTTCAACGCCTACCCCGCGCAAGTGTTTATGGGCGACGTGGGCGCGTTGGCATTGGGCGCAGCATTGGGCACGGTGGCGGTGATTATTCGCCAAGAATTTGTGTTGGTGATTATGGGCGGCTTGTTTGTGATGGAAGCGATTTCCGTGATGCTGCAAGTGGGCTGGTATAAAAAAACCAAAAAACGCATTTTCCTGATGGCACCGATTCATCATCACTACGAGCAAAAAGGCTGGAAAGAAACGCAAGTGGTGGTGCGCTTTTGGATTATCACCATTGTGCTGGTGCTGATTGGATTGAGCACGTTGAAGATTCGGTAACGGCAAGGGCAGATGAGATAAAAATCTGCCCTTTGTTGCGCCATAGGCAGCCTGAAAAAGCGTTCATGCGCTTATGCCCGTTGTTTTCAGGCTGCCTTTGCTTATCTTTCGCCCGCGCAGGCGTTTCGCTTCCTGCCACGAGCCACGGCGCAGCATTCCCCGTTGCAGCACAGTTTCAGGCTGCCCCAACCCCGCGCCCATTCCCCATTATCCATCCCCCAAAATTTCCCTATAATTCAGGTAGCCTGAAAATCATCGTGTAAAAAACCATGCTCCCCAACCTCTGCCAAGCCCTCAAACTCACCGATGCCACCGCGCAAAAGCTGGAAAAGCTGCACATCCACACCGCATGGGATTTAGCCCTACACCTGCCGCTGCGCTACGAAGACGAAACCCACATCACCCCCATCGCCGCCGCGCCCATCGGCGAAACCTGCCAAGTGGAAGGCGAAGTGGTGCTGCAAGAAGTCCAGTTCAAGCCGCGCAAACAGCTCATCGCCCGCATCCGAGACAACGCAGGCGGGCTGCTTAACCTGCGCTTTATCCATTTCTACCCCAGCCAACAGCAGCAGCTTGCCAAAGGGCAGCGCGTGCGCGCGCTCGGCGAAATCAAACAGGGTTACTACGGCGCGGAAATGATACATCCCAAAATCAAATCGCCCGAAAAAAGCGAGCTCGCCCAAACGCTTACCCCCGTTTACCCCACCACCAACGGCTTAACCCAGCCCACGCTGCGCAAAGCCATCGCCGCCGCGCTGCAACATTTAGACCTGCGCGAAATCCTGCCCGAAAGCGTGCTGCGCCAATACAACCTGCCCACGCTCGCCGACAGCCTGCGCCTGCTGCACAACCCGCCGCCCAGCATCAACTTGGCGCAAATCAGCAACGGCGCGTTGCCCGCATGGCAGCGGCTGAAATTTGACGAACTGCTGGCGCAGCAACTCTCCATGCGCCTTGCCAAGCAAAAACGCCGTTCAGGCAGCCTGAAACCACTGATTGGCAACGGCAGCTTAACCGATGCGCTGATTGCCCAACTGCCGTTTGGCCTAACCCGCGCCCAACAGCGCGTGTTCAACGAAATCCGCGCCGATTTAGCCCAGCCGCATCCCATGCACCGCCTGCTGCAAGGCGATGTGGGCAGCGGCAAAACCATTGTTGCTGCGCTGGCGGCGTTGGTTGCGCTGGAAGACGCAGGCGGTTTTCAGGCTGCCGTGATGGCGCCCACCGAAATCCTAGCCGAGCAACACTACATCAAATTCAAACAATGGCTAGAACCGCTGGGCATCAGCGTGGCATGGCTTTCAGGCAGCCTGAAAAAGCGCGACAAAGACCAAGCCCGCGCCGCGATTGCCGATGGGCGCATCCGCCTTGCCATTGGCACGCACGCGCTGTTTCAAGACGATGTTGCCTTTCACAATCTTGGGCTGGTGATTGTGGACGAGCAACACCGCTTTGGCGTGGCGCAACGGCTCGCGTTGAAAAACAAAGGGCAAGATGTGCACCAGCTGATGATGTCTGCCACGCCCATCCCGCGCACGCTGGCGATGTCGTTTTTCGCCGATTTGGACGTGTCCACCATCGACGAGCTGCCCCCCAACCGCACGCCGATTAAAACCAAATTGGTGAACAACGTGCGCCGCGCGGAGGTGGAAGGCTTCGTGCTCAACACCTGCCAAAAAGGGCAGCAAGCCTATTGGGTGTGCCCGCTGATTGAAGAAAGCGACAGCCTGCAACTGAAAGCCGCCACCGAAACGCTAGCCGAGCTGCAAGCCGCGTTGCCGCAGCTCAATATTGGCTTGGTGCATGGGCGCATGAAGCCCGCCGAAAAAGCCGAAATCATGGCGCAATTTGTGGCAGGCAGCCTGAACGTGCTGGTGGCAACCACCGTGATTGAAGTGGGCGTGGACGTGCCCAACGCCAGCCTGATGGTGATTGAACACGCCGAACGCATGGGGCTGGCGCAGCTGCATCAACTGCGCGGGCGCGTGGGGCGCGGCGCGGCAGCCAGCACCTGCGTGCTGCTGTTTGCTGAACCCTTGGGGCAAGTGGGCAAACAGCGGCTCAAAGTGATTTACGAAAACACCGACGGCTTTGAAATCGCGCGGCAGGATTTGGAAATCCGCGGCGCGGGCGACTTTTTGGGCGTGCGCCAAAGCGGCGCGATGATGCTGCGCTTTGCCAATTTGGAGCAGGATTTGGAACTGCTGGAACACGCACGCCAACTCGCCCCGCTGTTGATTGAACAGCAGCCTGAAATCGTGCAGGCGCATTTGGAACGCTGGCTCGGCAGCAGGGAAGGGTTTATGGCGGCGTGATTTTCAGGCTGCCTGAGCGGCATGAAGCAGCCTGAAACCGTTGCAAAGCCTTGCAGAGCGGGCATGATTAAGCGCGAATTGGGATGGCACGGTATTCACGCGCTGCGATTTTGAAAACACATTGTTTGACCGCTGCGATTTGCGCGGCGCAGTTTGTGAATCACGCAGACGGCGTTGGCTCCATTGTTAAACGGATAAAGGCAGCCTGAAAATCCACCCTACCACGGAGACCCACCATGAACCCCGACACCCTCATCCCCCTCGTAGAAGCCGCCGACGCGCTGGACAGCAACAGCCGCCTGCTGCGGATGTTTGAACTGGAACCCCTTATCGCCGCCGAGCCAGACAGCCCCGAAAAACACCGCGCCCTTGCCCGCGTGTATGCCGCGCTGGGGCGTTACCAAAGCGCGTTCACCCATTTTCATTCTGCCGCTAACCGCCAAAACCCGCAAGAGCGCGCCGATTTCGCCTATTTGCAAAACCTCGCCCAAAGCTATGGCGACGACAAACAACGCGCCGAACGCCCGCTGCCCATCACCCCCGAGCTCAAAGCGTCCCTGCCCGCGTTCAAATACTGCCCCGACCCGCTCGCCTCGGGCATCTTCCGCACGCAGGAAAAAGCCGTCGCCTGCGACTGCTGCCACCGCGACACCCACGTGTTCTACACCCACCCGTTTTACAGCTACGACGACATCAACGCCCTCTGCCCCGAGTGCATCGCGGGCGGACGCGCCGCCAAAGAATTGGAGGGCGAATTTGTTATCCGCCACCACGTTTCGCAAGCAATCGGCAAAGCGCAGCAAGACGAACTCTGCCTGCGCACCCCGTCCTATTCAAGCTGGCAGGAAGCGCAATGGGCAGACCATTGCGGCGACTACTGCGCCTTTGTGGGCTATGCCAACTGGGAAGACTTGCAGCGGCAAGGCATCGCCGAGGGCATAGAATGGCTGGATTTCCAACCCGACCCCGAAGACCGCCCATACATCCGCAACGGTGGCTCAATGGTCGGCTGCCTGTTCCGCTGTTTGCATTGCGGGCAGCATATTTTGCACGTTGATTTGGATTGAGCCGCATCGTTTCGCTACGCAGGCTGCCTTTTGTTGACGTTATCCGAGCGTCCGAAGGCAGCCTGAAAACAGGTTTACGAAGCCCAAACCACTCCGCCCGCCGTCTTTCCCCAAACAAAAAACCCTCTTTCAGGCTGCCACATTTAACCCCACCCCATCTTTCGGTACAATCGCCCCCTTTATCCACCACAACAAAAGGAACACACCATGCCTTTACACCTCACCCGCCGTCGCTTTCTCAAAAGCACCGCCGCCACGGCAGGCGCGGTTGCCTTTGCCGGCCCCGTTTACCGCGCCCTCGCCGCCGAAGAAGCCGCTGCGTATTATCCGCCCGCGCTCATCCGCGCGCTGATGGGCGACAACGACGGCAGCCAAGCCGCCGCCCACGGCGTTGCCCTGCGCGGACAAAGCGTAACCCTGCCCGAAAAAGTCAGCGAGCAATACGACTTAATCGTTATCGGCGCAGGATTAAGCGGTCTAACCGCCGCCTATCTCTACCAAAAATCGCGCCCCAAAGCCAAAATCCTGCTGCTGGACGCGCACCAAGATTTCGGCGGGCACGCCATCCGCAACGAATTCCGCGCCAACGGCAAACTCATCTTGGGCTACGGCGGCAGCGAATCCATCGATTCGCCCAAAACAGGCTATTCGCGGCAAGCCAAGCAGCTGCTGCGCGACCTCGGCATCGATTACACCAAATTCAACCGCTATTTTGACCAAACCCTATACGAAAAATGGGGCTTGAAAGAAGGCGTATTCTTCGACGAAGCCACCTTCGGCAAAAACGCCGTCGTTGCAGGGCAGCCTGAAACCGGCAACGCCCAATCCGCCACCGTTATCGCGCAGTTCCCCCTGTCCGAAGATGCCCGCGCCGCGCTCACCGCGCTTTACACCAAACCCGCCGACTACTGGCAGGGCAAAAGCAAACGCGAGCGTACCGAGCTTGCCCACAGCACGAGCTACTACGATTTCCTGAAAAACACCGCCAAGCTGCCCGAAAGCGCCCTGAACTACCTCACCCAAATCAGCAGCGAATACTGGGGCATTTCCATCCACGCCATTTCCGTTTATTCCGCGCTGGAAGACGGTTACCCCGGCGTGCAAAACCTGAAATTGAGCCATAAAGCCCACGCCGAAGAGCCGTATATCTACCACTTCCCCGATGGCAACGCCTCCATTGCCCGCCTGTTGGTGCGCAAGCTGATTCCCGGCATCGCCGCAGGCAACAGCATGGAAGACATCGTTACCGCGCAGTTTGATTACGGCAAACTGGACTTGCCCGCCAACGACGTCCGCATCCGCCTCAACAGCACCGCGCTGATTGTGCAGAACACGGCAAACGGCGTGGCGGTTGCCTACAAAACCCCAAGCAGCCAAGACTTGGCGCGCGCCGATGCTGCAAAATGCATTTTCGCGGGACACAGCGCGCTGGCGGCGAAAATCATGCCCGAAATGCCCGAAGCGCAAAAAACGGCGGAACTGAGCAACTCGCGCACGCCGATGGTTTACGCCAACGCGCTGGTGAAAAACGCCCGCGCCTTCAAAAAACTGGGCGTGCACCGCCTGTATTCGCCCGCCGCGTTCTTCTGCGACGTGAAGCTGGACGACCCCGTGAGCATCGGCGATTACCGATTTGCCCAAAGCCCAGACGAGCCGATTGTGATCCACATGGCGCACATCGCCACCGCCACCGAAGGCAAAACGCCGCAGGAAATGTATAAAAAAGGGCGCGGCAAACTGGCGGGCATGAGCTTTGACGCGATTAAAGAAGAAATGCTCAAACAGCTTCGCGCCATCTACGCGCTGGCGGGCGAAAATCTGGACGACAACCTGCTGGACGTTTCCATCAACCGCTGGTCGCACGGCTACAGCTACGAGCGGCTGGATTTGTTCAACACCGAGCGCAACGCGGCGGACACCACCGCGCAAATGCAAAAACGCTTGGGCAATATTTTGATGGCGGGCAGCGATGTGGCTTGGAAGCCGTATGTGCAAGACGCCATCGACCAAGCGTATCGCGCGGTAAAAGAAGCCTTGGCGTAACAGCATCGTCATAAATGAGGCAGCCTGAAAACGGATAATCGCGTTTTCAGGCTGCCTTTATCTGCCGCCCAACCCCCTTTCAGGCTGCCCCATGCCCCGTTATCTCACCCCCGCCGAAATCGCCCTGATTCGCCCCATCTTCCGACACGCGCTGGACTACGCCGCCATCCATATCCACGGGCGCCGCTACCTGCCGCTGCAAAACGCCTGCACCGCCATGTCGCCCAACGGACACAGCTATTACCCCCGCCCGCTATACCGCACCGATTTTGCCCACGGCACATGGCAAGAGCGCCACCTGTTTATCCACGAATGCAGCCACATCTGGCAACACCGCCTCGGTTACCCCGTCCGCCGCTGCGGCGTTTGGCTTGCGCTGCAAGGCGGCTACATCGCCCACCGCGCCTACCGCTACCAACACCTGCTCGCCGGCCGGCACGATTTGGCGCAGTTCAACATGGAGCAGCAGGCGCAAATCATCGCCGATTTTTTCACGCAAAAGCTGCAATACCAACACGAAGATGCCGCGCTCAAACGCGTGTTGCAACGCTTTTTGCGCAACCCCGCCGATGCGGGTTTGTTGCCGCGCAGGATGAGGCTGTAATTTTGCTTACCGTGTTGCCAATAAAAAAACCGAATGCTTGAACATTCGGTTTGTTGTTTCAGGCTGCCCATGCCATCCGTCAGCGGCAGTCTGAAAATCATTTTATCAACGGAACACCATGCCGCCGTCGGTCAAAATGGTTTGCCCTGTGATGTAGTCCGAATCGGGCGACGATAGGAACGACACCAGGCAAGCCACGTCTTCGGGCTGTTGCGGGCGGCCCGCCAAAATGCCGGCGGTGAATTCCGTCCACGCTTGTTTGGGTTTATAGCCTTTGTGTTGCACGAACGCCGCGTCGATGCGCTCCCACATCGGCGTGTCGGCAACGCCGGGGCAATAGGCGTTCACGCGGATGTTGTATTGCGCCAATTCTTTGGCGGTGGAATGCGTGAACGAGCGCACGGCATGTTTGGTGGCGCAATACAGGCTGAGCATTTCGTAGGATTCGTGCCCCGCGATGCTGCACGCGTTGATGATTTTGCTGATGGTTTTTTGTTTTTTCATTTGCTCGGCGGCCGCTTGCGTGCCGAAAATCACGCCTTTGATGTTTACGCCCAGCACGCGGTCAATTTCGGCTTCGTCCAGCGACAAGAATGTGCCCACCGATTCCACGCCCGCGTTGTTCACCCACACATCCAAGCGTCCGAACGCTTTAACGGCTTCTTCGGCAAGGCGAAATTGGTCGGCGCGGTTGGCAACGTTGCCTTGCACGGCGATGTTTTGCCAGCCTTTTTGGTCAAATTCGGCTTTGACTTTGGCAAGATTGTCGGCGTTGATGTCGTGCAACACCACGGCAAAACCGTCCTGCGCCAAGCGGGTGGCGATGGCTTTGCCCAAACCTGCGGCCGAACCAGTTACGACGGCGACTTTTTTATCAGACATGATGAACCTCTCTTTCGGCAGCCTGAAAGGGCTGCGCGGTTAGTTGAAAAAGTAAACCATTGTTTCTATTGAGTGCTTGTTGCAACTCGTTTTCAATTATAGCTTTTTGGCGCAACAGCGTAAACCAAAGGCAGCCTGAAAACGGGATATTCAGGCTGCCTTTGATATGGGGCAGGGAAAGGGCGAATGCTTGGGCTGTTGGCATGGGAAATAAGGCGGGTGAACGCGTTTTCAGGCTGCCTCAACCATGCCGTCAAACCAGTTCGCCGCTCAGCGAGAAGGTTCGCGCATCGGTGATTTCAATCTCCACCATTTGATTAATCAGCGATACATCGCCGTAAAAGTTCACCACACGGTTGTTGGCGGTGCGCGCCTGCAGCTGGTCGGGGTCTTTTTTGGAGATGCCTTCCACCAAGCAGCGTTGCACCGTGCCGAGCATGGTTTGGTTGATGCGGGCGGTTTCGGCTTCGATCACTTCGTTCAGCGCTTCAAGGCGGCGCACTTTTTCTTCATGCGGCGTGTCATCGGGCAGGTTGGCGGCGGGCGTACCAGGGCGCGGGCTGTAGATGAACACGAAGCTCAAATCAAAGGCGATGTCTTTCACCAGCTTTAAGGTTTGCTCAAACTCGCGCTCGGTCTCTCCTGGAAAGCCAACGATAAAGTCGGAGCTGAGGCACAAATCGGGGCGGATGGCGCGCAGTTTGCGGATGATGGATTTGTATTCCAGCGCGGTGTAGCCGCGTTTCATGGCACTTAACACGCGGTCGCTGCCGCTTTGAATTGGCAGGTGCAGATGGGAAACCAGCTTGGGCAGGTCGCGGTAGCATTCGATGATGGCATCGGTAAACTCGCGTGGGTGGCTGGTGGTGAAGCGCAGCCGTTCAATACCAGGGATTTCGTGCACGATGCGCAGCAGGGTGGCGAAGTCGCAGATGCCACCGTCGTCCATTTCGCCGCGATAGGCGTTGACGTTTTGCCCCAACAGGTTGATTTCTTTCACGCCTTGTTGCGCCAAGCCGGCGATTTCGGTGAGTACGTCGTTCAGTGGGCGCGAGAATTCTTCGCCGCGCGTGTAGGGCACGACGCAGAAGGAGCAGTATTTGGAACAGCCTTCCATAATGGAAATAAACGCGCTGCCGCCGTCCACGCGGGCGGGGGGCAGGTGGTCGAATTTTTCGATTTCGGGGAAGGAGATGTCTACCTGCGAGAGGCCGGTGGTTTCTTTATCCACAATCATTTTGGGCAAGCGGTGCAGGGTTTGCGGGCCGAAGACGACATCCACATAGGGTGCGCGTTCGATAATGGCTTCGCCTTCCTGCGAGGCAACGCAGCCGGCCACGCCGATGATGAGATTGGGGTTTTTCTGTTTCAGCGGTTTCACGCGCCCGAGGTCGGAGAATACTTTTTCCTGCGCTTTTTCGCGCACGGAGCAGGTGTTGAAGAGAATGATGTCGGCGTTGTCGGGTTCGGAAACTTGTTCAATGCCACCGTGTTCTTCGGCGAGTACGGCGAGCATTTTTTCGCTGTCGTATTCGTTCATTTGGCAGCCGAAGGTGCGGATAAAGACTTTTTTCATGGCTTGGTTCTTTCAGGTTGCCCGTAATTGCGGGGCTGATGTTAAGAAAAGATTTTCAGGCTGCCTAACGTTTTGCATAGGCAGCCTGAAAAGGGAAAGCGCGGATTATACTGATTTCTTTAAGAGAATTAAAATCATCGGCGGGGTTTATACGCTCTACGCCCAGCGCGACCATTTGCCATGCACTCTATCGGGATACGCTTGGCGAAATTGGGCGAGCCAGTTGGCAAAGTGTTGATTGTTGGGGCGGAAGCTGAAAATGTAGTATTTGCCGTTGGCTTGGATGTGGATGTCCCACACATAGGTGTTGTTGATTTTCAGGCTGCTTTTTTCCACGCGCGTGATGCGGGCGATGGGGTGGCTGCTGATAAGCGTGTTGCCGTTGTAGTGAAAAATCTCGTTGCTGCCAACGTAATACCGCTCGTTGCTCCACACTTTCGAGCGGCTGATAGGGCGCAAGGTTTCGCCGTTGTGCTGCACACTGGGCACGCGGCGGATTTGGCGGACGATGATGAAAAAATCAGCCCATTGAACGCGAAAACAAAGATGCCCACGATGATGCTGACGATGGTTTCAAACATAATCACGCCTATAAATAAGAATATTTGCTATCGGGGGCGTTTTTCTTTATATTTTGCCCCGCTTGCTTTCAGGCTGCCTTAATCGCATGAGGCAGCCTGAAAACGCTATATTTTATCAACTATAGTCGTTCCACACAGCCTTAGACAAGGCGGCGAGCCGCAGATAGTACAAGTAGTACAGCAAGGCGAGCCAACGCAGTATAAGGTTGTGTGGAACGACTATATAAACGGAAAGACCATCATGGCAGTAATCATCCACACCCCCGAAGAAATTGAAAAAATGCGCGAGCTGGGCAAGCTCGTTGCCGAAGCGCTGGATTATATCGGCGATTTCGTGAAACCCGGCATCACCACCAACGAGCTGGATAAGCTGGTGTACGACTATCACGTGAACGTGCAGGGCGGCTATCCTGCGCCCTTGCATTATGGTAATCCGCCCTATCCCAAATCGTGCTGCACCTCGGTGAACCATGTGATTTGCCACGGCATCCCCGATGATAAACCGTTGAAAGAAGGCGATATTATCAACATTGATTTAACCATCAAAAAAGACGGTTTTCACGGCGACAGCAGCCGCATGTTTACCGTGGGCAAAGTGAGCCCGCAGGCGCAGCGCCTGATTGACGTTACCCACGAAAGCATGATGGCGGGCATCGCCGCCGTGAAAGCGGGCGCAACGCTGGGCGACATTGGCTACGCCTGCCAAAACGTTGCCGAAAACGCAGGCTATTCGGTGGTGCAAGAATTTTGTGGGCACGGCATCGGGCGCGATTTCCATTGCGAGCCGCAAATTTTGCACTACGGGCGCAAAGGGCAAGGCATGGTGCTCAAAGCGGGCATGATTTTCACCATCGAGCCGATGATTAACCAAGGCAAACGCCATCTGCGCATCTTGGACGACGGCTGGACGGTGGTAACCAAAGACCGCAAGCTCTCCGCGCAATGGGAACACGAAGTGCTGGTTACTGAAACGGGCTGCGAGATTTTGACTATTTCGCCGAGAACAGGGAAAGCGTAAAACTATCCATCAGAGGCAGCCTGAAAACGAGTAAAGCAAGTTTCAGGCTGCCTTAACGAAAGCCAAATATGAACATTAGCCAAGCCGCCGCCCAAACGGGCTTATCCGCCAAACAAATCCGCGATTATGAAAAACAAGGCTTGCTACCGCCCGCGCCACGCAGCGAAGCGGGTTATCGCCGTTTTTTGCCTGTCGATTTGCAACGGCTGCGCTTTATCGCCCACGCGCGCGAAGTGGGCTTTTCGCTGGCGCAGATTAAACGCTTGCTGGCGTTGGCAGACGACCCAGAACGGCACAGCCGCGATGTCAAACAACTGACGAGCGAACACATCGCCGAGCTCAACCAAAAAATCGCCACGCTGCAAACCATGCGCGACACGCTGCAAGCATGGCACAACCAATGCGCGGGCGACGATGCTGCGGCGTGTTGTATTTTGGAAGGGATAGGCAGCCTGAAAACGGGGGAAGCGGGGTAGGGCGGTTAGGTGGATGGAGAGAAAGACGGTGAATGCCGTCTTTTTTGGTTTTCAGGCTGCCTTAATTGTTGGCAAGCGATAGAGCAGCCTGAAACCCCATCCTCCCAACAAAAAACCCTTTATGCACCAAGCACAAAGGGTTTTATCGTTGAGCAACCGCCGCTACATAAACGCGCCGATAATCTGCACCAGCAAGATTTTAAACACCGTCATCGACGGGAAAATCATCGCATAGCCCACATCGGGTTTATCGGAAGCCAGCGTTTTGCTGCTGAACGCCAAAATGGCGGGGTTGCCCGTTGCGCCCGAGATGATGCCCGCCGCCATGTCGTAAGGGATGCGGAACACATACACGGTAATCAGCAACACGCTGATAGAAAGCAGCGCAACCAGCGCCACGCCCAGCAGCAGATAAGTCATGCCGCTTTTGGCAACGGTTTCCACAAAGGTTGAACCTGATGCCATGCCCACTTGCGCCAGAAACAACGCCAAGCCAAATTCGCGGAACACGCGCGAAGCAGCAATCGGCATACTCCATGTGAACTTCCATGTGTTACGCGCTTTGCCCAGATACAACGCCACCAGCAGCAAGCCTGCCAAGCCCAGTTTCACGTTGCCCAAGCCTGGGATGGGGAAGGCAATAGAACCCACCGCCAAGCCCAACGCCACGCCCACGCCCATAGAAAGATAGTTCACTTCGCCGCCCGCTTTCACCGAGTCGCCGAAGAAGCGTTGCAATTCTTTGGTGTGCCCCACTTCGGCAAGCACGCCGATTTGGTCGCCGATTTCCATGCGCAGCGATTGGGTGAGCGGCATATCGGTGTCGCCACGGCGAATGTGCAAAATGCTGACATTGAGCGTCATCAGTTGGCGGATTTGCGGGATGGTTTTGCCCGCCAAGTTGGGGTTAGAAATAAACAGGCGTTGGTATTCTTTTTCGCCTTGCACCAAGTTGATTTTGTCGCCCACGCGCGTGCCGATGGTGGGCACGGCTTGGTCTAGCTTGGCGTTGTCCACCGCGGTAATCAACACAATATCGCCGTGTTGCAATTCACCCAAATGCCCCAAGGCAACGGCTTTGCCGCCGCGGTTGGTGGTGGTGATGCTCACGCCATCGGGCAGGGTGCTGTTTACATCCGACATGGTTTTGCCGAAGATTTCGGGGTTTTCCACGCGCACGGCGCATACGCGCAATGAGGTGCGCTCTTCCAGCGTGTATTTGGGCTTAAAGAAGCTGTTGTACAAGCCAATAATCAAAATGGGCACCGCCACGCCAAAGGGGTAGGCAACGGAATAGCCTGTGGCGGGGATTTTGTCGCCCGTTACCACCATTGCCGCTTGCAGGGCAGAGGTGCTGGTGCCTGCTCCTGCCCATGCGCCAATGGCTTCGGCAAAGTTTACGCCGGGGATAAATTTAATCGCCAGCAGCATCAAGCCCAGCGACAGCAGCACGCCGATTACCGAGGCGATGTTGGCCTTGATGCCCAGCGGGCTGGTTAGGCCTTTGAAAAATTGCGCGCCAAACGAAACGCCCACACCGTATAAAAAGAGCAGCAGGCCGAATGTGCCCACTACCCCCGGCAAGGCGGATTGCGGCGCAAGCGCGCCCATTGCCAAGCCCACGAACAACACTGCGCCTGCGCCCAGCGATAAGCCGCGCACGCTAATCATGCCCACGGCGTAGCCCAATGCAATCGTTGCAAACAATGCAAACAAGGGATTGGCGGTTAAATATTCAACAAGTGCTGTCATTTGACAGTCTCCTTCCAACAAGTAAAACAAAAGCGGTTTTCAGGCTGCCTGTCATCGCGCGGCTTGGCTTTGGCTACGGCGTTGTGCTGTATGAAAAGCGTGTTCACGCGATATTTTCAGGCTGCCCTAGGGCTGTTGATTGTCAATAGCCCCTAAACCGCCGCCTGATTGAGATACGCCGATAACGCGGCTTCGTTGAGATGCCAATGGCAAATTTCGTGTTCGCCATGCAGCAACACGGGCACCAGCTCGTTATAGCGCGCGACTAGATTTTCGTCTTCATCCACATCCACCACGTTGAGCGCAAACCCGTATTGCTGCTGATAGGGCAGCAGGGCTTGGCGCATGTGGTGGCACAAACTGCAATATTCTCGGAAAAGAAGCGTTAAGGTCATGTTGTATGATTACTCCGAAATCAGAAGCGCGCGCATTATAACCGTTATTTTGTGTAAATAAAGTGTTGCTTTGTTTCGTTAATTTGTAAAGACTGGGGGTGGTTGTGTTGTTGGGTTACAGGATGGTGAGGCAGCCTGAAAAAGGTTGCTGTTTTGTGGTTGGTTTGGGGTGTGGTTTTAACCATGCGCTTCGTGCCAGCGGGGCACTTACTTTCTTTGCTTCGCCAAAGAATGAGAACTTGCATTCGCTATCTGCACGGCTGCTTTTGCCTTCATTGAACACGCCTACCGCGTTGCCAAGCCAAGTTAATAGAACCACTATTAACTTGGCTTGTCGCCTTGTATTCGTATTCACTGAATACAAAATCCGCTCGCGCAGATAACGAATACAGTTTCTGGCAAAAGAAAGGCGACCCCGACGTGCAGGTTCGCTGCGCGAACTTCCCTCACTGCACATCCTTTTTTCGGCGCGTGCGAACTAGCCGCGCTTCGCGCGTCGTCGAACAAGCGCACGCTTTTTCCCGAAAAAAAGATGCTGCGTTCGGCTGGACGTAGGGGAGAGAGTGGCAGTATTAAACGGTTGTGATGAGATTAGGCAGCCTGAAAGCCAATCCATTCAGCAAAAAACCGTTTGGCTGAATACCAAACGGTTTTTCTTTTTCAGGCTGTCTTTGGGAATTGCGTTGCTGAGGCAGCCTGAAACCAGATGCGCGATGGCGCGTCGGCGGCTTGCCGACATTTTGGTAAATAAAATAGCGCAGTTGTTGTAGGTTGGGCATTTATGCCCGACAAAAACTGCCATATTTATTTTATACGCCATAACTAAAAACGTCGGGCATAAATGCCCGACCTACTTGGGTTTGCAAAGGTTTCAGATTTGTTATTGTGTTAAAGGTTTCAGGCTGCCTTTGACAACAAGCCGTCGTCATTCCCTTTGCGTTTGCCGTTTCAGGCTGCCTCGTAATCGCGTTGCCAGTATTCATATTGCTGGGCTTGCGCGGTGAGGTAATCGGCTAAATAGTCGTATTGCTCGCTGGCGTGGTTGATTTGGTTGAGGTGCTGGCGGGCGGTTTGGCTGTTGGGGATGCGGGCGAGATACCAGCCGATGTGTTTGCGGGCGATGCGGGTGCCTGCGTTGTCGCCGTAAAAGTGGTGCATGGCGGCAAGGTGGCGCAGGATGGTGGCAGAGGCAGCCTGAAACGGCATGGGCGGGGGCAGCGTGCCGTGTTGTAAATAGTGTTGGATGTCGGCAAACAGCCACGGCTGCCCTTGTGCGCCGCGCCCTATCATAATGGCATCTGCGCCTGTTTGCGCCAGCACGGCGGCGGCTTTTTGCGGGCTGGTGATGTCGCCGTTTGCCCAGATGGGCAGGCGGCTTTGTTGTTTGACGGCGGCGATGAGTTCGTATTGCGCTTGGCCGCGATACATTTGGCTGCGGGTGCGCCCGTGGATGGCAAGGGCGGCGATGCCTGCGTCTTCGGCGATTTGGGCGATGGTGGGGATGTTTTGGTGTTCATCGTCCCAGCCGAGCCGTGTTTTGAGGGTTACGGGCACGTTTACGGCGCGCACGACGGTGTTGAGAATCTGCGCGACGAGTTTTTCGTTTTGCAACAATGCGCTGCCTGCGAGCACGTTGCACACTTTTTTAACGGGGCAGCCCATGTTGATGTCGATGACTTGCGCGCCGAGGGCGACGTTGTGTTGCGCGGCGGCGGCGAGTTGGGCGGGGTCGCTGCCGGCGATTTGCACGGCGATGACGCCGCTTTCGCCTGCGTGGTTTTGGCGGTGGCGGGTTTTGGCGGTGTGCTGCAAATCGGGGTTCACGGTTACCATTTCGCTGGCGGCCCATTGTGCGCCGAACTGGCGGGTGAGCTGGCGGAAGGGCAGGTCGGTGATGCCCGCCATGGGGGCGAGGGCAAGTTTGACGGCGTGTAGGGCGGCGAGGGTCATTGGAATTGGGTGAACAGGTCTATCAGAGTTTGGCGGATGTAGTGCGCCTGCATGGCAAGGGCAAGCAGCACGCTGACGGAAAGCTGGCGGCGGCCGGGTTTGCAGTTTTCAGGCTGCCGAAATAAAACCAGATAGAGGGTGGTGAGCAGCATTAAAAAAGCGGTGAAGCTGAGCCATGTGGTGGGGTCGAGCGCGTAGATTTGGTAGAGGTCGGCGATGAAATGCGGGCTGATGCCGTAGGGGTAGATAATCCACGCGCAGCCAATCAGGATAAAAAAGGCAAGGTGCATGGCAAGGTTGGCGTGGATGAGGCTGGTGAGATAGAGGCTGGGGGTGGCGCTGGGTGCCAGTTTGTTATGCTCGTGATGCCCGTTTTCAGGCTGCCTCGGGTGGCGGTAGGCAAGGCTGCCGATGAGGATGTAGGCTTGGGCGATGTAGAGATGGGCGGCGATGCTGTATGGTTGCACAAAGGGCAGGGCAGGGCGCGAAAGGTCGTGCAAAAAATACCATTGCACGGCGATAAACAGCGCGGTGCTGAGGGCGAGCCATGCAAACTGGCGGTGGCGCAGGGTTTGGAAGATGAATAGGGCGACAAATAGGCTGGCGGTAAGGAGGTTGATTTGGGACATGGCGGGTGGGTATGGAGTGGGTTGGGTGAGGCAGCCTGAAAAAAGGGGTAAGCGGCTTGGAGGGGGAAATGGGGATGAATGGGTTTTCAGGCTGCATTACTAATGGTTGCGATATGGGCGGGCTTATCTGCCGCACCCAGCAGAGACAGCCTGAAAACTACTGCGACCGTGCCGCGCCGGCGGGTGCGGATGCGGCGGGCGGTTGGGCGGCGGATTGTTGCCGCTTGGCGGCGCGTTCCGCTTTTTTCTTGGCAGCGGCGGCTTGCATTTTGGCTTGCTGCTCTGCATCGGGCAGGTTGAAATACACGCCTGCGATAACGACCGCCATCGCCGCGCTGTAAAACCAAACTTTGTGAACGTTTATCATGGGGAGCTTTCTATGATGGATAGGCAGCCTCGCAGCGAAGCGGAAACGGTTTTCAGGCTGCCAATTCGCCGTCAAACACCCACACCGCCTCGCCCGTCATCATCACATGGCTGCCGCTGTGCCATTGGACAAACAAATCGCCTCCGCGCAACGACACTTGCACCGTTTCGCCCGCCGCCAGCCAGCCCTGCCGCATCCCCGCCACCACCGCCGCGCACGCGCCCGTGCCGCACGCCAGCGTTTCGCCCGCGCCGCGTTCAAACACGCGCAGCGCGATGTGCGTGGGGTCAAGCAACTGCATAAAGCCCACGTTCACGCGCTCGGGGAACTGCGGATGCTGCTGCAACGCCGCGCCGATTTCGGCAACGGGCGCGGTTTTCGTGTCATCCACGCGCAGCACGGCGTGCGGGTTGCCCATGCTCACTAGGCTGACGGCAATCGCGGGTTGGCGGTTATCCCACACGATTTGATGCGTGAGCGCGCCTGCCGTTTCCGAGCCATCAGCAGGTAGCCTGAAAGGGATGTCGTCGGGCAACACGCGCGGCGCACCCATGTCCACCGTTACCAAGCCATTGGGCTGGATTTGCGGCTTGATGATGCCCGCTGCGGTTTCCACCGCGATGTGTGTTTTGTCGGTTAAACCCTTGTCGTACACAAATTTGGCAAAGCAGCGCGCGCCGTTGCCGCATTGTTGCACCTCGCCGCCATCGGCGTTGAAAATGCGATAGCGAAAATCGGCAGCGGGCGTTTGGGCGCGTTCCACCAGCAGCAGTTGGTCAAAGCCGATGCCGAAATGGCGGTTTGCCCACGCCGCAATGTGCGCAGAGTTGGGCGTGAAGACTTGGTTGATGCCGTCTATTACCATAAAATCGTTGCCCAAGCCGTGCATTTTGCTGAATTTAAGCGACATGATGTTTCCTTGTAAGGCAGCCTGAAAAAGGCGAGATTGTAGCGTAAATTGAAGCCTAGGGTTACCGCCGCGCCCGCGCTTTTCCATTTTCAGGCTGCCTTTGCCCCCTTATCTCGCGCTATAATCGCGCCTTATTTTTATCCACTCCCTCCCCGCCATGACCATCACCAGCACCACCCTCATCACCCCGCAAATTATTGAGTTCCCCCACCCCATCACCCTGCAAAACGGCAGCACCCTGCCCAGCTACCAACTCATCATAGAAACCTACGGCGAGCTCAACGAAAGCAAAAGCAACGCCGTGCTGATTTGCCACGCGCTATCGGGCAACCACCACGCCGCAGGGCGACACCACCCCAACGACAAATACGCAGGCTGGTGGGACAACATGATTGGCGCAGGCAAACCCATAGACACCAATAAATTCCACGTTATCGTGCTCAACAATCTGGGCGGCTGCGCAGGTAGCACAGGAGCAACCAGCATCAACCCCGCCACAGGCGAGCCCTACGGCGCAGACTTCCCGCTGGTAACCGTGCGCGATTGGGTGAACACCCAAGCCCAGCTTGCCGACCACTTCGGCATAGAACAATGGGCAGCCGTAGTCGGCGGCAGCTTGGGCGGCATGCAGGCGCTGCAATGGACGATAGACTACCCCGGCCGCGTTCGCCATGCCCTTGTGATTGCCTCCGCGCCCAAACTCTCCACCCAAAACATCGCCTTTAACGACGTTGCCCGCCAAGCCATCATCACCGACCCCGATTTCCACGGCGGCAACTACGCCCAACACCACACCAAGCCCCGCCGCGGCCTGCGCACCGCCCGCATGATGGGACACATCACCTACCTAGCCGAACACGGGCTGGGCAACAAATTCGGGCGGCAACTGCGCAACGAACACTACAACTACAATTATGATATTGATTTTGAAGTAGAAAGCTACCTGCGCCATCAAGGCGACAAATTCGCCGAAACCTTTGATGCCAACACCTATCTGCTGATGACCAAAGCCCTAGACTATTTTGACCCCGCCGCCGAATACAACGACAACCTACAAGCCGCCCTGCAACACACCCAAGCCCATTATTTCATCGCCAGTTTCAGTACCGATTGGCGGTTTTCCCCCGAGCGTTCGCGCGAACTCGTGCGCGCCCTAATTGCCGCCCGCAAAAACGTGCAATATGTAGAAGTGCCCAGCCAACACGGACACGATGCCTTCCTGCTCGACGACCCGCAATACCACAACGCCGTGCGCGCCTATATGAACAACATCAGCGTCTAAACCCATGAAAACCTTTATTCAAACCCTGTTGGGCATGGTTGTGCTGATTGCCGTCGGCATGCTCTATCTGAACATGCCGGTTCAATGGCGGCGACACAAAGACATCCAACTCGGCAACCAAATCATCGCCCAAATCCAACAATTTCAGCGCACCCACCAAAGGCTGCCTGAAAACACCGAAGCCGAACTTATCCCGCTCGGCTTCAAGCAAAACAAACAAGGCTGGCAACCCAACTACATCCGCCACAGCCCCAGCGAATACGAAATCCGCTACCAAGACGGCTATGTTGCCCCCTATCTGCGCTGGCAATCGGGCAAGCAGGTTTGGGAATTGGCGGAGTGAGAACCATCCATCCTTAAATCATTTTTCAGGCTGCCTATTGCGCTACTAAAAGGCAGCCTGAAACCAAACAAAAGAGACCCCACCATGACACTACGCAACGACCTACAACTCATCTACGACTGGATTCCCGAAAAATCCCATGTGCTAGACCTAGGCTGCGGCGACGGTGCGCTGCTATCCGCGCTCACCCAAAGCAAACAATGCACGGGTTACGGCAT
Source organism: Kingella oralis (assembly GCF_014054985.1). Classification (NCBI taxonomy): domain Bacteria; kingdom Pseudomonadati; phylum Pseudomonadota; class Betaproteobacteria; order Neisseriales; family Neisseriaceae; genus Kingella; species Kingella oralis. The sequence goes on from NZ_CP059569.1 coordinate 514,319, forward strand.
AGAAATCAACCCCGTCAGCGTGCAAGCCGCCATAGAACGCGGCATCAACGTCATCCAAGCCGACTTGGAACGCGGCTTGACCACCTTCGGCGACCAAAGTTTTGACGTGATTGTGCTCAGCCAAACCATCCAAGCCATGCAAAACACCGAAACCATCCTGCGCGATTTAACCCGCGTCGCCAAGCAGGCCATTGTTACCTTCCCCAACTTTGGCTACTGGCGCAACCGCCTGCAAATCGCACTGGGCGGGCACATGCCCGTGTCCGAGCGGATGCCCTACCAATGGTATAACACGCCCAACATCCATTGGTGCACGCTGCAAGATTTTGACCAACTGTGCGCCAAAAACCAAATCCGCGTGCTGGAACGCACCGTGATGACGGGCAACCACCGCGTAGAAATCCTGCCCAACTTGCTCGGCAGCTTGGCGTTTTACCGCGTGGGCTAACGGCGGCGCGGCAAGCATATAGGCAGCCTGAAAATGGTGTGATTTGTTTTCAGGCTGCCTTGATGCTGTTCTCAGCTTTGCAAAACCTAGCGACAGATGGGGGTGTGGGCGCACAATGGAGCGGCGGCGGCTCGCCGCCAAATGGTGCATTAAACCAACCGTGCTGGATGTGAACAAAAATGTCGGCGAGCCGCCAACGCGCTATATTGAGGCAGCCTGAAAACGGTGTGATTCGTTTTCAGGCTGCCTTTCATGCCATCTGAACCCTTTGCAAACCCTAGCAGCAGCCTGAACAACGAGAAATGCCGTCATTCCCGCGCAGGCGGGAATCTTGTTTGATATTCATAAATGGTTGTAAAACAAGTCGTTGTTTAAGATTAACCAAGATTCCCGCCTGCGCGGGAATGACGGCAGTTGGATGGCAAATGTAAGGCAGTCTGAAAACATTTTTAGAGGCACGTTTTAGCTTCGCTGTTAGCTCCGCTGAAACTCGCTTCGCTCGTTTTCAGGCTGCCTTTGGTTTGCGCGGCGGTTAATTACCGTTTTCGCTCACATCCGTCATCAACACAATTTCCACGCTGTCGGTTTTGCCGTCAATCGCTTGCAAAAAGCCCTGAAAATGGCCGCTGGCGTTGTGGCTGTCCACCGCCGCTTGGTCCTGCCATGTTTCCACAAACACAAAACGGTTTTCGTTTTGCAAATCTTGGTGCAGGTCGTAGCGCAGGTTGCCCGCTTCGGCGCGGCTTTTGGCGACCAAATCGCGGAACACGGCGAGCAGCTCGGCGCGGTGGGCGGGTTTTACGGCAAGGATGGCAACGATTTTAATGCTCATGGTATTTACTCCGTTGGGGGTTGGGAAAGGGTTTGCGTTTTCAGGCTGCCTTGGCGCCAAGGCATCGGGCAGCCTGAAAAGGCGAAGCGCAGTTTACACGCGCGGGGCGTATCCAACAACCGCGCCCGGTTATGCCCATTCCAGCAAGGCGGCGCGCAAATCCGCCAAGCCCGTGCCGCTGGCCGCCGACACGCGCACGGCAACGGTTTGCCCCGCATGGTTTTTCAGGCTGCCTGCGTGTTGTTCCGCCTCGGGCAGCAGATCAATCTTGTTGTACACGATAATCTGCGGGATTTTATCGGCTTTGATTTCCGCTAACACCGCGTTCACATCTTGGATTTTGCGTTCGTGTTCGGGGTCGTGCGCATCCACGATATGCAGCAGCACGTCTGCCAGCGCGGTTTCTTCCAGCGTGGCGGAAAAGGCGGAAACCAGCTGATGCGGCAAATCCTGCACAAAGCCCACCGTGTCGCTGAGGATGATGCTGGCTTCGGGGGCAAGGTAGAGCCGCCGCGCGGTGGTGTCGAGCGTGGCGAACAGTTGGTCTTTGGCGAACACGTCGGATTTGGTGAGGCGGTTGAACAGGGTGGATTTGCCGGCGTTGGTGTAGCCCACAATCGCCATCGTTTTCAGGCTGCCTGAAAGGCGGGCTTTGCGCCGCGTTTCGCGCTGTTTTTTTACATTGGCAAGCTGGCGTTTGAGCGCGGTGATTTTGGTTTGAATCAGGCGGCGGTCGGTTTCCAACTGGGTTTCGCCCGGGCCTTTCAAGCCGATGCCGCCTTTTTGGCTTTGCAGATGCCCGTAGCCACGCACCAGTCGGCTGGATAGGTGCGTGAGCTGGGCGAGTTCCACTTGCAATTTGCCTTCTTGCGATTGGGCGCGCTGGGCGAAGATGGCGAGTATCAGCCCTACGCGGTCTAGCACGCGGCATTGCAGGGTGCGTTCCAGATTGCGCTCTTGGGTGGGCGACAGCTCGTGGTTGAAAATCACAAGCTGGATGTCGTGTTGCTTGACCAAATCGGCGAGTTCTTCGGCTTTGCCCGTGCCCACGAATAGCGCGGTGTGCGGCTTGTCGCGCTTGCTGGTTTCGCTGCAAACCAATTCGCCACCTGTGGCGCGCACCAGCTCGGCAGCTTCGGCGCAGGCAGTCTGAAAACTGCGCTCGCGCGTTTGGTTGCTGCCTGTGTATTGGCTGGACAGCAGCACGGAAACCAGCATGATGCGCTCGGCTTGGGCTAGGGTTTTGTTGGTGGTGTGGGGCATGGGAGCTTTCGGGGGAGGCAGCTTGAAAGTGGGGAAATAGGTTTTTCTACCTTGCGCGGTGCGCTTCGGACTACCCCTTTATACCCAAATCAAAGATTTGGACAAAGGGGCAAGGCTGCCTTTGAGTTAGCAAACAGCGTGCGCAGCAAGTTGCACACCCTACGGGTTATGCTGAATTTTGTTGCAGCGCGTAGGTTGGGCACTTGTTGCCCGACTGATGTTGGTGCGCTGGTTGTTTGTCGGGCATGAATGCCCGACCTACGAGTGTTGATTTCGGGCTGCCTTTGGGGTGGCGCTTTGTGGTTAGACAGTGGTTGGATGGTTGGCGTTTATGGCGGCGAGCTGCCGCCGCTCCATTTTCAGGCTGCCTGAATGTGGTGAACAATAAGCAGCCTGAAATCATGTTTACGCGCTTTTGCGCTGGAACACGGCGGCGAAAAAGCCGTCTGTGTGGTGGGTGGCGGTGTCTAGGCGCAGGTATTTGCCCGTGTTGAGGGGGATTTTTTGCGCGGCGAGCAGTTCACTGCAATCCAGTAGTTCAAAATCGGGGTGGGTTTGCAGGAAGTGCTCGGCTTGGTTTTCGTTTTCTTCGGGCAGGATGCTGCAAGTGGCATAAACCAGTCGCCCGCCTGCGCGCACAAGCTCTGCGGCGGCGTGTAGGATGTTTTGTTGTTGGGTTTGCAAGCTGGCGAGGGTGTCGGGCGATTGGCGGTATTTGAGGTCGGGGTTGCGGCGCAGCGTGCCCAGCCCCGAGCAGGGCGCGTCCACCAGCACGCGGTCGGCTTTGCCAGCCAGCCTTGTGATGCGCGGGTCGGTTTCACTGTGGATTTTTTCGGGGTGGATGTTGGTTAAGCCTGCGCGGGTCATACGCGGTTTAAGGTTGGCAAGGCGTTTTTCGGAAACGTCAAAGGCGTAGATGCGCCCTTTGTTGGCCATTTGCGCGCCGATGGCAAGGGTTTTGCCGCCTGCGCCCGCGCAAAAATCGACGATGATTTCGCCGCGTTTTGCGCCCACCAGTTGAACCAGCAGTTGGCTGCCTTCGTCTTGCACTTCTATTGTGCCGTCTAAAAACAGGGGGTGTTGGTTGAGCGCGGGCTTGTTGGGGAAGCGGATGCCGTGCGGGGCAAGGGGCGTGGCGATGGCTTGCGGGTAGTCGGTTTGCAGTTGGGCGAGGGCTTTGTCGCGCTTGCTGTTGAGGGTGTTGACGCGCACATCCAGCGGGGCGGGCTGGGCGACGCTGCGCCCGAAGGCGAGGATTTGTTCATCGGTGTAGTGTTGTTGCAAACGGGCGATGAGCCAGCTGGGCAGTTCGGCGGCGGTGTTGAGGTAGCCTGAAAATTCGTTTTTGCGGGCTTTGAGGCTGCTGAGCAATTCTTTTTCGTTGTCGGCGTTGTTCAGCAAATCTTCAATTTGGCTGATGCTAACGCTGCGCCCGAGTATCAGCGCGGCGAGCGCGGCTTTGCGCGATTGCACGGCGGGGCGGCGCAGGACGGCGGCGATTTTTTGATAATGGCGCAGGGCGGCAAAGGCGGTTTCGGCGATTTCGTGGCGGTCGTTGCGCCCGAGTTTGCAGTTGTCGCGCAGGTAGTTGGACAGGACGACATCGGCGGGTTGCTCGAAGGTGAGCATTTGGGCGAGCACGGCGGCGGTGTGGTTGAGCTGGGTGGGGGTCATGGTTTTGTTTGGGGTGGTGGTTGAAAAAGGAGAGGTATTTTAACTGGTTTGGGTGGTGCGGTGGATTGAAGCGGGGCGAAAATGAGGTTTCAGGCTGCCTATCGTTAATTTTTCGCCAGCGCAGGCGTTTCGCCGACTACCACGAGCAGGGGCAAGCCCCTGCACCCCATGCGCACCCAATCTTACTCAACTTGCTTCACCATTTCATCGCCCCAAACGCAAGGGCAGCCTGAAAAAGGATGTTATTGGCTTGAAGAAATGTCGGCGAGTTGCCAACGCTCCATCGGTTACAGGCTTTGCAAAGGTTTCAATCTATCCGACAAAAACCGTTTGGCTGAATACCAAACGGTTTTGTATTTTCAGGCTGCCTCAAACGGCGTGCGCAGCAAGCTGCACACTCTACGGCTACGGTGTTGAGGCAGCCTGAAAACGGTTTAACAGCTTTCTAATTGGTAAACAGTAACAAACTCCTGCGCTTGCTGCGGCGCAAGCTGGATTAAGCCGATGTGGTTGTTAAACGCGTTGGGCGCGCTGCTGAGGTTTTCCAGCGCGATGCTGTTGCGTTGCGGCGGGGTGTAGGCCTGCACGAACGGGTAGGAGGCTTCGGGCGTGATGCTCAGTTGGATGCGTTCGCCTTGCAGGATAACGGCGGGTTGGCTGAAATCGTCGGTGAGCACGAAGCAGTTGTCCAGCTCGGTTTGGGCGATGGGCGTGCTGTGGGCAAAGGGGTTGCTGTTGATGGTTTCGCCTGTGGGCAGCATGCGCTCGTTAAAGGCGAGTTGTTGTTGGCTGCGGATTTTCAGTTGCCAGTTTGCCATGTCGCCATCCACGGCAAAATAGGGATGCCAGCCGTCGGCGAGGGGGAGGGGGCTGTCGCTTAGGTTGGTTACTTGGCTGCGGATGTGGAGCTTGCCGTGGGTGTCTAGCGTGTAGCTGATTTGGATGCGGTAAACAAAGGGGTAGCCGCTGTCTTCGCTGCGGTAAACGTGGGCGAGGGTGATGCTGGCGTGGGTGGCGGTGCTGTGGCTGCTTTGCAGCGCAAAGGGCGCGTCAAAGATTAAGCCGTGGATGGCGCTGTCGCCGAGTTTGAATTTGTTTACCGTTTTCAGGCTGCCTTGGTGGGTGTATTGCGCGTTGTCTAGTCGGCATACGAATGGGCTGAGTTTGGCGCTGCGAAAGAGTTGGGTGAGGGTTTCTTGCGCGTGTTGCGGGGAGGAATAGGCGGCAATGGCGTTGTGCCATTGCCCGTTTTCTTGGCGGATGGCGAAGCGGTTGAGCAGCGCGCCGAACGGGTAGATTTCCACTTGATATTGCTCGGCGTGGCTGATTCGGATGGTGTCGGGGGTGATTTGGATGGCGAAAGACATGGCGGGATTATTCCTTTGTGGGTTGGGTTTTGAGGATGGGGAGTTTAGCAGGTTTGGGCAGCCTGAAACGAGGTTGGGCAAGGCGGGCAATGGATTTCAGGCTGCCGATGGCGCATTTCTCGTTGTCGCCTTGTCTCGTCTGGTATTTTAACCAACGATATTCGGCAGCCTGAAAACGGGCGGGCAAAAAAATCGCCAAAAGCAGTTTTCAGGCTGCCTTTGGCGATGGTTTTCGGCTTAGTCTTCAAAGAACGCGTTGGCTGCGTCGTCGCTGTTGCCGCGGCTGCGGCTTGGCGCGTTGCTTGGCACGGGGCGCAACTCGCGCTCGCCTGCGCTGCCGTTATCTGCCGGCGGTAGCTCTTGCTCTTGCGCTTTGGGCGGGTTCAGCGGACGCACCGCTTCGGGTTGGTCGGTGGTGTTGTCCAATGGCAAGTGTTCATCGGTGGTTTGGCGTTCTTTTAAGTACACTTCGCCGTCGCGTTTCACCACGCCTTTTGGTTCAACAAACTTGCTCACAGGCTTGCCTTTAAGGGCAAAGCGCATATAGTTTATCCACACAGGCAGAGCAATTTTGCCGCCAAACGCGCCTTTGCCAATGGTGCGCGGCTTGTCGTAGCCAATGTAAACAGCGGTTACGATTTTGGGCGTGTAGCCCACAAACCAAGCGTCTTTAAAGTCGTTGGTGGAACCCGTTTTGCCCGCGATGTCGCTGCGACCGAGCGCGTTGGTTGCCGCGCCCGTGCCTTTGGTGGCAACGTCGTGCAAGATAGAAGTCATCACATAAGCATTGCGCGGGTCAATCACTTGCGGCGCGGTTTTGCCCGCCACCAAAGGCTGCATTTCGGCGCGCAAATTGTCTTTGCTGTCGTAAATCTTATCAATCACATAATGGGCAACTTTGTAGCCGCCATTGGCAAACACGGCATAGCCTTCCGCCATTTGCATCGGTGTAACCGAAGCCGTGCCCAGCGCGATAGACAGCGCAGGCGGGATTTGGTCTGCTGTAAAGCCAAAGCGTTGCACATAAGCGCGCAAATAGCTCACGCCCATCGCTTGCGCAATCCGCACTGATACCGTATTTTTAGACCAAGTTAAGGCTTGGCGCAGCGTAATCATGCCCGAATAAGAACCGCCCGAGTTTTGCGGCGACCAGCCGCGAATCGTAATCGGCGCATCGTTCACCAGCGTAGAAGCAGTAAAACCTTTAGACAGCGCCGCCGAGTAAACAAACGGCTTAAAGGTAGAACCAGGCTGGCGCATACTTTGCGTTGCACGGTTAAACGTCTTGCTGTGGAAATCATAACCGCCCACTAAAGCCTGCACCGCGCCCGTTTGCGCATCAATAGAAACCAGCGCGCCTTGAATTTCAGGCTGCTGTGTAACCGTCCAACTGCCGTTTTTCAACTTCATCACACGAATCACCGAGCCTACTTTAATCGCCTTGTCGCCCAGCTTTTTATTGCCAATGGCGTTGCGAGCGATGCCCATGTCGCCTATTTTCAAAGTCGCCTTTTTGCCCCCTTGCATATAAGCGGTAATTCCCTGTTTATCCGCCGCAATCACCACCGCAGGCACCATGCCTTCCACCGTGTAAGTGTTGGCAAGGAATTGCTCCGCCGCGTCTTCGATGTCTTCGGGTTCAACCGAGCTGAAATCCAACTGCTGCTCCGCGCCCGCATAAGCACGCCCCGCGCTCAAACTGCGCAAAGTGTTGCGCAGCGCAGTCGTTGCCGCTTTTTGATTGGCAACGCTCACGGTGGTGTAAACTTTCAAGCCTTTGGTGTAGGCATCTTCGCCATAGCGTTCAAACAACTCTTGACGCGCCATTTCAGCAACATACAAAGAATTTTGATCCACATCCACGCGATAACGCTCATAGGTTAATTGCTCATTCAAAGCAGCCGTGCGCTCGGCGGGCGAAATCATGTTCAATTCCACCATATTGTTCAAAATATATTCTTGACGCAAACGCGCACGCTCGGGGTTCACAATCGGGTTAAAAGTAGAAGGCGCTTTGGGCAGCCCCGCCAAAATGGTGGCTTCCGCCAGCGTTAAATCGCGCACTTCCTTGTTGAAATACACTTTTGCAGCCGAAGCAAAACCATAAGCGCGTTGACCCAAATAAATTTGGTTGAAATACAGCTCCAAAATTTGGTCTTTGGTCAGCGTTTTTTCAATTTTATAAGCCAATAAGGCTTCGTTGAATTTGCGCGTCATAGTGCGTTCATTGGTTAAGTAAAAATTACGCGCCACTTGCTGCGTAATCGTACTTGCCCCTTGTTTTGCGCCGCCAGAAGCATTGCTAATTGCCGCACGAATCACGCCGATGACATCCACACCCCAATGCTCGCGGAAACGTTTGTCTTCCGCCGCAATTACTGCGTTTTTCAAAACCTCGGGAAATTGGTCAATTGTTGTAAAGGCACGTTTTTCATCACCATAAGAACCAATCACCACACCTTCAGACGAATAAATCGTTAAAGGCTCGTGCGGTTGGTAATATTTCACCGCATCAAGCGGCGGAAGTTTCGGGTATGTGACTAAAATTGCAACAGTCACCAAACCGACTGCAAATAGGAATAAACCTAATAACAGCCCCAAAAACGTCGTAATCAATTTCTTAATCATAAAATTTCTCGCAGCGATAATGCACAAAATCGCCATGTGTTTTTTTAAATAAAGTAAAATATCGCATGAATTTGTTATTGGATGAAAATCAAAGCGACAAATGACATTATAAATGTTTTATGCGTTAGGTAAGGACTTAAAATCATGCGCTCAAAGAAAACTGAGAAAAAAACTAGTAATAAGAAAGCTATGGCCACATCAGGGCGTAGCGTGATTGGTGTAGATATTAGCCCAAGCCATATTCGTATGGTGCAACTATCTGGTCGCCAATTAAGTCAAGTTCAGCTTGAAAAATATGCGATTACTCCCCTGCCTGCAAACGTGGTTTCAGGCGGTGAAGTCGTAGATTTTGACCAGCTTGTCTCTCATTTGCAACAGTGCTACAGCAAAATGAAAACAAACTGCAAGTACGCCAATATCGCTTTGCCAGCAAGTGCAGTAACTATTGAGGAGAGTCTGCGTTTCATTCCAGAGGGCAGCAATATGACACTGCAAGAGTTTGTTGAGCTGGAAGTAGCAAATATCGGTTCTCTTGATGAAATGAATTACGACTGGCAAGTTTTGTCAGGCAATCCAGGCGGCGAGCAAACGGTTCTAATGGTTGCAGCCAAAAAAGAAGCGGTTGAGCGCGCAACAGATTTACTGGATGAAGTAGGCATCAAAGCTACTAATGTGGATGTGGATATTTTTGCCGTTGCTAATGCTTTTGCTTATGCAGATATGCAAAACGGCGATAGTTTTGGTCGTCAACGCATCGCGTTGTTTGATATTGGTGATACCGTATTGAAAGCGCTTATCGTAGAAAATGGACAGATTCTTTACAAACAAGAAAGTAATTTTGGTTTGGAGCAATTGGTGCAATCTGTGCAACGCGCATATCAAGTAACGGATGGCGAAGCGTTGGCTATGATTACAGGTGAAATGAAACGTCCTGACGATTATAAAGCGATGGTTGTGGATGGTTTTAATGCGCAAATTGCCCAAGAAGTGCAACGTGTAATGCAGTTCTTCTATGCAACACAAAATATGGATAGCATGTCCAATGTTAAGCATATTTACATTAGCGGCAGTGGTTGCGCGGCACCAGGTATTTCAGAAGTGGTGTATGCGCAAACAAATATTGCAACAGAGCAATTGAATCCGGCTTCTTTTGCAATCAACAAGCTAAAAGGTGATGGCACACGATTTGACAAAGATGCGGCATCATTAACAACAGCATTCGGTTTAGCTTTGAGAGGGTTAGTATAAAATGAACTTAATTAAAATTAACTTATTGCCATATCGCGAGATATTAGAGCAAAAGCAAAAGAAACAATTTCAGTTGGTTATGGCTTTTGGCGTGATAGCGGGTGGTGTTGCAGCATTCTTGATTTGGGGTGCGCTGGCGGCCTTGATTACAAATCAAGAAAGCAGAAACGAAGAACTGAATGCTGGTATCAAAGAACTTGATGCGCAAATTGTAAAAGTTAAAGATTTGCAAGCACAAAAGCAAAGTTTCTTGGAGCGTAAGCAAAAAGTTGAAGAGCTGGATAATAAACGGTTTGAGGGCGCTCGAATTGTTGATACTGTGAACCAACTTGTTCCAGATGGCGCTTATTTAACAAGCATCCAAAATATTGGCGGCAGTGATGCAAATATTAGCAATACTTATACTTTGGTAGGCAAGGCAATTAGTGATAATAAAGTTGCTATGTTTATGACAGCATTGCCAAGTACAGGTGTGTTTGATACGCCTAAATTGGATAGCATCAATAAAACGGATAACGGACAAGAATTTAAGATAACTGCGAACTTGTTAGAGCAGAAAAAACTAACAGCAACGCAATCTTCCGTATCTGCTGAATCAACGGCAACTTCCGCCTCGGCTTCTGCGGCATCAACAACAGAATAAGGTGATTATAATGAATTTAAATGAAATTCAATGGGATAAGCTCCATTTGCAAAGTAAAGCAGTACAGTTTTTACTGGCGGCGGTTATTGCTTTGGTGATTGTGGTCGCAGGTTATTTTGTATTATTCCAAGGTCAGTGGGATGAATACAAAGGAAAGCAAGAGGAAGAAGTTAAGCTAAAAGCAGATTTTGAAGCCAAGAGTGTTCAGGCTGCCAGTTTGGATAATCTGAAAAAAGAATTGGAACTTATCGAGGCATCCTTAGATGTGTTGCTGAAACAGTTGCCAACATCGGCTGAAATTCCAACGCTTATCCAAGAATTACACCAAGCAGCTGCCAAAAATAATCTAACCATGACAAATGTAACACCTGGCGAAGCTGTGGCAGAGAAGCCGATTGAGCGTTTGCCAATTGCTATTGCAGTTTCGGGTAGCTATGAGCAGCTTTCTCAATTTATTCGCGATGTTGGCAAGATGTCTCGTATCGTTACATTGGCTAATATCAATCTTACAAGCGCGAATAAATCTGCAAAAGATGATGGTAGCAAGCTGACGCTTTCGGCAACTGCCAATACATATAAAGCCATGGATCTTTCCAAAGAAGCAAAAGCTGCTTCTGCTGCTAGCCAAGCAGAATAATGAATGTGTAAGAATAGGAAATGACAATGAAAGCAAAACTTTTATTATTATCATCTATTATTTTGCTATCTGCTTGTTCAGAAGAAGGTGGAAATTTGCAAGAATGGATGAATCAAAAGAAAGCCGAGGCGAAAACCAAGGTGCGCCCTGTTGAAGAGCCGGCTAAATTAGAACCTGTTGCATACTTTCCTCCGGAAGTATCTGGTCCTAATGCGTTTAGCACACAAAGATTGCGGGCGGCCTATCAAAATTCGCAAATACCTGATTTGAATAGACCTAAAGAATTACTAGAAAATTATAGTTTAGAGAATCTAAATTATGTGGGTTCAATTGGGGCGGGCAAGGCGTTATCTGCGATGATTGAGGTTGAAGGGCATGTTTATACCGTTAATGTTGGTAACCATGTTGGGCAAAACTTCGGTCGCATTGTTCGAATTACTCCTGATGTAATCAAAGTTGTGGAAGTGGTTGAAGATGCATCAGGCAACTGGACGAACAGAGAAGCAGAAATAGTTTTAAATGATTCTGGTAACTCGGGTAAATAAATCATCAGATTGTAAATTTTAAAGAGGCTTAAATTATGAAAAAGAATTCAGTAAAAGTTTTATCAGCACTTGTAGCTGGCTTGCTCGCACAAGTTGCTTATGCTGGCAGCATTACCGATATTAAAGTATCTGTTTTGCCTAATAAACAGCGTGTCATCAAGTTTAAATTCAATAAAGATGCGGTAGAGCCAACTGGTTTTATTACTTCATCTCCTGCCCGTATTACGCTAGATTTTTCAAATACAGATTTGAAAGTAAAACAACCTACTTTAACATTCAATGATAATCTACTTAATCAAATTGTCACAGCCCAAAGCGAAGGTAACACTCGCGTTTTGTTGGGATTGGGGCAAGAAGGTCAATACAATGTTCAGGTAAAAGGCAACGAAGTGTGGGTGCAATTGAGCGAAGCGCGTTCATCTAACTCTGCGCCGGTAAGTGCCGTTCCTGCTGCAAGAAGCGTACAAACACAAAGTGCTTATTCTTCTTCAGTTCCCTTTAATATTGATTTCCACAAAGGTGGCAATAATTCTGGCGTAGTTGAATTTTCATCAAACTTCACTGGCGAGCCCCAAGTTCGTTCACAAAGCGATCGTTTGGTGATTACACTGAAAAACTATCCATTGCCAGCGCAAGCGCAACGCAATTTGGATGTAACAGATTTTTCTACGCCTGTTCGCACGATTAGCGTTCGCCGTGTGGGCAACGATACGCAAATCACTCTGCGCAACCAAGGCACATGGAAACATACCATCACAGGCAAAAATGGTCGCCAAAGCATCCAAATTACTCCAACTAAAAATGTTACTGAATTGGGCATTGGTGCAAATAAAACCAAACAAAAATTCACAGGCAAACGCATCTCTCTTGATTTCCAAAATGTTGATGTGCGAACTGTTTTGCAAATTTTGGCAACAGAATCAGGCATGAACATTGTGGCTAGCGATAGCGTGCAAGGCAAAATGACACTTTCGTTGAAAGATGTGCCTTGGGATCAAGCGTTGGATTTGATTTTGGATGCGCGCGAATTGGATATGCGCCGCGTGGGCAATATCATCAATGTTGCGCCTCGTGCTGAAATGTTGGCACGCGATAAAGCGGAATTAACTGCGCGCAAAGAATTGGATGATTTGGGTCCGTTGATTTCTCAAAGTTTCCAATTGAAATATAAAAATGTTGAAGAATTTAAGAAAATTCTGCGCATCTCTGATACTGGAAGCAGCTCGGGTAGCTCCAATAACTCTATCTTGACTTCTCGTGGTAGCGCGTTAATTGACCCTGCCACCAACACATTGATTGTTAATGATGTGAAATCTGTTATCCAAAAATTCAATGCGTTGATTGAAGAGTTGGATGTGCCTGCGCGTCAAGTGATGGTGGAAGCACGGATTGTGGAAGCATCGGATACATTATCTCGTGAATTGGGTGTGAAATTTGGTGGTGTTCGCGCTGGTAGCACTTCGTGGGCTAACAATTGGGGGCTGGCTACTGAACGAAATTCTCGTGGTGTTAGAAATGGTAGTAGTGGAGTTTTGTTTGAGCCTAATATTAACGTTCCCGTTGCATCGGCGGTTGGCTCAATTGCGGTTGTAAAATCATTTAGCTCTGTTACACTTGGCTTAGAACTTTCCGCTTCCGAAGCCGAAGGTCGCAGCAAAACCATTTCTACACCTCGCGTTTTAACACAAGATCGCCAAGAAGCTGAAATTAAACAAGGTTATCAAGTGCCTTACACCACGCGTGATAGCGATGGCAGCACCACAACCTCGTTTAAAGATGCGGTGATGAGCTTGAAAGTGTTGCCACGTATTACACCTGATAACAAGATTATTATGGATGTTACCATTAACAAAGATACGCCTGATAACACTTACCAAAGCTCAGAAGGCGAGCCAAGCATTCGTACACAATCGGTGAAAACACAAGCCATGATTGAAGATGGTGGCACTTTGGTTGTGGGCGGTGTGTATCAAGAAGTGATTCAAAATAACGTGAAAAAAGTGCCTATGCTGGGTGATTTGCCTGTGTTGGGTAACTTGTTTAAAACACGTTCGCGCAACAATAGCCGCAATGAATTGCTGTTCTTTATTACGCCTCGCATTATGGGCAGCGAAACCAGCGTGATGCGCTACTAATATCATGTAAAAAATCTGCATATTGTGCAAATTTAAGTTAAAATTGCCTGCTATGGAACATATAGCAGGCAATTTATTTTTGGTGGGCTTGATGGGAGCGGGGAAAACCACGCAAGGCAAACGGCTGGCGCAGCATTTGAATCGCACTTTTTTTGATAGTGACCAAGTGATTTGCGAGCGCACGGGTGTGGACATCCCAACCATTTTTGAAATGGAGGGGGAGGCGGGTTTTCGCAATCGGGAAAGCAATATCATCAACGAATTATCTTTGCTGCCGAATATCGTGTTGGCAACAGGGGGCGGAGCGGTTTTGCGCGAGCAGAATCGGGATTATTTAAGGCAACGCGGCTTGGTGGTTTATTTGCATGTGCAGCCTGAAACGCTGTTTGAGCGCGTGGGCAAGGATAGAAACCGCCCGTTGTTGCAGGTGCAAGATGCGTTGGCGAAATTTCGGGATTTGTATCGGGCGCGGGATGCGATTTATCGGGAAACGGCGCATATTGTGATTGAGGTGGGGGCGGATGATTGCCAAGCGACGTTTGAGCAGATTTTGAAGTATGCATCGGAATATGAAAAAGGTTTGGCATAATTTGATGGTGGATGCGCCATCGCATCGTTATCCGATTTATATTGGCAGCGGCATTTTTGCGGATTTTGCGTTGCTTAAAGCGCATATTGGCAAAAAGGTGGCGATTGTTACCAATGATGTGGTGGCGCCGCTTTATTTGGATACGCTGCAAAATGCGTTGCGCGATAATGGGGTGGCGGCGTTTGCGATTGTGTTGCCCGATGGTGAGCAGCATAAAAACCATGCTTCGTTGAACGCGATTTACGATGGTTTGTTGCGCCATCATGCCGACCGCAAAACCACGATTATCGCGCTGGGCGGCGGGGTGGTGGGCGATATGGCGGGTTTTGCGGCGGCAACTTATCAGCGCGGCATTCCGTTTGTGCAAGTGCCGACTACGCTGTTGAGCCAAGTGGATTCTTCGGTGGGCGGCAAAACCGCCATCAACCATCCTTTGGGCAAGAATATGATCGGGGCGTTTTACCAGCCGCAGGCGGTGTTTGCGGATTTGGACACGCTGGATACGCTGCCCGAGCGCGAATTGTCGGCGGGGATGGCGGAAGTGATTAAATATGCGCTGCTGGGCGATTCGGATTTTTTGCGATGGCTGGAAGCGAATATGGCGGCGTTGATGGGGCGCAATCAGGCTTTTCTGGCGCAGGCGGTGCTGCATTGCTGCCGGATGAAAGCGGCGATTGTGGCGCAGGATGAAACGGAGCAGGGAATGCGTGCGCTGCTGAATTTGGGGCATACCTTTGGGCATGCGATTGAGGCGGAGATGGGCTACGGCAATTGGCTGCATGGCGAGGCGGTGGCGGCGGGCTGTGTGTTGGCGTGTTTGCTGTCGGAGCGGTTAGGCAGCCTGAAAACGAAAGATACGGCGCGGGTGCGCGCCATCATGCGGCAGGCGAAGCTACCTGATGCGCCGCCTGTGTTTGCGTTTGAACGCTGGCTGGCGCATATGCGGCATGATAAAAAGGTGGAAAGTGGCATGATGCGGTTTGTTACGTTGTCTGCGCTGGGGCGGGCGGTTTTAACGCCATTGGATGATGTGCGGATTTTGCGGGATGCGTTGCAGCCTTTTATTTTGGATTGATTGAACGGAGCGGCTGTTTAGACAATAGGCAGCCTGAAATTGGATTTGGCGTAGTAAACAGGGCGGGCGATGCTCGCGCTACGCGGTTCTTAATATTTTTGGAATACGATTATGACACAAGAAACGGCTTTGGGCGCGGCATTGAAATCGGCTGTGCAAACAATGAGCAAGAAGAAGCAAACGGATATGATTGCGGAGTATTTGTATAGCAAATATGACGTGTTTAAGCGGTTTAAGCCGCTGGCGATTGGTATTGAGAAGGATTTGGTGGAGGCGTTGCCGCAGTTTGATGCGGTGTTGATTCATCGGGTGTTGTCTAACCATTGCCGTCGTCCGAAATATTTGAAAGCGGTGGCGCGCGGGGGCAAGCGGTTTAATTTGAACAACCGTTTCCAAGGGGAAGTGAGCGAGCAGGAGCAGCAGTATGCGCTGTCGCAGCCGAATATCCGCGAGGCGATTGAGAAACAGGATGCGCGTCGTGCGGAAGCAGCGGCTGCTAAGGCGGCGCAAGTAGAAGCGGGGCAGGGCGGGGCGGTTGAGGCAGTTGAAGTGGCTGCTGCGGCGCATACGGAAACGGTTGAGGATTGATTTTCAGGCTGCTTTTGCACAATAAGGCAGCCTGAAAGTGGTTTTCAGGCTGCCTATTTAGGTTTGAGTGATATAGGTAAATACCTTTACTCAATATGATTTACGGTCTTGCATTTTGGCAATTAAATGCACGAGATACGGTAATGGATTTATATTCTGTTCTTGAAGTATAGTAACCACTAACTGAATTATTTGATGGAGGATTGCCTACATAAGCATGACCCGCATTACCGTTTGTTGGAACTGAGCTAATTACTCTTTCAAAATGACAAGTTTTAACCCAAAAATTAAACGGAGAATATTGTTCTGAATGGTATCGCCAATTACCATAATATTCAGTTGGCGATGATGGTGCTGCATTATACGACCAAGCCATTGCAGTTGAACTCAGAACAGCCAAAGAAAGAGCGACAACAAAAGTAGATAAGGTTTTCATAAATCACACTCCTATAAAATGATGAAAGTATAAAAACAACACACCATACCTAGATTTAATCTAGTTAAGATGCGCTTTTACTCTAAATCAGAAAATGCAACAAATCAATACGTTAATTTACAAAAAATCGCATTTTGCAATTTCATGTTGTTTTGTTTAAAGATTTTATATTTTGTTGCGTATTTTGCTGAAAGTCTCTTAATTTTTAGCAAGGTTTCCAACTAAATTAGTGATGATATTTGTTATTTTGATGGCACTCTAAAAAGTATGCTGGCTGACTTGGTTGGCGCAGCGTATTTTTTTAGCTCTTTTACTTTAATTGTTTTTGTTTTGAATTGTGATAAACCGTATTTTGTGTATTTTGAGTAAGCCGATTTTTTGATTTTCAGGCTGCCGTGTTGCGATAGGCAGCCTGAAAAGGTATAGAACGATGATTTCAAGGCGTGATTGGTTGGTTTTGTCTTGCGCGCTGTTGGCGGGGTGCGGGCGCAGGCGGTTTCGCAAGCTGGTGGCAGGCGATGCGATTTTGGCGGTGGGCGATTCGCTGACGGCGGGTTTCGGCGCACCTAAGGGGGCGGATTATCCCGCGCAGTTGGCGCAGATTCTGGGACACAAGGTGATTAACGGCGGGGTGTCGGGCGATACGAGCGCGCAGGCGTTGGCGCGGCTGCCTGATTTGTTGGTGCAAAAACCGAAGTTGGTGGTGGTGAGCATTGGGGGCAATGATTTTTTTGCAGCGGCAGCCTGAAAGCGGCACGCGGGAGAATATCCGCAAGATGGTGGCGGACATTCGGGCGACGGGTGTGCCTGCGGTGTTGGTGGCGATTCCGCATTTTACGACCGGGGCGTTGCTGGGTATGGTGAGCGAGCATCCGTTGTATGCGGAGCTGGCGGATGAATTGGATGTGCCGTTGCTGAAAGGGGCTTGGGCGGATATTTTGGGGGATAAGGATTTGAAATCGGATGCGGTGCACGCGAATGCGGCGGGGTATCGGTTGTTTGCGGAGCAATTGGCGGGGTTTTTGCGGAAGCTGGGGTTGGTGTGATGAGGCAGCCTGAAATTTTGGCAAAACCGTAGGTCGGGCATTGATGCCCGACGTTTTTAGTTGTGGTGGATTAAGATAAATAGGTCAGAATTTGTCGGACATCAATGCCCGACCTACGGCAATGGATTGTTTTTACAATTATTTCTGAATATCAAACAAGATTTTCGCCTGCGCGGGAATGACGGCATTTCTTATTTTTCAGGCTACCTCTGGGGTTTGGCAAAGGTTTCAGGCTGCTTTTGGGCGGTTGGGGTGCGCTGGAATGGGTGTGATTGGGTTGAATGTGGTAATGCGGGTTGGCAGCGAGCCACCGCTGCTCCATGGTTTGCTAGGTTTTTTCAGGCTGCCGATATTGTGGGCAGCTTTTTTCGTGTGCGCCTGCCAGATAGCCTGTGCTCATCAAAAATTCGCTGACGATTTCGTTGCCCATAAATTTGAATTGCTGTTTGAACAGCCGAACCCATGCTTCTTTGCTGCGCGGATGGTGGGCATCTAGCCAGTTTTTGAAGCTGCCGTATTGTTGTTGCAGGCGTTGGATTTGCTGGGCGTTGTGGATGGCGGCTTGGATTTTGCGGCGGTTGCGGATGATGCCTGCGTTGGCGAGCAGGCGGGCGATGTCGGCTTCGCCAAAGGCGGCGACGGCGGCGATGTTGAACTGGGCATAGGCAGCCTGAAAGGCGGGGCGTTTGTTGAGGATGGTCGTCCAGCTTAGCCCTGCTTGGTTGATTTCTAAAACCAGTCGTTCAAATAGGCGGTTGTCGTCTTGCACGGGCACGCCGTATTCGGTGTCGTGGTAGGCTTTGTTGGGGTTGGGGGTGTTGGCGGGGAGGGCGGCGCAGAAGTCGCAGTAGGCTTGGGACATGGGGGTTCCTTTGGGGTGTGTATGGGGGAGGCGAATGTAAGGCAGCCTGAAAATGATGGCAAGGGGGATTTTCAGGTTGCCTTTGGCTACACGCGCTGGATGGTTTGCAACCAATCGCGCAACCTGCTGACGGCATCGCTTTGGGTGAGCAAATATTGCTGCCATGCGCGTGCGCTGTGTTGCCAGTCGGCAAGGTGGTCTAGCAGGGTGTGCCAATGTTGGCGGCGTTGGGCGTGGGTTAAATCGGCTGCGCCGTTGAGGTCGCACGACAGGGCTTGGTGGGCGTGTTGCACGGCGGCTGTGGGGGCGGCGTGTTGGTGGTGCGTGTGCCAAAAGGCGGCGAGTTTGTCTAAATGGGCGGCTTGGGCTTGGGGGTAGATGTGCCAGAAAAAAGGTTTGCCGGCGAGCTGGGCGCGCACAAAGCTGTCTTCGCCGCGCACAATCAGCACATCGGCTGCCCATAGGGCGCGGTCAAACCGCGCTTGCGGCACAAAGTTTTGGTTGATGATTTTCAGGCTGCCTAATGTGCGTGCTTGTGGCGCATCGTTGCTGTTTGCTGTTTTCAGGCTGCCTGAAACGTTGCCCCATGCGGATAAACTGGTTTGCAGCGGTTTGCCTGCGCAGTGCAACACGATTTCGCGCTCTTGTTCTGCCAATGCAGCGGCCCATTTTTGCCAAATGTCGCTAGCGTAACCAAAGGCGAAAATGTGCAGGGCGGCGGTTTTGAGGCTGGGCGTATTTTCAGGCTGCCTCTGTTTAAACGCATCCATCTGTTCAACATAATCCGCCTCGCGCAGCAAGCCGCCGCTCTCGGGCACAAAGCCCATTTGCCAAAAATATTTCTCGCAGCCGTTGGCTTGCAGGCTGGGCATGGCGTGGGTGCGAATCGCCCAATCTTCCGCGCTCAGGTATTCCCAGTTGAGCCACACGGGGCGATGCGCTTGGATGATGGCGTGCACATTGGGCGGCAGGGCGCAGGCGAAGGTTTCAACCAGCAAATCGGGCGCGGGCGCGTTATCCAAATCGGCATGCCGCGCTTCCTGCCATGCGTGCAGTCGGATGCCTTGATGGGCGCAGGGCAGGGCGGCGGGCGCATCGGGGGCAATGGCTTGCAGCGCGGCAAGGTTGTCCAGCCACAGATGCACCTGCCAGCCGATCCGTTGGCGCAGTTCTTGCGCGAGCCGCCACGACACGCCGATGTCGCCAAAGTTGTCGATAACGGTGCAAAAAAGCCAACAGGTGAACGGTTTGGCGGTAGAATAGCGCGGTTTGTTTTTGTCCATAATGTGTTGAAGGAGACCGGAATGAAAATATTGAAAAGTTTGGCCGTTTTGGCGTTGTGCGCGGCGTTGCCTGCGGGCGCGGCGGATTTTGTGTCGCACGCGGATAACAAGCCGCAGCAGTTAGCCAGCGGCGATAAGGTGCAGATTGTGAACTTGTGGGCAACTTGGTGCAAACCTTGTCGCAAGGAAATGCCTGCGATGAGCCAATGGTATCAACAAAAAGGCAAAAAGCAAGGCATTGAGCTGGTTGGCATTGCGGTGGATTCGCCTGAAAACGTGAGCAAATTTTTAAAAGCCACGCCTGTTTCGTATCCGATTTGGCGTTATACGGGCGCAAACAGCCGCGCGATGATGCGCGATTTGGGCAACACGGTGGGCGGCCTGCCTTACACGGTGGTGCGCTTACCCAAATGCGGCGCGCAGCAGACTTTGCTGGGCGAAGTGGACGGGGCGAAGCTGGATAGCGCGGTGGCGGCGGTGAAGGCGAAGTGTGGGAAGAAATGAAGGGGGTGAGGCAGCCTGAAAGTTAAAGGTTGCAATGAAGTTTGGAATGATGTTTTCAGGCTGCCTTTGGGGATTGGAGGCAGCCTGAAATTTTTGTGGAATGGTAGAGGCAGGCTGAAAACCAAAATGGAACGGCGACGGCTCGTCGCCAAATTGGCAAAATATTGGCGAGCCACCGAACTCCATTGGGTGTCGGTTTACACAAGTTTCAGGCTGCCTCAGACCATCTCATCATCGAAGGCAGCCTGAAAAACAAAATCGCTTGATATTCAGCCAAGCGATTTCTTACTAGATAGATTGATTTTAGCTTCGCAACTCCGCTACGCTCCGCAGGCTGCCTAATGCTTCATAAATGGTTAATACTGCTGCCCCTCCCCTACGTCCAGCAGAACGCAGCATTCTTTTTTCGGGAAAAAGCGTGCGCTTGTTCGACGACGCGCAAAGCGCGTCTAGTTCGCACGCGCCGAAAAAAGGATGCGGAGAGAGGGGAGTTTGGCGCAGCCAAACCTGCATGTCGGGGTCGCCTTTCTTTTGCCAGAACCTGTATTCGTTATCTGCGCGATCGGATTTTGTATTCAGTGAATACGAATACAAGGCGACAAGCCAAGTTAATAGTGGTTCTATTAACTTGGCTTGGCAACGCGGTAGGCGTGTTCAATGAAGGCAAAAGCAGCCGTGCAGATAGCGAATGCAGGTTCTCATTCTTTGGTGAAGCAAAGAAAAGTAAGTGCCCCGCTGGCACGAGACGCATGGTTAAAGCTACACCCAACGCTAACCACAAAGCACCAACTCATTTTCAGGCTGCCTCATCTTACCCACACCAAAAGGCAGCCTGAAACCGCACCCCGCACCCATTTGTAAACAACCCCCTGCCTTTTGTAAATAAATGTTGTCGCGCAACATCAAAAATGGCACAATCTTTCGCGTTATTTTTCTGAACTATAACTCTGCCCAGCAAGGAGCAACGCCATGTCCATTAACGCCATCAACAACGTCATCAACCTAATTGAAGAAAACGAAGCCCGCTTCGTTGATTTGCGCTTCACCGACACCAAAGGCAAGCAGCACCATTTCACCATCCCCGCCCACGTTGTGTTAGAAGACCCCGAAGAATGGTTTGAAACAGGACAAGCGTTTGATGGCTCGTCCATCGGTGGCTGGAAAGGCATCCAAGCCTCCGACATGCAGCTTCGCCCCGACCCCAGCACCGCCTTTATTGACCCCTTTTTCGACGATGCCACCGTGGTGCTGATTTGCGACGTGATCGACCCCGCCCACGGGCAAGGCTACGACCGCGACCCGCGCAGCATCGCCCGCCGCGCCGAAGCGTATTTGAAATCGACAGGCATCGGCGACACCGCGTATTTTGGGCCCGAACCCGAATTTTTCGTGTTTGACGGCGTGGCGTTTGAAACGCACATGGACAAAGCCCGCTTTGAAATCACCTCCGAAAGCGCGGCATGGAGCAGCGGCTATCATTACGACGGGCAAAACACGGGGCATCGCGCCGTGGTAAAAGGCGGCTACGCGCCCGTTGCGCCAGTGGATGCGGGGCAAGATTTGCGCTCGGCGATGGTGCGCGTGTTGGAAGAAATCGGCATCCCCGTAGAAGTGCATCACGGCGAAGTGGGCACAGGCAGCCAAATGGAAATTGGCACAAAATTCAGCACCTTAGT
Organism: Kingella oralis; assembly: GCF_014054985.1. Classification (NCBI taxonomy): domain Bacteria; kingdom Pseudomonadati; phylum Pseudomonadota; class Betaproteobacteria; order Neisseriales; family Neisseriaceae; genus Kingella; species Kingella oralis. Next base: position 535,798 of record NZ_CP059569.1, read on the forward strand.
GCAACGCGCCGACTGGACGCAAGACATGAAATATGTGATTTGGAACGTGGCGCACAATTTCAACAAAACCGCCACCTTTATGCCCAAACCGCTGATGGGCGATAACGGCAGCGGTATGCACGTTCACCAATCCATCTGGAAAGACGGCAAAAACCTGTTTGCGGGCGACGGCTACGCAGGGTTGAGCGACCTTGCGCTGTATTACATTGGCGGCATCATCCACCACGCCAAGGCTTTGAACGCCATCACCAACCCCGCCACCAATTCCTACAAACGCCTTGTGCCACATTTTGAAGCCCCTGTGAAACTGGCGTATTCCGCCAAAAACCGCTCGGCATCCATCCGCATCCCCGCGGTGCACAGCAGCAAAGCGGTGCGGATTGAAGCGCGCTTCCCCGACCCGATGGCAAACCCATATCTGGCGTTCGCCGCCTTGCTGATGGCGGGCTTGGACGGCATTCAAAACAAAATCCACCCTGGCGACCCCGCTACCAAAAACCTCTACGACTTGCCACCCGAGGAAGACGCGCAAGTGCCCACCGTGTGCGCTTCGCTGGCAGAAGCCCTTGCCGCGCTGCAAGATGACCACGAATTTTTGCTGTGCGGCGGCGTGTTCAGCCAAGAGTGGATTGACAGCTACATCGCGTTTAAGGCGGAAGACGTGCGCCGTATGCAAATGGCACCGCATCCGCTGGAATTTGAGATGTATTATTCGCTGTAAACGGATGGCGTTAGGCAGCCTGAAAACGTTGAAATGCGTTTTCAGGCTGCCTATTGGAGTAGGCAAAGAAGCAGCCTGAAAACGTAGTGGAATACATGAAGCTATATCCGATTTAATCGGCGCGTAGGGTGTGTACCGCAGGCACGCACGCGGGTTTAGGGGTCGCGTGCGTGGCAAAGCCACACACCCTACTACTCATGTTGTTGTTATCAAACAAGGTGGGCAACGAGTTGCCCACCCTACAGGCGCTTGATCACAATTGTGAGGTAGCATTCAAAACAATCGTTAAAATTTGAGGATAAGAAAATGCAGGAACAGGAAAATAGTAAAAATCAGGAAGTACAAGACAATCACACAATGACCAAACTGCAAGATGTATTCAACCTTGCACATGACCAAGCTCATCCTGACAAAATCGATGCCGCCATCCGTGCCAATACGCGGGTATCTGGAACTAACATGTGGGTATTGATGTTTGCCATTGCCGTGGCGAGTATCGGTTTGAATGTAAACAGCACGGCGGTAGTGATTGGGGCGATGTTGATTTCTCCGTTGATGGGGCCGATCGTCGGTGTGGGTTACGGTGCCGCGGTAGGCGATACTGCACTGATCCGCCAAGCAGCACGCAATATTATTGTGTTCATCGCCATCAGTTTGGTTACCGCTACACTGTATTTCCTGCTAACCCCGCTGAAAGAGGCACAAAGCGAGCTTTTGGCACGTACCCAGCCAACCCTATGGGACGTGTTAATTGCCTTCTTCGGCGGTAGTGCAGGCATTGTGGCATTAACGCGCAAAGAAGGAGGCAATGCCATCCCGGGTGTGGCAATTGCCACTGCACTGATGCCTCCTCTGTGCACGGCGGGCTATGGACTAGCACACGGTAACTGGCACTATTTTTTCGGTGCTTTTTATCTGTTTGCCATCAACTGCGTGTTCATCGCTTTTTCCACCCTACTGTTTTCCAAACTACTTAAGCTGCCGCGCAGGGGGCTGGTAAGTGAGACCAAACGCAGACTGCACCGTATTATTATCACAGCCGTAGTGTTGGCAGTGATGATTCCGAGCGGATATATGGCATCGGGACTAGTGCGTCAGGAGCTGTTTAATACCAAAGCCAACAATGCCATCGCCGCTGCACAACAGCAGGAAGGTTTTTTCGTGCTGCGTAAAATGGTGAACTACAAAGAAGGTGCAGTCGGGCTGATTGTCAACGGAACAGGGAATGCCGAGAAAATTACCACTCTGCTGGTCACAAATCTGAAAGCGGCAGGTATAAAAGAACCGCAAGTGAAAGTAGTCTATGCGGGGGGGCAGTGACACCAGAATTGAAGAACTGCTGGCAAGCCATAACAACTCGGTGCAGTTACAGAACAAGCTGGAAGAGCAGCAGGCCTACATCGATACCGTGCTGGCGGGCAAAACCACCAGTCCCGAAGACGTAGCAGTACTGAGGGAAATCAAAGCCCAATATCCGGAAGCCGAAAAAATCGTTGTTGGGCGCGGTTTGGTTTGGGAAAAAGCACAAACTGCACCCGCTACGCAGGAGCAGCCTGAGAGAGTTCAAAGCGAAGAAGCGGACGCAAGTAACAATGTTGTTGTCTCCCTCGAATTCGACCAACCTCTGCCCGCCAAAGACCGCGAACGGTTACAGGCGTGGTTGAACCAGCGTTATGAAGGTACAACGGTGCGCTTGTTGGTCAATACCAAAGTTTTGGACAAATAGGCATCCCTCAAATATTTCGCCTGAACCCCGGAGGCTAGCTAGAACTTTTCAGGTAGCCTCCCTTAGTGTGAATTATGAATGACGAAACCCGCCCGCTTGTATATCGGAACTCCCGTATCATAGCAACCAACCGCCCAGCCGCCACCCGCACCCACCCAAGTTTAGGGGTCGTGTGCGTGGCAAAGCCACACACCCTACTACTCATGTTGTTGTTATCAAACAAGGTGGGCAACGAGTTGCCCACCCTACGGGCGCGGGCGGGGTGGTTGATTATTTTGAAATACTTGCCCGCGTGGGGTGCAGGGGCTTGCCCCTGCTCGTGGTAGGCGGCGAAACGCCTGCTCTGGCAAAAGATTGGCGATGCTTCAATGCAGCCTGAAAGTGGTCAATGGAAACATTTGGTGGGCAAGCGAGTTGCCCACCCTACGGCTATATTAGGCAGCCTGAAAACGTTGAATGCGTTTTCAGGCTGCCTTTTATTTAGCCGATGATGCAGGGCGCAAAGCGGTTGATGGTGTCGCGCAGGGCGATGAGTTTGCCGTGGAAGAAATGCCCGCTTTCGGGGATAACGATGAGCGGGATGTCTTGCGCGGCGCACCATGCGAGGGGTTTGGCGATGTCCACCACTTCGTCTTTTTCGCCGTGGATGATGAGGGTTTTTTGCACGTCGGGCGTGGGTGGCGTGGGCAGGGCGTAGTGGTTGAGGGCGGCGCCGATGAGCAGCAAGAGGTCGGGACGGCGCGCTTGGGCGGCGAAATTGGCAACGTAGCCGCCGAACGAGAAGCCTGCGATGGCGAGCAGGGCGGCTTGCGGGTGCTGGGCGCGGGCGTGGTCGATGACGGCGATGCAGTCGTCGGTTTCGCCTTTGCCCTCGCTGTATTGCCCTGCGCTGTTGCCTGTGCCGCGCAGGTTGGGCAGGTAGCAGTGAAAGCCCATTTGCGCGAGGCATTTGGCGGCGGTTTGGATGACTTTGTTGGTGAAGGTGCCGCCTTGGGTGGGGTTGGGGTGGTTGATAACGGCAACGCCGCGTTCTGTGCCTTGGGCAGGGAGGTAGAGGGTTTCTAGGTTGCCAACGGGGCCGTAGATTTGGATAAGGGTTTGTTGTGCCATTTTGTTTCCTTGGGTTGATGTGGGTGGGGTTTTTTCAGGCTGCCTTTGGCATAGTGAGGCAGTCTGAAAGTGGGTTAGCTGATGATGACTTTGATGCCCAGCGCGGTCATGGCAACGCCGAGTACGCGGTCTATCCAATGCCCTGCTTTTTGGAAGCGTTGGTTGACGGCGGGCATGGAGAGCAGGAAGGTTACGAGGGCGAACCAGGCAAATTGCAGCACCATCATCCATGCGCCGTATACGGCAAGCTGCCAAGTGGGCATGGTGGGGGAGAGGACGATGGTGAAGATGGAGACGAAGTACACGGGGGCTTTGGGGTTGAGCACGTTGCACAGGAAGCCTTTAATCAGCGCGGTGCGGGCGGATTGGGGGGCGGCTTTGGCGGCGCTGATTTCGGTGATTTCGCCTTTGGCTTTGGCGCGGATGCCTTTGTAGCCGAGGTAGATAAGGTATGCGCCGCCGATGATTTTGACGGCGGTGAGCAGCCATGCGGCGGATGCGATAAGGGCGGCCATGCCGAGCACGGAATAGGCGATGTGGATGCCCAAGCCGAGTGCCACGCCAAGGCTGCTAATCAGCCCGATGCGCCTGCCTTGCCCGAGGGCTTGCTGGGAGATAAAGACGAAGTCGGGGCCGGGGGACATCGCGCCGAGGATGTGGATGCCGGTGATTAGGATGAAGCCGTGCCAGAAGGTCATGAGGAGATTCCTTGTGTTGGGGTTGGAGAGGGAAGCCTGAAAACGGGCTGGGGGATTATGGTTGGCAGTTGCGTCGTTTTAACCATGCGTCTCGTGCCGACGGGTATTTGCTTTTCTTTGTTTCTTGGTTTTCAGGCTGCTTTTGGTCGGTTGGGGCAGCCTGAAACGCTGTTTGGCGTAGCGAATGGGTTTGCCGTTTGCGTTGTGCTTGGCAGGCAATCTGTTGGCAGCAAGCTGTTATCGTTCTATCGGGTTTTGCAGGATTTTGCTGCCGTCATGCGTTATGGAGCGGCGACGGCTGGTTGCCATTTGGGTTGTTCTGATGTGCGCCGTTTTTTGTCGGAGAGCCGCCGACGTGCCATTGGTGGCTTGTAGTGGGGGTTTGTGTGGATGGGCAGCCTGAAAAAGGGCGCGCTTGTTTTGGTTGCGCCGAAACTTCGCCTTTCAGGCTGCCTGAAACTGCTCAAACCATGCCAGCAGGGTTTGCGGCAGCCAGCGCAGGTGTCCGCGCCCACTGCCGCTCACAAAGCCTGCGTGCCCGCCGTGCTGCGGTTGCAAGAGTTGCACGCTGGATGAAACGTCGCTGCTTTGCGGCAGGTAGGTGGCGGGGTAGAAGGGGTCGTTTTGGGCGTTAATCAGCAGGGTGGGGATGGTGATGTTTTTGAGCTGGGGGTGGGATGAGGCGCGGCGGTAGTAATCGAAGCGGTCGGCGTAGCCGTGCATGGGGGCGGTGTAGGCATCGTCAAATGCGCCGAGGCTGCGGATGGGGTGGTCGGCGGGCGGGACTTTTTTGAGCAGGGTGTGCAGGAAATAGGGGGTGTAGAGTAGATAGGGGATGCCGTGTTGCAGGGTGTGGGCGGAGGCGGTGAGCTTGAACGGGGTGGAGACGGTGGCGGCGGCGCGGGGCAGGGCGGCGTTGCCTTGTTCGCCAAGGTATTTGGCGAGCACGTTGCCGCCCAGCGATACGCCGACAACGTATAGGGTGGCGTAGCGCTCGGCGAGTTGGGCGAGCATGTGGGCGAGTTCGGGCGTGTCGCCGCTGTGGTACATGCGTTTGGCGGATACGCCGCCGCAGCTGCGAAAATGGGGGGTTACGCTGTGCCAGCCGTGTTCTTGGGCGGCGCAGGCGAGTTCTACAGCGTAGTGGCTGCGGCTGCTGCCTTCTAGCCCATGCAGTTGCACGATGCAGGGGGCTTGCGGGTTGGGCGCGTCTAGGAAGTCGTAGGCAACGAGGTCTTCGCCGAAGCGGTCGGGGAGGAGTTCGCGGCGATAGGCGGGGGCGGGGCGTTGTAGGGTTTTGGCGTAGAGCGTTTCGCGGTTGCCGCCGCGTAGCCATTTGGGGGGGAGGGGGTGGTCGGGGGAGAAGGGCATAGTATTAGAGATGGGCTGGATTGGGTTTCAGGCTGCCTTTGGGGTGCGTGGGCAGCCTGAAAATGGGGGGCGTTGTTTTTGGGTGGAAAATTGCGTGGGGCGTTTTCAGGCTGCCTATTGTTGGGCTTATCGGGCGAATAATGGATGGCGCGAATGCGTGGAATGGTGTTTATTTTTGTGTGCCAACCACAGCAATCGGCAGCCTGAAAACAGATTAAGCAAACGGCGGCTGTTTTGCATCACGCAATAGTCTTCACACTATCGCCGTTGTCAAACATCAGGGTTTTTTCGGGATAGCGCAGGGCGGCGAGGCGGTAGTGCGATTGGGTGGGAGCGATGCCTCGTTTGCGGTCGCGCCAGCGTGCGCCAACGGAAAAATCCACGCAGAACACGTTTTTGCGCGCGCCGTGCCAACCATTGGCGGGAACGGTGAACATGCCTTCGCGGTGTTTGGGGACTTGGTTGCTGCTGTGCCAATGCCGCCAATAATGCCCGATTACAACGGCGGCGTTGTCTTGATAGTCGTCCCACCACGGATTGCGGATGGAAAACCGCCAGCGCCCGCCTGCGAAAAAGGGTTCGCGGGCGATTTTTTCTATGCCGCAGGTGAGCGCGCGGATGGGGTGGCGGCTGCTGCGGTAGATGTCGTGGGCGGCGGTGGCGCGCAGCATGGGGGGATGCTGGGCGGGGTTTTCCAGAATGTGGGCGTGGTGGTGTTGCTCGGCAAGGTAGTCGTCGTACCACGGGGCGTGTTTGATGCAGCAGTGCAGCTCGTCGTCCCATTCTTGGATGAGCTGGATGAGCGGCGTGGCGTTGTTTTGCAGCTTGGCGATGGATTCGGGCAGCCATGCGGCGTGAACGATGCGCAGGTCGGGGCGTTGCAACACGAGGGGCTGCTCGGCGAAAAACTGCACAAGGGCTTTTTTGCCGTTTTCAGGCTGCCTTTGCCACGGGGCGTAGTTGCGGCTGTCTTTGCCGGCGCGGCAGTCAAAAAACCAGCCCGAGCCGTCTTTGGGTTCGTGGGCGAGCAGGTTGATTTCGTGGTTGCCCAGCACCATGAAGGCGTTGCCCGCGTGGATGGCTTGTTTCGCCCAGTCGGCTACGGCGGGGGAATCGGGGCCGCGGTCAATCAAATCGCCCACAAAAACGAGTTTGCGTCCTTGCGGGTGTTTGCCGGCGGGCGAGTAGCCCAGATAGTGCAGCAGGTTTTGCAGGGCTTCAAATTGCCCGTGCACGTCGCCGATGATGTCCAGCGGACAACCGGGAAGGGATTGGATAAGGGGCATAATGTTGCACTGGGTTGATTTAAGTGGGCGGATTATAGCATTTTAGCGGGTTTCAGGCTGCCCAAGGCGCGCTAAACGGCGTTTTCAGGCTGCCTGTTTCGGGCGGGCGAAGGTTGCGGTAGAATGATAACTTAATATTTTTTACCCCAACTTTACAGACAGGAGAACATGATGAATAAAACGCTGATTGCCATGCTGGTGTGCGCCATCGCGGTTTCAGGCTGCAAAAAGTCCCACCGCGTGGCAACCGATTCGTCCGGCCGTTCCGGCTCCAACCAATCCGCCATCATGGTGGGCAAGCATAAAAACAACGATTCGGCTGACCCCGCACCCACGCCGAACCAGCCCGCGCCCGACCATTCGGGCGGCAACGGCAGCCAAAACAATGGCGGCAACACCAATATTGCGCCCACGCCCGAGCAGCCCCAGCCCACGCCTACGCCCGAGCAGCCTGCGCCCAACCCTACGCCGCAACCCACGCCCCAGCCAACTCCCAATCCCACTCCAACACCCACGCCCAACAACGCGCCCATGCTGAGCGTGCAGTTTGCCCCCAGCACGCTGGATTTCCCCAACCCCGAGCGCGGTTTCTATAAATACGCCGCCGACCCCGCCAAGCTCACCGCGTATTACCTCGATTCTGTTGCCAAAGACGGCTACCGCCTGATTTACACCCCCGCCGATTTATCGGCATGGCGTAACCAAGATTTGCCGCAAAGCTATCTGAACGCGCTCAACGAAGGCTTTGAGCTCATGCGCCAAGCCGGCGTGAAAGCCGTGTTGCGCTTTGCTTATGATTACGAAGCATCGGGCAAAGACACCAATCTTGCCCAAGTGAAGCGCCATATTGAGCAGCTCAAACCCATTATCAATCGCAATGCCGATGTAATCGCCGTGTGGCAAGGCGGCTTTATCGGCGCATGGGGCGAATGGCATTCTTCTGCCAACGGGCTTAACAGCGATAGCAACAAAAAAGAAATCGCCCAAGCCTTGCTCGCCGCTTTGCCTGCCAATCGCCAGCTCAATCTGCGCTATCCCTATGATTTGATTAAATGGTATGGCACGCCCGCCAGCGCCGAAGATTTTGCCAACAACAGCGAAAAAGCGCGCATCGGCATCCACAACGACTGCTATCTCGCCAGCATTGACGACACAGGTACCTACCAACCGCGCCGCGATCAAACCATTGAAGCGCAACGCATGTTCACCCGCCAGCACGTTCAATATACCTCGTTTGGCGGCGAAACCTGCGCGCCTATTGCCAACGCCCGCACCACTTGTTCCGACATCTTGCGCGAAGGCAAAGAATTCCGCTTGGCGTATCTGAATTACGACTACCACAAAACCTTCATCGACGGCTGGACAAAAGAAGGCTGCATGGCAGATGTGCAAAAAAATATCGGCTATCGCATAGAGCTGAGCCAATTCCAAATCAGCAGCCAAGCCAACGCATCAGGCAGCCTGAAATGGGCATTGAAACTGAGCAACCAAGGCTGGGCGCGCCCCATCAATCCGCGCAATATCGTAGTGCGCTTCACATCCAGCAGCGGCAGCAGCAAAGACGTGGTGTTGGAAAACACCAACCTGCGCACGCTGGATTCTGGCGCGAGCGCCCAATGGGAAGGCACGCTCACTCTGCCTAATTTGAGCGCAGGCGAATACAGCGTTTCGCTGGGCGCGCCCGATCCAGATGCCCGCTTGGCAAGCAACACACGCTTCTCGCTACGCTTTGCCAACGCCGATTCAGGCAATGTGCAATGGAATCTGAAAACAGGATTCTTGGATACAGGGCTGAAAGTGAACATTCACTAAGCCGCGCAACAATGTTTTCAGGCTGCCTCAATAATGCTGTTGAGGCAGCCTGAAAACGTTTTGCATACATATTTTTCCCAAATTAGATTTACCATTTTCAGGCTGCCTTAATCGGATGGATGATGATTGAAGGCAGCCTGAAAACTATTTTTGCGCCTTGTTTTGAATCTTGCACTCGGGCAGGGCAGCGGGCGTGTAAACGGAAACTTTCAGCGGCGTGAGCGCGAAGAGTTGCTCAATCTGGCTTTTGCTGCGCTCGCTGGCGCGTTGCAAGATTTGGTCGGCACAGGCTTGGCGCAAGATTTGTTGCTTGGCATGGAACTGCACTTCGCCCAGCACGTTTAAATCGGCTTGGTAGAGATTGAGCGCACCTGTGCGGATGTCGTACACGTCTATTTTGTCTAGCTGCACGGATAGGATTTCCACGGGCGGCAGATTGATGATTAGGGTTTGGTTGTCCAAAATTTGGATGTTGCGCTCGCTAAGCTGGTTTAAATCCAGCCCCGCCACCACGCTGCCGCGCGCGGTGAAAATGCCTTTTTGGCTGTCTTGCCACAGCGCATACCAATTGCCTTGTTTTTCGGTTTTGATGATGGTGTCAATGTGGTAGGCGGTGCTTTCTAGGCGGTTTAGGTCTTGGATTTGGCGCAACACGCTGGCTTGGTTGATGATTTGATGCGGGCTTTCAGGCTGCGTGATGCGGTGAATCAGCGTGAGCAATGGGGCGCGGTAATGCCATGCGCTGGCGATAAGGGCAATCAGGATAAGGGCGCGGAAGGTTTTTTTCATGGCGGATACTCGCGTGGAGAGTGGTTTCAGCTTGCCTAAATGGTTGCTTTATCGGGAGAATCAAGGGGCGATGCGGCTGCGTGGGCATCTTTGCATCAATACTGGCATCAACAGGCTGCGCGACGGTTTGCGCTATAAAAATCTTTAATCGCCGAATGCTTGCCCAATAGCGTATGAACGGCTATTATCCGCCGCTTCATAACCACGCCAAAAGGAAAACAAAATGGCTTACACACTCCCCCAACTGGGCTACGCCTACGATGCCTTGGAACCGCATTTTGACGCAATGACGATGGAAATCCACCACAGCAAGCACCATCAGACTTATGTAAACAACGCCAACGCGATTGTGGAAACGCTGCCCGAAGCCTATCAAACGCTTAGCGCGGAAGAACTCATCGCCCGCATCGCCGAATTGCCCGCCGACAAACAAACCCCCGTTCGCAACAACGTGGGCGGACACGCCAACCACACGCTGTTTTGGCAAGTTTTGAAAACAGGCACCACGCTTTCAGGCAGCCTGAAAGCGGCGATTGAACGCGATTTCGGCAGCGTGGAAGCCTTCCAAGCCGAATTTGAAAAAGCCGCGCAAACCCGCTTCGGCAGCGGCTGGGCATGGCTGGTGGTTGAAAACGGCAAATTGAAAGTGGTTTCCACTGCCAACCAAGACAGCCCGCTGATGGGCGCAGCCATCGCAGGTTGCAGCGGCACGCCCTTGCTCACGCTGGACGTTTGGGAACACGCGTATTACTTGAAATACCAAAACCGCCGCCCCGACTACATCAAAGCCTTCTGGCACGTTGCCAACTGGGACGAGGCGCAACGGCGGTTTGATGCGGCGAGCAAGTAATTGTTAAAGCATAACAATAAGGCAGCCTGAAATGCGGTTTATCCGTTTTCAGGCTGCCTTTTTGGGTTTAACCGTGCTGAATAGATAAACGATTGAATGCAGATGGCGTTCAGTCGTTTTTTGCGTTTTTAGCTTCGCAACTTCGCTATGCTCCGCAGGTTGCCTTTGCGCAAGCCCTAGGGACAGTTGAAATTCAAAATGGAGCGGCGACGGCTCGTTGCCAAATGCTGCATTCAATCAGACTTTACTGATTGATTAAGATGTCGGCGAGCCGCTGACGCTCCATTGGTTGCAGGTTTCAGGCTGCCTTTAATTAGGTTTTGCCCACATTTCTTTGGCAATCGTAGCAGTACACTTTGCCGTGAAATCTGGCTTGGTTGTTCCAGCAATAATTGGCAACGTTTGGGTTAACGGTTTTTTTGCACGCGGCGCAGAATAGGCGTTGTGGCTGTGTGGGCTGTGGCGCGGCAGGTTGCGTGATGGCTGGTGCAGATGGGGCGTTTGTAGGCTTGGGCGCAATCGTTGCAGCAGCTTGCGGGGTAGATGCGCGAACGGTTATTTCAGGCTGCCTATCGCTAATGCCAAATCGCTTTTTCCAGTCCATTCTTAATGGTATATGCAAACTGGCTAAATCTTCGGCAAATTCTTCCAAGGTTTCGGAAGAAATGATTTTTGCGGCGGATGTGAATTGCTGTATTAAGACGGATGGACGGTAGTCATCAACATCTTTCATTATACGGTTACGCAGTTGCTCCACTTTAATCACTCTGTCTAAATCGTCCACGTTTTTGCCATTTTTGGGACGATAGATTTTGGATGTGTTGGCTATCAAAATCAGGCTGTGCAATGATGGTTTCATTTTTAAGCCAAGCCGTGTAGGCAAAATAATTTCATCGCTGTCAAACAGTCGTTTAAGAAGCAATTTATGGCGGTTGTTTTGCTCAATGGGTGATTCAATGGCTTTGTGTTTTCGGTCTGCATTGACCGAAAAAAACTCGCCATGTTCGTTGATGCCAATGCCTTCATTAAATCGCTTGCTTTCGCAAACATAGATTTCTAAAAAGCGGTCTATCAACAAGTGGTCAATTTGGGCAGAATGTCCATCCACTTCTAGGCGCAAATCGTGGATAACCGCCCAATTTTTGTGATTTTCATAATAAAAGTTGATGTGATAGGCGGCATCTTTTTCGCCTTTTAAGCCTGATTGAATGTTGCGGATGGTTTTTTTAATTTGTTCTTTGGTATATGCGGGAACGTAGGGTAGTTGAAGCAGGGCGTTGAGTTCTGCAAGGTCGCGTTCGCGGGCGTGTTCGTCCATTTCTTTGATAAGCATTTTCAGGCTGCTTTTGGCGGGTTAGGGGTTGAATATAAGAAGTAATTTTAACAGGATTGAAGTGGATTTTGGTTTTGCGGAATGGTGTTTCAGGCTGCCTCAATAACTAATATAAGGCAGCCTGAAACACGGTTTATCCGTTTCAGGCTGCCTTATGTTTACCAATAACGATTACAAGCCAGCCGCTTTTCTCAATGCTTCGGCTTTGTCGGTTTTCTCCCATGTGAACTCGGGTTCTTCGCGCCCGAAGTGTCCGTAGGCAGCGGTTTTGCCGTAGATGGGGCGCAGCAAGTCCAGCATTTGGATGATGCCTTTGGGGCGCAGGTCAAAGTGTTCGCGCACCAGTTTGATGAGCTGGGCTTCGTTTAATTTGCCCGTGCCAAAGGTGTCCACCGAAATGGAGGTGGGCTCTGCCACGCCGATGGCGTAGGAAATTTGGATTTGGCATTGGCTGGCGAGCCCTGCGGCAACGATGTTTTTTGCCACATAACGCCCTGCATACGCGGCGGAGCGGTCCACCTTGCTGGGGTCTTTGCCTGAGAACGCGCCGCCGCCGTGGGGAGCTGCGCCGCCGTAGGTGTCCACGATGATTTTGCGCCCGGTCAAGCCGCAGTCGCCTTGCGGGCCGCCGATGACAAATTTGCCTGTGGGGTTAATCAGGTATTTGGTTTCGGGCGTGAGCAATTCTTTGGGCAGCACGGGCAAAATAATGTGTTCTTTCACGGCGTGGCACAGCTCTTCGTAGCCGATTTCGGGCGCGTGTTGGGTGGAAAGGACGACGGTGTCGATGCGGGTTACTTTGCCCGTTTCGCTGTCGTAGGCCACGGTTAATTGCGCTTTGGCATCGGGGCGCAGCCAAGGCAGCAAGCCGCTTTTGCGCACTTCGCTTTGGCGTTGCATCAGGCGGTGGCTGTAATAAATGGCAAACGGCATCAGCGTGGGGGTTTCGTCGCAGGCGTAGCCGAACATCAAGCCTTGGTCGCCCGCGCCTTGGTTCAGGTCAATGCCTTCGCCTTCGTTTACGCCTTGGGCGATGTCGGGCGATTGCACGCCGTAGTTCACTAAAAATTTGCAGGTGTCGGCGGCAAAGCCGAGGGTTGGGTCGGTGTAGCCGATGCGGGCGATGGTGTCGCGGGCGATTTGTTCGTAGTCCACTTTTGCGGTGGTGGTGATTTCGCCTGCCAGCACGCATAAATCGGTGGCAACCAGCGTTTCAGCGGCAACGCGCGATTGGGGGTCTTGCGCGAAGATGGCATCCAAAATGGCATCGGAAATTTGGTCGGCAACTTTGTCGGGATGCCCTTCGGACACGGATTCGGAGGTGAAGAGGTATTCGCTCATGGGATTTCCTTGTTATGGGGGATGGATAAAAAAGGGCAGCGTTCGTTGCCGCAGGCAAAAGGGTTTCCATTTGCGGCAGATAAAAAAATGCCCGCATTAAAAGCGGGTTGGGATTGCTTGTTTATGGGTAACAAGCCACATCGGTTATAAACCGTCCACCTTATTGTTTTGTAAACAACAGGTTGGCATGGAATTTCCAACTCTTAATGCGGTGCGGATGATAGCAAATTGCAACGGGCTAGGCAAGGCAGCCTGAAAACGCTTATACTCGCAACCCCTGTTTAACCACTCTAAATTAAGGACGTTATGATGAAAACCGTTCAACTTTCATTGGCTGCGGCGGCTTTGTTTGCCGCGTTTTCGGTTTCGGCGGCGCCGCAACCTTTGGGCAATCCTTTGCGTGCGGCAAAAGGCTGCCAGTCTTTGAGCGCGCAAGAAACGGCGCGTTGCAAGAAAACGGAAGATTATTGCACCAACAAGCCCAAAGACCCGAAATGCATGCGCTTTAATAAATTGCGCGAGAAATATCCGTTGGAGAAAAAATCTGTTGTCGAACCCAATGAGCCTGTTGATTACATCGGTCCTGCCGCGCAATAAACAACGCTGAAATGGAAATCATGCTGAAATGGCTTTTTCAAATCGCGGCGGCGTTGCCGTTGCCTGTGTTGCATGGCTTGGGCAATGCGCTGGGGTGGGTGATGTATGGCGTGTTGGGCGAAGACCGCAGGCGGATTCGGCGGCATTTGCGCCAAGCGGGTTTGCCGCATGGCTGGCGCGATGTGCTGCGGGTGTGCCAAGAAACAGTGAAAAGCGGCTTGGAATTGCCGGTGGCGTTTTTTCGGCAGCCTGAAAAGATTGTGGCTTTGTTCCGCGAGGTGCATGGCTGGCAGCATATTCAGGCTGCCTTAAACGCGGGCGAGGGCTTGCTGTTGATTACGCCGCATATCGGCAGCTATGATTTGGCGGGGCGGTATATCAGCGAGCAGCTGCCGTTTGCGCTGACGGCGATGTATAAACCGCCGAAAATCAAGATGTTTGACGCGATTATGCAGGCGGGGCGTGTGCGAGGCAAAGGGCGGACTGCGCCGACCAACCTGCAAGGGGTGAAGCAGATTATGAAGGCGTTGCGCGCGGGGGAGGCGACGATTGTGTTGCCCGACCATGTGCCCAACCCGCTGGAAGGCGGTGAGGGGGTGTGGGTGGACTTTTTCGGCAAGCCTGCTTACACGATGACGCTGGCGGGCAAGCTGGCGCAGGTGAAAAACGTGCGGGCGTTGTTTTTTGTGGGGGAGCGGTTGCCCAATGGGCGGGGCTTTGCGTTGCACGTTGCGCCTGTTTCAGGCTGCTTTAACGGCGATAAGGCGCATGATGCGCGGGTAATCAACCGCAATGTGGAGTATTGGGTGCGGCGGTTTCCGAGCCAGTATTTGTTTGCATACAATCGCTATAAGCATCCTTTCGGCGCGGTGGAAAGCCCCGAGATGCGGTCGTGAGACGGGGATAATTGTGAGGCAGCCTGAAAATGGGTTTATTCATTTTCAGGCTGCCTTTAAATGTAAATATGGTTACGGAGGATTTTGCCCGCGCAGGCGGTTTGTCGCTTAGGTTTGCCGCATACCGCGAGCAAGGCAAGATTTTGCCCCGCACAAGAAACGGTTTCAGGCTGCCTTTAAGCATTAAGGCAGCCTGAAAACCATCCCGCAGGTTTACAACAAAAATATCGTCGCCAGCCCAAGGAAAATCAAAAACCCACCCGAATCGGTAAACGCGGTAATCAACACCGAGCTGCCGCGTGCGGGGTCTTTGCCCCATTTTTCCAAGCACACGGGAATCATCACGCCCAAAAACGCCGCCAGCAGCAGGTTCAGCGTCATCGCGGCAACCATCACCAAGCCAATGCCCACATTGTGATACAGCGCAAACGACACCAGCCCCATCACGCTGCCCCAAATCAAGCCGTTCACCAAAGCCACGCCCAGCTCTTTTTTCAGCAGCCTGAACGCCTGCGCATTGGAAATTTGCGAGCTAGCCAGCGAGCGCACAATCATGGTAATCGTTTGGTTGCCCGAATTGCCGCCGATGCCCGCCACAATCGGCATCAGCGTTGCCAGCGCCACAATTTGCGCAATCGCGCCTTCAAACACGCCAATCACGCGGCTGGAAACAAACGCCGTTACCAAATTCACCGCCAACCAAACCCAGCGGTTTTTTACCGAATCCCACACGGGCGCAAACAAATCTTCGTCTTCATCCAAACCCGCCATGCTCAACATATCCGCCTCGCTTTCTTCGCGGATAACGTCCACCATCTCGTCCACCGTTAGCCGCGCGATGAGCTTTTTGTTTTCGTCCACCACGGGCGCGGTTACCAAGTCGTAGCGTTCAAACGCGGCGGCGGCCTCTTCCACGTCATCTTCGGGGCGAAATTTCACCACGTCTTTTGCCATGATGTTTTCTACGATTTCTTCGGGGTCGGCAACCAGCAGCTTGCGGATGGGCAACACGCCTTGCAAGATGTCGTTGTCGTCCACCACAAAGATTTTGTCGGTGTGGTCGGGCAGGCTGTCAAAGCGGCGCAAATAGCGCAGCACCACTTCGCAGGTTACATCGCCGCGTATGCTCACGATTTCAAAGTTCATCACCGCGCCCACTTGGCTGTCTTCATACGACATGGCAGCCTGAACTTGGGCGCGCTCTTCTTCATCGCGCGTTTGCAGCACTTCGTCCACCACGTGTGTGGGCAAATCGTCTGCCAAATCCGCCAAATCGTCGGCTTCCATGTCTTCCACCGCCGCCACCAGCTCGGATTTATCCATCGCTTCAATCAGGCTTTCGCGCACGCTGTCGGATACTTCCAGCAACACATCGCCGTCTTCTTCGGGCGACGCGAGTTTCCACACCAGCACGCGCTCTTTGGGCGGCAGGCTTTCCAACACAGCCGCCACGTCGGCGGGGTGCAATTCGTGCAAAATGCCAATCAGCATTTGCAGCTTGGCATTGGCGTGCAGCTCGGGCAGGGTGAGTTGTTCGCTGATTTCGGAATAGTGTTCCAGCAGATGCGCGGCAAGTTTGTGGATGTGCTCAATATCGGCAGCCAGTTGCTCGGAATCGCTGTGGTCGTGGATGGGATTTTCCATAAATGCTCCGCCTGCCTGATGGCGACGGGCGGCATTTAGGCAGGTTTAATTGATTGGGGTTGAATGATGCAATGTGAACGTGCTACTGGGGAGGTCGTCCATTGTTGGATTTTGGGTTGTGAAAAACGGGGGCATTTTACATGATTTTGCGTTGCAAGATGGCGCGATTTTACTGCGGCAGCCTGAAAAAGGCAGCAAATGGGTTTTTGCATCGCTTAAATGCGGCAGATAAAAAGGCAGCCTGAAATCTTTTTGCTGCGCTGTTTTTGTAGTATCCTTGCGCTCCTTTAAATTTCTTAACACAAGTGATACATCATGGAAGCCATCCGAAAATTAAGCCAATTTGTAGGGAAAACGTTTGCCTTGTGGGCGGCGTTGTTTGCGTTTGTCGGGTTTATGTCGCCCGATGCGTTTAAGTGGGTGTTGCCGCTGGTTACTTATTTGCTGGGCATTATTATGTTTGGCATGGGGCTGACCTTGTCGCCCGACGATTTTAAAATTTTGGGGCAGCAGCCCAAGGCGGTGATTGTGGGCGTGATTGCGCAGTTTGCCATTATGCCGAGCATTGCTTTTGCGCTGGCCAAGGCGTTTGACTTGCCGCCCGATATTGCGGTGGGCGTGATTCTGGTTGGTTCTTGCCCCGGGGGCACGGCGTCTAACGTGATTACTTATCTGGCGAAGGGCAATGTGCCGCTGAGCGTGGCGGTTACTTCGGTGTCCACGCTGCTCGCGCCCGTGCTTACGCCTGCGGTGTTTTATGTGTTTGCTAATCAATGGCTGCAAATCAACGCGGGTTCTATGTTTATTTCCATCGCGCAGATTGTGATTTTGCCGATTGTGTTGGGCGTGTTGCTGCACAAGTTTTTCCGCAAACAAACCGATGCGGCGGTGGAAGTTTTGCCTTTGGTATCGGTGGTATCTATCGTGTTGATTATTGCGGCGGTGGTGGGCGCAAGCAAAGGGCGGATTATTGAAAGCGGCGCGCTGATTTTTGCGGTGGTGATTTTGCATAACGGCTTGGGCTATCTGCTTGGCTTTTTGGCGGCGCGCGTGATGGGCTTGCCGTATGACGCGCAAAAAACGCTGGCGGTGGAAGTGGGGATGCAAAACTCGGGCTTGGGCGTGGCGCTGGCGAAGCTGCATTTTGCCGCGCTGCCTGTGGTTGCCGTGCCCAGCGCGATTTTTAGCGTGTGGCACAACATCTCGGGCGCGTTGCTGGCGACTTATTGGGCGGCGAAGTTTGAGCGCGATAAGCAGGCAAAAGCGGAACAAACCAATCAATCGTAATGCGGTTTTCAGGCTGCCTTAATCTTGACGGTTGGGGCAGCCTGAAAACGATGGGGAATCGTGTGATGCGAAAAACAGGATTGGCCGCCGTGCTTTGTTTGCTGTTGGCATCTTGCGCCAGCACGGGCTCGGGCGCGTTCGGCTCGGGCGAAACGGCGCGCAAGGTTACGCGGGCAACGGAATACATTGTGTTTACGCCGCTGTGTTTGCTGTATGGGATTTGCCCGGATTTGGGGGATGATGATGAATTTTAGTTTTTGGGGATGGGGTTTCAGGCTGCCTTGATGTGATGAGGCAGCCTGAAAACAAAACCGTTTGGCGGTCCGAACTGCCAAACGGTTTTTTGCCGGACGGATTGGATTTCAGGCTGCCTCTGCCCGCTCAACGCAAAGGCAGCCTGAAATGCCTCCCAACCAAAAAAGCAGCCTGAAAACGAATACCCGTTTTCAGGCTGCCTATCCATTCCGCGCCGTTATTCAATATTCTGCACCTGCTCGCGCATCTGCTCAATCAACACTTTCAGCTCCACCGAAACCTGCGTGCATTCGTTGGCAATGGCTTTGCTGCCCAGCGTGTTCGCTTCGCGGTTGAGCTCCTGCATCAGAAAATCCAGCCGCTTGCCGATGGTGCCGTCGTGTTGGGTAACGATGCGGCGCACTTCGGTGATGTGGGTGTGCAGGCGGTTGAACTCTTCGTCCACATCGGCTTTTTGCATATACAGCGCAAATTCTTGTTTCAGGCGGTCTTCGTCAATGCTCGCCACCGCTTCCTGCAAACGGCGGCGGCTGCGCGCCAAATGCTCTTGCAACAGCTGCGGGAACAGCTCTTCCAGCGCGCCGATGATGGCCTGCATCAAATCCAGTCGCTCCAAAATATGCGCTTGCAGTTTCTCGCCCTCGCGCTCGCGGCTGGCAACAAATTCGTCCACCGCTTGCGAAAGCAGCCGCAACACCGTTTCCTGCAAGGCATCGCTGTCCACATCGGCGCTGACAATTACATTGGGGAACTTCAAAATATCGGCAACGCCGAGCTTACCCAAATCGCCGTGCTTTTTGCGCCATTTGCTGTTCAGCTCGGCAAGCTCGTTCACCAGATTTTGGTTGATGTGCAGGCTGTCTGCGCCGTTGGCGATGTTGCCCAGCTGGATGCGGCATTCGATTTTGCCGCGCGAAACTTTGCCGCTGATGATTTCGCGCATCGCGCCTTCCAGCACACGCAAATCGTCGGGGATTTTGAATTGCACGTCTAAAAAGCGGTGGTTTACGGCGCGAAGCTCCAGTTCTATGCGTTTGCCTGCGATTTCGCCTTGGGCGTTGGCAAAGCCCGTCATGCTGCGAACGGTCATGTTTTTTCCTTTGTGTAACGTTGAAAAACGGGGCTATGGTAACACAAAGCGGATAGGCAGCCTGAAACGAAGTGGGATGCCGCTAAAATGATTTTCAGGCTGCCTCATCGCTGCCTGTTTAGCCCACCCAGCAAACCCGCTATAATTTCGCCCATTTCAACCCATCCGAAAGAGAGCCATGAGCTACCAACGCACCGCCCGCGCCGCCCACCAACTGCGCCCCGTCGCTATCACGCCCAATTTTTTGCCCCATGCCGATGGCTCGGTGTTGATGGTGTGCGGCAACACCAAAGTCATCTGCACCGCCACGGTGGACGACAACGTGCCGCCGTTTCTGCGCGGCAAAAACCAAGGCTGGGTAACGGCGGAATACGGCATGCTTCCCGCCTCCACCCAATCGCGCATGAAACGCGAAGCCGCGGCGGGCAAGCAATCGGGGCGCACGCAAGAAATCCAGCGGCTCATCGGGCGCAGCCTGCGCGCCTGCGTGGATTTAACCTTGCTGGGCGAACGCCAAATTTTGATTGACTGCGATGTCATCCAAGCCGACGGCGGCACGCGCACCGCCAGCATCACAGGCGCATTTGTTGCACTCCAAATCGCCATCCAAAAATTGCTGGATAACGGCACATTGCCCGCCAACCCGCTAATCGGCAGCGTTGCCGCCGTTTCCGCAGGCATGGTAAACGGCGTGCCGCTGCTGGATTTGGATTACCCCGAAGATTCGGGCTGCGACAGCGATGTGAACATTGTGATGCTCAATGCGGAAAACATCATTGAAATCCAAGGCACGGCGGAAGGCGCGGCGTTCAGCGTTGCCGAATTGAACGCGCTGATTGCGCTGGCGCAGCAAGGCATCGCCCAACTTACCGCCGCGCAGCAACAGGCGTTTCAGGCTGCCTTTGCGTGATGCGGGTAAGCCCGTAGAGGCAGCCTGAAAACGATGCGAAACACACCACGCGGCAACAAGCGTTTCAGGCTGCCTTTAAACGTGCCAAAGGCAGCCTGAAAAACAAAAAACTAAGGACACACCATGCTCAACACCCTGCACCAATGGCTCGCGAAAATCCCGCTCTCCGAGCAATGGATATTTACCCTGCTGCTGTTTCCCTTTGTGTGGCTGGTCAAAGAAATCTGGCTCTACGCCCATTTCAAAAGCCACCCCGATTGGGATTTGGAACACAAACGCCGCGCCCTTGTGGTGAGCCGCAATGTGTCGCTGATTGCCATTTTGCTCGGGCTGCTGATGGTATGGGGCAGCCAAATCCAAACCTTTGCCCTGTCTATGGTTGCGCTGGCTGCCGCCACCGTGGTCGCCACCAAAGAGCTGATTATGTGCCTTTCAGGCAGCCTATTGCGCTTTGTAACGCGGCAATATTCCGTGGGCGACTACATTGAAATCGCCCACATCCGCGGGCGCGTGGTGGACATCAACCTGTTCAACACCCTGATGATGCAAATCGTGGACAACCCGCTGATTGGGCATTTATCAGGGCGCACCGTTTCCTTCCCCAACAGCCTGCTGCTGAGCCAAACCGTGCACCGCGACCACATCTTAGGGCAATACGTTGTGCACACCTTTGAAATCCCCGTGCCGATTCATCTGGATTCCGATGCCATCGTGCCCAAGCTGCACGCCGTGTTAGACGAATGGTGCGCGCCCTACACGCCCGAAATCATCCAATACTTTGAAGCCGTGCAAGTGCAACAACTCTTCTTCACCCCCGCTGCCCGCACCCGCATCAACCGCGTGCCACACGACGACAAAACCTACAAGCTCGTTGTCCGCTTCGCCGCGCCCATCACCCAGCGGCTGGACATCCAACAAGCCGTGCTAGACGAATTTATCCGCCTGCAATATCGGCTGCTGCTGGAAACGCAGCACAATCCGTATCACGAATAGCGTTGCCCGTTTTCAGGCTGCCTATTCGCCCTAAACACAATAGGCAGCCTGCGGAGCGAAGCGGAGTTGCGAAGCTAAAACCCAAACCCGCTTTTCAGGCTGCCTCAACCCCCACACACAAAGGACACCCCATGCGCATTATCACCGCCAACGTAAACGGCATCCGCTCCGCCTACAAAAAAGGCTTTTTAGACTACATCGCCCAATCCCAAGCCGACATCATCTGCGTGCAGGAACTCAAAGCCCAAGAAGCCGACCTCTCGCCCGAAATGCAAGCCCCCCACGGCATGCACGGCGTATGGCATTGCGCCCAAAAACGCGGATACAGCGGCGTCGCCCTATACAGCAAACGCCAGCCCGATGCCGTGCAAATCGGCTTAGGGCAGCCCGAATTTGACAGCGAAGGGCGATACGTCCGCGCCGATTTCGGCAACCTCAGCGTCATCTCCCTCTACCTGCCCAGCGGCACCAGCGCAGAAGAACGCCAAGCCTACAAATACCAGTTTTTAGACGCGTTTTACCCCATACTCGCCGAGCTCATCGCCACAGGGCGCGACATTGTCGTCTGCGGCGACTGGAACATCGCCCACCAAAACATCGACATCAAAAACTGGAAAGGCAACCAAAAAAACTCAGGCTTTTTGCCCGAAGAGCGCGCATGGATTGGGCGCGTGATTGCCGATTTGGGCTGGGTGGACACTTGGCGCACGCTGTATCCCGATGTGGCGGGCTACACATGGTGGAGCAACCGCGGGCAAGCCTATGCCAAAGACGTAGGCTGGCGCATCGATTACCAAATGACCACGCCCGCGCTCGCCGCCACCGCCCAAGCCGCCCATGTGTACAAAGAAACCAAATTTTCCGACCACGCCCCTCTGGTCATCGACTACGATTACAGCGTTTAGGCAGCCTGAAAAACAAAAACCGCTTGGTGCGATGCCAAGCGGTTTTTTGTTGGATAGATTCACTTTCAGGCTGCCTAATATGCTGCATTCGTTATAGGGATTGCCTTTGGGTTTCGGGTTGATTGGGTTGCGGATGGAGGCAGCCTGAAAGCAAAGCAAACAAGTTTCAGGCTGCCTGTTGCCTTGCTATCTGCGCCGTTTGCCGCTGTTGGGCAACGCCATATCCGCCCATTTCAAAATGGCGGCGACTTCGGCGGGGTTGAGTTCGTAGAACTGCCCGCGTTTGAGGCGGTTGGGCAGCCCGATGGGACCGAAGCCCACGCGCACAAGGCGGCTGACGGTGAGCCCGATGTGTTCAAAAATGCGGCGCACTTCGCGGTTGCGCCCTTCTTTGATGACCACGTTGTACCATTTGTTCGCGCCCTCGCCGCCTTGCTCGCTGATGCGCTCCACCTGCGCCAAGCCGTCTTCCAGCATGATGCCCTGCGTGAGCTGCTGCATTTGCTCGCGGCTCACTTCGCCCAGCACGCGCACGGCGTATTCGCGCTGCACTTCAAATTTGGGGTGGGCGAAACGCTGCACCAGCTCACCCGAGGTGGTCAGAATCAGCAGGCCGCTGGTGTTGATGTCCAGCCGCCCGATGGCAACCCAGCGGCTGCTGGCGGCTTGCGGCAGGCGGTCAAAAACGCTCACGCGCCCTTGCGGGTCGTCGCGCGAGACGATTTCGCCCTCTTGCTTGTAATACAAGAGGATGCGCGGCAGGCGGTCGGCCCATTTGAGCTTGATGGCGCTGCCTTTCACGGTTACTTGGTCGTCGGGCGAGACTTTGTCGCCCAGCTGCGCGGTTTTGCCGTTCACCTGCACCCAGCCGTTGCCAATCCATTCTTCCATTTGGCGGCGCGAGCCTACGCCTGATGCGGCGAGGATTTTTTGCAGGCGTTCGGGTTCTTGGCGCGAAAGGTCGGCGCGTTGTTCTTTGAGGAAATCGGCGCGTTGCTGGATTTTTTGGTTGGGCGCGCGGACGATGAGTTTTTTGGCTTTGGTTACGCGCTGTTTGGCGGGCTGGGCGTTGGGGCTGCGCTCATTTTGACCGCGTTCGTTTTGGCTTTGCCGAAACGCGCTGCGCTCGTTTTCAGGCTGCCTTTTTTGGGGGGGGGTTTTAGCTTCGCTGAAACTTGCTTTGCTCGTTTTCAGGCTGCCTTTGGCTTGGCGGGATGGGGGGGATTTTCGCGCGGGCTTGTTGGCGGAAATGTCGTCGAGATAGGCGCGTTGGTTTTTTTTGGACATGGTGGCTCTCCGTAACGATTTGGCTTGGCGGGATGGGGTCGGCTTGTTGGGTTCGGTTTTCAGGCTGCCTTTGCTAAGCACATTAAGGCAGCCTGAAAACGAATTTCTGCGCAACCAAACCGTTCTTCTGCGGTATCGGAACACGGCAGGATGGGTTAATAAAAAGGTGGCGTATTGTAGCGGATAACGGCAAAGGCAGCCTGAAAATTCGCTTTCAGGCTGCCTTTGCGGGCAGAAACCTTGGCTCGCAAACGCATCTGCGCGATTACGTTCTCAGCTTGGCATAAACCTTGCCCAGCCATTTGGCGGGTAGCAGGCGCGGGAGACTGCGCAACAGAAAGATGGCCAAGGCGGGCAGGGCAGCCTGAAAACGCAGGCGGTGTTTGAGCCGCATCAGTTGCCATTCACTTTTGATGTATGCCCGGCCGCGCCGCCGTTGCAGCATGGCGTTGCCCGTGCGGGCGTGCACCAGCGTTTGCGGCAGGTTGGCAGCGGTTGCGCCTTGCGCGAGCATCCGCAGCCAGAGGTTGTAGTCTTCCATATACAGATGATGTTGGTAGCCGCCTGCTTGTTGCACGGCGGTTTTTTTGTAGGCAACGGTCATGTGGTTGAACGGGTTGCGCTTTTTGGCATAGGCGAGGATTTCAGGCTGCGTTTGGGGGACTTGGCGGCTGGCGTGGCTTTGGCCGGGGGTGTTGGCAAATTCGGCGATTTGACCGCCGAGCAGGGCGGTTTGCGGATGGGCGGCGAGGTAGGCGCATTGGTCGGCGAAGCGGGTGGGGGTGGCGATGTCGTCGGTGTCCATGCGGAATATCCATTCGTGCCGCGCGTGTTGCACGCCGTGGTTGAGCGCGCGCCCGAGCCCGACGTTTTCGGGCAGCCTGATGATGTTGAGCGGCAGTCGGCCGGCGAATTCGGCGAGCACGGCTTCGAGCGCGGGGGTAATCGCGCCGTCTAACACGATGAGGATTTCGGCGGCGGGGAGGGTTTGCGCGGCAAGGCTGGCGAGGCTTTGGCGCAGGTGGTCGGGGTGTTCTTTGGCGTAGAGGGAGAGCAGGGCGGTGAAGTGCATGAGATTGGGGGGGCGAGGGTTGGTGAACGGGGTTTCAGGCTGACTTTGGGGTTTCAGGCGGTATTGGAGGCAGCCCGAAACGGCAAAACACGGCTTTCAGGCTGCCTTTGGTTATTTTGGCTCACAACGGCTTACCGCCCCAGCCGTGGGCAATCATGTCTTTATCGTCAAACACGCGCGGCTCGACGAGTTGGCGCAGCAGGTCAAATTGGGCAAACAAATCCACCTTGTCCACATTGCCGATTTGCGGCTCGCCGCCCGTAGCAAGCGCAGGCACGAAGCTGAACATTTCGTCTTCTGCCAATGCGCCGAATTTTTTGACGGCGCGCTGGAATAGCGGTTTGCCTTTATCGTCTTCCATGTCCAAATATTCCGGATTTTTTACTAAGAAAAACAATTCCAGCGCAAAATCTGCATCACCTTTTTTAATCATTTTTTCATGGCTGCGCCCAACAGTAATAAAGCCGAAATGCGGGATGATGCAGTATTTGTTGCCGTAAGTAGGTTCCCAAACAAACAGCTCACCCCAACCCGAGCGGGCAATCACATAATAATCACGCCCGTCCTACTGCACGTTTTCAGGCAGCCATTCGGCAAGGATGTCTTCGTAGTCTTCGGGGTTGGTAATCCAAAACAGCCCGTCGGCGAAGTGGCAAAAACCGTATTCCTGCCAGTATTCCAGCAGGCGGTCGGGCAGTTTGCCGCGATATTTGTTTAGCGTGGCGGCGGATACGGGGCGGCCGTTTTAGCTTCACAACTCCGCTTCGCTACGCAGGCTGCCCGAGGATGGCGAACAGTTCGGTGAAACGGGATTGGGGGTTAAGGTGGGACATGGTGATGCCTTTCTGTGGGTGGGTTGATGGGTTGAGGCAGCCTGAAAACGCTGGGTGCGGCGGTTTACACGTTTTGCTCGTATTGCAGCCAGCGCATTTGGTTTTCGGCGGAGACTTTGCGGGCGAACCATGCGCCGTTTTTTTTGGCTGCCCAGAGGTCGTCCAGCGAGAGGGTGTCGGGGTGGTTTGCGCCGTGGGCGAAGCGGATAAAGCGGTGGTTGTCGTTAATATGGTTGAGGCTGCCTGAAAGTTGGTGGGCGATGTGTTGGAAGAAGTGTTCGTCGGGGACGAGTTTTTTTTCAAACAGGGCGGCGTTGTCGCCGAGGCTGTGGTCAAACAATAGTTTCAGCGCGGCACGGTTGGCGGAAAACCATTGGCTGCCTGCGAGGCAGATTTGGCGGCTGGGGAGGATGCGGTCGGCGATTTTCAGGCTGCGGGTGAGGATTTTGCCCGGCAGGCTGCGTTGCCATGCGGTGTCGGCGTGGGGGGCGTTGAAGCGGGTGCGGTAGCGCAGGTGGGGGCTGGGTTGGCTGCATAGCCAGAGGGTGTTTTCAGGCTGCGTTTGGCATTGGGCGGCGAGGGTTTGGGGGCTTTGCAGCATGGCGCAGCTGCCGCTGATGAGGTGGTAGTGGCGGGTGTCGGGGTTGGCGAGCGCGGCTTGGATGAGGGCGAGGGTGGCTTCTATCATGGTGAAGCCGCCCCAGTTGATGCGGATGCGGTGGCTGATAAGGTGGACGTTGGGCAGGGTGGTGAGGCTGCCTGTCAGGCGGGGGGATTGGGCGTCGTGGTGGATGTAGTAGTGCGCTTGGGGGTGGCGGGCGGCGTGGGCGGCGATGTGGGGCAGGGGTTGGTGGGAGAGGATAAGGTAGGTGGTCATGGCGGGGGTTTGGTTGGACTGTGTTTCAGGCTGCCTCTAAATCGGGCAGGGCTTGGGCGAGGTGGGTGAGTGCGTCGTCCCACGGGCTGCTGCGGCAGGCGTAGTAGCCATCGTTGTATTCTTCGGCTTCGCTTTCGGCGAGGTAGGCGATGGCGGCGTATAGGGCGCGCTGCTGGGCGGGGTTGAGCGGCAGGTTGTTGGTGTGGAAGTCGTTGGCAAGGGCGTAGGATAGGATTTCGTGGGCGGAACAATCGGGGTTTTGCAACGCCCAGAGCAGGTAATAGGGCAGGGCGAAGCGTCTGCCTGCGCCGTCCATAAAGCTGATGGCGGAAAAGGGGTTGAAACGCGGCAGGCTGTTTTCCAGATGCCCTTGGAACAGGACGTTTTCCCAATGCTCGCGCTCGTCTTGGGCGCGGCAGCGGCGGTATTTGGGGGCGGTTTCGTTGAGATAATCGTCTATGCAGTCGGCTTCTAGGATGCCGATGCCATTGCCCAATGTGGTCTCGGCGAAGGCATGGCAGATGCGGATGGCGACGGTTTCGCGTGCGTCGTCCCAAGTTTGGGCGTGTTGGCACAGGTAGTCCAAAATGGGCACGAGCCGTTCGGGCGGCATGGTGTTGGGGGATTGGGCAGGACGTTTGGCCTTGCGTTTCATGGTTTCAGGCTGCGTTTGGGGCAGATTGGGTTTTCAGGCTGCGCTTGCGCCGGGTTGGTTGGGGCGCACCAGTTGCACGGCAAAGTCTAACAGGCTGTCAAAAATCTGCGTGCCTGGCGGCAGGTTGCCACCGTCTTTTTCCAGCGTTCTCATGCCTTTGCCCGTGCGCACGAGAATGGGCTTGCCGCCTGCGCCGGCGATGGCCTGCAAGTCGCGCAGGCTGTCGCCCACCAGATAGGTGTCGGCGGCTTGGGCTTGGAAGCGGTCTAGGATGTCCAAAACCATGCCGGGTTTGGGTTTGCGGCAGTCGCATTGGCTGTCGGCGGTGTGCGGGCAGAACCATACGCCGCTGATTTCGCCGCCTGCTTGGCGCACGAGTTTGTGCATTTTGGCGTGCATTTCGTTGAGCGTTTGCACGTTGAAATAGCCGCGCGCGATGCCTGATTGGTTGGTGGCGACGGCGATGGTGTAGCCCGCTTGGGTTAAAAAGGCGATGGCATCGAGGCTGCCGTCTATCGGCTGCCATTCTTCGGGGCTTTTGATGAATTGGTCGCTGTCGTGGTTAATCACGCCGTCTCGGTCTAGGATGATGAGTTTCATGGTGTACCTTTTAATTGAGGGATGATGGGCGGGGCATTTTCAGGCTGCCCACATGATTTCTAACAGCCATGCGGCGGCAAGCAGGATGGCGAGGATAATGATGAGGTTTTTGAGCTTGGCGCGCGGCGGCTCGGGCATGGATGCGGGCGGGGGCGTGTCGGGGATGAGGAAGGTGCTGCCGCAGTGGTTGCATTGGTGGCGGTCGCCTTGGATATGGCGATGGCTGGGGCTGTGGCATTGCGGGCATCGGATGGGACGGGGCATGGCTTGGGGCTATTTTTTCAGGCTGCCTAACCAGACTGCATAGGCAACCTGAAAGGCGGCGTTCAGTTTGGCTTGGTTTTCGGGGGTGTCGTGGGTGCGGTAGAACTGCGTTTGGTTTTGGATGCCGAGCGCGGCGAAGTAGTCGGCAAGAAATGCGCCGTAGCCTTCTTCTTCGTCGGCGTAGTAGAAGCGGGTGAAGCGGTTGCCGAGCTCGTTGAAGCAGCCGTCGTCGATGCCGCCGTTGAGCTGTTCCAGCACGAATTCGGTGCCCGAAATCAAGCCGATTTGCAAGTCGTGAAATTGCGGCAGGCGCGTGGCGGCGGGGCTGTGGAGATTTTGCGAGACCGCCCATGCGTAGTAAAAGCCGATGTGGTGGGCGGCGTTGCGCTCGGGCAGGTCGCCGGGGTAGTCGGGGGCTTCGGCGTGAAAGGAGATGTGGTCGTAGTGCATTTTCAGGCTGCCTTGGGTTGCGAATGCCAGATTGTAAACAAAAACAGGCAGCCTGAAAAAAGAGATTTCAGGCTGCCTTTGGAGGTGTTTGTTTCAGGCTGCCTTGCGGGTGCGCATGGAGGCAGCCTGAAAACGTTGCCGAGCGGGCATCATTCGCCCAAAAGCGAAATATCCGCCACCGCGTTCATCAGTTGCGACAATTCGTTCAACAAATTCAAACGGTTCTGCTTCACAGCGGCATCATCCGCCATCACCATCACATTATCAAAAAACGCATCCACTTGCGGTTTCACCGCCGCCAGCGCGGTTAAGGCAGCCTGAAAATCGTGTTTCGCCAACGCGGCTTGCACGGTGGGGCGCAGGGCTTGCGTGGCGGCAAACAGGGCGCGTTCCGCGTCTTCCTGCAACAGATTTTCCTGCACCGCACCCAGCTGGGCATCGGCTTTTTTCAACAGATTTTGCACGCGCTTGTTAGCAGCGGCAAGCGCGGCGGCTTCGGGCAGTTTTTTAAACGATTCAACGGCTTGCAATTTATCCGCCAAATCATCCAAACGGTCGGGACGTTGCGCCAACACAGCGGCAACCGTGTCTTGCGCGTAATCGTTTTGCAGCAGCACCGCCAAACGCGCCTGCATAAAATCCGCCACTTCGGTAACGGTGTTAGCCGCCAGCAAATCTCTGGGGAACTGCGCAGCAACAGTAGTTAGCAAGTCATTGATAGACAACGGACTATTCATCAGCATCCGCAGCACGCCCAATGCCGCACGGCGCAGTGCGTAGGGGTCTTTGTCGCCCGTGGGAATCAGCCCGATGCCCCAAATGCCCACCAGCGTTTCCAGCTTGTCCGCCAGCGCCACAGCGGTGGCAATCGGACTTTCGGGCAGCTTGTCGCCGGCAAAACGTGGCTGGTAGTGCTGTTCAATCGCGGCAGCGATTTCAGGCTGCTCACCATCCAGCACGGCATAATATTTGCCCATCGTGCCTTGCAGCTCGGGGAATTCGCCCACCATTTCGGTAACCAAATCGGCTTTGGCAAGGCGTGCGGCGCGTTCGGCGGTGGCGCGGTCTGTGCCCAGCTGCTCCGCGATGTGCGCGGCGATGGTTTGCAAGCGGTCGATGCGCTGGGCTTGGCTGCCGATTTTGTTATGATAAACAACGTGTTCCAGCTTAGGTAGGCGGCTTTCCAGCGTCGCTTTTTGGTCTTGCTTGTAGAAAAATTCCGCATCGCTCAACCGCGCGCGCAGCACGCGCTCGTTGCCATGGATAATGTGGCTTGGGTCGGCGGTTTGCAAATTGGACACCAGCAAAAAGCGGTTCATCAGCTTGCCGTTTTGGTCTAACAGCGGGAAATATTTTTGGTTTTGCTGCATGGTCAAAATCAAGCATTCTTGCGGCACGGCAAGGAAATGCGCTTCAAATTCCGCTTGCAAAACAACGGGGTATTCCACCAGCGCGGTTACTTCGTCCAGCAGCGCATCATCGGCGGCAACGCGGGCGTTTAGGCTGCCTGAAACCTTGTCCAGCTCGGCTTTAATCGCGGCGCGACGTTTGGCAAACGAAGCAATCACCTTGCCCTGCTCGGCGATTTGTTGCGCATAATCATCCGCTTGCGCCAACACAATCTCACCCTGCGACAAAAAGCGATGCCCCAAAGTTTGGCGGCCGCTATCCAAGCCCAACACGTTCACAGGCACCACATCCGCGCCATGCAACACCACCAAGCCATGCACAGGGCGCACAAACGTGTGCGTGCTGCTGCCCCAGCGCATTACTTTGGGAATCGGCAGTTTTTTGATGGCGGTGTTGATGATTTCGCCCAAAAGCGCGGCAAGCGTTTGCCCCGCTTGGGTAAATTCGTGCGCGTACACATCTTGCTTGCCGTCGTGGATGATTTTCAGGCTGCCGATTTCCACGCCGCACGAGCGGGCGAAACCTTCCAAAGCCTTGGTGGGTACGCCGTCTTTCATGCCCGCTGCCACGGAAACGCCTTTGCGCACAACGTGTTGGTCTGCCTGCACAGGCTTCACATTTGCCACCGAAACCGCAAGGCGGCGCGGCGAAGCGTAGGCGGTGTATTGCGTTGTGCCGTCAATCAGTTGTGCTTTTTCCAAGCCTTCGGCGATGGATTGGGCAAAGTGGTTGCCCAAGTTGTTTAGGGCTTTGGGGGGGAGTTCTTCGGTTAATAGTTCAATTAGAAGGGTTTGGGTCATGTTTTGCTTTCTTATGGGGAGATTGGGGTAATCGGGTTTCAGGCTGCCTTATGGTTGTGCAGCTTGGGCATATTGTTCAACGCCGCATAATAGCCTTGTTTTTCCAGTAATTCTTGGTGCGTGCCTTGTTCAATAATATGCCCTTCGTCCATCACGATGATTCGGTCGGCGTTTTCAATGGTGGTGAGGCGGTGGGCAACGATGATGCTGGTGCGCCCGTGCATCAGGCGTTCTAGTGCTTCTTGCACAAGGTGTTCGGATTCGTTGTCTAGCGCGCTGGTGGCTTCGTCGAGCAGCAAAATAGGCGCATCTTTTAGGATGGCACGGGCGATGGAAACGCGCTGGCGTTGCCCACCTGATAGCAGGCTGCCGTTTGCGCCGATGGGTTGGTTTAAGCCATCGGGATGGTTGGCAACGAGTTCGGCGAGGTTGGCAGCTTTGAGCGCGGCGAGGATTTCTTCTTCACTGGCGTTGGGGCGGCTGTATTGCACGTTGTCTTTCAGGCTGCCTTCAAAGAGGAAAACGTCTTGCGACACAAGGGCGAACTGTTCGCGCAGGTTGGCAAGGGTTAAATTGTTGATGTTTTCGCCGTCAATCAGCACGTTGCCTTGGCTGGGGATAACGAAGCGCGGCAGCAAATTAACCACGGTGGTTTTGCCGCTGCCCGACCGCCCCACAAGGGCAACGCGCTCGCCCGCTTGGATTTCTAGGTTGAAGTTGTCTAGCGCTTTGCGCGTTTCTTGGTTGTATTGCACATCGATGTTTTCAAATTTCAGGCTGCCTGAAACGTGGTTGAGCGTTTTGCTGCCTGTGTCTTGTTCGGTGGGTTCATCCAAAAAATCGCACACGGCATCGGATGCGATAAACATACTTTGCATGGGGATGCTGATATTGGCTAAATTTTTGATGGGGCTGAGCATTTGCAGCATGGCAACGATAAACGCCATAAATTCGCCAATGGTGGTTACGCCGTTTTGGCTTTGCCACAGGGCAATAAAAATCACCACGGCAAGGGCGAGCGAGGCGATGAGTTCGCTAAACGGCGAACGCGCGGCGGTTGCTTGGGTGATTTTTTTGCCCAGCCGCACGATGGTGTTATTCACATCGGCAAAGCGGCCGGCGGCTTGTTGTTGCCCGCCGAACAGTTTGACCACCTGATGCCCTTGGTGCACTTCGTTGACCACGTTGTTCAGCGTGCCGATGGAAAGTTGCGCGCTGGCAATGATGCTTTTGAGGCGATTGCGGTAATAGCGCGACAGCAGCGAAAGTACGGGAAACATCAGGGCGACCACCAAGCTCAACTGCCAGTTGAGATACAGCAACACGCATACCAAGCCAAGCACAATCATGGTGTCGCGCGTGAGCACGATAAACACATTGCTGGCGTTGCTGATGGAGCCTTCGGTCATTTGCACAATGCTCATTAACACCGTGCCCGATGGGGTTTTTTTGAAAAAATCGGTGGGCAGCAGCAGCATTTTGTTGAACATATCGCGGCGCAACGTGCTGATGGCCATCACGGAAACCCATGTGAGCAAATAGGTGCTGGCAAAGCGGCAAACGCCGCGAATCAACACCAAGATGATGAAGAACACGGGCACAATCCACACTTTTTCCGCCGTGCCCCAAATCAGATAGTTGAACTGGTCTTTCCAGTTGGCGAGCGTGGTGAGGATGCCTGTGTCGGGGTTCAGCGCGGGCGGAGCGGAGGGCATGGCAAAGCCTTGGTTGACCAGGGGGGCGATAAAGGCGGCAAGGTAGCTTTCGGTGGCGGCCACGCCTACGATGCCCAACAGCGCGAAGATGATGCGGGCTTTGTAGGGTTTGATGTAGCGCAGCAAGCGCATGAAACTTTGGGTGTCTTTTTTGGAGAATAGTCCAAAGGTGAGTTTTTCTATCATGTGTGTTTCTTTGGGTTGGTATGGGGGAGGCAGCCTGAAAACCGAAGGTTTCACCGCAAGCGCAAACAGGTTTTCAGGCTGCCTATTGTTGCTTTTTGGGAGGCGATGTTTTGCGCGTTGATGGTTACTGAGCGCATTATTGTTTTCAGGCTGCCTTGGGGCTTGCGCGCGGTTTGCTTGGTACGGGCAAGCATTATTTGCCCTGTTTCAGCAGCGGATAACCCAACGCTTCGCGGCTGGCGACAAATTCTTGCGCCACTTGGCGGCTCAAGGCGCGGATACGCCCGATGTAGGTGGCGCGTTCGGTTACGGAGATGGCACCGCGTGCGTCCAGCAGGTTGAAGGTGTGGCCGGCTTTGAGCACCAATTCGTAGGCGGGCAGCGCGAGCGATGCATCTTCGAGCGCGAGCAGGCGTTTGGCTTGGGCTTCGTAGCCGTTAAACTGTTCGAGCAGCCAAGCCGCGTCGCTGTATTCAAAGTTGTAGGTAGATTGTTCGACTTCGTTTTGGTGGTACACGTCGCCGTAGGTCAGCGTGTCGCCTGCGGGGGTGGTTGTCCACATCAAATCGTAAACGTTTTCCACGCCTTGCAGATACATGGCAAGGCGTTCAATGCCATAGGTAATTTCGCCAAGCACGGGCGTGCAATCTATGCCACCGACTTGTTGGAAATAGGTGAACTGGGTTACTTCCATGCCGTTGAGCCATACTTCCCAGCCTAAACCCCATGCGCCGAGCGTAGGGTTTTCCCAGTCGTCTTCAACGAAACGGATGTCGTGCACGGTGGGGTCGATGCCCAGCTCTTTCAGGCTGCCTAGATACAGGTCTTGGATGTCGGCGGGCGCGGGTTTGAGTGCGACTTGGAACTGGTAATAGTGTTGCAGGCGGTTGGGGTTGTCGCCGTAGCGGCCGTCTTTGGGGCGGCGGCTGGGCTGCACATAGGCAACGTTCCACGGCTCGGGGCCGAGCGCGCGCAGGCAGGTGGCGGGGTGGGACGTACCCGCGCCTACTTCCATGTCGAAGGGTTGGATGATAGCGCAGCCTTGGTTGGCCCAGTATTGTTGCAGTTTGAAGATGATTTGTTGGAAGGTGAGCATGATGGTTCAATGGTGGGAAATTTGAAAACGCGCCATTTTACTGTATTTTCAGGCTGCCTGAAATGCGGCATGCGGATTGTGTGTTTTTGTTAAGAAATCTGCGGCGAGTTTGTATATAATGGCATGTGTTGTCGCGCGGTTGTTTGATTGGCGCGCTTTATTTGGAAACTACATGAGTCGTCATCAGAAAAAACCGCATCGCCCGCATCCTGCGCCGCAGGAGCAGCAACAGCAAGGGCAGCCTGAAAACGAGCAGCCGCCTGCGCCCAAGCCGTTTAACATGCGGCGGGTGGTGGCAATCAGCTTTGCGCTGGCGGTAGCGATTGTGTTGCTGTCGTATGGCGTGAACCGGCATGAACAAGCGGCGATGCGGGTCGCCGAACCGCCGACGGCTTCGGATACGGGAGTGATTCCCGATTCGGAAGCGCAGGCGGAAGAGCGGGCGGCGCGGCGGGCGGCTTCGCAAGAAAAGGGTATGACCGCGCCTGCGGACGATGCCTCTGCGGCAGGTGCGGCGAGCGAACCGGGCGGTTTGGATGCGGCTTCGGATGCTTCGGCGGCTTCGGCTTGGTGATTTGCAAACCGTTTTTTGTTTTTTTAACGTTTTTTTTAAACCTCTACCTAAACCTTTTTCAGGCTGCCTGATGTGGTGTTTGCGGCGGCATGGAAATTTCAACACAAGGATAACATCATGTTTAAAAAACATATTCTTACAGCAACGTTATGCTCTGCCTTTTTGCTCGCGGCGTGTTCGGGCGGCAATGGCGGCGCAAGCAGCAACGCCGGCGCCTCTGCCGCCAGCAGTGCAGGTTTGGATGTGAGCAAAACATATATTGTTGCCACCGATGCGTCTTATCCACCGATGGAATACATGGACAACGACCATGTGGTGGGTTTTTCGCATGATATTTTGGATGCGGCGGCCAAATCGCAAAATGTGAAGCTGGAATTTGTGAACACGCCATTTGAAGGCTTGTTTGCCAATGTGGACAAGGGCGACAGCGATGTGGGGCTGGCGAGCATCACCATCAATGACGAGCGCAAACAACAGCTTGATTTTTCCGACCCCTATTTTACTGCCACGCAGATGATTATCACGGAAAACAAAAACAGCAACGCGGTAAAAAGCTTTGCTGATTTGAAAAACCGCACCGCATCGGTTCAGGCTGCCACATCGGGCGATTTGATTTTGCAAAAATTGCAAGGCAAAGATAGCACCAAAATCAAACGCTTTGAAACCATGCCTTTGGCGTTTAAAGAGCTGGAAACAGGCGGCGTGGATGCCGTGGTGGGCGACAGCAGCGTGGTGGCGTTTTATGTGAAGCAGCACCCCGATGCCAAGTTAAACGTGGTGGTGGACCCGTCGTTTATCCAAGAGCATTACGGCTTTGTGTTCAAAAAAGGGCGCAGCGACGGCTTGCGCGAAGCCATCAACAAAGGGCTTGCTCAAATCAAATCAGACGGCACATACGACAAAATCCACACCCAATGGTTTGGTGCGCCGTCTAACCAAGCCAGCGGCGCAAGCGGTGTAGCCGGCGCATCGGCTGCATCAGCAAACAAATAAATCCACCAAAGGCAGCCTGAAAACCCCAATTCAGGCTGCCTTTGGCTATGGTTAGATTGAGGCAGCCTGAAACGCCTTTCCCCTTATCAACAAGGATTCAACATGATAAACCCCCTATCCGCCCTTTCCCCGCTAGACGGACGCTACGCCGCTACCACCGACCCGCTGCGCCCCATCTTTTCCGAATACGGCTTAATGAAAGCGCGCGTGCGCGTGGAACTGGAATGGCTCAAAGCTCTTGCTGCCGAGCCGAAAATCGGCGAAGTCGCCCCGTTTTCCGCCACCACGCTTGCCGAAATAGACAGCGTAATCAACGGCTTTTCGCTGAGCAACGCCGCCGAAGTCAAAGCCATCGAAGCCACCACCAACCACGACGTGAAAGCGATTGAATACTGGCTCAAACAACGCTTCGCGCACAACGCCGAAGTGCACGCCGTGGGCGAATTCATCCACTTTGCCTGCACCAGCGAAGACATCAACAACCTGTCGCACGCGCTGATGCTGCGCCAAGCGCGCGATGAAGTGCTGCTGCCCCAATTGCGCGAAATCGCCGCCAAGCTGCAACAGATGGCGCACGCGCTGGCCGCCGTGCCCATGATGTCGCGCACGCACGGGCAGCCTGCCACGCCCACCACGCTGGGCAAAGAAATCGCCAATGTGCTGGCGCGTTTGCAACGCCAAATCCAGCAGCTTGCCGCGCAGGAATTTTTGGGCAAAATCAACGGCGCAGTCGGCAATTACAACGCCCATTTGGTTGCCTACCCCGATGTGGACTGGGAACAGCATTGCCAAAAATTCGTAGAAAAATCATTGGGTTTGACCTTTAACCCCTACACCATCCAAATTGAACCGCACGACTACATGGCGGAGCTGTTTCAAACCGTCAGCCGCATCAACACCATTTTGATTGATTTTAACCGCGATATTTGGGGTTACATATCAATGGGTTACTTTAAACAAAAAGTGAAAGCGGGCGAAGTGGGCAGTTCCACCATGCCGCATAAAGTGAACCCGATTGATTTTGAAAACTCCGAGGGCAATCTGGGCATGGCAAACGCCGTACTCGGTTTTCTTGCCGAGAAACTGCCCGTATCCCGCTGGCAACGCGATTTAACCGACAGTACCGTGCTGCGCAACATGGGCGTGGGCGCGGGCTACGCGCTCTTGGGCTGGGCGGCGCACCTGCGCGGTTTGAACAAACTGGAAGCCAACCCCGCCGCCATGTTGGCAGACCTTAACGCCACTTGGGAGCTGCTTGCCGAGCCCATCCAAACCGTGATGCGCCGCTACGCCGTGCCGCAAGCCTACGAGCAGCTTAAAGCGCTCACGCGCGGCAAAGACGGCATCACGCCCGAAACCTTGCGCCAGTTTATCAACGGCTTGGCGATTCCCGATGGCGCAAAAGCCGAGCTGTTGGCGCTCACGCCCGCCGCTTATATCGGCAAAGCGGTTGAGCTGGCGCAGCGCTGTTGATTGCAGCCCATTGATTACGACCGCATTGATTGCGGTCCATCGGGCAGCCTGAAAATACGGTTGGGCGTTTTCAGGCTGCCCTTGTTCAACGCCAACGCCATGCGCGCAACCCGCCAAACGCATCGCAACCCTTGTCCGATCGCAAGGCAGCCTGAAAACCCGCGCAGCGGCAACCCGCATCCGACACGTTTTCAGGCTGCCTTTATGCTATGATTTCCCCATTGCCATCCCATCCATTGCATCATGTCTGAGCCATTTTTCCACACCGGCTGCCCCAGCTGCGGCGCACCCGTCCAAGTTTACAGCCCCACCGCCATCACCGTTGTATGCAGCTATTGCGACAGTATGCTCGTGTTGCAAGACGGCACGCTAAAAGACACGGGGCGCGACAGCGCATTATTGCAAGATTTCAGCCCCATCCAAATCGGCACCACAGGCACATACAACGGGCAGGGCTTCGCCGTGGTGGGGCGGCTGCAAGCCAAATACGACGCAGGCGTGTGGAACGAATGGTATGTCCGGTTTGACGACGGCGAAAACGGCTGGCTCTCCGAAGCGGGCGACATTTATGTTATCACCCACCCCATCGCCACGCCCGACAACGCCCCCGATTTCAACGAAATCCGCGCAGGCATCAGCACGCTGGACTACGGCAAAACCTTTATCGCCAGCGATGTGCGCGAAATCACCCTCTCCAACGCCGCCGCCCAAGGCGAACTGCCTTTCAGGCTGCCTGAAAACTACCAAAACCGCGTTGCCGATTGGCGCAACGAAAACGCATTCCTCACGCTGGATTACGGCGACACCCCGCCGCAAGCCTTTCTCGGCAGCACCGTCCAGCTCAACCAACTTTTCCTGCAAAACACCCGCAGCGAAGAGCAAATCCGCCAAAGCGCAGGCAGCCTGAAAGGCACACGCCAAAGCGAAAACTGCCCGCATTGCGGTTCATCTATCCATTGGCTGCGCGGCATCACCCCCACCGTGATTTGCCCCAGCTGCGGCAGCGATTTGGACACCAGCGAAGAAAAAGCCAAGCTCATCGCCGCCAACGAAATGCGCCAAGCCCAGCAAGAAGCCCTGCCGCTGCCCATCGGCAAAACAGGCAAAATCCACGGCAACAGCTACACCGTTATCGGCGCCGCCCGCTACGAAGAGCTCCGCCCCGACGACGCACACGCCGCGCTATACGGCAGCCCACTAAGCCTCGTCCCCGTTGATTGGTGGCGCGAATATTTGCTGTACAACCCCAAAGAAGGTTTCTTATGGCTGGTGGAAACCGCGCAAAACGAATGGGCGCTGTCGGAAACGCTCACCCGCTTCCCCGCCCTAACCCCAAACAACATTCCCAAAAACGCCTACAAACTCTACGACTACGGCGGGCGCGTGAGCTACGCCGCAGGCGCGTTCTACTGGCACATCCGCGCAGGCGACATCACCTATTACCAAGATTACCAACAAAGCGGCAGCAAACTTTCCGCCCAGCGCACGCGCAACGAATTGGCATGGAGCAAAAACACCCCCGTGTCGCGCAAACAGCTTGCCGCATGGTTTCAATTTGACGGCGGCAACGCCCCGCGCTACACCGCGCAAATGCAGCCCGACCCCGTGTCGCGGCAAATGGTTTGGCTGATGATTGGCGTGTTTGTTTTGATTAACATCCCCGCTTGGTTGAAAATGAACGATGACGATTTTGGCTTTTCGCTGGTGTTGTCATCGGTGGTCGTTTACGTTCTTTACCAAGCGGGCAGAGACCGCAGCGATGATGACGACGATTAAGAATGTATTTATGGCGATGCAAAGGCAGCCTGAAAACGTGTTTTGAAAAGATGTTTCGCTTTTCTCAGCCCCTTTGCAATTGTTGCGCTTGGAAGGCGGATAGTAGCTCATATAAAAAATTTCAGGCTGCCTTGAAATTATCCAAGGCAGCCTGAAACACGATTGGGCGGGGCAATCACGCCATCATCAAAATGTAAATTTCCCCGTCGCTTTATACCAGCCGGCGTTGTTGCCGTCTTGCAGCGGCGTAATCAGCGTGTCAAACAGGACTTTTTCGCTAAACGTGTCGCCGTCGCGCGTTACGCGCACGCAGCGTTGAACCGGCTCGCTGCCGACCACCACCACCATGCGCCCGCCGTTGTTCAGATGCGGGAAAAGCTGTTGCGGAATGGTTTTCAGGCTGCCGCCAATGTAAATCGCGTCAAAACGGGCATTGGCGGGCAGGGTGTTTAAGCCGTCGATGGCTTGGTAGCGGATGTTGTCCAGCTGCAAGCCTTTCAGAACGGCTTGGGCGGCGTTTAGCTGCTGCCTGTCGATGTCGCACGTGGTGACTTCGTGCGCCAGCTTAGCCAAAACGGCAGTGGCGTAGCCCGAGCCTGTGCCGATTTCCAGCACGCGCTCGTGTTTTTTCAACGCCAGGCCTTGCGCCATGCGCCCGACGATTTTGGGTTCAAGCATTTGGCTGCCGTTGGGCAGGGGCAGGGCGAGGTCGGCATAGGCGTAGCCTTGTTGGCTGGGCTGCACAAACAGTTCGCGCGGGATGTCTTGCAGCGCGTCTAGCACGTCAAAATCCAGTACGTCCCATGGGCGGATTTGTTGTTCTACCATGTTGAAACGGGCTTGTTCAAAGTTCATGTCGGGCTTTCTGGGGGTGGGTGGAAAATGGGGCGATTATAGCATTTTGGCGGGGCGGGTTGGATGAAGTGGGCAGCCTGAAAACGACGGGGTGGTTTTATCGCGAACAAAAAAACCTTGCTGCTTATCGGCAAGGTTTTTTGTAGCACGCCCAAGGGGATTCGAACCCCTGTTGCCGCCGTGAAAGGGCAGTGTCCTAGGCCTCTAGACGATGGGCGCGGAAAGGCGCGGATTATACGGCGATTGCGTTGGGTGTCAAGGCAGCCTGAAAACGGTTGGCGGTCGGGTGTTGCGCCCAATCTGTTTTCAGGCTGCCTTTGGGGTGGATTACAGCGTTATCGCGGCATCCAAGGCGATGGTAATCATGTCGTTAAACGTGAGCTGGCGCTCTTCGGCGGTGGTGTATTCTTCGCGCACGATGTGGTCGGACACGGTGCAGATGGTGGCGGCTTTGGCGCCGAATTCGGCTGCCACGCCGTAGATGCCTGCGGCTTCCATTTCCACGCCCACGATGCCGTATTTGCGCAGGGTTTCGGTCATGCTGGTGTCGGGGTGGTAGAACAAATCGGATGAGAATAGGTTGCCCACTTTGGCATCAATGCCGCGCGCTTTGGCGGCGTTAGACAGGGCTTGCACAATGCCGAAATCGGCGATGGCGGCAAAATCGTAG
Organism: Kingella oralis; assembly: GCF_014054985.1. Lineage (NCBI taxonomy): Bacteria > Pseudomonadati > Pseudomonadota > Betaproteobacteria > Neisseriales > Neisseriaceae > Kingella > Kingella oralis. The sequence continues at coordinate 574,998 of NZ_CP059569.1, forward strand.
CCGTGGAAGCGGATGCGGTTTACATTGCTGTCGGTGGATGCGCCGATGCCGATGACCACGTCGCGCACATGGATGTCGTCCAACACTGCGCCGCATGAGCCGATGCGAATTAGGTTTTTCACGCCGTATTCGGTGATGAGTTCTTTGGCGTAGATGGAGCAAGATGGGATGCCCATGCCGTGTCCCATGATGGAGATGCGTTTGCCTTTGTATGTGCCTGTGTAGCCATACATATTGCGCACGGCGGTTACTTGCTCGGCGTTTTCCAAAAAGGTTTCGGCGATGTATTTGGCGCGCAGGGGGTCGCCTGGCATCAAAACGGTTTCGGCGAATGCGCCTGCGGGGGCGGAAATATGTGGGGTTGCCATGATGGGCTCCTTGTGGTTGGTTGGAAGAAATTTAATTTTGTAGAAACTCGTAAACCCGTTTTCAGGCTGCCTATGCTTGCGCGATGCTTGGGCAAAATAGGCAGCCTGAAAATGGGTTAGCAGTTTTGCTTGCCGTAAACATCTTGGCGCAGCAGTTCGCGCACGGCGGCATCAAACGCCTGCAACACATTTTGGGCATCGGCTTCGCTGCTGCCTTTTGCATCCAAATAGAATTTGACTTTGGGCTCGGTGCCCGATGGGCGCACAATCAGGCGGCTGCCGTTGGTAAGGTGGTACACCAAAATATCGTTTTGGCGTTCGGTTTGCAGGTGGTCAATGGTTTGCTCTACTGCGTGCCCGCCGATTTGGCTGGGCGGATTTTGGCGCAGCGCGCTCATCAATTTGCCAATGTCGGCAAGGTCGCTGACGCGGATGGAGATTTGTCCGCTGGTGTATGCGCCGAATGTTTGCGCGAAGTCGCGGGCGTGGTCTAGCAGGGTTTTGCTTTGCGCTTTCAGGCTGCGTACTAGGTCTAGGAACACGATGGCGGCGGAAATGCCGTCTTTGTCGCGCACTTTATCGGGGTCTACGAGGTAGCCGAGTGCTTCTTCAAAGCCGTAGAGCAGGTTGGGGGCTTTGGCGATGTATTTGAAGCCGGTGAGCGTTTCTTCGTTGGCAAAGCCGTATTTTTGCGCAATTTGCGCCAGCGCGGGCGAGGAGACGAGCGAGCAAGCGAGCGTGCCTGTTTTGCCTTGATTTTTTTGCGCCAGATACCAGCCCAAATAGCAGCCGACTACATTGCCATGCAGCGATTTCCAGTTGCCTTGTTCATCGGGGATGGCAACGGCAAGGCGGTCGGCATCGGGGTCGTTGGCGATGATGAATTCGGCATTTTCTTTTTTGGCTAACGCAATGGCGAGGTCTAGCGCGCCTTTTTCTTCGGGATTGGGGAAAGCGACGGTGTGGAAGGTGGGGTCGGGTTCGGCTTGCTCAGCAACGATGTGCGGCAGTGGCAGCTTGGCGGCGGCAAGGGTTTTGAGCAGCACTTCTTTGCCTACGCCGTGCATGGCGGTGTAAACGTAATTCAGACTGCATTCGGGCTCTTGCGCCAGCGCGGCGGTTTTGGCGATGTAGGCTTCGATGACGGCTTCGCCGAGTGTTTCGTAGTCGCTGCTGCGGGGATATTGGTTGATGGGGGTTTGCGTGGCTTGGTCAATCAGCGCGGCGATTTGTTCATCGGCGGGAGAGACGATTTGCCCGCCGCCGTTGCTTTTGCCGAGATAGACTTTGTAGCCGTTGTCGGCGGGGGGGTTGTGGCTGGCGGTTACCATTACGCCTGCGCTGGTGTCGAAGTGTTGGATGGCGTAAGCAAGCACGGGGGTGGGCAGGGTGCGCGGCAGCAGGCGGGTTTGGATGCCTGCGCCTGCCATGATTTCGGCGGTGTCGCGGGCGTAGATGTCGGAATTTTTGCGCCCGTCGTAGCCGATGACGATGCTGGGGTTTTGCGGGTCAAATTGCAGGATGTAGTCTGCCAGCCCTTTGGCGGCTTGGGCAACCAACACACGGTTCATGCCCATGCTGCCGGCTTGTTGTTTGCCGCGTAGGCCTGCGGTGCCGAATTGCAGGCGGCCGTTGAAGCGGGCTTCTAGCTCGGCGAGTGCGGCGGCATCGCCTGCTTGGGCGGCGGGAATCAGGGCTTCTAGCTCGGCGCGGGTTTCGGGGTCGGGGTCTTGGGCGAGCCAGTTTTGGGCTTGGGCGAGGTAGGTCATGGGGTTTCCTTTGTAGTTGTGGGAAAGAGAGGATTTTAGCTTAATTTGGATTGGGGCAGCCTGAAAAATGGGTGGGGGTTGCGTTGGGCTAAATTTTTTTTTGGGGGGGAGTGGTGGGTTTTTATGTGGGATGATTTTTAGGCTGCTTGTGGGGTGGCTACGTTAATTGTTTTTCAGGCTGCTTTGTAAACCGCGTGCGCAGCGAAGCTGCACACCCTACGGCTGTTGGGATGTCTGTGTTAGGCGTTTCAGGCTGCCTGTGGAATGTCTGCGCTAATTGTTTTCAGGCTGCTTTAAACGGCGTGTGCAACGAGTTGCCCACCCTACGGTTCATTTTCAGGCTGCCTTGTAAACCGCGTGCGCAGCGAAGCGGCACACCCTACGGCAAAACCTGTTTTCAGGCTGCCCATTCGCTTTTCAAGCGATATTTATTGGACAGCTTCCGTGCGCGGCGATACCACGCTTGGGCAGCGTGTTTGCTGGGGGGTTGGTTGCTGGCGTAGTTGAGGGCGATAAAGTCTTGCAGCAGTCGGGCTAAATCGGGGGTGAGGCGTTCGCTTTGTTCCAATTCGGCTTGCAATTCGGTTGCGCCCAGCGCGGCGAGGTTGGGGAAGGCGTTGCCGAGCAGGCGGCGTTTGAGCAGCATGAAGCCGTCTGCCAAGGGCGAGATGTCTTGCTTGCGTGAGCGTCGCCACCACCAAATGATGGGGATGAGCACGGGCACGCTGCCGATAATGAGCAACAGCAGGGAGCTGAATGTGCTGGCGCCGCCCAAGCCGAGCAATGAAAACAGGCTGTTTTGCTGGGCGTTGTCAAAGTTCACCACCCAGCGTTGCCAGTAGATTTGGCTTTGGCTGGTGAATCGGCTCCATGCGCTCAGGTTGCTGACTAATTCGTTGATTTCCTCGGCGGGTAATGCGCTGTCCACGCCGCTGTCCACGCGGCTGATGGAGACGGCGGCGGTGGGGTCTACGCGCTTCCAGACGTTGCGCTCGGGCAGCCATACTTCTGCCCATGCGTGGGCATCTTTGCTGCGAATTTGCCAGAAACCGCCTTGCTCGTTCCATTCGCCGCCTTGATAGCCTGTTACCACGCGCGCGGGCACGCCCACGGAGCGCATTAGGGTTACAAAAGCATCGGCGTAGTGTTCGCAAAAGCCTTGTTTGGTTTGGAATAGGAATTCATCGGTGGGGGCAGCGCTTTGTAGAACGGGCGGTTTGAGGGTGTAAACGAATTTTTGTTTGTTGAAATACTGATAGGCAGCCTGAATAAAGGTTGCGGTGTCGCCGCCTGCTTGTTGATAGAGCGCTTGGGCGAGGGCTTTGGTTTGTGGGTTGTCGTCGGAAATGCGGGTGTAAAGGCGCAGCTCGGCGTTGTCTAGCTTTTGGGTGAGCTCGTCGGTGGCGTTGGCGCGCAGCGTGATGCCGCGCACGCCTTGGCGGCTGTACACGCGCAGCACGTCGCCCAGCTCTTGCAGGATGCCTGTGTCTTGGCGACGCGAGGGGTAATCCAGCGCGGGGATGCGCCCTTTGGTGTCTTCAATCACGATTTGATAGCGCACGTCTTGCGTGGGGCGGTTGCCACGGGCGGGGGATGCGTCGTCCATCATGCCGCGTGCGGCGTGCCATTCGCCTGTTTCGTCGCGGTCTATCATCACCATCACGCGCCAGTATAAGTCTTGCGGGCGGGGGCGATAGTTGTCGCTGAATGTGGCGGTGAAGGCGGGTTCGTTGCTTTGCACCAAGTTGCCGATGCTGCCCGGTTTCATGCTTTCGGAAATGCCTGTGGTGGATTGGTTGCTGGGGTTTTGCGGAATGCCCCACAGCGGCGATTCTTTGCGCGGCATGGTGATAAACAGCAAAATCATCGGCAGCAGGGTGAGCGCGAAGCCGATAATGCTTTGTTTGAGCGCGGTTTTGGGGTCTAGCTCGTTGAGGATGGCGAGCGCGACGGCGATGAGGGTGAGGCAAACCAGCACCCACGCGCCCACCAGCATGCTTTGGTTAAACAACACCGCGCCTGTGAGCAGGAAAATTTGCACCAGCGCGGAGACTTGCCAGTCGCGGCGGGTGCGCCCTTCGTAGGATTTGAGCGCGCCCAGCAACAGCAGCAACGCCATGCCGCCTTGCAGCCCCACAAACGAACCCACTTGCAGCATCACTAGGGCAACCACCAGCGCAAGCATCAACACAAGCTGCCACGTTGCCATTTTGCGCACGCCAAAAAACAGCAGCAGGATGCGCACCGCCATCATCAGGATAAAGATAACGGACACCACAAAGGGTAGCTCGTTGAGTATGGGCAGCGACACGCAAAATAGCGCGAGTTGGTTGGCGAGAATGGCTTTAAGGTCGGGGTCGGCGTGGAGATAGGTGGGGTTGGCGATAAGCATGGGCGGTGTGCGGCGGTGTTAGGATGGGCTGCGGTTGAGGCAGCCTGAAAACGGGGATGCGGTTGGGATGGGAATGGGGGATATTTTAATGGTTTTGGTGGATTGAGGGTGGGGATTGCGGTTGGTGAATGGGGAAGCTGACAAGGCAGCCTGAAAACGGGGTTTTTGTTTTCAGGCTGCCTTGTCGTTCACGTTTGTCCACAAAATCGGCAGGATGGCGGCGTTGCCGGCAATCATCGCCAGCGGTATCCAGCGGATGCCGATGCGGGCGGTAGCAAACAGCGCGGCAAGGTAAACCAGCGTGGAGAGCACGGAGATGACGGCGATGCGCTTGTTTTTGCCGTGGTAGAACAGGTGGTTCACCAGCAGGTAATAGGGCAGGGTGAGCCCGAAGCCGAGCAGGAACAGGACGGTGTAATACTGGCTGCCCGCATATTGCGCGCCCAGCAGCCATGTGAACAGCGCGTTGGGCAGCAGCCATGCGATGGCGGCGGGGAGGGGGCTGAGGGCTAAGGCGGAGAGGGCGAGGCGGCGGATTTTGGCAGCGTTCAGGCTGCCTTGTTTCACGGCTTGGTAATAATGCGGCACAGTGGCTTTGTTGGCGGCGAGCAGCAGAATGCTGAGGATGCTGGCAAGCTGCAAGCCTGCGGCGTAGATGCCGAGCTGTTCGGCGGGGTAGTGTTGGTAGATAACGATGCGGTCAAGCTGTCCTTTAATAAAGCCGCTGGCGTGGTGCAGCACAAGCGGCAGGCCAAAGGCGAAGATGTATTGGGCAGCCTGAAACAGGCGGCGCAGGCGGATGCGGTGGCGGTTGCGCGGCATCAGCGCGTAGGCGGCGAGCGAAACGGCGGCGTTGCCGACAAACAGCGCGGCAAAGCGAAAGGCGACGGGCGCGTTGTGCGTGGTTTCCAGCAGGGCGACGGTGAGCAGGCTGGTGAGCACGCCGCTGGCGGTTTGGATAAGCGTGTACGACAGGGCGCGTTTTTGGCATTGGCGGTAGGCAAGCTGCACGCCGAGGATGCTTTGCGCGGCGGCGGCGCAGGTTACCGCGGCAAGATTGACGGACTGCGCGGTGGCGGCAACCCCCAGCGCGGCAAGCGTAACCAGCGCGGTGTAGCCGTAGCCCGCCAGCATCACGCCGGGCAGGTTGCGTTTGCCGTACACATAAAAATAGCGCGTGAGCGCGCCGTCTTGGCTGAGGCTGAATACGATAACCAGCAGGGAGAGCAGGGTTTGCCAATACGACAAATCGCCGTAGCCCGCCGCGCCGAATTTGCGCGTGAGATAAGGCAGCAGCAAAAAGGGCAGGGCTTTGGCGGCAAGCTCGCCGAGAAGGTAGATAAGACTGTCTTTTAGGAGTTTCATGGGCAGCCTGAAAGCCGAAGGCTTCAACGGACGTTAAATTAAAATGGATAAGCGGTTGGGGGTTGGGCGGCGAAATTGTATCAGACGGGGCTTGGCGGGGCGGGTTTGCTTGTTCAATTCTGTGTTAATCGGTAAAAGCAGGCAGCATTGCGCGGCATCGTCAAGCCTGAGATTTTGCGCGAAATCCGCCGTTTTGAAGGCGTGCCGTGGTTTCATCATTTTGTCTGGGAATAACGGCGTTTTCAGGCTGCCTGTCGCATGCCGCTTACCCCAGCAGCTTTTCCGCGTTCTGCCGTGTAAACCCTGCTTCGCGCATGGCTTGGGCGTATTGTTCAAACGTGGCTTCGGGCGAGTCTGGCATATCGGGGCAAGCCCAAGCTGTGCCGCCTAATCTTTCCCATTTCCATATGTCGTGCGCTTTGATGCCGCCGAATGTTTTTTTGTAATCGTAGTCAAACAAATCCAGTATCCGCCGCGGTTTGATGTGGTCGCGGCGGCATTCGTCCGCCAGCACGGCTAGGGTGTCGCGCAGGGTTTTGGCGGCGCTGGGCGGGTTGTCGTGCCGGTTTGCATCCGCTTTGTCGGCGGTTGCGGTTTTGGCTCCGCTGAAACGCGCGTTGCCCGTTTTAACTTCGTTGCAGCCTGCGGCTTTCAGGCTGTCGATGGCCGGGGCGAGGCGGCTTAAATCGTATAAATCTTTGAAACGCGGGCGCACGATGGTTTGGTGCAGCTTCCATGCGATTTGGTAATGCAGCGGCGTGGTGAGCGGCATGGTGAAGCGGTCTATGGGCGTGGCGAAGGTGAACGGATGCGGGTGGGCGATGTCTAGGTTCAGCGAAACGTCGAGATTGGCTTCGCATTCCCAGCCGTCGGCGCGGCATTCAAAATCGGTGTTCACGGTGGGGAAGTCGTCGCTCATGGCGTAATCCACGTTGCGCCAAAATGTGTTTTCGGCAAAGGGGGCGAAGGTTACGCCGTCGTCGGGATAATGGAACGTGGTTACGGCTTGCATCCATTGGCTGAGCAGTCGGGTGGCGGCTTGGATGTCGTCGTAATGCGGTTGCAACACGAAGTCTAAATCGGCAAACAGGCGTTGCGCGGGGTCGGGGAAATATTGGCGGGTGAGGTAGCTGCCTTTGAGGATAAGCGGATGCGGCACTTGCGCGGCGCGGCGCATAAAGGCATCGCAGGCGATGAGCCGCTGCAAGTCGTCATCGCTGGCTTGGGGATAGGCTTGGCGGTAGGCTTGGATGAGGGGCATGGTTTTTCCTTGGGATGGATTTTTGGCTTTGCAGAGGCTCGCAAACTTGCTTTCAGGCTGCCTCAATCCAGCCTGCGTCTAGGGCGGTGGCAAAGCCTTGCGCCGCCAGCACGTCCGCCAAACGCGCCATGCGTTGCCGCGCCGCCGCCCAAGTGGGTTCGCGGCACACAAACGACAGCATCGGCTGCCGGGTGTGCGCGCTGTGGGGCAGGGCAATCAGCACCGCTTTGCCGCCGAGCTTGGCGCAGCATCGGGCGAAATGGTGGGTTTCGGCTTCGGAGAGCGGGCGGGTGGTGAGATGGAATTCGTAGAGCATGGGGCGATTGTAAGGGAAAGTAAAGCGAGCCGTGCGGCTAAGTTGGCAAAGCGGAACGGGCGCGGCTAAAATGCGTTGGCGCGTTTTCAGGCTGCCAAGGAAATTGCTATGACTGGTTTGCCCCGTATAGGGTGCATGTGCAGCGAATACAGGCATTACCATCTGCGCCATCATTTGCACGGCAATACTTATCACGGCAATGTGTGCTGGGAGCGGACGGTAAATAACGCAAGTTCGGGACTCACATTATGAATATACTCATCACTTCGCCGCGCGCACCGGTGGTGCTGGATTGGATGCGGGTGTTTGCGGATGCGGACAAAACCGTGCTGTGCGACAGCCTGCGCTTTCCGCTGGCGGCGTTTGCCGCGCGGAGCAATCCGCGTGTGCGGTACTGCCGTATTCCTCCCCCGCGCTATGATTTTGCGGGCTATGCGGCGGCAATGCGCGGTTTGGTTGCCGAAGCGGATTTTGTGGTGCCCACCTGTGAAGACATTTTTTATCTCGCCCATGTGCCGCTGTCCGAATCGGAGCGGGAAAAGCTGTTTATGCCGCCGCGCACTCTGCTGCTGGGGCTGCACGACAAGTGGCGCTTTTTTGATTATCTGCCGCGCGACACGGCGGTTCGGCTTCCGCACACGCGGCGGCTGGCTTCGGCGGACGATATTGATTGGGCGGCGGCCGGCCGGTCGGTGTTCAAACCGGTTTACAGCCGCTTCGGGCGGCGGGTGCTGGTGTCGCCCCGGCCTGATGCCTTGGAAAATCTGCACATATCCGCCGCCGAACCGTGGGTGCAGCAGCAGCGCATTGCCGGCAAACCGCTGTGCAGCTACGCCGTCTGCGAGCGCGGGCGGGTGGCGGCGCAGGTGGTGTACGATCCGATGTATCTGGTAAACGGTTCGGCTTCCACCTATTTCCGTCGTGCCGATGAGCCGCGCATCCATGATTTTGTTACCGAATTTGCCGTGAAAAATACGTTTCACGGGCAGGCAGCGTTTGATTTTATCGACGACGGGCGCGGGATTTACGTGATCGAATGCAACCCCCGCGCCACCAGCGGCATCCATCTGCTGGCAGGCGCGTTGTCGTATTCAGGCAGCCTGAAAAGCTGGCAGTTCAATCCCGAGCGCGTGCAAACGAATGCCGCCGTGTCCAAAAAAATGTGGCGGCTGTTCGCATGGCAGGCGCGCAGGGAAAAAACGTGCCGCGAAGTGTGGGCAGACTACGCGGCGGCGCGGGACGTGCTGGCGGATATTTCTGCACGGGATTTGGCGTTATCAATGGGCGAGTTGGCATGGATTGCGTGGCGCAAAGGCATCGCATTGAGCGATGCGTCCACCGCCGATATTGAGTGGAACGGAGACGCGCCATGAATCTGAACGATGGCTTGCGCGAACTGTTCCGCGAGATTCCCGCGCAGGCGCTGGTTGCCAACGACCGCAGTGAAAAACAGTTTTCAGACGGCCTTTTGTTCGCCTGCACGCAAGGCACGGCGGCGCAGGCATGGACGGTGTCGCTGTATGCCGCGCTGGTGCAGACGGGGCGGGACGAACTGGTAAAGCTGCCGCGTTTTCAGGCTGCCCTGCTGCGCGTGCTGATTGCCCTGCTGGCGGCGGTTTTTCGGCTGGGCAGAATCGATAAAACCGTGGGCGTGCAGAATTTCGGTTTGACCACCAATTTATACGATGCCGCGTTTTTGCAGCGCCGCCCCGCCGGATTACGCGCCGCCGCCTGCGCCGTCCGCCCGCGCACGGCAATCATCATTCGCTCGCTCAATGCCGTGCATCATCAAGATTTTATGAATGACTTGGCGGCATACGGCTGGCAGTTTCTGCTGATGCGTCAGGTGTATTTGAGCGACAGTTGGGCGCAAATCGCCCCGCACCGCGACAGTAAAAACGATATGAAACTGCTTGCCGACGGGCGATACCGTTTCCGCCGCCTTACCGCGCTGTGCCCCGATGCCGATTTTCAGGCTGCCTATTTGTTTTACAACCAGCTTTATTTGGGAAAATATTCGCAGGGCAATGTGCAGTTTACCGCGCGGTTTCTGCGCGAGGCGGTGTCGCGCGGTTTGCTGGATTTGTTTCTGCTGGAGCACTCGGCAGACGGTGCGGCGGCGGGTTGTGTCGGTGTTATCAGCGAAAACGGTGTATTGACCGCGCCGGTGCTGGGCTACGATTTGGCATTGCCGCAAAGCGAAGGACTGTACCGCCGCCTGTCGATGTTTATCGCGCGATATTGCGCAGAGCGCGGGTTGCGGCAGCATTGGAGCAGCGGCGCGGCGCAGTTTAAAAAATCGCGCGGTGCAGTTGCCGAGTTGGAATACACGGCGGTTTACACGCGGCATCTGCCGTTTTATCAGCGCATGATTTGGGCAGGGCTGGTGAAATTGAGCAACGGGCTGTATCGGAAGATTTTGGAAGAGAATGAGCTTTAAGGCAGCCTGAAAATAACAAGAGCCGTCATTCCCGCGCAGGCGGGAATCTTGTCTGGATATTCAGCCATGCCTTTAAAACGGACAACTGCATCACTTCCCCCAAGATTCCCGCCTGCGCGGGAATGACGGTAACAAAGATTTAAGGCAGCCTGAAAACTTTTCAGGCTGCCTTCCGAAAGGGAAAACACATCATGGCAACAGTCTTAATCACAGGCGTAACGGGTTTTCTCGGCGGCTATGCGGTGCGCGAGATGTTGGACGCGGGCTATACCGTGCGTGGTTTCGGGCGCGATGCGGCGAAGGCGGCGCAGTTGGAAGGCGAATGCGGGATAACCGTGCATCGCGGCGATTTGGCAGACGAAAACGCGGTATCGCACGCGCTCGACGGAGCGGATTTCTGCATTCATGCCGGTGCGTTGTCCACCGTTTGGGGGCATTGGCGCGATTTTTACGCCGCCAATGTGCAGGGCACGCAAAACGTGCTTTCAGGCTGCCTGAAACACGGCATCAAACGGCTGGTGTTCGTGTCGTCGCCCAGCATTTACACCGCGCCGCGAGACCAAATCAATCTTACCGAAAGCGATGCGCCCGCCGACAATCGCTTAAACCACTATATCCGCAGCAAAATTCTGGCAGAAAACCTTGTGCGCCAAAGCGGCGTGCCGAGCGTGATTATCCGCCCTCGCGGGTTGTTCGGCGTGGGCGACACCAGCATTATTCCGCGCCTGCTCGCACGCAACCGTAGCATCGGCATTCCGCTGGTTAAGGGCGGACAACATCTCACCGATTTGACTTGCGTGGAAAACGTCGCCTACGCGCTGCGGCTGGCATTGCAAACCGAAGCCGCCGTCGGGCAGACCTACAACATCACCAACGGCGAACCGCAGCCGTTTGTTGATTTGCTCGCGCAGTTTTTCCAAGCGGCAGGGCAGAAAATGAACGCCCGCCGCGTATCCAAACAAGGCTTGTGGGCGGCGGCAAACGCGCTGGAAACCGTTTTCAGGCTGCTCAGTATGGCAAAAGAGCCGCCCGTTACGCGCTACACCGCCTGCCTGCTCACCTACAGCCAAACCCTTAATATCCAAAAAGCACAGCGCGAACTGGGCTACGCACCGCGTATCAGCATCGCGCAAGGAATCGAACACTATGTCCGCCATACCGCCCTTGATTGAATCCGTGCGCTATTTCGCCTGCGGCTACTGCGTGAACCACTTGCAACACATCTTCCGCCGCCACCCCAAACAAACGCGCGTGTTCCAAGCAGGCGTGTTTCTCATCAAACACCGCGTTCACGGCCATATCCTTTACGACACGGGCTACGGCACGGCACTCAACCGCCGGTACTGGAAATACCAGATTTACCGCGCCGTCAATCCCACTTTTGTCCGCGCCGAAGATACCATCGCCGCGCAGCTTGCCGCCGCAGGCATTGTTTCAGACGACATCGGCACGGTGATTGTGTCGCACCTGCACCCCGACCACATCGGCGGACTGAAATCCTTTCCCCGCGCCCGCATACTCACCACCGCAGGCGTGATGCAGACCTACCGCGAAAACCGTCTGCGTTCGCTGATTTTCCCCGAATTTCTGCCCGACGATTTTGCCGAACGCGCCGAAACCGTACCTATCAACGCCTTTCAGACGACCTTTGCCCATGCCGAAACCGCCGATTTGTTCGGCGACGGCTCATTGCTGCTCGCCGCGCTGGACGGCCATGCCAAAGGGCAGGGCTGCCTGTATATCCCCGAGCGCAAAATCTTTATCGCCGCCGATACCTGCTGGGGGCAGGACGTACTGCCGCTCACCGACCAAATGCGCCGTATTCCGCGCCTGATTCAGGACGACTTCGCTGCCTACCGCCGCAACACCGCGCTGCTGCAAACCATGCAGGCCGACGGCATCCGCGTGCTGGTGAGCCATGATACGCCCGAATACATCGGGGATATTTTATGACCGCGCTGTGGCTGTTTCTCAAAACCTTTATCCTCATCCGCTGGTTTCCCGCCAAAAACCGCGCCGCGCTGCTGCGCCGCCAGCAAAAAGCCCTTGCCGCGCAAAAAACGTTTTTCAGGCTGCATCTGCCTTATCTGCAAAACGGCGGCAGCTTTGAAGACATCAAAATGGACAAAGCCCTGATGATGGCGCGTTTTGACGACTTGAACACTGTGGACATCAGCAAAGACCAAGCCATGAAAGTTGCCCTTGAAGCCGAGCGCACGCGCGATTTCAGCCCCACCGTCGGTAGAATTTCCGTGGGCTTGTCGTCGGGCACATCGGGGCATCGCGGGCTGTTTCTCACATCGCCCGAAGAGCAGGCGATGTGGGCAGGCGCGGTGCTGGCAAAAATGCTGCCGCGCGGCAGATGTTTCGGGCAGCACATCGCGTTTTTTCTGCGTGCCAACAACAATCTCTATCAAACGCTGGATTCGCCGCTGCTGTCGTTCCGCTTTTTTGACATGGAAACGCCGCTTGCCGAACACCTTGCCGCGCTGCAAAACGCGCAGCCGAGCATACTGGTTGCGCCCGCATCTGTGCTGGCGCGGCTGGCGGCGTATCAGGAGCAGGGAAAACTCAACATTGCGCCGCAGAAAATCATCGCCGTGGCCGAAGTGTTGGAAAACCGCGATGCCGACTACATCGCCGCCGTTTTCAGGCTGCCTTTCGTTGACCAAATCTACCAAGCCACCGAAGGCTTTCTCGCCGCCACCTGTCGCTGCGGCACGCTGCACCTGAACGAAGACATTGTGATGGTCGAACCCGAATGGCTGGACGACACACGCTTCATCCCCGTGATTACCGACCTCAAACGCCGCTCGCAGGCATTTGTAAGCTACCACCTCAACGACATCCTGCACATCCGCCGCGAACCCTGCCCCTGCGGCTCGCCGCATCTGGCTCTGGCAAAAATTGAAGGGCGTGAAGACGATGTTTTCCAATTTCAAAATCGCGCGGGCGAAACCGTGGAAATCTATCCCGACTTTATCCGCCGCTGCATCCTGTTTATCGACGGCATCCGCGAATACCAAGTCTGCCAAACAGGCGGAAAAACCATTGAAATCGCTGTTTCAGGCTGCCCCGACGGCACGCAGAACGCCATTGTCGCGCAGTTTGAAAAGCTGATGGCGCAACACGGCATAGCCGGCACGGAGTACCGCTTTGTGCCGTACAGGCAGCCTGAAAAAAGAAAATTGAAACGTATCGAGAGAAAGACGTAGGGTAAACATGAACAAACTGGAAATCATCGGCTGGGGCAGCTACCTGCCCGAACACACCGTCTGCTTCAACGCTCAGACGCGCCACCGTGCAGGCGCAGGCGAAAGCCAGCTCGGAATGCTGGTAACGGCCGCACGCCGCGCCTTAAACAAAGCGGGCATTGCCGCCGCCGAGTTGGACTGCATCGTCTGCGCCGCCGCCGTCGGCGTGCAGCCCATTCCCTGCACCGCCGCGCTGATACACGAACAAATCGCCCTCGGCACAGCCATACCCGCGCTGGACATCAATTCCACCTGCACCAGCTTCCTCACCGCGCTGGACACAGTGTCCTATCTGATTGCCGCAGCTCGTTACGATACCGTGCTGATTGTGGCGGGCGACCTGGCTTCCTGCGCCCTCAATCCCGAGCAGAGCGAGAGTTTCAAACTGTTCGGCGACGGCGCGGCGGCCATTGTCGTGCGCCGCACCGAAGTCGAAAAAGGCGTGCTGGCCGCCGAACAGCGCACCTGGTCGGAAGGCGCGCACAGCACCGAAATACGCGGCGGCCTCACCGCGCTGCCGCCGCAGCGTTACACGGAAAGCAACCACGCCGATTTTTTGTTTGACATGCAAGGGCGCGAAGTGCTCAAACTCTCGCTGCAAAAAATCCCCGCCCTGTTTGACGAATTTTGGGCGCGGCACGGTTTGCGCCCCGAAGACATCGCGCTGGTGATTCCCCACCAGGCCAGCCCCGCGCTGCCCGTGATGATGAAAACGCTGGGCTTCAAAAAAGGGCAGTATGTCGATGCCGTTGCCGAATACGGCAACATGGTTTCCGCCTCTGTGCCTTTTATGCTGTGCAAAGTGTTGGAAGAAGGCCGTCTGAAAGCCGGCGACAAAGTGCTGCTGTCGGGCACCGCGGCCGGGTTGACCTGCAATATCGTGTGTTTGCAGCTTTGAGGGGCGCGCAATATTCGTTTGCGTGCGTTTCAGGCTACCGTATGCGGGAAATCTGTGATGAAATCCAAAACCCCTTATTTTTTCGCTGCTGCGCTGTTGGCAATCGGCAGCGTGGCGGCGCGTTGGTGGAAATCACCGCGCAAGGCGCGTGCGTACAAACGATTCGCTTCGTGAATTAAACGGCAGCCTGAAAACCACTTTCCAAGGAGACGACCATGCCCGTTTTTTCCCGCAAAGGCATAGACTGCCCGCAATGCGCTGAGTTTAAAACACGCGTGAAAATGGAAGGCGCGGCGCATTTGCAGCGCACGCTGTGCCATGTTGAAAACGCCGTGTCGCTGGGCATTTTGCGCGATATGGGCAAAGAAATCGACCCCGCATGGAGCGAATCGCTGGCGGAATGCCGCGCCTTAGGCAGCGGGCGCGACCGCTTCGGCTGGTACGACAGCCTATCGCTGTATTTTGAATGCACCCGTTGCCGGCGGCGTTATCAGCTATGCGGCGACACCTATCACGGCAATGTGTGGTGGGAGCAGGCGGTGCGCTGATTGCGGCAGCCTGAAAACAGGTTTGCTCATTTCAGGCTGCCTTACCACAAGGAATTCACAATGAAACCCCAAACCCGTTATTTCACCGCCGCCGCGTTGTTGGCAATCGGCGGCATAGCGGCGGTGGCATTATTCCCCCGCACTCACTGCGCCCTATGCGGGCAGGGCGGCGGCATTTGGCACAGCACGCAGGACTACTGCATCCGTCCCGACTGCCGACAGCAACACAACTGCGGCGAACGCGCGTTTGTGCCGCGCGAACAATGCCAAACCATCCGCGCAGGCGACACGCTGGATAAGGCGTGGTTTATCCTTGGCGAACCCGCGCAATCGCACGGCAACCATTGGGTTTGGGAAGCAAAAGGCGGCGGCAAAACGGCGGAAATCAGGGCAGATGGCGAGCGGGTGGGAACGGTTCGCTGAGGAGGATAGAAAGGCAGCCTGCGTAGCGCAGCAGAGTTGCGAAGCCAAAATGCTGTTTAGCGCGTTTCAGGCTGCCTTTTGTGCTGCGTACCAACGCCAGCCGCATTAAATCCAACGCGCCATCAGAAAGCCCATAAGGCAGCCTGAAAACGAGTAAAACAACACTATCCCCCTGTTTTCAGGCTGCCTTTTCCCCGCCTGCCCCATTCCCATCCCCACAACTCATACGGTTTTTCTATTCATGGTTTTGTCAAAACGTGTTAATATTGAGAACGAATTTTATTTTTGTTCAACCTTAATCCGACTGAGAGAAAACCATGAAAACACCCTTTTTCAAACTTTCCGTGCTCACCTTGGCATTGGCAGCGGGCTACGCCCAAGCCGAGGATTTGCCCGCCGAGCACAAGCAGGAATTGCAAAACATCACGGTCAAAGGCGACATCTCCACCCGCCGCGTGACCACCAAAAAAATGGACGAATCCACCTCCACCGACATGAAAGACGTGCTGTTCAACGAGCCGTCCATCAACTTCGGAGGCGGCAACGCCACTTCGCAATGGGTGTCCATCCGCGGTATGGGGCAAGACCAAATCGACATGAAAGTGGACAACACCTATTCCGATTCACAAATTTTCCACCACAACGGGCGGTTTTTGTTAGACCCCAGCTTGGTGAAAGTAGTCGGCGTGCAAAAAGGCACAGGCTCGGCATCGGCGGGCATCGGTGCCACCAGCGGCGCGATTGTCGCCAAAACCGTGGATGCCGCCGATTTGCTGCGCGAAGGGCAAAACGTGGGCTTCAAATTAAACGCAGGCGTAAGCAGCAATAAAGGCTACAACCGTGGCGCAGCCGTTTACGGGCGTTGGGGCGGCTTGGATGCCTTGATTACAGGCAACTGGGTTACCGAAAAAGACTACAAAGCAGGCAACGGCTACCGCAGCGCAACAGGCAACAAAGTAAACGGCAGCGCGATTGGACAACGCGGCTTGCTCGCCAAATTTGCCTACAATTTCAACGACGGCCACCGCGTTGAATTAAGCCATCGCCAAGAAAAAACCTACGGCACACGCAATTTGCGTGAAGAATTTGACTTCGCCCAAGCAGGCAGAAGTGCAACCAACAGCCCGCGCTATCGCATCCTCACGCAAGACACCACCAACCTTGCTTACGAGGGCAAGCAACTGGGCGCATTAGGCAGCCTGAAAGCCAATGTGTACACCCAAACCATCAAGCGCGAAGAACCCAGCGCCACCGAAACCGCCACCAACAAAATCGTAACCAATGGCGCAAACGTGGGCTTTGACACGCCGCTGTTTGACAAACACACGCTCAAATACGGCGTGAACTGGCGCAAAGAAAAAAGCAAACCCGACAGCCTAAGCGGCGGGCGTGTGCGCGAAGAAAAAACCGATTACGGCATCTACGCCGAAGGCATTTGGGATATTGCGCCCGTAACGCTGACCACAGGCGTGCGCTACGACCACTACAAAACCTTGTTCTCTGGCAACAGCAAAAGCTCAGGCAGCAAGGTGAACCCCAGCATTGGCGTGATTTGGGACGCTACGCCCGATTTATCCTTCAACGCCAATTTAAACTACGCCAGCCGCAGCCCACGCTTGTATGAAGTGATGCTTTCAGGCAGCCGCACCGCGCTGGCCGACCCCAATTTAAAAGCAGAACGCGCGCGCAATGCCGAAGTGGGCGTGAAATACAAACTCAACGACGCGCTGTTAATTGAAGCCAGCTATTTTGACCAACAAATCAAAGACGTGCAGGCTTGGCGCAGCCTTGGGCGCGGTCGCTTTATGGCGTACAACGGCGGCACGCTGAAAAACAAAGGCTACGAAATCTCCACTTCCTACCGCTGGCGCGGTTTAACCGCACGCGCAGGGGTTGCCTACAACAAGCCCAAAATTGACAGCACCAATATTGACTCGCTGGTAACGTTTGTGCCCGTGGGGCGCACATGGACAGCGGGCTTGTCTTACCAATTTGAAAATCCCAATTTGGAAATCGGCTGGCGCGGACGCTTTGTGCAACGCACCGAACACTCCGCCTACCAACGCGGCTCAGGCGGCGGCACAGAACGCCCAGGCTACGGCGTAAACGATATTTATCTGAACTGGAAACCCCTGCCCGGCAAAGACAATTTGAATGTGAACTTTGCCATCAACAACGTGGGCAACAAATACTACAAATCGCACACGCAACGCGAAAGCACCAACGGCAGTTCCTTGCCCGAAGCAGGGCGCGATGTGCGTTTGGGCGTGAATTATCGTTGGTAGGCGATTGAAGGCAAAGCATCGATGGCGTGCCAACCCTGCTTTGCCTATCTTCCGCTTGGGGATTGCGGTTAAAATTTCGGTTTGAGGCAGCCTGAAACAGAAGTTTTAACCGAATCCATTTTTGTTTTTGTAAACTTGTAACCCATTTTTATCAACCCGTTATCAACGGAATACGCGGTTTCAGGCTGCCTCAAACCGCGCCATCTTTTTAACAACAAGGAAACCCCATGAAACATTCGCTTATCGCTCTGTTCACTCTCGCCGCGCTCACCGCGTGCAACCCATCGCAACAGCAAGGCAACCAAGCCGCCAGCCAAGCAAACTCAGCTTCTGCCGCATCGCAAGCGCAAGGCGGCGCAGCGGATAAAGACGACAAAGCCCCGCTGAAAGCGCACGATATTCAAGGTGAAAAAGTAACCGTGCAAACCGCGCGCGGCGAAGCGGTGGTGCCGAAAAATCCACAAAACGTTGCCGTGTATGATTTGGGCGCGCTGGACACGCTCACCGCATTGGGCGTGCCCGTGGGCGCAACCGTGGACAAATCCATGCTGCCTTATTTGCAAGACGCGTTTGGCAAGGCGAAACACGTCGGCACGCTGTTTGAGCCGAACTACGAAGCCTTGGGCGCGTTCAAACCGCAGCTCATCATCATCGGCAGCCGCACCAGCAAAGCCGCGCAACAGTTGAACGAGTTGGCACCCACCATAGATATGACCGCCGACAGCAAAAACCTGCGTACCAGCGCCGAAGAGCGCATAGATGCCTATGCGCAAATTTTCGGCAAACAAGCCGAGGCGGATAAATTGAAAGCCGACATCAACAAAGCGTTTGACGCAGCGCGCGAAGCGGCAAAAGGCAAGGGCAAAGGGCTGGTGTTGATTGTGAGCGGCGGCAAGCTATCCGCGCAAAGCCCCAATTCGCGCTTGGGCGGCTGGCTGCACCAAGACATCGGGCTAGAACCCGTGGACCCCAACATGAAAGAAGGCTCGCACGGCATGCCGATTTCGTTTGAATACATTAAAGAGAAAAACCCCGATTGGCTGTTTGTGCTAGACCGCAGCGCCGCGATTGGCGAAGAGGGCAAAGCAGCAAAAGACGTGTTGGATAACCCGCTGGTTGCCGAAAGCACCGCATGGAAAAAAGGGCAGGTGGTGTATCTGGACAGCAGCGCGTATCTTGCCGCAGGCGGCGCGCAGCAGTTGCAAACCGTTGCTAAGCAGGCGGCAGAAGCGTTTAAAAAGGCGAAATAAAGGTTTTCAGGCTGCCTCAGCGCAACAGAGGCAGCCTGAAAAACGTTGCTGCGGGTTCAGCCGTTTGCATGGCGTTGCGCCGCCATACCCACGCTTACGGCGCGTGAATATCAGCCGTTTGCAGTTTGAATAACCGTTTTCAGGCTGAAACATTTGCAAACCCCTGAGGCAGCCTGAAATCTAAAATGGAGTGGCGACGGCTCGTCGTCAAATAGCTTATTAAACATAGTATTACTGATTTGCCAAAATGTCGGCGAGCCGCCGACGCTCCATCGGTTGCAGGTTTTGCAAAGGTTTCAGGCTGTCTCAATCCAATAGGCAGCCTGAAAAACGGTTGCAGCGAGTTCAGCCGTTTGCATGGCGTTGCGCCGCCATACCCATGCTTGCGGCGTGTGAATATCAACCGTTTGCAGTTTGAATAACCGTTTTCAGGCTGCCTCAACCCAATAGGCAGCCTGAAAAACAGTCGACGTAGGGTGCGTGGCAAAGCCATACGTCCTACCCATATTGTTTTTATTTTGACTAAATGTAGCTCGCCATTCAGAACACAAAATAAGGCAGCCTGAAAAAGCCCACCATGCAATCCTTATTCCCCCTACTGCTCGCCCTAGCCGTATCATGCGCAATCGCCCAAACACCCCAAAGCCACGCCATGCCCAAAAACACTTTACCCACCGCCATTTTGATAGATGAAAGCCCCGTCGCCGCAGACGGCGGCAGTATGCTGCTGCAAACCCAAACCGCATCAGGCAAAAAACGCAGCTATCTGCGCCTGCGCAGCCTAGATGCCCAAGGCACGACCGATTACAACCGCCTAACCGACGACAGCGGACACACGCTCACCGCCGCCGAAAAAGCCGCGCTATTCGCCCGACTGCGCGAACTGCGCACCACGCTAGACGATAGTGGCAAGCGTTATTTAGACGAATTTTTAGACGAAACGCCCCAATAACCCCGATGCCACCGTTCACCCTGCTTTGCACCGTCCGCTTCACCCACAAGGTTTTAGCTCCGCTGAACTTCGTTTCAGGCTGCCGCCGATTGACTACGCCGTAACGTGTTACCGCCCGCATTTTGTTGCCGATAATTCGGGCGAATATTTGGGCGTGGAATTTATCCGTGGCGAAGCATCGGCAGCCAACCAAGACACGCAGGTTGAAGTGAAGCCGTTGTTTGATGTGGATTATTCGCCGTTGTTGCGGCGTGGAGCGGCGTTTGCCATTATGGAAGCGGGCAAATGCGTGGGAACGGGGCGCGTGGACGAAGTGCGTTTTCAGGCTGCCGTTTAGCGCGTGGCAATCAAGAGCCGCGTTGCCCTAACTCCATCACACACATGAGGCAGCCTGAAACCTAAAATGGAACGGCGGCGGCTCGCCGCCAAATGGCTTAATCAAACACCGTATTACTGGTTCGCCAAGATTTCAGCGTGAAAACAGAAAAATATGCTTAACACGAAAATAACGCCCCAAATCCTCTATCTCCTCTCCCTGCTTCTCGTTGCCCTGTTGTTTGTTGCCAGCCTATCCGTGGGCGTAGCGAATTTTCATTGGGCGGATTTGCTTTCAGGCAGCCTGAACGACAGCAGCCAAGTGCTGATGATTAGCCGCCTGCCGCGCACCTTTGCCATTGTGTTGGTGGGGGCTTCTATGGCGGTGGCGGGGATGATTATGCAAATTTTGTTGAAAAACAGGTTTGTAGAGCCTTCTATGGTGGGCGCGAGCCAATCGGCGGCGTTGGGGCTGCTGCTGATGGCGTTGTTTGCGCCCTCGGCGGCGTTGTTGGTGAAAATGAGCGTGGCGGCGGCAGCGGCGTTGGTGGGGATGCTGTTGTTTATGGCGTTGTCGCGGCGGTTGCCGCCTTCGGCGCAGTTGCTGGTGCCGCTGGTGGGGATGATTTTTGGCGGCGTGATTGATGCGGTGGCGACGTTTATTGCTTATGAAACCGAGATGCTGCAAATGTTGAATGTGTGGCAAAGCGGCGATTTTTCGGGCGTGTTGCTGGGGCGGTATGAGCTGCTGTGGGCAACGGGCGCGTTGGCGGCGTTTGCTTATGTGATTGCCGACCAGCTGACGATTATGGGCTTGGGCGACAGCGTGGCGGCGAATTTGGGGCTGAACCGCGATGCGGTGCTGTGGGCGGGGCTGCTGATTGTGTCGCTGATTATGGCTTTGGTGGTGGTTACGGTGGGGAGCATTCCGTTTATCGGCTTGGTGGTGCCCAATATCGCCAGCCGCCTGCTGGGCGATAAGCTGCGGGCGAGCTTGCCTGCGGTGGCGTTGCTGGGGGCGGCGTTGGTGTTGATGTGCGATTTGATTGGACGGCTGATTGTGTTTCCGTTTGAAATTCCCGTGGCAACGGTGTTCGGCGTGGTGGGGACGGTGTTGTTTTTGCTGTTGCTGCGTGCGCCGCAACGGGGGTAGGCAGCCTGAAACCTAAAATGGAGCGGCGGCGGCTCGCCGCCAAATGGCTACAACAAAGTATGGCTGTTTTACCAAGATGTCGGCGAGCCGCCGCCGCTCCAACGATGGTGGGCTTTGCCAAGATAGCAGCTTGAAACGATAAGGCAGCCTGAAAATGGTTTTATCCGCCCGGCCCAAGTAAACAAATTATCCGTCTGAATATCATGTCTCAATCCACAAAAATTATTCTGATTTTATCCGCCCTGCTTATCCTATCCGCCGCGCTGTTTCTCACTTGGAACGCGCAAGGCGCGTGGGATTTCGTGTTGTCGCTGCGGGCGAAAAAGCTCGCCGCCTTGCTGCTGGTTGCCTACGCGGTGGGCGTGTCCACCTTGCTGTTTCAAACCATCACCCACAATCCCATCTTAACGCCGTCGATTTTGGGCTTTGACGCGCTGTATGTGTTTTTGCAAACCGCGCTGGTGGCGGCGTTGGGCGGTTTGGGCTACGCGCAGCTGGCGCCGTTGGGCAAGTTTTCGCTGGAATTGGCGGCGATGCTGGGCGGCTCGTTGCTGCTGTTTAGCCTGTTGCTCAAACAAGGCGGGCGCGATTTGGCGCGGATGATTTTAATCGGCGTGGTGTTTGGCGTGCTGTTTCGCAGCCTATCTAGCCTGCTGCAACGGATGATAGACCCCGAGGAATTTACCGCCGCCCAAGCCGCCACCTTTGCCAGCTTCAACAGCGTGAACACGCAGATGCTGGCGTATAGCGGCGTGTTGATGCTGATTAGCGTGCCGTTTTTGTGGCGCGAGCGGCATCGCTTGGATGTGCATTTGCTCGGGCGCGCCCAAGTGATTAACTTGGGCATTCATTACCAACGCCACACGCTGTGGATTTTGTTTTGGATTGCGCTGCTGGTGGCTTCTGCCACGGCAACGGTGGGCGTGGTGAGTTTTTTTGGGCTGCTGGTGTGTGCGCTGGTGAATGCGTTTTCAGGCAGCCTGAAACACAGCGTGCGCCTGCCGATGGCGTTTTTAATCGCGGCGGTGATGCTGGTGTTGGGGCAAACCGTGTTTGAGCATTTGCTGGGCATGAAAGCGGTGTTGAGCGTGGTGATTGAATTTGTGGGCGGCTTGGTATTTTTGTGGTTGGTGTTGAAAAAGGGCAAGGCAGTTTGAAACCTTTGCAAAAACCTCCCAAACCACACAACTGCCGTCATTCCCGCGCAGGCGGGAATCTTGGTTAAACTTAAACAATATTTTGTTTTTACAGCAGTTTATGAATATCAAACAAGATTCCCGCCTGCGCGGGAATGACGGCGTTTATTGTTTTTTCAGGCTGCCTCAGTAGGTTTTACAAAGATTTCAACCTGAAAACATCCGCTTGTTACCCTTTAACCCTTCCTATTAAAGCAACTAAATATGATTAAAATCCAAAACTTATCGCATCAAATCCACCATCAAACCATTTTAAACAACGTGAATTTGGACATCCCGCAGGGCGGCATCACCGCGCTCATCGGCGCAAACGGCGCAGGCAAATCCACGCTGCTGTCGTTTATGGCGCGGCTCAAACCGCTGGTTTCAGGCAGCATCAGCTACAACGGGCGCGACCTTGCTGGCACGCCCACCGCCCAAGTGGCAAAAATGCTGGCGATTTTGACGCAAGAAAACAGCATCCACAGCCGCATCGCCGTGCGCGATTTGCTGCTGTTTGGGCGCTATCCTTATCACCAAGGGCAGCCCACCGCGGAAGACCAAGCGATTGTGGACAACGCGCTGGTGGAATTTCAGCTGCAAGATTTGGCGCATCGTTATTTAACCGAGCTATCGGGCGGGCAGCGCCAACGCGCCCTGATTGCGATGGTGTTTTGCCAATCCACTGAATATGTGCTGTTGGATGAGCCGCTGAATAATTTGGATATGTATTACGCGCGCAACCTGATGCAATTGCTGCGTCAATTGGCGCACAGCCAGCAGCGCACGATTATTGTGGTGTTGCACGACATCAATATGGCAGCGGCTTATGCCGACCATGTGGTTGCCATGAAGCAGGGGCAGGTGTTGTTTTCAGGCTGCCCTGATGAAGTGTTTACTGTGCCGAATATTCAGGCGGCGTTTAATATGGAAGTGGATGTGTTGGATTGCAAAGGGAAAAAATTGATTGTGCATCATTTTTGATGCGACGATTTTTGATGCGATGACTGGGGAGGGATGGCAGCCTGAAAGCCGCAGATTTTAACGAGGTTAAAAGTAGATTGCCGAGAAAAAACCGTTTGGTGGAAACGCCAAACGGTTTTGGTTTTTTCAGGCTGCCTTTGGGGGATTGGAAACCGCGTGCGTCGCTTGGGCGACACACCCTACAATGCAGGCTACGCTTGCTTTCTGTGTCCGATAGGTTTTCAGGCAGTCTGAAAACCGCCGATGCCGTTTTTCTATTCGAAATGGCAGATTTTTACAGGTGCAGCAGATATCCGGCAAGACCATCCGTGCAAAACGAGATATAGATTCGGAATCCGTCTTTCGGGCTGCCTTTGTGGTACAATAAGGCAGCCTGAAACGCCGTTTCGGCAACGGCAGAACCGTTAAACCCCAAAGGAGACTTACCACCATGATAAGCAAGGCAAAATTCAATACCTTTGTCGGCAGCATAGGGGCGGCAATGGGTATTTTCGTATTTGTCGCCTATATCCCCCAAATTATCGCCAATATGCAAGGGGCAAAGGCGCAGCCGTGGCAACCCCTGTTTGCAGCAGCATCCTGTCTGATTTGGGTTTTGTACGGTTGGAGCAAAGAACCCCGGAAAGACTGGATTCTGATTATACCCAACGCAGTCGGCGTGATATTGGGATTTCTGACTTTTCTGACTTCGCTTTAAACAAGGGGCTGTACTAGATTAGCAAGCGTAGCCTGCATGCCGTAGGGTGTGTGGCTCTGCCACGCACGCGTTCTTTGGCATTTGTAAGGCCGTCTGAAAACTTCTCATGCTGTTTTCAGACGACTTTGGGGTTTTTCAGGCTGCCTCATCCATCTCTGCATCAAGCAACGCTTGGATTTGGCGGATTAAATCTTGCCGCTCGGCGCGGGTTAAGCCGCGAATGGTGCTTAATGTGTCGTCTATCAACGCGGGCGCGCCGCCGTGGCGCGGGGCGATGGCGAGAAATTTGTTGCGATAGCGGATAAGGTTGGGGCGGTCGGCGAAGGTAATTTGCTGTGGCATGCCGTTGATGGTGGCGGTGTAGCCAAAGGTAATTTTCTTGTATTTATCACTTATCCATGCCACGTCTGCCCATAGCGCGACCAGTTTCCACGGTTGGGCATCGGCGCGGTTGAGCGCGTGCAAAATGGCGCGGTTGCGTTGATATTGGCGCAGCAGGTGAGCAAAATAGCCTAGGCTAAACGCTGCCACCGCGAGCATCAGGATAATGCCATGCTTGTAATCGCTTGCGAGGTCGTTAAACAGGATAACCGTGCCTGCGATGCTGGCGACGGCAATCAGCAACAGGGCGGGCAGAATGATAATGAGCAGGCTGGGGTGTGTGCCTTCTATTTTGCTGAGGGCGAGGTGTTTGGCGGGGAAGTGGATGGGGAGTGCTTCTGTTTGCATGGTGATTTTAGGAATGACGGCAGTTTTAATGTTTTAGAATTTTGTGAAGATTTCAGGCTGCCTTGATGCGATAGAGGCAGCCTGAAAATGCGTTTGGGGTTTAGTCGTCATACCCGTTGGGGTTTTGGCTTTGCCAGCGCCATGCGTCTTGCATCATGGTGGGCAGGTCGCGTTCGGCTTTCCAGCCTAGCTCGGCTTGGGCTTTGGCGGGGTCGGCATAGCAGGTGGCGATGTCGCCCGCGCGGCGCGGTTTGATGGCGTAGGGCACGCGTTGTCCTGATGCGGCTTCAAAGGCGTGCACGATGTCTAGCACGGAATAGCCTTGCCCTGTGCCAAGGTTGTAGATATGCGTGCCTGCGGTTTGGGATTTTTGTTCTATGGCTTTGAGGTGTCCGATAGCTAAATCGACAACGTGGATGTAGTCGCGCACGCCGGTGCCGTCGGGGGTGGGGTAGTCGTTGCCGAATACGGCGAGTTGTTTGAGTTTGCCTGCGGCGACTTGGCAGACGTAGGGCAGTAGGTTGTTGGGGATGCCGTTGGGTTGTTCGCCGATTTTGCCGCTGGGGTGGGCACCGATGGGGTTGAAGTAGCGCAGCAGGATAACGCTCCAATCGGGTTCGGCGTGTTGGTGGTCTTGCATCATGCGTTCCATCATGTGTTTGGATGTGCCGTAGGGGTTGGTGGTTGCGCCTGTGGGGCTGTTTTCGGTGATGGGCACGATTTCGGGGTCGCCGTAAACGGTGGCGGATGAGCTGAACACAATGCTGTGCACGCCTGCTTTTTGCATTTCTTCTAGCAAAATCAGGCTGCCTGTGATGTTGTTGTCGTAATAGCGCAGAGGTTGGCGCACGCTTTCGCCCACGGCTTTGAGCGCGGCGCAATGCAATACGCTGTGGATTTTGTGTTCGGCGAAGATTTTTTGCAGGATGCTGCGGTCGCGGATGTCGCCTTGGTAGAACATGGGGGCAACGCCTGTGATTTCTTGGATGCGTTGCAGCACTTTGGGCGAGGCGTTGTCCAAGTTGTCTAGGATGATGGCGGTGTGCCCTGCGTTGATGAGTTCTATGGCGGTGTGGCTGCCGATGTAGCCTGCGCCGCCTGTGATGAGGATGTTCATGGGGAGTCCTTTGTGGTTGGTTGAGGGGATGGGGCAGCCTGAAAATGGGAATTGGTTTTCAGGCTGCCTTTGGGGTTGTTGGTTTGGGCAAGCTGTTATCGTTTTATTTGAGGCAGCCTGAAATCTTAGTAGGTCGGGCATTTATGCCCGATGTTTTTAGTTGTGGTGCATCAAGATAAATAGGGCAGTGTTTGTCGGGCATAAATGCCCGACCTACGCTTACTGTTTGGCGTGGTTTAAACGTGAGGCATGGTTTTTTTAGCTTCACAACTCCGCTTCGCTGCGCAGGCTGCCGAAAGGCTACCTTGCGCCAAAGCCTGTCAAAATGGTTTTGATGGTTTTGAAGATAATCAGGATGTCCAGCGAAAGCGAGAAGTGTTTGATGTAGTAAAAATCGTGTTCCAGCTTGATTTGGGTTTCGTCTTCGTTGCCTGCGTAGCCTTGGGTTACTTGCGCCCAGCCCGATAAACCCGGTTTCACGATGTGGCGGTAGTTGTAAAACGGGATGCGCTGGTTAAATTGTTCTACAAACACGCGCTGCTCGGGGCGCGGGCCGATGAGGCTCATGTCGCCGCGCAAAATGTTCCAAAACTGGGGCAGCTCGTCCAGCCGCGTTTTGCGGATAAATTTGCCCACGCGGGTTACTCGTGCGTCGCCAATCTGGGCAAGCTGCGCGCCGTGCGCTTCGGAATTTTTTGCCATGCTGCGGAATTTGTAGATGGTAAATTCGCGCCCGCCTTGCCCGATGCGGTTTTGGGTGAACAGCGCGCCGCCTCGGCTTTCCAGCACCACCGCCAGCGCGGTGAGGCACATTAGCGGCAGGGTGATGGGCAGGCTGAGCGTAATCAGGGCGATGTCCATGATGCGTTTAATCAGCATATAGGCGGGCGGGGGCAGCAGCGAGCCAAGGTCGTTTTCGTAGAGATGGCGGATTTTCACGCGCCCTGTGAGCGATTCTTCTATTTGGCGGATGTTGTAAACGGGGATGTTGTGCAGCGTGCAGTCGGCAAGAAAGCGTTGCCATGTTGCACCCAAATCGGGGCTGTGTAGGTCGGCAACGATGGCTTGCACGCTGTTGTGCGGCAGTTGGGCTTGGTCTAATCGCAGCCAGTTGGCATGGGGGATTTGGTCGGCTTCGCGGGCGCGCCCGAGTGGGATGTATGCCATCAGCGGGGTGCGGCGGCTGTGGCGGCGGTAATCGGCAAGGAAAAACAGGGCGGTGAGAATGCCGTTGCTTAACACAAAGCTGTTGGAAAAGGTAACAAAAAACAGGGCGGCGATGCCAAACACGCTGCTGTATGCGATGCCTACGGTGGGCAGGATGTTGAGCCAGCTTTGGCGGCCGGGGAAATAGAGCAGTTTGTTGATGGATAGGGCGGATAGCGCGTAGCCCGCGAGGCTGATGGCGGCGCTGTTGATGATTTTGATGTCGGAGAGGGGCAGGGGTTTTTGCCAGCGGTATAGCGCGGTGGTGGCGGCGATGAGTAGGATGCCTGTTATCAGGCGCAGGGTGAGCGAGGGGGTGGGTTTCATGGTTTATTGGTGGATAAGGCGGTTTGTGTGGCGTTTTGGCGTTGCCATGTGGCGATTGGGTGAAATTGCGCGCGGCTGCATGGCAGGCGGAAGAGCGTTTGCCGGTTGCGCGTACCGGTGGCGGTGAGTTCGTTTGGCTGCCGGTTTAAACGGACGCTTTGGCGCGGCAAATTGGCTTTGCCGCCTTGCGGGCAGGCGCGAGCAAGGCGGGATTAGGGGGCGTTTCATTTTGGGTTTTTGCTACGTTGAACGGCGTTTCAGGCTGCCTCTGTTGCAGCGTTTATTTTGTTTACTCATTTTAACATACTCCTAATTATCTCCTAATTTTCGTTTTCTATACTGCGCAGCGTTGTCAAGCGACACACATTTTCTTAACTACTAACAGGAGTCATACCATGAAATTCAACACCAACAAAACCGCTGCCGTTTTATTTGCCGCATTGTTTGCTGCCGTTTCCACGCCCGCGCTGGCGGGCGGCGATTATTTGCACTACGAGCAAAACCGCGCCAGCTACATCACCCACGAAAAAGCGGCGCAGATTGCCGTTGCCAAAGTGGGCAGTGGGCAGGCAACCGAGGTGGAATTTGACCGCAGCCGCAACAAGCCCGACCATTTTGACGTGGACGTGCGCACGGCAAACGGGCAGAAATACGAAGTGGAAGTGGATGCCAAAACGGGCGCGGTGCTGTCCAGCCATTTGGACGATTGATGGCGAAACGGCGTTTCAGGCTGCCTTATCGGGCGCGGCGGTTGGCTGAATGCGAACCGCTGATGCGGGCAATCTTGTTACCCTTGAAAGGACATTCACAATGATAAAAATCCAATTAGACCCCAACGGCAAAGAGAAGCTGCAAGAGGCGGCGAAAAAATCGGCGCAGCAGGGCAAAACCGCCGTGCGCTGGCTGGGGCGAAAAATCAAGCAACTGAAACCCACGCGCAAAACGGTGCTCAAAGGCGGCGTGTTGGCGTTGCTGCTGGGCATTGCGGCGGCGGCCGGAGCGAATTATCTGCCCAAAATGACGGGGCAGAGCAACATCACCGCGGTGCAAGCGGCGCAGGCGGCGTTCGGCGTAACCAACGGCGGCATCATCACCGAGGCGGAGTTTGACATCGGCAAACGCGGCAGCCGCTATGAGTTTGAGATTTTGAGCGGCGGGCGCAAGTATGAGGTGAACGTGGACGCGATGAGCGGCAAGGCTTGGGTGGATGAGGATTGATGGGGCAGCCTGAAATCCAATCCGTCCCGCAAAAAACCGTTTGGCATCGCGCCGAACGGTTTTGTTTTTCAGGCTGCCATTGGAGTTTGAATCCGATGGCAGCCTGAAAGGTTTGCAAGCCGCAAAAGGCAGCCTGAAAATTCGCTTTCAGGCTGCCTTTTATAATGCGGCGAGCTGCGCTCTGCCCTGACCTTCCGCCAGCAAGCCGCGCAGGCTGTCGGCGATTTTCACCGCTTCGGCTGCGTCCAAATCCGCCGCGCGGCAGTAATACAGCCCCTTGCCCGCCGCGCCTGCCATATGCAAAAACAGCCCGCCGCCGCCATCGTCGCCCATCGCCAACGCTTGCGGCAGATGCCGTTTTATGGCGTGAAAGCCGCCAAAATGTTGATTGTCAACAGACCCTAGGCAGCCTGCCGCATTCCAAATCCGCACACAGCAGCCGTTCACCGAAAATTCAAAATCGTCGGGATGGCGCAGCAAGGCGCGGTAATCGGGCGGCGGCGCGGGGGAAATAGGGGGAACGGGACAGCTTGGCGTTTGCCCGCCGCCCGCCAGCAAAACGACATCGGGGTAAAGGTTATCCAGCATTTTGATGGTCTTTCATAAAACAAAGGCAGCCTGAAAATAGACACAGCGGTTTTCAGGCTGCCTCAACGCTTCATGGCAACGCTTGTTCCAGCGTTTGCCATAACGCCGCTTGGCTAAACATATCGTTGTGCCCGGCGGGCAATTCGTGATACTGCGCCCGTGCGCCCAAGGTTTGCGCCAGCCGTTGCCCGTGAAGAGCGGGAATCAGCGTGTCGTGCGTGCCGTGGAAAATCAGCACCTGCGTGTTGGGCGTGGTGGCGAGATAGTCGGCGGTGGGCAGCGGATATTTGATGAGAAACGGCGGCACAAACGGCATTTTTTCGCAGATTAAATCGCGCAGGCGAAAATAGGGCGAAATCAACACCAGCTTGGGCGTGCGCAACTGCGCGGCAGCGTGCGCCGCCATGCCGTTGCCAATGGAATTGCCCACCACAATGATTGACCCGGCGGGGAAACGTTGGCGCACATATTGCGCCATGCGCTCGGCATCGGCGAGCAAATCGGCTTGGCTGTGGATTTGCCCGCTGCTTTTGCCGTAGCCACGATAGTCAAACGCATAGCTGTCGTAGCCCAGCTCGGCAAAGCGTTGCGCCACTTCGCCCCAGCTATCCAGTGCGCCTGCGTTGCCGTGGAAAAACAAAACCGCGCCTTTGCTATGAGCATGGGGCGGGCGAAAATGCAGCCCATTGAGCACTGCGCCGTTTACGGGCAAGGCGATTTCTTCATGTGGCAGCCTGAAAGCGTAGGCGTAGCGGGCGGAGATTTTGCTGGGGTGGAACAGCAGGTTTTCTTGTTGGAAATAGAGCACGCATAACACGGCGGCGTAGAGTGCGGCAAGCCATGCGAATAATCGTAAAAGGCGGGTTTTCATGTTTTCAGGCTGCCTCTGCCATTTGCATGGCTTGTTTAATATCCACGGCAACAATGCGCGATACGCCTTTTTCTTGCATGGTTACGCCGATGAGCTGCTCTGCCATTTCCATGGTGAGGCGGTTGTGCGAGATATAGAGAAACTGGGTTTGCGCTGCCATTTCTTTCACCAGCTGGCAAAAACGGCTGGTGTTGGCATCGTCCAGCGGCGCGTCCACTTCGTCCAGCAGGCAAAATGGCGCGGGGTTCAGGCTGAACAGCGCAAACACGAGGCTCATGGCGGTAAGGGCTTTTTCGCCGCCGCTCAATAGGTGGATGGAGCTGTTTTTCTTGCCGATGGGGCGCGCCATGATGCTGATGCCTGCGCTGAGCGGGTCGCTGTCGGTAAGCTGCAAGGTGGCTTCGCCGCCGCCAAACAGCGTGGGGAAGATGCTTTGCATTTTGGTGTTGACGGCGTGGAAGGTTTCCAAGAAGCGGGTTTGGGTTTCGTGGTCAATTTGGGCGATGGCTTCTTTCAGCAGGGCGATGGCGTTTTGCACGTCTTCGCTTTGGCTGCGGTAGTAATCGCTGCGCTGCTGGGCTTCGGCAAGCTCGTCCAGCGCGGCAAGGTTCACCGCGCCCAAGGCTTCGATTTGCGCCAGCAGGCGGTTGATGTGTTGCGATAGGCTTTTCAGGCTGCCTGAATGCTCGGCAACGGCAAGGGCGGCTAAATCTGCGCCGCGTTCGGTAAGCTGTTCGTGGTAACGCTGGGCGTTAAGCTCGGCTTGCTGCTGTTGCAACAGCGCGTTTTGCACGGCAGCCTGAATTTGCGGCAGCTCGGCGGCAAGCGCTTGGGCTTGGTTAAACAGCTCTTGCCCTTGCGCTTGGGTGTGAACAAGCGTTTCTTGCGCGGCGGCGATGCGCTCGGCAAGCTCGGCGCTGGCTTCTTGGGCGATGAGCAACTGCTCGGCAAGCTCGCTGCCAGCTTCATCGGCTTCTTGGGCGAGCGTGGCTTCTTCTATGCGCTGCTGCCAGTCTTGCTGTTGCAGCAAAATTTGCGCGGCTTGCTCGGCAAGGCTATCGGCGCGTTGTTGGATTTTGTGTTGTTCCAATTCGGCTGCGCCGTATTGGCGATTGGCTTCCAACAGGGCGAGCTGGGCGGTTTTGAGGGCGTGTTGCTGCGTTTTCAGGCTGCCTGATAGCGTGTCAAATTGGTGTTCCAACTCGTCTAGCGATTGGGCAAGGGTATCGCTGTCTTCGGCTAGGCTGTCGCTTTGTTGGGCAAGCAGTTCTATTTCGTCTTGCAACTGGGCTTGCTCTTGGGCGATGTGTTCGCGGCGAAGCTGGGCTTGGTTGCTGCGCTCGGTAAGCTGGTTGGCGTGGTTTTGCGCTTGTTGCAGTTGGCTTAACAATTCGCGGTAGTGTTCTTGCGCTTGGCTGTGCGCTTCTTCGGCTTGGGCAAGCGCGGTTTGTGCATCTTCGGCTTGCTGTTGGGCAGCGGCAAGCTGGGGGGCGAGGGTGGCAAGCTGCGCGGTGAGTTCGTCGTGTTGGGCTTTTTGCTGGATAAGGTTTGAACCGCTGGCGGCGTGGTACAGCGTGATGCTGTGTTTGTCCACGCGATGCCCTTGCGGCGTGAGCCATATTTGCTGCGGGGCAAGTTCGCTTTGGTGGGCGATGGCGTAATCCAAATCGGGGGCGCAGAGGATGCCGTCCAGCCAGTCGTGTAAGGCAGCCTGAAAATCTTTATGCGCTTGGATTTGATTGAGTAGGGCTTGGGCGGGCTGGGTTTTCTTGCCGATGGGATGCGTTTGGTTGAGCCATGCGGCTGCGCCTTGCGGCAAGGGGCTGGGCAAGGCGGCTTCGGCGGGCAGCTTTTTGGCGTGCAAGCGTTCGGCAAGCACCACGCTGATGGCGTGTTGCCATGCTTCGGGGGCGGTGAGCTGTTGCCACAGGCTGGGAGTTTGGGCGTAGTCGGTGTTTGCCCAAAAGTCGTTGGGCGCGCTGCTGTGCAGGATTTGGGCGATGGCTTGCTGCTGGGCTTGCGCGGCGATGTGTTGCTGATGGAGGGTGTGATAATGCGCTTGGGCTTTTTGCTGCTGCGTTTTCAGGCTGCCTAATTGGGCTTGGCGGTGTTGCCATTGGATTTCGGCGGCTTGGCATTGGTGTTGCAGGGTTTGGGCGGCATCTTTGGCTTGTTGCAAGGCGGGGTTGTCGGCTGCGCCAAGCTGGGCGAGTTCGTCTGCTAGGCGTTGCAGGCGGCTGCGGTGGTTGGCAAGGGTGGCTTGGATGTGTTGTTGCTGCTGTTGTTTGAGCGCGTGTTCGCGTTTCAGGCTGCCGATTTGGTCGTGCTGGCTTTGGTGATTGTGTTGGCTGGTTTGCTCGGCGGCTTCTAGCTCGGGCAGGCGAGCTTCGTGTTCGGCAACAATCAGGGCAAGTTCGGCGAGTTCGCTGTTTTTTTCTTGCGCTTGTTGCAGCAGGGCTTCGCGCTCGGCTAGGGTGTTGGCGTGTTGCTGGCGCAGTTTGTGCAACTGGGCTTGGGCGGATTGGCGGTCACGCTCGGCGCGTTCGTTTTGTGCGTGTTGGGCGCGGATTTGTTCTTCTAGGCGGGCGATGTGTTCGCGCGATTGGGCGTGTTGCTGTTGCAGGGCATCGTGTTGCTGCTGTTGCTCGCGCTCGGCAAGGCGCAACTCTTGGATGCGTTGGTTAAGGCTGTCGCTAGTGGCTTGGTTGTGCGCCTGTTGCGCTTGGGCATCGGCGTGCTGCGCTTGGGCGGCATCGGCTTGGGCAAGGGCGTTTTGCCATTGGATGTAGTCGGATAGGTTTTGATTTTGCGCCAATTCGCTTTTCAGGCTGCGGTATTGCTCGGCGGTGGCGGCTTGGGCGTGCAGTTTTTCCACTTGGCGGGCAAGCTCGGTTTGCAGGTCGGCGAGGCGTTGCAAGTGGTCGCGCGTGTCGTCTAGCCGCGTGGCGGTTTCGCGGCGGCGTTCTTTGTATTTGGAAATGCCTGCGGCTTCTTCTATATACACGCGCAATTCTTCGGGGCGGGCTTCGATGATGCGTGAAATCATGCCCTGCTCTATCACGGCGTAGCCTTTGGTGCCCACGCCTGTGCCTAGGAATAGGTCGGTGATGTCGCGGCGGCGCACGGCTTGGTTGTTGATGAAATAGCTGGAATCACCTTGGCGCGTGAGCTGGCGTTTGATGGCGATTTCGGCGTATTGCCCCCACGCGCCTTGCAAAACGTGGTCGCTGTTGTCAAACACCAGCTCCACCGAGGCGCGCGGCGCGGGGCGGCGGGTGGCGGCGCCGTTGGAAATAACGTCTTGCATGGATTCGCCGCGCAGCTGCTTGGCGGACGATTCGCCCAACACCCAGCGCACGGCATCGATGACGTTGGATTTGCCGCAGCCGTTGGGCCCGATAACGGCGACAAGTTGGCTGGGAACGTGGATGGTGGTGGGGTCGATAAAGGATTTGAATCCGGCAAGTTTGATTTGGGTGAGACGCATGGGGCAGCCTGAAAAGGGGGAAACGGGTGGGGCAAAAAGGGGCGGATTATAGCAAATTGGGCGGGGCGGGATGGTTTTCAGGCTGCCTATTGGGTTACGCGCAATAGGCAGCCTGAAAATGAAAATGGGGGCAGCGGTTTGTGGCTGGATGGAAAACTTTGCAAAATCTAAAATAAAACAAGAAACACGCAATGCTCCGTTATTCCCGCCTGCGCGGGGATGACGACATTTCTTATTTTTAGCGCCGCAACTTTGCTGCGCTTGCAGGCAGCCTGAAACAAGGGTTTAGACTTTCAAATTCGCCTGCCCCAAGGTTTCGCCTTGCTCGTTGCCCCACACCACAACCGCCTGCTCCGTGGCTTGCACATAGGCGGCAAGCAGCGGGTCTGTTTGGCAGTATGCCTGCCATGCGGCGCGGAAATCTTCGGCGCTCACCGGTCCGATGATGGTGATAAGCAGCAAAGCCAGCGGCGTGCTGCCCGCGAGAAAACGCTCGATGCGCACGGCAGGGGCGATTTCTTCGGCAACGTATTTCACGGCATCGGCTTCATCGGGAAAGGTGCAGGCAACGAACAGGGCGTTGCTTTCGTTGCCTGCGTCGTCTGCCAATACGTCGTGGGAAATATCGACGATAACGGTGTATTCGGAGCGTGGTTCGGTTGGGTTCATGGATTGTCTTTCGGTTGTGGGGAAGGGGTTTCAGGCTGCCTCAATGTCTGTGCAATAGGCAGCCTGAAAACGGCAAAACGGTTTTCAGGCTGCCTTAAAATTCAACAGGTTTGCCCTGATAGCAAATTTCCACAACTTTCATGTTGCATTCAATCCCTGTGTCTCGCAAACATTTGCATTCAATTTGCGACAAACCGTCGGCTAGATTTTCGCGCACATTAAAGCGCACAGGGGTAACAAACAGCGTGCCCGTCCATTTGCTATGCGGTTTATAGCCGCCCGCCATTTTGGCGGCTTGCTGCCATTCGTTCATGGCTTGGGCTAAGTAGGCAAAATTCGCCACCAGCATTCGGCTGTTGCTAAATGGTTGCTTGGCGGTGAGGGTGATGCCGTTGCCTGCCAGTTTGTTGAAGTAGATGTCTAGGGTAATCATGTTTCAGGCTGTCTGATGGTTTGGATAGAAGATGTAATGGGAATAACGGTATCCGCGATAATGGGGGGCTGGGCTGCGTTGTAGGCAACCTGAAACCCTTGCGAAGCCTGCAACCGACGGTGCAATCAAAGGTTCGCCGACATTTTACTAACCAGTAAAGTCCATTGAACTCTGTCATTTGGCGATAAGCCATCGCCGCGCCATTTTAGATTTTCAGGCTGCCTCAATACGCCGTAGGCAGCCTGAAAACGTAAAACTCAAATCTTGCCAATTTTATGCTGGTTCTCGGCAATCCACGCTTGCAATTCTTCTTGCGACATCCATTCGCTATTGTTGTCGCTGGCGTACACAAAGCCTTCGGGCACGGGTTTGCCGTCTTTGATGCGCTCGGGCGTTTTGTCCCAGCCGTTGATGGCAGGCAGGATTTTGAAATGCTCGGGGTATTCGTAGGTGTGCCATGAATCTTCCGCGCCTATCATTTGCTCGTGTAGTTTTTCGCCGGGGCGGATGCCGACGGTTTTTTGCGCGCATTCGGGGGCGACGGCGCGGGCAAGGTCGCAAATGTTCATCGACGGGATTTTTTTCACATAAATTTCGCCGCCCACCATGTCGTCAAAGGCGTGCCAAACCAGATCTACGCCTTGTTCCAGCGAAATCATAAAGCGCGTCATGCGCGGGTCGGTGATGGGCAGCTCGCCCGTGTGGCGCACGGATAGGAAAAACGGAATCACCGAGCCGCGCGAACCCATCACGTTGCCGTAGCGCACGACGGCAAAGCGTGTGCCGTGTTCGCCGGAATAGGCGTTGCCGGCCACGAAGAGTTTGTCGCTGGCGAGCTTGGTGGCGCCGTAAAGGTTTACGGGGCTGCTGGCTTTGTCGGTGGAGAGGGCGACGACTTTTTTCACGCCTTTGTCGATGCAGGCATCTATCAGGTTCATCGCGCCGTTGATGTTGGTTTTGACGCACTCAAACGGGTTGTATTCGGCGGTGGGGACGATTTTGGTGGCGGCGGCGTGGACCACGTAATCCACGCCGTCCAGCGCGCGGTACAGGCGGTCTTTGTCGCGCACGTCGCCGATAAAAAAGCGCACGCGCTTGTCGCCCTGGTATTTTTTCGCCATGTCCCACTGCTTCATTTCGTCGCGGGAGAGGATGATGATTTTTTTGGGGTTGTAACGGGCTAGGGTCATGGGGACGAAGGTGTTGC
Source organism: Kingella oralis (assembly GCF_014054985.1). Taxonomy (NCBI): domain Bacteria; kingdom Pseudomonadati; phylum Pseudomonadota; class Betaproteobacteria; order Neisseriales; family Neisseriaceae; genus Kingella; species Kingella oralis. The sequence continues at coordinate 610,695 of NZ_CP059569.1, forward strand.
CGAATGAGCCGGTGCCGCCTGTAATCAGAATGGTGGAGTTGCTTAACATGGTTTTTTTAATGGGAATTGGAAAAGGGGAGATTATACGGAATTATTGCGCCAGCGCGGCATTGACTGCTGCTTGTGCGTGAAGGGCGGTGCTGTCAAACACGGGCAAGGGGCTGTTTTGCGCGTTCACAATCAGGCAAATTTCGGTGCAGCCGAGGATAACGCCTTGCGCGCCTTGCGTTTTCAGGCTGCCGATAACGTTTTGGAAATATTGTGCGGAGGCAGCCTGAATTTTATTGACGCACAATTCTTCAAAAATAATGCGGTGGATTTCGTTTTGTTCGGCTTCGTTGGGGACGATGGTGTTTACGCCTTGCGCTGCCATGCGCTCGGTGTAGAAGCCGTCGCTCATGGTGAAGCGCGTGCCGAGCAGGCCGACGGTGTGCAAGCCTTGCTGTTTGATGGCTTAGGCGGTGGCATCCACAATATGCAGCAGCGGAATGCTGACGGCTTGTTCTATGGCGGGGGTGACTTTGTGCATGGTGTTGGTGGCCAGCAGCAGCAAATCTGCGCCTGCGCCTGCCAGTTTGGTTGCGCTGTTTGCCAGCAAATGCCCTGCGGCTGCCCAATCGCCCTGCTTTTGCAGTTGCACCACGGTTTCAAAATTGACGCTGTGCATGATGATTTCTGCGCTGGTGTTGCCGCCTAGGCGGTGGTTGGTTTCGCGGTTGATGGTTTGGTAATACAGGGCGGTGCTTTCGGGGCTCATGCCGCCGATGATGCCGATGGTTTTCATGGTGGGTCTCCTGATGATGGTGGGGCGCGGGGGGAATGTTGGGCAGCCTGAAAACTGTCTGCGCGATTTTGACGGCTTGCTGGCAAGCCGTGCGCTGGCGAGAAATGTTTTAGCTTCGCAGAAGCTTATAAACTCGCTTTCAGGCTGCCTTTGGGGTAAACAATAGCGCTGAGTCGTCCGCTCTATGTGGTGTGTTAGGCAAACAATTCTTGCATGATGGTTTGATAGATGGCGGTGAGTTTGGGGATGTCGTCTAACGCGATGTGTTCGTCGATTTGGTGGATGGTGGCGTTGACGAAACCGAGTTCAATCAGCTCGCGGCTGATGGCTTTGATAAAGCGTCCGTCGGATGTGCCGCCAGTGGTGGAAAGTTCGGGGGTGATGCCGCAGATGTGTTGGCAGGCGCGTTGGGCGATTTGGGTGAGCGTGCCTGCTTTGGTTAGGAAGGGGTTGCCTGATAGTTGCCAGTCTAGGTCGTAGCGCAGCTGGTGCGCGTCTAGGATTTGGTGGACTTGGCTTTTCAGGCTGCCTTCGGTTTGCTCGGTGGAGAAGCGGAAGTTGAATTGCACGGCGATGTCGGCGGGGATAACGTTGGTTGCGCCTGTGCCGCTGTGGATGTTGGAGATTTGGAAGCTGGTGGCGGGGAAGTAGGCGTTGCCGTTGTCCCATTGGGTGTTGATGAGTTCGGCGAGCGCGGGGGCGGCGCGGTGGATGGGGTTTTCGGCGAGATGGGGATAGGCGATGTGTCCTTGCTTGCCGTGGATTTTCAGGCTGCCTGAAAGGCTGCCGCGCCGTCCGTTTTTGAGCATATCGCCCAGTTGGTGTTGCGCGGTGGGTTCGCCCACGATGCAGTAGTCAAAGGTTTCGCCGCGTGCGCGTAGGGTTTCTACCACGCGGGTGGTGCCGTCTTTGCCGTCGCCTTCTTCGTCGGAGGTAATCAGCAGGGCGAGGCTGCCTGAAAACTGGGGATGGGCGGTGAGGTAGCGTTCGGCGGCTACGACAAAGCAGGCGATGGCGGTTTTCATGTCGGCTGCGCCGCGGGCGTAGAGTTTGCCGTTGTGTTCGGTTGGCTCAAAGGGGGGGAATGTCCATTGGGCGGTGTCGCCTGTGGGGACGACATCGGTGTGCCCCGCAAAGCACAACACGGGGGATTGGCTGCCGATGCGGGCATAGAGATTTTTGGTGTTGCCGTGGTTGTGCCATTCTATTTTGAAACCGAGCGCGACAAGCCGTGTGGCGATGATGTCTTGGCAGCCGTGGTCGTTGGGCGTGATGCTGGGTTGGGAGAGCAGTTGTTTGGCAAGGGCGATGGGCATGGTGGGCTTTCGGGTGGGATGGTGTAAAGGTTTTCAGGCTGCCTTTGTGTGATGAGGCAGCCTGAAAATGGGTTTATGTGTTGTGGAACAGCCAAGGTTGGCTGGCTTGGCGTTGTTGTTCAAAGTGTTTGATTTCATCGGCGTGTTGCAGGGTTAAGCCGATTTCGTCTAAACCATTGAGCAGGCAGTGTTTACGGTGTTCGGTGATGTCAAAATGGAAGGCGGCGCCGCTGGGGGTGGTTACGGTTTGCTGGGCAAGGTCTATGGTGAGCCGATAGCCTTCGTTGGCGTAGGTTTCTTGGAACAGTTGTTCCACTTGCTCTTCGCTCAATACGATGGGCAGCAAGCCGTTTTTGTAGCAGTTGTTGAAAAATATGTCGGCAAAGCTGGGGGCGATAACGGCGCGAAAGCCGTAATCATCCAATGCCCAAGGGGCGTGTTCGCGGCTGGAACCGCAGCCGAAGTTTTTGCGCGTGAGCAGAATTTGCGCGCCTTGATAGCGCGGTTGGTTGAGCGAAAATTCGGGGTTGAGCGGGCGGCGGCTGTTGTCCATGCCAGGTTCGCCGTGGTCTAGGTAGCGCCATTCGTCAAAGCAGTTTACGCCAAAGCCGCTGCGTTTGATGGATTTGAGAAATTGTTTGGGGATGATGGCATCGGTGTCCACGTTGCTGCGGTCAAGCGGGGCAACGATGGCGGTGATTTGGGTGAATGATTTCATGGTGGTGTCTCTGTGTGGTTTGGGGGAGTTGGAATAGGCAGCCTGAAAACAGGTAAATGGTTTTCAGACTGCCTAATTGGCTTACTGCGCGGGGGCTTTTTCTGCGCCCACTTGATATTTCACGGTTTCCCAGTTGGTTGAGTTTTCGCTCACATGGCTGCGCGTGTCGGTGCAAGCGGCTAGGGTGAGCGCGGCGAGAGTGATGAGTAGAGCTTTTTTCATGCTATTTTCCTTATAAAGGTGGGGTTAAATAAATACACGAGAGACCATTCTGATAAACGTGTAGATTAACAAAATGTGTCTGTATTTTAACTGAAATTTTAAATTTGGGCAGCTTGCAAATAGAGTGAATGCTGCGGATTAAGGTGTTTGGGGCGATTTGCTTTGCCAGATATTGGGCAATTTGGCGGGGCTGTTTTGATAGCCGAGCTGGCTGGCTATCTGTTGAACATTGTGTTGCCGCTCGCGGGTGTCGGGATGGGTGCTGAGCCATGCGATGTTGTGGTTTTTGTGGTCTTTTTGTTCAATTTCTTCCAGCGTTGCAAACAATTGGCTGGCACCGCCCACGTTGCCATATTCCTTGGCGATGGCTTCTATGGCGGCGTTGTCGGCGGCGCGCTCCATATCGCGGCTGTATTTCAGGCTGCCGATGCTCACAAGGGCATCTATTTGCGTTTCGCTGCCGAGCATGGCGGCAATCACGCTATACATTAAACCACGCGACATACCGCGCAGGGGATCGCGGTGTTTGATGTGCGCCATTTCGTGTGCCAACACGGCGGCAACGCTCTCTTCGCTGGGCAATTCTTTGAGCAGCCCGCGATACAACACCACATTGCCGCCAAATGTGGCATAGGCGTTGGGAATTTCTTGCTCGCTGATGTACACGGTTACCAAGTTATCGGGCAGATTCATGTGTTTGCCCAGCCGCGCGGCAAGGGCGGTGATTTGGGGGTCTTGCTGGGTGTGTTTATCGGCGATGAGCTCTTTGCCCACAAAGCTGAACCATTGCTTTTCGCGCGGCAGGCTGATGACATAGGGCATGGCGCGCACGGCGACTTCCACCAGCGCCCAAATCACCACAACGGTGATGGCAAGATAAATCAGCATGGCGCGGATTTCTCGCCCGTGGTGCGTGTCGTGTGGGATGTTGGGATTGTCTTTTTCGTTGAACTTTGGGGCTTCGTATTGCATGGATAGACCTCTTGCGAAAATATTCATCCCATCGCATTAACCAGTCCTGCAATCAGATTTGCCCTTAACCCGAACCGTTTCCGCCTGTTGCGGTAAGGTAGAGACAATATTTTGAATATTTTCAGCTTCCTATTGATGTGCTCGATGACAGTTCTGAGTTTGCCTAACCGCCTGTTCGCCTCTTTATCCTGTTTGTTCAGCGGATGATGTTTGGATTTCTTTTTTGGGGTCTGTAATCCGGTTTTAGCCAATCCTTGATAACCCTTATCCGCAATGACTATAGTGGATTAAAATAAAAATGAGACAAGGCGGCGAGCCGCAAGGCGTACAGGTAGTACGTCAAGGCGAGCAAACGCCGTATCATTGCAATTTTAATCGACTATAACGTCGCAATTTTAATCGACTATAACGTCAATGATGACCGTTTGATCGCCCGGGTTTTGGCAGGGAAAAGCGTTTGCAACGGATGAGGGCGTCCTCGGTTTTACGGATGGTGCGGCAGACATTACTTTCAGAAAGACCGTAGATGGCGGCCAATTCGAGTTGGGTATGGTAATGGCGCAGATAACTTAGGGTAAACAGCAGTTGGTCTGCCAAACCGAGTGTATGCGGCCTGCCCGACTTGATCTTCCGGCTTTCTGCTTCTGTGGTGACTTGCAGCATTTCATGAAAAAGGACGGGCGTTACACCTGTGAGCCGTTTGAATTCCCTGTCGCTTCTTTGGATGAGGTTTTCGTATTTCATTTGGAAATTGTAAATCTTCAGGATACTTTCGCAAAAGGTCTAATATTGGCTCCCTGAGATAGTTTTCAGATTGCCTGAAACCTGAAGGCTTATATCGGCAAATCGCGCCGCCCTGCCCGCCGGCCGTGTATCGCGCGGTGGATGCGGTAGAGTCGGTAATATTCCTGCATGGTTTCGCTGTCAGAAACCTGTTCTTTGAACGGCAACCGTTCGGCCAATTTATCTAGCCTGAAAAACCAATAAAGCGGCATAAGCGGATTGACAAACTGTTCGCAGCCTTCGGTGCGCAGGCTGAAATGGATGTCGCCGAAACTGCCGCGCATGGCGGCGGCAATACCGTTGGTAACGATGCTGCGGTGGCTGCTTTGGTGGTTTAGGTATTCGGTCAGGCTCAGAAAACCTGCACCCTCGGGCATTTGCGCGGTGATTGATTGCGCGCCGAGAAAAGCTTGTGCGCGGGTCAGTTCCGCCATGTTCTGCAACAGCGTGTAATGGTCTAAATCGTGTTCCACGCCAAAGCCGACGGCGGCCAAATAACGGTGTTCAAAGCCTGCCGCATTGGCAGCGATAACCGACAGGCTGTCCTCAACAATGGTGCCGGTTGCCCATTCGTCGCCAAACATCAGGCTGTCGGTGCCGCCGTCGGCAAGAATAACCGTGTCCAGCCTATGTTTTTCGCGTAGATGGCGATAGGCATCCCGCAGTGGCCGCACGCCTGTTTTTGCAAACGCATAAACGGGCGCACGGCAGCCTGAACCGGCCAGCCATTCTGCAATGTGCTTTTCCGGAAAATAGGGCAGATTGGCGGCGTTCTCGTCAATCAGATAGCAGTTTGGAAACACTGCTTCGCAGCCGCTTTCGGCCAATTGCGAGAAGGAAAGGTTTGCTAAAACGGTATATTTGCCCAAACTCTGCAAATACAGATGCAGCGGAATGCCGGAAGCGAGGTCGTAACCGCCGCCGCAGCCCGCAATCAGGATGCGCGAGCTATTTTGGATTTGTCGGAAAAAGGGTATCTGCATGGGCTGAGGCTACCTGAAAGCGGTGGGTGGATATGAGGTGGGCAACAGAAAAGCAGCAGCCTACACCCTGGCTTTCAGGCTACCTAAAACCCTTGTTTGCCCGTGCGGTTTATCGGCCATTCGGCATAGAAATCGTTTGGTTTTCTATTTCCCGAATGCCGGCTAAAAATTCTTTCTCGCTTTTGGCCAGCGTGGTGCTGCTTTTATCTGCGTGCTTGTAGAAGCGCACTTCGCCGCTGCAATGGAGACCATAGAAATTCCCGCATCCGTCCAAGCTGATTAGCCGCATTTCCGTACCGCGATACCAGCCGCCGCAGTCGGCGATTTGATGGGAATAGTATTGGTATTCGGGTGGGTAGAGTGCGAATACGGGGTAGTCGCGCTTGGCGCCGGAAAAACAGCAAGGGTACAGGCGGATGCGTTGGATGGCATGGTGGTATAGGTTTTCAAGGTCGGTCATGGCGGGGGCGTTCTATTGGAAATTTGTTGAAATTGACATTTCAGGCTGCCTGAAACGCCGAAAAGCACTTCAAAGCAGCCTGCACTTCCTTTTTACAGATTACAACTCCCGCACGTCCACAAAATGCCCGGCCACCGCCGCTGCCGCCGCCATCGCTGGGCTGACGAGGTGGGTTCTGCCGCCATTGCCCTGCCGCCCTTCAAAATTGCGGTTGGATGTGGATGCGCAGCGTTGTTGCGGCTGCAAGCGGTCGGCGTTCATGGCGAGACACATGGAGCACCCTGGTTCGCGCCATTCAAAGCCCGCGTCGATAAAGATTTTGTCCAAGCCTTCGGCTTCGGCTTGGCGTTTCACCAAGCCCGAACCAGGCACGATGAGCACACGCTGCACGTTATCCGCCTTTTTGCGCCCTTTGGCGATGGCAGCGGCTTCGCGCAAATCTTCAATGCGGCTGTTGGTGCACGAGCCGATGAACACAATATCCACAGGAATGTCGGTGAGCGGTGTGCCTGCTTCCAAGCCCATGTATTCCAGCGCGCGCTCCATGCCGCTGCGTTTCACGGGGTCGGCTTCGTCGGCGGGGTTGGGTACTTTGCCGCTCACGTCCAACACCATTTCGGGCGATGTGCCCCATGTTACCTGCGGCTCAATATCGGCAGCCTGAAAACGGTAAACCTTGTCAAAAGCCGCGCCTTCGTCTGATACCAATGTTTTCCAATAGGCAACGGCTTTGTCCCAATCCGCGCCTTTGGGGGCGAAAGGGCGGTCTTTCACATAATCAATCGTGGTGTCGTCCACCGCCACCATGCCGCTGCGCGCGCCCGCTTCAATCGCCATGTTGCACAGCGTCATGCGCCCTTCCATGCTCAGGCTGCGGATGGCTTCGCCGCCAAACTCGATGGCGTAACCCGTGCCGCCCGCCGTGCCAATTTGTCCAATAATATAGAGTGCCACGTCTTTGGCGGTTACGCCTGCTTTCAGGCTGCCTGAAACTTCAATCAGCATGGATTTGGACTTTTTGGCGGTAATACATTGCGTTGCCATCGTGTGTTCCACTTCGGACGTGCCGATGCCGTGCGCCAATGCGCCGAATGCGCCGTGGGTGCTGGTGTGCGAGTCGCCGCAGACCACGGTCATGCCAGGTAGCGTTGCGCCTTGCTCGGGCCCCATCACGTGCACAATGCCTTGGCCTTTGTCCATAAACGGAAAATACGCCAGCGCGCCAAATTCTTTGATGTTTTTGTCCAAAGTGTCCACTTGCAGCTTGGAAATCGAGTCTTGGATGCCCTTGTCCCAATCGCCTGTGGGCGTGTTGTGGTCGGCGGTGGAAACCACGCTGTCAATGCGCCAGAGCTTGCGCCCCGCCATCTTCAAGCCTTCAAAGGCTTGCGGGCTGGTTACTTCGTGTACCAAATGGCGGTCAATATACAGCAGCACCGTGCCGTCTTCTTCCTCGCGGACAACGTGGCTGTTCCAGAGTTTGTCGTATAGGGTTTGCGGGGTCATGGTTTGTGTCTTTCTATGGATGAATGGGTGAAACGGCAGGCATTTTAGACTTTTTGGACATTAATTTCAAGTGAAAAATCAAAAATGGCGAAAACGACATTTTATTTTTGGACAAATTGTTTATTTTTTTAACCTGCCGAAGTTTGCGAACTTCTGTTTGTTGTTAGGCTGAAACCTTTGCAAAACGCCTGAGATAGCCTGAAATACAAGAAATGCCATCATTCCCGAGTAAGTAGGAATGACGGAAGGCAAGTAGGTTGGGCATTGATGCGCGACGTTAATAACGGGGGAATTGATTATTGCTGGTTATCAGGCTGTGCAACGTTTTCAGGCTGCCTCACTACCGCGCCTGCTGCATTGCTTCCAACATCTTAACCACGTTGGCATTCAGTTCATTTGCATCCAGCCAGCCGCTAGACACAAACATCAACAAAAACACAAACAACAGCAGCGAAGAAACCAGCCAATACACCACATAAGCCCCCGCTACGCGCAAAGGTCGCTGCCCGCTGATTGCCACCGCGCCTGCAAACTGCGCCCAAAAACACCAAGTGTTCCACAAGCCCACCCACGGGCGCATTTCGGGATAGGGCAGGGTGAACAGCGTGGGAATCGCCAAGGCTTCGGTGGCCAACACATAGCCCCAAAACGGCACGCGCTCGCCATCAGGCGCACGCAGCAGCTCCCAAAACACGCGCGTCAGCACCAAATAGCGCGTAACCGCCGTTAAAAAGCCAAAGCCGATGGCGGCATCGCCCGCGCCCAAAAACGGCTTCAACGCCACCGCGTTCACCATGCCCACCGCCGCCCACACCAACACAAACACGGGCAAGCCATACGCATAAAACCGCGCGGGGCGAAAGCGCAAAACCGCCGCAGCGCCCGCCTGCCTTGCCAACAGCCATAAATTCATCTTCATTTTCAGGCTGCCTTAACCATGCGCGCATCCGCAAGCGCAGCCGCCTTCTTGCGCGTGTTTATTGGCGTTGTCGGCATCCTCGGCAAGCAAGGCTTCATAATCGCCGCTTTCAATCAGGCTCACTAATTCCGCCAAACTTTCCGCGCCCTCCACCCAGTCGCAAGGCTCGCCCGCGGGCAAATCGGGTGGCAACACGGCGGCGGTTTCAGGCTGCCAGGCAATCCAGTAGCCGTTTTGGGTGAGGTAAAACTGCGCGTTGGGCGCAAGGGGTGTTTCTGCGCTTGCATTGATGCGGGCGACGATTTCGGGTGGCGGAGAAAGGGGTATCATGGAAAATCCTTGTTGATTGGAGGCGTGAGGCAGCCTGAAAATAAAAGGGCGAATTATAGTGGGAAATGGGGGTGGCGTTGTAGGCGGTTATATATAAGGCAGCCTGAAAACCGTTTTTTGGGGTTTCAGGCTGCCTGTTGGATTGGGAGGATTAGCGAATGCCCATGCGTTCTAATTCTTGTAAATTTTCACGAGCCAGTGCTTTGATATTGGCAATATTGGGATTTTCTGGTGTATCAGGCTGTGCTAGCACTTTTTGATAGCATATTTTGGCTTGCTGGAAATCTTGTTCTACGCCGCGTCCCTGATGGTACATCCAACCTAAATTGTTTTGTGCTATAGCAAGTCCTTGATTGGCAGCTTTTTGATACCATTCAAATGCTTGTTTATCATCCTGATTCACACCATTACCTTTGCTATACATAAAACCTAAAGTGTATTGAGCATGGGCAAGTCCTTGATTCGCGGCTTTTTGATACCATTCAAATGCTTGTTCAGTATCCTGATTTACACCACGCCCAGTAAAATACATATTACCCAAGTCATATTGAGCTTCTGCATAATTTTGGTCAGCAGCTTTTTGAAACCATATCATTGCTTGTGTATAACTTTTTGTTGTGCCCTGACCATCTCGATACATTAAACCTAAATAATATTGCGCTATGGCTTCGCCTTGTTCTGCAACTGGCTTAAGCAGTTTAAAAGCTTGGGCATAATCACCTTTGTAGTGAGCAGCCATAGCTTGTTGAAATTGAGTGTTTTTAGAAGTAGGTTCCATATTAATCACCTTACAAAAATCAGGCGGTATTACCGCTCTTAGTTTGCAAAATGCGCCTGCTATCAAGCGCAACAGGTCATATTTTCCAGCAATTTCTATGCCATTTGTCCTCAAAGGCAGCCTGAAAACCAATGTTCCCGTTTTCAGGCTGCCTCTCCCCCCGCCGCCAACCGCCCCAACACCCGCTCCAACTCCTCAGGCAACCCCGCCACTAAATCCAACGTTTCGCCCGACAACGGATGCGCCAACACCAGCCGATGCGCGTGCAAAAACATCCGCTTCAAGCCCAGCTTTTGCAAACGCCTGTTCGCCTGATAATCGCCATAGCGTTCATCGCCCGCAATCGGGCAGCCACTCGCCTGCATATGCACGCGAATTTGATGCGTGCGCCCCGTTTTCAGCGTCGCCTCCACAAGGCTCAACGCTGAAATGCCCACCGAATGCGTGAGGCAGCCTGAAAACGTGTCTAGCACGCGAAAAATCGTGTGCGCCGACTGCCCCTCATCGCCCACGCGCACCATCTTTTCGCCCGCCGCGCCCGTGTATTTCACCAGCGGCAGCCGCACATGGCGGTTTTCAGGCTGCCACGCGCCCACGCCCAGCGCCAGATAAATCTTCTTTGGGTGGTCGTTGCGCAGCATCTCATGCAGCTTCACCAATGCACTGCGCTTTTTCGCAATCATCAGCAAACCGCTGGTGTCCTTGTCCAGCCGATGCACCAGCTCCAAATAGTTTGCCTCGGGGCGCGCTTGGCGCAGCTGCTCAATCACACCAAAGCTCACGCCGCTGCCGCCATGCACCGCAATGCCGCTGGGTTTATTGATGACCAACAGCGCATCGTCTTCAAAAATAATTTCAAATTCCCGCGGCGGCACGGTTTTCAGGCTGTCTGAAACGTTTTTTTCTGCCACACGAATCGGCGGAATGCGCACGCAATCGCCCGCCGCCACGCGATAATCAGGCTTGGCGCGCCCCTTGTTCACGCGCACCTCGCCGCCGCGAATAATGCGGTGGATATGGCTTTTGGGAACGCCTTTTAAAATTTTAATCAAATAGTTATCAAGACGTTGCCCCGCTTCGTGTTCTGCCACGCTGATATGATTGACTATTTCTTTGCTAAACGATGCCATTTTCTCTATAATCCGAAACTTGTTTTGGGCGGTTTCAGGCTGCCTAAAACGCCATTTTCAGCGCACACGGCTTTGAAATAATGATGAATGAAACCAATACATCGGCAGCCTGAAAATGAATTTATTGCATAAAAAAGCCGTAGCCATCCATTTTACAAAATAACGCACTTTGACGTTCCACTTTATTGGCAAACAGCCTAACCAATAAAAACATAATCAAGTTGAGCCCTAAATCAGCCCGAAGACGACGGCTAACCCATTTTCCATTTGTTGCAACATCAATCCCATCATTCAAAAAACATGAATTTCGTTTTGCGAATGAAATATGCAGCAAATCTTTCCAAAGGCAGCCTGAAAATCCAATAGCGATTTCAACCGCGCCGCCATCACAGTTCTTTAATATCGCTCTTCACGCCCACACGCCGCACCGTATCGTTTTGCTTACGGCAGCACGCGGCAGGGCGGTTCAAAACTGATTATCTCAAAGTGCCGCCATCTATAAGGTACTAAAAACAAATGAAAAGAATGCTATTTAACGCCCGCCAAGCAGAAGAATTGCGCGTGGCGATTGTGGACGGTCAAACCCTGATTGACCTAGACATTGAAACGCTCGGCAAAGAGCAACGTAAAGGCAATATTTACACAGGCACCATCACCCGCATTGAGCCATCGCTGGAAGCCTGCTTTGTGGATTACGGCATGGACAGACACGGCTTTTTGCCGTTTAAAGAAGTCTCCCGCGCCTATTTTCAAGACTACGAAGGCGGCAAAGTTCGCATCCAAGACGTGCTCAAAGAAGGCATGCAGGTGATTGTGCAAGTGGAAAAAGACGAGCGCGGCAACAAAGGCGCGGCACTGACCACCTACATCAGCCTAGCAGGGCGTTATTTGGTGTTGATGCCCAACAACCCGCGCGGCGGTGGCGTATCGCGCCGCATTGAAGGCGAAGACCGCGCTGAGTTGAAAGAAGCGATGGCGCAATTGGATGTGCCACACGGCATGAGCCTGATTGCCCGCACCGCAGGCATCGGGCGCACATCCGAAGAATTGGCTTGGGATTTCAACTATTTATTGCAACTTTGGCGTGCCATTGAAGAAGCCGCGGCTGCTCATCCCGAGCCTTATTTGCTGTTTATGGAAAGTTCGTTGGTGATTCGCGCCATCCGCGATTATTTCCGCCCCGACATCGGCGAAATTCTGGTGGACAACCCAGAAGTTTACGAGCAAGTGTCTGAATTTATGAGCTATGTGATGCCCAATAATTTAGGCAGGCTGAAACTGTATGACGACCATATTCCGCTCTTTTCGCGTTTGCAAATTGAGCAGCAAATTGAAACCGTGTTCTCGCGCGAAGTAACGCTGCCCAGCGGCGGCGCGATTGTGATTGACCACACCGAAGCCTTGGTGTCGGTGGACGTGAACTCCGCCCGCTCCACACGCGGCGCAGACATCGAAGAAACCGCATTTCGCACCAACATGGAAGCGGCGGAAGAAGTCGCCCGCCAAATGCGCCTGCGCGACTTGGGCGGCTTGGTGGTGATTGACTTCATTGACATGGAAGACGCCAAGCACCAGCGCGAAGTGGAAAACACGCTGAAAGACGCGCTCAAACGCGACCGCGCGCGCGTGCAAATGGGCAAATTGTCCAAATTTGGCTTGCTGGAATTGTCGCGCCAACGCTTGCAGCCCGCGCTGGCAGAATCCAGCCACATCGCTTGCCCACGCTGCGCAGGCACAGGCGTGATTCGCAGCATCGAATCCACCGCGCTGCACGTTTTGCGCCTGATTCAAGACGCGGCGATGAAAGAAAACACGGGCGAAGTGCACGCACAAGTGCCTGTTGATGTGGCGACTTTCTTGCTCAACGAAAAACGCGCCGAATTGTTTGGCATGGAAGAGCGGCTGGACGTGTCGGTGTTCCTGATTCCCAATCCGCATTTGGAAAACCCGCACTACGAAATTTCGCGCATTCGCGTGGACGATTTGGACGACAACGCCGCGCCCAGCTACAAGCGCGTAACGCAGCCTGAAAGCAGCGAAACCGTGCCCTTTGCCAACAAAAAAGGCGAAAAAGCCATGCACCCCGAGCCCGCAGTGAAAGGCGTGCATCACGCTTCGCCGCCGCCTGTGGTGGCAAGCAGCAGCCAATCTTGGTGGGAGAGCTTTAAAGGCTGGCTGAAAAAACTGTTTGGCGGCGATGCAGGCGAACCTGCCGCGCCCGCGAAAAAATCATCTAGCCGCAACGAACGCAGCGGCGGTACAAGCAATAAACGCAGCAACCGCCGCAATAAACGCCGCGAAAGCAGCGAAGAAAAATCCGCCAACGGCAATGCCAATAACAATGGCAACAGCAGCAATGGCAACAACGGCGAGCGCAAAAATTCGCGTGGACGCAATGCCAACACCGCTGCCAATGAGGAAAACGCCGAAGCCAAAGCCTTGATGCAGCCTGAAAACGCGACCGCCAAAGCGGAAAAAGAACCGCGCAACAGCCGCAACAAAGGCGAGCAGCGCAGTCGTAACCGCAATCAAGCAAACGCCAACCAAGCGGCGGATGCAGCGGCAGACAACAGCGTTGCCAACGTTGCCCAAGTTGCCGAAGCACAAGGGCAGCCTGAAAAAGAGAGCGGCAAAAAATCCAGCCGTAACCGCAAGCAAAAACCTGTGGTGGTGCGCTTGGGCGATGATGGACGCAGCGAAAGCCCTGACAACGCGGGTGGAAACAAACGCCGCCGCCGTCCGCAAAAACAAGGCGATGCCGTGCGCGTAACCGTTGCGCCTGCGCCTGATTCGGTAGCCGCGATTGCCCAGCGCGTGCGCGCAGCCGTGGCGCATGTGTTGGCGATTGAAGCGGGCAAAGTGCCGCCCAGCCGTTTGGCTGCGGATGACGAAGTGGGCAGCCTGAAAACCGAAAGTGCCGAAATGGCGGCGGAAAGCATGGCGGCAACAGAAGATGCCGTGGTTGCCCGAGCGAGTGCTTATGTGGAACAGGCGCAAATCACCGTGTTGCACGGCAGCCTGAAAACCGAACGCGGTGAAGCGGGGGCAGAAACGGATGCCGCCGCGCCGCAAGCGGTTGAGGCAGCGGATGCTGTTTCCAGCGCAGCCGAATCGGGCAGCCTGAAAACGGCGGATACGGCGGATGAAACGCAGCTAAGCGCAACGCAAGCGGTTGCGGCGGAAACCGAAACCGTTTCGCCCGCACAAGTGGCTGCCGCCCGGTCTGCTTCGTCGTTCAACCTTGCCGAAATCGTTGCCGCATCGGGTTTGCAGTTTGTGGAAACCGATGCCGCCGCGCTGGCAGCCGAAGCCGAACGCGGGCAACCCGCGCCCGAACCCCGTTTGCGCCGCAGCGATGTGCCGCGCGTGGAAACCGCGGTGCTTGCGGTGGAAATGGTTCAGGTGGAAACCGCTAAATAGTCGGAACAAAACCGCGTTGCTTGGGTAGCGCGGTTTTTGTTTTGTGGCGGCGGAAAGGCAGCCTGAAACGCGATATAGAGCAACAGTTGCCCCAATGCTTACGGGCTTCGCAAAGATTGCGGATTGAATGCGCAGCCAACTTTCAGGCTGCCTAAACCCCCGTTCTGCCGCTAAAATACGCCTTTTATTTTTCATCCCCTCATCAGGAGCCATCATGACTGCTTACGCCCCGCCCCAATTTGAACAAAAAATCGTCGCGCCCGAGCAATTATCCGCCGCGCTGGCGCAGTTGCCGCGCCCGCTGGTGTTTACTAACGGCTGCTTTGACATCCTGCATCGCGGACACGTTACTTACCTTGCCCAAGCCCGCGCGTTGGGGGCGAGCATGGTGCTGGCGTTGAACACCGATGCGTCGGTGAAACGGCAGGGCAAGGGCGATGACCGCCCCATCAATTCGCTGGCAAACCGCGCGGCGGTGGCGGCGGCGCTCGCCAGCGTGGATTTGGTAACGTGGTTTGACAGCGATACGCCTGCCGATTTGATTGCGCTGGTTCAGCCCGATGTGTTGGTGAAAGGCGGCGATTGGCAGCCTGAAAACATCGTCGGCGCGGCGGAAACTTTGGCGCGCGGCGGCAGCGTACACAGCATTCCGTTTTTGCATCAAACGTCCACCACCAAAACGCTGGCGAAAATTCGCGGCTAAACTTGCCCCGCCAAGGGCCGCCTGAAACGCGTTTTCCTGTTTTCAGGCTGCCTATGATTTCCCTTAAGGCAGCCTGAAAACCGATTCAGTCCAGCCTAATCATCATAAGGAGACCCACCATGCAAGTTCACACCACCGCCATAGAAAACGGCGTATTCCACGACCGCTTTGGCAAACGCGGCAGCGATTTCAGCCCCAACGGCATGCCCAGCCGCTCCATCCCATTTAGCATCAGCGGCGCGCCCGCAGGCACGCAATCCTATGCCGTGGTGCTGGACGACAAAGACGCGGTTACTGCCGTAGGCTTTGTGTGGATACATTGGCTCATCGCCGATTTAACCGCCACCAGCGTGCCTGAAAACGACAGCATCGCCGCGCAAGGCTACACCCAAGGCGCAAACTCGTGGGCAAGCGTGTTGGGCGAACTCAGTATCGCCGAAGCCAGCGCATACGGCGGCATGACACCGCCCAACTGCCCGCACCGCTATGACTTAACCGTGTACGCGCTGGACACCCAGCTCAACCTGCCGCAAGGCTTCCGCTACAACGACCTGCACTACGCCATGCAAGGGCACATCCTCGCCACAGCCAGCGTAACCGGCACATACAGCGATTAAGCAGCCTGAAAACGGCTTCAAGCGCAAAACCCAACCCAAAGGACACCCCATGCTTTCCCACCACAACATCACCCTAAACAACCAAGCCCCATTTGTACTCTTTGGCGGCATCAACGTGCTAGAAGACCTAACCAGCACGCTGCACGCCGCCGAACACTACATCCAAGTAACGCAAAAACTCGGCATCCCCTTCATCTTCAAAGCATCGTTTGACAAAGCCAACCGCTCGTCCATCCACTCCTATCGAGGCGTGGGGCTAGACGAAGGCTTGCGCATCTTCGCCAAAGTCAAACAAGAATTTGGCTGCCCCATCATTACCGATGTGCACGAGCCGCACCAATGCGCCCCCGTTGCCGAAGTGTGCGACATCCTGCAACTGCCCGCCTTCCTCGCCCGCCAAACCGATTTGGTAACCGCCATGGCAAAAACAGATCGCGTCATCAACGTCAAAAAACCCCAATTTCTCAGCCCCAGCCAAATGAAAAACATCGTGGAAAAATTCCACGAAGCCGGCAACGATAAAGTCATCCTATGCGAGCGCGGCGCGCAGTTCGGCTACGACAATCTGGTGGTGGATATGCTCGGCTTTGGCGTGATGAAAAAAACCTGTGGCAACCTGCCCATTATTTTTGACGTAACCCACTCGCTGCAACAGCGCGAAAGCGGCGCAGCCGCATCAGGCGGACGGCGCAGCCAAGTGCTAGACCTTGCGCTGGCCGGCATGGCAACAGGCTTAGCAGGCTTATTTTTAGAAAGCCACGCCAATCCCAGCCAAGCCAAGTGCGACGGTGCATCCGCCTTGCCGCTCGCCCAGCTGGAAGACTTCCTCGCGCGCGTGAAAGCCGTGGACGATGTGGTGAAATCGTTTGCGCCGATGGAGATTGCGTAACGCTGCGGTTTGCATATTTTCAGGCTGCCTTTGAGAAATAGCCGTAGGGTGTGCAGCTTCGTTGCGCATACTGTTTTACTGAAAACACAAAATTGCTTGATGTTCTGCCACTCGGTTTTTTACTGGATGAATTGAATTTCAGGCTGCCTAACGCTTCACAAATGTTTAATGCTGCTGCCACTCTCCCCTACGTCCAGCCGAACGCAGCATCCTTTTTTCGGGAAAAAGCGTGCGCTTGTTCGACGGCGCACGAAGTGCGACTAGTTCGCACGCGCCGAAAAAAGGATGCAGAGTGAGGGTAGTTCGCGCAGCGAACCTGCACGTCGGGGTCGCCTTTCTTTTACTTACTTTTCTTTGGCGAAGCAAAGAAAAGTAAGTGCCCCGTCGGCATGAGACGCATGGTTAAAACCACACCCAAAAGCCAACCATAATGCACTAACCCATTTTCAGGCTGCCTTAATGGCGTAGCGACGGCTCATTGTCCAAGACCCCCTTGAAAACTTTACCATCCCCCATCAACGTTTGGCACAAAAAATGCTTATTCCCGCCCCAATCTGTTAGAATGTCCAAAATATCATTTTCAGGCTGCCTCAAACCATGTTTACCCCCCTTTCTCCCGAACGCCAACAACGCCTGCGCGACATCAAACTCCTTATCTTAGACGTGGACGGCGTGCTCACCAGCGCGCAACTCTTCATCGGCGGCAACGGCGAAATCATCAAAGCATTCAACACGCTAGACGGGCACGGCATCAAAATGTTGCACCAAACAGGCGTGCAAACCGCCATCATCACCGCCCGCAACGACCCCGCCGTCGCCCACCGCGCTGCCCAGCTCGGTATCAACCACTATCTGCACGGCGTGGAAAACAAACAGCAAGCCTTCGCACAACTCTGCGCCCAAACCCAAATCGCCGCGCAACAATGCGCCTTTGTGGGCGACGACGTGATTGACCTGCCCGTGATGACCCGCTGCGGCTTCCCGTTCGCCGTTGCCAACGCCCACAGCTATGTGAAAGAACACGCGCTCTACACCACCCGGAAAAGCGGTGGTTTCGGCGCGGTGCGCGAAGTAACCGACCTGATTATGCACGCCCAAAACACATTGAGCGATGCGCTCGCCGAGTACACCAAATGAACCGATTTCGCAGCCTTGTCTTTCCCCTTGCGCTTGCCCTGATTTTGGGCGGCTTAACCGCGTGGCTCGGGCGCGTGAGCGAAGTGGTGATTGAAGCCGTGAAGCTGGACCCCGCCAAGCCGCAATACACCATGACGCAAATCCACGGCAAGCGCTACGACATTTCAGGCAGCCTGAATCAAGACCTAACCGCCCCGCTGGCATGGCAGTTGCCCGACCAAAAAAACGTTTATTTCCAACAACCCACGCTCAAAACCTACCGCGAAAACAACGAGCAATACACCGTGTCCAGCCAAACCGCGCGCTACGAAATAGAAAGCAAAAAAGTCTTTTTTGAACAAAACGTGGTGCTCACCAAAACCCCCGATGCCGAACGCCCCGCAGGCAAAGTCGTAACCGATTATTTGAATGTGGACACCCAAACCGAAATCGCCGAAACCGATGCCCCCGTGCAATACGAATACGGACGCTCCCACGGCACGGCAACAGGCTTAACCTACGACAACAAAAACGGCTTGCTCAACCTAAAATCCAAAGTGAAAGCACAAATCTATGACCTCAAACGCCCTTAAAACTACACTCCTTGCCGCCGCGCTTGCCCTAGGCAGCCTGAACGCCCATGCCCTAGAAAGCGACCGCCAGCAGCCCATCTCCATTGATGCCGACCAAGGCTCGTTGGACCAAAAAAACCAAGTAACCGTGTTCACCGGCAACGTCATCATCACGCAAGGCACGCTCAATATGCGCGCCAACACCGTGCGCGTGGTGCAAGACCAAAACGGCAACCAAACCATGAATGCCCAAGGCAGCCCCGTTTACTTCCGCCAAGAGCTAGACAACAACAAAGGCATCGCCGAAGGCTGGGGCGATAGAGCCGAATACGCCTCCGCCAACCACACCGTGAAACTGGTGGGCAACGCCAAAGTGCGCCGTGGCGGCGATGTTGCCACCGGCAACGCCATCAGCTACAACACGCAAACCGAGGTGTATACCGTGCTGGGCGGCAACGCCACAGGCAGCAAAAACAACCCGCGCGTGCATATTGTTATCCAGCCCTCCACCGCCAAAACGGATAAAAAATAAGAACCTATATTCACTATTTCCATAGATAGATTTGATGACATAAAAGCGTGGATACAAGGCAAAAAGCGCAGCAAGGTTGGACACCTTGCGAGCATTTTTAACGCAGTAGCCGCGTTTTTAGGGCATAAAAGATGCCTATGCGAATAGTGAATACAGGTTCTAAGCATAGGCAGCCTGAAAACGAATTCAGCGCGTTGGTGCGAAACGAAAATAGCCTTGCCAAATCGGTTTTCAGGCTGCCTTAACCAGTAGGATGCGCACCGTTTAGCAAGGTTGCATTTAATGGTGCGTGAGTGATACCGCACACCCTACATCGTTTCTTTATTTGTCCCACACTCTTTTCAGGCTGCCTCAGCCATCGCATCCCCCAAAGGCAGCCTAAAACCCACACCGAGCCAAAGTCATGCCCCAAAAAACCGCCCATCTCCATGTATCAGGCTTGCAAAAAGCCTTCAAAAAACGCCAAGTGGTAAAAAACTTCTCACTAGACATCCAAAGCGGCGAAGTCATCGGCTTGCTCGGGCCCAACGGCGCAGGCAAAACCACCAGCTTCTACATGATAGTCGGGCTGATTGCCGCCGATGCAGGCAGCATCACGCTCAACGGCGAAGAACTGCGCCACAGCCCCATCCACCAACGCGCCCAAGCAGGCATCGGCTATCTGCCGCAAGAAGCCTCCATCTTCCGCAAGATGACGGTGGAACAAAACATCCGCGCCATCCTAGAAATCCGCCTGCGCGATAAACACCAAATTGAAACCCAGCTCAACAAACTACTCGCCGATTTAAACATTGAACGCCTGCGCCACAGCCCCGCGCCCGCGCTATCGGGCGGGGAACGCCGCCGCGTAGAAATCGCCCGCGTGCTCGCCATGCAGCCGCGCTTTATCCTGCTGGACGAACCGTTTGCCGGCGTGGACCCCATCGCCGTGATAGACATCCAAAAAATCATCGAATTTCTCAAAGAGCGCGGCATCGGCGTGCTGATTACCGACCACAACGTGCGCGAAACCCTGCGCATCTGCGACCGCGCCTACATCATCAGCGACGGCACCGTGCTTGCCACCGGCAAACCCGAAGAGCTGGTGAACAACGAACAAGTCCGCGCCGTTTACCTAGGCGAAAATTTTGATTACTGACAACCATAACAACCGCTATGAGCAGCACCAACATCCAACTCAAACTCAGGCAAACCCAGCAGCTTAGCCAAAACATGCAGCAATCGCTGCGCGTTTTGCAAATGTCGGGTATTGAAATCGAGCGCGAAGTGGAAGACTGGCTGGCGGACAACCCTTTGCTTGACCGCGTAGAGCAGCCTGAAAAAACCTACGAGCCGCCCCAAACCACCGCAGACATCGCCAAACGCGGCGTGAGCTTGGATGACGACGACAGCAGCGCGTGGGAAAACCTCGCCCAAGAAGAAACGCTCAACGCCTATCTGCATAAACAAGTTGCCGAACACCCGCTCACCCCATCCGAAGCCGCCCGCGTGCATATTCTGATTGATTTTTTGGACGACAAAGGCTATCTCACCGAATCCATAGAAGAAATCATAGAACACACCCCGCTGGAATGGATGCTGGAAGAAGACGACATGGAAATCGCGCTGGAACACCTGCGCGCGTTTGACCCCGCAGGCATCGCCACCCCCGATTTAACCCAATCGCTGCTCTATCAGCTTGACCGCCTGCCGCTATCCGAAGCACGCCGTTGCGCCGCGCAAATCATCACCCGCCATCTAGACCAAATCACCCAAAACACGCCCAAAAATCTCAACCGATTCAGCAAATTGCTGCCCGAATACAGCGAAACCGTGTTGCGCGACGCGCTGGAAATCATCACCAACCTGCGTCCCTATCCCTCTTACGGCTTTGCCAGCGAAGAACCCACCCAATACGTTCGCCCCGATGTGTTCGTGCAAAAGAACGACAAGGGCGAGTGGTATGCCATCAGCAACGAAGAATCGCTGCCGCAAATCAAAATCAACACCGAAATCATCGAAGCCCTACAAGAAGAAAGCAACCTAGACCCGATTTGGCGCGAAAAAATCAACGGCGCAAAACAAAAAATAGATATGCTGCAACAGCGCAAAAGCACCATCTTGCGCGTTGCCGAATACATCCTTGCCCATCAACAAGACTTCTTCTATTTTGGCGAGATAGGCTTAGTGCCCATGCTGCTTAAAGACTGCGCCAAGCATCTTGAACTCGCCGAATCCACCATCTCCCGCGCCGTGAGCAACAAGTATCTGGCTTGCCCGCAAGGATTATTTGCGCTGCGCTATTTTTTCAGCCAAAATGCAGCCATCAACGACAGCGAAACAGGCAACGCCATCAGCGCCAACGCCATCAAATCCGTGATTGCGCAAATCGTTGAACATGAAGACAAAACGAAGCCCCACAGCGATTGCTCACTGCATCGCTTGCTGCAACAGCAAGGCATCAACATCGCGCGGCGCACGGTTGCCAAATACCGTGAACAACTGGGCATCCCCACCGTGCAACAACGCCGAGAATAATTGAGTTTCTTTTGCGCTTGGCAACGCCCCAGCGGCGTTTTCAGGCTGCCTTTTCTAACCACTCTGGATAAGGAGTTGCATTATGAATCTGAAAATCACTGGTCTCAATTTTGATGTTACCGAAGCCATCAAAGCGCGCGTAACCGAGAAATTAGAACGCATCGCCCGCCACACCGACGGCATGATTTCGGCAACGATTACGCTTTCTGTGGAGAAAGTGCAAAGCAAAGCCGCCGCGCAAGTGCATTTGGCCGGTAAGGATTTTCATGTGGAGGCATCGGAAAACGGCGACAATATGTATGCGGCGATTGACAATATGGCGGATAAATTAGACCGCGCGTTGCTGCAATATAAAGAGAAAGCGCAAAACCGTTGAGTTTTTGGGAATTGAGAAAGACCGAGCGAGTGAGTTTGCTCGGTCTTTTTTTGGGTTTAGCTTCGCTGAACTTCGTTTCAGGCTGCCTTTGGGGAAACAGCAGAGGCAGCCTGAAAACCATTATTTGTGATGGGGTTGTTTGCCATCCGTTGTAGGGTGTGCAGCTTGGCTGCGCACGCTGTTTGTTGCGTTTCAACTGCGTGCGTACCTGCGGTACACACCCTACGCCTAAGGCAGCCTGAAAACACAATTTAGCGTTTTCAGGCTGCCTCAATCGCTCTGCCTACTTGATTGCCAGCAGTTGCACAATCAACAGGGAGAGGCGTTTGCGTTCGTCTGGGCTGATGTCGGGCTGGGTGAGGCGGTGTTTGAGTTGGCTGATTTGGTGGTTTTTGAGCTCGGTGATGAGTTTGGCGATGCCGTCTTGAAACTCTTGTTGTTTTTCGGGGCTGCTGTCGGTGAGGTCTTCTTGGTTTTGTAGGGCGTGGCGGAAGATGTGGTCTATGGTGGTGGCAAAGGGGGTGGCGCGGAAGTGTTCTATGGCTTGGGCGGCGGTCATGCTGGGGTGGCTGCGGTAGCTGTGGGCGAGGGCGAGCAGGCAGGCGATGTCGCCCCCTGCGGGCAGGTAGTCGGGGATGGCGACGTGTTCCGCCCATTGGGGGTTGAGCAGTAGGGTGCGGATTTGGCGTTGCACGAGGGTGGTGGTTTCAGGCTGCCTGAAACTTTCGCGCGGGAGGGTGTAGCGTTTGGCGGCAACATGGCGTTGCGGGGCGGCTTGCCCCATCAGATAGGCGAGATTGGTGGGGTCTATGCCTGTTTGCTCGCTGAGATTTTGTTTGAGCAGGTAGGCTAGGGTGGGGGCTTGGGTGATTTGGGCGAGATGAGGGGCGGCGCGTTTGACCAGCTCGGCTTTGCCTTCTTGGCTGGTGAGGTCCAAACCAGCGGTGAGCGCGTCCCAAAAGTATTGAGACAGGGGGCGGCTTTGGTGCAACAGTGCTTCTTCAAAGCGTTCTTTGCCAAATTGGCGCACGAAGCTGTCGGGGTCGTGTTCGGCGGGCAGGAAGAGAAAATGTAGGCTTTTGCCGTCTTTGAGCTGGGGCAGGGCGTTTTCTAGCGCGCGCCATGCGGCTTTTTGCCCTGCTGCGTCGCCGTCAAAGCAGAAATAGATGTTGTCGGTTTGGCGAAACAGGATTTTGATGTGTTCGGCGGTGGTGGCGGTGCCGAGTGCGGCGACGGCGTATCCGATGCCGTATTGGGCGAGGGCAACGGTGTCCATGTAGCCTTCCACCACGAGGATGCGCCCTGCGTCTTTGATGGCTTGGCGGGCTTCGTATAGCCCGTATAGGTTTTTGCCTTTGTCAAACAGGGGGGTGTCGGGGGAATTGAGGTACTTGGGTTTGCTGTCATCTAATACGCGCCCGCCAAAGCCGATGATGCTGCCTGAAATGTTGCGGATGGGGAACATCAGGCGGTGGCGGAAGCGGTCGTATTGCTTGCCGTCTTGGTCGATGACCATGCCGCTGGCGATGAGTTCGCCGTTGGGATAGGGCTGGAACACTTGAGCGAGCGGTGTCCAGCCGTCGGGGGCGTAGCCGATGCCGTAGCGGGCGATGATTTCGGGCGACAGACCGCGCCCTGTGGCATAGGCTTGGGCGGCGGCGGAAAGCGGCAGCTGTTGCGCGTAAAAGGTGGCGGCGGCTTGCACGGCGGTTTCCAGCGTTTGCTGCTGCTGTTTGCGTGCGGCGCGTTCGGCGGCGTTTTCAGGCTGCGTGTTGCTGTCGTGTGGCACGCTCATGCCTACGCGGTCGGCAAGCTGTTGCACAGCTTCGGGGAAGGTGAGCCCTTGGTGTTCCATGATGAAGCCGATGGCGGAGCCGTGTGCGCCGCAGCCGAAGCAGTGGTAAAACTGTTTGCTGGGGCTGACGGAGAAGCTGGGGGATTTTTCTTTGTGAAACGGGCAGCACGCCATGTAGTTTGCGCCGCTTTTTTTGAGCGGGACGTAGTGGTCGATGATGTCTACGATGTCGGTTTTGGCGAGCAGGTCGTCGATAAAGCTGGATGGAATCATGGGGATGGGATTTTGTTGGGGTGAGGCAGCCTGAAAACCAAGTGGAGCGGCGACGGCTCGTTGCCAAATGGTGTGTTTAACGGGGCTTTATGGATTGGCAAGATGTCGGCGAGCCGCCGACGTTCCATTTTCAGGCTGCCTAATGATGGGCAGGATGGTTTGGTGGATACGCCGCAATCGCCCACAGGGTTTGTGTTTTTCCACAGGGATAATGTGTGGATAAGTGATATAGCGTGTTGATTGGGCGGGAAGATTTGGCGTTGCTTAAATTTTGAGCAAGGTTGTTCAAAGGGTTTTCAGGCTGCCTGATGGTTGAGGCAGCCTGAAATACTATTGGTC
Source organism: Kingella oralis (assembly GCF_014054985.1). Taxonomy (NCBI): domain Bacteria; kingdom Pseudomonadati; phylum Pseudomonadota; class Betaproteobacteria; order Neisseriales; family Neisseriaceae; genus Kingella; species Kingella oralis. The sequence goes on from NZ_CP059569.1 coordinate 634,745, forward strand.
GCGTGAAATACTATTGGTCAAGTTTTTTGGCAAACAGCACATAGCCCAGCATCAGCAGGGTAACGATGATTTGCGCGTATAAGCCGATGCCGTAGCTAAGGACTTCATGCGGCGTGCCCAGCCGTTCAAAGTAGGGTTTGAGGCGCAGGTAGTATTGCGCGTGTATCAGCAGGGCGAATAGGGCGGCCAGCATCAGCTCGGTGTAGGCGGTGGGTTTTTCCTGCTTGTCGTCGAGCCAGACTTTGGCGGCGGTGGCGGCGAAGATGATGGTGTTCACCCATGCCAGCAGGCGGAAGCTGAGCGATGCGCCCACATAGCTTTTGAGCGGGGTGTTCGCCCACGGCAGCAGCCATGTGAGGATGGCGAGGGCGCAGAGGGCGAGGACGATGTTGCGCGTGGACAGCAGCGGGGCGCGGTTGGACGGGGCGAGGGCGCGGCGGGCGGATTGCGCTTGTTTTTGCGGCCGGCGGGGCGAGGGGTTTTGCGCGGGGCGTTGTTGGGTGGAACGTTGCGGCGGCTGGGCTTGCGATTGGGCAGGCTGACGGTTGGCGGCTTGCGCGGGGGCTTTGGGCTTGGGTTGGAAAAATGCGGGGTCGGCTTGGCGCAAGGCGGCATCGTAGGCGCGGCGTTTTTCGCTGTTGTATAGGGTGTCGCGGATTTCGTGCAGGATTTCAATCGGCACTTTGCCGCTTTGGGCGGCGAGTTTGAGCTGGTTTTGGATTTCGGTGAGGCCGGCGGTGGAGGGGAGGCAGAGAAATTTGTAGTAATTGTTCATGGGTTTCCTTTGGGATAGATGGGGTTGGGGCGGGGCGGTGGTTTGTCTGAAGCAGCCTGAAAACGGGTTTCAGGCTGCAATCTTTGTAAAACCTGCAACTAATGGAGCGCGGCTCGCCAACATTTTGGCAAACCCGTAATACGATGTTGGATGCCATTTGGCGGCGAGCCACCGCCGTTCCATTTTAGGTTTCAGGCTGCCGATTATTGTGCAACGCCGCGCGATGTTTTTACCGATAGCGCACGTTTTCGGCGGCATCGATGTGGATTTTGCCTGCGCTTTGCAGTTCGGCAAGCATTTCTTGTGCAAGTTCAGGGTTGCTGCGCTCGGTGAGCAGGCGCAGGAGGTCTTGTTTTTTCTTGGGATGGTTTTTTTTCAGCAGGGCGAGGGCGGTGGCGATAAGGGCGGATTCTGCGCCGGCGGGCGGCGCGCTCGGGATGATTTGGGCAACGGCCTGCTGCACGGTTTGGGCGGTGTATTCAATCAGCCGTTGTTCGCTTGGGGCCTCGCCGAACGGGTTTTCAGGCTGCCTTGCTTGTTTGAGAAATCGGCGGACGGCTTTGCCGAGCTTTTTCTTGTGCAACAGGCGGGCTTGGGGGTATTTGATTTGCAGTTGGTGCAGATAGGGGCGCAGTTTTTTGCGCGGGGACACGATGGCGATTTGCGCTTGCGGCTGGTGTTGCAGGATGTCGGCGGCGGCTTGGGCGATGCTGCGGGCGGCTTTTTTGCGCGGCAGAACGTAGATGCCGTGCGGTTCTTCGGGGGTAATCATGCGTTTGGCGGCTTTGAAGGTGGCGAATAAGCCGACTTTGGCGTGGGCAAAGGGGATTTTGCGTTTGGGCGCGGGAGATTTGGCGAGGTCTAGCAGGAGGTGGGGCATGGTGGGACTCCTTGTTTATGGGGGGTAATCTTTATCGGGATGTATGGGGGTGGGCAGCCTGAAAAGGGGTTGGGGTTTTGTGCTTGACAGTCAGGCAGCCTGAAACCGCAGTTTAACTAATTGGCACCATGCTGTTTTATGCGCCATTGGGCGAGGAGCCGTTGCCGCGTTAGGCGTTGGGCAACGGTTTTCAGGCTGCCTCAATGGATTTGCGCGCGGCTAGCTTTGAACTGCGCGGGCAAACGTTTCCACAATGGGGTTGAGCAGGGCGTATTTGGTTTTGAGCGCGGCTTTGTTCACAATCAGGCGGCTGGATATGTTTGCGATGTGTTCCACGGCTTCCAGGTTGTTGGCTTTGAGCGTGTTGCCGGTGGAAACCAAATCGACAATGCAGTCGCTCAATCCCACCAGCGGGGCGAGTTCCATGGAGCCGTAGAGTTTGATGATGTCCACGTGCACGCCTTTGGCGGCGAAGTGTTCGGCGGCGATGCTGGGGTATTTGGTGGCGACGCGCAGGCGTTTGCCTGCTTGCGAGGCGTGGGCGTAATCAAAGCCTTTTTGCACGGCAACCATCATGCGGCATTGGGCGATGTTGAGGTCTAGCGGTTGGCATAGACCTTCGCCGCCGTGTTCAATCAGCACGTCTTTGCCGGCAATGCCCAAGTCGGCCGCGCCGTATTGCACATAGGTGGGCACGTCGCTGGCGCGCACGATAACGAGGCGGATGTTGGGGTGGTTGGTGGGGATGATGAGTTTGCGCGAGTTTTCGGGGGCTTCGCTAGGCACAATGCCTGCGGCGGCGAGCAGGGGCAGGGTTTCTTCGAAGATGCGGCCTTTGGATAGGGCGATGGTGAGCTGTTGCGGCATGGTGGTCTTTCGGGGCTTGATGGCGGCGTGCAAATGGATTGGGGTTTTGCTGCCATGCGCTTTATTCGTTTTGGCTGCGCTGAAATTTGTTACGCTCGTTTTAGCTTCGCTAAAACCCGTTGCTCTTGTTTTCAGGCTGCCTTTGGCGGGGATTGGGCAGCCTGAAATCAGGCAAAAAGGGCGTGTGTGAACGCCCTTGTGGTTATTCGGCAAGCAGTTTTTTGATGTCGGCGGCGATTTGCGGGGCTTCTGCGCCGAAGCGTTCAAAGTAGGCGGCGTTGCCTTGTTTGTCCAGCAGGTAGGTGCCGGACGAGTGGTCCACGTTGTAGAGTTTTTCGGATTTGATGTCGGCTTTGGCGGAGATGATGCGCCATTGTTGTTTGGCCAGGGCGATTTCGTTGCCGCCTTGGGTGTCGGTTAAGCCGATGAAGGCGGGGTTGAATTGTTTGACGTATTGTTTCATCAGTTCGGGCGTGTCGCGGTCGGGGTCAACGCTTACGAATACCACGGCAACGTTTTTGGCTTCATCACCCAGTTGTTTGAGGGTGTCGTTGTAGGTGAGTAGCTCGGTGGGGCAGATGTCGGGGCAGTGGGTGTAGCCAAACGACAGCACGACCACTTTGCCTTTCAGGCTGCTGAGGGCGAAGGGTTTGCCGTCGCCATCGGTGAGCGTGAAGTCGCCGCCGATGTTGTCTTTGCGGATGTCGGTGCTCATGCTGCCATCGGCTTTGGGCGCGGTTGCGCTGGCTTGGCTGGCGGCTTCGGCGGTTGAACTGGCTGCGCTGGCGGTTTCGCTGGTTTGACTGGCTGCGCTGGCGTTGCTGCTGGCTGTGGCGGGCGCGCTGGGCGCGGGGGCGTTGTTGGCGGCTTGGTCGCAGGCAGCTAGGGCGAATACGCTGGCAATTAGGGCGGGGATGAGTTTGGGTTTCATAGTGTGTCCTTTCGGATGGGTGGGATTTTGTGGGAATGGTATTTTCAGGCTGCCTAATCTATTTGAGGCAGCCTGAAAACGCTTCACCGCATTATTGCGCGGGGCATTGTTCTACCAACAAACCATCGGGCGAATAATCGGCGGGGTTCACGGGCGAGTGTTTGCTGAAATAGACTTTGGTGGTGTCGGCATCCACAAAGCCTGTTTTCACAAAGCCTGTGTGGGTTTTCAGCACGGGGTAGCCGTCGCCGCCTGCGGCGATATAGTCGGGCAACACAAAGCGGTAGGTAGCCGTTGGGTTGAGCGGCTTGCCTTGGATTTTCACATTGGCGATGGTTTTATCGGCAGGGCAATAGGTGAGCGACACGCCTGCTAGGTGGGGGTAGCCGCCCGAGCCTTTGTCTTTAAACACGATTTCTTGCAAATAATCAAAGGTTTCTTTGCCTGTGAGCGGCACCACGCTCAGCAAGTTGCCAAACGGTTGCACTTTCAGCACGGTTTTGTAGGTGATGGTGCCTGCGGGGATGGTGTCGCGGATGCCGCCGCCCTGCATCAGCGAGAAGTCGGCTTGGGTGCGTTCTAGCTGGGCGCGGTTAATCAGTTGCCCGATGGGCATTTGTTGGCTGCGGACCAGCTCGCGCGTGCCGTCGAATGCGGCGGTGGTTTCGCCCACTTTGATGTTCAGTTTTCTGTCGCCTTCATCTTGGTATTTTTTCAGATGCGCTTGCAGTTTGGGGTCGGCGGGGATTTCGCTGGTGTAGAAGCTGCCGTCTTTGCGTTTCAGGTTGGAGGGGATGAGTTGGTAGCTGACCAGCTTGGTTTCGCCGTTTTTGAATTCAAAGTCGGCGCGACCGAGGAATTTGCCCCACTCATACGCTTGCATGATGGGCGTGCCGTTTTGCACGTCGGGACGGCAGGGGGTGTTGGGCACATAAGGCGTTTTCAGGCTGCCGTCTTCGTTGATGCAAACGGGGGTGTGCGAGTGTCCGCCGATAATCATGTCAAACGATTTGGCGGGCAGGCTGCGGGCAAGGGTTACGTCGCCGGGGGCGCTGTGTCCGTGTTTGCCGTCGTTGTAGTAGCCGATGTGGGTGAGCGCGATGCGCACGTCGGGTTGGGCTTTGTTGACTTGGGGCAGTATGTCGCGTGCGGCTTCAATCACGGGCTGGAAGGTAACGTTGCCCAAGTATTCGGGGTTGCCGAGCTTGGCGGTGTCTTCGGTGGTGAGCCCGACCACGGCGAATTTCAAGCCGCCGCGTTTGATGATGGTGTAGGGTTTCACCAGATATTTGCCGTTTTTATAGCGCACGTTGGCAGACAAGAAGGGGAATTTTGCCCAGCGTTCTTGTTTGTCTAGCAGCTGCAAGGGGTTGTCGAATTCGTGGTTGCCCAGCGCAAGGGCATCGAATTTCATGGCGTTCAGCCCTTCGATGTCGGGCTTGGCGTTTTGCAGGTCGGATTCGGGCACGCCGGTGTTGAAGTCGCCGGCATGCAGTAGGATAACGGTGCCGCCTTGGGCTTCCACTTCTTTGCGCACGTTGTCGATGGCGGTTTTGAGCACGGAGAAGCCGTATTCGCCTTTGTCGTTTTTCCAGAAGCGCCCGTGCGTGTCGTTGCTGTGCAGCACGGTGAAGCGGTAGGTTTTGTCTTTCTCATACGCGTGGGCGGCGAGGCTGGCGGAGAGAAGCAGAACGGAAAGGGTGAGCTTTTTGGGAGACATGGTCTGTTCCTTTTAGGGTTGGGAAAAAAGGGTTTTGGCTTCGCTGAACTTTGTTTCAGGCTGCATCAGGGGTTTGCAGCAGCCTGAAAAGGGATTTGCGGTTTGGCTCGATTGGGTTTCAGGCTGCCTGTTGGCGGGGCGGTTATTCGGGCAAGGTTGCCGACCCCATGCGCCGCAGGATGATGTTGGTTTTGTGGCGCAGACTTTTGTCGTTGGGGTGGTCGATGTAAAACAGCGGTTTGGGCACGCGGGCGGCGAGTTGGGCAGCCTGAATTTTGCTGAGTTGGGCGGCGGGCTGCCGGTAGAAATATTGGCTGGCGGCTTCTGCGCCGTACACGCCGTAGCCCCATTCGATTACGTTTAAATACAGCGTGTAGATGCGGTCTTTATCGGTGGTGGCTTCCAGCATGGCGGTGAGCGCGGCTTCTTCGGCTTTGCGCCAATAGCTGCGGCTTTCGTTGAGAAACAGATTTTTGGCGAGCTGCTGGCTGATGGTGGAGCCGCCTGCTTTGATTTTGCCGCTTTTTTCGTTTTTCTTGATGGCGTTTTTGATGCCGTTCCAATCGAAGCCGTCGTGTTCGGCGAAGTTGGCATCTTCGGAGGCAATCAGGGCTTTTTTGAGGTTTTCGGCGATTTGGTTATAAGGCACCCATTGGTAGCTCAGGGCAACTTGCGGTTTTTCTTGCGCGATTTCGCTCATCCGCATATTCATAAACGCGGTGTGGTGGGGGGCGAGCGCGCGGTAGCTGATGATGTTGCCGTAGGCGTACACGTTAAACAGGATGAAAGCGAGAATGGGGGCGGCGATGAGCCATTTGAGTGTTTTCATGCGGTGAGTTTGGCGCGCAGGGCGGCGATAACGGGGGCGATGTTGGGGGTGTAGCCGCGCCAGAGTTGGTAGGCGGCGGCGGCCTGCCCAACCAGCATGCCCAAGCCGTCGGCGGTTTGGGCTGCGCCGTGTCGGGCGGCAAATTGCATAAAGGCGGTGGGCTGGGCGGCGTAGAACAAATCGTAAGCCAAAAGGCAGCCTGAAAACGCTTGGGGCGGAATATCGGGCACGTCGCCCGACACGCTGCCCGATGTGGCGTTGAAAATCACGTCAAAACCGCCGTCTGAAAGCGCGCTCAGCGGCTGCGCGTTGACTTCAAAAACGAAGATTCGGGCTAATGCCTGCGCTTTGGCAAAGGTGCGGTTGGCGATAACGACTTCGGCGGGTTTGGCATCCAAGAGGGGGGTGAGAATGCCGCGTGCCGCGCCGCCCGCGCCCAAAACCAGCACGCGCTTGCCGGCCAAATCCACGCGCAGGTTTTCGTTTAAATCGCGCATCAAGCCGATGCCGTCGGTGTTGTCGCCCAGCAGCGTGCCGTCGGGTTGGCGCATCAGGGTGTTGACTGCGCCTGCGTCGTGGGCGCGCGCGGTGCATTGGTCGGCGAGTTCATAGGCGTGTTGCTTGAACGGCAGCGTTACGTTTGCGCCTTGCCCGCCGTGGCGGAAAAATTGTTTGACGGCAGCCTGAAAATCATTGGGACTGTCGGGCACGAGCGTGCGGGTGTATTCGATGACCGCGCCTTCTTGGGCGGCGAAGAGCTGGTGGATTTGCGGGGACTGGCTGTGGGCGATGGGGTTGCCGAATACGGTGTAGCGCGCGGGCATTTTCAGGCTGCCTTTTGTTTGGAGTGTGTGTATTTTAGTTAGGTTTGGTTAAAAAGCAAGGGCGGGGGCGGCGGGTTGGTTTCGGGCTACCGAACTGCGTTTCAGGCTGCCTACTGGTGTTGCGATGCAGTAGGCAGCCTGAAATGGGTTTATTGGTGATATTGGCGGGAGAGTTCGTGCACGGTTTCCACGAGGATTTCAACGTGTTCGGGCGGGGTGTGTTGGTTGATGCCGTGCCCGAGGTTGAAGACGTGTCCGTGTCCGTGTCCGTAGCCGGCCAGGATGTGGGCGGCTTCGGTGCAGATGGTTTTAGGCGTGCCGAACAGGGCGAGCGGGTCTAGGTTGCCTTGCAGGGCGACTTGGTCGTTTACGTGCGCGCGGGCTTGGGCGATGTCGGTGGTCCAGTCCAGCCCGATGGCATCGGCGCCGCTGTTGGCAAGCTGTTCTAGCCATTGTCCGCCGCCTTTGGTGAACACGATAACGGGGATGGTTGCGCCGTTGTGGTTGCGTTTCAGGCTGCCGATGATTTGTTTGATGTAGTGCAGGCTGAATGTTTGGAAGGCTTCGTGCGAGAGCGTGCCGCCCCATGTGTCAAAGATTTGCACGGCTTGCGCACCGTGTTCTATTTGGTGGTTTAGGTATTGGGTGATGGCTTGGGTGTTAATGTCTAACACGCGGTGCAGCAGGTCGGGGCGGGTGTAGAGCATGGTTTTGACGGTGCGCCAATCGCGGCTGCCGCTGCCTTCTATCATGTAGCAGGCAAGGGTGAATGGGCTGCCTGAAAAGCCGATTAGCGGCACGCGCCCATCTAGGGCTTTGCGGATGCCGGCAACGGCTTCGAAGACGTAGTTGAGCTTGTTCATATCGGGCACGGCAAGCAGTTCTATGTCTTGCTCGTGTTGCAGCGGGCGTTCAAATTTGGGGCCTTCGCCTGTTTCAAAGCGCAAGCCCAGCCCCATGGCATCGGGGATGGTTAGGATGTCGGAAAACAGGATGGCGGCATCTAGGTTGAAGCGGTCTATCGGTTGCAGGGTTACTTCGGTGGCTAGGTCTTTGTTGCGGCACAGCGACATAAAATCGCCTGCGAAGGCGCGGGTGGTTTTGTATTCGGGTAGATAACGCCCTGCTTGGCGCATCAGCCAGATGGGGGTGTATTCGGTGGGTTGGCGCAGCAGGGCGCGGATAAAGGTGTCGTTTTGTAGGTGGGACATGGTGTGGGCTTTCTTTTTATATTGAGGCAGCCTGAAATGGGGTTGCAGGTGTGTTGGTTGTTAGGCTGCGGGTGGGTTATGAATGGGGTTTGCCGTTTTCAGGCTGCCTATCGTGTGCAGTCATAATAGGCAGCCTGAAAATGCTATGCCGGTTATTCTTGCGGCGCGGATGCGGCGGATGCCGCCGGTGCAGATGCGGAATCGGCTTGCGCGGGCGCGCTGGCATCGCTTTCCAAGCCTGCAAACACGTCTTCGTTGGCTTGCAGTTGGAACGGCTTGCCGTTGAGCTTGATTTTATTGTCGGCAACGATAAGCTGGGTTTTGATGGCGCCGTTTTCGCTGGCGATGTAGCCGTCTTGAATCATGGTTTTCAGGCTTTCGCTGGTGAGCAGGCGGATGGTGTCGTCCACTTCTTTTTGCTCTTGTACGCTGTTGGGGTTTTCCATGGCAAACAGCCCGCGCGTTTGGGCGATGGCGAAGTCTTCGATGATGTTTTGCGACACGTCTAGGTTGAGCTCGGCTTGCATTTTGGCGAGCATGGGTTTGATGTCGTTTAAATCGGCGGCGGTTAAGCCGTTGAAGTTGAGCTTGCCGCTGGCGTTCACGTGCCCTGTGGGCGTGGTGAAGCTGAATGTGCGGATTTCAAGCTGCGGGTTGTCGGTGAACAGCGCCGCGCCTTCGTTGCGCACGGCGGCGAGGATGTGTTTTTGCTGCTCTTCGGGCGACAGTTGTTTTTCGGTGGCGATTTGTTGCCAGCGGGCTTTGAGTGCGTTCAGGCTGCCTGCGTTCAGGTGGTTGGCGGCGATGTCTATGTTTAAAGGACCGTAGGCAGTGTCGCCGTAGTTGAGCTTGGCGAAGCTGAATTTGCCTGAGGTGTTGATGTAGCCTGCTTCGGGTTCGCTGGTTTCGGTGGCGTAGCTTAGGTTGTCCACGCTGATTTTGTTGGGGGCGATGGTGCCGCGCGGGTTGATGAAGGCGCCGATTTGCAGGTCGGTTACGGTGTTGATTAAATCGTTGATTTTGATGTTGTAATCCATGCCCTCGTTCCATGCTACGTCAAAATGGGCAAGGTTGGTGGTGGATGAGCCGAGTGTGGTTTTGCCGTCTTTGCTGTTGTAGCTGTTGGCGTTTAGGGTTAGGTTTTCTATTTTCAGGCTGCCTTTATCGGCAAGAATGGCTTGAAAGCTGGGCATGGCAAGCTGGGTGGTGTAGCTGGCGTAGCCTTTTTGGTAATTGATGTTGCCTGTTAAGCCTTGCCAGTTGATTTTGATGCCCGATAGTTCTTCGTAGTCAAACGGGGCAACGGCGATGGTGAGCGTGCCGCTGCCGTTGAGCTGAATCACATTATGCAGCTTAACGGGGATTTGCTCGCCAAAGAAGCGGGTGAGCGTTTTTTTGACTTCGGGGTCGTATTGAAATTCGGTTTCTACCACGGCGCGCACGGGCACAATGCCGTTGGCAAAGGGCTGGTGGCGCACATGGTTTATCATGGTGATGGGCTTTTCCAGCACGGCGCGGATGTTGTCGGGGATGTTGTTGCCCAGATTGGCTAACACGGTGGGATGAAAGCGCAAGACGGTGGTTTCGGTGGATTCTAGCCAGCCGCTTTGGTATTGGCGGGATACGATGTCAAAAAAGAAGGTGTCGGCTAGAATGCGGTGTTGGGTTTCTAGGCTTTGTTTGGCTTGGTTGCCGAGATAGTAGGGGGTGCTGATGCCGGCGGCGGCGATAAGGGCGGCTGCTGTGCCGCCGATGAATAGTTTTTTCATGTGCGATGGCTGCGGGTTGCAAAACGAAATTGGGCTAATCATAACATAAAACGCTGCGGCAGCCTGAAAACGGGCGGCTTGCTTTTTATGGCGGCAGGCGGAACCTGCCCAATTGCTTTGGGCGCAACAATGCTAAAATCACCCGCAACTTATATCCGCACCGCACCCTGCTTGCGCCGCGCGTGCGCGTGGTGCTGGAATTTTTGTTAAACGTGATGAAAAATCATGCGGGCTTGCAGGCGGAGCGGGCGGATTTGCAGCTCTTTGCCGCATAGGCAGCCTGAAAACGGCATCCACGCCGAAGCGCACCGCGTTTCAGGCTGCCTTTTGTCTTTTTAACCCCATCCACATCAAAAAATCATGCACTTACACTTTCTCGGCACCTCATCAGGCTCGCCCGCCATTGAGCGCAACGTCTCCTGCACCGCGCTCAACCTGCTGCCCGAAAACGGCGAAATCTGGCTGTTTGACTGCGGCGAAGCCACGCAACACCAAATCTTGCGCACCAGCATCCGCCCCGGCAAAATCCGCCGCATCTTCATCACCCATCTGCATGGCGACCATATTTTCGGGCTGCTCGGCTTGCTGTGCAGCCGCTCCTTTTTGTCGGGCGAACAGCCCGGTCCGCTCACGCTCTACGGCGGCGCAGGTTTACGCGAATTTGTGGAAACGGGCTTGCGCCTGTCGCGCAGCTATCTGAGCTATCCGATTGAATTTGTGGAACTATCCGAAACGGGCGGCGAAATCGCGTGCGATGCCGCCTTCCGCGTGAAATACCGCCTGCTGGACCACGCCGTGCCCTCTTTCGGCTTTCGCGTCATCGAAGCCGACCGTCCGGGCAGCCTGAAAACCGATGCGCTGGAAGCGTTGGGCGTGCCCAAAGGCGCGTTATACGGCGCGCTCAAACGCGGCGAAACGGTAACGCTGCCCAATGGCAACACCTTGAACGGCAAAGATTTTATCCATCCGCCGCGCAAAGGGCGCGAAGTGGTATTGTTTGGCGACACCCGTTTTCAGGCTGCCTTTGCCGATTTTTGCGCCGATGCCGACGCGCTGGTGCACGAAGCCACCTTTGCCGCCGACGAAGCCGCCAACGCCGCCCGTTTCGGGCACAGCACCTGCGCTCAAGCCGCCGAGCTCGCCAAACTCGCCCGCGTGAAAACGCTGTATCTCAGCCACATCAGCGCCAAGTTTTCAGGCGGTCGCGCGCAAGAGCTGCTTGCCGCCGCACAAACCATTTTCCCGCGCACCGAATTGGCACACGATTTTATGGAAGCGCCGATTCCGTTGCCCGAGGCAGCCTGAAAACGCTTGCCCCGTCTGTTTTCAGGCTGCCGGTTGATGCGTATAACGAATAGGCAGCCTGAAACGCAGTTGAACCCAACTGCACAACGGTTTTCAGGCTGCCTTGCCCCGTTCCGCGTCATTCCCTATCATTCGTTTTTTCCAATTGATTCAAAACCATGTCTCACGCCATCCCCGAACCGCAAGCCAACGCCCGCGCGCAATACCACAGCGACAACCCCGATTTCCCCGCCAAGCTCATCATCTTCACGCTGTTTATCGGCGCGTTTTTCGGCTACCTCAACGACACCCTGCTCAATGTCGCGCTCACCAAAATCATGGCGGATTTCCAGATAGACAAAACCACCGTGCAATGGCTCACCACAGGCTTTTTGCTGGTGATGGGCGCGTTCACGCCGATTACCGCCGGCCTCATCCAATGGATGGAAACGCGCCGCATGGTGCTCATCACGCAAGCCGTGTTCCTTATCGGCTCGCTGGTTTGCATGCTCGCGCCCAATTTTGCCGCGTTGCTGATTGGGCGGCTGTTCCAAGCCATTGCCGCCGCGCTGTTCGTGCCGATTTTGTTCAACGGCATCCTCGCCATCTATCCGCCGCACAAACGCGGCAGCGCGATGGGCATCATCACCATGATGTTCACCGCCGCGCCCGCCATCGGACCCACCATTTCGGGCGTGATTGTGGATTATCTGAGCTGGCATTATCTGTTTGGGCTCACCATTCCCTTTATGCTCGTCGCCATGTTTTTGGTGAACAAATACCTGACCGTTAATCTCAGCGACATTACGCGCCCGAAAATAGACCTGCCCTCCGCCGCCGCGTCTGTGCTCGGTTTTGGCGGGCTGGTGTATGCCGCCAGCCATTTTGAACATCTGCCGCTGCCCGTGTTTTGGGGCGTGCTGGCGCTGTCGCTGGGCATCATCGCGTTTTTTGTGCGCCGCCAGTTTGCGCTGGAAACGCCGCTGCTGAACCTGCGCGTGTTCGCCTATCCGCAGTTTCGCTATGCCGTGCTGATTTTGGTGTGCGCCTATTTTCTGTTTATGGGCTTGGAGATTTTGATGCCGATGTACACGCAGCAAGTGCTGCTGCTCACGGGCACGGCAACGGGCCTGATTTTGATGCCTGCCAGCATCGCCCAAGCCGTTGCCTCGCCGTTTTTGGGCGTTTTGCTGGACAAAAAAGGCGGACGCTTTTTAATGCTGCCCGCGGCGGCGGTGTTGCTGCTGTCCATTGCCGCGATGTGGGCGTTTTTGGGCTTGCACACCAACATCTTGATTTTAAGCTGCTTGTTTACCGCGATGGCGGTTGCCGTTTCCGCCTGCATCACGGGCGAAACGCACGGCTTAAACGCCCTGCCGTGCGAGCTGAACCCGCACGGCGCCAGCACGATTACCACGCTGAACCCCATCGCGGGCGCATTGGGCGCAGCGTTTTTTGTCGGCATCGCCAGCATGGGCGAAAAAGCGGGGCAAGCGGGCACGCCGCAAGAGGCGTTGCTCGGCGGCGTGCATTGGGCGATGGCGTGCGCGTTGGTGGTAGCAGCGCTGGCGGTGTTGTTTGCGTTGAAAATTCAGCCGAATGAATGGCGGGAGAAGGGGGAAGCGGGGCATTGATGGGGTTTGATGTTTTCAGGCTGCCTGAAACGGCTACATATCCCCAATTCATGTTGCGCACGACAGCAACGGTTAGCACACGTTAGGTTGTAAAAAACCGCCCTAATCCTTATGGATGGGCGGTTTGTGGTTTTCTCGCGGTTAGTTAAAAATTGCCGGAAAACATAGTTTGGTGGAGGCGGGGTCTACCAAACTCTCGCTTTAAGTTGTTGATTTTAATATATGCGTGATTAAAAAATAGGCAAATTGTACCTAAAATTGTACCTAAAAACCTTTTTGCTGCCCTTTGGGGGGTGTTCCACTCTTGGCATCTTCTGCTAACTTTTTCCTGAAACGTGATTTTGATTTTTTGAAAAGCATATTATGCTAATTTCCCTGTTTGGGTGTTTTTGAAAATGAGGGGGGAAAAATTTCATTGCCCTTATATATAACGCGAAAACGTGAATTTTGGTGGGAACGTGGGAACAAATTGGTTAATTATATGATATTTAACAATAAAAGTGTTCCCACCATGTTCCCACTGTTCCCACCAAATTGTAAAGATTTACAATAATCTATTGTTTTTAAACGTTAAATTTTAGTACAAATTGGTGGGAACAGTATAAATATGATAAAAATCAAATAGATGTATGCGAAAAATAGCTGTTTTTTGCCCCAAAAAAGCGGGAAAATTCTTACTCAATTCCCACTGGTGGGATTTTTGTTGGCAGCTCGCCGCTGGATGATGCCCTGTTTTTGCGTGTGGCTTGTGGTTTTGGATTGTATGGTTTGTGCAATTTTATTGCGTATAATATGAAATATTGTGCTATTTACGCAATTTTATTGTTTTGGTGCAAAATAAAAGGCAGCCATTTTCAGGCTGCCTTAAAGGGGTTTTATGCGTAAGCGGGAATGATTTTGGGCGGCTCTTTTTGGGCTGCCTGCCATAAATCATAATCTGCTTGTTGATGTAGCCAGCTTTCGGGGCTGGGGCCATTGTCGCCTAGCCATGCATGAAGCCTAATTGCCATATCTGCGCTGATGCCTGTTTTGCCGTTAAGCAAGCGGGATAGGGTTACGCGGGAAACGCCTAACTGTTTGGCGGCTTGTGTTACGCTGATTCCAAGTGCGGGCAGTATGTCCTCTCGTAGGGTTTCGGCGGGGTGGGGTGGGTTGTACATACGCATTTTGTTTGCTCCTAGTGTATCGCTGTGGTTTACAGTATTGTAGTGCGGCAAATGAAAAACACCAGCTTTCGGGCTGGTGTCTTTGCGTTTAGGCTTCTTGCGGCTCGTCGTATGGGGTAAGGGCAATCACATATAGCACTCCATCTGTGCCGCGCTTTTTGCGGCCATAGCGTAGTTTGCCGTTTTTTTCGCGGGATGGGATAAGAAAGCCTGCTTGATGCAATATGGCGGCGGCTTGGGTTTCGTTTTTGCCTTTGGCGATTTCGTTGGCAAACACGGGGCGGATAACCCAAATTTCGCCTACTGCCATATCCACGTTTTTTCGTTTAAAGCCTGCGTGGTCCCTATCGGTTTGGGTGTAGTCGTGCCAGTTGGCAAAACGGGGGCTTTCGCTGTATCGCTGGATAAAGTCTATACAGTTGGCAATGATTTGTTTCTCCTCTTTGCTGCCTGTGCCATTTTCCTCTAACCAGTCTTCAAAACATTGCTGTATGCCTGCTGCGCCTACACCAGCGGGCAGCCCTGTTATTTCGCTTGCCAGTTCCAGCGCGGCGGCGGCAAGGGCGAAGCGGCGGGCTACGGTAAGGGCTTGCCCGTTTAGGTTGGGCGGTAGGAATGAATCGCGGGCGGCGCGGATGGTTTCGGGGGCAAGGCTTTGGATTTTTGCCAGCCATGCCCTGCCTGCTGTGCCGTGTTGTTGTGCCATGTGGTCCAGTAGGTAGTCGGATAGTGCCGCGCCGGTGGGAAAGCCGTGTAGGGTTTCATAGATGCCGTATTGCTTGCCTGCGGCGATGCTGGGCAGTCTTACGGCTTGCCCTGCTTCCCATTCTTTGCCGTGGCGGTTCATGTAAGCATCTAGGGCGTATTCGCCTGTGGAAAATAACAGTATGCGCCAGTCTGTAATTTCGCGGTTGCCGCCTTCTTTTGCGCCTTGTATTTTGCTTTTGCCATCCAGTACGCTGTATGCGGTATCGCTGACTATATGGGCTTTGGCTTGCCCTATTTCGTCTAATACCAGCAAGTTATCATTGCTTGCTAGGGCGATGTTGTCAAAGCCGTAGCCTGTGCCTTTCCATGCCATTTTGAGGCTTTCGGGCTGCCCCCATACGGATAGGGCAACTAGGGCGGCGGTGGTTTTGCCGTCGCGTGAATTGCCGTAGATGTGAAAGCCGCCGCCTGCTTCGTGTATCTTGCTCAATAGGGGGGCGGCTAGGGCTGTGCCTAGGGCCAAGCATAGGCGGCTGTTGCCTGCGGCATAGCGGGCGATGTGTTGCTGCCAGTCTTTCAGGCTGCCTGCGCTGTTGTAGCCTTTGGCGCGGCTGGTGTCGCCGTTGTAGATGATGGGGGCGTTGGGGGCGATGATTTCGCCGTTGGCTAGAATGTAGGCATTGCCATGCCAGCCTGTTTTGTTGGTTACGGTGTAGGGGGTTTTTGCGCCTTGGGTTTGTAGGTAGTCCGCCAGTAGTTCGCGCTTGCGTCGCCCTGAAAATATGGTGATGCCGCGCTTTTGTAGCATCTGCCAGCCTGTATTTGTGCCTATTTGCTCGCAGGGGAGGGAAAAGGTGTAGGATTTGCGGGTGTTGGCATCTTGATAGCGGATGATGCGATAGTATGCGCCGCTCGCATCTTTGCCGGTGCCTACAATATCCATGCAATCGGCTAGGGGCATATCGTGGGGTTCTAGTTGCTCGTCTTTGGCTTTGTATTCGCGCCAGTAGATGCCGCTAGGGGTGATGTGAAAGCCGTTTTGGGGCTTGTAGTCTTTTGGCTCGTAGGCTGGTGTATAATGCTTCATCTCTTTCATTTTTTGGAATCCTTGTATTAGGTAGAAACTTGTGGATAGGCAGCTTTTTCAGGCTGCCTCTTTTTTTGCCATTCATCCCATTGTGGGGCATCTTGGCGGGCGGCTCGCAAGGCGGCTAGTTCTAGCTCCCACTGGGCGGGGTTGCTTTCAAGCTGCCATGTTTCGGGCTGCTCTATGCTTTCAGGCTCGTTTTCAGGCTGCCAGTAGGTGGGGCGGGCGATTTTGATTTGCATAGGCTGCTTTTTGCGGGTGGGTATTTGCTGCGTGATTAAGTAGTCTTGATAGTCGGAAAAGTGGGCAAGCAGGCGAGGGATTAGGCGGGCTTCCATTTGGGCTAAAAATTCGTTTTCGCGTTGCAAAAGTTGCAGCTCTTGCCGTAGCTCGTCTAGCTCTTGCTCGTATAACGCTTGTTCTTGTTGCTTATGGGCGGCAAGGCGAAAGAGTAGCCATAGGATGGCGGCGGTTAGGATGGCAAATAGCATGGTTTCCTTTCTGCCCTGCCCTATCGCTGTTTTCTCTCTCTTTTGCCCTTTTTGCGTGTGTTGGCAAGGGGCGGGGCGATAGGGTAGGGCGTTTACTGGGTTTTTAGTAAATGGGTTTTGGGGTGGTTTCCAAGCTTCGGAAAATGCCTAAGCAAACCTAAGTGATTGTTTAATAGGGCTTCATTTTTTGCTGCTTTGCTGCGCCCAAATGTGGATTGAGTAGCCTCAAATTTGAGTTGAGTAAACCGCCTCAAAGTTGAGGGCGTCAGCCCATTTTTGGGCTTACGTGAAAAATCAATGGGTTAGCGTCCCCACATTTGGGGCGGCTAACGCCCCCACATTTGGGGTGGTTAAAACGCATCCAAATTTGGATTGGTTAAATTTGGGCTGGTGTTTTAGGCAGCGATTTCGGGAATTTCCGAAAACGGTTTTTTGGGATTTTCCAAAAAAGGGGCTTGCTGTTGGCTACTGGTGTAGGCGGCTAGATTGTTTTTCAGGCATTGCAGGGCGGCTTTGTGGGCGGCGGTGATGTTTAACCCGCGTTGTTTGGCAGCTGCTAGGGCGCGTTGGTAGGTGTTGCGCTGGTGTTGGCGTATGGCTTCGTGGCGCGTGTCGTGGGGGTTGTCCGTAAGCGGGGCAAACTGGGCGATGATGCATTCCGCTTGCGCTTGCCGTTTGTTTTGGGCTTGGCTCATGGCTCGCTCCTGTGGTTTAGCTCGTTTAGGGCATCCCATCCTTGCGTTTCAGGCTGCCATAGCTTGACGGCAATTCCTGCTTTTATGGCGCGGTTGGCTAGGGTTTCGGCGGCTTGCATCCCTATGGGGCGTGGGGTGTCGTTGTCGGCGATTATCCATAGCTCGTTTAGGCTGTTGGGCAATACCAGCGATGCCATACCGTTTGCGCTTAATGCTGCCCATACGGGCGGGCAGTTGGGCAGTAGCTCGCGGGCGGCTAGGGCGGTTTCTATGCCTTCTGCTACTGCCAGTCGATTATTTTGTATGGGGTAAAGTTGTACGGCTGCGCCTGTGAGTGCGCCGCTGTATCGTGTTTGCATCTTTTTGGCGGGCAGTGGCTCGCCTGTTTGCGGGTGGACTATGGCTAGTTTTTGCCATGCGTCGTTGCGCTGCTGTAAGTAGGTGCAATGGATGCCTTGCAGTTCGCCGTTGGGGGTGGTGATGGCGGCAATCATGGCGGGGCGGTTGCCCATGTGCATAGGCTCGCCGTCGTGGTGCGTCCAATAGGGCAGGGCAGCCTGAAAACGTAACATTTGGGGAATTTCGGGAGCAATACGCGCGCGCGTAGGGTGATGCCGCGCTGGTGTAGGTATTGCACGGCGGGGCTGTCGGGGGTAAGGGGTTGGGCTTGCTCAAAGATGCTTAACAGCTTGGCTTGCTTGTCTTGCTGTTTTTCGGGCTTCTCTTGCGTTTTTATGGGGGGGTGGGCGATGGGATGGGCGTTTACCCATCCTGTGCCTAAATAGCCCTCTACGATGCTCGCAGCGTGCTTAAAATCGCAATGAAGCAAGTTCATGATGAGTTTGAAGCCGTCGCCTGCGCCGCATTGGTTGCAAATGAATGTGCCGTAGCCGTCTTTGTCGTCAAAGCGGAAGCGGTCTTTGCCGCCGCAACAAGGGCAAGGCTGGTGTTTGTTTTTCAGGCTGCCTGAAATGCCTAGACTGCCTAGGATGCCTTGCCAGTGATGGCGGGCTTGTTCGCGTAAATCATTCATGGCTGCCCCCTTTGATTAGGCTGTATCGCCCATATTTGATGGGCTTGCCGTGTTTGTTTTTGCTGGTTTCCATGTGGCAAATCACGTTGTAGCCTGCGGCGCGTATTTCGGTGATGCGGGCGGTAAAGCACATAATGCCAAGCTGCATGGCTTCGCGGTGGGTGAGTGTGCCGCCCGCGGTGAGAATGCTTAGAATTTCGCCGCTTTGGCTGTTGTCTGTGAATGGTGGGAATTTCATGGCTGCTCTCCTTTTCGCTCTGCCAGCATGGCGCGTAGTTTGGCGATGCCTTCGCGTTGCTGGGCGATGCGTTGGCGTAGGGCTTCTATGCCCTGCTCGGTTATCCGCGCTTGGCTGAATATGCCGTCTTCGTTTACGCCGCGAAATTGAATCATGTTGCCCGCGGCGATGGCTTGGCGGGTGGCTTGGGCTTTGTTGCCCTTGCCTATCCAGTTCATAGACACCAGCATATCAATCAGGGTTTTTGATTGGATTTCCAGCAAGCGGGCGGCGGCAAAAATGCCGTGTGATTTCACTTCTTTCATGTTCATATCCTTTTAAATCAATAGGTTGTATAAATGAGAAAGGTGCAAAAAGCCCTGCCCTTGTGGGCTTGGGCTGGTGTTAATTGCTGTATGGGCTTTGGGTGGAAATGTCTGCGCTTTGCAGGCGGTTGAATGCTTCGTCGATGTGGAATAGCTCGTTTTGGGCGGTGAGATTGTAACTTTGCTCAAACAGCTCGCCTTGCAGGTGTTGGCAATCTTCCAAGGCGCGGGCGATGTCTTGCGCGCGGGTTGGGCGGCTGCCTATGCCTGTTTTTTCCAGCAAGATGTCTTGCAGCAGGGATTGGATGCGGTGTAGTTTAAGCAGGTGGAAATTGGTGATGCTCTCAAATTGCCATAGCGTATCTACGGCGTTTTGGGCGTGTGTTTTGATTTCGGTTTGAAGTTGAGATTGTGAAAGGGTAGAACTTTGCATTTTCATGCTCCTGTATAAATTTGAGAGTGTTTGAGATTGCCCCAAATGGGGTGGCGGTGCTCTCTCTGGTATACAGTCCAGCCCGCGCCTTACGGTTGGCGGACACCGCCTTTAACTTTGATAGGTGCATGATTTGCATTTCAGGCAGCCTGAAAGATATAGGCGTGAAAAAATGGCGGTTACGCTGCCATTTGTGCGCTGTATATGTGTTGAGAGAGGCTTGTACTGTATCTCTGCGGCTCTCGGATTGTCAAATGGGTTTTGGGGGTGTTCTGTTATAGGGTTGATTTGGTTGTGAAAAAATATCTCTTAATACGTTGCTAGATGTTGCTAGGCTTTGTCTATCGTGTGCTGTTGCATAATGGGGCTCGCTGCTCGGCGGGCTTTTTTGTTACTTGATGCTCGCCAGCGTGAAAAGCAGCAAGGCAACAAGGGCAAGGGTGAGGTTCACACGTTCCCCCATACAAAGGGCAGTTCACGTTGCAAGGCAGCTAGGGCAAGCTCGTTGCGCTGTTTTTCCAGCTTGCGGGTGTATAGGCTCTTGCCTGCTTGGCTGCCCCGCCGGAATGATGCGGCTTCGTCTGCTGCTAGCTCTGCCATTTCGCGGCGGATTTCGTCTTGCTTGGCAATGCCTGTTGTCCAGTAGTTCCATAGGGCGGCTTCGCTTTCTGCTTGATAGCGTTCTACGTTGGCGCGGATGGTGGGGGCTACTTTGCGGGGGTCGATGCTCAACAGCCATGCGGGCAGTTTTTCCAGCGGTAGGCAAAGCATTTCACGCTGTTTGCCGTCTAGGGCAACTGTGGGCATAATGACCACGGTTGAAGCAAAGCGGCTTTTGAGTTTGCGCTCTTGTGTTTTCCAGTCTATGCCCATACCGTCTACAATGGGGCGCATGGCTACATAGGGTTTTCCGTCGGCATCTATCAAGCAAAGGGGTTTGTGGTGGAAGGGAATGGAAATTAGGGTGTTCATGGTGTTGCTCCGTTTCAGAATTTTCCGATTTCAAATCGGAAAACTCCAAAGCTAATTTTGCTTGGCGGGATTTAAGTGGCGGGTTCTATGGTGCGCGGCGAGTTTGAATAGGATGTTTTTTCGTTTGGGATAGGGAATGCCCTGCCCTATAAGGGCGGCATTGTGGGCTTGTAGGCGGGTGAGCATGTTTAAGGCGGGCTTGTCTAGGCTATCGCGGGCAATGGCGATAAATTGCCCTGTTAAGGCGGCATTGCATAGCAAGGCTTCATTGCGGTAGTGGTGGGGTTGGGTGTCTTTGCCTTCTGCTTTGCGGGCGGCTTGTAGGATTTCGCCCATAATGCGATAGGCAATACTGCTTTCTTGGCGGCTGCTTTGGTGGTCTTTGCCTTCGCGGATTAGGGTTTCTATCTGCTCGTCACACCATAGGGCAAAGTCAATATCACACCAGCGGGCAAAGGCTACGGCTAGTTTGGGATGTAGCCATGTACCTTGTTGTGTTAGGTCGTTGCCGCCTTTGCGGGTTTTTATGAAGTGGGATTTTCTCACTTCGGCTATTTGCTGTTTTTCAGCTTCGCGCTTGCATAAGGCGGCTATGTAGCGTTCTGTTTCAGGCAGCCTTAACCAGTCAATGGGGCGCTTGCCAAACATGGCGGCTATTTCGGTGGCGTTAAACCATGCTTCACGGTTGGCATGTAGGGGCAAGCCGTTGTAGTTAAGGGTTAGGGTGTTCATGGTGTTGCTCCCGTTGGGTTGAGATTTTGATAAGTCAAAAAGCTGGTGGATTGGATTAAACCGTGCGCCAGTAGCCCTAGAATGCGCTAGGATTGCATTTAAAAGCATGAGTGCTACGTCTTATACCTTTTTCACTCAATCGCAATCTACGCGCTTCCTAGTTGGCTTTATGGCGATTTTGATTTAAATCAAGTTTTAGCGGTGCATTCTGCCAGTAGGCAACACACCAGCAACAAGGCGATGATGCTACTGGGGCTGATGTGGATGATGATGGCAAGTTTTCGTGGTTCTTTATTCATAGTTTTTTCGGTTTCCGAACGCTATAAAAAAGGGTTGCCGTGTAACAATGGGCTTTTTGTTGTTTGGGTGGTGGTTTTTTTCCAATATAAAAAGGGCTGTTTGAAACACAATCCCATGCAATGCCCATTTGCGAAAACAACCCCATGTAAGGTTTGAAACTTTAACCCCATGCAAAGGGGCGTTTGAAAAAACAACCCCATGCAAGGTTTGAAACTTCAATCCCATGCAATCCCTTTTCAGGCTGCCTTTTCCAATAGGGCAGCCATTTTTTTGTATAGCGGGGCTTCTTTGTCTTCCAGCATGAAGTAAATCAAGTCGGGCGCATCTTTTTGCTGCTCGGCAATGGCGCGGTGGGCGGCTTTTTTGGTGGGAAAGTAGCCTAGCGGGGTAAAGGTGTAGGTGTTGTCGGCGGTGGGCAGCCCTATGATGGTTAGGTTGGGTTTGGGTGGGCGTTGCTTTTTGGGCGTGGTGGGTTTTGTGTTTTGGGTGGCTGGTGTTTGGGGTTTCATGGTTTTTACTCCTTGGTGGTTGCTTGCTGCTCTATCCAGTTTTTGACTTCGCCTGCTAGGTAAAACGTGCCGCGTGTGCCTGCGATGCGGCGGGATGGTGGGAATAGCCCTTGCGCTTCCAAGCGGCGTATTTGGCTGCGGGATAGGGGGATGATGCCCCTGCGGTTGCGTGCCTTGCTGGTTTCTAGTTCGGAAATGGCGATTTGGGCGGTTGGGGGTAGGGTGGTGATGTCTAGCATTGTTTTGTCTCTCCGTTTTCAGGCTGCCTTTGGGTGGCAATCCATGCGTCTAAATCGTCTTTCAAGATGCCTACGGCTCTGCCATTGCCTAGCTTAAAGGGCTTGGGGAAGCTCGCATCATGGCGGCGGTTGTTGGGGTTGGTTTTCGCCCATAGGGTTGCTACGGAAAAGCCGCAATAGGCGGCGGCTTGTTTGGGGCGTAGGATTTTGGGATTCATGTGGTTTCCTTTGTGGTTGATTGCATGGCATTGTATTAGCTGGTGTAAGACTTGATAACGTGATAACTACATGATTTTTTGATGATTTGACACGGTGCACAAAGGGGCAAAAATAGGTGGTTTAAGCAACGTGGGTAAATAGGCAAGAAAGGGTGGTTTGCGCTCCGTGCGTAACTGCCCTTTTTTTGGGTGGTTATCCATAGGCGAAAAAAAAACACACCAGCGCGGGGCTGGTGTGTGGGGATTAAAGCGTGAAGCCGTTGTCGTGCATACACTCGTCTAGGGCGTAAAGCAGGCTGTTGGCTATTTCAGGCTCGGTGATTTGGGCAAGTATTTGGCGGGCGGTTTGGTATCGCTCGGCATTGCTTTGGGGGCTTTCAGGCTGCCTTGCTATGGTGATTGGAATGTTGGCTGCGATGGCGGCAGCGGTCGCGGCTTCACGGGCGGCTTGCTTGTCCTTATCTACTTGATGGCGTAGGGCTTGGCGGGTGTCGGGCGATAGGTGCTTGTCTATTTGCCCATCATGGATATTCACGCCAAGCAAGGGGGCAATTTCGCGCATGATGTGTAGCGGGGTATCAATGGCAAATTGCTGGTAAAGCAGGGCATAGGCATTGCGTAGGATTGTGCCGCCTTTGTGGTTTTCTCGTTGGGGCAGCTCTGCCAGTAAGCGGCGGGTGTGTTGGTTTAGCTGGTGTAGCGTGCTTTTGACTGCTAATGCGGCGGGAGCGTGGTCGTCGGCTATGGCTTTGGCGTAGTCTTTGAGTATTTTGCTCAATCGTCGCTCGTGTTTGCTTACGCGGCTACGGGCGGCGGGATAGCGCAATGCCATTAACCGGCTTGCTGTTAGCTTGATGTGTTGTTTACTGGTAAGGGATGGCAGGTAGGCAAGCAAGATGCTTTCCAGCGCGTCTAGCTCCTTTTGGGGCTGGTATAGGCGCAATAGCTCGTCTTGTATGTCGTGCAAAACGAGATACGGTTTATCAAGGTTGATGCCTTGTTGTCTTTCAATGATTTGCATGGTGCTATTTCCTTGTGGAACGTGTGAAACGTTACAAGGCGGTATTATCTCTTATGATACAAATGCTTAACATATTGACAAAAATCTTTGCATCGTAAGCGATTGTTTTACATTCAAATAATAACGTTTTGCTTCATTTGCGCCGGCAAGGGCAGTTAATCCACAAATGGCGTGTTTTGAATGGGTTACTTACGCTTTCAGGCTGCTATAAAAATCCTGAAAATTTAAATTTGCGGTATATGTTTACGGCGTGTACATATCAAGGGAATATGTTTAAAAAGATGGAATTTTAAACATATCTCGTCTCAATATGAGGCTTGCGGGCGGGGGGGGGTAAGCGGGAATATTAAGGGGGTCGCCGCTCCTAACCGTCTGCGCAAGTAAACGCCAACGCTAACCGTAAAAACGCCCCTACGCGCGTGCGCGCGCGAAGGGGCTTTCATGTTATGCAAAATTATGTACGCGATGCATAATTTACAAATAGGGGGCGGGTTGCTCGCCGTTAAGCAGTGCTAGCAATTTGGGATGGGTAAATAGCTTATCCCTGCCTACACTAACCTCTTTCAAGATGCCTGCCTCCACCAGCTCGCGCAAGTATTTGGATGCGGTTTGCCGTTTGGCGATGCCTGCTGTTTCTAGGTTGGTTATGCGCGTGTAGGGCTGCTCAAACAGCAAATCAACCAGTTCACGGCTGTATAGATGCGGTAGGGTGGTTTTAACGTGTTGGCGCGTGTGTTCTGCTAGGGCGCGGATGGCTTCAATTTTGGCTACTGTCCAGCGGGCGGTGTCTTCAATCCCTTTAAGCATGTAAACAATCCAGCCCTCCCACTCTTGCCGTTCGGTTACGGCTAGCAGTAGGCGGTAGTAGTCTGCTTTGGTTTGGATGATGTAGCGGCTCAAATAGAGTATGGGCAAATTGAGTAAGCCTTGTTCAATCAGTAGCAAGCTGTTTAATACCCGCCCTGTGCGCCCGTTGCCATCTGAAAAGGGGTGGATGGCTTCAAATTGGTAGTGGGCTACTGCCATGATAATCAGGGGGTCTAGCTCTTGGCTCTCGTGAATAAACCGCTCCCAGTTGGCTAGCTTATCCCTAATCACGCTTTCCCCTACGGGTGGGGTGTAAATGATGCGCCCGCTGTTGCCGGCTCTTAATGCTGTGCCTGTAGTTTGGCGGATATTCATGTCGCGCCCTTTGATTTCGCTACAAATAGCTAGGGCGGTTTGGGTGCAAAGGGGGCGGCTTTGCAAGGATTGCACACCTGAAAACAATGCGCTGCGGTATTGCAAGGCTTCTTTGGTGGCGGGGTCGGCTTCGCTATCCATTTGCAGCGATTGAAATAGCTTGTCGGCGGTGGTTACGATGTTTTCTATTTCGCTACTTGCCTGTGCTTCCATAACGGGCAGCGTGTTAATCAACATGCCTTGATTGGGGATTAGCTCCGCCGCTTGTTTTAGCTCTGCCAAGGCGGCGCGGGCTTGAATGCATTGCTTCAAAATAGCTTTGCTTTCCATATCGCTTGCGGGCGGTAGCGCGGGCAGTTCGTTGTATGGGGTTTCAGGCTGCCATGTTGCCATGTTTAAAAATCCTCAAAATTTAAAGATGTTTGAAGTATATGTTTATGGCGTGTACATATCAAGGAAATATGTTTAAAAAATCACGGTTTTTAAATATATCTCCATTACACCAGCTTTGCGGCTGGTGTTTTTTTATGGGCGGTCGTTTATGGGGTAGTGGGCCGCTTCGTATTGCTCCACCAGCGCGGCTAATGCTTCGTGATAATCGCTGCTCTCTTGGCTTGCTGCGTCGGGGTTGCTGTCAAAGAAGCGTGATAACACTGCCAAAGCGGCGCGGTATTCTGCTTCGTTGCGGATGGGTTTTAATGGGGGCATGGTTGCCTTTCTTGTTGCCATAAGGGGGAAGTGTTTTTGATGTAAATCAAATAATGGGCGCGTTTCGCCCTTTTTTGCTGTTTGCTGCCATGTGATATGGATGTAGTTATATGACTACACCATTGTTTTTATTAAATTTTAAAGTGTTCCCACCAGCCCTAAAAAGTGATTTCACTTGTATAAACAATTGTTTAAGGCATATTTTTACAGTTTGGTGGGAACAGTGGGAACATGGTGGGAACACTTTTTTATTTGTATATCAATATTTTAGATATAGTGTTCCCACGTTCCCACCAAAAATACGTTTTCTCGCGCGTATAGGGGCGCAAGTAAAGGGCAATTAAAAAACCAGCATTCCTGCCGGTTAGTCTTTCAAGCTGTCTAGAAAATCTGCCCATTCCTGCATCATTTGGCGGCGTTGTTCTAGGTGCTTGGCAAAGTTATAGCTTGCGCGGGTGGTGTTGGGGTCTTTGTGGGCAAGCTGCCGTTCTATCCAATCGCTGCTGTATTGCTGCTCGTGTAGCAGCGTGCTAGCGGTATGGCGGAAGCCATGTAGGGTTACTTTATCCAGCCAGCCTATACGCGATAAGGCTTTACGGGCGGCGGCTTCACTCAATGGCTTGCCTGCTGCCTTGTTGTGGAATACGTATTCATAATGCCCTGTTACGGGTTTCAGGCTGCTCAGTAGGGCTAGGGCTTGGCGGGATAGGGGGACTATATGGGCAATACCGTTTTTCATTTCATGGGCGGCTTTGTGGTAGCAGGCAGCCTGAAAATCTATATCCGCCCATTTAAGCAAGCGCAATTCTGACGGGCGGGCAAACACCAGAGGGGCAAGCTGTAACAACACTTTCACTTGCGGGCTGCCTGTGTAGCCGTCTATGGCTTGCAATAGGGCTGTTAGCTCGCCGGTGTCGGTAACATGGCGATAGGGCGTTGCTTTGGCTTGCTGCAATTCAGGCTTTAATTCCGCTGCGGCGTTATACGGGCATAGCTTCATACGGGCAGCAAAGGAAAAAATGGCGTGGGCGATGTCGTAAACCTTATTGGCGGTGGCAATCTTGCCTGTGTGCTCTACGTTTTGGATAGCGTGCAATATATCCAGCGGCTCTATATCGGCGATGCTTAGGCTGCCAAGCGGGGGGATTAGGTACAACTCTATTTGCCGCAATACACGAGTAGCATGGGCGGGCTTCCAATCGCCCTTTTCTGCTTTGGTGGTGTGCCATTTACGGGCAACGTGTTCAAATGTGTTTGTGATGCGCTTTTGCTCTGCTCGTTGTTGCTGCTCTTGGTGTGTCTTGGGGTTAATGCCCTGCGAGAGTAGCAGTTTGATTTTGTCCCGCTCCATGCGTGCAGCTTTGAGCGGCATGGCGGGGTAAATGCCTAGGTGCTGGGTGTGCTGTTTTTGGTTGTAGGTGTATTTGATGCGCCAGTATCGCCGCCCTTTAGCATCAATTTGTAGGTACAAGCCGCCGCCGTCTGATAGCTGCTTTACGCCTTTATCGGGGGGCGGCGTGTGCTTGCATTGATTATCGGTAAGTTTCATTTAGGTACAACGCTTGTGGAAAAAAGGGTTATTTTGCTGCTCTTATGGCTGCTTTTTGGGTTTTGTACCTAAAATTGTACCTAAATTATCGCGCATACAACAGCGCACGATAGCGCACGTTAGGTAGTAAAAAACCGCCCTAATCCTTATGGATGGGCGGTTTGTGGTTTTCTCGCGGTTAGTTAAAAATTGCCGGGAAATAGTGTTTGGTGGAGGCGGGGGGAATTGAACCCCCGTCCGAAAGTCCTCTACAAAGCGTTCTACATACTTAGTTGTGTCGATTTGGGAATCTTATTTCTATCGCGCCGACCAACAGGCTTTCAAGAAACCAGTTGCTTTTAATCTTATTCCCTGCCAAGCAACCCGACAGGAAACCAGCCAATGTGAAATGATGTTGCCGCGGGTTTTACGCCGCACAGCCCATTGGCGAGCTGCTGCAACAGCCTGGCATTAAGCAGCCAGAGCGTAAGTTTCGTCGTTTGCGACTATTTAGATTCAGTGTTTTACGAGTTACTG
Organism: Kingella oralis; assembly: GCF_014054985.1. NCBI lineage: Bacteria > Pseudomonadati > Pseudomonadota > Betaproteobacteria > Neisseriales > Neisseriaceae > Kingella > Kingella oralis. Next base: position 661,571 of record NZ_CP059569.1, read on the forward strand.
AAAACTCGGTATGCCCGCATTTGCTTCGCAACCCCCGTCGAAACCAAGGTCGCCCCCAAATGAGAAGCCGCGATTATACGCGGTTTGAGGCAGCCTGAAAAGCATTGAGCGCATAGGTTTTATTTTCAGGCTGCCCTTGCGATTGCTTTCGCACATCAGGCAGCCTAAAAACAAAAACCCTTTATAATGCCGCCCATTCATCAACAGGAAACACCCATGTACAACGTCAACACCCACGACGTGCGCCGCTTTTTCGCCCACGTTTGGCAACACCGCTTCGCCCCGCTGCAATTAGACGCGCTGCAACAAAAAGCCCTGCGGATTATCGAAGCCCACCCCGAATACGCCCATTATCTGGAACACATCGACCGCTATCTAGACCACAACTGGACACCCGAGCAAGGCGAAACCAACCCCTTTTTGCACCTGTCCATGCACCTATCCATACAAGAGCAAGTCGGCATAGACCAGCCCTTCGGCATACGCGCCATACACGCAACCCTGTGCGCCAAACACCGCGACAACTGGGTGGCCGCCGAGCACGAAATGATGGACGCGCTGGCGGAAACGCTGTGGGAAGCGCAGCGGTTCAACCGCGGGCTGGATGTGAACAACTATATGACCAAACTGCGAAAACTGGTGCATCTGGGGCAGGAAGACAACGCGCGCATCAATCCGCACGAAGTGCCGCTGTCTGACCAAATCACCGCGCGCAAAGCATAAGGCAGCCTGAAAATGATTTACCCATGGCACGAAACCGCATGGCAACAACTCACGCAGCATTGGCAAAACCAGCCCAACGCATGGCTGTTCACCGGCAAGGCGGGCACGGGCAAAACCGCATTCGCGCGGCATTTTGCCCAAGCCCTGCTGTGCGAAACGCCCAGCGAGCAGCACCAAGCGTGCGGGCAATGCCCGTCTTGCCACCTGTTTTTGCAAGGCACGCACCCCGATTTTTACGCGCTGCAACCTGAGCAGCCTGAAAACGACACAGGCAGCCGCAAGCTGTTACAAATCAAAATTGATGCCGTGCGCGCCATTTTGGAGCCGCTCACGCAATCGTCCATACGCGGCGGGCGGCGCGTGGTGCTGATTAACCCCGCCGAAAGCATGAATATTCAGGCTGCCAACGCGCTGCTGAAAATGCTGGAAGAGCCGCCCGAAGCGGTGATTTTCTTGCTGATTACCCACAACCGCGACCAACTGTTGCCCACCATCAAAAGCCGTTGCCGTCAAATGCTGCTGCCCGCGCCCGGTCAAGAAGTCGCGCTGGATTATTTGCGCGGGCAGCAAATTGGGCAGCCTGAAAACCTGCTGGCGTTTCACAGCGGCGCGCCGTTGTTTGCCCACGCGCCCGAGCAAGATGCGCTGCGCCAAAAATTGCTCACGCTGCTTGCCGCGCCGCGCCTGCTGGCGATTTTGGATTACGCCGCAGAATACGACAAACACAAGTTTCCGCTCGCTTTTTTGCTGGATTGGCTGCAAAAATGGCTGATAGACCTTGCGCTGGCGCAGCAAAACATCGCGCCACTGTATTATCCGCAACACAAAACGCCCATCGCGCAAATCGCCGCCAAAACCAATCCCGCCACACTTTTTGCCCTTTCAGGCTGCCTCAAACGCCTGCACCCTTACGGTTATCATAGTTTAAATGTTAAAATGCAAGCCGAATTTTTGCTGTGCGACTATCTTGCCGCCACGCTCAAAAAAAGTTAATCAGATTAAGGAAATACCATGAGTTCAGCTCCACAACCCTCTACCCAACCCGCCGCAACGCAAGGCGCGCCGGGGCGCATACTGCAACTGCGCTTGGAAAGCAAACCGATTATCTACGCCAGCTATATGTCGTTCTTGGAATACGGCGGCGTGTTTATACCCAGCAATGATAAATTCCACATGGGCGAAGAAGTGCTGCTGGTGTTGGAATTGGTGGGTCCCGCCAAAACCGAAAAATTGTTTATTAAAACCAATGTTTGCTGGATTAACGCCAACCCCAGCGGCAGCGGTCGCCCCAAAGGCGTGGGCTTGGCGTTTGGCTCGGACGAATCGGGCTTAAAAGCCAAAACCTTGTTTGAAAACATATTAACAGGCTTGCTGCACAACGAACGCCCCACTTATACGATGTAAAACAGATTTTCAGGCTGCCCATGCAATCAATAGGCAGCCTGAAAATTATGTGGATTGCGCCAACATGGTTTCAGGCTGCCTCAACCTACTGCTTTATCCGCCCGCAAACGCGTTGCGCCGCGTACCACGCTGGTGTAGCCCAACCGCCCACGCCTTGTGGTTACCAACACTAGGCTTCCCCCTTTTCAGGCTGCCTCAACCCCAACAGTTCAGCGCAGCGCAAACTTTCCCATCATTCCAAACACCATGCACCTGATAGATTCCCATTGCCACATCAATTTCCCTGACTTTGCCGACCGCATCCCCGAGCTGTTGGCGAACATGGCGCAAAACCAAGTTGCCCAAGCCCTTGCCATCAGTGTGAGCCGCGAAACCTTTGCCGAAGTGTTCGCGCTTGCCGAGACGCACGACAACATCTACGCCAGCGTGGGCGTGCATCCCGATAGCGAAACCGCCGCCGAGTTTTCCGAAGACGAATTGGTGCAACACGCCACGCATCCCAAAGTGGTCGGCATCGGCGAAACGGGGCTGGACTACCACTGGTGCAGCGGCGATTTGGCGTGGCAGCACAACCGTTTTATCACCCATATTCAGGCGGCCAAGCGCGCGCAAGTGCCGCTGATTGTGCACACGCGCGATGCCGCCGCCGACACGCTGCGCATTCTGCGCGAGACGCAAGCCGAAAAAATCCTGATTCATTGTTTTACCGAAGACACCGCCTTTGCCCAAGCCGTGCTGGATATGGGCGGCTACATTTCGTTTTCGGGCATACTCACGTTTAAGAACGCCAAAGCCATTCAGGCAGCCGCGCAATATTGCCCGCTGGATCGCATTTTGGTGGAAACCGATTCGCCGTATCTTGCGCCCGTGCCGTATCGCGGCAAGCAAAACCAGCCCGCCTATGTGCGCCACACCGCCGAATTTCTCGCCCAACTGCGCGGCGACACGCTGGACAACATCGCGGCGGCGACCACGGCGAATTTTTATCGCTTGTTCAGCAAAGTGAAGCCGATTGAGGCAGCCTGAAAATGGAGCGTCGTCGGCTCGGCGACAGCATTGGGCTAGGCGCATAGCCTGTTCAATACACTCATTGGCAACGCCATTGCCGCTTGATTGGATTACGTTACTGTGTTTCAGGCTGCCATTTATGTTTTGCCAAAAGGTAGCCTGAAACGCCGTTGCTTCAATATACCCAAACCAGTATCCGCAATCCAAGTCCACAAAGGCAGCCTGAAAATGAAACCCGCTCCCATCCTAGCCACGCTGCTCGCCGCCTGCGGCATCGCCCCGCAAACCGCGCAACCGCAAAATTTCAGCGCATTGCGCGTACAAGTTGCCAACACGCCCGACGGCAGCATCATCACGCTCACGGGGCTGCTTAACGACAGCGCGCTCGGCATCCGCAATGTACGCATCAGCAGCGACCGCCAACAGCAAACCGCCCGCATCATCGTGCAAAAAAAACTAGCCAGCAGCCAGCACACAGGGCAGCTTAACGCCCGCTTCGTGCTAGACCACCCTGTTGAACGCATCCAATTTGGCGCAGACCAGCAAACCATTTGGACAGCGGATTAAGTTTTCAGGCTGTCTGCCAAACCCAGAAATACCCATAAGCATAATATGACTCCCACCCAAGCCCGCGCCCTCCTGCGCATCCACGCCTGCGAAGACCAAGCCACCACCGCCGAAAACAGCTTCCTGCGCAGCCTGCGCCCGTTTTCAGGCAGCCTGAAAACACAACATTTCCATGAAATCATCGCCGCCGTGCGCGTGCTGGCGGCAGACTTCGGCGCACAGCAGCCCAGCCACGAAACCGTGAGCCTGTTTTACAGCATCATCTATTGCGCCCGCGCATGGGGGCTGAGTCCGCAAGGCATGCTGCAAACGAACGCCCTGCTCACGCCCGAACAAACCGCCACGCTCGCCGCATGGGTGGAAATCATGGAAGAGACGCTGTACTACCTGCTGCAAGGCTGCGCCGAAGAAGCCTTCACCGCCTACGAAAACTACTGCGCCGAACATCCCGAGCATACGCCGCAGGTAAAATAATCCCGTTCAGGCAGCCTGAAAAACCGTCCAACCTAACCCCATACCAGAAAGTCCCACCATGCCCCCTTCTATTCCGCGCGGCGCCATCATGGCAGACATCGCCGCCCACACGCTCAGCGACGACGACCGCCAACGCCTGCTAGACCCCGCCATCGGCGGCATCATCCTGTTCCGCCGCAATTACCAAAACCCCGAGCAGCTCGCCGAGCTGTGCCGCCAAATCAAAACCCTGCGCCAGCCCGAACTCATCATCGCCGTCGACCACGAAGGCGGACGCGTGCAACGCTTTATCAACGGTTTCACCCGCCTGCCTGCCATGCGCACGCTGGGCGAAATATGGGACGCGCAAAGCCCCGAAGCCGCGCAATCAGCCGCCGAACAAATCGGCTGGGTGCTCGCCACCGAGCTGGTTGCCTGTGGCGTGGATTTGTCGTTCACACCCGTACTGGATTTGGATTGGGAACGCTGCCCCGTGATTGGCAACCGCAGCCTGCACAGGCAGCCTGAAACCGTTACCGCGCTGGCGCTGGCGCTGCAACGCGGCTTAAACCGCGGCGGCATGAAAAGCTGCGGCAAGCATTTCCCCGGGCATGGTTTTGTGTCGGGTGACAGCCATCTCACCCTGCCGCGCGACGAACGCACATGGGACGCGCTGCAAGATGACCTTGCCCCCTTTGCCGCGCTGGCGACGCAAGGCATGGCGGCCGTGATGCCCGCCCATGTTGTCTATCAAAATATTGACCCCCAGCCCGCAGGTTTTTCTGCCTATTGGCTGCAAACCGTGTTGCGCGAGCAGCTGCGCTTTGATGGCGTGATTTTTTCCGACGACATGACCATGGAAGGCGCGGTGAGCGCAGGCAGCATCAGCCAACGCTGCCAACTTGCCTTTGCCGCAGGCTGCGACATCGCCCTTGTGTGCAACCGCCCCGATTTAGTGGACGAGCTACGCGCCGACTTCACGCAGCCTGAAAATCCCCACCTTGCCGCGCGTTGGCAAAACATGGCCGCCAGCCAAACGCCCGAGCAAGCCCAAGCCACGATGCAAACCGCCGAGTTTCAGGCTGCCCAACGGCTCGCCACCCAACTTGCCACGCCGCAAGACATCGCTAGCGGCGTGCAAGTGGGTGAGGCGTGTTAAGCTCAATCTGATTTCAGGCTGCCTTTTGGTTACGGTCATACCGTTTTCAGGCTGCCTCAATAGTAGGGCGTGTAAACTTGTTCACGCACCGTTTAGCAACGTTCAATAGCGTGCCTATTGATGTTGTTTGCTGAAACGTTTTCAGGCTGCCACCTTTGCGCAAGCCCTGAGGCAGCCTAAAATCCAAAATGCAGCGGCAATGGCTCGTCGCCAAATGCTTTATCCGACAGGACTTGATTGATTAAAAAATGTCGGCGGGCTGCCGACGCTCCATCGGTTGTGCGTTTTGCAAAGATTTCAGGCTGCCTTGTCAGCCGCAAACAGAACGTGGCGTCTTGCCGCCACACCCACGCCCCACAGCCCTAGCATTTCAGGCTGCCCCAACCACCCCAAAGGAACAACCATGAACCTCACCGAAACCCCCATCAGCAGCACCCCGATTGACCACAGCAGCTTCCTCAAAATCAACCGCGACCAAGTGCGGCTGCCCAACGGCAACGTGCACACCCGCATCGTGGTGCGCCACCCTGGGGCAGCCTGCGTGCTTGCCACCACGCCCGATAACCGCGTGGTGCTCGTGCGCCAATGGCGATACGCCGCCAACCAAGCCACGCTGGAAATCCCCGCCGGCAAGCTGGACGAAGGCGAAGACCCCGCCGTGTGCGCCTTGCGCGAACTGGGCGAAGAAACCCCTTACACCGCCGAGCGCGTGGAAAAAATCCTAGACTTTTTCAGCGCACCAGGCTTCTGCGACGAAGTGCTGCACCTCTACCGCGCCCGCAACATCACGCCCACCAGCAGCCTGCAACCCGACGAAGACGAACTGGTGGAAACCGAGCTTTACAGCCGCGCGCAAATCCGCAGCCTGCTCGCCGAGGGCGCGTTTAAAGACGGCAAAACCCTAATTGCCTTGCAATATTGGCTGTTGAACGAAGCGGAATAAACGCCCGCCCGCCGCGCATTTAATATAGGCAGCCTGCGTAGCGAAGCGGATTTGCGAAGCTAAAACCATATTGCCGGTTTCAGGCTGCCTTAATGGCGCGGCAACGGCTCATCGTCTCAACCTATCCCAATAAACCGCGCGGGCGGGCAAAACATCCACAAAACGACAACCCCGCCAACGTAAACACGCTTCCCCCATCGCCAAGGCAGCCTGAAACCGGCAATATGGTTTTAGCTTCGCAAATCCGCTTCGCTATGCAGGTTGCCTCATCCAAGGAGCCCCGCCATGCAAACCCGTTCAGGCGACCTAATCGCCCTCGCCCTCGCAGGCGAATTTGATGTCATCGTCCACGGCTGCAACTGCCAGCACACCATGGGCGCAGGCATCGCCAAGCAAATCAAAGCCCACTTCCCCGCCGCCTACGCCGCCGATTGCGCCACGCCCAAAGGCGCAAGCAAACTCGGGCAAATCAGCAGCGCGCAAGTGGAAGCCAATGGGCGCACGTTCATCATCGTCAATGCCTACACACAAAACCACTGGCGCGGCAAAGGCATCCTTGCCGATTACGCCGCCATCCGCGCCGCCATGCGCCAAGTGAAAGCGCAATTTGCAGGCAAGCGCATCGGTTATCCCAAAATCGGCGCAGGCTTGGCACGCGGCGACTGGGCAACCATCGCCCAAATCATTGACGAAGAATTGGCAGGCGAACAGCACACGCTGGTGGTGTACGAACCTTAACCGCCTGCCGCATCCCATCCGATTTCAAAATCCCACTTATGCCAACCATCACCCCAACCATTACACCCATTCCCGCCTACACCGACAACTACATCTGGCTCATCCGGCAACACGACCAAGCCGTCTGCATCGACCCCGGCGAAGCCGCCCCCGTGCTGGATTATCTGCACGCGCACGGCGTAACCCTCGCCCAAATCTGGATAACCCACGCCCACGGCGACCACACCGCAGGCATCGCCGAGCTGAAACAACACTTTTCAGGCTGCCCTGTTTACGGCGCGGAAGACATCCCGCAAGCCACCCGCATCGTGCGCGAGGGCGACAGCATCGCATGGCAAAACCACCGCGCCCACGTGTGGCACACCGCAGGACACACCGCCCGCCACCGCTGCTATCTGCTCAACAACCAACACCTGTTCACCGGCGACACCCTGTTTGCCGCAGGCTGCGGGCGCGTGTTCCCCGACAGCCGCCCACAATGGCTGTACCACAGCCTGCAACGCATTTTCAGGCTGCCCGATGCCACCCGACTCTATCCCGCCCACGAATACACTGCCGCCAACCTGCGCTTCGCCGCCCACATAGAACCCGACAACCCCCACATCATCGCCGCGCAGCAACGCGCGCAAACGATTCCCACGCTGCCCGTAACCCTAGCCCGCGAAAAGCAAACCAACCCCTTTTTGCGCGTGCACCTGCCCGCCGTGCAACAACGCATCCGCCAGCTTACTCAGCAAACATACGACAGCGACGAAGATTATTTCGTTGCCCTGCGCGAACTCAAAAACCGGTTTTAAAACGCAGCAAAATAGGGTGCGTTTGCTGCGGCAGCCTGAAAAGCAAACCCATCATAAGAACACCGCCGCCTTGCGTTTTCAGGCTGCCCTTATCCGCGCGAAACAGCGTTTTTCAACCAAAAATCCCGCCGATTTCATCAAATTTCGCTTTGCCGTCCTGTAATCAAAGAACAAAACGCTAAAATTTAGCCCCCGCACGGCGTAATCAAACAAGCCTCGCAATAAACCATTCTTCGCATATTTTGACAAATTTTAACAAACCGCCTATTATTTCGCCTTTCCTATGCGTTTCAGGCTGCCTAAGCGCCGCCAAAACGCAGCGTCCAACCACATATAATAAGAGGGAGCATTATGGAACCCATCCAACTCAACGCTTATTACACTCTAATCGCCGCCACCATCGTGTTGCTGATAGGGCGTTTAATCGTACAAAAAGTTAAATTTTTCAGAGACTTCAATATCCCAGCCCCCGTGGTCGGCGGTCTGCTGGTGGCCGCCGTGTTTACCACCTTGTATTACACCACCGGCGTCACCTTCACTTTTGAAGCATCATTACAATCCACCTTTATGCTGGTGTTTTTCTCGTCCATCGGCTTATCCGCCGACTTTTCCCGCCTCAAACAAGGCGGTTTCCCGCTGGTTGCCTTTCTGATTATCGTCAGCATCTTTATTTTGGTGCAAAACTTCGTGGGCATCGGCTTGGCAACCGCGCTGGGGCAAAACCCGCTCATCGGCTTGATTACAGGCTCCATCACGCTCACAGGCGGACACGGCACAGGCGCAGCCTACGGCGACACGCTTGCCACCAAATACGGCATCCAAGGTGCAGTGGAAATGGCGATGGTTTCCGCCACTTACGGCTTGGTGTCGGGCGGTTTGATTGGCGGCCCCGTTGCCCGCCGACTGGTGAACAAAATGGGCCGCCAGCCGATTGCCGAAACCAGCGATGACGACAACAGCAGCGACAGCTACGACGACAAAACCTTTGAAAAAGCCCATCGCCGCCGCCTGATTACCGCCGAATCCGCCGTGGAAACGATGGCGTTGTTCGCCGCCTGCCTTGCGTTCTCATCGTTTATGGTGGGCTACATGAAAGAAGTCGCGCCTGATTTCAAACTGCCGCAATTCGTGTGGGCATTGGGCTTCGGCGTGATTCTACGCAACGCGCTCACCGGCATTTTCCGCTTCAATATGTTTGACCGCGCCATCGATGTGTTCGGCAACGCTTCGCTGAGCTTGTTCCTTGCCATGGCGTTGATGAGCATGAAGCTCTGGCAGCTGGCGGGCATGGCAGGCCCGATGATGATTATCCTGCTGGTGCAAACCGTGGTGATGATTTTCTATGCCTACTTCGTAACCTTCCGCTTTATGGGCAAAGACTACGATGCCGCCATTCTGGCCGCAGGGCATTGCGGCTTTGGGCTGGGCGCAACGCCCACTGCCGTTGCCAACATGCAGTCGGTAACGGGCACGTTTGGCCCGTCGCACAAAGCGTTTTTGATTGTGCCGCTGGTGGGCGCGTTCTTCATCGACTTGATTAACGCCGCCATCCTAGACCGCATGATGGCGTTCTTCGGCTAATCCGTGCACTGCGTTTCAGGCTGCCTCAACCGCGTAGGATGAGGCAGCCTGAAAATATTTTAATCAACCTACCAAGATTTCAGGCTGCCCTACATCGCGTTAAGGCAGCCTGAAATCTTGTGGGGCGTTGTGTGCAGCGGGCTATCTTTGCCGCAGCAGCCATTGGTTATCCAGATGGTGAATCAGCCAAATCTTGCCGTCTCGGGACACATAGCCGCCTTTTGCCGTATCCATCAGAATCGGCTGCGGCAGCTTCGCCCAAAACAATTCTGCCGTTTGGCGGTCGCCCGACACAATGGCATACACCGCCAAGGTGGCGTTTTCGGGGTCGGGCAAACGAATATCCGCCACATCAAACACGCGCACGCAACGCTGTTGCAACCGCGAAAAGGTTTCGCCCGCGCTGGCGCGGCAGCCGTGCGCATCGGCATCGTTGCCCACCATGGGCGCGGAGTGGCAGGCAGACAGCGCGCCCGCGAGCAGGGCGGCGGTGGTGATTTTGTTTAGCATGGTTGTTCCTTGTGTGGGCAGCCTGAAAACGAGGGTAAGCATTTTCTACCTTGCGCGTTGCGCTGCGGCATACCCCTTTGTTTCCAAATCCAAGATTTGGACAAAGGGGCAAGGCTGCCTCTATCGCGCGATTTATTTCACGCCCTTGTTCAGCAAATCTTGATAACCGCCGTGGTTGGTTACATTGGTGTAGCCCAATTTTTTCAACTCTTGCAGCGCAACTTCGGCGCGTCGCCCCGAGCGGCAATACAGGTTTACAGGGGCGTTTTTATCGGGGCTGATGCGAGTGATTTGGCTGGCGATTTGCTCGTGTGGCACATTCACCGCGCCTTGCAAATGCCCTTCGTTAAATTCTTCGGGCGAGCGCACGTCAATCCACACGCCTTGAGCGCGGGCAGGTTGCTGCGCGGCGGTTTGGGCAGCGGTGGCAGCCGTTGCGGCGGCAGCGGCTTTTTTCATCGGCGCGGCTTTTTTGGCGTGGACAGCTTTTTTAGCAGGCGCGGCTTGGCTGGCAAAGGGCGCGGCAATGGCGGCGGCAATCAGCGCGAGGTTGAGCAGTTTTTTCATGGCAATTCCTTTCGGTTAAAAAGTGGGATAAACCCGCGCAGATGGCGGGAATAGGATTTTCAGGCTGCCTATTGTTATCCAAAGGCAGCCTGAAAACGGTGGGCATTGTAGCGATGCGCTGGGGCAATGATTAGCTTTTTTGTCTCAAATCATGGCGTTATTAAGGCATCAGCATCCCGCCGTTCACATGCAGCGTTTGCCCTGTGATGTAACACGCTTGGTCGGAAGCCAAAAACAGCACGGCATCGGCGATATCTTGTGGCGTGCCAAAGCAGCCGAGCGCGGTTTGCGCTTCAAACGCCTTGCGCGTTTCTTCGGGCAGGGCGCGGGTCATATCGGTGTCAATGAAACCGGGGGCAACGCAGTTCACCGTGATGCCACGGCTGCCCACTTCGCGCGCCAGCGATTTGCTAAACCCTTGCAGGGCGGCTTTGGCGGCGGCGTAGTTAGTTTGCCCTGCGTTGCCCATTGTGCCGACCACGGAGGTGATGGTAATGATGCGCCCCGCGCGTTGTTTCATCATGCCGCGCAACACGGCTTTGGACGCGCGATAAACGGATTTGAGGTTCACGTTCATAATCTCGTCCCATTCTTCTTCTTTCATGCGCATCAACAGGTTGTCGCGCGTGATGCCCGCGTTGTTCACCAAAATATCCAGTTTGCCGAATTCTTTTTCCACGTCGGCAATCAGCGCTTCCACGCTGTCGGGCGTGGCGGCGTTGAGCGTGCGCCCTGTGCCGTTCCACGGGGCGAGGCGTTGGGCAATGGCGCTTGCGCCGCTTTCGCTGGTGGCGGTGCCGATAACGGTGGCACCTGCTTGGGCGAGGGTGTCGGCAATCGCCGCGCCGATGCCGCGCGACGCGCCTGTTACGAGGGCGATTTTTCCTGCAAGTGATGTAGTCATGGGGAAGTCCTTATGGTTGGTTGGAAAACGGAGGCAGCCTGTGTCGCGAAGCGGAGTTGCGAAACTAAAATAGGTTTCTGCACCATTGAAAAGGTGCAAACAAGGGTTTCAGGCTGCCTATTTGGATTTGCTTGCTATTATGGCTTGGGCAGCGTGATTTTCTGATGCGGTTCAATATCCAGCATATAGCGTATCCAGTTGCCGAAGCTGTATTTTTGCACAATATCGTCGGGCAATGGCTGATACGGTTGCTGCATCCATTCCAGCATGCCATCAAAATTCATGCCGTCCCACACAAAAATATTCTCGGGGCGATAAAAATCATACAGCTTGATTTTGGGATTGGTGGTAATCAGCTTTTTGCGATAAATCATCGCTTCAAACGGGCGAAACGATAAGCCGTTGTGAATGGGGTTTAAGAAATCCAACACCATGCGGCTATCTTGCAATGCCGTTAAATTTTCTAAAAATGTTTTCCCGATTGCCAACAGCTTGATGGATGGGCTGGGATAGTGTTCACGAAACTGCTCTTTTTCCTGATGCGAGGTGGGCGCAATGCTGAAATCCAGCTTTAAGCCATGCTGTTCTGCAAAATCTACAAAATTCGTAATCATTGCCACGCGCTCGGCAGAATGCGCGCCCACAAAGTAGCAATCGTATTGCGGCGGGTTAAGTGGGAAGGCGAGGCAATCAAAATAGAAATTGGTGGTGGGCAAAAAGCGCGGGTTGTTTTGCCAATCGGCGGTGTCAAACACAAAAAAGCGGTCAAAAAACTCGGTGCGCTGCCAAATGGCGGGGAAACGTGCCATGCCGTCCCATTGGTAGGCAACCATGCTTTTTTGCACGTTGTTTTTAACGGCGGCTATGGTGTCTTGGTCGTGCAAATCGGCACGAATAAACAGCGCGTAATCTACTTTGCCGATGTTGCGGATGTGGTTTAAAAAATTGGCTTTGAAAACTTGTTGTTTTAATTGTTCTTTAAAGCGATTTTTATCGCGCAAGATAATTTTGTGAAATTTGGCTTTTAACCGCGCCCATAGCGAGGGATAACGGAACTTGCCGCGTTGCTGGGCAAAATTTAAATAGATGACTTCAAAGCCATAATGCGCGAGGTTGCGCTCCACCAAGCGATAAATTTCTACATCGGCTGGCATGGCAAGCATAATTTTGGGTTTTGTATTCATGGTTTGCTGTTGGGAAGGGTGATTTTCTGATGCGGTTCAATATCCAGCATATAGCGTATCCAGTTGCCGAAGCTGTATTTTTCGCGGATGGCGGGGTCGATTTCCTGATAGGGCGCGGCGATGAATTCGTCTAAGCCGTCAAACGTTTCGCCGTCCCAGATAAAGATGTTGTTGGGGTGGTAGAAGTCGTATTTGGTGGTTTCGGGATTGGTGGTGATGAGTTTTTTGCGGTAGCCCAGCGCTTCAAATGGGCGAAAAGACATGCCTTTGTGGTCCGGGTTTTTGAAATCCAGCAGGATGCGGCTGTGCATCACGCCGAGCAGGTTGTCGCGGAAATCTTTGCTTTGGCGGATGGGGTGGATGAAAGGATGAGGATAGAGCGTGCTGTGTTCTGCCACGCCGCCGTCGTGGATGTGGTAAATGGCAAAATCGGTTTTTAGCCCTTTTTGTTCAGCGTATTGGGCAAAGCGCACGAGAGCGTTGTTGCGGTTTAGCCCCGGCCAGTGGATGCCTGTGAAATAAACATCGGATTGGATTTCGCTGATTTCGGGCATTTTGTCAAACCAGAAATTGGTGGCGGGCAGCGTGGTTAAGCCGTTGTGTTCGCCCACGTCGGCGGGGTCAAAAACGTAGTTAATATCAAAGCAATGCAGTTTGTTGAGAATTTCGCCAAAGCGTTCTAGCCCGTCCCATTGGTAGTTAATCATTTTGCCGCGTGTTTTGCTGCGGATAAGTTGCAAGGTGGCTTCGTCATAGATGTCGCCGCGAATAAATAGGGCGTGTTCGGCGTGGTTTTGTTGGATGATTTGGATGATGGCTTGTTTGTCGTGTTCAATTTGTTTGAGGTTGTTGGCACTGATAACGTGGAGTTTGGCTTCTTTGTCGCGCAGGATTTTTTTGCGGTATTTGATGTGGATTTTTTCGCGGAAGGTGGGATGGCGGAAGATGTCGTTGTTGTCGGAGAAACTTAAATCGCACACGGTAAAGCCGTGCGCTTCTAGATGCTGGGCGATAAGTTTGTAGATGCCGTTGGTGGTGGGCATGGCGAGAAATAGCGTGCTCATGGGTTTGCGAGATTTGGTAGGGTGATTGGTGTATTGGGTTCTATGTTGAAAACGTAGTTTATCCAGTTTTCAAAGCTGTATTGGTGTTTGATGTGCTGAGGCAGCCTGAAATAGGGTTTTTTTAGAAATTCTATCAGTTCTGCGTGGTTGTTGCCTGTCCATACGAGGATGTTATCGGGGTGGTAGAAATCGTAGTGGACGATGGTGGGGTTGGTGGTAATGAGCTTTTTTTCAAAGCCGATGGCTTCAAAGATGCGCAGCGATAGCCCGTAGTGTTTGGTGTTCAAAAAATCAACCAATACGCCTGCTTTTTGGGTGAGCAATAGGTTTTCGCGGTAGGGCAGGGCGTCTTGGTAGGGGAAGTATTGTATATCAGTTAGCCCTAGCTCGGCGCGGGCTTGGTCTAAATTTTTGGCGGCGATGCGAAAGTCAATTGGCAGCCCGAGTTGCTTGGCGGCTTGATAGAAGGCGCGGATGTCGGCAACGCGTTCTTTGTGGTGGGTGCCGATGAAAAAAAGGCTGTGGTTGTTTTCGTTGCTTTCGGGCAGGCAGTCAAAATAGAAGCTGGTGATGGGCACGAGTTTTTCGGCGTATTCGGGACGCTTGCCGATGTCGTAGGGGTCAAAAAACATGAATTTGTCAAAATAGCGGATTTTGTAAAATTCGTGTTCTAGAAATTCTAGGGTTTCCCAGTTGTAGTGCACCATCAGGCGGCTTTTGTCGCGCAGGGTTTGCATGAAGCTGCTGGGGAATACGCCAGGCCAAATCATAAAGCAGTAGTCGGCTTGCCCTTGGATGCGGTTAAGTTTTTGTTGGAACTCGGGCAGGTAGGGTTTGAACAGTTGTTCTTTTTTGTATTCGCGCTGGCGCAGGAGGTTGCGGTAGAACAGTTTTTTGAGGCGTTGCCAGAGGCTGGTATAGACGAATTTTTGTTCTTCGTAGATAAATTCAACGACTTCAAAGCCGTGGTGGCGCAGGTTTTCGGCGACGACTTGGTAGATGTTGAAAATGGGGGGCATGGCGAGGAGGACGGTTTTTTTGGCTTGCATGGTGTTTTTTGGGGGATGAAGTGGTTTTCAGGCTGCCTTTTATGTTTTCAGGCTGAAATTTTTGCAAAATCTGCAACCGATGGAGCGTCGGCGGCTCACCGACATATTGGTAAACCAGTAAGCAATGCTTGGTTTAATCTGCCATTTGGCGGCGAGCTGCCACCATTCCGTTTTCAGGCTGCCTTTTGGGTTTAGTGTTATTGAAGTTCGTGTTACTTGTTTTCAGGCTGCCTTTTAGGGCTGGGGCAGGGTGATGGGTTGGTGGGAGCGGATATTTAACACATAGCGTATCCAGTTGCCGAAGCTGTATTTTTCGTGGATGGCGGGGTCTATTTCTTGGTAGGGGCTAGCGATGAATTCGTCCAAGCCGTCAAGCGTTTCGCCGTCCCAGATAAAAATGTTGCTGGGGTGGTAGAAGTCGTATTTTTTCACTTCGGCGTTGGTGGTGATGAGTTTTTTGCGGTAGCCGATGGCTTCAAAGGTGCGCAGCGACAGCCCTTTATGGGTGCTGATGACGAAGTCGGCGAGGATGCGGCTGCTGCGGGCGTAGTCTAGGTTTTGTTGGTAGCTGATGCCGTTGTGGAATTGGATGTTGTTCACGGGGTAGTGTTGTTCTATGTTTTGCGCGCCATCGCGGGCGATTTGGAAGTTGAGTGGCCAGCCTACTTGCTGGGCGTGTTGGCAAAATTGGACGATGGGGGCGATGCGGTCGCTGCGGTGTGCGCCGAGAAAGTAGATGCTGGGGTGGGTGGTTTGCGCGGGGGGCAGGTGATCAAAATAGAAGCTGGTGGCGGGCAGTAGTTTGGGGTTTTGGGCGATGTCGTTGGGGTCAAAGGCGTAGAAGCGGTCAAACAGGGCGATTTGGCTTTGGGCGGCGGCAAAGCGTGCCATGCCGTCCCATTGGTAGTTCACCATTTGGCGGCTTTTTTGTTTGACTTGGCGCAGGAAGTGTTCGGGGTAGATATCGGAGCGGATGAATAGGGCGTGGTCGTAGCGGGGGTGTTGGGCAAGGAGGGCGGCGATTTGGTGTTGTTTTTGCGCGATGATGTAGTCGCGTTTGGCGTGTGGGTTGCCGAGCAGTTTTTGCGCTTGTACGCGCAGTCTTGCTAATAGGTTGGGATAGCGGAAGGTTAGGGTGTCTAGCGAGTGGTCAATCACGGTGAAGCCGTGGTAGGCAAGGCATTGGGCGACGATTTCGGCGATGCCTGCGTCGTTTATCATGCCGAGGAATAGGGTGGGCTGGGTGGGCGTATTCATGATTTCAGGCTGCCTCTGTTGATATAGAAATGATGTTTTGCAAGGCGGCAATCATTTGCGCGGGGGTGATTTCTTGGATGTGTTGGTTAAACCAGATGATTTGGGCGTTTTCGCTTTTGGGATACCAGTTGGCGTAGTTTTGCGCGTCTTGGCGGTATAGGCCGATGATGGGTTTGTCCAGCGCGGTGGCGATGTGGATGATTGCGGTGTCGGGGGTTAAAACGGCTTGGGCGTGGCGGATGAGGGCGATGCTGTCGTGGATGGTTTGGGTGTGCGGATAGAGCGTGGCGTTGGGGTGTTGTTGGCAAAGGGTGGCTAGGCTGGGGGTGATTTCGGGGTAGGTGAGCAGGATGAATTTTTGCGCGGGAAAGGCAGCCTGAAAAGCGGTCAGCGCGCGCGCGATGGCATCCAAGCCGAATCGGCGCGAATTGGCTGCGCCGAAGAAGTTGAGCGCGATGTAGTCTTGCCAACCGTTTTGCTGCAAGAATGTTTGCACGGCGGCTTCGGATGCGGGGTTGGTGGGCAGCTCGGGCTGGGTGTTGATGCGGTCAAAGCCGAGCAGGCGCAGGGCTTGGGCATAGACATCGGCGAAGTGTTGTTGGCTGTTTTGGATGTTGTGGGTAAACAGTCGGTAGTCGGCTTTGTTCAGCCCAACGTAGTATTTCGTGTTTAACGTGCGCAGCAGCAGCAAATCGCGCGGACGCAGCGACAGCGTGGGGTCTATCACGGCGTCGTATCGCCCAGCCAGCGACTTGCCAACTTGGTAATAGCTGATCGTGGATTTGGGCTGAACTTCGTGCAACGCATCAATATGCGGATTTTTTTCAAACAGTTGCCGATTTTTCGCGCTGCAAATCACGCCGATTTGAATGGCGGGATTGGCTTTTTTGATTTCGCGAAAGGCAAACGAGCTAACGATGTAATCGCCGATTTTGCCGTCTTGGCGCAAAAACAAAATGGCGCGCAAATTTTGCGGATTGGGCGCGAGCGCGGCTTGGGGTGCGCGGTCTAGCCACATTTTGCACACCAGCAGCCGCGCGTTGCGCCAATCGGTTTTGAGTTGTTTGAAGCGTTGCTTAAACGACATTTTCAGGCTGCCTCATATTTATGAATGGGCGGCGATAAAGTCTTGCACGGCTTGTTGCGACACCAGCGCGGCGCATTCCATGTTTTTGTCGGCGCGCTTGGCAAGCCCTGCCAGCACTTTGCCTGGGCTGCATTCGGCAGATTGGGTGATGCTTTCGCGCACCAAAAGCTGCACGGTTTCTGTCCAACGCACGGGGCTGTATAGCTGGCGCACCAGCGCGTCTTTGATTTGGGCGACATCGTTGTAAGCAGCGACATCGGCGTTGTGAATCACGCGGATTTCAGGCTGCCGCAACGCCACATCTTGCAGGGCGACAGCGAGTTTTTCGGCGGCGGGCTTCATCAGGCGGCAATGCGAGGGCACAGACACGGGCAGCGGCAAGGCGCGTTTTGCGCCCGCTTCTTTGGCGGCGGCCATCGCGCGTTCCACAGCGGCGGCGTTGCCCGCAATCACCACTTGCCCCACGGAATTGAAATTCACGGCTTCGCACACGTCGCCTTGCTCGGCGGCGGCGCAGATTTGGCGCACTTGTTCGTCGTCCAAGCCTAAAATCGCCGCCATCGCGCCCACGCCTTGCGGCACGGCGGTTTGCATCAGTTCGGCACGCAGGCGCACCAATTTAACGGCATCGGCAAAATTCAGGCTGCCTGCGGCAACCAGCGCGGTGTATTCGCCCAAGCTGTGCCCCGCCACCACGCCGGGGGCTTTGCCGCCTGCGGCAAGATAGGCGCGATAGGTTGCCACGCCTGCGGTGAGCATTAGGGGCTGGGTGTTTACGGTTTGGCTGATAAGGTCGGCATCGCTGCCGTTCATCATTGCCCAGAGGTCTTGATTGAGCGCGGCGGAGGCTTCGTCAAACGTGGCTTTCACTTCGGCGATGCCGTCAAAACCGTTCATCATATTGAGGCTTTGTGAGCCTTGTCCTGCGAAAAAGAAGGCGAAATTCATGGGGTGTCCTTGTTATATAGATGGAAAAAGGTGGCGAATTATAGCAAATTGGTTATAGCAGATTGGGTTTTCAGGCTGCCTTGGGGGCATAAGGGATAGGCAGCCTGAAATTTTTGCAAAATCTGTAACCGATGGAGCGTCGGCGGCTCGCCGACATTTTGAAAAATCAGTAATGCTATGTTTAATAAGCAATTTGGCGACGAGCCATCGCCGCTCCATTTTAGGCCTCAGGCTGCCTTGGGGGATTTTAAACAGACTATAAGACAGCCTGAAAAGGGATTTAGGCGTGTTTAGGCTGTCCAAAGCGGCTGTGCCAATAGGGCAGGGCGTAGCGGAAGATACCGATAACCCACGCCCACACCATCAGCGTGGCGGCGAACAAATCCACAGGAAAATGCGCGCCCAGTTTCACGCGGCTGTATAACACGCTCGCAGCCCACGCGGCGACGAGTACGCGGGCAATCAGGCGGGCAGGGTTGCGCCAATTTTGCGTGAAGCCGACCACCAGCAAAAGCCACGCCACGGAGAAGGTGGTATGCCCCGATGGGAAGGAGTAGCCCAGCTCGCTTTGTTGATAATCGGCGAGGATTTGCTCATCGGGAGTGTGCGCGGTTTGGGCGATGAGTGCGCGTTTTTGCGGTTTTTTCATGGCGTAAAAGCCTGCGGGGGTGATGTGTTGCTGTTGCGCCAGTTGCACCACATAGGGGCGCGGTTCTTGGAAGAGGGTTTTTGCGCCTGTTTTAATGGCTTGCGTGCCCACAACGGCGCAGATGCACACGGCGATGACGGTGAGCGGGCGATATTGCTTGCGCACAAAATAGGCGAGGATAAGGGTAAACACGATGGCAAAGCCGATGGCGTAGGGCTGGCTGCCGCCTGTTTCGGTGAGCAGGATAAGGGCGCGGTTGAGTTCGGGTGTTTGGCTGCTTTGGGCGAGTGTCCATGTGTAGCCTGTTGCCCAGAAGCCGATGGGGATGAGCAGCATCAGCAGCGTGTAAAGCGTGAGCGAGATATTGGGATTGGGGTGTTTCATAAGGCGGCCTGAAAATGGGGTGAGGGTGTTTTCAGGCTGCCTATTACGGATTGAAACGCGCGGCGCGAAGGCAGCCTGAAATTGGGGAAAGAGGAGTGATGCAAAAAACGCGCACATTGTAGCAGAGTGGCGCGGTTATCCCTATTTTCAGGCTGCCTTTGTTATCTTATGCCCCCCGTTTTGTAAACATATTTTGACGTTTATCACACAAAAATCCCCATCTCGCGTTACAATGCGCCCGTTTTTCGTTTCACCAAAGGGACAATCATGCCGCAGGCACCCAAGCAACAATCTATGCCCAAAGTAAACGCCGCCTTTGCCATCTTGCTCGTTGGCATGGTCGGCTATTTTATCTTTTGGGGGCTGGGCTACACGCATTACCACCAAGTGCCCCTATTCTTGCTGGCAACGCTGTTTGGCGTGTTTATGGCGTTTAACATTGGTGGCAACGACGTTGCCAATTCGTTTGGCACATCCGTGGGCGCAGGCACGCTGTCTGTGCCGCAAGCCTTGTTGATTGCCGCCGTGTTTGAAGTGAGCGGTGCGGTGATTGCGGGCGGCGAAGTAACCGACACCATCCGCACAGGCATTGTGGATTTGAACACGCTGCCCATGCAGCCGCTGGATTTAATCCTAATTATGATGTCGGCGCTGCTGGCAGCCGCGTTGTGGCTGCTGTTCGCCACCAAAAAAGGGCTGCCCGTTTCCACCACGCACGCCATCATCGGCGGCATTGTGGGCAGCTCCGTGCTGCTGGGCTGGCAGTTGTCTGACGGGCAAGGCAGCCCTTTTGCTTTGGTGAAATGGCATGAAATCGGCAGAATTGCCGCATCTTGGGTGCTCTCGCCCATGCTCGGCGGCATCGTGTCCTACACGCTGTACACCATCATCAAGAAAAACGTGCTGGACTACAACGATACCGTCGCCGCGCAACTCAAAGCCATCAAAGCCGAGAAAAAAGCCTATAAAGAACAACACCGCCTGCGCTTTGACGCGCTGGATGAGCAACAAAAAATTGAAGTTTCCACCGCGATGGCACGCGACGCGCAAATCTACGGCGAAGACGATTTTGACCCCGCCGAGCTGGAATCCAATTACTACAAAGGCTTGCACGAAATCAACCAGCGCAAAGAGCAAATTGATGTATTTAAAGCGTTTTACACTTGGATTCCCGCCATTTCGGGCTTGGGCTGTATGCTGATTTCGTCCATGTTGATTTTCAAAGGCTTGAAAAACCTGCATTTGGGCATCGCGCCGATGACCAGCATGTTTTTGATTTTGATGCTGGGCGCGGGCATTTGGGCGGCGACCTTTTTATACGCCAAAAACCTGAAACGCAAAGACATCGGCAAGGCATCGTTTCAGATTTTCTCGTGGATGCAGGTGTTTACCGCGTCGGGCTTTGCGTTTAGCCACGGCGCGAACGATATTTCTAACGCGCTGGGGCCTTTTGCTGTGATTTTGGACGTGTTGCGCGCCAATGATGTGAACGCCTCCGAGCCGTTGCAGCCGATTGTGATGCTTACCTTTGGCGTGGCGTTGATTGTGGGCTTGTGGTTTATCGGCAAGGAAGTGATACACACCGTGGGCAGGGATTTGGCGGAGCTGCACCCATCGTCAGGCTTCACCGCCGAGCTATCCGCCGCTTCGGTGGTGATGGCGGCTTCCGCGCTGGGCTTGCCTGTGTCCAGCACGCATATTTTGGTGGGCGCTATTTTGGGCATCGGCATGGTGAACCGCAATGCGAACTGGAAAATGATGAAGCCGATTGGCTTGGCGTGGGTGATTACTTTGCCTGCGGCGGCGATGTTGTCGGTGGGGTGTTTTTGGGTGTTAGGGATGGTTTTTTGATGGCTCACGGCTGAGATGATTTTCAGGCTGCCTTGATGCGTGTATCGCGTTCATTGAGGCAGCCTGAAAATGTTTTGGCGACATGATGCGCGGTTGCAAGCTGTTTTCAAAACTTTGCCGCATTTCGGCACAGCTGATGCTGGCATATTTTTATCTCGTTTCAGGCTGCCTTAGTTTTCAGGCTGCCTTTATCTTGAAAGCCAATCATGAAAAAATTATTCATCATCTTGTTTGTGCTCGCCCAGCCCATTGTTCTCCCCGCTGCATTGCTAACGGTTTCCTATTTTGTGCGCCAGCACGAGCAACGCCAAGCCGATGAAAGCCTGCGCTTGCTGAAAACCGCGCCACTTGCGCCCAGCGCGGGCGGCGATGCGCTGTTTTTGGTCAATTACGATGTTGCCGATGCCAAAGTGCGCCGCCAATGGATAACGCAATACGGCACAAATGCCTTGCAAGGTGCGGATGAAGCGGCGTTTAACCGCTTGCCCTCAGCCGTTCGCGCCGCCAAATTGCCCAGTATTCCCAAAGATGACTTGGCTTGCCCGCCACGCGATAGCGATTCAGGCTGCCTAGACGCGATGCGCCACGAGTTGCCCGCTTATCGGGAACGCTTGCAACAAGCCGCCAAGCAATTAGCCAACGCCGATGCATTGTCGCAGTATCCAGTGTTTGATTACCGTATCAACAATTTAAGTTCAGACGCATTGCCACCCTTTGCGGCGGTGGCAACGCAACATACGGCGGCGGCGTTGGATTGGGTGGAACATCGCCAAGCGGTTGCGTTGTCGCGCGTGTGCCGCAATCTGAACACAGGGCGCGTGTTGCTGCGCTCACGCGGCGGTTTGCTGGATACGATGGTGGGCAGTGCCATTGTGGCTCGGAATACGGCGTTAGCAGCGGAAATGTTGGCAGAAGAGCCTGCATGGGCAATGCGGTTTCCTGAAGACTGCGCGTTTGCTTTTGCGCCTATTGTGCCCGGTGAAGCCAATTTGTGCGCGGCGATGCAGGACGAATTTCGTTTTTTTGATGAGATGTTGCAAAGTTGGATGGCGAGCGATGCGGCAAAAATGGATGAAAAATCGGCATTTTTGGCGCGGTTGGTGCGCGTTCCTGCGTTGCATCGTGCGCTGTTTTCGTATGAACACACGCGCGGTTTGCACGCCCAAAATTTGGCGCAATTTTGCACGGATGCCGGCAAAGTCGCCGTTCAGCAAGATAAACCATTAGCTGTTGCCGAGCCTGCCCGCGAAACCAAAAGTTTTACCTTGCGCCCTGCGTGTTGGGGCAATTTTGTGGGTTGCGTGGCAACGGATGCTATGCCGAGCTATGCGGCGTATCATGACCGCTTGCTGGATATGCTGATGCAGCAACGCGCGTTTCAGGCTGCCCTTGCGTTATACGAGCTGCCCGCAGCCGAACGCCACGAGGCGTTACCTCAGATTTTGCAGCAACACAGCAGCCCCGCGCGGCAATTGTCGTATGACGAGAAAAAGAAGCAGATTGTTTTTGAACGTTATGATAGCCGTGAGAATGCGGTGGCGAAGGGTGTGGCGGTACGGTTGGATTAATGAAGGCAGCCTGAAAATGGATTTCAGGCTGCCTTGATGTTATGTATCAGAGGCAGCCTGAAAGCCGTTTATTGCTTACAACACGCGATGCTGCAAGGCGGGCAGGCTTGCGCGGATGGCTTGGATGCGGGCTTTATCAATGGTTGCCAGCGCGATGCCTTCGTTTTCAGGCTGCATGGCGATGATGTCGCCCCACGGGTCGATAATCATGCTGTGCCCGAAGGTGCGCCGTCCGTTTTCGTGGGTGCCTGTTTGCGCGGCGGCGACAACATAGCATTGGTTTTCTACGGCGCGGGCGCGCAGCAGTAGTTCCCAATGGGCTTTGCCTGTGGCGTAGGTAAACGCGGCGGGCAGCATGATGAGGTCGGTGGGGGCTTGGGCGCGGAAGAGCTCGGGGAAGCGCAGGTCGTAGCAGATGCCTTGGGCGACACGCCAGCCGTTGATTTCAAGTTGGGGGATGGTTTCGCCTGCCAGCAGGGTGTCGCTTTCGCAATAGCGCTCGCTGGCGGTTTGGTAGTTGAACAGGTGGATTTTGTCGTAGCGCGACAGGCATTCGCCGCTGGGGCTGTATACCAGCAGGCTGTTGTGGACTTTGCTCGGCGTGTTGCTGGCAAGCGGAATGGTGCCGCCGAATAGGTGGATTTGATGCTGCTGGCCGGCTTGGGCGAGCGCGGTTTGCAAGATGCCTGCGCCGTAGGGTTCGGCGTGGGCGAGTTTGTCGGCATCGCGCAGTCCCATAATCGCCCAGTATTCGGGCAGCAGCACCCAGTTTGCGCCTGCGGCGGCGGCTTGGGCGACAAGTTTTTGCATGGCGGCGATGTTGTCGGCGATGCGGGGGGTGCTGGTGAGTTGGATGGCGGCGAGGGTGAGGGTGGTCATGAGGGGGACTCGTGTGATAAGGCAGCCTGAAATGGGATTGAGTGTTTATTTCAGGCTGCCTTGGGGGGGTGTGAAGTGGGCGTGGTCATTGGATGAAGGCAGCCTGCGTAGCGAAGCGGAGTTGCGAAGCTAAAACGAGTGAGCGGGGTTAAACCCGTTTGTTCATTTCAGGCTGCATTTTTTGCTCAATCTGTAACCCAGTAGAGCGTTGTCGGCTTGCTGATGTTGTCCGTCAGAAAATCATATTTGGCGACGAGCCGTCGCCGCTCCATTTTGGTTTTCAGGCTGCCTCTGTTCGCGCGATTAGCCCGCTTTGCCATCAATGCGCGGCTGGGTGAGCCACGGATAATAGCGCACGAAATAAATCGCCAGCGAGGCGGCAAACAGCAGCGCCGAGCAAGCCAGAGCGTGTTGATACCAGCTTGGCGCAAGCAGCAGCACAAACGCGGCGACAACGCGCATGACGGTGGCGGCAATCATCAGCCAAAAGGCGTAGGGCAGGTATTTGGGCGCGGGGTAGATGGTGCGCCCTGTGTGCCCCAGCGCGGTGCGCGTCATCATGCTGAGCGTGAGCAAGCCGATGCCGCCCACGGCGATGAGGTGCGTGCCCAAACTGGTGAGTTTGGGGCTAATAAAGCCCAGCGCCAGCACCACCAGCCCGATGGAGGTAAACACATAGCCCAAATGCAGCGTCCACAGCATTGGCTCGCCCAGAATTTCTTTATGAAACCAGCGTTTGCTTTGCACGCAGCCCATAATGCCGGTAAACAGCAAAAAGTAGAACGCGAGGGCAACGGCGGTTTGCGTCATCATCAGCGCGGCGGCGGCCATCGGTGCGGCAAGCGAGCCGACCATTGCCCATTGCGGGCTATTGATGCGGGGCGTGTTCAGCCGCGTGGACGTGAAAAATGGAATGATGCGCCCGCCCACCAAGCCAATAAAGCCCGCCACCAAAATCAAGCCCGACAGCAAGCCGTTGGTGAGCGCGGCGGGGTGGCTGCCCAGCGCGATGTGGAACGCAAGGTGGCTGCATCCGAGCAAGAATAGCGCGACCACGGCGATGTAGTTGCGCTGGTTGCGGCTCACCCACACGGCTTCGCCCATGCCGTAGCTAGCGAGCCAGTAGAACGCTGTGCCAAAAAGTCCTGTGAGCCAGCCCCACGGCAAAAAGGCGGTGATGCGGGCGGCGATGTAGCAGCCCACAATCGCCATCAGAAACTTGCCGCGCACGGGCGGCTGCCCCGTCCACGTTGCGCCGGCGGTGAGCAAAAAGGCGACCACGACTGCGCCGCCGTAGCCCCACACCATTTCGTGCGCGTGCCACAAGAAGGCGGGCATGGCGCGTGTGCCGGTGTAGCCAAAGCCCCACAGCAAAATGGAAATAACGGCATACAGCGCGGTGAGCAAATAAAGCGGGCGAAACGCCATCGCCCATACAGGATGATTGGGGTTGAGATAGGAAAGCGTGGATTTGGGGATTTGCGGCGGGGTGGGCTCGGCGATGTTTTCTAGGCTCATGGTTGGGTGTCCTTGGGGGTGGTTTGTGGTTATGGATTGTTTTAGCGTTGTTCAATCTTGTTTTCAGGCTGCCTTTTGTGTTTACCGCATCAGGCAGCCTGAAAATCATTCGGGCGGCAAGGCGTTTTGTTCCATCGCGGGGAACAGCTCGCGCTCTTCAAACCGCGCATGGTCGCGCAGCAGCGTGGCGAAGGTGGTGTTCCATTCGGCGCGGTCAAACTGCGCTTCGCGGAACAGGCGGCGCAATTCGGCGTGGTCGTGTTCAAAGCGTTGGCGCAATTCGGGGCGGTTGAGTTTGTCCCACAAGGGCGCGAACAGCGTTTCTTCGTGGATAAAATGCTGTTCTAAATCAACATAATGCTCGGTGATATCTGTTTGATGGTTTTGCTCGGGCGCGCGCAAAATGCGCAGGCACAGGGCAAGGGTGTGATGATGTTCTTGCGATAGCTCAATTAAAACAGAATGGCGTTTCATAATTTGCGTTTCCTATTTATTGTTTTGTTGTGTTGTGTTAAAACTTAATGTATAAGATGCGCGTATTATGAAACTTTGCCCTTAACCCTGCAACAAAATAACAATATGTATTTAACCCAACAAACCGACTATGCCTTGCGCGTGCTGATTTACGCGGCGGTAAACGACCAAAGCCTTGTGAATATTGGCACGATTGCCGAAACGTATAACATCTCCAAAAGCCATCTGATGAAAGTGGTAACCGCGCTGGTAAAAGGCGGTTTTTTAACCAGCATTCGCGGCAAAGGCGGCGGCTTGAAGCTCGCCCAGCCGCCCGAAAAAATCCGCGTGGGCACGGTGGTGCGCGTAACCGAGCCGTTGCAGCTTGCCGAGTGCTTTGGCGATAACAACCAATGCTTGATTACCCCCACTTGCCGATTAAGCCAAATTTTAAACAGCGGCTTAATCGCCTTTATCAACCATTTGGACGGCTACACGCTGGCGGATTTGGTGAACGCGCCCACCTGCGAAATTTTGCGCCCGCCCGCAGGCAACAGCAGCAACATCCCCATCAACCCAGCGTGACAGGCAGCCTGAAACACCGCAATACAGCGCCCAATATCCGCTAATACTTCCACCCCAGCGCAGCCTGAAACCACGCTCCCTTTTTCAGGCTGCCTATTTAATCTCGCCGAATATTATGTCCCATCCTCTTATACCCCAAACCCTCACCATTGCCAGCCGCGAAAGCGCACTCGCCATGTGGCAAGCCCGCCATATCCAAGCCCAACTGCAAAGCCTGTATCCGCAATGCCAAATCCACATCATCGGCATGACCACGCAAGGTGACCAGATTTTAGACAAAACCCTATCCAAAATCGGCGGAAAAGGCTTGTTTATCAAAGAATTGGAAACCGCGCTGCAAGAGAACCGCGCCGATTTGGCGGTGCATTCTATTAAAGACGTGCCGATGGATTTGCCGCAAGGCTTTACGCTGGCGGCGATTGGCGAACGCGCCAACCCGTTTGACGCATTCGTTTCCAACCGCTACACGCGGCTGGAAGAGCTGCCACACGGCGCAATCGTCGGCACATCCAGCCTGCGCCGCGAAGCGCAACTGCGCGCCCGCTTCCCGCATCTCACCATCCGCCCGCTGCGCGGTAACGTGCAAACCCGCCTCGCCAAGCTGGATAACGGCGACTACGACGCCATCATCCTTGCCGCCGCAGGGCTGGAACGGCTGGAACTGCACGAGCGCATCCGAGCTGTGCTGCCCCCCGCCGACAGCCTGCCCGCCGCAGGGCAAGGCGCGCTGGGCATAGAAATCGCCGCGCACCGCACCGATTTGATTGACGTGTTGCTGCCGCTCAACCATGCCAAAACCGCCGCCTGCGTAACCGCCGAACGCGCCCTTGCCCGCGCCTTGGGCGGCAGCTGCCAAGTGCCGCTCGCCGCCTATTGCACGGCAGACGACCACGGCTTGCTCACGCTCAGCGGCTTGGTGGGGCATCCCGACGGCTCGGTGATTCTGACCGCGCAAGCGCAAGCCCCCGCCGCATACGCCGACGCGCTCGGTCGCGCCGTTGCCAAAAAGCTGGCGGATGACGGCGCGCAAGAATTGATTGCGGCGGTGCTGGGCGCAGCGGGCTAAGGCAGCCTGAAAACCAAAATGAAGCAGCGGCGGAATGCCGCCAAATGGTTTGCGGCATCGGGCTGCGTTTGTTCGTTGCCGAAATGCCGGCGAGCCGCCACTGCGCTATATAGGCAGCCTGAAAAACAAAAAACCGCTTGGTTTGATGCCACGCGGTTTTGCATTTTCAGGCTGCCTATTTCAGCAGCGCGCTCGTCCAAATATTGCGGTACGACACATAGCTGATAATCGGAAACACGGTGAACAGCGCAGTGTAAAAAATCAGCATCAAAAGCAAAAAAACCGAGCTGAACCCATCCCGGGCAAACGAAGCGAACCCCGTCATGGCGACCATCCAAACGCCAAACACAAGCGACAGCATCACCACCACAAAGCCCGCCAGCGGCACGATGTTTTTCAGGCTGCCTACCAGGCTCATCCAAATGGCATCCAAGGGCGACACGCCTTGCAGCATAATCAAGGGCAGCACCATCCAGTTGCACAGCAAAAACAGCAATACCATCGGCAGGAAAACCCACGGCGAGCTGCCCGGCTTGGCGATGCCCAGCAGCATGCCCAGCGCAAACGCCGCCAGCATCCAAAACAAAGCCAGTTTGACCAACTGCCCAAATTGTTCGCCAAAGCCTGCAAACAGCCGCCTGAACGCGAATTCGCCGTCTTCCGCCACGCCTGCCGCGATTGCCACAAAGCCCGCCGAAAAAACCATCGGCAGCATGTTGATAAACCACACCACAATCAGCACCACCGCCCACGCCCACATTTCCTTTTGCTGCACGGCTTGGTTTATCCCCAATGCGCCCAGCGCAAACAGCAGCACAGAACCCATCGCTATGATGCTGGCGAACATCAACACCGTCGCCAAAACCCATTGCAGCAGCTTGCCGCCCAGCATCAGCAGCGCGTGTTTGAGCCACACCGGCGCGTCGCCGAGCGGGCGCAGCGCGGGCTGCTCCATCAGATACAGCATGCCGCTGTCGTAGTCGTTGTGGTAGCCGTAGTAGTTGTCGTCGTTTCGCATGGGGTGTCCTTTTCGTTTCAGGGATGGGGGCGGGAGGGCTTTGCCGCATGGAAAACACCAATGTTCATTTTGTTTACGCGGCAAAAAGGCAGCCTGAAAACGGGAAAATGGTTTTCAGGCTGCCTGCTCGCTACGCCACCGCCAGCACGGCGCAGTTGCACAAATCGTCGCTTTCAAACCGGGTGCTGTCGCCGGCTTTCAGGCCGGGCACGGGGAACAGGCGCACGGTGAGCGGTTTGTTCAGGCGGAAGGCGAGGGCGGCGGTGTCGGCCATCACGGCGTTGATTTTGGCGGCGGGGGTGTCGCCGGGCACGGGCACGGTGTCCAACCCGATGCCGCACACGCTGCTGTAGGTTAAAAGCGCGCGCAAGTCGAAGGTGGGCACGCGGCTGGCGGCGGCCAGCCCGCTGTCTTCGGTTACGGCGAGCATCAGCCCGGAAAAGCCGACGGCGCACACGTTGTCCAGCGTTTTGAACACGCGGGTGAGCAGGGCGGAGGCTTCGATGCTGCCGGAGGCGCCGAAATGCGGCACGCGCAGCAGGCGGTAGATTTCCGCCATCGAGGTGCAGTTTTTGGACGGCGCGGCAGAGGTGTCCATGCCGGCGTAGTGCCAGCCCGCGTCCAGCGGCGTGGCGGCAATCACGGCCTGCACGGCGTCGGCGTGATATTGCAGGGCGTGGTGCATGGCTTGGCAGGCCGTCTGCAGAAAGGCGGACTGCTCGGCGGGGCGGTTGTCCAAGGCGCGCAGGGCGGCGGCGAGCAGGTCGGGCGTTTCCAGGCCGACGACGATGCTGCCGTGCGCGTTGCGGTGGTAGCCGGCGGGGAAGTAGGGAATCAGCGGGGCACAGTTGAAATTAACGGTGAAGTTGAAGTTGCCTTCGCCGCGCGGGGTGATGCGGGCGATTTCCTGCACGGCGGCGGTGCAGCGGGCGATTTGCGCGTGGTCGGGAATGCCGTTTGCGTCGGCGGCGACATTGACGCAGGCGTTGGCGAGGTCGCCGAAGTCGCGGATGAGTTCGGGCAGCAGGGCGATTTCGGCGGTGGTGCGGGCTTCGCCTACGGCAAAGCGGATGCGCAGCCCGTTTTGGTTGAGCGAGGACAGGATGTCGCGGATGCGCGCCAAGCCTTGTTTGGCGGAGGCGGGGCTGCTGGTGTCTAAATATTCGCCGAAGGGATTGGCGACGATGCGCACGGATTGGACGGTGTAGTCCGCGGCGGCAAAGGCGGCGGCGAGGCGGTCGCACTGGCGTTTGGCATCCGCCAGCGCGCTCTGCCAGCCTGCCGCATCGGGCGTGAGCGAAACAAAGGCGGTAACGGCGCGGACGCGGCAGAGGTCGGGGGAGTGTAGGTTCATGGCGAATTCTTTCTGTGTGTGGTGAGCAGGGTGGTTTGGATGAGCGCTTAGGCAGCCTGAAAATGGGGTTTGCGGCTTTCAGGCTGCTTTGCCGTCAGTCGCCCCATGCGGCCGTATAGGCGTTGCCGGTGCGGATGCGGCCGGTTTCGGAATCGTAAACTGCGCCGTAATGGCGGCCGATTACGGTGAGCGCGTAGCCGTTGTTGGGTAAGGGCGTGAAATAGCAGTCGCCGCGTCCGGGCAGCTTGGGGTCGTAGAATGCGCATTCGGACGAGGCATCGGGAACGCTTGATCTTTTTCGGCGCAGCGCGTCGGCCAGGTTGTCGGATTGCAGCCGGTGGCTGCGGCGGTAGGCTTCAGTTTCGGCAATCAGGTAGTCCATCCGATCGCGGACGGCGGCATCGTCGCGGTACATATCGGCGGCAAGCATCAATAAGCCGAGCGATACGGCGGCGAGACTGAGGCAGATAAGGCGTTGGTTTGTCATCGGAGAATTGGGAGGCAGCCTGAAAACGGTTTTCAGGCTGCCTTATCGCGGCGGTTTTTCCAACGGCGCAGCAGGCGCGGGAGGAGGATGTACCATTGGGCATAAAAGCCCAGCGTGCTAACAGATGCCGCTATGGCAAGGTACAGGTTGTCGGGCATGCCGTGCTGGGGCAGCAGCCATTCGGGTAGCCACGAGAGCAGAAAGACGGCGGCGGTGCCGAGTGGGAAGCTGAATACGGTTAGCGTGAGCAGAAACGCCAAGCGCGTTTCAAACTGCATTTGCGCGGTGTAGTCGGACGGCGGTTGCGCTGCCCAGTATGAGTCGTTAAGGCAAACATTGGCGGTATTCGCTGCCAGTATCAGCAGCCATAACGCCAGCGGCAGGTAGCGCAGCAGGGGTTTTCCAGTTTGTTTTCATTTGCCGTCTCCTTTTGTGGCAAAGGCAGCCTGAAAATGGGTTTTGTGTGTTTTCAGGCTGCCTTATCCGAATAGGCAGCCTGAAAACGCAGCTTCGGCGAAGCCAAAATAGGTTTGCTGCATCACCCCAGCTTGGCTTTCACCAACTCCTGCACCTGCGCGGGATTCGCCTTGCCTTTGCTGGCTTTCATCACCTGCCCCACAATCGCGTTGAGGGCTTTTTCGTTGCCCGCTTTAAACTGCTCCACGGCTTTGGCGTTGTTGGCGAGCACTTCGTCTACCATCGCTTCAATCGCGCCGGTGTCGGTGATTTGCACCAGGCCGTGTTTTTCAATGATTTGTTCGATTGTGGCTTCGGGTTCCGCCCACATCGCTTCAAAGGCTTTTTTCGCCAGCTTGCTGCTGAGTGTGCCGTCGGCGATTTTGCCCACCAGCGCGGCGAGGCGTTCGGCGGCGATGGGGCAGCCTGAAAGCTCCAAGCCTTCTTTGTTCAACGTCGCCGCCAATTCGCCGTTCATCCAGTTGGCAACCAGTTTGCCCTGTTGGCTTATTTTTGCGGCTGTTTCAAAATAGGCAGCCTGAAAACGAGAAACCGTGAGCAGGCGGGCATCGTATTCGCTTACGCCAAACTCGTTGACAAAGCGCGCCGCCATTTCTTTGGGCAGCTCGGGCATCTGCTCGCGGGCTTTTTGCAGTTGTTCGTCGGAAATGATGACGGGCAGCAGGTCGGGGTCGGGGAAATAGCGGTAGTCGTGCGCGTCTTCTTTCAGGCGCATCACGCGGGTTTCGCCCTTGTCGGGGTCAAACAGCATGGTTGCCTGCTGCACCTTGCCGCCGTCTTCCAAAATCTCGATTTGCGCTTCCACTTCGTAGTTAATCGCCTGCTCTAAGAAGCGGAAAGAATTTAAGTTTTTGATTTCACGGCGCGTACCAAACTCCGCCTGCCCTTTGGGGCGCACGGACACGTTGGCATCGACGCGGAACGAGCCTTCGGCCATATTGCCGTCGCAAATATCCAGCCAAGTTACCAGCCCGTGCAGGGCTTTGGCGTAGGCGACCGCTTCGGCGGCGGAGTGCATTTCGGGTTCGGAAACTACTTCCAACAGCGGCGTACCGGCGCGGTTCAGGTCAATGCCGGTGGCGCCGTTCAAACCTTCGTGCACCGATTTGCCCGCGTCTTCCTCCATGTGGGCGCGGGTTACGTTGATGGTTTTCACTTCATCACCCACCACGATTTCCAGCTTGCCGTGTTCCACAATCGGCAAGTCCAACTGGCTGATTTGATAGCCTTTGGGCAGGTCGGGATAGAAATAGTTTTTGCGGTCGAACACGTTTTTGCGGTTGATGGTGGCGTTCAGCGCCAAGCCGAGCTTAATCGCTTTTTCCACCACTTCGCGGTTCATCACCGGCAGCGTACCCGGCAGCGCGCATTCCACCACGCTGGCGTGCGCGTTCGGCTCGGCGCCAAAGGCGGTACTCGCGCCGCTGAAAATTTTGGATTTGGTGTTGAGTTGGACGTGGATTTCCAATCCGATTACGGTTTCCCAGGTCATGGTTATTCGCTTTCTGTTTTTGTTGAATGATGATTGGACGATGAAAACACGCGCTGCATTTGCGCGGCGATTTCATCCAGCATGGCATAGCGGCGGCGGTACATCGCGCGCTTTTGGCTTTTGATTTCCGTTTCGTCTCTGCGCTCGGGCCGAGCGGGCAGATGCCAATAGCCGTCTTGTTCATGGCGTGTGCCGCCCGCGTTTGCCCAGAGTTCGTCGTAATCAATCTGCACGCGTTTTTTCAACGCCCAGCGCAGTTTCACCTGATTATCTTGCGCGATGCCCAACAGCGGAGTGGTTTTCAGGCAGCCTGAAAACAGTTGCAGCGCGCTAATCATGAATTGTTGCGGGCGCAAGCCGTGCAGCGTTTTGGTCATTTGGCGCACCACGTCTTTGGCGTCTGCCGTGTTGGGGCCTTGCACCGAGCAGACGAGCAGGGCGTTGGGCGGCAAAAAGGCAAACAATGCGGTGTAGATGCGCTCGCCTTGATTGTCGCGCAGCGACAAGGCCCACCAGCCTTCGTCTGATAATTGGTCGTTGCGGTTGAGCCAAAGCTGGTAGCCTTCGGGCAATTCGGACAGCAGGCAATAATAGGGTTTCTGGCTGATTCGGTTAAAGATTTTTGCGCCAAACAGTTTAAACGCGGCTTCCAAATCCGATTGCATGATTTGCCGGCGGCGGGTTGCGCCAAAGCGTTTGTCGGCAAATAGATGCAAAAGCGGATAGGCTTCGCGCTCGTGCCGGTGGAAAAAATATTGCGCGTGCGGCGCGGCGTTCACATAGCGTTCAAAACGGGTGATTTGGCGGTTCATGAGCAGGCGGCGCAGCGCGAATTTGGCGTGGCGCAAGGTGTAGCGCGGTGATGCGGTGTAAACCTGTTTGAAATCGGGGTAGTGAAAAGACAAAGTGCGATGAGTCATGACACAAGCGGAACAAACGAAACAAGGGTTAAGGGTTGAAAGTGATGGCGGCGCGGGCGGTTTGGGGCATGGGGTGCCTGTTCGGGCTGCCTGAAAAAGGGCGGATTATATCAAGCTGCGGGTTTTCAGGCTGCCTATTCATGCTATTTTTTCCGCATCGCGGCGCGTTTTTTCAGGCTGCCTGAGGGCGCCGTTTTCGCCTGCTTTGTCCCACAGTATCCGCACATCGAAAAAATGCGCCGAGAGCATGGTAAGGATGACGACAAGGCAGAAATAAATGGCGGCGGGGCCGGGGGTTACGCGGGCGATGTTGGTGTGAAAGGTGCTCATCATGATGATGATGACAAAGATATCTATCATCGACCAGCGTCCCACGCGCTCGGTGAGGCGGTATTGCACGGATAGGATGCGGATGGGCAGCAGGGGGCGCACGGCGGCGCTGTATAGCAGGATGAGCATGGAGATGATTTTGAGCGTGGGCACGGCGATGCTGGCGCTGAATATCACGCAGGCGATGAAGCGGTCGCCCTTGTTCCACATAAAAATGATGCCGCTCATAATGGTGCTGACTTCTTTTTCCATCGGGTTGGTGGAAATCATAATGGTGAGCAGGTTGGCGGGGAGGTACAAAATCATGGCGGCAAGCAAAAAGCAGGCGGACACTTTCAGGCTGCCGGGGCGGCGGCGAAACAGCTCGGAGCCACACACGCCACAAAATGTTTCGCTGGCAGGGCGGTAAAACAGGCAGCGTTTGCAACACAGGGTATCGGGGGCAGCCTGAAAAAAGGGTTGGCGTTTGGCGCGGCGGATTTGGTAATACACCCAATGGCTGGGCGTGGCAACGGCGGTGCGCAGCAGCAACAGGGCAAGCACGGGCATCAGCCAAAAGGCGGTGCCAAATTTCACCGATGCCACCGCGCTGAGCTTGATATACGCCACCAGCATGGAGATGAAAAACACATCCACCATAATCCATTCTTGCAAACGGGTAAGCAGGCGAGCCGCGCCGAGTAGATAACGCACGTTGCGTTCAAAAATCAACGCGCTGTAAACATAAATACACGACAGCAAAAACACCACGGGCGTGCCAAAAGTGAGCAGGGTAAGCACGATGCCCAGAAAGCTCCATCTGCCGCTGCCGATGAGCGTTATCATCATTTCAGGCAGCGTGAGGCGTGAATACATCCCCGTCATCATCACGCGCACAAAAGGCTGGCTATACACCAGCAGCATCAGAATCAGAGCGGCGATGGCGCAAGCCAGCACAATGGGATAAGGCTCGGGTTCAATGCTCGCCAAATGATGATGGCAACGCGGGCATTCGGCTTCTTGCCCTTGCCGCAGCTTGGGCAGATGCGTTTGCAAGCCGCATTCGGGGCAGCTGACATCATGCGCGGGCAGGGTGGCGTTGGGGAAATAGTGTTTCGCCCATTGGCGTTGGATGCGGCGGTAAAGGGCGTGGCGCAGGCGGGGCATTATTGGGCTACCACGTTGAACCGGTGCTCAATTTTTTGCCATTGCTCGGCTTCTTCTTGCAGCGCGGCAGAGGTGAGCGGGTTGTTGTCCAACCATGCTTGCGGCGCTTTGAGCGTGTAGCTGTTGGTTGGGTTGTCGTATTGCAGCGACAGACCTTGCGGCAGTTGCAGCGGCAGGCGGGCGCGGCAGAACAGCACGGCAAGGCGCAGGGCGAGCACGGCGTGCCAGCGCATGATGTCGTTGCGGTTGAGCGTGTCGGCCATTTTTTTCAAATCGCCGCGTTGTCCCAGCGCGAGCATCGACAGCAGCTCTTGCTCGGGGCGCGAAAAGCCCGACATATCGGCGTTGGCCAGCACATAGGCGGTGTGTTTGTGGTAGGCGGTGTGGGCAATGTCTACGCCCACTTCGTGCAACTGCGCCGCCCAGCGCACATAGTTTGACCAATAATCCAGCTCTTGCACGGTGGCGGTTTGCGCCAAATGGCGCAGCAGTTGCAAGGCAAGCTGCGCCACGCGCTCGGCTTGGTTGCGGCTAACGTGGTAACGCTCTTGGAATTGGCGCACGGTCTGCTCGCGCAAATCTTCGTTGACATTGCGCCCCACGGTGTCAAAAAACACGCCGTCGCGCAAGCCCGCTTCGTTGAACGCCATGCCTGCGATGCCCAGCTCTTCAAACGCCGCCATCATCACCGCCAGCCCGCCGGCAAACACATCCACGCGCTCGGGTTTGATGCCCTCGAGCTTGGCTTTTTTCACGCTGCCCGCATCGGCAATTTTGCGCGCCAGCACGCGCATGGCATCCAGCGTGATGCGTTCGCCCATGTCTTGCGCGGCGATGACGGTGGCGATGGATTTGGCGCTGCCCGATGTGCCCAGCGCGATGTCCCAGCCTTGTTGTTTGTAGATTTTGCTGATGCGCTGGATTTCGCCGCGCGCGGCGGTAACGGCAGCCTGAAAATCCTTTTGGCTGATTTTGTTTTGGAAGAAGCGCTTGGAATAGGTTACGCAGCCCAGCGGCAGGCTTTCGGTGTGGGTGGGCTGCAATTGGCTGCCGAGGATGAATTCGGTTGAGCCGCCGCCGATGTCTATCACCAGCAGCTTTTGCCCGTGGTTGGGATAGGTGTGGATGACGCCCGTGTAGATGAGCCGCGCTTCTTCGCGCCCTGCGATGACTTCAATCGGAAAGCCGAGCGCGGCTTCGGCTTTGGGCAGAAATTGGGCGATGTTTTTCGCCACGCGGAAGGTGTTGGTGGCCACCGCGCGCACTTGCTCGGGCGCAAAGCCGCGCAACCGCTCGCCAAATTGGGCAAGGCATTCCAAGGCGCGGGTTTGGCTTTCTTCGTCTAGGTTTTTGTTGGCATCCAAGCCGCCGGCAAAGCGCACCATGTGTTTGATGTTTTCCACCAGCTGCGGCTGCCCGTTGTTGTTTTGGCAGATTTGCAGGCGAAAGCTGTTGGAGCCTAAATCGACAGAGGCGAGGAGGGAGGCGCAATTTTCCATGGGGGGTTCCTTGTGAACGGGGATGGGGTTTGGGTGTATCGGTAGGCAGCCTGAAAACAGGGGAGAGGCGTTTTCAGGCTGCCTATTTTGTATCAGCCTATTTGGTATCAATCGTATCCAGCACAATCTCGGCGACTTTATCGGCGCTGTGCGGCATGGCGAGCGTGCGGGCGCGGCTTGCCCATGCAAGGCATTGCTCGCGCGTTAAGCCGCCGATGATTTGGGCGAGCTTTTGCGCGGTAAGCTGCGATTGGGGCAGCAGCAAGCCCGCTTCGGCGGCGACCATATAGCGCGCGTTGGCGGTTTGGTGGTCGTCCACGGCGTAGGGGAAGGGCACGAGCAGCGCACCCACGCCGGCGGCGGTGAGCTCGGCGATGGTGAGCGCGCCTGCGCGGCAAATCAGCACATCGGCTTCGCGGTATAGCGCGACCATGTCGTCCACAAATTCAATGCATTGGGCTGCTACGCCTGCTTGTTGGTAGGCGGCTTGCAGCGTGGCTAGATTGCCGCGCCCCGATTGATGCGTGATGCGGGGGCGTTGCGCTTCGGGCAACAGGGCAAGCGCGGCGGGCACGGTTTCGTTGAGCACTTGCGCGCCCAAGCTGCCGCCCACAATGGCGATTTTCAGGCTGCCTTGGCGTTCGGCAAAGCGGCTTTCGGGCGCGGGCAGGGCGGCGATTTCGGCGCGGACGGGGTTGCCCACTAAGCCATCGGGGTATTGCGGGAAGGCTTGGGGAAAGGCGTACAACACGCGCGCTGCCCATTTGGCGAGCCGTTTATTTGCCATGCCCGCCACGGCGTTTTGCTCGTGCACAAAAATCGGCACGCCCAGGAGCTTGGCGGCGAGCCCGCCGGGGAAGGTAACAAAGCCGCCGAAGCCGATGACGGCATCGATGTGGTGTTTGCGGATGACGGCTTTGGCAGCCTGAACGCAGCGCAGCAGCATCAGGGGCAGGGCGAGTTTGCGCAGCAGGCCTTTGCCGCGCACGCCTTTCATGGCGATGAGTTCCAGCGGGATGTTGTGCTGCGGCACAAGGCGCTGTTCCATGCTGTCGTGGCTGCCAAGCCATACAACGTTGTGTCCTTGTTTTTGCAGCGATTGGGCAACGGCGAGGGCGGGGAAGATGTGTCCGCCTGTGCCGCCTGCCATCAGGAGAATGGTTTTGGGAGTCATGGTTGGGCTTTCTGGTTGGGCTGTTTATTAAACGGGAGCGATGGGCAGC
The DNA here is from genome assembly GCF_014054985.1 of Kingella oralis. Classification (NCBI taxonomy): domain Bacteria; kingdom Pseudomonadati; phylum Pseudomonadota; class Betaproteobacteria; order Neisseriales; family Neisseriaceae; genus Kingella; species Kingella oralis. The sequence continues at coordinate 698,413 of NZ_CP059569.1, forward strand.
CTGAAAATTGTTTTTGCTTATATAAAGCGGTGCTTGTGTGATGCTAAATACTTTTCAGGCTGCCTTTTGCTGCTTGTGCATTATGCGTTTTCAGGCTGCTTTGTGTTGGGTTTTGCCTTGCGCTCGCGCGGGTCGGCAACGGAGAAACCACGGATGCGCAGGCGGTTTTCGTAGTCCACGCGCAGCAGCATGGTAAAGGCAATCAGCATAATCACCAGCGATGAGCCGCCGTAGGAAATCAGCGGCAGGGTTAGCCCTTTGTTGGGCAAGAGGCTGATGTTTACGCCGATGTTCACAAAACTTTGCGCCGCCACCCACACGCCTACGCCTGTGGCGATAAATGAATTGAAATGCAAATCTAAGTCGCGCGCTTGTTTGCCGATGGAAAAGGCGCGCCAAATAATCCAGAGATACACAAAAGAGAGCGCGGCAACGGCGATTAAGCCAAGCTCTTCGCCGATAACGGCGAGGATGAAGTCGGTGTGGGCTTCGGGCAGAAAGCCGCGTTTCATGATGGCGTTGCCCAAGCCTGTGCCCAGCAGGTCGCCTTGGTTCATGGAAAGCAGCGAGCCCAAGCCTTGGTAGCCTGCGCCGGTGGGGTCTTTCCATGGCTGCCACATCACTTCCATGCGGCGCATGCGGAATTCGGAGGTAACAATCATCAGCGTGGCAACGGCAATCATGACGCTAACCGCGCCCCAAAACCATTTCATCGGCACGTTGGCAAGATAAAGCAGGCAGATAAAGATACCGAAGATAACGATGGCGGAGCCTAAGTCGCGCGTGAGCGCCACCAGTGCGATGCCGATGCCGATGGGCATGCCCACCATAATCACGCGGCGAAAGTCGTGCAGCACATCGACGCGGCGTTTGAAAAAGCTCGCCATATACATGATGGTGATGAATTTGAACAGCTCGCTGGGCTGGATTTTGAAGCCGAACGGGGTGGCGAGCCAGCGGCGCGCGCCGTTGACGATTTCGCCGGTGAACGGGACGACCGCCATCACCGCTAGAGTGAGCAGCAAGAGATAGGTGGTCCAGCGTTGCCAGCGCCATAGGGGCACGCGCATCAGCCCGAACGAGACGGCCAGCCCGAGCAGGGCGAATTGGGTTTGTTTGATGAGAAAGAAGCCGCGGTTGTCGTAGCTGTTTAGCCCTGCTTGCGCGCCGGATGCGGAATACACCATCACCAAGCCGAAGCAGAGCAGGCACAGCAAAAGCCAAACGAAGGTTTTGTCGTAGGTTTCGCCGTTTTTGAGCAGGTTGCGGTCTAGGAGTTTGTCTAGCAGTGGGGTTTTGTGTGTGGACATGGAATCGGTTTCAGGCTGCCTTGGGGGCGGCGGGAAGGGTTGGCGGGAAAGGGATTGGGGCTGGGCTCGGGGCTTCGCTGCAATTTGTTATACCGGTTTTCAGGCTGCCTGAGCGGTTTGGCTGGCACAAGACGCAATGGATGGCTTTGCGCGGTGATAAGGCAGCCTGAAAACGGCAAGGGGGGTATTTTAACTGGATTGCGCGGGTTTTTCAGGCTGCTTTTGCGATGGGCGGCAGCAGCAGGGGGATTTTTTGCGTGCCGAGTACGCGGCTGCGGGCGTGTTGGCTGGCGTAGGCGAGTAGTTGGGGATGGGGGTGGGCGGTGAGGTTGCCGAGCTGTCCGATTTGTTGGGCGTAGTGGTATTGGGGGTTGGCGCATAGGGCGGTGTTGAGCGCGGCGAGAGCGTTTTCGGATGGGGTGAACGTGGGTTCGTGCCAAAGGATGTAGTGGGGCGTGGGGGTGCTTGTGCCTTGCAGCAAAAGGCAGCCTGAAACGGGGGCGAGGGCTTGGCGGATGGCTTGGGCGGCAAAGGCTTCGGTGAGTTTTTCGCCAACGAGGTCGCTGGTGAGGCTGCTGCGCCCGATAAAGTGCAGGCTGGGCACATGGGCGTAGGGCGAGGCTTGAGCGAGCAGCCAGTCTTGGATGTCGTAGCGATATAGCCCGCCTTGGGTGGTGAGAATAAGGCGGTAGCGGTTGCCGTGTTGCAGTTGGTGCAGGGGGCGGATTTGGCCGTGTTCGTCGGCGAATTCGTAGTAGTGGCTGGTGAGCGCGGGCAGCAGGCAGCCTGAAAACGGCAGGGTGGTGATGCCTTCGGTGGCGAGCAGTCCTTTGCCTTGCAGATGGGCATGGGGGAACAGTTGGCGCAGTTGCGCGGCGGGTGCGGCGGCGGTGTGGCTGTCCCAGCAGCTGATGGTGTCTAGCTGTGTCCAGATTTGTTGGGTGCGGGGGATGGCGGGGGCTAGGGCTTGGGCAAGGGTGCGGCGGCGGTGGGCATCGGGGATGTGGCGTAAGATGGTGTCTTGTTGTTGGTGCAGGGTGTGGACGATGTTGAGCAGCAGGGTGGGGCTCCATGCAGAAATCAGGCTTAGGCTGGGGCTTTGAGCGAGTAGGGTGGCGGTGCGGATTTGCCAGTCTGCGGGGCTTTGGGCTTGGGCAAGCTGGGGTTGGTGGAGTATTTGCGGGGCGATGCGCTGGGCGAGTGCGCTGCCTAGGTAGTTTAGGTCGTTGCCTGTGCCGATGGGGATGCCGCTTGCGGTGTGGCTGCGGCTGCGGGCGGCGGGGCTGATGATGAAGTAAAGGCAGCCTGAAAAGGCGTGGGGGCGCTGGGCGATGAGGTCGGCAAACCATGCGTGGATGCCGTGTTGAAAGGCGGTGAGCAGGGGGGCGGTGTAGGGGATGAGTTTTGCGCCTGCGGTGGAGCCGCCTGTTTCTTCAAATTGGATGATGGGGCTGCTGGTGAGCAGGTTGCGCTCGCCGTGGGCATGGCGGGCGATAAGGGGGGCGAGGGATTCGTAGCTTTGGATGGGGACGCGCTGGGCGTAGTCTTCGGGGCTGTGGATTTGGGCGAAGTTGTGTTGTTGTCCGAATTGGCTGTGTTGGTTGCTGCGCAGGATGGTGTGCAGGATTTGGGCTTGGGTGTGTTGGGGGCGGCGCAGGGCGGTTTGGTAGGCGGTGTGGGCGGGGGTGAGGAGGGATGGGAGGGTGGGCATGGTGTTGGGGTGGGCGTTGTGGATGAGGTGGGTTTCAGGCTGCCTTTTGGAATATAGGGATGAGGCAGCCTGAAATGAAGTTTGGCGACGCTCAAATGGCGTTGGCAGTGCTTCGGTTAATGTTTCTGATGGATTGACCTTTGCGCCTTATCGCGGCGCGGGCGACTTACTTTCTTTGCTTCGTCAAAGAAAGTAAGCAAAGAAAGGCGACCCCGACGTGCAGCTCTGCTTCACAGACTTCCCTTACTCCGCATCCTTTTTTCGGCGCGTGCGAACTAGCCACACTTTGCGCGTCGTCGGACAAGCGCACGCTTTTTCCCGAAAAAAGGATGCTGCGTTCGGCTGGACGTAGGGGAGAGGCAGCAGCATCAAACGTTTGTGATGGATTAAGCAGCTTGAAGACAGGTTAGATGCTTATTGGCAACGAGCCGCTGCCCCATTGAGGCAGCCTGAAAATCATTTGGGCTTGCGGCGGATGGTTTTGTGGAAAGTGATGGTTTGCACGGGCGCGCGGGTGAGCTGTTTGGGCAGGGTGGTCAGCGCGATGATTAGGATGGTGGCGGCGTAGATGAGCAGCCATGCGCCGTTGGCGGCGCGTGCGCCTAGCCCTGTGGCGGCGGCAAGTGCGGCGCCAAATAGCCATGCGAGCAGGGTGCCGCTGCCTGCGAGATAAAGGGCGTAGTGGATTTGGCGGCGCATCATTTTTTGCTGGGCGGCGCGGGCGAGAATAAAGGCGATGATGGCGTTGAGCAGATAGATGATGAACAGGGCGAAAAGGAATTGTTCGTCCCATGCGAGCCATTGGCGTTGCTGATGTTGGGTGGTGTATAGGATGGCGCGGGGATGGTTGAACAGCAGGGCAATCAGGTCGTGCAGCGCGGTGAACAGGATGGGGGCGAGGGCAAGGGTGGCGAGGCAGAAGCGGAGGTGGGGGCGGGGTTCTTGGGTGTTCATGGTGTGTTTTTGGGGGAGTGAGGCAGCCTGAAAATGGGGTTTGGGGTGTTTTCAGGCTGCCTTGCTTGATTAAAGACAACTTATTGAAGCACTTTCTTTGGTTTTTATTTCTAATAGACGGTCTGCTTCATCTTCGGTTTCAACTATCCACGCTTTGCGTTCAGAGCTATAACGACAGACAGAAAGTTTAGGCTGCTTTAAAGCATTGACTACAACCGCTAAACGATAGTCTTCTTTTTCTTCCGAAAACGCTTTGTACTCATTCGGGGTTAATTCAACAGAGAAAACTGAACCTGATAAACCTTTTACTTCAATCCGTAATTCACGTTTACCACTTTTAGCAACCAAATCCCATCCAAGATTATCTTTTTCTACACTTTCTATTTCGTAACCCAAATTTTCAAAGTGTGCGCAACAGACTTGAATAGCAGTTTTTTCAACTTCCACTTTTCGTTCTTGATTAACTTTGTTTGTGTGTTTAGTGGTTATATGGTTAGAAGATTCTTTTTGTTTAATAAACTCTATGACATTGTGAATAATGGGTAAATTTTTTTCTTGGTCTGCATACCAAATATTACTCTGTCCAATACCTCCTTGGTCTGGATTAGTATTGGCGCGAGGAATAATAAATGTGCGAGCGTCAACTGGTAATAAAACTGCGTCTTTGGCGGCGGCTTCAATCAAATAACGAGAAATACCATTCTCTTTTTGTAAGTTTGGTATTTTTTTGAAGTGTTGGAACTCTTTAAAAACAGTGGCGTTCTTATACCAGCCAACAATAACTGTATGTCCACCAAGCCCTTTTGGTCGTGTAGCCAGCCAAATAACCAAGACGTTATCTAAAAAATTATTCTGATTATTTTCATCAATGCGTTCCAAACTAATGCTTCGGTCATTTGCTGGTTGAACATACCCATATACCCGTTCATTTGTGGAATGAAAGTTACAAACTTCATGTCCCATTCCTTTTTCACTTACAAAAGAGCCACCACCACTAATTTGGTCATTATCAGTTAGCCCCTGATATTTTTCCATCCAACCAATATTGCAAAATAAAATTCTCATTTTTGTATCCCCATAGTAAAAGAAATATTTGATTAAAAATCCAGCATACAAAGGCAGCCCGAAAAGGGTTAAATGTGTTTTGGCGATGAGCCGTCGCCGCTCCATTGAGTAGGCAGCCTGAAAAGGGAAAACAAGGGTTTCAGGCTGCCTTGAACGATGTGCGTGGTAAAGCCATACGCCCTGCAACGGGGTGGTAAACCCACGGTGGTAAACCTATGGTTGCTCCACCCGATGATAACGCCCTGTTTCCAATTCCATCTCTTGCGCTTTGCCGTGTCCGCACCATTGAATTTGGATGCGGATTTTTTTGGCGTTCAGGCTGCCTAAGCCAAATAGGATGCGGCGGTCGCTTTGCGCAGCCAGCCCGTTGTTGGCATAGACTTCGCGGGCGATGGGCGGCTGGTTGGCGGGGTAGGCGATGACTTTGCTGTGGTAGGCGTTGCGGGCGCAGGTTTTGCCGTTGCCCACCAAATCCAGCCCCAGCCATGCGGCGGGTTGGCTGTCGTTGCGATAGAGGGTGGGGGGCGCGGTCATGTGGGTTACCAGCAGGTCGGGGTCGCCGTCGTTGTCAAAATCGGCGTGTATCATGCCGCGCGATGTGCCTGTGTAGTCTGCGCCTGCTTGTTTGGCGACATCAATAAAGTAGTCGCCTTGGTTGAGATAGAGCCTGTTGGCTTCGTTGCCAAACACGCAGCGTCCGCGCACGTCTGCCCAGCGGTCGGCATAGCCGTGCACATCGGGGTTGGTGAGGGCGATTTGGGCGTTCCAATACCAATAGTCGGGGCATTGGGCTTCTTTTTTGTCGTAGGCATCGTCTGCCATGCCGTTGGCTTGCGCCATGTCTAGCTTGCCGTCGCGGTTGAAGTCGGCGTAGGTTGCGCCCCAACCAAAGCGTTGTTCGTTGAGCGCGTTGCGCTTGGCGGCTTGGTCTTGAAACATGGCGGCATCGGCTTGCCCTGCTTGGCTTTGGTTTACCCACAGCAGGCTGCCTTCGGCTTGCAGTTTTTCGTGCACATTGGAAACGTGAATATCGGGCTTGCCATCGCCTGAAATGTCGCCGAGGGTGGCGTTCATGCCTTTGTAGGTGTCGCGCCCGATGCTGCCTGAAAACGTGCCGCGTATGGCTTGGAAGCCTTTGCCTTGGCGGTTGATGTAAAGCTCGTCTGGGCCAAAATCGTTGGCGATGTATAGGTCGGGGTAGCCGTCTGCATTTAGGTCGCCTGCGCCAATCGCCATCGTCCAATGCTTGCCTTGCAAACCGCTTTCGGCGGCGGGGACGAGCTGGAACGTGCCGTTGCCCATGTTTTGATAGAGCCAGTTTTCATCGGCGTTGTCGGCGTTGTGCCATGAGCGGTGCATCACGTTAAACATCCGCCTGTCGCCTGCGTATTGCGGTTTAGGCAGCCTGAAAATGTTGTAGGGCTGCGGGGTGTTGTAATCGGGCAAATAGCGTTGCATCACGTTGCCGATGATGATGTCGTCCAGCCCGTCTTGGTTGTAGTCCAGCACATTGGCGGCGGTGCTGATTTGATAGGGGGCGATGCCTGCTTGCTCGGCGATGGAAGTGAAGCCGAGTTTGCCTGTTTGCGCCAACTCGTTGCGCAGCAGAATGCCTTTGCCAAAGCCTACGCCCAAGAGCAAGTCTTGGTCGCCGTCGTTGTCAAAATCCAGCCATGTGGCAGAAGCGATGATGCCGTGGTTTTCAGGCTGCCTGCGGTTGGGGTCCAGCTGGGGCAGGGGGAATTTTTCAAATTGGAAATTGCCTTTGTTGATGTATAACTGGGCGCGGTCGGCTTCGGCTTTAAGCGGCTGGGTGAGAAAAATATCGGGCAAGCCGTCTTGGTTTACATCCGCCACCGCGCCTGCATCGCCCACCGAAAGCAGCCATTTGGCAACGTGGCGCATTTGCGGGTCGGTGCGCTCCAAAATATCGCCTTGCGCGCCCGTTAAGCCGCTTTGGCTGGCGGGAATTTGCACCAATTTGAAGCCGATGTCTTGGCTACCTGCAAAGGAATGGCTGGCTTTATACGCGCCTATGCCTGTTGCGCCGATGATGGCGATGGCTAAGGCAGCCTGAAAATGGGTTTGGATGGCGTTGCGCCAGTTGATTTGTTGGCGCGTTTGCCAGAATAGATAGATGCCGCGCAGGGTGAAATAGGCAAAGCCTGCGTAGAACAGGGTGGAGAATTGTTGGAATTTGTGCAGCGCAAGGTCTATCACCACGATAATCGCCGCCATGCCGATTTGCCCTTTTTTGCTGCTGGGCGACGTGGGCGGGTCGGGCAGCATAAAGAACACAAACAGATAAAACGCGGGCGAAGTGAACGCGCCCATAAACAGCGTTTCGGCGGGGATGTGGTGGCGCAGAATATAGGCGCGAAAGCCCACTTGGGCGGCGTAGAACAGCAAAAACGAGCCAATTAGCCATGCGCGGTGGATGTTCACGCGCACCAGCATGATGGCGGCGGTGGCGACAAAAAAGGCGACCACGCCCGAGCCGCCCCATTGGTAGGCGGGCGATGGCGTTATCATGCCGCCACCAAAAAACAGCGCGGCAACAATGCCAAACAGCGAAGGGTTGTAAATATGCTTGCCGTTTACCGTGAACAAATATTTGGAGGCGATGGCGAAAAACGGCGGCAGCAGGGCAAACCAAATGCCGTGCGCAAAATTGGTGAGCATGGATAGGCTGGTGCCTGTAATCGCCGCGCTGAGTGGGAACAGTGGTGTGGTGCGGCGTAGGATGGTGTGCAGGGTTAAATCGGTGAGCACGGAGGTGACGACGATGGCGGCGATTTGCCACGGGCTGCGGTTGAAGCCCCAAAATAGGATGCCGAACGCGAGAAAAGTGAGTTGCAAGCCGAGCACAGCCCAGCGCGGGTCTTGGCGGGATGGGATTTTGGGGAAAGGCATGGTGTGGGTTTGTGAATGAGAATGTGGGATAAGGCAGCCTGAAAATAGGTTTGGGGCTGGTTAGCGAAAGGGCGGATTTTATACTAGGGGTGGGAGTGGGGCAAAGGGCTGTGGGGTGGTTTTCAGGCTGCTTTGGGTGGGGTAAAGGCAGCCTGAAAAGGGTCGTGATGGAGCGTCGGCGGCTCGCCGACATTTGTATGGGGTAGCGTCCTAAAAAGTATGCTGCACTGCTGTTCCTTCCTCCGCTGGCGGGTGAGGGTTAGGGTGGTAGGTTAAACAGCCACCCCCACCCTAACCCCTCCCCCGCCAGCGGGAGAGGGAACAGATTGCGTAGTTTTTAACCAGTACTGCTTGCTATCAATAAATAGTCAAGCCAGCATTCTTTTTAGGGCACCATCTTGTATGGATGCAATGGGTTGGCACGCATTACAGGCGCGGGCGCGATGGTGGGCAGCCTGAAATAGTTATGCGCGTGGGGTGCAGGGGCTTGCCCCTGCTCGTGGTAGGCGGCGAAACGCCTGCTCTGGCAAAATATTGGCGTGCTAAAAGGCAGCCTGAAACGGTATTTATCCATTTTCAGGCTGCCTTTTGCTGCGCTATGCCTATCCGCCGCAGCCACTCGTTGCCACGGATACGCTGCCATCACTCTGAATCACCCTTGCCACCAACGCTTTCTCTCGCCCCTGCATATTTGGAATCTGCACCTGAATGCCGTTGCCCGCCGCCACGTCCACAAACTCGTTTTTGCGTTTCATTTGGTCTAACACAATCAGCTGATTACCGCGCGGATGGATGATTTCCAGCGTATCGCCCAGCGCAAAGCGGTTTTTCACGTCCACCGTTGCCCAGCCGTCGGCGTCCACTTCGCGGATTTGCCCGACAAACTGGCTTTGCTTGGCGATGGAATGCCCGTAAAGATAATTTTGGTATTCCTGCGTTTGGTGGCGTTCCAAAAAGCCGCTGGTGTAGCCGCGGTTGGCTAGCCCTTCCAATTCGGCGAGCAGGCTGTAATCGAAGGGGCGGCCGGCCACGGCATCGTCAATCGCTTTGCGGTAGGACTGGGCGACGCGGGCAACGTAGTAAACCGATTTGGTGCGCCCTTCCACTTTCAGGCTGTCCACGCCGATTTCGGCAAGTTTGGCCACCTGCTCGATGGCACGCAGGTCTTTGGAATTCATGATGTAGGTGCCGTGTTCGTCTTCCATAATCGGCATGAGTTCGCCGGGGCGGTTGCTCTCTTCAATCAGGAAAACTTTGTTGGCGGCGGGGTGGCGCTGCTGGCCGTTGATGCCTTCAAAGGCGGCGTTGGCTTCTTCTTGGGCGGCCTGAAAATTGAAGCCGCTGAGTGCTTTTACATCGCCCATTTCGTCCGTTTCCGTGTCGTGGACTTTGTAGTCCCAGCGGCAGGAATTGGTGCAAGTGCCTTGGTTGGGGTCGCGGTGGTTGAAGTAGCCCGAAAGCAGGCAGCGGCCGGAATAGGCGATGCACAATGCGCCGTGCACGAACACTTCCAGTTCGATGTCGGGGCATTCTTGGCGGATTTCGGCGATTTCGTCCATGCTCAATTCGCGCGACAGGATGATGCGTTCCACGCCGATGTTTTGCCAAAATTTCACGCCCCAATAGTTGGTGGTGTTGGCCTGCACGGACAGGTGCACGGGCATGTCGGGGTATTTGTCGCGCACTTCCATAATTAAACCGGGGTCGGCCATGATGAGCGCGTCGGGCTTCATGGCGATAAGGGGCTGCATGTCGGCGTGGAAGGTTTTGAGCTTGCTGTTGTGCGGCAGGGTGTTCACGGTGAGGTAGAATTTTTTGCCGCGCGCGTGGGCTTCGCTGATGCCTTGTTGTAGCACGTCCAGCTTGGCGAATTCGTTGTTGCGGGCGCGCAGGGAGTAGCGTGGGCTGCCTGCGTACACGGCATCTGCACCGAAATTGAAGGCGGTCTGCATGCGCTCTAAGCCGCCGGCGGGAAGGAGAAGCTCGGGGGATTTTTTCATTTTGGAATACTCTTGATGATGTTGAATCAAAGTGCGCTATTTTAGCGCGTTTATGGGTTTCAGGCTGCCTTTGTTGATGATGCAAAGGCAGCCTGAAAATGGGTTTGCGCTTTGTGGCAAGCATTGGCGGTGTAAAAGGCAGCCTGAAAACGCGGTTGTCGTTAAATCCATCGGCAGCCTATGGAGCGTCGGCGGCTCGCCGACATTTTGTTTGACAACACGCGCAATGTTATTAACTGTGCCATTGGGCGATAAATTGTGGCTGTATTATGTGTTTAGCAAAGATTTTCAGGCTGCCTTGGGCTGGAATACAAAGGCAGCCTGAAAATGGGTTGGTGCTTTATGGTTGGCTTTTGGCGTAGCTTTAACCATGCGTCTCATGCCGACGGGGCACTTACTTTTCTTTGCTTCGCCAAAGAAAAGAATGCTGCGTTCGGCTGGACGTAGGGGGAAAGGCAGTAGTATCAAACAGTTGTGATGGATTAGATACTGTATTTCGCGGCAAGGCAGCCTGAAAACCAATCCATCCAGTAAAAAAGCCGTTTGGCTCAACGCCAAGCGATTTTATTTTTTCAGGCTGCCACAATCACCGCATTTTAGACTTCCCACTCCATCCCGCTACGCAAACCACCCAAATTCCACTAGAATGCGTGTTTTTTCGTTTGCAGGATTTGTTATGTTTTATTTGTTAATCAGTATATTAGCCAGCGTTTCCGTGTCGGTGTTGCTCAAAATCGCGCGGCAAAAGCAAATCGGTTTGGCGCAAGCCATTGGTGTGAACTATGCGGTGGCGACGCTGCTTACCGCCGCACTGCTGGAACCCAACTTCGCCAACTGGCAACAAACCCTGCTGCCGCACGCATGGCTGTTTGGCTTGCTGGGCGTGTTGCTGCCCAGCGTGTTTGTGATTATGGGCAAGGCGGTGCAACACGCGGGGATTGTGAAATCGGATGCGGCGCAGCGCTTGTCGCTGTTTTTGCCTGTGCTGGCGGCGTTCACGTTGTTTGGCGAAACGCTCACGCCGCATCGGGCGGCGGGCTTGCTGCTGGCGTTTGCCGCGCTGGCGTGTTTGTTGATTAAGCCGCAGAAAACGGCACTTTCTGGCTCAGGCAGCCTGAAAGAACAGATTGCCTGCCTGCTCGGCGTGTGGCTGGGCTACGGCGTGATTGATATTTTGTTTAAACAGCTTTCCAAAACGGCGGGCACGGGCAGCAATTTGTTGGTGATGTTTGCACTGGCAGGCGTGTTGATGGCGGGGTATTTGCTGGCGCAGAAAACGCGCTGGACACGCGCCGACATCATCGGCGGCATGGTTTTAGGCAGCCTGAATTTTGTGAATATTTTGTTTTATTTGAAAGCCCATCGCGCATTCAGCGGCAACCCCACGCTGGTGTTCGCCGGTATGAACATGGGCGTGATTGCGCTGGGCGCGCTGGTGGGTGCGGGCGTGTTTAAAGAAAAATTGAGCGCGTTGAATATCGCGGGCGTGCTGCTGGCGTTGGCGGCGGTGGGGTGTTTGTTTTATGGGGTGGGGTGGTTTTGATTTTGCTGTGCCGTTAGGTTTTCAGGCTGCCTAATCGGGGATGAGGCAGCCTGAAATCAATCTTGATTATTTTGTTAAACCTTGCGGCAGCCTGAAAAGCCAACCCTATTTTCAGGCTGCCTATTGTGCGAGATGGAAACCATGCCCATTCGTTCCCCAATCAATAATCGTGTTGAATTTATCGCTTTTTTGAGTCAGTTGATTGCCGAGCAGCAAGCGGGTGGATTTGCCAACAACACGCTGCCTGATTACCTTGCCGCGTTCAAATTTTGCCGAGGATTATGACGGTTTTTGCGCCCGCCTTGCCGATGCGCCCGACCCCGAAGCCGCCGGTTGGCAAGCGGTTGCCGATATGCTGGCGGCTGCGGCTGTTTATGAATAAGGCAGCCTGAAATATGAAAAACGCATTTTCAGGCTGCCTCATTGTTCGCAAAACTAAATCTCAATTCCTTTCAGCTTCGCCACGGTGTTGATGTCTTTATCTCCGCGCCCTGATAGGTTCACCAAAATCACTTGGTCTTTGCCCATTTTTGGCGCGTTTTCTACTGCCCATGCCAGCGCGTGGCTGCTTTCCAGTGCAGGGATGATGCCTTCGTATAAGCATAGTAAATCAAAGGCTTGCAAGGCGGCTTCGTCGTTGGCAACGGTGTATTCCACGCGCTTGATGTCGTGCAGATGGCTGTGTTCGGGGCCGATACCAGGGTAGTCCAAGCCTGCGGATACGGAGTGCGTGCCGAGGATTTGCCCGTTGTCGTCTTGCATCAAATAACTGCGAAAGCCGTGCAGCACGCCGATGGGGGCGTGGGATGAGATGGGCGCGGCGTGGCTGGCGGTGTGGATGCCCAAGCCGCCTGCTTCTACGCCAACTAGGCGGGTTTGCGTTTCGGCGATATAGGGGTGGAACAGCCCGATGGCGTTGGAGCCGCCGCCCACGCAGGCAACGGCAACATCAGGCTGCCGCCCGATGGCTTCTTGCATTTGCGCTTGGGCTTCGCGCCCGATGACGCATTGAAAATCGCGCACCATTTCGGGATAGGGCGCGGGACCGGCGGCGGTGCCGATGATGTAGAAGGTGTCGTCCACGCGGGCAACCCATTCGCGCATGGCTTCGTTCATTGCGTCTTTAAGCGTGCGGCTGCCGCTTTCTACGCTGACGACGTTGGCGCCTAGCAGCTTCATGCGGAACACGTTGGGGGCTTGGCGGATGATGTCGTCTGCGCCCATGTAAACATGGCATTCCATGCCAAAGCGTGCGGCGACGGTGGCGCTGGCTACGCCGTGTTGCCCTGCGCCTGTTTCGGCAATCACGCGCTTTTTGCCCATGCGGCGGGCGAGTAGGGCTTGCCCGATGGTGTTGTTGATTTTGTGTGCGCCTGTGTGGTTCAGGTCTTCGCGTTTGAGCCAGATTTGCGCGCCGCCGAGATGCTTGGACAGGCGTTCGGCGTGGTAAACGGGGCTGGGGCGGCCCACATAGTGTTTCAAATCGCGCTCAAAATCTGCCCAAAATTGCGGGTCTTGCTTGGCGGCGGCGTAGGCTTGGGCGAGTTCTTGCAGCGCGGGAATCAGCGTTTCGGCAACGTACACGCCGCCGTGTTCGCCGAAAAAGCCTTGTTCGTTGGGGGCTTGGTAGTTTTGCATGATGGGTTTCCTTTGGGACGATGAATGTTAAGAAAGTTTAACGGATGATAGCATAAGGAGCGGTTTCAGGCTGCCTGTTGGGAATGGGGCAATAGTATTAAACGTAGCTGATAGACTAGGCAGCCTGAAATCCAATCCATCCGGCAAAAAACCTTTTGGCAGAACACCAAACGATTTTGCATTTTCAGGCTGCCTTTGCACCGCCCAACGGCAGCCTGAAACGCTTGCGCCACAGCAACGGAACAAGAGTGGGTATGGCGGCGATACGCCATGTTCTGTTTCAAACTGCGCGAATGATTGGGGCAGCTTGAAAAGCAATCATCCCGTTTTGCCGTTTCAGGCTGCCTTTGCTCAATCTGCCATTTTGGCGACGAGCTGTCGCCGCTCCATTTGGGTTTCGCTAAACGTTATTTCAGGCTGCCCCATCCCCCAAAGGCAGCCTGAAACCCGCCCTTCAATTTCCAGTATAATCCGCTTCTTTTGATTATTTAGGCAGCCTGAAAACCATGCACCCCATCTCTCAAACCGTCGCGCAAAATCTGCTCCATGCCAACCATCTTTCCGCTGAAAATCTTGCTCAATCGCTCGCCCTTATCGGCGTGCGTCATGTTGATTACGCGGATATTTATTGCCAGCGCACCGCGTTTGAAAGCTGGCATTTGGATGAAGGCATTGTGAAATCAGGCAGTTATCAGATTAACCAAGGCGTGGGCGTGCGCGCGGTGTCGGGTGAGAAAACCGCGTTTGCCTATGCCGACAGCCTAAGCGAAGATGCCATCCGCCGCGCCGCCCAAGCCGTGCGCGTGATTGGCGAAGCGGGCAACGCAACGCCTGTGCGCGTGCCAGCGCAGGTTTCAGGCTGCCCCAACGCATACGGCGCGCTCAACCCGATTGCCACGCTGGATTCGCCGCAAAAAGTCGCCCTGCTGCAAAAAGTGGAAACGCTCGCCCGCGCCGCCGACCCGCGCATCGTGCAAGTGATGGCGGGTTTAACGTGCGAACACGATATGGTTTACATCGCGCGGCTGGACGGCAAACACGCCGCCGACATCCGCCCGCTGGTGCGCCTGAGCCTCACCGTCATCGCCAAGCAGGGCGAACGGCGCGAGCAGGGCAGCGCAGGCGGCGGCGGACGCTTTGATTTGGCGTATTTTGACGACGCGAAAATCCAAGAATATGTGAACCACGCCGTCAAACAAGCGCTCACCAATCTGGAATCCCGCCCCGCCCCCGCCGGCGCGATGACCGTCGTGCTCGGCAGCGGCTGGCCGGGCATTTTGCTGCACGAAGCCGTGGGGCATGGTTTGGAAGGCGATTTCAACCGCAAGCAAACCAGCGCGTTTTCAGGGCTCATCGGGCAGCGCGTCGCCGCCAAAGGCGTAACCGTGATTGACCAAGGCAACATCGCCGAGCGTCGTGGCAGCCTGAATATTGACGACGAAGGCAACGAAACGCAGCGCACCGTGTTGATTGAAGACGGCATCCTAACAGGCTATATGCAAGACGAAACCAATGCGCGGCTGATGGGCGCAAGCCCCACGGGCAACGGGCGGCGCGAAAGCTATTCATCCGCCCCCATGCCGCGCATGACCAACACCTTTATGGAAAACGGCACGCACGAAGCCGAAGAAATCATCGCCAGCATCGATAAAGGCATCTACGCCGTAAACTTTGGCGGCGGGCAAGTGGACATCACCAGCGGCAAATTCGTCTTCTCCGCCAGCGAAGCATGGTGGGTAGAAAACGGCAAATTACAATACCCCGTGAAAGGCGCAACCATCATCGGCAACGGCCCCGAAGTGCTGAAACACGTTTCCATGATTGGCAACGACAGCAGCTTAGACACAGGCATCGGCGTGTGCGGCAAAGACGGGCAAAGCGTGCCCGTGGGCGTGGGGCAGCCCACGCTGCGGATTGACGCGGGGCTGACGGTGGGCGGCAGCGAGGCGTAGTGGAATAAGGCGGGCAATCGTGTGAACAAGGTTGCCCGCCGTTTTTCAGGCTGCCTCGGATGTCGCACCCAACCCCAAAGGCAGCCTGAAAAGCCATCTCCCCATTCCAAACCCCAAACAGGAGCCCCAACCAGGAAAAGCAAAGAATTTATCCGCGGGCTGATGGCATACATCAAAGCGCATTACCAACACCCCCGATGCCGTGTTTTTGAAAGAAGAGCTGAAATTCAAACAGGGAAAATACGTGTACGCCTATTTGGCTTTTGAGCATTCAAGCATAGCCGAAGGGATAACGCTGCATATTTCCGTGTACAGCAAAGAAATGGCGCGTTTTTCCACGGAAAACCCGCTCCTTTGCCCGCAGCCGTTAAAGCCGAATGATGTGGTTTTCGTGAAAAATCCCATTCAAAGCAGCGCAGACTACCACGCCCCGCCGCTCACCGTCTATCCGCACGGCGATGCCGTCAAACTGCCCGAAACAGAAGCCGAAGCCGAGCTGATTTACGCCGACGTGTTGCAGCATTTGCAGCAGTACCATATCCCCATCATCCGCGCTATTCACGAATGCAGCGCCGATACACTCAAATACTTGGCAGCGTATCCCAACGCATTCCGACTCAAAGCGCTGACCGCCGATTACATCGTCCGCCGCCACAATCTGACCGCCGATAACAAACTGGTGCAGGACTTGTTCGCCTTCGACGACAAAGTAACCGCCAACGAAAACAGACTGTTTTCCCAACACGATTTGATTTTCGGCAACAACGAGTTTGACCAAGCCATCAAACAACGCATCATGCAGGCAGCCTGAAAGCCGTTTTCCCCGTTTTCAGGCTGCCTTGATGCCGTCTGAAACCCCAAAGGCAGCCTGAAAACCACGCCCAACCCAATCCACCGAAAGCTAACCATGCCCAAACTCAACCTTGCCCACATCCACCTGCACCAGCAACCCGACGGCACGCGGGAAATCTGCGTCGCCCCCGAGTATCGTGCCCACGGTACGCAAGCCGCCGCCTATTACCAAGCCCGCGACACCACCCCCGTTGCCCTGCGCATCACCACCGCCTTTCTGCCGTTTGAGCAGCGGCAGCCTGAAAACCAAAGCGCCGAAAACCTAAATTTCGCCGCGCTCGCCCATTGCCCCGCGCTGCAACGCCTGTCGTTCAGCGAATACCGCGCCCGCCAATACAGCAACCTTGCCGCGCTCTACGCCCTGCGCCACCTCACCCATCTTACCCTGCCGCACCAATCCCAGCCCAAAATCGACCTCGCCCAATTCCCCCAACTGCGCGAACTCAGCTGCGCAGGCAAAGGCAACGCGCACAACCTAAGCCAAGCCGCATCGCTGCAACGGCTGTATCTGTTTTCGTTTAAAAACAAAGACCTCAGCGCGTTAGGCAGCCTGAAAAAACTGCAACAGCTCACCCTTATCCGGCCCGCCATAGAAACGCTGAACGGCTTAACCGAGTTACTGCAATTGGAAACGCTGGATATTGCCTACGCCCGCAAGCTGCACGACATCAGCGCGTTGCAGCAATGCCCGTGGTTCAAATCGGTTGCGCTGCCCGCCAAGTTTCAAGGGTGAGTCCTATCCTTGCCCGCTTAATTGATACGCGATTGATACGCGCACAGGCAGCCTGAAAAACAAAACCGTTTGGTGTGCGCTAAACGGTTTTTTGTAGGATAGATTTGGGTTTCAGGCAAAGAAAGTAAGTCGCCTGCGCCGCAATAAGGCGCAAAGGCAAATCCATCAGAAATGCCAGACGAAGCACAATCAACACCATTCGAGCTTTACAAAATTTCGTTTCGGCTGCCTATTCTCCACCCTTACCATCCGCCTCATCCGCCCGCAAACAACACGCCACCGCCACATCCGATTCCAACACGCAACAACACGCCAAAACCTCCCCCTCGGCAATAAACGCCATCGGCATCTCCCGATACGACACCCGCCCCGCCAGCAGCTTCACCCTGCACGAGCCGCAATAGCCGCTGCGGCATTGGTATTCCACCGCATGGTTCGTGCGCTCCAAGCCCGCCAGCAGCGACTCGTCGGGCAGCAATTCAAATTCCGCATCCAGCGTGGTAACTTTAAACATAACGGCAGCCTGAAAAGCAAAAGCGCGAATTATAAGAGAAAACGCCGCCCGCTGTTTTCAGGCTGCCGCAACTTTCAGGCTGCCGCATCGCGCCGCCGTTCCCCCGCCCGCCGCAACATTTCTTAACCCAATCCAAAAAATCCCCACAAAAAGATGACTTTTCGTAAATAATTTTTTACAATCCATCTGTCTCAACAAAGGCGGCTTTTCAGGCTGCCTTATTCGTTTTACTCCTTTCTGCGTTTCCCCCACGCGGTAAACCCTTGCTCCACCCCCGTTTGCCGCGTTAGATTTTTCATGAATCGGCACAACCGAATCACGCGAAAATCCGCCACACGCCCCGCTTCACGAGCAAACAAGCCGCGCGTACCGCAGCACTCCATACAGGAAAACCATGAAACCCATCCAAATCATCTCGCCCCTGCTTGCGCTGATTGCGCCCGCCCTCGCCCAAGCCGCCGAATTTAACGCCGCCGAGCTTAGCCTCGCATGGGGCATCCCCTTCGCCCTTATCCTGCTTTCCATCGCCCTTGGGCCCTTGTTTTTCGCCAACATCTGGCATCACCACTTCGGCAAAATCACCCTCGGCTGGACGCTATTGTTCCTTATCCCGTTCACGCTCACCTTTGGCACACACCAAAGCCTGCACCTCATCGCCCATGCCATGATTGGCGAATACATCCCCTTTATCCTGCTGCTGCTCGCCTTATACACCATCTCGGGCGGCATCCTCGTGTGGGGCAATTTGCACGGCTCCGCCAAGCTCAACACCGCGCTGCTTGCCATCGGCACCGCGCTTGCCTCCGTTATGGGCACCACGGGCGCGGCGATGCTGATGATTCGCCCGCTGCTCAAAGCCAACGACAACCGCAAGCATAATGTGCACGTGGTCGTTTTCTTCATCTTTCTCGTTGCCAATATCGGCGGCGGCTTAACCCCGCTGGGCGACCCACCGCTCTTTCTGGGCTTTTTAAAAGGCGTAGATTTTGGCTGGACAGTCGTACACATGTTCCCACCCGTGTTGATTAGCACCATCGTGCTGCTCACCGTGTTCTACATCCTAGACAGCCGCTACTTTGCCCGAGCCGATGAAATCCTGCCCAAAGACCCCACCCCCGACAGCCATTTTCAGGCTGCCTTCCCCGCGGTGGACGGCATCAAAATCTACGGCAAAATCAACTTCTTGCTGTTAGCAGGCGTGATTGGCGCGGTGTTGTTATCAGGGCTATGGAAGCCCGAATCACACGGCTTTGAAATCCTTGGCGCGCACCTAGAACCACAAAACATGGCGCGCGATGCCATCCTGATTGTGCTTGCCCTGATTTCGCTGTGGGTAACGCCCAAGCAAGTGCGTGCGGGCAACGAGTTCAATTTTGACCCCATCGCCGAAGTCGCCAAACTGTTTGCAGGCATCTTCATCACCATCGCCCCCGTGCTTGCCATGCTGCAAGCGGGCGAAAAAGGCGCGTTCTCAGGCGTGATTGCGCTGGTGCACGATGCCGCGGGCAAACCCATCAACGCCATGTATTTTTGGATGAGCGGCATGCTATCGGGTTTCTTGGACAACGCCCCCACCTATCTCGTGTTTTTCAACATGGCAGGCGGCAACCCGCACGAGCTGATGCGCGGCGAGCTGTTTCACACGCTGCTGGCAATTTCCATGGGCTCGGTGTTTATGGGCGCACTCAGCTACATCGGCAACGCGCCCAACTTTATGGTGAAAGCCATCGCCGAGCAGCGCAAAGTCAAAATGCCCAGCTTCTTTGGCTACATGACTTGGTCGTTTGGCATTTTGATTCCGCTGTTTATCCTGCATACACTGGTGTTTTTTGTGTTCCAGATTTTCTAAGCGGAAAAGGCAGCCTGAAAACCGGTGTTATGGGTTTTCAGACTGCCTTGCTTTGACGGGGGATGGTGGCGGAAGCCGAATTTATACGGTATTGCAGCCCGTCCGTCGTATCCGAATCATCCAACGCGCCAACAACGGGCTGCCTTTGCATAGACAAATCTGTCTTTCAGGCTGCCCACCGCCCAGCAAAGGCAGCCTGAAAACATCGGAGCAGCCATGGAAACAGAACTCAAACTGTATTACCGGTGCGGTGTTACGGCTTTATTGCAGTTGGCAATACTGGCGGCTTTGCTGTATTACGCCAACCACACCCTTCTCCGTTTTGATGCCGGCACAGGGCAGGCGGGCAAATGGCGGGAATATCTGCAACTGTTCCTTGTAGACGCACTGCTTGCCTGCCCGCTGATATTCCGTCTGTCCATGCTGCTTGACCGCCGTCCGCAAATCATTATCAGTGCGGACGGTATCCGCAGCCGCAACGGAAAAAATGCGGTATGGCGCGATGTCGGCTATTTGGGCAATATCCGTATAGGGCGGACAAGATACGGCACATGGCTGGATTTGTCTGTCGGCACGCAGGAGATGACGTTTCCGTTGAACCACCTGCGCTGCGACACTGACCAACTGGAAACCCTCGTCCGCGCCCTTGCCGCCGAACCCCAACGCATACGCCGCGTCCAAATCATCCAACGCGCCAACAGTGGGCAGCCGCCGGTGTAAACCAATGTTTTCAGGCTGCTCCGGCAAATAAAGGCAGCCTGAAAACCCAATCGGAAACCATTTATGAATATCATCAAATATCTGCAAGCCCAAGGCATAGACACCCGCAAAGGCTGCCAATGGCTTGTCAAACACCAACTCGTGCAAATCAACGGCGACACCATCGCCAGCGACAAAGCCGAAGTGCAGCCTGAAAACGTCCGCAGCCTAAGCATAGAAGGCGAAGACGCGCTCATCATCCCGCTGCCGCATTTCTACATCCTGCTCAACAAACCCGCCGACTACGAAGTCTCCCACAAACCGCGCGACTACCCCAGCGTGTTCACCCTGCTGCCCGACCAAATCCGCGCCGCCGACATCCAAGCCATCGGGCGGCTGGATGCCGACACCACAGGCGTGCTGCTCATCACCAACGACGGGCAATTCAACCACCGCATGACCAGCCCCAAACACAAAGTCGCCAAAATCTACCGCATCACGCTCAAACACCCCGCCAGCGACACCCTATGCAGCAGCCTGAAAAACGGTGTATTGCTGCACGACGACAACGAAACCGTTGCCGCGCAAGAAGCCATCTTGCAAACCCCCACCACCCTGCTGATGACCATCAGCGAAGGCAAATACCACCAAGTCAAACGCATGATAGCCGCCGCTGGCAACCGCGTTGCCCAGCTGCACCGCCAACAATTTGGCGACTGGGACACCCAAGATTTAGCCGCAGGCGAATGGCGGTTTATCCAGCCCGATAACGCATAGCGCACACCCCAAAGGCAGCCTGAAAACCCCAAATGGAGCGTCGGCGGCTTGCCGACAAATGCCAACGCATTGCTAACGAACATAGCCCCAAGCGTTGTTCAACCTCCAAAAGGCAGCCTGAAACCCGGTTCAACGTATCCCAAGCGCCAAACCCCATTTCAGGCTGCCCCATCTCCCCCGCCCATTCATCCCACCCCACACCATGCCCAACCTCTTCATCTGCCTCACCCCCCTGCAAGCCCTCATCGCCCAAGCGCTCATCCGCCAAACCACCCAACCCGCCGACCTGCTGATGGTGTGTTACCCCGAAGCCGACAACGCCAAATTCCAGCATTATTACCAACAAACCGCCGCCCAATGCCGCCGCAGCCGCTACCACATCGTCCCCCGCCGCCCGTGGCAACGCGCTTTCGCCCTATCGCGCCTGCTTGACGGGCTAGACAGCCATTACCACACGCTTTACGCCGCCAGCATCGACAACGCCAACGTGCAATACCCCGCCAGCCGCCTGACATTCGACCGCCTTGAAACCTTCGACGACGGCACAGGCAACCTCTACCCGCAAAGCCTCCTCTACCAAAACGACAGCCCCAAGCGCCGCCTGCTCAACGCCCTGCGCGGCATCAGATGCACCACCCAAAGCCTGCGCCAACTCAGCCGCCTGCATCACACGCTGTACCCCAACCTGCCCAACATCGCCGCGCCCACCCGCCCCCTGCAACTGTGGCAAAGGCAGCCTGAAATCCAGCCCAGCCCCGCCCCAACCGCCCCCATTCACATCCTGCTCGGGCAGCCGCTCTACCCCGAAGCCCCGCGCAACACCGCCCTGATGCAACGCATCGCCGAGCGCTTCCCCATCACCCACTATTTCCCCCACCCGCGCGAACACCACCCCATCCCCAATCTCAACTACATCCGCACCCCGCTCATCTTTGAAGACTGGCTGCTGCAACACATCCGCCAGCAGCCGCGCACCCCCGTCCACATCTATCATCTGGCCAGCACCGCCGCGTTCAACGTCAGCCGGTTCCCCAACGTCCGCATCCACAGCATCCGCCCGCCGGACGAACTGTTCCGCCGCCCTAGCTACGCGCATCTCTACCGCCTTATGCCTCAGCTCGGCATGGAAATCATTGATTTAGAGGCAGCCTGAAACCCCATTCCCGTTTCAGGCTGCCATTGCCCGTTTTTCGCCCGTGCAGGCGTTTCGCCGCCTACCACGAGCAGGGGCAAGCCCCTGCACCCCGTGCGAGCCACTCTTTCAGGCTGCCAAACATCGCACTCGCGCCCCAAGACAGCCTGAAAACATAAAAACAATCTCACCATTTTTATTAATTAAGCGATTTTTTTGACTCATCTATTGAACGATTATTTGATTCATCCCACCGCTGTGCTTGACTCCCCCCCCCCCCGCAATTACAATCCCACGTTTTTTCTTAACTAAAATTTAAGGAGTTTAAACGTGGATTTGTATCTATCAGCTTGGAAAAAATACAATGTATTGAATGGACGAGCGAGTCGTAAAGAATATTTACTATTTAATTTAATTGGCATGTTGATAGCATTTATTCTTGCGATCATGATGTTTTACGGTATGGTTACATCTGATAGACCCAGAGTAGTTGGTGGTGGTTTTGCTAGAACAATACTATTAATCTATTGCCTAGCTGGCATACGACCATTATTCGCACTTACCGTGCGTCGTTTGCACGACACCAATCATTCAGCATGGTGGTTTCTTATTAACTTAGTTCCTTTTATTGGTGTTTTCATTTTTATGTTTACCCTTATGTCAAAAGGCACAAAAGGTGCTAATCGATTCGGTGAAGCTCCATTGAAATAATTATTAAGGTTATTAACTACACCCTACACCCAACGCAGCCTGAAAACCATTCTCCCCATTTTCAGGCTGCCTATCTATCGCAAGCAAAGCGCCAACGCCGCCCGCGCACATTCACTAATATCCCCATCTGCCGAGCGCAGCGAAACCATCAGCCCCGCCACCAACGAAGCATCCGCAAACGCCATCGCCGCCTGCCTAACCCAATAGCGCACGCTATCAGACAACGGCTGATGTCGGCACAAAAAAGCAAGCGCTTTGGTTTTGTTCATCGCACTTCCAATCGTTCAAAAGATAAAAGGCAGCCTGAAAATCCGTTTCAGGCTGCCTATTCAACATTCAACCACGGCTTACAGCACCGCTTTCACCGCCGCCGCCACATTGTCCACGGTAAAGCCAAACAGCTTAAACAGATCGTCTGCCGGCGCAGATTCGCCAAATCTATCCAGCCCAACCACCTTGCCGTTCAGCCCCACATATTTATACCAGCCGTCCGACACGCCCGCTTCCACCGCCACTTTGGGCAAATCGGCAGGTAGCACCACCGCTCGATACGCCGCAGGCTGGCGGTCAAACACATTGGTGCACGGCATAGAAACCACGCTAACCGCAATGCCTTGTTCTGCTAACGCTTTTTGTGCGTTCAACGCCAATTCCACTTCCGAGCCGGTGGCGATAATCACCGCCTGCGCCTTGCCTGCCGCCTCTTGTATCACATAGCCGCCGCGACAAATTTTGTCGAGGGTGTCTGTGCTGCGCGGGATATAGGGCAGGTTTTGGCGGCTGAAAATCAGGCAGCTGGGGTGGTCGGACGCTTTCACCGCTTCCGCCCACGCAATCAGGCTTTCGGCGGTGTCGCAAGGCCGCCAAACGTCCATGTTCGGAATCAGGCGCAGTGTGGCGGTTTGCTCAACGGGTTGGTGCGTCGGGCCGTCCTCGCCCAAGCCGATGCTGTCATGCGTGAACACAAACACAGGGTTGATTTTCATCAACGCCGCCATGCGCAAAGCGTTGCGGGCGTATTCGCTGAACATCAAAAACGTTGCGCCAAAGGGGCGAACGCCGCCGTGCAGCGCCATGCCGTTCAAAATCGCCGCCATGCCAAATTCGCGCACGCCGTAGTGAATATAGTTGCCGCCGCCGTTTTTCGTTACCGAAACGCTGCCCGACCAATCGGTTAGGTTAGACGGCGTTAAATCCGCCGAGCCGCCCACCAGTTCGGGCAACACTTTCGCCAACACTTCAATGCTGTTTTGGCTGGCTTTGCGCGTGGCGATTTTTTCGGCTTTTTCGGCAAATTCGCTGATGGCAACCTTCACCGCGCTTTCAAAGTTTTCAGGCAGCCTGCCTGCCATGCGGCGTTCAAATTCTGCTGCCAATTCAGGATATTGCGCTTGGTATTGCGCGAACAGCGCGTTCCATTCGGCTTCCAGTTTTGCGCCTTTTTCGGCGGCGTTCCAAGCGGCATACACATCGGCAGGCACTTCAAACGGCGCGTGATTCCAGCCCAAATGCTGGCGCGTGGCGGCGATTTCTTCCGCGCCCAATGGTGCGCCGTGGGTTTTGTGGCTGCCTTCTTTGGTGGCAGCGCCTTTGCCGATTAGCGTTTTGCAGCAGATGATGGATGGCTGGGCGGTTTCGGCTTGCGCGGCGGCGATGGCGGCGCGGATGGCTTCGGGGTTATGCCCGTCCA
Source organism: Kingella oralis (assembly GCF_014054985.1). Taxonomy (NCBI): domain Bacteria; kingdom Pseudomonadati; phylum Pseudomonadota; class Betaproteobacteria; order Neisseriales; family Neisseriaceae; genus Kingella; species Kingella oralis. The sequence continues at coordinate 722,456 of NZ_CP059569.1, forward strand.
CATTGGGCACGACGTGCCAGCCGTAGCTTTTGAAGCGCTCGGGGATGTTTTCGGTGAACCAGCCATCCACTTTGCCGTCAATGGAAATATTGTTGTCGTCATACAAAACAATCAGTTTGCCCAAGCCCAGCGTGCCCGCCAGCGAAGCGACTTCGTGCGAGATGCCTTCCATCAGGCAGCCGTCGCCCAAGAAAACATAGGTGTGGTGGTTCACAATGGCAAAGCCGTCGCGGTTGAATTCGGCAGCGAGCAGTTTTTCTGCCAACGCCATGCCGACTGCGTTGGCGATGCCTTGCCCCAGCGGGCCGGTGGTGGTTTCCACACCGTCGGTGTAGCCGTATTCGGGGTGGCCGGGGGTTTTGCTGTGCAGTTGGCGGAAGTTTTTTAAATCATCGGTAGAAAGATTGTAGCCGCTCAAATGCAGCAGGCTATACAGCAGCGCAGAAGCGTGTCCATTGGACAGCACAAAGCGGTCGCGGTTGGCGAATTTCGGATTTTTGGGGTTGTGGCGCAGAAATTCGCGCCAGAGCACGTCTGCCATGTCTGCCATGCCCATGGGTGCGCCGGGGTGGCCAGAATTGGCGGCTTGCACGGTGTCCATTGAAAGAAAACGAAGCGCGTTGGCGGTTTGTGTTGCCATGACTTTTCCTTTGTTGCGTGGTGAAGAAAATGAAGGGCGATTATGGCAGCTTTACAATTTGTTTACAAATATCTGCGGGTATCTGCGGGGTTGGGGCAGCCTGAAACGGTGGATAGGGCGAATTTTGTTTACGGGCTTGCCGGAATCGCGGGCGCAAATGGTTTTCAGGCTGCCTATTGATGGAGGCAGCCTGAAAATAACCATCACGCGGGTCGCTTGGTATGCCAGTCGCTGTGCAACTGCATTTGATGCGCTGCGCCTAAAATCTTGGCTTCGGCAAAATAATTGCCAATCAGTTGCACGCCAATCGGCAAGCCCTCTGCGCTCAATCCCGCAGGCAGGCTCAATGCAGGCAAGCCCGCCAGATTAACGGCAATGGTATAAATATCAGAAAGATAGGCTTGCACAGGGTCTTGGTTTAGCTCGCCCAATTTCGGCGCGGCGGTCGGCGCGGCGGGGGCTAAAATCAAGTCGCATTGGGCAAAGGCAGCCTGAAAATCGTTGGCAACTAAGCGGCGCAGTTTTTGCGCTTTGAGATAATAGGCATCGTAGTAGCCGTGGCTCAACACATAAGTGCCAATCATAATGCGGCGTTTGACTTCGCTGCCAAAGCCTTCGGCGCGCGTGTTGCTGTACATTTCGTCCAGATTGGCAAACTCTTTGGCGCGATGCCCATAGCGCACGCCGTCATAGCGCGAAAGGTTGGTGCTGGCTTCGGCAGATGCGAGCACATAGTAAGCAGGAATGGATAACTCGGTTTGCGGCAGCGAAACTTCTATCAATTCCGCGCCTTGCGCTTGCAGCAGGGCTTTGGCGTTTTCTAAGGCAGCCTGAACGTCTGCGCTGTTGTTTTGAGTGAAATATTCTTTGGGCAAGCCAATTTTCATGCCTTTAAGCGGTTGATTTAATTGGCTGGTGTAGTCTTCGCGGGCGCGGTCTAGGCTGGTGCTGTCGCGCTCGTCAAAGCTCGCCATTTGGTTGAGCAACAGAGCGCAATCTTCGGCGGTTTGCGCCATGGGGCCCGCTTGGTCAAAGCTGGATGCGTAGGCAATCATGCCAAAGCGCGAAACGATGCCGTAGGTGGGCTTCAAGCCTGTGATGCCGCAATGCGAAGCGGGCTGGCGGATGGAGCCGCCTGTATCCGAGCCCAGCGCAGCAGGGGCAAGACGCGCCGCCACCACGGCAGCCGAGCCGCCTGATGAGCCACCCGCAACGTGTTGCGTGTTAAAAGGATTGTGCACCGCACCGTAGAACGAAGTTTCGTTGCTTGAACCCATGGCAAATTCGTCCATGTTGGTGCGCCCCAGCGTTATCATGCCCGCGTCCAACAAATTTTGCACCACGGTGGCGGTGTAGGGCGCGACAAAATTGTCCAGCATTTTGGAGGCGCAAGCGGTGCGCCAGCCTGTTTGGCAGAAGATGTCTTTGTAGGCAATCGGCACGCCTGTGAGCGCGTGGGCGTTGCCTTGCGCGATGCGCGCATCGGCAGCGCGGGCTTCGGCAAGGGTGGCATCGGGGTTGAGCGTGATGTAGCCGTTGATGGATGGGTTGCGCGCGTTGATGGCGTTAAGGTATTCGGTTGCCAGCTCAACAGCGGAGATTTTTTTGCTTTGCAGCAGGTTGCTGGCTTGGGTGAGGGTGTAGGTGGTCATTTTTAATGCTTTCTATATTTCTGTATAAAAATAGTTTTCAGGCTGCCTATGGCGCAAAGGCAGCCTGAAACTCACTCTTCAATCACATGCGGCACGATATACATCCGATTGCGCACCTCAGGCGCAACCGCCAAATATTCCGTCGCGTGATCGCTCTCCGTAACCGTATCCTCGCGCAAGCGCAAAGCTACTTCGTGCGGATGCGCCATCGGCTCAACGCCATCGGTGTTTACCGTCTGCATTTTTTCCACCAATTCAAACACGGCGTTCAGTTTTTCCAGCGTGCTGTTTTTTTCGTCGTCGCTTAAAGTTAAGCGCGAAAGTTTTGCGATTTTTTCAACGTCGTTAAGCGTTAAAGACATGGTTAAAATCCTTAAATTTAGTTTGGTAATTCGTGAAATTAAGGTATGATTGCGCGTTTATTTTATCCGCCAAAGCGCGCGATTATAACCGAAAACCTATTGCAAAGCATGGCGATTTCAGGCTGCCTGCCGTGATTGCCCTGCTTTAATTATTGTTTAATATCATATTTTCAGGACTTCTTATGCTGCACTTCTTTACGCGTTATTTTTCTAACGATATTGCGATTGACTTGGGCACAGCCAATACGCTGATTTACATCAAAGGCAAAGGCATTGTGTTGGATGAACCTTCTGTCGTAGCGGTGCAGGTGGACAACGCAGGGCGCAATGAAACGCTGGCGGTGGGCACAGAAGCCAAAAAAATGCTGGGGCGCACCCCGGGTTCTATCCAAGCTATCCGCCCGATGAAAGACGGCGTGATTGCCGATTTTGTGATTACAGGCAAAATGCTCAAAGCTTTTATCCGCAAAGTAAACAGCAGCAAATGGGCAGCCGCGCCGCGCATTGTGATTTGCGTGCCTTGCGGCGCAACGCAGGTGGAGCGCAAAGCCATCCGCGATTCGGCGCAAGAAGCGGGCGCATCCGCCGTTTATTTGATTGAAGAACCGATGGCAGCCGCGATTGGCGCAGGCTTGCCCATTGAAGAACCCACAGGCTCTATGGTGGTGGATATTGGCGGCGGCACCACCGAAGTGGGTGTGATTTCGCTGAACGGCGTGGTGTATTCGCATTCCATCCGCGTGGGCGGCGACACGTTTGACGAAGCGATTATCCAATACGTTCGCCGCAACTACGGCATGTTAATCGGCGAAGCCTCTGCCGAAGAAATCAAAAAACGCATCGGCTCCGCTTTCCCCAGCACCGAAGTGAGCGAAATGGACGTAAAAGGGCGCAATTTGGCAGAGGGCATCCCGCGCTCGTTCACCATCACCTCCAACGAAGTACTGGAAGCTCTCGCCGACCCATTAAGCCAAATTGTGCAAGCCGTTCGCAGCGCGTTGGAGCAAACCCCGCCCGAATTGGGCGCGGACATCGCCGAACGCGGTTTGGTGCTCACAGGCGGCGGCGCATTGCTCAAAGGTTTAGACCGCTTGCTCGCCGAAGAAACAGGCTTACCCGTGTTGATTGCGGAAGACGCACTCACTTGCGTGGCACGCGGCTCGGGCAAGGCACTTGAAATGATTGGCAGAATGAATTCTGTGTTTGTAAATAACCCATAATGATTTTCAGGCTGCCTGAAAACTGTTCCAATGTCTGAATCGCTTTCTTTTACGCAACGGGGCATTCGCCCAGTTAATAAACTGATTTGCTTGTCGCTGGCATCCATCGCGCTTTTGATGCTGGATAACCATTTTTCTGCCGTGAAAACCGCCAAGCAATACGTTGCCACCTCGCTTTATCCCTTGCAATGGTTAGCCAACAAGCCTGTTGAATGGTATGAATACAGCAACGCCTTGCTGCAATCGCAAACCTATCTGCTCAGCGAAAACCAACGCTTAACGCAAGAAAACGCCAAGCTGCGCTTGCACGCCAGCCAAGTGGATATGCAAACCAAGCGCTTGGAAGAATTGCAGTCGTTGCTGGCATTGAAAAACCACGGTTTAACCATCACCACCGCCGCCGAAATCATTTCCAATGGCAAAGAGCCGATAGGCAGCAAAGTCATCATCAACAAAGGCACAAACGACCACATCCGCGCCGGCGATGCGGTGGTGGACGATGCGGGTTTGATGGGGCAAGTAACCCAAGTGCATCCGCTGACCGCCGAAGTGCATTTGCTCACCGACACCACCAACACCATCCCCGTTATGGTGGCGAGAACAGGCGTTCGCACCTTGCTTTATGGTGGCGGCGGCAATATTGAGCTGCGCTATTTCCCCACCGATGCCGATTTGCAGCCGAATGATGTTTTGGTGACTTCGGGCTTGGATAGCGTGTATCCCGCAGGTATTCCCGTCGCCAAAGTCTTGCTCACCAGCCGTAATGCGGGCACGCCTTTTTACCGCGCGGAGCTTAAACCCGTGGCTGCGCTGCGGGTGAGCAAATATGTTTTGGTGTTGCCGCAAACCGATTCCACCCTTATTCAGGCTGCCTCTGCGGTGGCAGGTTCATCTTCTGCAAAACCATGACCGAATCCGAAACCCTGTATAGCAAAATCCAAAAGCGTTTGATTTACATTAGCTTTTTGCTGGCTATTTTGATTGATTTCATCCCGCTTTCAGGCAGCCTGTTTCATTGGCTGCCTGAATTTACAGCGTTGATGCTGATGTATTGGATTATCAACCGTCCGCAAAACGTGGATATCGGCACCGCTTTTATCCTCGGCTTGTTGATGGATATCGGCACCAACGCTTCGCTGGGCGGGCACGCGCTTGCCTACGTTATCGCCGCATATATCGTTATCCAAAACCGCCGTCAGATTGTGTTGTACCACTACGGCGTGCAGGCGGTGGTGATTTTTGCCGCCTTGCTGTGCAGCGAAATGATTTTGACGGTAGTGCGCTGGCGGTACACGCATCATTTTTATGGTTGGACAGTCTTTCTCTCGCCCGTTGTCGGCGCTTTGCTGTGGCCGTTGTTGAATAAAATCATGGTCTCTCTCTTGAATTTTCTGAACTCTCGCCGATGAAAACACCTCGTCAATTTTCAGGCAGCTTTCCGCAACCCGCCCACAACCGCCAGCGCGATTTTATTTGGCGTTTGGCGGCGGCGTTCGTTTTTGTTCTTATCTTTTTCGGCATCCTGGCGGCGCGGTTTGTGTTTTTGCAAGTGTATAAGCACAACGAATACGTTGCCCAAGCCACCACCAACCGCATCACGCTGATTCCCACACCGCCCATTCGTGGCGAAATCACCGATGTAAACGGCGTGGTGTTGGCGCAAAACTATCCTGCTTACTCGCTGGAAATCATCCCCAACCAAGTGGAAGGCAAAGAAGACGATTTAATTGAATCGCTCAAAGCCTATGTGAATTTAACCGAGGATGATTTGCGCCGCTTCAAAAAATTCCGCGCCGATTACCGCTCTTACGAAAAAGTCCCTTTAAAATTAAAACTCACCCCCGATGAAGCCTCCACGCTTGCCGCGCAGTTGTATCGCTTTAAAGGCGTGGAAATCAACGCGCGCACCTTCCGCGAATATCCGTTTGGCGCATTGACCGCGCATTTTTTGGGCTATATCGGGCGCATCAGCGATAAAGACATGGAAAAGCTGGTGGAAAACAAGCGCGAAACCGCCTATCGCGGCACCACCCACATCGGCAAATCAGGCTTGGAGGCGTATTACGAAGAGCAGCTACACGGTGCACCGGGTTATCAAGAAGTGGAAAAAGACGCGGCGGGCAATATTGTGCGCGTGATTCGTTCCGACCCCTCGCAAACGGGGCAAACGCTGCGTTTGGCGATGGATATTCGTTTGCAAAAAGAAGCCGACCGCTTGATGGGCAACCGCCGTGGCGCGTTGGTGGCGATAGACCCGCAAACAGGCGGCGTGTTGGCGTTTGTGTCCAAGCCCAATTTTGACCCCAATGTGTTTATCGACGGCATCGACAGCGACACTTGGAAATCGCTGAACGAAGATTGGCAGCGCCCGTTAATCAACCGCGTAACGCAAGGGATGTATCCCCCCGGTTCAACCTTTAAGCCGTTTATGGCGATGACACTGCTGGAAAGCGGCAAAATAGGGCAGGGCACATACGTTCCCGCCCCTGGTGCATGGAGCATCCCAGGGACGAAGCACCAATTTCGCGATGCGGCGCGAGGTGGGCATGGCTCGGTTACGCTGCTGCGGGCGATTCAAGTGTCGTCTGATACTTTTTTCTATCGCCTAGGCTATGAATTGGGGATAGAAAAAGCCTTTCCGTATCTGGCTTCGTTTGGCTTTGGCGAGCGCACGGGCATTGATTTGCCGGGCGAGTATCGCGGCATTTTGCCCAGCCCTGCTTGGAAGGCAAAACGCTGGGCGAAAGGCTCGGAAAAGCAGAAGCGTTGGAATCCCGCCGAGATGGTGCCGGTGAGCATCGGGCAGGGCTATAACACGTTCACGCCGCTGCAAATGGCGCACGCCACCGCCACGCTGGCAAACAACGGCACAGTGTACCGCCCGCATTTGGTGAAAGAGCTGCTGGACCATGAAAATCAACAAATCACCGTGATTGACCCCAAGCCCGAGCGCGTGTTGCCGTATAAACAAAGCAATTTCAATTATGTGAAACGTGGGATGCAACTGGTGTTGCAAGGCGGCGGCACGGCGGCCAAAATTGGCGCGGGCTTGCGCTACACCATGGGCGGCAAAACGGGCACGGCGCAAGTGGTGCAAATCGCGCAGGGCAAAAGCTATAACGCCGCCGCGCTGCGCGTGCAACACCGCGACCACGCTTGGTTTATCGCCTTTGCGCCTGTGGACAAGCCGCAAATCGCCGTTGCCGTGATTTTGGAAAACGCAGGCTGGGGCGTGAACGCCGCGCCCGTGGCACGCCATCTGATTGATTATTATCTGCTGCAATTGAAGCAAGACAAAGTGAGCAAAGACATCACGGGCGCGCGCCGCACGAGCAATCCGTTGCTGCAACTTTCCGCGCCGATGGCGCAACGGAAAAACAATGTTCAGGCTGCCTTTGAAGCCGCGGCGCAGGAAAAAGCGGCGCGCGCGCATCCCGATTTTCAGGCTGCCTCAAATCCTGCTTCTGCCCCAGCGTCTGCGCCTACCGCTGCGCCCGCCAAGAGACCGTAACCATGCAAGAACACAACGATAACCTGCTCATCAAAGCCAAACGCTTATTTTGGAATCCGCTAGACCCATGGCTGTTTTACGCCATGCTGGCTGTGTATTTGATGAGTATGTTTTTGCTTTACTCCGCCGATGGGCAAGACATCGGGCGGCTGGAAAACAAAACCCTGCACACCATTTTGGGCATGGGTTTGCTGCTGATTTTTGCGCGGATTCGCCCCAACATTTTGAGCAATTTTGCCTTGCCGATTTATGTGCTGGGCGTGGTGCTGCTGCTGGGCGTGCATTTTTTTGGCGTTACGGTAAACGGCTCAACGCGCTGGCTGAATCTCGGCTTTGTGCGCTTGCAGCCTTCTGAAATCATGAAAATCGGGCTGCCGATGACGGTGGCGTGGTTTTTCCAGCGCTATGAAAACAACCTTTCGTGGTTCCATTATCTTGCCGCGCTGGCGATTATTGCCGTGCCCGTCGCCCTGATTTTGAAGCAGCCCGATTTGGGCACCGCCACGCTGATTATGGCTTCGGGCTTGTTTGTGATTTTCTTTGCGGGGCTGCCGTGGAAAGCCTTGCTTGCCTCCATCATCGCCTTTGCCGCCGCGCTGCCCGTGATGTGGAATTATGGGATGCACGATTACCAAAAACAGCGCGTGCTCACGCTGCTAGACCCTTCCAAAGACCCACTAGGCGCGGGCTACCACATTTTGCAATCCATGATTGCCATCGGCTCGGGCGGCGTGTGGGGCAAGGGCTGGCTCAACGGCACGCAAACGCATTTGGACTACATCCCCGAATCCACCACCGACTTTATCTTTGCCGTGTATGGTGAGGAATTTGGCTTAATCGGCAATATTTTGTTGTTGATTGTGTATTTGGTGATACTCGGGCGCGGCTTGGTGATTGCGGGGCAGGCGAAAACGCTCTACAACCGCACGCTGGCGGGCGCGCTCACGATGACGTTTTTCTGCTACGCCTTTGTGAACATGGGCATGGTGAGCGGCATCCTGCCCGTGGTGGGCGTGCCGCTGCCGTTGGTGAGCTATGGCGGCACGGCAACGCTGTCGATTATGTTTATTTTGGCGTTGCTGATGGGCATCGCGAACCAAAACCGCAAGAAGCCAACTTGAATGAGGCAGCCTGAAAACCGAAATGCAAGCCAAACGGCAACGGCAACCGCCCGACACCTCCAACCCTTTTTCAGGCTGCCTTAGCCGTCTGAGGCAGCCTGAAAACACAACCGCAATTCCTTTATCCCGCCATGTCCGAAATCCGCATCCACAAAACCGTCCTCGTCCCCCACAGCGCCGCGCAAATGTATCAGCTGGTAGACAAAGTTGAAGACTACCCCCGCTTCCTGCCGTGGTACGGGCGCAGCGAAGTGCTCTACCGCAGCGACACCGAGCTCAAAGCCCGCCTACACATGGACTACATGGGCATCACCCAATCCTTCGCCACCCACAACCACAACATCCCCAACCGCGAAATCCGCATGACCCTGCTGGAAGGCCCATTCAAATCCCTGCACGGCACATGGCAGTTTGACGACCTAGGCGACGACATCTGCCAAATCACCTTCACCCTCAACTACGAACTCACCGGCATCCTCAGCCGCCTCATCGCCCCCGTGTTCAACAGCGTATCCGGCAAACTGGTGGACGCATTTGTAAAAGAAGCGAACCAACGCTATGGCAAACGATAACGAAATCACCATCGAAGTCGCCTACGGCACCGCCGAGCAACAACGGCTCTACCGTTTCAGGCTTCCTGCCAACAGCACCGCCCGCCAAGCCGCGCTCGCCGCCCCCGTGTTAAACGACTTCCCCGAAGCCCAACCGCACACCGCCCCGCTGGGCATTTTCGGTAAAGCCGTTAAAGACAGCCACATCCTGCGCGAAGGCGACCGCGTGGAAATCTACCGCCCGCTGCAAGCCGACCCCAAAGAAGCACGGCGCAAACGCGCAGCGCAAAACAAGCCGCCCAAGGCAGCCTGAAAATACAAAACTAACCCGTTTTCAGGCTGCCGTTGCCCGCAAAAATCCCCCACACAAGCCGCCCGCAAAACGGTAAAATTTCCACCCTTTCCCGCGCGCCCAAGCAACACAGGCAGCCTGAAAACCAGTTTACTCCTCCCCTTTCTTTCAACCACAACAACCCTTAACACCATGTTCCATTCAGTCAATAAATTCCGCACCCCCGTTACCATCCTGCTCTCGCTGATTGCCGTTTCTTTTATGGGCTACGGCTTTGTTTCCCTGCAAGGCATCTCCCGCGACAACTACATCGTCAAAGTGGGCGACCAAATCATCACCCGCTACGCGCTCGACCAAGCCGTGCAAAACACCGAAGCCGCAGGCGAGCCGGCCAGCCGCGAAGCCGTGTTCCAAACCCTGTTGCAACGCGCCTATTTGCTGGAAGGCGCCAAACAGCTCGGCATCGTGGTCAGCGACGAGCAAATCAAACAAATCGTGGTGGACAACCCCCAGTTCCACGACACCAGCGGCAAATTTGACCCCAAACTGTTCCAAGCCTACCTGACCAACACCCGCCAAAGCGAAGAATCGTTTATGCAGGCGCAGCGCGAAAACCTGAGCGTGGCGGCGCTGTTGCAAACCTTAAACAGCAACGCCGTGTCTGATTTCCAAGCGCAGCAAGTCATCAACGCCGTGCTCGCCCCCCGTTCCACCCGCGCCTATGTGTTGAACCCGCAAGCCTTTGCCGACAAAGTGAAAGCAGATGATGCCGCGCTGAAAAAATACTATGAGGCCAACAAAAAAGACTACCTGCTGCCGCAAGGCGCAAAATTCGAATACATCGTGCTTTCGCCCAAAGACATCGCCGGCAAGCAAAGCGTGAGCGATGCCGAAATCGAAGCAGCCTACAACGCAAGCAAAGGCAGCCTGAAACCCAAACGCCGCGTGTCGCACATCTTGATTGAAGCGCCCAAATCCGCCGATGCCGCCACGCGCGAAAAAGCCCGCGCCGAAGCCGAAAAAATCGCCGCCGAGGCCAAAGCCCATCCCGAGCAATTTGCTGAAATCGCCAAACGCGCCTCGCAAGATGTGGGCAGCGCAGCCAACGGCGGCGACTTGGGCGAGATTGCGCAAGACGGCAAAATTGGCAGCAAAGCCTTGGAAGACGCGGCATTTGCATTAAACAAAGGCGAAGTGAGCGGCGTGGTGGAAAGCGATTTTGGCTACCATGTTTTGCGCGTAACCGACATTGCCGATGTGTCGCTGGCGGCGCAAAAAGACAGCATCCGCAGCAGCCTGCAAGCCAAAAAAGCGCAGCAAGAATACAACAAGCAACGCGAAGCATTGAGCGAAGCCGTGTTCAGCGCGCGCGACAAATTGCAGCCTGCCGCGCAACAATTCGGCTTAACCGTGCAAACGCAAAACGAGTGGACAACCCGCGCCAACGCAGGCAGCCTGAAAATACCCGCCGCCGTGGCGGAAGCCTTGCTGGCGGGCGACGTGTTCAGTAAAAAACTCAACTCTGCCGCCATCAATGTGGACGGCGAAACATGGTTTGTGCGCCCCACCGAAACCCGCACCGAGAGCACCGAAACCTTTGAGCAAGCCAAACCGCGCGTAGCGGAACGCTTCAAGCTCGCCGAAAGCCGCCGCTTGGCGCTGGAACACGCCAAAAACCTGCAAAAAGAGCTGGCGGCGGGCAACAACCCTGCGGTGGCGTGGTCGACCGTGGAACAGGTTGTGCCGCTGCAAGTGCGCGCCAATCTGAGCGACGATGCCTATTTTGCCTTTATGCAGGCCATCCCGAAAAACGGCAAACCTGCTTACGCCGTGCTGGATATGCCCGCCGCGCCGCAGCTGGTGGAAGTGCAATCCATCCAAACCGTCGGCAATCCCCAAGCCCTTGCCAACGCCAAGCAAACGCTGGCGCAAGAAATGGGCGAAAACATGATTCAAAACTACATTGAATCGCTGGCGGCAAGCATCAAAACCCAGCAGGGGATTGAGAAAGTGTCGGGCGAATAATTCCACCCCGTTTTCGGGCTGCCTTGGCTCGAGGCAGCCTGAAAAGCCATCAGCCGCCCATTTTTGCAAGGCTTCGCTGCCCGATGCGCTTCAAGGCAGCCTGAAATCCATTTCATCCACCCACCCGTAAAGGAAACCGCCATGAAAGACCTTGTTACCCGCATGCAAGCCCAACTCAAAGCCCTCGCGCAAAAATATCCCGCAGCCGCCGAAGAGCTGGGCATGAACTTTGAGCTGAACGCCGGCGCAAGAGAAGCCGATTTCGCCAAGCTGGAACAAACGCTCGGCTACGCGCTGCCCGAAGAGTTTAAAGAACTCTACCGCGTTGCCAACGGCGAACCCGATATAGACGGTGTGTTTGCCAGCGACGAATGGTTGAGCATTGACCGCATCATCAGCGAATACGCGGTTTGGAAAGATTTGTACGACGACGGCTCATTCCAAGAAGACGACGGCACGGACTACGGCTGCGAACCCGAAGACGCAGGCATCAAAGCCGATTTTTGGTGGAATCCCAAATGGATTCCGCTTTCCGCCGACGGCGGCGGCAATGGCAAAATGATAGACCTAGACCCAGCGCCAAGCGGCACGGCAGGGCAAATCATCCAAATGTGGCACGACGACGCGGCACGCGAAAAAATCGCCAACTCCCTGCGCGAATTTTTGCAAAACTATGTGCAGGATTTGGAAGCGGGGCGGTATGTTTTGGATGCTGATTACGGCGTGATTTTGCAATCCGAATTGGATGATTTGAACGCCGAATAGGCAGCCCGCGTAGCGCAGCGGAATTGCGAAGCTAAAACAAGAAACGCCGTCATTCCTGCGCAGGCGGGAATACTGTTGTTTATCAGCAGGTCGGGCATCAATACCCGACCTACTTAGGTTTTACAAAGGTTTCAGGCTGCCTATGCCCTCCATCAAGGCAGCCTGAAACGCCGTTCAGCGTAGCCAAAACCCTTTTCCCAAAACCCACCCGTAAGGACACCACCATGCACATCTTCCACACCATCGCCGAGCTGCGCCAATGGCGCAAAACCGTTGCCAACATCGCCTTTGTGCCTACCATGGGCAACCTGCACGACGGGCATCTCGCCCTTGTGGAGCGCGCCAAGCAAGAAGCCGAACACGTTGTGGTCAGCATTTTTGTGAACCGCATCCAATTCGGGCAAGGCGAAGATTTTGACCAATACCCGCGCACGCTGGCGCAAGATGCCGACAAGCTCCGCGCCGCAGGCGTTGCCGCCGTTTTCGCCCCCGACGAAGCCGAACTCTATCCCGCAGGCGAGCAGCAATATTTCGTTGAACCGCCCGCGCTCAAACACGAGTTGTGCGGCGTGTCGCGCCCCATCCATTTTCGCGGCGTGGCAACCGTGGTCAGCAAGCTGTTCAACATCGTGCAGCCCGATGTCGCCTGCTTCGGCAAAAAAGACTACCAGCAAGTCGCCATCATCCAAGGCATGGTCGCCGATTTGAACATCCCCGTGCGCATTGTTGCCGTGAACACGGGGCGCGCTGCCGACGGCTTGGCATTGTCCAGCCGCAACCAATATTTAAACGCCGCCGAACGCGCTGAAGCCCCGCGCCTGTACCGCGCCTTGCAAAATATCGCCCAAGCCGCGCAAGCGGGTAACCGCGATTTCGCCGCGCTCGCCCAAGCCGCCCGCGACGAACTGCACGCGCACGGCTGGGCGGTGGATTATGTTGAAATCCGCCAAAGAGGCAGCCTGAAAACCGCCCAAGCGGGCGACAGGCAACTGGTGGCGCTTGCCGCCGCCAAGCTGGGCAACACGCGCTTGATTGATAATCTGGAATTTGACGTATAACCCGCCGCGGCGTTTGCATCACCCGCGCGAAAAAATCCCTTGTTGCGGGCAGCAAGGGATCTTGTTGTTTGCGCGGATGTTTAGGCGGGGTGGTTTCAGCTGCGCTGAACTGCGTTTCAGGCTGCCTTAATGCAGGCGTGGGTCGGCAGCCTGAAACGAAACTTTTGTGAAACCTGCGACCGCGATGGCGTGTTGGCGGCGCGCCGACATCATGCCGCTTCTTAAAGCCCTATTGAATACGCCATTTGGCCATGCACCTTTGCCGCGCCATTTTAAATTTCAGGCTGCCTTAATACTTAAAGGCAGCCTGAAACCGTTTCTTGCGCGGGGTAAAATCTTGCCTTTGCTTGCGATATGCGGCAAATCTAAGCGACAAACCGCCTGCGGCAAAACCCTCCGTAACCATATTTACATTTAAAGGCAGCCTGAAAATGAATAAACCCATTTTCAGGCTGCCTTTGGTTTGCGCCGCTTGCCGTTAGGCGTAGGCTTGCAATTCGGGGTTAATGTCGGTTTGCGCGAGGTTGTTGGTGTAGTTGCACAAGGTTGCCAGCGCCACGCCCATTACCACGTCCACCGCTTGTTCTTTGCGGTAGCCTGCGGCAACGAAGGCGGCGAGTTCGGCATCGGAAACCGCGCCTTTGTTTGCCATCACGGCGATGGTGAAATCGGCAAGGGCTTTGAGTTTGGCATCGTCGAACTCGGCGGGGTTCACATCGCGCGAGGCTTTGATGGCTTGCTCGGACAACAGTTTTTTCAGCGTGGCGAGTTTGGTGTGCCCTGCCACGCAGAAGCCGCATTGGTTGGTGCGGGCGGCGATGATTTGGATGACTTCGCGCTCGCCGCCTGTGAGTGAGTTTTCGTTGTTGAGTTTGCCGACTTCTTGGTAGAAGGTGAGGGCTTGGGGGGAGTTGGCGAGTGCGCCGATGAGATTGGGGATGAAGCCGTTGGCTTTTTGCGCGGCTTCTACGCGGGCTTTGGCGGCTTCGGGGGCGGATTCTACGGTGTGTACGGTTAAACGTGCCATGTTGTGTTCCTTATGTTTAGGTGAAAAAGACGGGTGGATTGTAGGAGGGTTTGGGCAGCCTGAAAAAGATTTTGTGTTTATGTTTGTTAGACGATTTGGTTATTTGGGCGGGCTGTGTGGTGCGGAGCGTGCGGCGCGGGCGCGATGTTGGAACGCTTGAATGCCGATGCGCGTTTCTACGGCTTGCCGGCAAGCCGTGCACTGGTTTTCAAAATGGCTGAGGCAGCCTGAAAACGTGAAATGCCATTTCATTGGTTTTAGCTTCGCAACTCCGCTGCGCTACGCAGGCTGCCTATTTGGCGTAAAACGACGGCTCGCCTTGGGGGCGGGTTTTGAAGCGTTTGTGCAGCCAGTAATACTGGGGGATTTGCTCGCGGATGCGTTCTTCTATAAAGGCGTTCATGCGGCGCACGTCGGCGGCGGTGTCTTGGCTGGGGTAGTGTTCCCATGCGGGGTAAAAGCGCAGGACAACGCTGCCGTCGGCTTGGCGGGTGGGGATGGCGGGGATGATTTTGGCGTGGGTCATTTGGGCGATACGGGGCAACCCTGCGATGGTGGCAGTGGGAATGCCAAAGAAGGGGATGAATAGGGAGTCTTTTGCGCCGAAGTCTTGGTCGGGCAGGTAGAGGAAGGGGGCGTTTTCGCTGCGGATGTGTTTGATGATGCTGCGCAGGCCTTCGGTGCGCCCGACAAGGAACACGTTGTCGTAGCGGTGCCGCCCGTGCAGGATTTGCGCGTCGAGCGCGGGGTTTTTTTGGTGGGAATAGACGCTAATCAGCGGCACGTCTTGGTTGAGCGCGTATACGGCGGCTTCAAAGGCGGTGAAATGGGGATAGAGCAGGATGACTTTTTCGCCTGCGGCAAGGGCGTCGTCAAGGATGTGTTTGTCTTGGTAGCGCACCATTTGGCGCAGTTCGACGGCGGGGGCGTACCAGTATTTGCCGTATTCCAGCACCAAAAGCGCCATGTGGTAGAAGTGTTGGCGCAGGATTTGGTCGCGCTCGGCTTGGCTTTTTTCGGGGAAACACAGCGCGAGGTTGGTTTGCCCGACTTTGCGGCGCGGGGCGACCAGCCAGTAGCACAGCCAACCGAGCAGGCGGGCGAGCGCGCGCAGGGCGGAATGGGGGAGCTTGCCGAGTAGTTTGAGGATGAAGAAGGCGAGTTTCATGGTGGGGGCTTTCAGGCTGCCTAATGGGCGGCTGCGATGTGGGCAAGATGGTTTCAGGCTGCCTTTGGCGATAAGGCAGCCTGAAAACGATGCAATCAACGGCATCCCAACGTGGGCGCAAGGGTGTCAAAGCTGCGGTCAAGCGCCGCGCATTCGTTTTCGGTGGGGCGGCTGCGTGCCAGTTCCACGCGCAAATCTTGGTTGGAGGCGCGCAGGGCTTCGGCATCTTCGCCTTGGCGGGCAAAGCATTGGTCCACGCGCTGATAATAGCGTTCGCAGGTTTCGGGCAGGGGCGGAAGGTTATCGGGCAGGGTTTCGGGCGACGCGGCGGGGGTGTCGGCGGGTGGCGGGGTGTTTGCCCATGCGGCGATGTCGGATGCGCCCACTTGCTCTTTGGCTTCGCGGCGGGCGTTGAGAATGTCGTCTTGCTCGGTGTTTTGCACCCAAGAATAATCTTTGGCGGCGACATCGGAAGCTGTGCGCGGCGCGGAAACGACAGCAGGCGCGGGCGGTTGGCGCAATTTGCTGCGCAAGCTGAAAATAAACGTGAGCGACAGCACCACGGCAACCAATATCAGCGGCAGGGCGTGTTCGGGTTTGAGTTGAACGGGCGGGCGTTTCATCAAAACAGTTTCCGTACTTCGGCAACGATGTCATCGGCGCGCATAAAGGTTTCGCCGATGAGAAAGGTGTTTACGCCGTGCTGCTGCATCCGTTGCACGTCGTCTTTGCTGGTGATGCCGCTTTCGGTTACCACGATGCTGTCGCCCAGCTGCGGCAACAGGGCGATGGTTTGCTGCAAGTCCACTTCAAAGGTGTGCAAATTGCGGTTGTTTACGCCGCGCAGGGGGGTGGTCATGCGGGCGCATTTTTGCACTTCGCTCTCGTCGTGCAGCTCCACCAGCACCGCCATGTTCAGGCTGTGGGCCACGCCTTCCAGATGCAGCAGCGCGGTTTCGTCCAGCGCGGCGGCGATGAGCAGCACGGCATCTGCGCCCCATGCGCGGGCTTGGTAGATTTGGTATTCGTCGATGATGAAGTCTTTGCGCAGCACGGGCAGGGACACGGCGGCGCGGGCTTGGCGCAAATACACGGGCGAGCCTTGGAAATAGGGTTCGTCGGTGAGCACGGACAGGCAGGCGACGCCTGCGGCTTCGTAGTCTTTGGCATGTTCGTCGGGGTGGAAATCGGGGCGGATAAGCCCTTTGGATGGGCTGGCTTTTTTGATTTCGGCGATGATGGCAGGCTGATTGGCGGCGTGTTTGGCGCGGATGGCAGCGATGAAGTCGCGCGGCGGCTCGGCGGTGCGCGCTTGCACTTTCATGTTTTCTAACGAGATTTCGGCTTTTTGCGCGGCGATTTCTTCGGCTTTGGTGGCGAGGATTTTGGCTAGGATGTCGGTCATGGGGCGGTCTCTTTTGAGGCAGCCTGAAAATGCGGTTGGGGGTGCCGCATCGCTATTGCGTTTGATTTTCAGGCTGCGTGGCTGTGGAGATAAGGGTTTGCGCGGCAACTTGATAAACAAAAAGGGCTGTACACAAGAAGGCAGCCTGAAAGTTTCAGGCTGCGGTTGCGTGCGGCGTTATTCGATGCTGTACCCTTTTAAATATTGCACGCGCTCGCGCGTCATGCGGGTGTCGCATTGCAGTTGCAGGTATTGGCTTTCGGTTGCGCTTTTGCCTTTGGCGGCGGCGTTGCGGCAGTTGGCGCGTTTTTTGCTTTCCCATTCGCGCTGTTCGTCCACAAGGTCTTGTTGCACTTGGGGGTCAATTTTGCGCCATGCGGATTTGATGGATTGGTCGGCTTTGTCGTTGGCTTCGCGCGCGGCGTTTAGCTCTTTGTCGCTCACGTTGTTTGGTTTTTCTACAGGCGGGGTGAGTTTTTCAGGCTGCGGTTTGGCGGGGGCGGATGCGCTGTTGTCTAGGGCATCGGTTTTGGGGGCGGGCACGGCTTTGCGCAAGTCTTCGGGCTTGGGCGGCTCGGGGATGTTGTCAATCGGGGGAACGGCTTGTGGCGCGGGAATGGAGGCTTCTTCGGCTTTGGGCTGGTCTTTTTGTTTGAGTAGTTTCAGGGCTTCGGCGCGGCTGACGTTTTTGCCGTTTACGTTAAGCGTGTCTTTTACGCCGTAGGCGGCAAGAGCGTCGGCAAGCAGGTTGGCGGCGCCGCTGAGGTTGTTATCGGTGGGGGTGAATTGGTTGTTTTTGACGGCATAGTTCAGCGGGAAGCTGAGGGTGTGGTTGCTGAATGTGCCGTTGCCGCCGGTGAGGTGTCGGCTGATGATGTCTTGCGGGGCTTCGCTTTGCAGCAGGGGGGCATTGGTTTGGGCTTGCTTGATGAGGTTTTCGGGGATAGCGATGGCGACTTGCGCTTGGCAGGTTTCGGGCATTTGCCCTGCTTGGGCGTTGCTGGTGGTTACGTTTAATTGCGCGGCTAGGGCGATGAGTTTGTCGGCATCGATGTAGTCGTTGGCGTTGGCAAGGCGTTTGGCGTTGTTGCCGATGGTGTCTTGCACGATTTGTTTCACTTGGCTGTCGAGCGCGGGGATTTCGCAGCCGGCATTGGCAACGGCGGATGCGGCAGACGCTGCGGAGGCGGCGGGTTGGGTGGGGTCGCTTTGCGAGCAGGCGGTGAGGACTAGGGCGGCGCAGAAGGCGGCAAGGGCGGTTTGTTTCATTTTGTGGCTTTCGGGTTAAGAAAAAACAGGCGGCATCATATCAAAAATAGAGTGGGCTGCCAAAAGGTGGGGCAGCCTGAAACTTGGGCAAGAATCGTGCGGCAGCCTGAAATTTGAAATGGCGCGGCGGGCTGTTGCCGTTTTATTTCGGATTCAGGTTTCAGGCTGCCTATGGGCGGAGGCATGGGCGGCTTATTCCATTGCGGCGAGCAAGTCGCGTTTGAGGGCGAATTCTTTGCTGGGGTTGGCGAGTTCGCTGTTTTCTACGAGAAAGCTGTCTTCGGCGCGGTCGGCGAGGGTGGCGATTTTGGCGTAGAACAGGCGGATGTTGTGCTGGGCGAAGACTTCGGTGAGGTCGGCGAGCAGGTGGGGGCGGTTGGCGGCGATGATTTGGATGGTGTAGCGGTGGGGTTCTTCTTCGGGCTGGATGCTGACGCTGGGGGCAAGGGGGAGCAGGCGGGCGCGGCGGCTGGGTTGGGTTTTGTGTGGGGCGAAGGTGGGGATGTTGCCGTGGGCAAATTGGGTAAGCTGGGCTTGCAGGGTGGTGCGTAGTTGGTGCAGTTCTTCGCTGCTGTGGTGGGGCGGGGGGGTAAGGATGAAGTTATCTAAAATGAAATCGTGGGCGGTGATGAAGGCGCGGGCGGCGACGATGTCAAACTGGTGTTGCCCGAATAGGCGGCATAGGCGGGTGAACAGGCGGTCTTGGTTGGGCATATAGACGAGGATGCGCCAGTTGCCGTTGGGCTCGGGGGTGATGCTGGCGTGGGGTTGGTGGGGCTGGGCGGCGATTTGGGGGAGTTGGCGGGCGATGGTTGGGCTGTTGTGGCGGGCGAAGTAGGCTGCGCCGAGGGTGTTGAATAGGCGGCGGATGGTTTGGGGGCTGTGGTTTTGCTCTGCGAGGATTTGGCTGGCGTGTTGGTAGCGGTCGTGGATGCTGGTGGTTTTCAGGCTGCCTGAAAGCTGGGCGCGGGTGCTGTGGTAGAGCTGGTCTAGCAGTTGGGCTTTCCATGTGTTCCAGATTTTGGGATTGGTGGCACGGATGTCGCAGACGGTGAGCAGGTAGAGCGAGTCTAGTTTTTCTTGGCTTTGCACGCGCCGGGCGAATTTTTGGATGACGGCGGGGTCGCTGATGTCTTCTTTTTGCGCGGTTTGCGACATGAGCAGGTGTTCGCGCACGAGCCATATGAGCAGGTCGCTGTCGTAGGGGGAAAGTTGGTGGGCTTGGGCGAATTGGGCGGCATCTTGTGCGCCGAGTTGGGCATGGTCGCCGCCGCGTCCTTTGGCGATGTCGTGGAACAGGGCGGCAAGGTAGAGGATGGGTTGCTTGGGGTGGTGTTGCATGAGGGTGGAGAGGGCGGGGTTTTCGTGGCTGTGTTCTTCTTGGGCGAGGCGGCGTAGGTGGGCGAGGGTGGTGAGGATGTGGTCGTCTACGGGGTAGATGTGGTAAAGGTCGTGTTGCAAGAGCCCAACGATGTTGTGCCATTGGGGTAGGTAGCGGGCGAGGATGCCGTAAAGATTGAGCAGGCGCAGGGTGTGGGTGAGCCCTTCGCCTGTGTGGAAGAATTGGAGAAATTGGGCGCGGTGGGCGGGGTGTTGGTTGAAGCTGGGGTCTAGTTTTTGCGCGGCCGCCCACCATGCGCGTAGGGTTTTGGGGGCGATTTGGTTGATGTCGCGGTGGGTTTGCAGGATGTGGGGGAGGATAAGGATGTGTTCGGGCTGTTGGGTGAACAGGGCGGGGTTGTTGGCGGCGAGGGTGTGGTTGATTTGGGTGTAGTGTTCGTTGATGGGGCGGGCGATGCGGGGTAAGGGGGAGTAGATGCGTTCGCGCAGCATGGGGATGAGGATGCCGCTGAGCTGTTGGATGGTTTTGGTGGTGCGGTAGTAGGGGTGCATCAGGTGTTCTATGGCGGTTTTGGCTTCGTTGAAGCCTGCGGTTTTCAGGCTGCCTTGGGGGGATGTGTTTACGGGGGTGGGGCAGCCTGAAAACGGGTTTTGTTGGGCGAGGGTGTGTTGCAGGTCAAAGGTGAGGCGGTCTTCTTCGCGTTGGGCGGCAAGGTGCATGGCGATGCGCAGTTGGGCGAGGGTGCGGTGGCTGTGGCGCAGCAGCTTGGCTTCGGCGGGTGTAATGATGGCGGACCGGGCGGCTGCGGGGGCGGCAAGATTGAGGTTTTGCACGCGGGCGAGCCAGTTGATAACGTGCAAATCGCGCAGGCCGCCGATGCCGTTTTTGATGTGCGGTTCCAGCGTTTGGCTGGGCTGCTTGGCGTGGCGTTTCTGCATTTCCAGCAGTTTGCTTTCAATGAACGGGACGATTTCGCGCTGTTGCCGGGCGGTGCGGATGGCTTGTCGGGCGAGGGCGGTGTTGCCGCATAGGGGGCGGGCTTCCAGCAGGGCGGTGCTGGCGGTTAAGTCGTCTTGCGCGGCTTGGAGGATTTGTTTCAGGCTGCCTGATTGCGGTGCGGGGGCGAGTTTGCCGTCCCACAGGGTTTGGATGAATCGGGCGAGGCTGTCTTGCTCGCGCTCGGTGAGTTCGGCGGGGGAAAGTATGGCGATGTCTAAATCGGAATGGGGGTAGAGTTCGCTGCGCCCGTAGCCGCCGGTGGCGAGCAGGCAAAGGTGTGGGCAGCCTGAAAAATGCTGTTGCCACAGGGCAACCAGCAGGGCATCGGCGGCGGCGGTGTGGCGGCGGAAATAGAGATAGGGGCGGCGGTTTTGCTGGAAGGATTGGTCGGCGGCGGCGCGGGCGGCGCGGTAGGCGGCGATGGGGGTTTCAGGCTGCATGGGGGGGCTTTCTGGGGCGTATGTTTGCGGGCGGGATTTTAATGGCAAACGGCGCAGAGCGGGCATGCTTGCTGTGGTTTTTAGCTTTGCTTTTCAGGCTGCCGCCACCACAACACAGCTTACGCCCACGCCCGCCGGCAAAATTTGCTAAAATGCCAATCTTTCTCGTTTCCCGCACGCGCAGCCCATGTCTTCATTGCCCAGATTCCACCTTTCCCCCGCACACTGGCGCATCAGCCGCATGGCTTTGGTTGCGTGCCTGATTGTGGCGGGCGTGTATTTGGGCGGCTCGGCGGCGTTGTATCGCGTATCCGAACACGAGGCCTTGCAGCAACGCGCCCGCGAAGCCCTAGCAGGCACAAAGCGCACCGTGCAATTTGACGCGCAAATTGAGCGCAGCCTGTTCCCGCGCCCCACCATCATCCTGCACAACGTGGTATTGAGCGAAGCCGACGGCAAAGCCCCCGCCCTGCGCGCGCAAGAAGTCAAAATTGGCATCGGGTGGAGCAGCCTGATTAGCGAGCCCACCATTGAAAAACTGGTGCTCAACGACGTGCACGCGCTGTTGATTCGCAACAACCAAGGGCGCTGGAACATCGCCGATTTATGGCAAACCCGCAACCAACGCCCCGCCGTGTTCAACCGCGTGCAAATCAACCGCGGCACGCTTATCGTGCGCGATGCCGAGCAGGGCGAATTTGCATTCAGCCAAATCAGCCTCGCCCTCGCCCGCCAAAACGACACCACCATCGGCTACCAGCTCGAAGCCCAAGCCCAATCGCCCTATTGGGAAAACCTGCAACTGGCCGCCGCGGGCGACACCATCAGCAGCCCCAACAGCCAGCAGTTCCCCAAGCTCGCCGTCAAATTCAACGGCAAAGAAAACGGCTACACCTTTTCAGGCAGCCTGAAAACCAACGCCACATGGCGTGAACAAGACTTCATCGCCGAAAACAGCAAGCTAGAAATCGCCAGCTATCGCCACAACAGCACCTTCAACATCAGCATCACCAAGCTCGCCAGCCGCTATGGCGACACCAAGCTCACAGGCATCAACGCCGTGTTCACCGCCCCCGGCCACCCCAACCAGCCCACCGGCACGCTTGCCGCCGCCCAAGCCCAATGGCAAGACAACGAACTGCACAGCGACGAAATCAACCTAGATCTCAACACCCGCAACGCCCAACAAGACAACCTAGACATCAACGCCAAATCCGAGCTGATATGGCGCAACGGCAGCGGCATCCAGCTTGGCAAACTCAAATTCATCAGCACCCAAACCACACCCCAAGGCACGCCCCGTTTCGCCAGCGAAATGGAAGGCAGCCTGAATTTCGCCCACCCCGCCAGTTGGCGCGTCCAACTGCAAGGGCTGTTTGACAAGCAACCCGCCAACATCGCGCTGGCGCGCAACGAAAACCACATCAGCGGCAGCCTGAAAATCGCCAAACTCAACACCAAAAACTACGCCACGCTCATCAAAAGCAACCCCACCACCAGCGACATCAGCCAAATCTTCCCCACCGCCCCGCTCACCTACCAAATCGACGCCGACATCGGCACGCTGGAAACCCCCCGCGCCCAAATCGACAATATCCACGCCGGCATCAACGCCAGCGCCGAATCCATCATCCTCGCCCCGCTCACCGCCGACCTATACAGCGGGCGCACCGACGGCAGCCTCATCATCCAAAACCGCACCCCCATCGCCTACCAGCTCCACCAAAAAGCCGAAGGCGTGCAAATCCACCCCATGCTGCAAGACCTGTTCAAACAAAGCCGCATTAGCGGCAAAGGCACCGCCGAATTCGCCCTCACCGCGCAAGGCAGCAGCCCCGACGAAATGCTCGCCAGCCTCAACGGCAGCGTGAAACTGGATATTAACGACGGCGAATGGTCGGGCATCAGCTTCAACCGCATCCGCAACCTGCTCGCCGGCATCGGCAACAGCACGCCCGAAGCCGAAGCCACCGCCATGCCGTTCAGCCATTTTGTGCTGGAAGCCAACATCCAAAACGGCATCAGCAGCCACAGCGCCCAAGCCGCGTTTACCTGGCCCGCCGCCACCATGACCAGCAGCGGCAAGCTCAACCTTGCCAGCAACGAAATCACCGAAGACATCCGCTTCAAAGGCAACGCCGAAAGCCAAGCCCTGCCCATCCGCGTCAGCGGCAAAATGGACAACCCCAGCGTGAGCCTTAATTTCCAACAAATCACATCGGGCAGCACCACCGCTGAAGAAAAACAAAAAGCCATCAGCAGCGCCTTGAAGCAGCAATGGCAATGGTTTATCGCCCAGCCCGACACGCAGCCTGAAAACGACAACAGCGCGCCCGCTCCAGCCCAAGCCGCGCCCAAGCCCAAACCCGTCGCCCGGCCAGCCGCCCCTGCGGTTGCCCCCGCGCCCGAAAAACCCGAAAGCCGCAACGAAGCCAAACACGAACCGCGCATCGCATTGCCCAAAGCCAAGCCTGTTAAACCCGCCGTTAAGCCCGTTGCCAAACCTGCTGTCAAATCCACTGCGAAACTCGCCGCCCAGCCGGTAAGGCAGCCTGAAAAAGCCAAGCCGAGCAATAAGCAGCCTGAAAAAGCCAAACCCCAAGCCGGCGACAAATCCGCTGCGAAACCCAACAGCAAGCCGCCTGCAAAAGCCAAGGACAAGAAAAAATAGGCAGCCTGAAAACGGTGCTGCGGTTGGCAAGGCATGGAACGGCGGCGGCTCATTGCCCATTGCCAAAAGGCGTGTTTGAATGGCGCGGAATATTGGCTTTGGTTGGCGGGCTGGCGATGCTTATTGGGTGGGGTGATGTAAAGGCAGCCTGAAAAACGTGTGCATTCGTTTTTCAGGCTGCCTTTGCGGTTTCGGGCAATCTGTGCGGCAGCCTGAAAATGTTGGTGCGATGGGCGGGGTATGGAGCGGCGGGGGCGCGTTGCCAAAAGAGGGTTGAATTGCAGAGCGTCGGATTGAGGCGTGGTAGCGCGCGGGGCAGCCGCCTTCGGGCGGTTGTGTGTTGAAACTTGCGTTACGGGACGTTTCGCAAGCATGACTTTTCCAGCCGCCTACGGGCGGCTGTGTGTTGAAACCACGCCGCTGCACAGGCTGACGTAGCGCATTTCAGACAGCCGCTTTCAGGAGGCTGTGTGTTGAAACATGCTCGCTTTGTAGCGAGGCGTGATTGTTGGTGTGTTGGCAATGCTTTGTTGCTTGTTGTGCTTGGGATGGGGATAGGAGGCAGCCTGAAAACGTGTTGGATGCGTTTTCAGGCTGCATTTGTGTTTGGAAACTGTTGCGGCAGCCTGAAAATGTTAGAGCGGTAAGCGGGGCATGGAGCGGCGGTGGCTCGTCGCCAAAGAGGGTTGAATTGCAGAGCATTGGATTGAGGCATATTGGTTGGTAAGCGGCTGATGCTGTTGGCGCCGGTGTGAAGAGGCAGCCTGAAAACCCGTAGCTTCAATGAAGCCCAAGCGTTGTTCGCCCATCCAACGAAATCGGTTGGCGGGCGCATTCAAATCTAGTGCATTCAAATGTTTGTCTGCGAAAAAGGCAGCCTGAAAACGTGTGCATTCGTTTTCAGGCTGCCTTTTGTCGGTTGAAACTTTTGCAAAACCCGGTCGGTTGGGCATAAATGCCCGACCTGCAATTGCCTTGGTATTTTTAGCCGGCGCACGGCTTGCGGGCAAGCCGTAGGGGACGCGGGATGGTTTTCAGGCTGCCTGTTATTGCGCCCGCGTTCAAACTTGGGGCGGTTAATTTGTTTGCCGTGGGGGTGGGTATTTTGGCGGGCAAGCGAGTTGTCTGCCCTCTGTTGGGTGTTTTCAGGCTGCATTAAAGGCAGCCTGAAATTGGAATGGTGCGTTTCTGTTTAAATCGTGCGTTGCGCGTCGGCAAAATGTTGGCGAGCCGTCGCTGCTCCGTGTCGGCATTGGGTTCGCAAGGGTTTCAGGCTACCTTTTGGGGCGGGTTAAACGGCAGCCTGAAAACGGTGGTCGGGCTGGCGGTCGTTGCCCTGCTTGTTCGCAACCCTCTTGTTTACAACCATTGTTTCAGGCTGCTGGTGGGGATGTCCCATTGCCATACGCCGTTGCTGGTGATACCGTCCAGACCGCGCAGGAAGAGGTAGCGGATGTGGATGGTTTGCGGCTGGGCGTTGCGGCTGGTGAGATAGCGGGCGGTGGCGATGGCGTAGAGCAGGGCTTGTAGGGCGTAGTGGTGTTGGGCGATGGCTTGGTTGAGCGCGGCTTGGGTGTAGTCGCTGGGGCTGTTGCCGAGCCAGTTGGATTTGTAGTCTAGGATGAGGGTGTCGCCTGTTTCGGTTTGGGCGAGCAGATCTATGTAGCCGTTGATGTAGCCTTGTACGTCGCGGAAGCTGAGGTTTTGCGCGGCGGCGGTGATTTCGGGGGGGAGCTTGCTGTGTTGGGCAAACCATGTTTTCAGGCTGCCTAGGGTGAAGTTGCGGGTGTGCAGCAGGAAGCCGAATTCGGTGAGGATGTTTTGCGGGGGCAGGGTGCTGAGGCTGGTGCGGGGCAAGAGGGGGGTGTGGCGGGTGTCTTCAATCAGCTGGGCGATGGTGTCTTGCCATTGTTGGCTGTTGATGTTGTGTTGGTCTAGGGTGGTTTGGATGAGGGGGAGGTTTTGCCGCCCGGGTTGGGCGAAGGGGTAGCGTTCCAATAGGCTGTGCAGGCAGATGCCTGCGGCTGTGCCTTGGGGGAATTGGGCGATGGTGGGGGGGTCATCTGGTTTCAGGCTGCCTTGTGGGTTTTGGGGTTGGGTGGTTTGTTCGCTGGGGTCTAGGGGGGTGTGTTCGGTGGGTTGGGTGGTGCTGTGGCGGCTGAGGGCGGTGAAGCTGGTGTGCTGGGGGCTGCGGTAGCTGCGGGGGGGGATGGGGGTGGCTCGGTAGGTGGTGGGTTCGTTGGTTTGGGGTTCGCTGGTTTTCAGGCTGCCTGTGTAGGTGGGCAGGGTGAGGGTGTCGTGCCATTGGATGTGCTCGGGGTGTTGCGCGATGAAGTTTTGCCAGCTTTGGCGGTAGGCTTGGGCTTGGAGGTGGGCGTATTCGTCTTTTTTGCTTTTGCCTTTTTCAGGCTGCTGGTGTTGGATGAGGTAGGCGAGGGGGCTGTTTTCGGTTTGGGGGTAGCTGGCGATGTAAATGTTGAGCTGTTCTTCAGCGCGGGTGAGGGCGACGTAGAGCAGGCGGAGGTCTTCGGAGCGTTGTTCGGTTTGGGCTTGTTGTTGGTCGCTGTCGGTGAGCTGGGTTTTGTGGATGAGCTGGGCTTGGTGGTTTTGGTGGATGATTTGCCATTCGGGGGGCTGTTGGTTGCGGGCTTTCCAGACGAACGGGCAGTATACGACGGGGTATTGCAGCCCTTTGGCGGCGTGCATGGTTACGATTTTGACGAGATTTTCATCGCTTTCTAGGCGCAACAGGGCGTGGTCTTGGGGGTTGGCGTGGTTTTGGCTGGCTTGGATTTGTTGTCCGAGCCATTGTTGCAGCGCGCTGGGGGGCTGTCCTTTTTCGTCTTGGGCGGCGAGGATTTCTAGGATTTGGTGGAGGTTGGTGAGGGTGCGGTCGTTGCGTTGGGACAGCAGGGTGGTTTCGGCTTGGAATTGGCGGAGAAATTGTTGTAGGGCGGTGTAAACGCCGTGTTGTTGCCATGTTTGGGCGGCTTGGTTGGCGGCATCGGTCCATTGGGTGAGCTGGGCTTCGTTTTGGTTGAGCTGTTGGATTTGCAGGGCGGTGTGGTTGTAGAGGCAGCCTGAAAGCAGGTAGATGAGGTGTTGGGTGCGTTGGGGGTTGAGGATGAAGCTGATGAGGGCGTAGACGGCTTGGGTTTCTTCTTCGGCGTAGATGCTGTCGCGGCTCAGGAGCACGCTTTGGATGTGGTGCGTTTTGAGCTGGCGTTGCATCAGCGTGCCTTCTTTGCGGGTGCGCACGAGGATGGCGATTTGCCCTGCGCTGATGGGGGTTTTGCCTTGGGCGTGGGCGTGTAAAGTAACGGCGATTTCTTGGGCGCACCATTGGGCGGCACGTTGGGTGAGGGTGTCGCTGTCGTCGGCGGTGGGGTCTTGGTTGAGCCAGGTGAGGCGCAGGGGGGCTTCGCCGCTGGGGAGCTTGCTTTGGCTGCGGGCGGCGCGGGCGGGGTGGTAGGGAATTTTATCTAGGGCAAAGGGGTTGGGGCGGGAAAATAGGGCGTTGATGGCGTGGATAAGGGCGGCGTGGCTGCGGTGGTTTTGGCTGAGGGTGTGGCGGTTGGCGGGGGGGATGTGTTCGGCGGCGGCTAGGTAGGCGTAGATGTCTGCGCCGCGGAAGCTGTAGATGGCTTGTTTGGGGTCGCCGACCATGTAGAAGGCGGTTTTATTTTGGTTGCACTTGTTTTCAGGCTGCCTTGGGGGTTGCATAAAGGCGGCTTGGAAGATGGCGTATTGCAGGGGGTCGGTGTCTTGAAATTCGTCGATGAGGGCGGTTTGCCAGTTGGCGGATAGGGCGCGGGCAAGGGCTTGGGCGTGGGGTTTTTCGGGGCTGAGGGCGTGGTAAACATCCAGCAGCAGGTCGTCAAATTGGCGGCTAGGGCTGGTTTTTTTGTTGGCTTCGTTTTGCGTGCGCAGGTAGTGGATGATGTTGTGGGCAAGCTGGATAAGGGCTTGCTCTTGGGCTTGGATGCAGCGTTGGGCGGCGGTGGCGAGCGCGCCTAGGGTGTTGTTTATCAGGGCGAGTGGCTCGGCGGGCAGTTGGATTTTTTGTTTGGATTTTTTGTCTTGGTTGGCTTTGCTTTGCAGAAATTCGGCGGTGAAGATGGCTTGGGTGTGTTTGCTTTCGGTAAGCAGTTGCCAGATGGTGGCGGGGCTGGGGCAGCCTGAAAATTGGTGGAGCTGGGCGAAGCGGTCTTCGCAGCGGGCGGCGTTGTAGCTTTGTTTGTTGAGATGGGGATGCAGTTGCCAGAAGGCGGCTTGGATTTGGGGAAGCTGGGCGCAAACGTGTTGCCATGCTTGTTGGAATTGTTGCTGGGTTTGGGCGATATGGCTGCTTTCAGGCTGCCGAAATTGGAGATAGGGGCGGGCTAGGTAGGGGGATAGGGCTTGCAGTTGTTTTTCGGGGGTTTGGTTGTGCTGATAGACAAGCTGGGCCTGGACGGGGTTGGGTGCGATTTGGGTGCGCCAGTAGTCTTGGATGGCGGTGAGATTGGGGTTGTCGTTGGGGTCTTCGTTGAGCTGGATGTTGAAGGGGGCTTGGCAGTAGAAGGCGAAGTCTTGCAGGATGCGTTGGCAGAAGCCGTGGATGGTGTAGATGGCGGCGTTGTCAAAATTGCTGATGGCGGCGGTTAGGCGCAGTTGCAGGCGGTCTTGGCTTTCGCTGGCGAGGGCTTGGCTGAGCAGGTTGAAGAGGAAGTCGTCGGGACGGTTTTTGTCATCCAAACTGTTTTGGCGCAGGATTTCAGGCTGCGTTTGGGCGTTGGGCGTGCGTTTGAGCGCGGTAAGGGCTTGGTCCAGGCGGGCGCGCAGGCGGGTTTTGAGCTCGGCGGTGGCGGCCTTGGTAAACGTTACCACAAGGATTTTTTCTACGCTTTGCTGTTCCAGCAGCACAAGGCGGGTGAACAGGGCGGCGATGTTCCATGTTTTGCCTGTGCCTGCGCTGGCTTCGATAAGGTGGGTGCCGTGAACGGGGATGGTGAGCGGGTTGAGCGGGGCGGGGGTGGTCATGTGGGTAGCCTGAAAACGGGTTGGGGTGGGGAAACAACGGGCGCAATGATAGCATGATGCGCGGGCGTTTTCGCTTTGCCGCCGCGCGCTGTTTTAACGCTGTTGAAGCCTACGGTTTTCAGGCTGCGTGGTAGAATGGAGGCTTGTTAAACGATGTAAACGAAAGGGTTTGCGATGGCTGTTGAACGGTTTGGCTGCGGCGCGCGCTTGTCGGAAGCGGTGGTTGCCAATGGTTTTGTGTTTTTATCGGGCATGGTGCCCGAGACGGGCGGCGACATCACGGCGCAAACGGCGGATGTGTTGCGCCAGATTGACGCTTGGCTGGCGCAATGCGGCTCGGACAAGGCGCATATTGTGGAAGCGACTATTTTTTTAGCCAACATGGCGGACTATGCGGGGATGAACGCGGCATGGGACGCTTGGGTAGATGCGGCAAACCCGCCTGCGCGCGCTTGCGTGGAAGCGAAGCTGGCAAACGGCGAATGGCTGGTGGAGATTAAGGTTTCGGCGGTGGCGAATACGCCCAAGGCAGCCTGAAAACCGCAGGCTTCAACGAAGTTAAATTTCAGGCTGTCCCAACAGCTTGCTTACAAAAGGAAAAATCATGACTACTCAAATCCAAGCCGTTGCCTTTGACCTAGACGGCACACTCTGCGACTCCATCCCCGACCTTGCCGCTGCCGCCAACGCCATGCGCCAAACGCTCGGCATGGCAGCGCTGCCCGATGCCGCCGTGCAAAGCTATGTGGGCGACGGCATCGGCGTGCTGGTGCACCGCGCCCTCACCGACAACCCGCAAGGCACCGCTTCTGACGCGCAATGGCAACAAGGCTACACCGCCTTTATCCAACATTATGCCGACCACATCGCCGACCACACCCGCGCCTACCCCGAAACCGAAGCAGGTTTGGGGTTGCTGCAATCGCTGCGCATCCCGCTTGCCGTTATCACCAACAAAAACGAAATCCTCGCCGTGAAACTGCTCAAAGCCTTGAAGCTGGATGGCTATTTCAGCATCGTCATTGGCGGCGACACCTTGCCGCACAAAAAACCCAGCCCCGAGCCGCTGCGCCACGTCGCCCAAGTGCTCGGCGTGAACGTGGCAAACATCATCATGGTGGGCGATTCCAAAAACGACATCCTCTCCGCCAAAGCCGCAGGCAGCATCGCCGTGGGCGTAACCTTTGGCTACGGCGACATGGCGCAACTGAGCCAAAACCCCGCCACCAAGCCCGATTGGACGATTAACGCCCTGCCCGATATTTACGCCCATCTGCGCCCGCAAAAGCCCGAAGAAGAGTAATCCGCCCGCATAAGGCAGCCTGAAACCTTTACAAAAGCTGTAACCAATGGCGCGTCGGCGGCTCGCCGACATTTTCTTGCCAACCGGCAAAACGCCATTGAATACGCCATTTGGCGACGAGCTGTTGCCGCGCCATTTTAGATTTCAGGCTGCCTAATCTTGTTTACACACCCGATCAGGCAGCCTGAAAACAGATTTCCGAATACCGTTTTACAACAAGCCAAAATGACAACGATACCCGTCGAGTGTATGCGCTTGCCCACGCAACGTTTGGCAAAATGCCACGCTACGCCGCAAAGCCACGCCCCCGTATATATGTTTTTTCAGGCTGCCTCAACCCCCATCACCCCCACCACCATGCGACCCACCAAATCCCTACGCGCCCGCGCCCTAGACATCCTCTCCCGCCGCGAAGTGAGCCGCCAACAGCTCTACCGCAAACTCGCCCCCTACGCTGAAGACCCCGACGAGTTAGAAGCCGTGCTCGCCGAATTTGCCCGGCGCAACTGGCAATCCGACGAACGCTACACCGAAGCCTACATCCACAGCAAAAGCCAAAAACACGGCACGCAACGGCTCAAACAAGCCCTTGCCGCGCAAGGCATCGACGAAGCGCTTATCCGCGAACACCTGCCCGATGCCCGCGTCGAGCAAGCGCATGCCAACCAAGTGCTGCGCAAAAAATACCCCGCGCCGCCCGCCGATTACGCCGAAAAACAAAAGCAACTGCGCTTTCTGGTCTATCGCGGCTTTGATTTGGACACCGCCAACCATGCCGTGAAACACGCGTGGGATGACGGGGATGCAGACGAATAAAAGCCGTGTGCGCCGTCATCCATACAAATACAGGTTTGCCGTTTCAGGCTGCCCAAACGCATTAAGGCAGCCTGAAATCTGGGCAAAACGCAAGCAGGTCGGGCATTGATGCCTGACCTACGGCAACAGTTTGTTTTTACGGTTATTCCTGAATATCAAACAAAATTCCCGCCCACGCGGGCATGACGGCGTTTCTTGTTTTCAGGCTGCCTCTGCCGTTGCCCCGCCTTTCAGCTTCGCAACGCAGACCGCTCCAAAGGTTTTCAACCATGGATTTCAGGCTGCCTTCGGGCTTTCGCTGAACGCGGGCGCGATGTTTGGCAGCCTGAAAAGCCAATCCGCGCCCCTACGGCTTGCCCGCAAGCCGTGCGCTGCTAAAAACAAAGGCAGCCTGAAACGCACCATACCGTTTCAGGCTGCCTTTACGTATCCCATGCAGCCTGAAAACGCCGTCGCCGACACCTTTCAGGCTGCCTTAATCCCGTTTGCCAATCACAAATCCTGCCCGCTTTCAAACGCCCGTGCCGCGCCCGTCAGCGGGTCAATAAACGCCAACCGCTTTGCCAGCAGTTTTAACGGCTTGCTGTAATCGTCGCCGTTTTCAGGCTGCACCACGGGATACAGCGCGTCGTTCAGCAACGGCATGCCCAGCCCCATCATCTGCACCCGCAGCTGGTGTTTCTTGCCGGTAACCGGCTGCAATTCGTATAGGCTCGCTTCGCCGCGCGGTTCCAGCAGGCGGACGCGCGTTTCCGCATTCGCTTCGCCCGCCGCCTCGCGCATCAAGAAAAACGGCTCGCTAGGCACAAGGCGCGTGCGCACGATGAGCGGGTATGCCAAATCCAAGCGCGTGGGCGCGAGCGCGTGGTAGGTTTTTTGGATGGCATGGCTGGGGAACAGCGTGTGATACGCCGCACGGGTGGCGGGATTATGCGAAAACAGCATTACGCCTGCGGTGTCTTTGTCCAAACGATGCAGCGGCGTGATGTCGGCGGTATTCAGATACTGCAAATCGGGATGCAGCCGCAGGCGCGTGAGCAGCGTTTCGTGCAAAAACCGCCCGCTGGGGGTAACGGGCAAAAAATGCGGCTTGTCTACCACGATTAAATCGTTGTCTAACCACAAGATTTTTTCGTCAAACGGAATGCGCGGCTCGGCATCGCGGCTGATTTCGCGGTAGTAAAAAATCTTTTCTCCTGCTTGGTACAACACATTTTCGTGCAACGGCTCGCCGCGCTGGTTCACCACCATGCCGCTGTTGAGCCGCGCGCGCCAAATATTTTCGGCGATAAACGGAAAGCGGGCGCGCAAATAGCACAGCAGCGGTTTGCCGATGTATTGCTTGTCGTGCGGTAGGTTGAGGTAGCTGGGTTTGATGCCGTTTAGCATGGGCAGGGGGCTGGGTTTCATGAACGATATTTTAGCAAAATAGGCAGCCTGAAATCGGTTACAATACGCGCTTTTTTCAGGCAGCCTGAAAACCCAGTTAGATTATCCGAAAGCCGCAAAATGTCGCAAAAAATCCAATCCGTTAAAGGCATGAACGACCTTCTGCCCGTTGAACAAAAAGACTTCAAGCTCACTGCCGATTTCTGGCAAGCCTTTGAAAACCAAGTACAAAAATGGACGCAACGATTTGGCTACAAGCAAATCCGCACGCCCATTGTGGAACACACAAATCTATTTGTACGCTCCATCGGCGAAGAAACCGATGTGGTGGGCAAGGAAATGTACACGTTTAACGACAACGCGGGCGAAACCAGCCTCAGCCTGCGCCCCGAGGGCACGGCAAGCTGCCTGCGCGCGGTGGTGGAACACGATTTAACCTACGCCGCGCCGCAAAAATTGTGGTACATGGGGGCGATGTTCCGCGCCGAACGCCCGCAAAAAGGGCGTTATCGTCAGTTTCACCAAGTGGGCATTGAAGCGCTGGGCTTTGCCGACCCCGATATTGACGCGGAAATCATCGCCATGTGCGCCGATTTGTGGCGCGAATTGGGCATCAGCGGGCAATTAACGCTGGAAATCAACAGTTTGGGCAACCGCGAAGAACGTGCCGCCCACCGCGCTGCGTTGGTTGCTTACTTGTCGCAACACGAAGCCGAGTTGGACGACGACAGCAAACGCCGTTTGCACACCAACCCGCTGCGCGTGTTAGACAGCAAAAACCCTGCCTTGCAAGACATTTGCAACGCCGCGCCGCGCCTGTTGGATTATCTGGGCGAAGCCTCGTTGCAACACTACAACACGTTTAAATCGCTGCTGGATGGCTTGCAAATCAAATACATAGAAAACCCACGCTTGGTGCGCGGCTTGGATTATTACAACCACACCGTGTTTGAATGGACCACCGACAAGCTGGGCGCGCAGGCCACCGTGTGCGGCGGCGGGCGTTATGATGGCTTGATGGAAGAATTGGGCGGACGTGCCACGCCATCCATCGGCTTTGCGATGGGCATCGAGCGGCTGCTGCTGCTGGTGCGCGATTACGGCAGCCTGAAAGCCGATTTCGCGCCCGATGTGTTTGTGATGCAGCAGGGCGAGGGCGCAACGTTAGCCGCGATGAAACACGCGCAGACTTTGCGCGGTGCGGGGCTGAACGTGGCGCAGTTTTCAGGCAGCACCAAGCTGAAAAACCAGTTTAAACGCGCCGACCAATCGGGCGCGACGTTTGCCGTGATTATTGCGGAAAACGAAGTGGCGCAAAATACGGTTACCATTAAAGACTTACGCGGCGAGCGCGGGCAAACAACCGTTGCTGCCGATGAGCTAGTTCAACAATTAAACGAATGGAGTACGCAATAATGGCGGGTTATCACGACGAACAAGAAAACATCAACACGGCGAAGCATATTTGGCACAGCGGCGGCAAATGGGTGGCGGCGGTGCTGGTGGCGGGCGCGTTGGGCTATGTGGGCTATGTGGCGTATAAAGGGCGCGTGCACCAAGGCAGCGCGCAAGCGGCGCAACTGGCGGCGCAGGTGAAAGGCGATGCGGCGAAATTGGCGGCGTTGCAACAGCAGTTCCCGAAAGACACGGCAACCACGCAGGCGAGCTTGCAAACGGCGGCGGCGTTGTTCCAAGCGGGCAAGCTGGACGATGCGGCAAAGGCGTATCAATGGGTGCTGGCAAACGACAAAACGCCCGTTTTTCAGGCTGCCGCGATGCAGAATTTGGCGAATGTGTATATTCAGCAGAAAAAATACGACGACGCGCTTAAAACGCTTGCCATGCCTGTGAGCGAGCCGTATCAGCCGTTGATTAACGAAACCAAAGGCGATGTGTTCGCGGCGCAAGGCAAAGCTAAAGAGGCGGGCGAGGCGTATAAACTGGCGTTGGATAAATTGCCTGAAAACTCGGGCAACCGGCAGTTTATTCGGATGAAGATGAGCCAGCTTTGATGGGCTTGGCTTGATGTAAACGAAACCCAGCGGATGAACGCTGGGTTTTTTGTTTCAGGCTGCCATAGGCGGCGGTTCAGGCAGCCTGAAAATCCTGCAACACGCATTGGATTTCGCTCGCTTCGCGCAAGGTGCGCACGGCGGCAAACAGTTGCGCCGTTTCGGGGTAGGCTTTTTTCATCATGCCGAGCCATTGTTTGAGCCGCGCGACGGCGTATTTGCCTTGCGGCTCGTGCGCGAGGCACAAATCAAAAAACAGCCGTATCCAATCCATGATTTCCGCGTTGAATGCGGCAGCCTGAACGGGCTCGCCGCGCAGGTGTTGCTTGATTTGGCGCGCCAAATCGGGGCGCATCACCGCGCCGCGCCCAATCATCACGTCGTCGCAGCCGCTGGTTTGGCGGATGGCGAGGTAGTCGTCCAGCGTGAACACGTCGCCGTTGGCGATGACGGGGATGTTAACGTGCTCGCGGATGGTTTTGAGCCAATGCCAATGGGCGGGCGGTTCGTAGCCTTGCACTTTGGTGCGGGCGTGGATGGTGATTTGGCTGGCGCCGCCTGCGGCGATGGCTTGGGCGTTAGCGACGGCCAAATCGGTGTTTTCAAAACCCAAACGCATTTTAGCGGTGAGGTTGATGTGTTCGGGCAGCCTGAAACGCAGCTCGTGCACGATTTGGTGGATGCGCTCGGGCTCGCGCAGCAGGATGGCGCCGCCTTGGTGTTTGTTGACGGTGGGGGCGGGGCAGCCGAAGTTGAGGTCTATGGTTTGCACGCCGAGGCGCACGGCTTCCAGCGCGTTTTTTGCCATCATGTCGGCATCGCTGCCGAGCAGTTGGGTGGTGCAGGGGATGCCCGACGGGGTGCGGTTTTGCCGGGCGATTTCGGGGACGTGGCGCAGCCATGTGACGCGGGAATGGACGGTGTGGGTGATGCGGACGAATTCGCTCACGCATTCGTCGTAGCCGCCGATGCGTGTGAGCAGGTCGCGCATGGGGGCATCAGTTAGCCCTTGCATGGGGGCGAGAATGAGTTTGGGCATGGTAGTTTTCGCTGGTGCAAGCCTTAAAACGCTTCGGCTGCGAATTTGCATTTGTGTCGTCGCCCAGCCTGGCCATGCCCGAATACATTACCGAAGAATTGGACGAAGCCGGCGCAAAATGGCAGATACTGCCCAATTTGGAAAGTGCGGCGGAATGGGCAGATATCCTGTATATGACCCGCGTGCAGCGCGAACGCTTCGATGGCGTGGAATTCGCCAAAATCCAAGGCAAATTCAACCTGCATGCCGCCACTTTGGCCAATGCCAAACCCAATCTGCGTGTGCTGCACCCCCTGCCGCGCGTGGACGAAATTGCGCCCGACGTAGATGGCACGCCGCATGCTTATTACTTTGAACAAGCACAAAACGGCATATTTGCGCGTATGGACATGCTTGCATTGGTGTTGAATGAGAATGTGTAGATATTGAGTTTTCATTCAGCCGATAAATCAATTTTTGCCAGAAAGTTCAAATGAATGTATGCGAGAAAATTATTGGTGGTGATGTGCTTGGCAGCACTTACCGCAGGCTGCAATGAAGACGAAAAATCAGGTCTGGGCACAGCAAAAGGCTTAGCCACGGCCAACTCAACCTCCGGCTCATCTTCCAATAACAATAACTATGCGAAAATCAGAGGAAGGGAATACACTTCCGCACAAACGCCTACACCCGCCCCAAGTCCTGCGCCTGCTCCAGTGCCGACACCTAATCCGACACCGGCGCCAAGTCCCGTACCCACCCCTTCACCGACGCCGTCCCCAGCGCCAGCACCCACACCGGCTCCCACGCCCGCACCTTCCGAAAACGGCTGCGAACATCCGACCGATGAATCCGGTCAATGGCGAAGCGAGAAATGCTATGAATTCAAGGAAGGGCGCGTGCCTGCCGATTGGGAAAGCAAAGAAATCCGCAATCATTTGCACAGTTATCTGTCCTACCTGCCGGACAACATCTCTTTCGTGGCCGGCGATTATGCCCAACTGACCACGCGCCGCCACTGCGTTGATAAAGAAGGAGACCCCTTGAACGACAGCAACGCCACCTCTGGCGTATGTCCGGCGGGAAAAGTCACCCAATATTCCAGCGGCCGGCTGGAAACCATCGGCATGGTGGATGCAAGCCGCCCGTTCCGTGCCGAAGTCCGCGCCAAAATGAATTGGAACGGGCTGCGCGGTATGCGCACTGCGCTTTGGCTGAACAAACATAAAAACGAAGACAGCATCCGCACCTGCAAAACCCCTGGCGGCGGTAGTGCGCCTTATGGTTCGCTGCTGATTCTGGAATGGTTCTCCGCCATGCCGGATTATGCCTTCCCTGCATCCAGCATCAGCTGCTATTATAGCACGGCGGGCAAAGAATGGCGCACGCGCGTATTCGTGCATCGCTTGGAAAACCGTATCCGCAACCGTTCCGCTTGGCTGACGCACGATTGGCATGTTTGGGCCATCGAATATGATGGCACCAAAATCCGTTATTACATGGACGGCAAGCTGATTCCCGTGCACCATTACCGCGTGAACGATTCCAGCACGGTCGATGTGACCGACTACCACAGTTTCACGCCGGACGGTACATACGTTTCCACCATGCCCGACGAGGACTACACCAAGCTGCAAATCGACCCCGATTTGGTCGAACAAGTGCTCCGCAACGACAAATGGCATTTCGTTTTAAACGATTATGTGGAATGGGAAGACAATCTGGATCCGCCGTCGATCCAAGAGCCGTTCCCGATGCAGACCACGCAGATTGACTATGTGCGGCTGTACTATAAATAACAAATAACATCCCATGCAGGCTGCCCGAAAGCGATAGATTCGTGTATTATCGGGCAGCCTGCAATATTTCATGAGCACCATGCCCAATATGCCCGCCCGCCTGACCAACCAACCCCCTTGGTATTATCCTTGTTGTGATGCTGCTGCTTGTCATTAGGGTGCAGGCTGCTTTGCGTTGGCGCACGTTATCGGCGTTGTCAGCACTTATGCCGTGCCCGGCCAGCCCGAACAGGTGCGCCTGCTCCAACGCCCAATCATCCGCGGAACCGGCCAACCGCGCTGCGAACTCGGCTATTGCCAAGGGAGTAGGGTGGGGCAGCCTGAAAAGGGGGTTGATGTTTCAGGCTGCCTTACTTATGGAGCGGGCTGATGTTTGTTTAACGAATGGATGGCTGCGTTCAATCGCTTTTCAGGCTGCCGTAGTGTTTTTCAGGCTGCCGTAGTAATGAATATAAGCAACGCCAAACATCGGTTTCAGCTATTCAACCTGCAGCACAACAAGACAACGCAACAGCCATGTCGCCACACGAAATAGGCAGCCTGAAAACATCAAACCCGTTTTCAGGCTGCCTTTTGGTTCGCAAGGTTATTGGGCGGTTGCCTGTTTGCTTGTTTGCACGGCGGTTTTTGCCGCCTTGATTTCCCGCTGCGTGGTGGCATCGTCGCTGGAATAGCGTTTCAAGCCGCCGCCCAAGGC
The DNA here is from genome assembly GCF_014054985.1 of Kingella oralis. NCBI lineage: Bacteria > Pseudomonadati > Pseudomonadota > Betaproteobacteria > Neisseriales > Neisseriaceae > Kingella > Kingella oralis. The sequence goes on from NZ_CP059569.1 coordinate 760,030, forward strand.
TTTATACAAATCCGCCAAGTTTTCCAGCAGGCTCAGCTGGGTGGACAACACGGTTGTGTCGGCCGAATAGCTGCTGCGTTGCGCGTCCAGCAAATCCAATGCGCTGGAAACGCCGTGTTTGTAGCGCAGGGTGGTTAAGCGCAGGCGTTCGTTGTAGGCTTTTTGTTGCGCCAGGTTGGAATCGTATTGCGTGTTCATGGCGGCGCGGGCAACCAGCGCATCGGCCACGTCGCGGAACGCGCCTTCAACGGCGGCTTCGTAGGCGACTACGGCTTTTTCCTGCTCAATTTTGCTCACTTTCAACTGGTTGCGGCGTTGCCCCCAGTCAAAAATGGGCAGCGACAGATTGCCGCCGTAAGACCATGTTTTATTGGACGAGTTAAATAAATTGCTCAACTGGCTGCTGCCAAAGCCCAAAGTGCTGGTGAGGCTGATGGTGGGGAAGAACGCGGCGCGTGCCACGCCGATATTGGCGTTGGCGGCTTTAAGCGTGTGCTCTGCCGCGATGATGTCGGGGCGGTTGAGCAGCAAGTCGGATGGCAAGCCTGCGGGCAAGTTGCGGATTTTAAACTGCTTGCTCAACGCCAAAGGCGCGGGCAAATCGTCGGGGATTTTTTGGCTAATCAGCAATTCCAACGCATTGCGCGCTTGCTCGCGGGCGCGCACGGCGGCGGCGTAGCTGGCTTTGGCGTTTTCAATCATCGCTTCTTGCGAGCGCAAATCCAGCGCGGAAATCACGCCTGCTTTGTGGCGCACTTTCGCCAAATCGTAGGTTTTTTGGTAGCTCGCCAAAGTTTTTTCGGATAACGCCATCGCGGCTGTGGCGTATTGTTCGTTGAAATAGGCTTTGGCAACGCTGGCAATCAGGCTCAGATGCGTGGCATCACGGCTGGCGGCGGTGCTGAAATATTGTTGCAGCGCGGCTTGGCTGCTGTTGCGCACGCGCCCCCACAAATCCAGCTCAAACGCAGAAATGCCCAAGCCTGCGTTGTAGCTTTCCACGTCGCCACGGCTGCGGCTTGCGCCGCCGTTTGCCCCGAGGCTCGGGAACTGCGATGAGCGCGTAATCGCGTATTGGGCGCGGACTTGTTCCACATTCAAATTGGCGGTGCGCAAATCGGTGTTGTTTTTCAAAGCGATTTCAATCAAGGCGTGCAAGCGGGGGTCGGCAAAATAGTCTTGCCAGCCCAATGATGCAGCCTGAAAGGCTTGTTCGCCGTTGCGCTGCGCATCGTATTTGAAGGTGTCGGACGGCAGTTCAACATTGGGTTTTTCGTATTTGGGCGCAAGGTTGCACGCCGATAGGGCAATGCTTAGGGCAACCGCTGTGAATGAATAGTTTAAAACAGGTTTCATAATTTTCCTTCCATAGATGATTTTCAGGCTGCCTATGGTATTGCATTTTGAGGCAGCCTGAAAACCGTTAATGCTTGCCAAACGCTTGGGCATCCATGTCTTCTTCGTCGTCAAACAAATCCAGCTCGCCTTGAACGGGGGGCTGTTTGCCGCCTGTGAAGAAACGCACCACAAGGTTCACGATGATGTAGAACATCGGCACAAGGAACACCGATAGGAACGTGCCCACCAGCATACCCCAGAACACCGCCGTGCCAATTGCGCGTTGGCTGGCAGACGATGCGCCCGTGGCGATATACATCGGCACCACGCCCAAGATAAACGCAAACGAAGTCATCAAAATGGGGCGGAAACGCAGCTTGGCGGCGCGCAATGCCGATTCGGCGACGGATTTGCCCGATTCGTGCAAATCTTTGGCAAATTCGATAATCAGAATGGCGTTTTTCGCGCTCAAACCCATTACCGTAATCATGCCCACGGTGAAATACACGTCATTGCTGTAATTGCGGATTTTTGCGCCCAAAGCCACGCCCAAAATCCCCAGTGGCACAACCAACAGCACCGAAAACGGAATAGACCAGCTTTCATACAACGCCGCCAATGCCAAGAACACGGCAACCGCTGCCAGCGCGTAAATCATGTTTTGTTGCGATGTGCCTTTGGCTTCTTCGCGGGATTGACCTGCCCATTCCAAGCTGTAATTGCCCTGCAAGTCGTTCACCATTTTTTGCACTTCTGCCATCGCTTCGCCTGTGGATTTGCCCGCAGCAGGTGCGCCTGTAATCTGCATGGCAGGATAGCCGTTGAAGCGTTCGCTTTGCTCAACGCCTTTTTCCCATTTGGCGGTGGCAAAAGACGACAGCGGAATCAGCGTGCCATTGCCTGCAGGCACGGTTAACGCCAAGATGTCTTCAGGCTGCATCCGCGATTTGGCTGATGCTTGCACAATCACGCGCTGCAAACGCCCATCGTTGGGGAAGTCGTTGACATAAGTGGACGATAAGGCGGTGCCCAATACGCTGCGAATGCTGGCAAAGCTCACGCCATTAGAAGCCGCTTTCATGCGGTCAATCTCAATTTTTAATTGCGGCGCATCTTCCAAGCCGCTGGCACGCACGTTTGATGGGTCAAACATGGCAGGGTTTTGGCGCATTTTTTGGATTAACTCATCGCGGCGGGCAACCAATTCTTCGTGGTTGTATGTGCCACGCGCTTGCAAATAGAAGCTGAAACCCGAGTCGTTACCCAATTCCATAATTGGCGGCGGGTTCAACGCCAGCGCGAAACCGTCTTGGATGGCACCGCTCATCATCGCGCCGGTGATTTTGCCTGCCACAGAAGTGGCATCGCTGCCCGCTTGGGTGCGCTCGCTCCAGTCTTTGAGCATGATAAAGCCCATACCCATGTTTTGACCGCTGCCTGTAAAGCTAAATCCAGACACGGTAATCACATCTTGGACTTCGGGCATAGAATGCGCCACTTGGTTCAGCGTTGACAAAGTTTTTTCCGTGCGCTCGGCGGTTGCGCCGGAAGGCAGCTGCACGGTGGTCATGATGAAGCCTTGGTCTTCGCTGGGGATGAACGAGCTGGGCAAACGGCTAATCAACACGAATGCGCCCGCGCCCAACGCCAAGTAAATCACAAACATCACACCAGCTTTGCGCAAGGTTTTGCCAATCCAGCCCGAATAAGTGCGCGTGCCTGCGTTAAACACGCGGTTAAACCAGCCGAAGAAGCCTTTTTTGGTGTGGTTATGCCCTTTGGGAATGGGTTTGAGCATGGTGGCGCACAAGGCGGGCGTGAGCGTTAACGCCAAGAATGCCGAGAATCCAATCGCAAACACCATGGTGAGCGAGAATTGGCGGTAAATGTTGCCCGCCGCGCCGCTCAACAGCGACAGCGGCACGAATACCGAAACCAACACGGCGGTAATGCCGACCACCGCGCCCGAGATTTGTCCCATCGCTTTTTTGGTGGCTTGTTTCGGGCTTAACCCTTCTTCCGCCATAATCCGTTCCACGTTTTCCACCACCACAATCGCATCGTCCACCACAATGCCGATTACCAGCACCATGGCAAACATGGTCATCACGTTGATTGACATGCCCAGATACGAAATCGCGGCAAACGCGCCCAGCAGGGAAATCGGCACAACAATGGTGGGAATCAGCGTGTATCGGAAGTTTTGCAGGAAGATAAACATCACGATAAACACCAGCACAATCGCTTCTGCCAGCGTGTGAATCACTTTTTCAATAGACAAAGATACGAAAGTGGAGGTGTCGTAAGGGGCTGACCATGTTACGCCTTGTGGGAAGAAGTTTTGCAGCTCGTTCATTTTGGCTTTAATTGCCGTTGCGGCTGCCAAGGCGTTACCTGTGTTAGACAGCGAAACCGCCATACCTGCGGCTTTTTTGCCGTTCAAGAAAGAAGATGCGTTGTAAGATTGGCTGCCTAAACCGATTTCCGCCACGTCTTTCAAATAAACGTTTGCGCCGTTGATGTCGCTGCGCAGCAAAATGTTGCCGAATTCTTCGGCGGTTTTCATTTGCCCTTCCGCGCTGATGGTGGCGGTGATTTGCTGCCCTTGGCTGCTGGGCAAATCGCCCAATGCGCCCACCGATAACTGCGCGTTTTGCGCGGAAATGGCGGCGGTTACGTCGGCAAAGGAAATGTTGTAATTTTTCAATTTGGCAGGGTCTACCCACACGCGCATGGCGCGCTGCGCGCCAAACAAGCGCACGTTGCCCACGCCGTCAATGCGTTGCAGCTCGGGCACAACGTTGCGTTGCGCGTAGTCCGCCATTTCTTCTGATGATTTGGTATCAGAGTTCAAAAATACCACCATCAGGAAGTTGGAGCGTGCTTTGGATACGGTAATCCCGTTTTGTTGCACGGTGGAAGGCAGCAAGGCGGTTACTTCCGAGAGCTTGTTTTGCACGTTCATCTGCGCCAAGTCTTCGTTGGTTTCGGGCGTGAACGTGAGCGTTACGCTGCCCCTGCCGCTGGAATCGGCGGAAGTGGTCATGTAATCCAAGCCTTCCACGCCGTACATATTGCGCTCAATCACCGCCAATACGCTGTCTTCCATCACTTTTGCCGATGCGCCGGGGTAGGTGGCGGTGAGCGTGATATTGGGTGCGGCAACGGACGGATATTGCGAAATGGGCAGATTTTGGATGCCGATGACACCCGCAATCATGATGAAAATCGCAATAACCCACGCGAAAATCGGTCTATCAATAAAAAACTTAGCCATGTTTTATTCCTTATTTGGCGGCAGAGGCTGCCTGAATTTCGGATGCGGCGGCTTTTTCTGCCGATGCGGCGGCAGGCGTTGGGGCGGCGGAATTTGCGCCCGATGCGGCTGCTTGCGGCGCAGATGCGTTTTCAGGCTGCCATTCTTTGGTTTGCACCTTGTTTGCACCGGTTCGCGCAATCATTTGCCCTGCAATCATGGTGCCGTCCACAATCACTTTGTCGCCTGCTTTCAAGCCTTCGCTAATCACCCAGTTGCTGCCCTTTTGCCCAGTTACTTTCACCACGCGCGGCTCCATGCCGCCTTGCGCGTTCACCACCATCACGGTATCGGTTTGACCGCGCGTAACGGCTTGTTGCGGCACAACAAAGGCATTGGTTACGCCCGCCAGCGGCAATTTCACGCGAACGTATAAGCCGTTCATCAAAATGTGTTCGGGGTTGGGCACGATGGCGCGGATGGTGAATTGCCCTGTGCTTTCGTCTACCGTTGAATCGGCAAACAGCAAACGCGCTTTGTGTGGATATTCTGTGCCGTCTTCCAGCATCACGCTCGCTTCCACGCTTTCGTTTGCCACGCGGTCGCCCGAGGCAAGCTGTTTGCGCAGTTTCAGCATATCGCTGGCGGATTGTTTGATGTTCACATACAAATAGTCGTTTTCGGTAATCAACGCCATTTGTGTGCTGTTGGCGTTTACCAACGCGCCCTCGGTTACCAGCGATTGCCCGATTACGCCTGAAATTGGTGCGGTGATGTGTGCATGGTTCACGTTCACTTGCGCGGCTTTAATCGCAGCATTGGCGGATTTCACTTGCGCTTGGGCAGAGCGTTGCGCGGCAAGGGCGGCATCCCATTCTTGTTTGCTGATGGCATCGGCGGCTACCAAAGGCTGATAGCGCGACACATCGGCGTTGGCTTTGGCTAACGCGGCTTGTGCGCTGGCAAGGCTGGCGCGCGCGCTTTCTAGGTTGGCAACGTAGCTGGCATCATCCAGTTGATACAAAGGCTGACCCGCGCGAACGGTGTCGCCCTCTTGGAACAAGCGGCGTTTCACAATGCCAGACACTTGCGGAATAATCGGCGCAGAACGCACGGCTTCCAAGCGGCCGGGCAAATCCGTTTCCAGCAATACGTTTTCGGGATGAACCGTCAGCACGCTCACGGTGGGGGCGGGCATTTGCTGTTTTGCGCCTGCGCCTTGCTGCTGTGCGCTTGCGCCGTCTTTGCCGCCGCATGCTGCAAGGGCCAACGATGTAGCCGCTGCTAACACGGCGATACGCCAAGGTTGTATGGTCATAACTTTGTTTTCCTGTTTAACTGATGATTGAAACATTTTCAGGCAGCCTGAAAAAACGCAATGGTTTTCAGGCTGTCTTTTAAGGATGGATAAAACGCGGTATTATACATACATTGATGAATGTTGATTAAAATTTTTAAAAACAAGCCATAGGGAGCAACCGAATGCGAAAAACCAAAACCGAAGCGCAAAAAACACGCCAGCATTTGCTGGATGCGGCATTAGAAGTTTTTTGGCGCGACGGCGTAACCCGCGCTTCGTTGCAGGCGATTGCCCAAGAGGCGGGCGTTACGCGCGGCGCGTTGTATTGGCATTTCAAAAACAAGGAAGATTTGTTTGAAACGCTGTTTGAACAGCAATATGCGGATTTTTTTGCCGCGTTTAACGACCAAACCCTGCGCGACAACCAAGACGTATGGACGCATCTGCAACACAATCTAACCGCCATGTTTGAAACCTTGGCAACCAGAGAATCCAAACACAAATTTTGCAATGTGATGTTTTCAAAATGCGAGCAAACTGCCGGCAATGAAACGATTACCGAACTGGCGTGCCGCTATCACCGCCTGTTCCAAAAGCAGATTGCTTACGCGCTGCAATTGAGCCGCGAGCAGGGCAGGCTGCCTGAAAACACGGATATCGAACTGGCGGCGATTTATTTGGAAAGCAGCTTGGTGGGCCTGATTAAAATTTGGATTGACGAGCCTGAGCGGTTTGATTTGATTGCGAAATCCAAGCGCGTAATTGCGGCGAACATGCGCGTGTTGCAGCAAGGGTTGGCGTAGCGGCGCGCTGTCGGCATGGGCAGCCTGAAACGGCTTATCCGTTTTCAGGCTGCCTTTTGTTAATCTATGTTAATTTTTTTATGCCAAACGCTTGCTTACTTGCTTTGGCATCGGTTATATTGCGGTTAATTATATCGTTTATGGCACGGCGTAACGGCTGTGTTTTTTGTTTCAACCCGTTGTAAGCAAAGTTCGGCAGTCTGAAAAGGCCGGAACGGTTTGCAACACACACTAAAAAGAGCAACCATCATGCAAACGCAACACCACAACAAACAAAACGATGGCTTACAACGCAATCTGCAAAACCGCCATTTGCAGCTGATTGCCATTGGCGGCGCCATTGGCACGGGCTTATTCATGGGCTCGGGCAAAACCATTCACTTGGCAGGACCGTCGGTGCTGCTGACTTATATCCTGATTGGCTTTTTCATGTTTTTCATCATGCGCGCGATGGGCGAATTGCTGTTGTCTAACTTGGAATACAAGTCGTTCACCGATTTCACCCACGATATTTTGGGTTCCGGCGCAGGTTTTTTCGTGGGCTGGACGTATTGGTTTTGCTGGGTGGTAATCGGCATTGCCGATATTGTCGGCATCACGGGTTATATGCAGTTTTGGTGGCCCGACATCCCGCTTTGGCTGCCGGGGCTGTTTTGCGTCATCGTGATGGCGAGCATGAACATGCTGACCGTGAAACTGTTTGGCGAAATGGAGTTTTGGTTTGCCTTAACCAAAATCATCGCCATCATCGGTTTGGTTTTAACCGGCGCGTATTTGATTTTAATCGGCTTTGTTGATCCCGTTTCGGGTGAAAAGGCTTCGTTGAGCCATTTGTGGGCGCGCCCCGGCGGGTTTTTCCCCAACGGCATCAGCGGCTTTTTCTCGGCGTTTCAAATTGCGTTTTTCGCGTTTTTGGGGATTGAACTGGTGGGCACGGCGGCGGCAGAAACCAAAGACCCTTACACCAATTTGCCTGCGGCGATTAACCGCATTCCCATCCGCGTGATTGTATTTTATGTGCTGGCTTTGGCGGTGATTATGACGGTTACGCCGTGGGATGTGGTTAACCCCAAAGTAAGCCCGTTTGTGAACATGTTTACCATGATTGGTATCCCGATTGCCGCCAGCCTGATTAACTTGGTGGTGCTGGCTTCTGCGTTGTCCTCTGCCAACGGCGGGATGTTCTCCACAGGGCGGATGCTGTTTGGCTTGTCCAGAAACAACGTTGCGCCGCGCATTTTCGGCAAATTGAACATCAACGGCGTGCCTGCGCCTGCGTTGCTGTTCTCCTGCGCGTTTTTGTGTTTGGGCCCGATTTTGCTGTACCAAGAGGGCAGCATCATGGAAATTTTCACGGTGGTTACCACCATTTCCAGCATCGGCTTTATTTTTGTGTGGATTATGATTCTGCTCTCTTACATCAAATACCGCAAAATGCGCCCCGAGCTGCACCAGGCTTCTATTTACAAAATGCCGGGCGGCGTGGTGATGGCGTGGGTGTGCTTGGCGTTTTTGGTGTTTGCGCTGTATTTGTTTTCGCGCGATGACGATACGCTGCAAGGCCTGCTGTATATGCCCGTGTGGTTCGGGATTTTGACGGTGGCTTATCTGACCAAGTATCGTAAGCCGTAGCATCCGTTTTCAGGCTGCCTTTGCCATACACAAAAGGCAGCCTGAAAAGCCAACAGGCAAAGACGCCATAGCGTAAGCGTTGGCTGATGCCGGTTTCTTATGTTTTCAGGCTGCCATCACAAGCAGCCTGAATCGTTTTTTGGAGCAACCTCAATGCAAATTTACCTAGTTGGCGGCGCGGTGCGCGATCAACTGCTCGGCTTGCCCGTGAAAGACCGCGATTGGGTGGTGGTGGGCGCGGATGCCGATGAATTGCTGCGGCAAGGCTATCAGCCCGTGGGCAAGGATTTCCCCGTGTTTTTGCACCCCGAAACCCGCGAAGAATACGCCCTTGCCCGCACCGAGCGCAAAACCGCCAAGGGCTACGCAGGCTTCGCCTTTTATGCCGACAAAAGCATCACGCTGGAACAAGACCTGCTGCGCCGCGATTTAACCATCAACGCGATGGCGCAAGACGTTTCAGGCTGCCTCATTGACCCGTTTGGCGGGCAGAGCGATTTGCAACACAAAATCCTGCGCCACGTTTCGCCCGCCTTTGCCGAAGACCCCGTGCGCATCTTGCGCACCGCCCGTTTTGCCGCGCGATACGGTTTTGCCGTTGCGCCCGAAACCATGCAGCTGATGCGCGACATGGTGGCGGCGGGCGAAGCAGACGCGCTGGTTGCCGAGCGTGTGTGGCAAGAATTAGCCAAAGGCTTAATGGAAGCCAACCCGCGCCGCATGATTGAAATCCTGCGCGACTGCGGCGCACTCGCCATCTTGTTGCCCGAAGTGAACGCCTTGTTTGGCGTGCCACAACGCGTCGATTACCACCCCGAAATTGACACAGGCGAACACACGCTGCTGGTGTTGCAACGCGCCGCCGCGCTCGGCTTAACCCTGCCCGAACGCTACGCCGCGCTGCTGCACGATGTCGGCAAAGCCCTCACCCCCGCCGACATCCTGCCCAAACACATCGGACACGATACGCGCGGCATCGCCCCCATCCGCCAAATCAACCAACGCTGGCGCGTGCCTAAGCAATGCGCCGAACTCGCCGAGCTGGTGTGCGCATACCATATCCAAATCCACAACATCGGCAGCATCAAAAGCGCGGGCAAAATCATCAATCTGCTGAAAAAAACGGATGCCTTCCGCCGCAGCGAGCGTTTTCAGGCTGCCTTAAACGTGTGCCAATGCGACCGGCAAGGCAGGCTGGGTAAAGCCGAAGCCGATTACCCGCAGCGCGCCCATTGCCTTGCCCTGCTTGCTGCCGCGCAAAGCGTGGACACCGGCGCAATCGCCCGACAATACGCCCACCAGCCCCAGCAAATCCCCATCAAAATTGACGAAGCCCGCGCCGATGCCGTGCGCCCCGTGCAACGCGCGTATCAGCACGAAGCGGAATAGGGCAGCCTGAAAACCTGTAACCCCAAGTAAGCAACTGAATTTAGGAATTTAAATTGCCGTTATAGTGTAATCAGACTATAATCGCTCCCGCTTTGGCCAATTCGCCAAACGCCTGCCCTTGTCTCATAATCGGCAGCCTGAAAACCGTTTTCAAAGGATTCAAAACCATGAAAAAAACCGTATTAACTCTTGCCACAGCATTATTGTGTTCAACCGCATTCGCCCACGGCATTGAAGCAGGCGAAGCTTACGCATACCCCACCGTTCAAGGCATGACCCAAGGTGGCGCGTTCGTAAGCCTTACCAACACCGAGAAAAAAGACGACAAACTTATCGGTGCAACTGCCAGCAAACAATTTGCCGACAAAATCGAACTGCACACCCATGTGAACGACAACGGCGTGATGCGTATGCGCGAAGTAAAAGGCGGCATCCCCTTGCCCGCAGGCCAAACCCAAGAACTCAAACGCGGCAGCTACCACATCATGTTCTTCGGCTTGAAAAAACCTTTGCAAGAAGGCGATAAATTTGACCTAAATCTCAAATTCAAAAACGCCAAACCGCAAAAAATCACCGTAACCGTGAAACCCATGCAAGCAGGCGCAATGCCCGCGCATGACCACGGCGCAGGCGAAGCCAAACACGCGCACTAATTGGTAAACCGCGATACACAGCTTTTCAGGCTGCCTAAGATGCTCATTGGAACATTTTAGGCAGCCTGAAAACATTAAAGCAGCCCATTTCAGGCTGCCTTTTTGTAGTCAATGCTCCTCACGCGCATGGTTAATCGTGTATTTGGGAATTTCCACCACCAAATCTTCATCGCACACCTTCGCTTGGCAACTCAACCGCGATTCCGCCTCCAAGCCCCATGCTTGGTCAAGCAAGTCTTCCTCAATCTCGCTCGGCTCGGGCAGGCTGTCAAACCCCTGCCGCACAATCACATGGCAAGTGGTGCAGGCGCAAGATTTTTCGCAAGCATGGTCAATCTCAATGCCGTTATCCAACAGCACATCGCAAATGGTCTCGCCTTCGGGCGCGGTTTCAATGATTTTTCCCTCCGGGCAAAGCTCGGCATGGGGCAAAACGGTTATTTTGGGCATGGTGTTTCCTTGTTGTGTGTGTAGGCAAAGCGCGGATTATAGCGGAATTAGAACCCATGTTCATAAGCAGCATAGCCAGTTTTATTCATTTTGGTGCGGATGCAAGACGAGGTTCAAGCCAATGGCGAGACTATTGGCGCAGAAGCTCAACGCCGTAGTCGTGCCAAAAGGGATAAAAAATGGCGATGATGCTTGTGAATATGGGTTCTTAGGCAGCCTGAAAACGAAAAACCGCATGAAACGTATGCCCATGCGGTTATGGTTGCGCGTGCGGTCAGCCGCCCGATTGTTTCACCATGTAATGCACCGTCGCTTTGATGTCGTCATCGCTCAATGCGGTGTTGCCCCCTTTGGGCGGCATGGCGTTAAAGCCATTGATGGCGTGTTGCACCAAAGTCTCTTCGCCTTGTTTGATGCGCGGTGCCCAGTCTTCGTTTTTGGTTACTTTGGGCGCGCCGGGGATAGGCGAAGTTGCGCCGTGGCAGGCTTTGCAGGTTTGATTAAAAATTTCCGCGCCGCGAGCCGCTTGGGCATCACCCGCGCCGCCCGATGCCGCAGGCGCAGAGGCACCGGCTGCATCGGAAGTAGGCGCAGAGGCATCACCGCTTGCCGCAGGAGTGGCAGCAGGCGCAGGGGCAATGTCTTTGGGCGCACCCACCGCCACTTGACCGGTAGGCATAATGCGCGTTTCTGTTGCCTCTTTGGTGGTGGCATCCACATCGGCGTAAGAGCCGCTGCTTGCCAATTTGATTAACAATACAACAACAGCAACCACAATTACGATGCCGCTAACCAGTGTGAACAAGGCGGAGCCTTGGGTTTTGTTTTTTGAATTCATGGGATATTTCTCGCCATTAGGGGTTTGTGTTCAAAGTGGGTGTTAATTTAACTTAACATGATTTTGCGTGATTATACTGAATTTGCGGCTGGGTTTCCAAGTCAAAATAGCAGAGATTTTTTTGCGCAAAGGCGGATTTTCGGGTATCCTTGCGCACTTTCTTGTACCCGTAGCTCAGTTGGAAGAGTGTCGGTTTCCGAAGCCGAAGGTCGCTGGTTCGATCCCAGTCGGGTGCGCTTACAAAAAACCGCTGGTTCGCCAGCGGTTTTTTTGCGTTTGTGGCATGGCATCTAGATGTTAGAAATCACCGCGTTGTGCAAACGATACGGTGATTTTTTACCGATAGCTTTGCAGAAGTTTTTAGCCTCTATTTTGTCCTATGCCGTTTCCATTTTCAGGCTGCCGCCGTTGCAACCGTTTCACAACGGCTTCCAGTGCGCCAAATAAATAATCGTCAGCACAATCAACATCCCCGCGCCATAGAGCCCGAACCATTTGCCGCTGCGGGGCGTGGCGCGCAGGCAAAACGCGCCCACAAAAATATAGGTGAGCACCAGCAGCAGTTTCACGCCCAGCCATTTGCTTGCGCCAAACGGCTGCCACGGCACAATCTGCATCATCAGCATGCCGGTAAACAACAGCATGGAGTCGTTGATGTGCGGCAGCACGCGCAGGATAACGGGCAGCGGTTTTTCAGGCTGCATGGTGCGCAGCCAAAAGCGCAGGTTAAACAGGATGATGGTTATCGCCACGAAAAACATGTGGGTGTGTTTGATGGGGAGGTATAGGCTTTGCATGGTGTTCCTTGGGGTGGTTTAAATGGTTTGTTGAATGGGGGGCGGTTTCAGGCTGCCTATGGCACGTTTTGCGGGTTTATTTCCACCGCTTTGAGCGTTAGGCTGTATTTTTTGCCGCCCACATTGTAGCGAATCAGCGCGGGCATGTTGTTCAAATCGCGGGCGAGGGCGAGCAAGATGGTGTCGTTGCCGTGGCGCAGGGTGTAGGTTTGGGTGCGCGTTTTCAGGCTGCCGATGGTCATTTCTTTTCCGCCGGCGGGTGTTAGGCGGCTGATGGGGTAGAGTTTTTTGCCGTTGGTAATCACCAGCGGCATGGGCAGTTTGCCGTTGCCGAACGCCAGCTGCCAAGTGAGCGAAAACAAATCCATCACCGTGCCGTGGGCGGTTTCGGTGTGTTTGCCATCGGGCTTGCCCAGCCACACGCGGCTGCCTGAAAATTGCGCGGAGGCGTATTCTTTACCGTTGCGGATGTCGCGGTAGTAGCTCGGTTTGAGCTGCCCGCCGTCAATCGTGCCGCCGCTTTCAAAGCGCATTTTATACAACGGCACGTTGATTTTGGCGACGATGCGATAGCCCTCGCCCTCGCGTTCAAACGACAGCGTGGCGGGGATGCCGAGGCTGGCTTTGTATTGGGCGTGGGCGGATTGTGGGATTTCGGCGTGCAATACGGGGGCGGCGAGTAGGGCGAGTAGGGCGAGGCGGTTCATGCTTGCTCCTTATGCCAACAGTTGCGCGGCGGCATTGGCGCGGGGCGTGCGGCGTTCCACCCGCTTGCCCACGATTTTCAGGCTGCCTGAAACAAAATCCGCCACCGCTTGCGGCAAGAGTTGATGCTCCACTTGCAACACCCGCGCGGCGATGCGCTCTGCCGTGTCGCCATCCAAAATCGGCACAACGCCTTGCGCGATAATCGCGCCGTTGTCCAACACTGCGGTTACAAAATGGATGGTGCAGCCTGAAACGCGGCAGCCTTCGTCTAAGGCGCGCTGGTGCGTGTGCAGCCCTGTGAACGCGGGCAGCAGCGAGGGGTGGATGTTGATGCAGCGGTTGGCGTAATGGGCGCAAAATTCGGCGGTTAAAATCCGCATAAAGCCCGCCAGCACAACCAAATCGGGGGAATATCGGTCGATGAGCTGCATCATGGCGCGGTCAAAATCGGTGCGGCTGGCGAAATCTTTATGGTTCAGCGCGGCGGTGGCGATGCCGCGTTCCGCCGCCCATGCCAAGCCTGCGGCTTCGGGGTTGTTGGATAACACGGCGGCGATGCGGGCTTTGGCGATGTTCGCGTTCACAATCGCCTGCATATTGCTGCCGCGCCCGGAAATCAGGATAACGATGTTTTTCATGGTGTGGTTTCCAAAAGGGGTTAGGGTGGGAATGTGCTGAAACGCGCTGTATGCGTTTTGATTTTGTTGATTTGATTTTCAGGCTGCTGCTGGGGTTTTGCAAAGGTTTCAGGCTGCCTAATGCCTTGCTGTTCAGATGATGGGATAAACGCAGAGTAGGCTTTAACCCACGCATCATCAACGCGCAGGTTAAAGCCTATTTTACACAGCCGCCTTATTAGGCAGCCTGAAAACCAAAAGTTTCAGCCAAGCTAAAACCATGCTGCTTACATCACATCCAACACTTCAATGCCCAGCAGCCCCAGCCCTGTTTTCAGCGTTTCGCCTGTTAATTTTGCCAACTGCAAGCGGGTGTCGCGGGTTGCGCCTTCGGCTTTCAAAATCGGGCAGGCTTCGTAGAAGCGGCTAAACAGCGCGGCAAGCTGATACAAATAATTCGCCAAATAATGCGGGAACGAAGTCTCCGCCACGCTGTTGAGCACGTCTTCAAATTTCAGCAATTCAACGGCAAGCTGTTGTTCCAGCGGCTCTTTGATTTGCAAGGGGGCGGTTTCGTTCCAAGCCCCCGCGCGGCGCAGCACGCTTTGCACGCGCGTGTAGGCGTATTGCAGATAAGGCGCGGTGTTGCCTTCAAACGAAAGCATGTTTTCCCAATCGAAGATGTAATCGCTGTTGCGGTTTTTGCTCAAATCGGCGTATTTCACCGCGCCGATGCCCACGGCGCGACCGATTTGCGCGGCGGTGTCGGCAGGCAGTTCGGGGTTTTTCTCTTTCACCAAAGCGGTGGCGCGTTCGGTGGCTTCGTCCAGCAATTCCACCAGTTTCACGGTGTCGCCCGAGCGGGTTTTGAACGGTTTGCCGTCTTTGCCCATCATCGTGCCAAAGCCGATAAATTCGGCTTCCACGTTTTCAGGCAGCCAGCCTGCTTTGCGCGTGGCGGCAAAAAGCTGTTGGAAATGCAGCGATTGGCGCGTGTCCACCACATAAAGAATGCGGTCGGCGTGCAAATTGCGCACACGGTGGCGCACGCAGGCCAAATCGGTGGTGGCGTATAGGAAGCCGCCGTCTTGTTTTTGAATGATAAAGGGCTGCGGGTCGCCGTCTTGGTTTTTCAATTCGTCCAAGAACATCACTTTGGTGCCGTTGTCGTCCACCGCCAAGCCGTGTTGCAGCAGCTCGTCCACCACGTTTTGCAAATCGTCGTTGTAAGACGATTCGCCCGCCACATCGCCGCGCTCCAACAGCAAGCCCAGTTTTTCGTACACGGTTTCGGCGTGTTGCAGCGAAATGTCCACGAATTTGCGCCACCAAGACAACACAGTTTCATCGCCGCCTTGCAGTTTCACCACATATTCGCGCGCGGTGTTGGCGAAATTTTCGTCTTCGTCAAAACGCACTTTGGCGTTGCGGTAAAACTGTTCCAAATCCGCCAAACGGAAGTTGGCATCGTCTTGCTGCTGCTCCGCCAAATAGGCAACCAGCATGCCAAATTGCGTACCCCAGTCGCCCACATGGTTTTGGCGGATGACTTTGTGTCCCAAAAAGCCCAGCACGCGCGCCAAGCTGTCGCCAATGATGCTGGAACGCAAATGCCCCACGTGCATTTCTTTGGCAAGATTGGGTGATGAGTAGTCAATCACCACGGTTTTGCTTTTTGCCACGGTGGCAACGCCCAGGCGGCTGTCGGCGGCGCTCAGTTGCGCGGCGATAAATTCGGGGTTCAGGCGCAGGTTGATAAAGCCCGGGCCGGCGACTTCGGCGGCGGTAAACAAAGGATTGGCGGCGAGCAAACCGGCAATTTTTTGCGCCAGTTCGCGCGGATTTTGTTTCAGCGATTTGGCTGCGCCCATTACGCCGTTGATTTGGAAATCGCCAAATTTGGCATCTTTGGCGGGTTGCAGGGCGATGGGGCAGCCTGAAAGTTGGGCTGCGTCAAAGGCTTTTTGTACTTCTGCGGCTACGGTTTGGTGTAGTTTCATGATGGTTTCCGTTAGGGTAGAGTGGTTAAGGGTTGCCACTGTCCGAGTGGCAAGTCTAAATCAAATAAATTGATGCGCCCGATGCCTGTTCGCACCAGCCGCAAGCAGGGATAGTGTGCTTTGGCGGCCATCCGCCTGACTTGCCTGTTTTTGCCTTCGGCAATTTGAATTTCCAGCCAGAAATCGGGCACGGTTTTGCGATAGCGCACGGGCGGATTGCGCGGCCAGATGCGGGCGGTTTCGGCGGGGGTAAGCAAGCGAGTTTTTGCAGGGCGGGCAATGAAGTCGCCCAAATCCATGGGCTGTTCCAATTGCGCGATTTGTTCGGGATTGGGCGTGCCTTCCAGCTGCGCCCAGTAGGTTTTGATAAGTTTGAATTTTGGGCTGGCAATCCGCGCTTGTTGTTGACCGTTGTCGGTGAGCAGCAGCAAGCCCTCGCTGTCGGTATCCAGCCGCCCGGCGGGGTAAACACGGGGCACGTTTACCAATTCTTTCAAATTGGGGTGTTTTTCGTGTGGCGAAAATTGGCAGATATAGCCATAGGGTTTGTTGAGCGCGATTAACATGATTTCAGGCTGTCAAACAATGCAATGGCGCAATTATACACAGTTTGCCCGCCTTTAAGGCAGCCTGAAAACGCCCGTGCCGCCATTATGCCAAATGCCCCAGCGGCAGCGCGGTGGTGCTTTTAATCTCTTTTAAAACAAAGCTTGATTTGGCATCCAACACGCAATTGTGCGAAAGCAACACATCCAGCACAAAATGCGAAAATGCATCCATGTTGGTGAAAAAGGCGTGCAGCAGATAATCCGATTCGCCCGTGAGCGCAAAGCAGCTTAACACTTCCGTCCACGTCCGCACCGCGCCCTCAAATTCACCGCGCGCCTGCGCCGATTTGTCGGTGGTTACGCGAATCATCACTTGCAAGCCCAAACCCAGCGACATGGGCGACAAAAGCGCGGCATAGCGGCGGATGATGCCGTTGTCTTCAAGCTGTTTCAAACGGCGCAAACAAGGCGATGGCGACAGCGCAACCCGCTCTGACAATTCCACATTGCTCAACCGCCCGTTTTCTTGTAGCACTTGCAGGATTTTTAAATCGATTTTGTCTAACACAACCGCTTGTTGCATAGCATGGTTTCCTTACTCAAATAAAGCCAAAAAACTTGTGAAGCTGTATTTCGCTTTATTTTTATTATTCAACCATTATCTTAAATCAACGAAACTTAACACACAATAGTTTGAAAAAAGTTATTTTATTAGAATTTTAAAGCGCGAAACTTTGTTACAAACACAAATAAAAGCGTGGTACTTTGGCACGACAAATGCTACTAAGAACCTTGTATTCACTCTTTTCATAGGCATCTTTCATGCCCTAAAAACGCGGCTACTGCGTTAAAAATGCTCGCAAGGTGTTCAACCTTGCTGCGCTTTTTGCCTTGTATCCGCGCTTTTATGTCATCAAATCTACCGATGAAAATAGTGAACACAGGTTCTAAAATCGCTAAAATTCACATTTTTTAACCCGACATAACGCGAGAAACCATGACAACCACCATCGCCCCCGTAAACGAAGAAATGAAGAAATTTATCCATAACCTGTTGACCCACATGGTGAAAAACAAAGGTTCGGATTTATTCATCACCGCAGGCTATCCGCCCGCCATGAAGCTGGACGGAAAAGTAACCAAATTAAGCGACAAACCGCTATCCGCCGAGCACACCGCGCAAATCGCCCGCTCCATTATGGACGAAAAACAAGCCATCGAATTTGCCGAAACCAACGAATGCAACTTCGCCATCAGCTTGGCGGGCGTGTCGCGCTTTCGGATTAACGCCATGATTCAACGCGGCGCGGCAACGTTGGTTTGCCGTGTGATTACCAGCGATATTCCCAAATTTGACGATTTGAAACTGCCGCCCGTGTTAAAAGACGTGGTGATGGAAAAACGCGGCTTGGTGATTTTTGTGGGCGGCACAGGCTCGGGCAAATCCACCTCGCTCGCGGCGATGATTGACTACCGCAACGAAAACAGCAACGGACACATCATCACCATTGAAGACCCGATTGAATATGTGCACCCGCACAAAAACTGCATTATTTCGCAGCGCGAAGTGGGCGTGGACACGCAAAACTGGTTTGCCGCGCTGAAAAACACCTTGCGCCAAGCCCCCGATGTGATTTTGATTGGTGAAATCCGCGACCGCGAAACGATGGACTACGCGCTGGCGTTTGCCGAAACGGGGCATTTGTGCATGGCAACGCTGCACGCCAATAATTCCAACCAAGCGCTTGACCGCATCATCAACTTCTTCCCCGAAGAGCGCCGCACCCAGCTTTTGACCGATTTGTCGCTCAACTTGAAAGGCTTTATTTCGCAACGCCTGATTCCGCGCAAAACGGGCAAAGGGCGCAGCGCGGCGGTGGAAATTTTGCTCAATTCGCCCTTGATTTCGGAGCTGATTTTGCACGGCGAGGTGCACGGCATCAAAGACATCATGGCAAAATCGCGCGACATCGGCATGCAAACCTTTGACCAAGCCCTGTTTGACCTATACGAAGCCGACATGATTTCCTACGAAGACGCGCTGCGCAACGCCGATTCGGAAAACGACTTGCGCTTGCAAATCAAGCTGAACAGCAAGAAAAACGGCACGGCGGGCGAAGACGGCTCGCTGGACGGTTTGTCGCTGATGGATTATGAAAAGCCCGAAGAGGCGGAAGAAGGCAAATAATAAAAGGCAGCCTGAAAGCGGAGGAACGCATTTTCAGGCTGCCTTACCGTTCGCGCCATGTATTTAGGTTTGTCATGCGTTTATGTTTATAGTGAAGGCAGCCTGAAAACGCATGGCGGCGAGCCGTTCCATATTTCGGCAGCCTGAAACCCCGCTTCCCTTTTTTCAGGCTGCCTTAGCCATCCGAGCGCACGCAAAGGCAGCCTGAAAACCACAATCGTGCTACAATGCGCGGTTTTCTTATTTCAACCCTCTCGTTTACGCAAACACCGCCCCCAAGCGGCTTTTGTTTTGGTAAACCAGTACAAACCAATCAAAAAGGCAAAACAATCGCCATGAAAAACATCCGCAACATCGCCATCATCGCCCACGTGGACCACGGCAAAACCACCCTTGTTGACCAACTTTTGCGTCAATCAGGCACATTCCGCGCCAATCAGCAAGTAGAAGAGCGCGTGATGGACAGCAACGACCTAGAAAAAGAGCGCGGTATCACCATTCTCGCCAAAAACACCGCCATCGAATACAACGGCTACCACATCAACATCGTCGATACCCCGGGTCACGCCGATTTTGGCGGCGAAGTGGAGCGCGTACTCGGCATGGTGGACTGCGTGGTGCTGCTGGTGGACGCGCAAGAAGGCCCGATGCCGCAAACCCGCTTCGTTACCAAAAAAGCCCTTGCGCTGGGTTTGCGCCCGATTGTGGTCATCAACAAAATTGACAAACCTTCCGCCCGCGCCAGCTGGGTGATTGACCAAACCTTTGAATTGTTTGACAGCTTGGGCGCAAGCGATGAGCAACTGGATTTCCCGATTGTGTACGCATCGGGTTTGAGTGGCTTTGCCCGTTTGGAAGAAGACGGCAGCGAAACCGATATGCGCGTGCTGTTTGAAACCATTTTGAAACATACGCCCGAGCCAAGCGGCGATGCCAACGCCCCCCTGCAACTGCAAATTTCGCAGCTGGATTACGACAACTACACCGGTCGCCTTGGCATCGGTCGCATTTTGAACGGCAAAATCCGCCCAGGGATGCAAGTTGCCGTGATGAACCACGAAACCCAAATCGCCACAGGGCGCATCAATCAACTGCTTGGCTTCAAAGGCTTGGAGCGCGTGCCGCAAGAGGAAGCCGAAGCGGGCGACATCGTGATTATTTCGGGCATTGACGAAATCGGCATCGGCGTCACCATTTGCGACAAAGAAAACCCCGTGGGCGTGCCGATGTTGAGCGTGGACGAGCCGACTTTGACCATGGACTTTATGGTGAACACGTCGCCATTGGCGGGCACGGAAGGCAAATTTGTTACCAGCCGCCAAATCCGCGATCGTTTAACGCGCGAATTGCTCACCAACGTTGCCCTGCGCGTGGAAGACACGGCGGATGCCGACGTGTTCCGCGTGTCGGGGCGCGGCGAGTTGCATTTAACCATTTTGCTGGAAAATATGCGCCGCGAGGGCTTTGAATTGGCAGTGGGCAAGCCGCGCGTGGTGTTCCGTGAGATTGACGGGCAAAAATGCGAGCCATATGAAAATTTAACCGTGGATGTGCCCGATGAAAACCAAGGCGCGGTGATGGAGGAATTGGGTCGCCGCCGTGGCGAATTGACCAATATGGAAAGCGATGGCAACGGGCGCACCCGCTTGGAATACCATATCCCCGCGCGCGGTTTGATTGGCTTCCAAGGCGAATTTATGACGCTGACGCGCGGCACAGGCCTGATGAGCCATGTGTTTGACGATTACGCGCCCGTTAAACCCGATATGCCCGGCCGCCACAATGGCGTGCTGGTGTCGCAGGAGCAGGGCGAAGCGGTGGCTTATGCGCTGTGGAATCTGGAAGACCGCGGGCGGATGTTTGTGTCGCCCAACGATAAGATTTACGAGGGCATGATTATCGGCATCCACAGCCGCGACAACGATTTGGTGGTGAACCCGCTCAAAGGCAAAAAACTCACCAACGTGCGCGCCAGCGGCACGGATGAAGCGGTGCGCTTAACGCCGCCGATTAAATTGACGCTGGAAGGCGCGGTGGAGTTTATTGACGATGATGAGCTGGTGGAGATTACGCCGCAATCCATCCGCTTGCGTAAGCGTTATTTGAGCGAGCTGGAACGCCGTCGCCACTTTAAGAAATTGGATTGATTGAAGTCGCTTAAAGGCAGCCTGAAAATGGGTAGAACTGTTTTCAGGCTGCTTTTTGTTTTTTAGACTGAAATCTTGGCAAAACCGACAACCGATGGCGCGTCGGCGGCTCGCCGACATTTGTACCAAATACAAGCACACAGATTATTCAATGCACGATTTTGGCGACGAGCCGTCGCCGTTCCATTTTAGATTTCAGGCTGCCGATGATTTAAGCCAGCGCACGGCTTGCCAGCAAGCCGTAGGGGGCGCGGATGATGGTTTCAGGCTGCCCAATATTTGCGCCCGCGTGCCAGCATTCCAAAGGCAGCCTGAAATAAAGTTGGGCGCAGATAAATGATGCTAACCGAAGTAAGTAGGTTGGGCATTGATGCCCGAAAAATATTGAGCAATTTAAAAACGTTGGGCAAAATGCTACCTACTTACTTGTTTACAAAACTATTCAATCCAATAGGAGAAAATCATGCTAGGTTTTGCCATTTTGTTCTGTTTGGCTTTGTGGTTCATCATTGTTTGCCTTGCTACATTTTTGCCGTTAATTCGTATCAAAGATAAAGGAGCCGCACGCATTACTGCCTTTATCGGCTTTATGCTGACATTTGGTATCTGGTGGTTATATATGGTTATTGACGGTTATAAAGTTTATTTAGCAGGCAAAGAAGCCTGCAAGCAAGCCAAAGTAACCGTTTATGTGCCGTATGAAAAATGGGTTGAAATGATAGGTGGGCGCGATGCTTTGGCAGAACTTGCCAAATATGGAACTAAATCTGTTTTGTATGACATATCTAAGGAAGAACGACAAAAATATCCCGATTATCTAATTTTTGGAGGGGTTAGATATAATTTACATGATGTAACCTATAAGCGAGTTTTAATTTATTATTCATATAATAACTTTAATAGTTACACAAAGTTAAATAGCATTCTTTACTATGATTGGGAAGCCAAAACTGCACTATATAAATATACTTGGATGCCTTCAAATGAGGCTTCTTGGATAAGTCCGTCTAGATTGCTTGGTATTCGCAGCGGGCATGATGGATGTTTTCCCCAGAACGAACCGCATTATAAATTTAGAAACCCTTACGCTCCCGATTAAACTGGGAGAGATGATTAGGTCGGGCATTCATGCCCAGCCTACTATTCGTTTATTTTCTTTCAGGCTGCCCATTGTTTGCACAACAAGGCAGCCTGAAACACGTTCGGCGCGATGGATGAACATAAACATTGCCCGCCGATTAAGCAGCCTGAAAACGAGCGAAGCGAGTTTCAGCGAAGCTAAAATCCAATCTCACCCGTTTCAAAAATCCCCCCACAACACTTGCATCGCCGCCATCGCCGCCATCGCCGCCGTTTCGGTGCGCAATACGCGTTTGCCCAGCGTGATGGTTTGCACGCCTGCATCCAGCGCGGCTTGTTCTTCGGCAGGTGTCCAGCCGCCTTCGGGACCTATCATCAGGCGCAGCGATTGCGACACGGGGGCGATGTCGCGCAGGGCTTGGGCGCGGCGCAGGCTCATCATCAGGTGCAATTCTGGTGGCATTTGGCGCAGATAGTCGCTAAACGACACAATCGGCAACACAGTCGGCACGATGCTGCGCCCGCTTTGTTCGCAGGCGGCGATGACGATGTCTTGCCAGCGTTGCACGCGCTTGTCGGCTCGATCGCCGCTAAGCCGCACCACGCAGCGTTCGCTAATCATGGGCTGGATGGCGCGCACGCCCAGTTCCACGCTTTTTTGCAGGGTGAAATCCATGCGCTCGCCGCTGGAAACGGCTTGCACCAGCGTGATGTTTAGGGCGCTTTCGTTTTCAGGCTGCCTTTGGGCGGTGATGTGGCACTCGGCGTGGCGTTTGCCGATTTCTTGCAAGGTGGCGTCAAAATCGCTGCCCGTGCCGTTGAATAGGGTGATGTTGTCGCCTGCGTTAAGCCGCAAAACGTGGATGTGGCGCACGATGTTATCGGGCAGGCTAAACGTGGTGTGCGGAGCTAGGGGGGCGGGGAGATAGAAGCGTGGCATAACGTAAGGATATGTTAAAATTGCGTTCCCTGCATTTTACCAAAAGCCGCTATGAAACCGATGAACTTGTTGCACGACTTAATCCGCGAGGTGGCGGCAAACGAAATCATGCCGTATTTTTTGCGTGTGCAAAGTGCGCGAAAGGAAGACGGCAGCGTGTTGTCGCAGGCGGATTTGGCGGCGCAGGCGAAATTGGTTTTCAGGCTGCCACAAATCATTGCTGCGCCGGTGTTGGGCGAGGAAATGGCCGCCGCCGAGCAGCAGGCTTTGTGGGCGCAGCACGCGCATTCGGGCTTGTGGGTGATTGACCCGATTGATGGCACAAACAATTTTGTGAACGGGCTGCCGCATTTTGCCGTGTCGGTGGCTTATGTGGCGCAGGGGCGGGCGCAGCTGGGCGCGATTTTCAATCCGGTTAGCGGCGAGCTGTTTTCGGCAGAACGCGGCGGCGGGGCGTTTTTAAACGATACGCGCTTGCCGCTGCGCTGTGCGCCAAAAAAACTGCACGAAGCCTTGGCGGGCGTGGATGTGAAACGCTTGCGCTCGGCAAGGCTGGCGAACAGCATCAACCATTTTGCGCCGTTTGGCACGCTGCGCTGCTTGGGCAGCAGCACGTTGGATTGGTGCTATTTGGCGGCGGGGCGGCTGGATGTGTATGTGCACGGCGGGCAGAATTTGTGGGACTACGCGGCAGGCGCGTTGATTTTGGAAGAAGCGGGCGGCTTGCTGGCAACGCTGGAAGGCGACGAATTTTGGAGCGGCTTGCACGCGTTTAAACGCTCGGCGGTGGCGGCGGTGCAGCCTGAATTGTTTGAGAAATGGCTGGGGTGGATTCGGAAGAATCAGTAGGGCGGCGTTTCAGGCTGCTTTTGGGCGGGATGATGTTCAGACGGATGCGGCGGATAGGCAGCCTGAAAGGGTAAACATGCTTGCCGCGCCCCATGGGTTTCAGGCTGCCTTTGGCAAACAAGGAGCGACAAAATGGACACGATTATTCTCAGGTTTAATCTTTTCGCGGCTTTTTTTGCTGTTGCCATCTTGATTGATGATTTTAGCTGGTCCCGCCTGTTTGCCTGCTTGGGCTTTGCGGCGGTTTACGGCTTTGTCCTGCTGTGGCTCAACGAACACAATCACAGCGTGCTTTTTTATGCGGTCAGCCTGTTTGGCGCGGCGGTGATGTGGTATCACGTTTTTGCATGGATAAACGAACCCAAGCCGTTTGATTTGCGCCAACACCTTGAACGGCAGCACATGGAAAAACAACGTCATGCATCGCAACCTAAATAATTGCCACGATAACCGCCGCCATCCAAGCCGCCGCGCCCTTCCATTTTCAGGCTGCCCAAACGCCCGCCAACGGCAGCCTGAAATCGTTGCCCCGCCATCAGCCAACCAACCTTGTTTCATTTTCAGGCTGCCGCATCTCCCAAGGCAGCCTGAAACACGCTACACGAAAGACCCCACCATGCTTATCCTCGGAATCGAATCCTCCTGCGACGAAACAGGCATCGCGCTCTATGACACCGAGCGCGGCCTCGTTGCCAACCAACTGCACACGCAAATGGCGATGCACGCCGAATACGGCGGCGTTGTGCCCGAGCTTGCCAGCCGCGACCACATCCGCCGCCTAGTGCCGCTCACCCAAGCCGCGCTAGGCGAAGCCCACGCCGATTACGCCGACATCGATGCCATCGCCTACACGCAAGGGCCGGGCTTGGGCGGCGCGTTGCTGGCGGGCGCGGCGTATGCCAACGGCTTGGCACTCGCGCTGGGCAAGCCCGTGCTGCCCGTGCATCATTTGGAAGGGCATCTGCTCTCGCCGCTGCTGGCGGAGGATAAGCCCGCGTTTCCGTTTGTAGCGCTCTTGGTGTCGGGCGGGCATACGCAATTTATGGCGGTGCGCGGCTTTGGTGATTACGAACTCTTGGGCGAAACGGTGGACGATGCCGTAGGCGAAGCCTTTGATAAAACAGGAAAACTATTGGGTTTGCGCTATCCCGCAGGCGCAGAATTATCGCAGCTTGCCAAGCTGGGGCAGCCTGAAAAATTCCATTTCCCCCGCCCCATGCTGCATTCCAAAGACCTGCAAATGAGCTTTTCAGGCTTAAAAACCGCCATCTTAACCGCCGTAGAAAAAACCAGCGCCGAACTCGGCTTGCCCGATGATGCACCGCTGCCCGAAGCCACGCGCAACGACATCTGCCGCGCCTTTCAAGATGCGGTGGTGGACGTGCTTGCCGCCAAAGCGCAAACCGCGCTGCTGCAAACAGGCTTTCGCCGTTTGGTGGTGGCAGGCGGCGTGGGCGCAAACTGGAAACTGCGCGAAACCTTAGGCAGCCTGAAAGTCCAATCGCACCCCAAAGCCGCGCCCGAAGCCGTGCGCACCTATTTCCCGCCGCTCGCCTTTTGCACCGACAACGGCGCGATGATTGCCTTTGCCGGCGCGATGCGCTTGCAACACGGCATTCAGGCTGCCCAAGCCGCGGGCGCGTTTGACGTGAAGCCGCGCTGGGCGTTGAGCGAATTGATGCGCGGCGCAAAGGCAGCCTGAAAACGTTGCGGGGCTTCTTGGCGGCTAATGGCGGATAAGGTGTCGGCGGCTTTCCAATCATGCGCTGCGCGATTGGGCAACGCGATGCCACCATGCCATGCCGCCAAAGTCAGATCGGGCGCAACAAAAAAGGCAGCCTGAAAGCGGTTAAACCCGTTTTCAGGCTGCCTTTTGGTGATTGGATGGCGGATACGGCTTACTGCGCGCGTGTTATCTGGTAAACGCCCGACAAATCGTAAATTTTATACCGCGCGGCTTCGTTGCGCCCGCTGCCGGCATAGCTCAACACCAGCGCTTGTTTTTTGGCGTAGTCCGTCCAGCCGATAAACAGACCGCTGTGTTCTATGTTGTGGTAGTCGTAGTTGATGTAATACAGCCAATCGCCTGCGCGGATTTGGTTGGGCGCGGCGTAGGGGCCGGATTTTTTGCTTTGGTAGGCGGTTTGACGCAGGATGCGCGGCACGCCCGCTTTGGTGAAGATGTGGTCAAGGTAGTCCCAGCAGCTGCCGCGCACAACGGTGCCGTGGTCTAAGGTGGCGCGGCGGGCTTCGTATAACACGCTGCGGGTTTTGCCTGATGTGTTTTGTTCGGCTTGCAGCAAGAGCCCGAGCGTGTCCACTTCGCTGATGGCGGGGGTGGCGGGGCGGCTGGTTTTGCTGCTGTTGCGCGGTTTGTGGTGGCTGGTTTTGTGTGGCGTGGGCGCGGCGCAGGCGGCGAGCAGGGCGGCGCAGAGCAATAAGGCGATTTTGTTCATGATGATGTGCGCTTGGGTTAAAAAAACGGCGTATTTTGGCAGTATTTGGCGCGGGCATAAAGGTTGGCGGCGGTAAAAAATGTTAAAATCGCGCCCATCATAACCAACCATTCAGGCTGCCCTAATCCGTAATAAGGCAGCCTGAAATCTGTTTTATTCAATTTGTGCTGCCGTTATCCAAAATAAAACCATGCCGCGCTTGGAATGCGGCGCAAAGGCAGCCTGAAAAAACATAATCAACAAGGAATCCAACCATGAACCAAACTGAACGCGATGCGATGCAATACGATGTGGTAATTGTGGGCGCGGGTGTAGCGGGCTTGTCTGCCGCGATTAAATTGAAGCAGCTGGCGGCGGATGCTGGGCGCGACATCAGCGTGTGCGTGCTGGAAAAGGGCAGCGAAGTGGGCGCGCATATTGTGTCGGGCGCGGTGTTTGACCCGATTGCGCTGAATGAATTATTGCCCAATTGGCGCGAGCTGAATGCGCCGCTTTCGCGTGCCGTTACCGAAGACGAAGTGTTGTTTTTAACCACCGAGCAATCTTTCAGGCTGCCTGTTACGCCAAATTTTGATAACCACGGCAACTACATCATCAGCTTGGGGCAGCTGTGCCGCTGGCTAGCAGAGCAGGCGGAAGGCTTGGGCGTGGAAATTTACGCGGGCTTTGCCGCAACCGAATTGCTGTTCCACGCCGACGGCAGCATCAAAGGCGTGGCAACGGGCGATATGGGCGTGGGCAAAGACGGCGCGCCCACGGCAAATTTCCAAGCGGGCATGGAATTGCACGCGCAGCAAACGCTGTTTGCCGAGGGCGCGCGCGGCTCGCTCACGCAGCAAGTGATGGCGCAATTTGCGCTAAACCGCGATTGCCAGCCGCAAACTTATGGCTTGGGCATCAAAGAGATATGGGAAGTGTCGCCCGAGCAATGCCACGCGGGGCGCGTGCAGCACACGGTGGGTTATCCGCTGGATCAGCGCACTTATGGCGGCGCGTTTGTTTACCATCTGGACAACAACCAAATTGCGCTGGGCATGGTGATTGGGCTGGATTACGCCAATCCCTATCTCTCGCCCTTTGAAGAATTGCAACGCTGGAAGCTGCATCCTGCCATCCGCAAAATGCTGGAAGGCGGGCGGCGCGTGGCGTATGGAGCGCGGGCGTTGGTGGAAGGCGGTTTGCAGAGTTTGCCGCATTTGGCGTTTGCAGGCGGCGCGTTGATTGGCGATTGCGCGGGTTTTTTGAATGTACCGCGCATTAAGGGCTCGCACGCGGCGATGAAATCGGCAATGCTGGCGGCAGAAGCTATTTTCCCCTTGTTGGACGATTTGGGCGATAGGCAGCCTGAAAGCGGTAAACAAGCCGATGAATACGAAAAATTGTTTCAAAACAGTTGGCTGTATCAAGAATTGCATCAGGCGCGCAATATCCGCCCCGCGTTTAAATGGGGCTTAATTCCCGCGATGATTTATTCGGGCTTGGAGTTTTACCTGCTCAAAGGGCGCGCGCCGTGGACGATTAAGCACCACGGCACCGACCACGGCAGCCTGAAAAAAGCCGCCGCCTGCCAGCCGATTGATTATCCGAAGCCCGACGGCAAGATTACGTTTGACCGACTCAGCAGCGTGCAGCTGGCGAACGTGGCGCATGAAGAAAACCAGCCCGTGCATCTGCGCCTGCGCCATCCGCGCCTGATGCTGGATGTGAACGCGGCGGAATACGCCTCGCCCGAAACGCGCTATTGCCCCGCTGGTGTGTATGAAATCGTGCAAAAGGGCGGCGCGGCGCGGTTGCAGATTAACGCGGCAAACTGCGTGCACTGCAAAACCTGCGACATTAAAGACCCCACGCAAAACATTGAATGGACTTGCCCCGAAGGCGGGGGCGGGGCGAATTACGGCGCGATGTAAACATGGCTATTAACGCCAATAAAGGCAGCCTGAAAACGGTTTTTCTGTTTTCAGGCTGCCTTTGCGTTGAACCAAACAGGCTATTGCGTAATTATCGCGCCAGCTTGCCCACCAGCCACGCGCCCAATACCACCGCGCCCACGCCGCCGCCCAAATGCAGCAGCAGCGCAGTAAGCAAATTGTGCCATTGCTGGCGTTGGCTCAGTTGCACCAATTCGGCGGCAAAGGTGGAAAACGTGGTCAAGCTGCCGAGCAAGCCTGTGATTAGGAATAGTTTGATGTTGGTGGGCAGATTGAGCGCGAGAGCAGCACCGATGGCGAAGCAGCCAATCAGGTTGGCGAGCAGCGTGCCCAGCGGCAATGCTGCCCAGCTTGGGTTGAACCATGCGGCAAGCTGCCAGCGGATAAGCGCGCCGATGATTGCGCCTGCGGCGATGTAGAAGGGTTGGGGCATTTTCAGGCTGCCTTTTAGAAATCAAACTCGCCTTTGTCGCGTAAATCGTTTTCAAGAACGGCTAATCTATAACCCAGCCTAAACACCTCATCAATGTTATTTTCGCTGGCTTGAATAGTTGCAAGATTCAATTCATCTTCAATTTCAGAAATAATTTCAAAATAAACATGAGCGTGAGGGCTTTCGTTATACTCCTTTACTGCTTGTTCCAATATGTTTAAATCCATAACCATAACATTAAATGTTATTTTCTCTGTATTCATTTTATCTATTTCCTATTGTTGAATAGCGTGTGCTACACCTTCAAACTCGCCTCAAAATGTTCCAACATCGCCAGTTCAAACGCACTAAACCCCGCCTGCTCCCGCGCTTCCAGATTAACGTGCCCGCGAAAAATAAACATATCGTAGCGGCGCAGCAAGCGGCGGAACAGCTCTTGCGGGTCAAGATTGCGCTCGCGGCAAAGGTGTTGATACCAATGGTTGCCAAAGCGCACATGTCCTACCTCGTCGCGGTAAATAATATCCAGCACCGCGCAAGTTTCATCATCGCCGCGCTGCGCCACCTTGGCGCGAATGGCGGGGGTAACATCCAGCCCACGCGCTTCCAGCACGCGCGGCACCAACGCCATCCGCAGCAAAGGGTCATACGCCGTTTTGTATGCCATGTCCCACAAATGCGCGTGCGCGGTGAAGTCGCCGTAGTCGTAGCCATGCGCGTTCAGCCGTGCGCGCATCAGCGCAAAATGTTCGCATTCTTCCTTTGCCACTTGCAGCCAGTTTTCAGCAAACGGCGCAGGCAGCGTGCGAAAACGATACACCGCATCCAGCGCAAGGTTAATCGCGTTAAATTCAATGTGGGCAATCGCGTGCAACATCGCCGCGTAGCCTTCGGCGGTGCTGGTTTTGCGCTTGTCCACCGCCGTGGCAGGTACCAGCTCGGGGCGCGCGGGGCGGCCTGCGATTTGAATATCGTGCACAGGGCTGTCGTTCACGATTTTCAGGCTGCCTGTTTGATATTGTTGATACAACGCCAGCGTTTGCTTGCATTTGCGCGTGGGGTTGGTTTCGCGCAGAGCGTGTTCCAGTTGCGTATAAAAATGAGTCATGATTTAAAATTGGGTAAACCAAAATGAATTTTGTTGTTTGGATTGAATGGGTTATCGCGCATCATGCATTTTACACAGCGTGAAAGGCTTTTCAGGCTGCCTGAAAGTATCTAATATCCGCGCTGCTTGTTAGAACCTGCAAATTGAATGCAGGTTCTTGTATTGTAACGCAACTACTATAAGGACTAAATGATGAAAACTTGGAAAACCCTATTTGCCGCTGCCTTGTTCACCGCGTTTGCCGCTCAAGCCCAAGCGGGCGCGATTGATGCGCTGAAAAAGTTTAACGACGATGCAGACGGCATCAGCGGCTCGTTCACGCAAACCGTGCGCAGCAAAAAGAAAACGCAAATCAGCTCGGGCAGTTTCAAAATCTTGCGGCCAGGGCTGTTCCGCTGGGAATACACCAAGCCTTATCAGCAAACCATTGTGGGCGATGGCAAAACCATTTGGTTGTATGATATTGAATTAAAACAAGTTACCAAGTCCGACCAAAACCAAGCCATTGGCGACAGCCCCGCGGCTATTTTGTCTAACAAAACCGCGCTGGATGCCAGCTATTCGCTTAAAGAAGACGGCAGCAAAAACGGCGTGGATTATGTGCTCGCCACACCGAAGAAAAACAACGCGGGCTATCAATTTATCCGCATCGGCTTTAAAGGCGACACGCTGGCGGCGATGGAGCTGAAAGACAGCTTCGGCAACCAAACCAGCATCAGCTTTGGCGGCGTGAACACCAACGCCCATTTATCGCGCGGCGCGTTTACGTTTACTCCGCCCAAAGGCGTGGATGTGTTGAGCCAGTAGTGTGAAGTTGATTTTCAGGCTGCCTATTCGGGGATGGATAGGCAGCCTGAAAACCATCTCGCCGCCGCAAAACCTTTATAATCGCGTTTTCTTGTTCACTGTTTACGATTGCCCGCTATGAAATGGTTTTCCCGCCCCGCCGTTATCCTGAAAACGCTGTATCGCTATGGTTTGGCCGATATGGTTACGCCGCATATTCGCTTGCGCTGGTTGCAAAAACTGGCGTTGCGGCTGCCCAAATCGCAGCAGTTTGCGGGCGAGCCATTGCCTGTGCGGCTGCGCTTGGCGTTGGAAAGCCTAGGGCCGATTTTTGTGAAGCTGGGGCAGGTGCTGTCCACGCGCCCCGATTTGCTGCCGCCTGATTACGCGGCGGAGCTGGCGAAGTTGCAGGATAAAGTGCCGCCGTTTGCTGCAGCGTTGTCGCGCCAGCAGATTGAAGCGTCGCTGGGGCGGCAAATTGATGAATTGTATGCAGAATTTGGCGACGAGCCTGTGGCAAGCGCGTCCATTGCGCAGGTGCATCGGGCGCGGCTGTTTAGCGGCGAAGCGGTGGCGGTGAAGGTGTTGCGCCCCAATTTGCTGGGCGTGATTGAACAGGACTTGGCGTTGATGCGCTTTGCGGCGACGTGGATTGAGCGCGTGTTTGCCGATGGCAAGCGCTTGAAGCCGCGCGAGGTGGTGGCGGAGTTTGACAAATATTTGCACGATGAACTGGATTTGATGCGCGAGGCGGCGAACGCCAGCCAGCTGGGGCGGCAGTTTGCCGACAGCGATAAGTTGATTGTGCCGCAGGTGTTTTTTGATTATTGCAGCCGCGAGGTACTGACGATTGAATGGATGGACGGCACGCCGATTTCGGATATCGGCAGCCTGAAAGCGCAGGGCATCGATTTGAAACAGCTGGCGCGTTACGGCGTGGAGATTTTTTTCACGCAGGTGTTCAACAACGGCTTTTTCCACGCCGATATGCACCCCGGTAATATTTTGGTGGCGGCAGACGGGCGGTATATCGCGCTGGATTTCGGCATCGTGGGCAGCCTGACGGAGTATGACAAGCGTTATCTGGCGATTAACTTTTTGGCGTTTTTTAACCGCGATTATCATCGAGTGGCAACGGCGCACATTGAAAGCGGCTGGGTGCCGCCTGATACGCGGGCGGAAGATTTGGAAGCGGCGGTGCGCACGGTGTGCGAGCCGATTTTTAACAAGCCGCTGTCGCAGATTTCGTTTGGCATGGTGTTGATGCGCCTGTTTGAAACCAGCCGCCGTTTTAATGTGGAAATTCAGCCGCAGCTCGTGTTGCTGCAAAAAACGCTGTTAAACATTGAAGGCTTGGGGCGACAGCTAGACCCCGATTTAGACTTATGGAAAACGGCAAAACCGTTTTTGGTGAAATGGATGGACAGCCAAATTGGCGTGCGCGCGCTGCTGAAAAATTTGAAGGACGAAGCCCCTGATTGGGCGGAAATTCTGCCCAGCCTGCCGCGCAAAGTTGCCGCGCTGGTGGACGAGAAAAAACAGGATGAAATGCGGCAGGCAACGCTGCATTTGATTCACAGTCAGCGGCGGCAGAATTTTTGGCTGGGGGTGATTGCGCTGGTGTTGGTGTTGATGTTGCTGTTTAAGTGATGGAGGTGGTTGAGGCAGCCTGAAAATGTGTTGAGATGCGTTTTCAGGCTGCTTTTTGTGTGCAGAATGAGGCAGCCTGAAAATGGTTTGTGCTTTGTGGTTAGCTTTGGGTGTGATTTTAACCATGCGTCTCGTGCCGACGGGGCACTTACTTTTCTTTGCTTCGCCAAAGTGTGAACCTGTATTCATCATCCACGCGATAGCTTTCGCGTCCTAAAAACATGGCTACTGCGTTGCAAATGCTCGCAAGGTATCCAACCTTGCTGCGCTTTGCGCCTTGTATCCATGCTTTTATGCCGCAAAATCTATTCACGCGGATAATGAACACAGGTTCAAAGCAAAAGAAAGGCGACCCTGACGTGCAGGTTTGGCACGCCAAACTTTCCGAAGGCTGCATCCTTTTTTCGGCGCGTGCGAACTAGCCGCGCTACGCGCGTCGTCGGACAAGCGCACGCTTTTTCCCGAAAAAAAAATGCTGCGTTCGGCTGGACGTAGGGGAGAGGGCAGTAGTATCAAGCAGTTGTGAAGCGTTAGGCAGCCTGAAAGCCAATCTATCCAGTAAAAAAACCGTTTGGCGCAATACCAAACGGTTTTGTTTTTCAGGCTGCCTTTGTTTGCATAATGGGGCAGCCTGAAAATGGTGTAGGAGGGCTTGTTGCGAAATGGCGAATTAAACAAACTTTGCTGGTTGCCAAGATGTCGGCGAGCCGCCGACGCTCCATTGGTTGCAGGTTTTGCAAAGGTTTCAGGCTGCCTTTTGTGTGCAGAATGAGGCAGCCTGAAAATGGAACGGCGACGGCTGTCGCCAAAATCGCGCGTTTGAATAAGCTGCGCTTGTGTTGGTTATTCCATCGTGGTGGGTGATGGGTTGCTTAAACGGTTGATGTTGCGCGGGGTGCAGGGGCTTGCCCCTGCTCGTGGTAGGCGGCGAAACGCCTGCGCGGGCGAAAAATAGGCAATGGGCAGCCTGAAAGATGGCTGGTAAACAAGGGGAAAGGTAGCCTGAAAATGGGGCTTGGCGGGGTTATACGGGCTCGGGTTCGGCTGTACTGCTGGCTTCTTCGTTTGGGCTAAACAGTTCGGGGATTTCGGGCAGGATAAGTTCGCCCAGCTCGGTGAGCGGGGGGAGTTCGGCGAGGCTGGTGAGTTGCAGGTCGCTGAGAAATTGGTCGGTGGTCGCCCACAGTGAGGGTTTGCCGATGCTGTCGCGCTGTCCGATGATTTCTATCCAGCCGCGCTCTTGCAGGGTTTGCATGACGTTTTGCGATACGCTGACGCCGCGGATGTTTTCTATGTCGCCGCGGGTTACGGGCTGTTGGTAGGCGATGATGGCGAGGGTTTCCATGACGGCGCGGGAGTAGTGGGGGGTGCGGGTGTCGTTGAGGCTGGCGAGTTGTGGGTAGGCGGCGGGGGTGATTTGGAAGCGCCAGCCTTCTGCGCTGTACACGAGTTCTAGGGCGCGGTTTTGCCAGCGGGCTTTCAGGCTGCCTAATACGTCGATGAGTTTGTCGGGGGAAAGGGGCGGGGTGCAGAGTTCGCGCATGGCTTTTTCGCTGAGGGGCTCGGTTTGGGTGAGCAGGGCGGCTTCGATTAGGGATTCTGGGGTCATGGTGGTGGGGGTGTGAGTGTAGTTAAAGGATTTTCAGGCTGCCTTTGCTTTGGGGCGCGGTTATTCAAACCAATGGCGTTTTTTGCGGGTGCGGAATGTCCATGTTTCGGTGTGTTGTTTGCCGTTTTGGCTGTAAACGAATTGGGCGGTGTATTCGGTGTTGTAGTCTAGGGGCTTGGGGGCAAAGAGGGCAAATTCGTTGGGTTGCAGTTGGTGGTTGGGGTCGCTGGCGGCGGTGAGGATGGTGGGGTTGGCGATTTCGCCGTGGCTGCTGCGTAGGGTGAAGCGGTGTAGGGTGATGGGGGCTTGGTTGCCGTAAAAGGCGATGCTGACGGGGTTGCCAACGGGGTTGCGGGTGGGCATGGGGTTGGGGTTTTCTTTGCCGTCGTAGCTGGGGTCGATGTTGTTGCCGATGGGGAATTTGACGGGGGCAAGGTGTTCGGGGGGGAGTTCGTCGAGTGGGATGCTGGTGCGTTCGCCGTTGCAGGGTAGGGTGAGCAGGTAGCGGCTGCGGTTTTGGGCGAGTTGGTCGGCTTGGGCACAGAGTTCGCGCTCGTGGCTACTGCCTTGTTCTACGACGAAGGCGGTGTATTTGCCGCGCACCCATGCTGCGCCTGCTTCGTTGTGGGTGGGGGTGAGCAGGGCGAGGCGGTGGTAGAGGGCGGTCATGAGGCTGTCGGTGCTGGTTCTGCCTGAGCGGGCGAAGTTGCTGATGGTGAGGTTTTCGGCGACGCCTGCGCTGTATCCTGCGGCGGCGGCGCGGGTTTGGGGGGCTGCGCCTGTGTAGCTGGGGTGGCTGCGTTGGGTTTCGTTGTGGCCTTCGGGGTGGCGGCTGAGGTAGTTGGCGTGGTTTTGGGCGGCTTTTTGCAGTTGGGGGTTGGGGGCGAGGGGTTGCAAGCCTGCTTGGGTGCGCCAGTAGTTGAGGCGGTCTAGCCCTGCTTTGGCTTCTTTGGCGGGGTTGTAGCGGGCTTGGGAGAAGTAGCCCATGCCGAGCAGTAGGGCGGCGAGGGGCAGCCAGAAGTAGAGGAGGCGGCGGATAAGGGGGGATTGGGGGCGTTGTGTGCGGGATTTTTTCATGGTGGGGGGGAGACAGCCTGAAAAGCGTGGGGGTGGTGGTTGGCAGGGGTTTTCAGGCTGCCTTTTGGGGTGGGGTTTATGGGGACGTAAAATAAAACGATAAGTAGGGCGTTGCCGTTGTGCTATTTGGCTTTGCCAAACGTAGGGCATGAACACGTTTACACGCCCTACGTCGCAGTTGGTGGGGGATGGGCTGTTTTCGTTTTGGCTTTATAGTGAACCAAAATAAAACAATATCTGATTTGGCGGTGTAGGGTGTGTGTCGTAGGCACGCACGCGGTGAGTTGTGGTATTGGGAACGGCGTGCGTGGCAAAGCTACACACCCTACTTGTTATTTGTGGCAGCGAGCCGCCGCCGTTCCATTTTGGGTTTCAGGCTGCATTGGATGGTTGAGGCAGCCTGAAAAGGATTGGGCGGCTGTTAAACCGCAAGTCATCGCCGCGCTTTTGCGTTTTCAGGCTGCCTTTTGGGATTCGTTGAGCAAAATCAGGGTTTCGTAGTCCAAGTGGTGCGCCCATTCGCGCAACAGCAGCAACACGGCGCAAAAGGCGGTGGTTTGCGGCAGCGACGGTAAGCTGTGTTGCGGGCGATAACCTGCGACTACGACAAAGGCGTGTTCCAGCGTGTCGCGCGTGATGGTTGCGCCGTGTGGATGGGTTTGGTGGGGCAGGGTGAGCAATAATTCTGCGCCTTGGACGGCGAGGGGCTGGGTGTTTTGCCGCCAGTCGCGCAGCGGGTAGAGCGCGTCTTCAACGGTTTGGATGGCGGTTCCCCATGCGTAGTCGCTGGGCGGGTAGTGGGTGAGCTGTTGTTGGATTTGGTTTAGGGTGAGGGCGATGGGACGGCTGGTGTCGGCATCGGTTAGGGTGATGGGGCGGGCGGTGAGGTTGAGAATATTCATGGCACAGTCGGGGGATGTTTGTTTCAGGCTGCCTTTGATGGCGGGCAATCGTGAGGCAGCCTGAAAACCCATCAAGCCGAAAACCCGCATTAACAATCATCTTGCGAACACGGGTTTGCACATGGTTTGGTTTTAGGAGCGGCTGGGTTTCAGGCTGCCTTGGGTGGTTTACTTGTTTTTGTCAATAAATTGCCCATAGTTCATAATGCGGTCAAAGCGGCGCGAGAGTAAATCGTCCAAACGCATGCCTTGCGCTTGGGTAATTTGTTGTTCTAGCGTGGTTTTCACGGTGTTCATCAGCTCGGCGTAATCGCGGTGTGCGCCGCCCAATGGTTCTTTAATCACGTTATCCACTAAGCCGAGTTTGTGCAGGCGGTCGGCGGTGATGCCCAGTGCGGCGGCGGCTTCGGGGGCTTTTTCGGCGGTTTTCCACAAAATGGACGCGCAGCCTTCGGGCGAAATCACGGAATAGGTGGAATATTGCAGCATATTGATGTAATCGCCCACCGCAATCGCCAGCGCGCCGCCCGAGCCGCCTTCGCCGATAATGGTGCAGATAACGGGGGTGTGCAATTTGGTTAATTCGTAAAGATTTTTGCCGATGGCTTCGGATTGGTTGCGCTCTTCCGCGCCGATGCCCGGATACGCGCCGGGGGTGTCCACAAAGGTGAGCACGGGCATGCGGAATTTTTCGGCAAGGTGCATCAGGCGCAGGGCTTTGCGGTAGCCTTCGGGGCGGGGCATGCCGAAGTTGCGGTGCAGTTTTTCTTTGGTGTCGCGCCCTTTTTGATGCCCAATCACCACCACGCTGTGCCCATTAAAACGGGCTACGCCGCCGATGATGGCGTGGTCGTCGGCATAATGGCGGTCGCCGTGCAGCTCTTGAAAATCGGTGCACAGCGCGTTGATGTAGTCTTGGGTGTAGGGGCGTTGCGGATGGCGCGAGATTTGCGAGATTTGCGCGGGGGTGAGTTTGGCGAAAATGGATTTGGTTAAATCGGCGGCTTTTTTCTGCAAACGTTTGATTTCATCGGAAATATCCACGGCAGAATCGCCTTGCACAAGGCGCAATTCTTCAATTTTGTTGTTCAGCTCGGCGATGGGTTGTTCAAAATCTAGATAGATGGGTTTCATGGTTTCGTCTCGCAAAATGGGGATAGCGTGTTTGCTCTATCGCTTGTTAATCAATGTGTTAGCTTTGATAACGGGCGGCGGGCGGCAAAAATGGCTGAATGATACGCTATCGGTTTGGTTTTTGCACGGGTTTGTGCGGGTGTTTTGCCGGGGCGGAAAAGCCAATCAACACGCTTTGGGTTTCAGGCTGCCTGAAAACGGCTTTGCGGGTAAAATGCGCGTTTTTGTTTTTCAGGCTGCCTTTGCTCTGTCTATTTACGGCAGCCTGAAATCTTGTTTTGAGTGCAACCATGAATACTAATCCCATCGGCGTGTTTGATTCGGGCGTGGGCGGTTTAACCGTTGTCCGCGCCCTGATGGAACGCCTGCCCAACGAGAATATCGTTTATTTTGGCGACACGGCGCGCGTGCCCTATGGCGTGAAATCGCGCTCCACCATTGAAACCTTTACCGCGCAAATCGTGGATTTTTTGCTGCAAAATCAAGTGAAAGCCTTGGTGATTGCGTGTAACACGATTGCGGCGGTGGCGCATCAGCGCGTGCAGCAGATGGCGGGCAATATGCCCGTGTTAAGCGTGATTGAAGCGGGCGCACAAGCCGCGCTGGCGACCACGCGCAACGGCAACATCGGCGTGATTGCCACCAGCACCACGGTAAACAGCAATGCCTACGCCCGCGCCATCAGCGCACGCAACGCCGACACGCGCATTCTGTCGCAAGCCGCGCCCTTACTGGTGCCGTTGGTGGAAGAAGGCTGGCTGGAACACGAAGTAACACGGCTCACCGTGCGCGAATACCTGCGCCCGTTGCTGGCAGACAAAATTGACACGCTGATTTTGGGCTGCACGCATTTTCCGCTGTTAAAGCCGCTTATCAAGCAGGAAGCGCCGCACATTGAGCTGGTGGACAGCTCCACCACCACCGCCGAAGCCGCCGCGCAGGCTCTTGCCACCGCCGATTTGCTGAACACGCAAACCGCCGCGCCCGATTACCGCTTTTATGTGTCGGATATTCCGCTGCGCTTTCAAACAATCGGCGAGCGGTTTTTGGGGCGCAGCTTGGAGCAGATTGAGATGTTGCGGCTGGGGTAGGCGGGATAGGTTTGCGGCAGCCTGAAAACGCAATGGGTGCGCCGTCAAACGTTTTCAGGCTGCCTAGGGCGTATTCCCTTAGGCAGCCTGAAACCTGAAATGACGTATTCAACAGGGTTTTACCGGTTGGCAACATCGGCGGGCCGCCGCTCCATTGGGCGTAGGTTTGGCAAAGGTTGCAGCCTGAACACCATAAGCAGGCATGGGCGAAAACATAGCGGCAGCCTGAAAACGGGAATGGACACGCCATCAACCGTTTTCAGGCTGCCGCCATCTGTACTTATTGCGCCAGCAACGCCCGCCAGCGCGCCACTTGCGCCTTCACCTGTTCGGGCGCGGTGCCACCGATGTGGTTGCGCGCGTTCAGGCTACCTTCGGGGGTGAGAATTTGGTAAACATCGTTTTCAATCAATGGGCTAAACCCTTGCAACACCGCCAGCGGCAAGTCGGCAAGATCGCATTTTTGCGCGTCGGCATGGCGCACGGCTTGGGCAACGACTTCGTGGCTGTCGCGGAACGGCACGCCTTTTTTCACCAGATAATCCGCCAAATCGGTGGCGGTGGCGAAGCCTTGCAGCACGGCGGCGCGCATATTTTCGGGCTTCACGGTGATGCCGCGCATCATGTCGGCGTAAATCCGCAGCGTGTCCACCAGCGTGTTTACCGTGTCAAACAGCGGCTCTTTGTCTTCTTGGTTGTCTTTGTTATACGCCAAGGGCTGCGATTTCATCAGCATCAGCAAGCCCATCAAATGCCCAATCACGCGCCCCGATTTGCCGCGTACGAGCTCAGGCACATCGGGATTTTTTTTCTGCGGCATGATGCTGGAACCCGTGCAGAAGCGGTCGGCGATGTCAATGAAACCGAAACGCGGCGACATCCACACAATCAGCTCTTCGGACAGGCGGCTCAAATGCACCATCACCAGCGAAGCGGCAGCGGTGAACTCTATGGCGAAATCGCGGTCGGAGACGGCATCCAGTGAGTTTTGGCAAATTTGTTCAAAATCAAGCAGTTTGGCGGTGGTTTCGCGGCGGATGGGGAAGGTTGTGCCTGCCAGCGCGGCGGCACCCAAGGGCATGCGGTTCACGCGGCGGCGGCAGTCTGCCATGCGCTCGTCGTCGCGCCCCAGCATTTCCACATAGGCAAGCAGATGGTGCCCGAAGCTGACGGGCTGGGCGACTTGCAGGTGGGTGAACCCCGGCATCACGGTGGCGGCGTGTTCAGCGGCCAAATCCACCAGCGCGGTTTGCAGGTCTTTAATCAGGCGGCGGATGGTGGAGATTTCGTCGCGCAGCCACAGGCGGATGTCGGTGGCGACTTGGTCGTTGCGGCTGCGCCCTGTGTGCAGGCGTTTGCCTGCGTCGCCGATTTTGTCGGTGAGGCGGCGTTCGATATTCATGTGCACGTCTTCCAAATCGAGCGACCATTTCAGGCTGCCTGCTTGGATTTCGGCGGCGATTTCCGCCATGCCGCGCTGGATGGCGGCAAGGTCGTCGGCGGAAAGCACGCCCGCTTCGTGCAGCATTTGGGCGTGGGAGAGCGAGCCTTGGATGTCCCATCGGGCGAGCCGTTGGTCAAAACCGATGGAGCCGGTGTATTGTTTGACCAGTTCGGATACGGGTTCGTTGAAGCGTCCCGACCAAGTTTTTTGTGGGGTTGTCATGGGGTGTCCTTTGGGGGGGGGTGGAAGGGTTGGTTTGCGGCTTCGCTGCGCGGCGCAGGCAGCCTGAAAACGGAAAACCGGTTTTCAGGCTGCCTTTATTCAATCGCGGGGGCAATCAAACCGACACTTGCGCTTTGATATGCGGGTGCGGGTCATAATCCGCCAATTCAAAATCGTCGAATCGGAAGGCAAAAATGTCGCGCACATCGGGGTTGATGTGCATTTTGGGCAGCGGGCGCGGTTCGCGCGTAAGCTGCAACTGGGCTTGTTCCAAATGGTTGAGATACAAATGCGCGTCGCCGAGCGTGTGGATGAATTCGCCCGCTTGCAAGCCGCAGACTTGGGCGAGCATCATGGTGAGCAGGGCGTAGCTGGCGATGTTGAACGGCACGCCGAGGAAAATATCGGCGCTGCGCTGGTAGAGCTGGCAGGAGAGCTTGCCGTTGGCAACGTAGAACTGGAACAGCGCGTGGCAGGGGGGCAACGCCATGCTGTCCACTTCGGCGGGGTTCCATGCGGATACGATGAGACGGCGGCTGTCGGGGTTGGTTTGGATTTGCTGCACAAGGTTGCGGATTTGGTCTATGGTTTCGCCGTTTGCGCCGCGCCAACTGCGCCATTGCGCGCCATACACGCGCCCGAGGTCGCCGTTTTCGTCTGCCCATTCGTCCCAAATGCGCACGCCGTTTTCTTTGAGGTAGCGGATATTGGTGTCGCCCGATAAGAACCACAGCAGCTCGTGGATAATGGATTTGAGGTGCAGTTTTTTGGTGGTGAGCGCGGGGAAGCCTTGTGATAAGTCAAAGCGCATTTGGTAGCCGAATACGGAGCGCGTGCCTGTGCCTGTACGGTCGGATTTGGTTACGCCGTTTTGTAGGACGTGGCGCATGAGGTCTAAATATTGTTGCATGGTTTTTCTCTTGATTTGGTTTTCAGGCTGCCTCAGCTGATTAGGCAGCCTGAAAATAATGGAAACGTTTACACCGCTTGCGCATTGCGCTCCACCGCATCCACAAACTGGGCGGCCACGTCAAAGCCGGTTTGCTTCATGATTTCTTGGAAGCCGGTGGGGCTGGTTACGTTGATTTCGGTGAGGCAGTCGCCGATGACATCCAGCCCTGCCAACAAGATGCCGTGCGCTTTGAGCTGCGGGGCAAGGGTTTGGGCGATTTCGCGGTCGCGCTCGGATAATTCTTGCGCCACGCCACGCCCGCCTGCGGCAAGGTTGCCACGCGTTTCGCCGTTTTGTGGGATGCGGGCAAGGGCATAGGGGATGACTTCGCCGTCGATGATAAGAATGCGTTTGTCGCCATGCACGATGGCGGGCAGGTAGCGTTGCGCCATGATGGTGCGGCTATCTAGCTGCATCAGGGTTTCTAGGATGCTGCCGATGTTGGGGTCGCTTTCACGCAGCCTGAAAATGCCCATGCCGCCCATGCCGTCTAGTGGTTTGACGATGATGTCGCCATGCTCGGCGAGGAATTGGCGCACGTTGGCGGCGCGGGTGGTTACGATGGTGGGGGCGGTGAATTGGGGGTAGTTTAAAATGGCGAGTTTTTCGTTGTAGTCGCGCATGGCTTGCCCGCTGTTGAACACGCGCGCGCCTTGTTGCTCGGCGAGGGTGAGCAGTTGGGTGGAATAAAAGTACTGCATATTAAACGGTGGGTCGGTGCGCATGATGATGGCGTTGAACTCGGTTAAAGCGAGGCTTTGGGCGGGGGCAGCCTGAAACCATGCGTGGTCGTGGTCGTCCTTTGCGCCTAGAAATTGAATTTGGCTGGCTTGGGCAACCACGCTGCCGTTTTGCACGCTCAACTGGGCGGCGAGGGTGTGGAATAGGGTGTGCCCGCGCGCGGCGGCTTCGCGCATCATGGCGTAGGTGGTGTCTTTGTAGGTTTTGAAGCTGGCGAGCGGGTCGGCGATAAAGAGGATGTTCATGGGGGCTTTCGGGTGGCGCAGCAAGATGAGGGCAGCCTGAAATCGGGCAGTCGCAGCAAAGGCGGATATGAAACCCGCCTCTGTTTGCTTTGATGATGGATTGGGCGGGCGGGCCGCGATGTTGGGGGGGGCGCGTAACGTGTGCAAACCCCGTCTGGCTTCGTAACTGCGCTGCGCTTTGCGGGCTGCCGCGGCAGGCGGATTATTTGGCGACGGGTTGCAGCGTGTAGGTGAGGTTTTCGTCTTGCACTTTAAACAGCAAGTCAATGTTGGGATGCTTGCCCGCGTGTTTTTGCGCGTCCAAAACGTGTTCGTTGAACCAAATCAAGCCTTGCTCGGCGGCGTAGCGGTTCAGTTCGCCGTTAAACTCGGCGGCCAGCGCGTTATACACTTTCAGGCTGCCTAATTTGCCTTCGGCAGCGGGGATATGGTGCACCACGTTGCCTGCGGCATCGCATACGTTTAAACCGCTTAGGTGATCGATGCTGGGCATTTGGGCGAGGTTGGCTTGAAATGACATGATGTTCCTTTGTAAACGATTGATGTTGAAAGCGGTTGAGGCAGCCTGAAACGGGGTTTGCTGTTTTCAGGCTGCCTTAGCGTGGGATAAATGGGCAAGCTAATGCTTCGTGCCGAAGATTTTGTCGCCCGCATCGCCCAAACCAGGGATGATGTAGCCGTTTTCGTTGAGATGGCTGTCTAGCGCGGCGGTGTAGATTTTCACATCGGGATGCGCGGCGTTCACGGCTTTCACGCCTTCGGGCGCGGCAACCAGCACAAGGGCTTTGATGTTGCGGCAGCCTTTTTGTTTGAGCAAGTCAATCGTGGCAACCATAGAGCCGCCTGTTGCCAGCATGGGGTCAATAATCAGCGCGGGACGTTCGTCCATTTTGTCCACCAATTTTTCAAAATACGACACGGGCTGCAAGGTTTCTTCGTCGCGCTGCAAGCCGACTACGCTCACTTTTGCCCCTGGGATTAGGTCTAACACGCCATCCAGCATCCCCAAGCCTGCGCGCAAAATGGGTACCACGGTTACGGTTTTGCCTTTGATGCGCTCGCCTTGGATTTTGCCGCACCAGCCGTCGATTTCGTGTTGTTCGGTTTCAAAATCGCGCGTGGCTTCGTAGGTCATCAGGCGGGCGAGTTCTTTGGTGAGCGTGCGGAATTTGCCTGTGCTGCAATCGGCTTCGCGCATAAGGGTGAGTTTGTGGCGGACGAGGGGGTGGTCGATGATGAGCAGATTCATGGTTTTGTCTCTTTTGATGGGCTGAAAAACGGGGGCGATTATAGCGTGTTTTCAGGCTGCTTTACAGGGTTTAACAGTTGAAGAGGCAGCCTGAAAACGGGTTGAATGGGGGAAGCAAGATGATGATTGGGCATGCATGGGCGATATAGGCAGCCTGAAACCCGTTTCGCTCGTTTTCAGGCTGAAACCTAAAATGGAACGGTGGCGGCTCGCCGCCAAATGGCTGATGAAATAGAACATTATTGGTTTGCCAAGATGTCGGCAAGCCGTCGACGCTCCATCGGTTGTAGGTTCTGCAAAGGTTTCAGGCTGCCTTTTAACGTTGCAACTGCCGCTGCCATTGCCAAGCAAACGCCCAGCCCATCAACGCGCCGCCGCCGTGCGCCATGTGGGCGATGTTGTCGCCAAACAGCGAAACGCCCGACACTTGGGCGAACACTTCGTATAACACCATGCCGCCCACCAAATAACGCGCCTGCACGGGCACGGGGATAAACATCAGCGACAGCGGCGCTTTGGGATACACGGCAGAAAACGCCGCCAGCACGCCAAACACCGCGCCCGATGCGCCCAGCATAGAGCCGTTGCTGCCCATAAACGGCAAATACGCCGCCGCGCCCGCCAAGCCCGAAGCAAAATACAACGCCCACACGCGCTTGGCTGTCCACACGCGCAGCAGCGGCGGCATAAACGAGCCGAGCGCAAACATATTAAAGCCCAAATGCATCAGGCTTTCGTGTAAAAACATGTGGGTAAACCATTGCCAGATATGGTAATTCGGGTTTTCAGGCTGCCATAGCGCGCCTTCTGTCCGCCAATCGAAGCCCGATTCTTGCAGCAGGAAAATGGCGACGTTGAGGGCGATAAGGATGATGTGGGGTTGGAGGCGGATTTTGTTCATGGTGGTGAAAGCGGGAACATTCATTCAACAGACTAAGGCAGCCTGAAAACGGCAAACGGTTTTCAGGCTGCCCAAACATCAAA
Source organism: Kingella oralis (assembly GCF_014054985.1). Taxonomy (NCBI): domain Bacteria; kingdom Pseudomonadati; phylum Pseudomonadota; class Betaproteobacteria; order Neisseriales; family Neisseriaceae; genus Kingella; species Kingella oralis. Next base: position 803,577 of record NZ_CP059569.1, read on the forward strand.
GCGGCGGCGGAAAACCAACGATGGATTACGCCCACACCAGCAAGGCATGGTTGCGCTTGCCGCGTTTGATAATGGTGTATTTGCCAAAGCGTTTGTGCGCGTCGGTGAGCAGATACAAATCATCGGGTTTCTCGGCGGCGTGGTTGGGGTTGTTGGCTTCGGCGGGGCTGCCGTTAATCAACACCGCGTTGCTTTGCACAAAGCCGCGCGCTTCCTTGTTGGATTTTGCCAAACCCGCTTGCACCAACGCTTCCACCACATTCAGGCTGCCTGAATGGGAAACGTGCAGCGCGGGCAAGCCGTCCAGCGCCAGTTGCGCGTAATCCTGCTCGGTGAGGCTGCTTTCGTCGCCCGAAAACAGGCTTTGCGTGATGCGTTGCGCGGCTTCCAGCGCGGCTTCGCCGTGAATCAGGCGCGTCATTTCTTCGGCGAGGATGCGTTGTGCTTCGGGTTTGGCGCTGCTGGCTTTATCCGCCGCTTCAATCGCGTCAATTTGTTCTAGGGTTAAGAAAGTAAAATATTTCAAGAATTTATACACATCGGCATCGGCGACTTTGAGCCAGAATTGGTAGAACTGGTAGGGCGAGGTTTTGGCGGCGTTGAGCCACACCGCGCCGCCTTCGGTTTTGCCGAATTTGGTGCCGTCGGCTTTGGTAACCAGCGGCAGCGTCATGCCGTGCACGGTTTTGTGGTTGAGGCGGCGGGTGGTTTCCGTGCCCCATGTGATGTTGCCCCATTGGTCGGAGCCGCCGATTTCCAGTTGCACGTTGTGGCGCAGGTTGAGCTGGGCAAAGTCGTAGCCTTGCAGCAGCGCGTAGGAAAATTCGGTGAACGAGATGCCTTGGTCTTCGCGCTCAATGCGTTGTTTTACCGATTCTTTTGCCAGCATGGCGTTCACGGAAAAATGCTTGCCGATGTCGCGCAGAAAATCCAAGCAGTTCATGCTGCCGAACCAATTGGCGTTGTTTTCCATAATGGCGGGGTTTTCGCTGTCAAATTTTAAAAACGGCGTGAGCTGGTTTTTGATGCTTTCCACCCAGCCTGCCACGGTTTCGGGCGTGTTCAGGCTGCGTTCTACCGCTTTGAAGCTGGGGTCGCCAATCATGCCCGTTGCCCCGCCCACCAGCGCCACGGGCGTGTGCCCTGCGTTTTGGAAGCGGCGCAACACCAACACGGGCAACAAATGCCCGATGTGCAAGCTATCGGCGGTGGGGTCAAAGCCGCAATAGAGCGCGATTTTTTCGTTGTCCAACAGCTTGGAGAGTTCGTTGATGTCGGTGGTTTGGGCAATCAGCCCGCGGGCTTGGAGGTCTTGCAATAAGGGGTTCATAAGTTTCCGATTTCCAATAAAAGGCAGCCTGAAAACGGTTCAGGCTGCGGTTGAATGACGGGGCGGATTTTAAAGCATTTTTAGGCTGCCTGAAAGCCGGCGCGCGCGGTTCGGTTGGCAAAACGGGCGGGCAAAGGCAAGGCTATGCGCCCGTGGCATCGTGTTCTTCGCGCCCGGCATCGGCAGCCTGAAAAGTCTCAAACCAGCCTGCCACCACTTCGTTGACTTCGTCCGTGCCTTGTTTTTTCAAGCTGGAAAATAGTTGCACCGAAACGCTTTGCCGTTCGGCAAACGGCTTCAAGGCTTTTTGCACGGCGGCAAGGGTTTTGATTTGCTCGTTTTTGGATAATTTGTCGGCTTTGGAAAGCAGGATGTGCACGGGGCGGCCCGTGAGCGCGAAAAAGTCCAGCATTTGGATGTCCAGCGGCTTCATCGGATGGCGCACGTCCATAATCAACACCAAGCCAATCAACTGTTTGCGCGTTTGCAAATAATCGCCCAGCAGCTTCACCCAATGTGCGCGGACGGCTTCGGGCACTTGCGCGTAGCCGTAGCCGGGCAAATCCACCATAAAGTTGCCGTTTGCCAGCTCAAAAAAATTGATGTGCTGCGTGCGCCCCGGGGTTTTGGACACATACGCCAAGCGCACATGGCTGCATAACGTATTGATTGCGCTGGATTTGCCCGCATTGCTGCGCCCCACGAAGGCGATTTCGGCGGGCGTGTCGGGCAGGTCTTTTAAGTGGTTTACGGTGGTGAAAAATTGGGCGTTTTGGAATAGATTGTTCATGGCTGTAAAGATTTGTGAATTTGGTATAGAATACCACGTTTGAAAGATTCTCGGTTTTGAACCGCTACACAATATAAAAAATTCAGGAGCACTTTTCATGAAACGTTTAACTCTGTTGGCAATTTTTGCTGCTTGCGGCTTGGCTTCGGCAGCGCCTGATTTAAGCAAAGGCAAGCAGGCGGCTATGGTTTGTTCAGGCTGCCACATGGTGGATGGCAACAGCACCATCGCCATGTATCCCAAAATCGCGGGGCAGCATTCGGATTACATTTTCAAACAAATGCTGGACATCAAAAAAGGCGAGCGCAAAACCGGCAATTCCGCGGTGATGGCGCCCATCGTGCAAAACATGAGCGAAGCCGATATGCACAACATCGCCGCTTATTTCGCCACGCAGCAGGCCAAAGCGGGCGAAGCCAACCCTAAAGCCAACCCCGAGTTAGGCAAAACCATTTTCCGTTCGGGCCTGCCCGGCAAGAGCATCCCGGCGTGCATGTCGTGCCACGGGCCTGCGGGTGCGGGCTATCCTGCGGGCGGCACAACGTTTTCAGGTTTTCCGCGCGTAGGCGGGCAGCATGAGGGCTATATCGCCGACCAACTGCATCTGTATGCCAAAGGCGAGCGCAAATCGCCCAACAGCATCATGGAAGACATCGCTTCGCGCATGAGCGAAGACGACATCCGCGCGGTGAGCACTTATATCCAAGGCTTGAAATAATCGTTTTATGCTTTTCAGGCTGCCTAATGGTAAACAGCGTTAGGCAGCCTGAAATGTATTTTGCATTGCTTTTTCAGGCTGCCTATAATCGCTGCCTGAGCCGTCTTAACCTTTTTTAAACATTCTTGCCATGTCTTTATCGTCTCCGCCCAAAATCCCTTTTATCCGCCGCCCGTGGTTTGCTTTTTTCAGCTCCATGCGCTTTGCGGTGGCGCTGCTTTCGGTGTTGGCGATTGCTTCTGTTGTCGGCACGGTGTTGCAGCAAAATCAGCCCAAGCAAAATTATGTGGTCAAATTTGGCGCGTTTTGGACGGAAATCTTTGAATTTTTGGGGCTGTTTGACGTGTATGCTTCGGCGTGGTTCACGCTGATTATGCTGTTTTTGGTGTTGAGCACGAGCTTATGCTTATGGCGCAATGTGCCGCCGTTTTTGCGCGAAATGCGCTCGTTTCGCACCAACACCACCGTCAAATCGCTCGCGCACATGAAACACACCGCGCTGTTGCCTCGCGATATAGGCAGCCTAAAAACGGAAATCGCGGCGAAATATTGGCAGGTAAACGGCTTTCAAACGCGCATCACGCCGCGCGAGGATGGCAGCGTGTTGCTGTCGGCAAAAAAAGGCGCGATGAACAAATGGGGCTATATTTTTGCCCACGCGGCGATTATTGTGATTTGCTTGGGCGGCTTGGTGGACAGCAATTTGCTGCTAAAAATCGGCATGCTCACGGGCAAGATTGTGCCCGATACCAGCAGCCAATACGCGCGTGATTTTCAGGCTGCATCGCGCTTGTCGGCGAGCAATTTATCGTTTCGCGCCAATGCCGAAGTGATGGAAGGGCAAACAATAGAAGCGGCGTTTATCAATGCCGACAAGGGCTTGCTGCTGCAAGAGTTGCCGTTTACGCTGGAATTGAAAAAGTTTCACATTGATTTTTACAACACGGGCATGCCCAAAGATTTTGCCAGCGATATTGTGGTAACCGATAAGGCAAGCGGCAAGCGCGTGGCGCAGACCATTCGCGTGAACCATCCGCTCACCATCAACGGCATCACGATTTATCAATCCACCTATGGCGATGGCGGCTCGGATGTGCGCTTCCAAAGCTGGGATTTGCGCGGGGCAAACCCGCCCGTGTCGCTGGATGCGGTGTCGCAGCGCAGCTTCCCGCTGGATATGGGCACGGAAAAATATCAGTTTGAGCTGGGCGAACTGCGCGTGTTTAACGTGGAAAACACGGCGGCGGGCGAAACTGCCCAGCACGATGTGCGCAGCGTGGCGCAGCCCAAGCAGTTTCAAAACGTAGGTCCAACGATTAGTTTCAAGCTGCGCGATGCGGCTGGGCAGGCGCATGAGTATGTGAACTATATGCTGCCGTTGGAGCGCGAGGGGGCGAAGTTTTTTGCCACGGGCGAGCGCAGCGACATCAACGCGCCGTATCGCTGGCTGATGCTGCCCGCCGACCAAAACAACAAGCTAGACAGCTTTATGGCGTTGCGCGCCACCTTGATGCAGCCTGAAAAACGCGCGCAGATTGTGCAAACGGCGGTGAGCAATGTGAACGAGAATATGCGCGGCGATTTCAAGCTGGCGGTGGAAAACCTGCTGCGCCAGTTTGCCGAGGGCGGCTACATCGCGATTAACGAGCATATTCAGCAGAATGTGCCCGCCGAAGCGCAGAAAAAAACGGGCGAAATCATGTATCAGATTTTGTATAGCAGCATGGATGTGGCGCTCACGCAGGCGTTAAACGATTTCAGGCTGCCGACTATGGCTGCGGGCGAGGCGCGCAATCGCTTTATTTTAAACAGCATGGATGGCTACACCGCGCTCACCAAATTCCAATCGCCCGTGCTGCTGCAAATGGACACGTTTAAGCAAGTGAATATGTCGGGTTTGCAGATGACCAAATCGCCTGGTGCGAGCTTGGTGTATATTGGCTCGGTGCTGCTGGTGCTGGGCACGATTTTTATGTTTTACGTCCGCGAAAAACGCGCTTGGCTGCTGTTTTTCCCCGATGGCAGCACCCGCGTTGCCATGTCTGCCACCCGCAGCGAACGCGAATTGGCACGCGAGTTCCCCGAGCATTTGGCGAAGCTGGAAACGCTGGCGCGGGATTTGGGGCAGCCTGAAAGCGGGGGAGAACCGAGCGGCGGTTAATTGCATTGCCCCACTCTTGCTTATTTTTTGCCCGCGCAGGCGTTTCGCCGCCTACCACGAGCAGGGGCAAGCCCCAGCACCCCACGCGACAACCTTTTCAGGCTGCCTAAACGCCATTCCCGCGTTTAACCCGTAGGGTGGGCAATTCGTTGTCCACCAACCACCCTGTCCCCTTTTAGCTTTTCAGGCTGCCTAACCTCTCTCATCCCCACACAAAAAGGAATCCCCATGTTCAAACGCCCCGAAGAAATCCTCCTTATCCTAGTCGGCATCGCCTTTCTTGCCCTCACCTACTTTCTCGCAGGCTGGGCAACCGCCGCCTCGCTCAAATACACGCTGATGATTACAGGCTGCACGCTGCTTTGGCTCGCCGCCTACTTCTGGCTGTGGACACACGAAAAAGCCTTTTTGTTCTACCCCGTGTTGCTGGGCCTGCTGGTTGCCTGCTGGTGTCCGTGGCTGGACTGGTTTGCCCTGCGCCACACCGCAGCCGCCGATACCGCCAGCATGATTGTGCTCAACAAGCCGTGGTACGCCACATGGACATTCAAAGCCGTGCTGGTTGCCCTGCCCATCATCGGCGGCTACGCATGGGAATGGCGACGCAGCCGCAAGCGTAAGTTCGCAGGCAAGGTGTAAGAACCACAGCCGTGTAAACCATGCGCAGACGGTTTCAGGCTGCCTCCAATAGCCATCAGAGGCAGCCTGAAATCTATAATGGAGCGACGACGGCTCGTTGCCAAATAGCTGATTAAACAGAGCATGGCTGGCTTATCAAGATGTCGGCGAGCCACCAACGCTCCATCGCTTGCACTCTTTGCCAAGGTTTCAGGCTGCCTCATATACCCAAGGCAGCCTGAAAATAAAATCAGCTTATTTATCGCCAAGCACAACCCCAAAGTGCAAGGCAAGCCACGCAGCCATCGCCCAAGCCACCCATTCTCCCAACCCCAAAGGCAGCCTGAAAACCAAAAAACGCATTTTCAGGCTGCCTCATCCATCCCCCAATCCACACCCCATGAAATCCCTCTACATCCTCTACACAGGCGGCACCATCGGCATGACGCAAACCCCGCAAGGCTTGCAACCCAGCCGCGACATCGTTACCACCGCCCTACAACCCCACACAGGCAGCCTGAAAACAAGCGCAGCGAGTTTGTGTGAAATTGACCCCACATGGCACATCTGCGACCCCCTAATCGACAGCTCCGCCCTCACTCCCCAGCACTGGGCAAACTGGCTCACGTTGCTGCAAGCCGCCCTGCCGCAACACGATGCCATCCTCATCCTGCACGGCACCGACACTCTCGCCTACACCGCCAACCTGCTCGCCCTCGCCCTCAACCCCCACGGCAAACCCATCATCCTAACAGGCGCGCAAAAACCCCTCGGCGCAGCCCACAGCGATGCCCCCGCCAACCTCCACACTGCCCTCGCCGCCATCCAAAACCCCAGCACCCACGGCGTGCTGCTCGCCTTCAACGGCAAACTCATCCCGCCCGTCGGCAGCAGCAAAACCAGCACCGAACACGACAACGGCTTTGCCAACCCACATTTCGGCACATGGCAAACAGAAAATGGGCAGCCTGAAAATGCCCCAGCCCCCTTCGGCGGCAGCCTGCTGCAACGCCAATTCAACCCCCGCACGCGCGTCGTCCCCATCCTCCTCACCCCCAGCAATATGCTGGATAACGCCGCCGCCCAACTTAATCCCGACCACAGCGATGCCGCCATATTACTCAGCTACGGACACGGCAACGCCCCCGCCCATCCCGCCCTGCTCACCGCCATCCAACGCTACACCCAAGCAGGCAAACATTTGCTCAACATCAGCCAAGTGCCGCACGGCAACGCCGCCGCCGTGTACGCCCAAGGCAACGCCCTGCGCCAAGCAGGCGCCATCAACGGCGGGCGCTGCAACCTAGAAACCGCCATCGCCCTAATGATGCTCGCCGCCGCCAACCGCTGGACACGCGACGATGTGGAAAGCGAATTGCAGCGGCTGCGGCTGGTTTGAGCCATCGCTTGCAAACGGTTTCAGGCTGCCCAATCATCCATGCGCCGCCGCAGGGGCAGCTTCGTTCCACGCGTCGTTTGCTCCAACCCTTGCCGTTTGGTTTATAGGCAGCCTGAAAAGCAAAACCATTTGGTGTTCCGCCAAATGGTTTTTTGTCGGATAGATTGGGTTTTGGCTTCGCAACTCCGCTGCGCTCCGCAGGCTGCCTTTAAACATCCTAATCTTTTGCCCGAGCAGGCGTTTCGCCGCCTACCACGAGCAGGGGCAAGCCCCTGCACCCCGCCGCCGCATCAACCATTTGCGGCCTGATTTCAGGCTGCCTCGAAGGGCAAATATTTTCAACCGAGCGCACGGCAAGGCGGCATATTCTATTCTATGTATGGCAAACAAAAGGCAGCCTGAAATCCAAAACGGCAACGCGACAGCTCGTTCCAATGGCCTATTCAATAAGGCTTTCTGGTTAGCAAGCTGTCGGCGAGCTGCCGACGTTCCATTTTGCAGGCTCTCATGCTTTGGCGCAGCAAAGAAAAGGAAGCGCCTGTTGGCACGAGACGCATGGTTGGGGCTACATCCGAAGCCGAGCGCAAAGCGCAAACCCATTTTCAGGCTGCCCCATATTCATTCGTTTACCAGCACGCAAAACACCAAAAAGGCAGCCTGAAACCGCATAACACGTTTTCAGGCTGCCTTTCCATCCCCACCATCCCAATCTACTCAAACACCCGCCGCTCATCAGGCAATCGCCCCGCCCAATCGCAAGCAAACTGATATGCGGTGCGCCCCGAGCGGCTGCCGCGCATTTGCGCCCAGTTCAACGCGGCGTGTCGCGCGGTTTCGTCCAAAGGCAGCCTGAAATCTGCTAGCCAGTTTTCCACCGCTGCCAAGTATTCATTTTGGTCAAACGGATAAAAGCTCAACCACAAGCCAAAGCGGTCGGACAGCGATACTTTTTCTTCCACCGCTTCTTTGGCATGGATTTCGCCGCCGCGCCCTGTGTGCGTGTTGGCGTTGTCGTCCATGTATTCGGGCATCAGGTGGCGGCGGTTGGAAGTGGCATACACCAACACGTTGTCTGCGCGGCGCGATAGGCTGCCATCCAGCGCGGTTTTCAGGGCTTTGTAGCCGTCTTCGCCTTCTTCAAACGATAAATCGTCGCAGAACACGATGAATTTTTCGGGACGGCTTTCCAGCAAAATCAGCAGTGCGGGCAGCGTTGCCAAGTCGTTTTTGTCCACTTCAATCAGCCGCAAGCCGCGCTCGGCGTATTCGTGCAGCAGGGCTTTTACCAGCGATGATTTGCCTGTGCCGCGCGCGCCTGTGAGTAAGACGTTGTTGGCGGGTCGCCCTGCTAAAAATTGCTCGGTATTGCGCACCAGCCGCGCCATTTGGCTGTTTACGGCGGCAAGGCGGGCTAGCGGAAAGGTGTGCGGGCGTGGCAAGCCTTGCAACACGCCTGCGTTGCCTGCTTTTGTCCAGCGATAGGCGATGCTGGCTTGCCAATCGGGGGCGATGGCTTCGGGCGGCAGCCATGCGTCTAGGCGGCGCAACACGGATGCGGCTTGGTGCAAAAATTGGGCGAGTTTCATTTTCAGGCTGCCTTATTCGGCTGCGGGCGGTTCAACGCCCACATAGATGCGCGGCAAACCGTCCAGCATATAGGTTTCAAAATCGGTGGTGAAGGTGCGTTTCAGGCTGCCGTTGTCTTCAATTTCGCCCCATGTTTGGTACACGCTTTGCGCGCTTGGCTCGGGCACGATAAAGCGGGCGTAGTCTTGCGCGGGGATGTGGGTTTCGCTGGCGAAGCTGGGCAGCGGGAAATCGGTGGCGGTGATGCGCCCGATGGTGATGAGCACGTCGTTGGGTGCGTCGTCAAAATATTGGTACACGCAGTAAATCGTCATGGTGAACGAGGGCAGGCGGTTGGCTTTGTGGTTGCCTTCCCATTGCTGCCACATTTCGCCCAGCGTTTCGTGGGCTTTGTCTAGCGTGGTGCGCTGTTGGATGCCGATGATGCGCAGGGGGATGGGGACGGAGGTGTAGTCAAGCATGGTGTTCCTTGGGGGGTGATGATGAAGCAGCCTGAAACGGCGTTTGCGGTTGCCCGATGTTTCAGGCTGCCCGATGGATAAAGCAAAAGATGCAGCCTGAAACCGTGTTGGCGTTTTCAGGCTGCCTTAATGGGGGTTGTTGATTGCTAACAGCCCCCTGATTTGATTATTGGTTACGCAAATCCATAATGTCGCGCCAGCCGTCGTTGGTTTTCACCAAAGTGGCGTGTTTGGTTTGCGTTTGGTTCAGGCCGTTGTAATACGGGCTGTCTTTCAACAGCTTTTTCGCCCAGCGTTCGGCGTTGATTTTTGCCTCGTAAGACACTTGGGTGATGGTTACGCCGTTACTGGGGGTGGGCGCGGTGAAGAAATTGATTTTTTCTACTTTTTCGTTGCCAATGCACATCAAGGCTTCTTGGTTGGGCAAGGCTTGGAAGGTGTCTTCGCCTTTTTTGGTGAGGCTGTAAACCATGTAGCGCACCGCGTTGTCGCCCTCGCCCTCGCGTTGCTCCTTATCGCGGCGATACAAGCCCGCATCGGTGAGCACTTCCATTTGGTCAATCGCGGTTAAATTGGCGCGTTTGCCATTGTCTTGACGTTTCACCAGCTTCACTTCGGGCGAGCCCAGTGTGGGATTATCGCCCGCTTTGCGCGTGTCCACCGTCAGCTGAAACGGCACGCACACCGAATGAAATTTTACCGACGCATTCACCGCTTTTTGCACGGTAGATTTAGACAATTTGTCGCCGCCGCCGCAAGCTGCCAATAACAACACGCTGCTCAAAACCCACAATTTTTTCATGATTCACTCCGTGTTTACAAAAGTTTGCGAAAGAGCCAAGGATAACGGCAAAACCCGCCTGCGACAAGACAAAAATAGCATGATTTCGTACAATGTGGCTTTATTTGCAAGGAAATGTAAACATGACCATCCAGCTCTACGGCATCCCCAACTGCGCCACCGTGAAAAAAGCCCGCGCATGGCTAGACGAACACCACATCGCGCACGAATTCATCAACTTCAAAACCCAAGCCCCCACGCGCGAATGGCTTTCAGACTGCCTCAAACAAATCCCGCTGGACACGCTGCTCAACAAACGCGGCACCACATGGCGCAAGCTCACGCCCGAGCAGCAAGCCCAAGCCAATAGCGAAGCGGGCGCGATTGCGCTAATGATGGCGCAACCGAGCGTCATCAAACGCCCCGTGCTGGTGTGTGGTGGCAAGATTACCGTTGGCTTTGACGCAGATGCTTATGCCGCGCTGTTTCAGGCTGCCTCTTAATCCCCACCCAAAGGCAGCCCAAAACTATGTCTGTCTCTATGCCCGCCCCCATGCCCATCTTGTTCATTGCCGATTTGCACCTCTCCGACCACACGCCCGGCCTCAACGCCCTGTTTGCCCGATTTCTGCGCGATTGGCAGGGCAAAGCCGCCGCGCTCTACATCTTGGGCGATTTGTTTGACGCGTGGACGGGCGATGACGACGACAGCGCCACCGCCGCCCAAGTAGCGCAGCAGCTTGCCGACTTCGCCGCCGATGCACCCGTGTATTTCATCGCGGGCAATCGCGATTTTTTGCTGGGCAAACGCTACGCCGCCCAATGCCGCATGACGCTGCTGCCCGAAAACCAAATCGTTGAATATTTTGGAAAGACCATTTTGCTCACCCACGGCGATGAAATGTGCACCGACGATGTGGGCTATCTGCGCTACCGCAAAATCATGCGCAACAAAATTGTGCAAAAAATCCTGCTGTCGCTGCCGTTTCGCACGCGCAAAAACATTGCCGCCAAGCTACGCGCCGCCAGCCGCGAGCGCAAAAGGCAGCCTGAAAACTACGCCATCGCCGATGTAACCGAACAAGGCGTTCAGGCTGCCTTAGCCCGCCACCCGCACGCGCAAATCATTATCCACGGGCACACCCACCGCCCCGCCCATCATGTGCACACCTTTTGCCAGCGCGAAATCAGCCGCTATGTGCTGCAAGATTGGCACGACGGCAAAGGCGGCTATCTGCTGCTGGACGAACGCGGCGTGCACGCGCACGGCTTGCCCGAATAGTTTTCAGGCTGCCTTTGTTGCCCATTCAAAGGCAGCCTGAAAACCCAGTTCAACGAAATTATAGCGAGGCAAAATAACAACGACACAAGTAGGGTGTGTGGCTTTGCCACGCACGCGGTTTGCAAAATCTCAACCCAAGCCCGCGTGCGTGCCTGCGGCACACACCCTACACACTGTCATCAGCGACGCGGCAGATTATCCATATTGCGCATTCATACACGTTGTCATACGCCATTTGGCGATGCGCCGTCGCCACTCCATTGCGTTTCAGGCTGCCTTTGTTGCCTATTTAAAGGCAGCCTGAAAATCGCCCTCACACCATTTTCAGGCTGCCCCATGAAACCCCACCGCACCCTTATCATCTCCGTGTTTATCGTTGCCAGCTGCGGCTTGGCGTATGAACTCATCACCGCCGCGCTGGCAAGCTATCTGCTGGGCGACAGCATTTTCCAATACTCGCTCATCATCGGGCTGTATCTGTTTTCCATGGGCATCGGCGCGCACCTCACGCGCTACATCGCCGATAAAGACGTGTTGCACCGCTTTATAGAAATCGAGCTGCTGGTGGGGTTGATTGGCGGTATTTCCGCGCTGTTTCTGTTTACCGCGTTCGGCATCGCCGCCGCGCCGTTTCGCACGCTGCTGTATGCGCTGGTTGCCGTTATCGGCACGGTGGTCGGCATGGAAATCCCGCTGGTGATGCGCGTGCTCAACGAGCAACGGCTCGCATTCAAAGACACCGTTGCCCGCGTGCTCACCTTTGACTACATGGGCGCGCTTGCCGTGTCGCTGCTGTTTCCGCTTTTCCTTGCGCCCAAGCTCGGCATGGCACGCTCCGCGCTGCTGTTCGGCTTGCTCAACGCCGCCGTTGCCCTGCTCACCGCGCGCGTTTTCAGGCTGCATCTGCCGCGCTATCGCAGCCTGAAATGGCGCAGCTACGCCGTGCTGCTGTTGCTGCTGGTTGCCTTTGTTTTTGCCAACCGCTGGGTGTTCCAAGCCGAGCAGCGTTATTTTGGCGACCCCGTGGTGTTTGAAAGCCATTCGCCCTACCAGCGGCTGGTGGTAACGCAATGGAAAGACGATACCCGCTTGTATATTAACGGCAATTTGCAATTCTCCTCGCGCGACGAAGCCCGTTACCACGAAGCCCTTGTCATCCCCGCCATGCAAGCCGCCGCGCAGCACAAGCGCGTGTTGATTTTGGGCGGCGGCGATGGTTTGGCGGCGCGAGAAGTGTTGAAATATCCGCAAGTTCAACAAGTTACGCTAGTGGATTTAGACCCCGATATGACGCGCACTTTTCAAACGTCTGCCAAACTGGTTGCCCTGAACCAAAACGCACTCAACCATCCCAAGCTGCGCATCATCAACGACGATGCCGCGCAATGGCTGCAACACACCGCCGCGCAGTTTGATGTCATCATCATTGACCTGCCCGACCCCTCCAATTTTGCGCTGGGCAAGCTGTATTCCGTGCCGATGTACCGTCTGGTGGCGCGGCATTTGGCAGCGGGCGGCAAGATGGTGGTGCAATCCACCTCGCCTTATTTTGCGCCCCATGCGTATTGGTCGGTGGTGGCGACGCTGGAAGCGGCAGGGTTGAAAACCGCGCCGTATCATGTGTATGTGCCCAGCTTCGGCGAATGGGGTTATGTGTTGGCGGGCGCAGAAGCCGATTTCAGGCTGCCCATCCGCGTGGACGTGCCTACCCGTTTTTTGAACGCGGCGGAAATGGCGCAAATGTTCCGCTTCCCCGCCGACATGGCGCGGCGCGAGGTTGAACCGAATTATCTGAATAACCAAAAATTGGTGGCGTATTTTGAGCAGGATTGGGCGAATGTGATGCGGTGATGAACGCGGAGTAGGTTTTCAGACTGCCTTTGCGGCGAGACAGAGGCAGCCTGAAAATATTTTTGAGCATAACAGGAGAGAACGATGAACCAACTATCTTGGAACGAGGCCGCAGTTATCAGCGCGTTGGCTGCGGTGTTGTCGTGGATTTATCCGCCGTTTATTTGCTTTATCGGCGTGGGCGGCGTGTGCGCAGCAACTTTTGGCGGCATTGCCTTGCTGGAATTGCGCGAAACGCCCGCGCGCGGGCTGGCTTTGGCGCGATTGGGCTGGTATGTGGGCTGGATAAACATCGCGGCGTATGTGTATTTGATGGCGGGCTTGGTTCGGCAAGCCATAGCGGGTGGTTAGTGAGCGGGGCGCATGGATTGTGGCGCGGCAATCGGATGGTTGGCGTGTTGCGGATTTTCAGGCTGAAACCTTTGCAAAACCCCAGTGGCAGCCTGAAATTTAAAATGGAGCGGCGACGGCTCGTCGCCAAATAGTTGATTTAAAGCAGTTTTGCTAATTGAAAATATGTCGGCAAGCCGCCAACGCTCCATCGGTTACAGGTTTTGCAAAGGTTTCAGGCTGTCAATGGGGGTAGGGCAGCCTGAAAACGGATTGGAAGGTATTGGCTTGCCGATATTCATTTGAAGGCAGCCTGAAAACGTGTATGGCATGGTTTTCAGGCTGCCTTAAACCGCGTGCGTAGCGGAGCTACACGCCCTGCGGCTTGCTGCGGTTTGCGGTGGGTTGGGTATTGATGCCCGACATTTTTTTTAAATGTTCGGGTGTCTGCCCATCGGGCATAAATGACCGACCTACTCATCTCGCGCCGCACACCGCCAACGCCTCGCAAAACCCCGCCGGTGTTCGGGCAGATATTTTTCCACCACCGCTCGCGCGTCTTGCGACCATTCTTCGGCAAACCCGCCATCACCGACATCGCAGAAAATTTTCCGCCCGCTGCCCTCGTATGCGGTTTCCAATTCGCGCAACGCCGCCAGCGTATCCATAAAAGCCGCCAAACTCGGCGCAACGCTCGTGCGGTTTTCCACCGTGCCGTAGCCTGTCGGCAGCCAGAATACAGGGCATTCGGGCTGGACAGTGTCGGCGAACAGCACCGAATCATCAACCAGCCGCGCAAAAATCACCCAGCTTGGCTGCCATTGCAGGTTTGGCACAAGCTCGTGGGTTTTGCTGTCCGCAACGATAGACCAGCCCTCCGGTGCGTCTGCCAGCTCTTCGTAGTCCAACCATTCCACCAATCCGTCCAACAACGGCAAAAAACCGCTGCTTTCGTCCAATCTGCCGATGCGGATATGGCGGTAAAACCCGCCCAGCGCGTCCATGTTTTCGGGCAGGCTGCCCATAGCCGGCAATTCGCTGTGCGGCACGCGGTGTGCGCCGTAGCCGATGCCGTTGGGGAAGTATGGCAGCGGCAGCAGTTCGCGCGGCTGGGGAAGGTATTGCAGGTGAAACAGGCGGGCGAAGTGTTTTAGGTTCATGGGTTGTCCTTTCGCAAAGGGGGTGGGCTACCTGAAAACGAACGGAGTGAGTTTCAGCGGAGCTAAAACGAGCGCAGCGGGTTTCTGCGAAGCTAAAAGGGTTGAGGCAGCCTGAAAACGTGAAATCTTGTTTTTGGCTTGTTTTCAGGCTGCCTCACCGCTTTGCTGCGCCTGCGCCCATGCCACGGCGGTGGTAATGGCGGCTTTGGCCTGCGGGCTGTTTTTCCAGCAGCTTGAACCTGTGAGCAAAGCGCCTTGCTGCAAAATATCGGTGGGGTCAGCCGTTGCCAGTTTGGCGACATCGTCCAAGCCCATTTGCTGCAAACGCTGCAACACGGTTTTGCCCACGCCTTTTACGGCGAGCAGGCTGGCGGTTTGGGTTTCAGTGAAGGGCATGATTTTTCCTTTGTGGCGGTGGAGAATGTGCGGGCAGCCTGAAAAGCATTTTTCCGTTTTCAGGCTGCCTCTTTTCACTGGGCAGATGGATTGAAATACTGAACAAACTCTTTTGCGCTCGGGCAGTTGGGGTGTTGTGCAGCGCGTTCAATGGAGAAATCCCAATATTTCGCCATACGGTTAGCGCAGATTAGTTTTGAACCCACGCCGCGCACGCTTTTTTCGTTGATGATTTCACGAATACGCTCCCAAGGTTTATCTTGTGTCTGCTCGGGATATTCTTCATGGAATTGACTAATTTGTAAAAAATTGCACATGGCTTGCGAGTCCGCCAAATACCATGCTTCCAATGCTTTAATGGCGATAAATATAAATTCAATCTTCTCGTGTGATATGCGTTTGCGCACATTTTCGGCACAAGGATCATCTTCCAAATCAGTCAAAACAAATAATTTCTCCACACCTAAATTGGCAAATTCCGCCAAATGTGAATCCATATATTCAGGCAGCAGATTCCCCCCGCCTTTTGCATCTTGTACTTTGACCAACTCAAAACCGCATTTGGCAAAGAAATCACGGAAATTTTGTGATGTTTCCAGCAGTTTCTTTTCGCTTGCTCCTTCCACGATAAAGCCGATTTTTACCATGGCGAGCCTCCACCCAAAATATTGGTTAGCCAAGCGGTATCTAAGGGAATTTTGTTTTTATCCACGCTTGAACCCCGCAAACTTTTCACTTGTGTTGCTCCATTTTCCTGCTGCACAAAAAACAGTTCTTCCACTTCGCTATTCCGTACCACAGATTCGCTGTGAGTGGTCAGAATAACCGTGTGTTTGCCTGATTCTGCCATTTTGTTGCGGATAAAGCCGATAATCTCGCCAATGGCTTTGGGATGAATGCCGCGCTCGGGCTCTTCAATAATCGTAATTCCGTACTCGTTATAGCGGCTTAGAATGGCAGTTAGGATACAAATCACATAAATTGTGCCGTCTGAAATCAGGTGTGCAGGGAATTGTTTACCGCTGGCTTCTGTAAAGGATAAACCTACCGAACCATCCAAGCGATTAGCAGAGGCATTGATTTCTTGCATTTGCGGAACGATGAGTTCCAGCCATTCCATCAGGGTTTCGCGGAAATCATCGTCCTTTTCTAGTTTGGCGAGTACGGCAGTGATGTTGTTGCCATTGGGGTTAAGTTCATCTGAATTGATGATGTCGCGGCTGGGATATTTAGCGGTGAATGGGTCAATACGGAAAATTTTTATATTAGTTACAAAATCAAATAGCTCAATATAGTCAAAATCTTCAATCATTAATAATGTAGAAAACTTAGATGGTTTAGAGCTGGTTAAACGAAATTCTTTTAAAGTTTCATAAGCATGGTTATTTAAATATTGTGCAACATCACTCCTTGCTTCCTTAATTTTATTTGCCAATTCATTCATATTACTTTTATATTCACTAAGAATAGCCTCAGCTTCTTTTGTATTTTCAATATTACTAATAAAAACAATATTATTATCTTTTGATAATTCTTCTTCAATAATAAAATTTCCATCTTCTGAAAATCTTAATTTTGATAAATAGGAAAAAATTGCGCTATTTAAATTTACTTCTATTTTTAACAGCATTTCTTTTGATACTTCACTATCGTTTCTCTTTGGCAAAATATCACTCAATCCACCAAAATCTTTAATAGCACTATCTAACCCATAACGTATTACCGCCCCAAAAAACGCCAACGCCTCCACCAAATTACTCTTCCCCGCCCCATTTGCCCCAGCCAGCACCATCAAAGAAGGCACATCTTCCAGCACTAAATGTCCAATACTTTTATAGCCTTTGATTTCCAATCGCTTGATTTTCATTTTTCAACCTCTCTGTATGTTTAGGCAGCCTGAAACATATTTTCAGGCTGCCTGTCCGTCTAACTATCGGGTAACCGGTTTATACCGAATCCGTTTCGGTTTCGCGCCCTCTTCGCCCAAACGGCGTTTCTTGTCGGCTTCGTATTCCTGATAGTTGCCGTCGAAGAACACCCATTTCGAATCGCCTTCACAAGCCAAGATATGCGTGGCGATGCGGTCGAGGAACCAGCGGTCGTGCGAAATCACCATCACGCTGCCGGCAAATTCGAGCAGCGCGTCTTCCAGCGCGCGCAGGGTTTCCACGTCCAAATCGTTGGAGGGTTCGTCCAAAAGCAGCACGTTGCCGCCCGCGAGCAGGGTTTTCGCCAAATGCAAACGCCCGCGTTCGCCGCCCGAAAGTTGCCCTGCGATTTTGCTTTGGTCGCTGCCTTTGAAGTTGAAGCGTCCCAAATAGGCGCGGGCGGGGATTTCAAACTGGCCTACCTGCAAAATATCGCGGCCTTCGGCGATGTTGTCAAACACGGTTTTGTCGTTTTGCAGGCCGTCGCGGCTTTGGTCGATGAGCGACATTTTGACGGTTTGGCCGATTTTCACTTCGCCGGAATCGGGCTGCTCTTTGCCCGAAATCATTTTAAACAGCGTCGATTTACCCGCGCCGTTCGGGCCGATGATGCCGACAATCGCGCCCGCAGGCACTTTGAAGCTCAAATCGTCAATCAGCACTTTGTCGCCAAACGATTTGGAAACATTCACAAATTCAATCACTTCGTTGCCCAAACGCTCGGCGACGGGGATAAAAATTTCCTGTGTTTCGTTGCGTTTTTGGTATTCGTAATTGGACATTTCTTCAAAACGCGCCAAACGGGCTTTGGATTTGGCTTGGCGGCCTTTGGCGTTTTGGCGCACCCATTCCAATTCCTGCTTCATGGCTTTCACGCGCGCGGCTTCGGATTTGGCTTCGTTTTCCAAGCGTTTTTCTTTTTGTTCCAGCCACGATGAGTAATTGCCTTTCCACGGGATGCCGTGGCCGCGGTCGAGCTCCAAAATCCATTCGGCGGCGTTGTCCAAGAAATAGCGGTCGTGTGTTACCGCGACCACCGTGCCGGGGAAGCGCACGAGGAATTGTTCCAGCCATTCCACCGATTCCGCGTCCAAGTGGTTGGTCGGCTCGTCCAGCAGCAGCATGTCGGGCTTGGAAAGCAAGAGTTTGCACAGGGCAACGCGGCGTTTTTCACCGCCGGACAGATTGCCGATTTTGGCATCCCATTCAGGTAGCCTCAACGCATCGGCGGCGATTTCCAATTCGTGTTCCGCACCGCCGCCCGTGGACGACCCCGCCGCGATAATCGCTTCCAAGCGGCCCTGCTCTTCCGCCAGCGCGTCAAAATCGGCATCAGGATTGGCGTATTCGGCATACACTTCTTCCAAACGCTTCTGCGCGGCGGCCACTTCGCCCAAGCCGCTTTCCACTTCTTCGCGCACGGTTTTTTCGGGGTCAAGCTCCGGCTCTTGTGGCAGATAGCCGATTTTGATGCCGCCCATCGGCACGGCTTCGCCTTCAAATTCTTTGTCCACGCCCGCCATAATGCGTAACACGGTGGACTTGCCTGCGCCGTTCAGCCCTAAAAGACCGATTTTCGCGCCCGGAAAGAACGACAGGGAGATGTCTTTGATGATGGTTTTCTGCGGCGGCACGACTTTGCTCACGCGCAGCATGGAATAGACGTATTGTTGGGACATAGATGCTCCTTGTTGGAATGGTTGAGGAAAGGGGGGAGGCAGCCTGAAAACGAGCGTAGCGAGTTTCAGCGAAGCTAAAACAGCATTTTAAAAAGCGTTTTCAGGCTGCTTTAAAGGTAATCGTGTTGCGACATACGAGAAAGGTAATCGTCTGGCGACATATAAGAAGTTAGCCTTTCAATCGGGCAGTGTTCGCGGATGG
The DNA here is from genome assembly GCF_014054985.1 of Kingella oralis. Classification (NCBI taxonomy): domain Bacteria; kingdom Pseudomonadati; phylum Pseudomonadota; class Betaproteobacteria; order Neisseriales; family Neisseriaceae; genus Kingella; species Kingella oralis. Next base: position 822,250 of record NZ_CP059569.1, read on the forward strand.
CTGCGATAACGCCACGTAGTCCTCCACGAAGCATATCGGTTAGGGGGATTGCTTTGTTCTTCTCTCGTTGCCAAAAGTATTTGGCTGGCGGATGGGGGTCTTGTTTCAAAATATAAAATAAAAAATAGCTTGTTGTACGATTACTACGAACGGCGCGGATATAAAAATTGTCAATATCCTGCCAAGCAACAAAGGTTTTGTGCAAAGAAAACAGGGTGTGGTAGTGGATGCCATCTTTGCCGATTTCTATCCAGTTTGGCGTTAGGATAGCGCGCAAGCATTTAAAGGAAAACCGAATTGAGATGTTACAAGAAAAAGCACAAACCCAGCTTATCGGTGTGAGCAGTATCCGCCAACTAGAATTCATAACAAGCCACACTGCGGCGAGAATGCTGAAATAAGCAACTGGCAGGAAAACAATTAAATAGAATAGAACGAGCCAAATATCGATTTTAAGCGTGGTATTCATGGTTTTATCTGGGATTTAGGCAGCCTGAAAACGAGCGTAGCGCGTTTCGGCGAAGCTAAAACGGCATTTAAACATTTAAAAAAGCGTTTTCAGGCTGCCTTTGGGTTTTGCGCTGTTTAGGCAGCCTGAAAACGGAAAAACAGGTTTTCAGGCTGCCTTTGGCGTTATTCCAAATCGCCGTTTTTCAGCGCATCAAACTTGGCTTTCATGGTCGGATTTTTGCGCGTGAGTTTTTTGACGGTTAGCTCTTCGGCTTTGTTGTTGGCAAGGCGCAGGTTGTTTTCCGTGCCCAAGAGGTCGGCTTTGGTTTTTTCCAGATGGCGGATGGTGTCGTCGATGTGTTTGATGGCAGCCTGAAACTTCTCGCTGGCGAGGCGGTAGTTGCGCCCGAATTTTTCGCGGAAGTCGTCGAGCTCGTTTTCAAAGTTGGTGATGTCGATGTGTTGCTCGCGCATGGCGGCGACTTCTTGTTTGTATTTGAGGGCGTTGAGCCCTGCGTTGCGCAACAGGGAGATGATGGGGATGAAAAACTGGGGGCGCACGACGTACATTTTGGGGTAGGCGTGGGATACGTCCACAATGCCGCCGTTGTAGAGTTCGCTGTCGCTTTCCAGCAGCGAGACGAGCACGGCGTATTCGCAGTTTTTTTCGCGGCGGTCTTTGTCCAGCTCTTTGAAAAAGTGTTCGTTTTTCTTTTTGGTGGCGGTTTCGTCGTTTTCGTTTTTCATTTCAAACATGATGGAGACGATTTCGTTGCCTGCGCCGTCTTGCTCGCGGAAGATGTAGTCGCCTTTGCTGCCGCCGGCGGCATCGTTGTCTTTGCCGAACTGGGCTTGCGGGAACGCCATGGCGCGGATGCGGTTGAACTCGGTTTCGCAATGGGCTTCCAGGCTTTCGCCGACCATTTTGGTGGATTGGCGGGCTTTGAAGTCTTTGTAGAACGCGACTTCTTCGTCTTTGTGTTTGAGCTGGATTTCGTAGCGTTCGCGCAGGGCGTTTTGGGCGAGTTGGTTTTGGCTGTCGCGCAGTTGGAGCTGGGCGGCAAGCTCGGTGAGTTCGCGTTCTTTGGCGGCGAGGGCTTCGCGGATGGCAAGTTCGCGTTCTAAGCTCATGCGTTGGGCGAGGGCTTGGTTTTGGCTTTGCAGCTCGGTGATTTGGCGGGTTTTTTCGGCTAATTCGCTTTTCAGGCTGCCTGATAGGTTGGCGAGGGCGAGTTGGTTGTCTTTTTCGTGGTTGGCGAGTTGGTGGGCAAGCTCGGCGATTTGGGCTTCTTTTTGCGCGAGGGTTTGGCTGTATCGTTGCTTGTCTTGGGCTTGCTGGACGGCGAGTTCGCTTTTGGCTTGCGCTTGGGCTTGGGCAAGGCGTTCATGCACTTCGGCTTGAAATTCTTGGGTGCGGACTTGGTTGAGGATGTCGGCGTAGCTGGCTTCGTTGATAGTGAAGGCGGTGTGGCAGTGGGGGCATTTGATTTCGTGCATTTTAGGTGGGGTGATGGAGGGTTGGGATGGTGGGGATTTTAACAGATGGGGGGAGTAGGGCAGGGGTGGGGTGGAAAATAAAACTGTTGGGTGTTGTGGCAAGTGGTTTTTGTTGGGCGAATTGGGTTTCAGGCTGCCTTTAATTGAATGGGTAGAGGCAGCCTGAAAAGGGGTTGCTGCTTTGTGGTTGGCTTGGGATGTAGCTTTAACCATGCGCTTCATGCCAGCGGGGCACTTACTTTTCTTTGCTTCGCCAAAGAGAAGTAAGCAAAAGAAAGGCGACCCCGACGTGCAGGTTCGCTGCGCGAACTACCCTCACTCCGCATCCTTTTTTCGGCGCGTGCGAACTAGCCGCGCTGCGCACGTCGTCGGACAAGCGCACGCTTTTTTCCGAAAAAAGAATGCTGCGTTCGGCTGGACGTAGGGGAGGGGGTGGCAGTAGTAAACGTTTGTGAGGCGTTAGGCAGCCTGCGAAGCGTAGCGGAGTTGCGAAGCTAAAATCAATTTATCCAGTAGAAAATCGTTTGGCTCAATACCAAGCGGTTTTGTTTTTCAGGCTGCCTTTGGTGGATGTGGCAAGGTGTGTAAACGGCGTGCGCAGCGAAGCTGCACACCCTACGGCTGCTGGTGTCATCAACCATGCGAGGATGTAAACAGCAAATGTCGGCGAGCTGCCGACGCTCCATTTTTAGGTTTTCAGGCTGCCTTTGGTGGGTGTGGCAAGTTTGTAGGTTGGGCATTTATGCCCGACAAACACAAACCTGTTTATCTTTTAGATACACCACAACTAAAAACATCGGGCATAAATGCCCGACCTACTTAGGGTTAGTTTTCAGGCTGCCTTTGTTGGATAAACAGAGGCAGCCTGAAAATCATATACGCGCAACAATCGGCGTTAAGCCCACCTCGCGCTATTTATCCCCCATCGCCATCAAACTAGCGTTGCCCCCTGCGGCGGTGGTGTTTTCGCTGCATGAGACTTCGTGATAAAGCTGCAAGGTGTTGAGCGTTTCGCGGGCGTCGATCAGGCGGACGATTGCGCCTTGCCGTGCGGCGAGGGCTTGCTTGGTGGCAATCGGCAGGGCTTCCAGCGCGACAACGGCATCTATGTCGGCGGATTGCTCGGGCGTGTCGTCCACGCGCAGGCAGCCGATTAGCTGGTTGGCGTAGGCGGCAAGTGGATGCTCGGGGCTTACGACAACGGTGCTGCCGATTGCGCCGATTTCGGCAAGCGCGGCGATGGCTTGGGCGAGTGTGCCGCCGTAGAGCCACACGGCGGCGGGGCTGCGCCATGTGAGGGTGTTGGTTTCGCCTGTGCAGCTGGGCAAATCTAGGCTGCTGTCGACAAGGCTGAACACGCGGGCGGTGCCGAGTGTTTCGGCGATTTGGCGTTTTTCAGGCTGCGTGAGCGGGATGTGCGGCAGCAGCTCTTGGATGGTGTAGAGCGCGGTTTCGTGGGCGAAGCCTTGCTCGGTGGTGGGGGCAATCCAGTTTTTCAGGCTGCTTAGGCGTTGCAAATAGAATGCGCCGCCTGCTTTGGGGCCTGTGCCCGATAAGCCGTGCCCGCCAAATGGCTGCACGCCGACCACCGCGCCAACAATATTGCGGTTCACATACACATTGCCTGCTTCCACGCGGCTGCGGATTTGGTTGATGCGGCTGTCTATGCGGCTGTGGATGCCGTGGGTGAGCGCGTAGCCTGTGCGGTTGATGTGTTCAACCAGTTGGTCTAGCTCTTCGCTGCGATAGCGGACAACGTGCAATACAGGCCCGAACACTTCGCGTTTGAGTTCGCTCAAATCGTTGAGTTCAAACAAAATGGGGGCGACAAATGTGCCACGCTCGGTGGTTTCAGGCTGCATTTTGACTTCGTGATACGACTTCGCCACGCTTTTCATTTTTTCAATGTGGGCAAGCAGGTTGGCTTGGGCTTCGCCATCGATAACAGGCCCGATGTCGGTTTCCAGCAGCACGGGATTGCCTACGTTTAATTCGTCCATCGCGCCTTTAATCATGGCAAGGGTTTTGTCGGCGATGCTGTCTTGCAAACACAAAATGCGCAACGCGGAACAGCGTTGTCCTGCGCTGTCAAAGGCGGATTGGATAACATCGGCGACCACTTGCTCGGGCAGGGCGGTGCTGTCCACAATCATGGCGTTTTGCCCGCCTGTTTCGGCAATCAGCACGGGGTAGTCTTCGCGCTGGGCAAGGGTGCGGTTGATGAGCTGGGCAACTTCGGTTGAGCCTGTGAAGATGACCCCTGCGATGCGCGGGTCTTGGGTGAGCGTTGCGCCCACGTCGCCCGCGCCCAGCACGAGCTGCAAGGCGGTGGCGGGGATGCCTGCTTGGTGCATCAGTTGCACGGCGTAGTGGGCGATTAGGCTGGTTTGTTCGGCGGGCTTGGCGACTACGGTGTTGCCTGCTGCCAGCGCGGCAATGGTTTCGCCTGTGAAGATGGCGAGCGGGAAGTTCCACGGGCTGATGGTAATCATCACGCCTTTGCCGCTGGCGTGGTTGGCAAGGGTGTGCTCGGCTTCGTGGGCGTAGTAGCGGCAGAAGTCCACGGCTTCGCGCACTTCGGCGAGGGCGTTGGCAAGGGTTTTGCCTGCTTCGCGCTCGGCGAGCATCATCAGGGCGGGGGTGTGTTGTTCCAGCAGGTCGGCAAAGCGTTTCAGGCTGCCTGCGCGCTCGGCGGCTGGGGTGGCGGCCCATTGGGTTTGCGCGGCGAGTGCGGCATCAATGGCGGCGCTGGCGGTTTGTGCGTTGGCAAAGACTACGCTGCCGACTGTATCGCTGTGGTCGGCGGGGTTGCGCACGGCTTGCGCTTTGCCTTCGGCAACGGGCTTGCCGTTAATCAGCGATGTGGCGGCGTAGCTTTGGGCGCAGGCGGTTTTCAGGCTGCCTTCTAGCTGTTGCAACTCTATTTCGTTGGCAAAGTCTATGCCGCGCGAGTTTTTGCGGGCTTCGCCGTATAGGTTTTCAGGCAGCGGCAGGTGGCTGTTGGCTTGGATGCCGTCTTGCTCAATGGTGTCAAACGGGCTGCGGATGAGTTCGTCTAGGCTGATGTGTTCATCCACAATTTGGCTGACGAACGAGGTGTTCGCGCCGTTTTCCAGCAGGCGGCGCACCAGATAGGCGAGCAGGGTTTCGTGTGTGCCCACGGGGGCATACATACGGCAGCGTTTGCCGAGGTTTTGCGCGCCGACGACTTGGTCGTATAGGGTTTCGCCCATGCCGTATAGGCATTGGTGTTCAAAGTCTTTGCCTTGCCCCATTTGGTAGATGGCGGCAAGGGTGTAGGCATTGTGGGTAGCAAATTGGGGGAAGATGGCATCTTGCGCGCTCAACAGCTTGCGCGCGCAGGCGAGATAGGAAATGTCGGTGTGGACTTTGCGGGTGTAAACGGGGTAGCCGTTGAGCCCTTCTACTTGCGCCCATTTGATTTCGCTGTCCCAATACGCGCCTTTAACGAGACGCACCATCAGGCGTTGTTTGTGCTGGCGGGCTAGGTCTATCAGGTAGTCAATCACAAAGGGGCAGCGTTTTTGGTAGGCTTGCACTACCAAGCCGATGCCGTTAAAGCCTGCTAAATCGGGGTCGGCAACCAGCGCGGCGACGAGGTCTAGGGAAAGCTCCAAGCGATTGGCTTCTTCGGCATCAATGTTCAGCCCGATGTCGTATTGTTTGGCGAGCAGGAAAAGCTGTTTGAGCTTGGGCAACAGTTCGCTCATCACGCGGCGGTGTTGGGCGCGAACATAACGGGGGTGGATGGCGGAGAGTTTGACGGAGATGCCGTTGCCGTCATATACGCCTGCGCCTTGGGCATCTTTGCCGATGGCGTGGATGGCGTTCACATAGTCTTGATAATAGCGTTCGGCATCGGCGGCGGTCATGGCGGCTTCGCCCAGCATATCAAAGGAATAACGGTAGCCCATTTTTTCGCGCTCTTTGCCGTTGGCAAGGGCTTCTTCTATGGTTTGCCCGCTGACAAATTGTTTGCCCATCAGGCGCATGCCGTAGTCCATGCTTTTGCGGATAAGGGGGGCGCCGCCTTTGGCTAACACGCTTTTCAGGCTGCCTGCTAGGGTGTCGCTGCTGTGGGATGTGAGCTTGCCTGTGAGCAGCAAGCCCCATGCGGAGGCGTTGACAAACATCGATGGGCTGTTGCCTAGATGGGATTGCCAGTTGCCACCTGATAGTTTGTCTTGGATGAGTTCGTTGCGGGTGGCGGCATCGGGCACGCGCAGCAGGGCTTCGGCAAGGCACATCAGGGCGATGCCTTCGGCGCTGGATAGGGAGAATTCGTGCATCAGGGCATCTACGCCGTTGGCTTTGGTGCGGTTGGCGCGCACTTGGGTTACCAGTTTGCGGGCAAGCTCGCTGGCGGCGGCGCGTTCGGCTTCGGTCATTTGGGCGCGTTCTAGCATATCGGTTACGGCTTCGGTTTCATCGCGGCGATAGGCTTGGGTGATGGCTTGGCGCAGGGGGGATTGGGTGGGGTGGGCGAATTGGAACATGGTGGCGTGTCCTTATCGGGTGGAATAATGGTTTGGGCTATGCCGAACTGCGTTTCAGGCTGCCTTGGGCGCGCAGTGGGCTGTTGGGCAGCCTGAAAGGGTGCGGCGGCAAGGCGGGCGGAGCGGTTTGGCTTTTGGCTTTTCAGGCTGCCGTTGGCAAGAACCGCCCGTGTTGCAAGAAATAGGCGACTTGTTGGGCGACGGTTTCGTCAAACAGCAAGCCCGAATGGCTGCACGGCACCACCAGCTGCTGGCTGTCGGGCAGGGCGGTTTCGGCGAGGGCGACTGTGCCGTCGTTGGGTTCGGAGAATTGGGTTACCAGCCGCCCCAATCCTGCGGAGAGCGTGCCGGCGATGCTGCCGCATTCGATGGGCAGCGGTTGGTTGGGCAGGCTGCCGTCTAACGCGTTTTGCCATGAGTCGCCGAGCATGCGCGGCATGATTTGTTTGACGCGCTGGGCGGTTTGGCTGCCTTGATGCGGCGAGCCGAGGGTTACGGCGCGAGCTTGCAACAGCTCGGGGTGGAGGGCGGCAAGGTGGCGCAGCAGCAAGCCGCCAAGGCTGTGGGCAACGAAGTGGGTGGGCAGGATGTTTTCGCGCTGGATGTGGTGAGCAAGGGCGATGGCGTGGGTTTTCAGGCTGCCTTTGGTGGTGGGGTAGCTGAAATAGTGGGGCGTGAAGCCGTGGGCGGCGAGGCGGTTGCCCAGTGGTTTCATCACAAGGGCGGTCATGTGCAAGCCGTGTAGGAGCAGGACGTTTTGGGTCATGGGGTAAGGCAGCCTGAAAATAGGGTAGGGTGGTTGGGGGCGATAAGCCGTTGTGGTTTGGTTTGCGGTTTGGTTGTCTTGCCAACCGCATACGCAACAAAGTGGCACATCCTACGATGGGTTTCAGGCTGCATCAGGTGGTTAAGGCAGCCTGAAAAGGGTTTGTTTGCGCGGCTTGGCGTTTAGCCATGAGCCGTTGTTGTTCCATTCATAGTTTTAGCCATGCTTATTGAGTGGTGCAACGCGATACCTGCGTTTCAGGCTGCATTAGGCTGTTTGCCAATCGCAACGGCTGATTTCAGGCTGCATCAGGCGGTTAAGGCAGCCTGAAAATATTGGTTTAAAGGTTGGATTGCTTGGAATAACGCGCTATTGTCGTTTTGTTTGCGGGTTTATACTGCTTGCCAACCGCGTGCGCAACAAAGTGGCACACCCTACGATGGGTTTCAGGCTGCATCAGGCGGTTAAGGCAGCCTGAAAATGCTTTGTCTCTCATTTGCAATCATCCAAAGCCATCCACAAGCATCCATCAACAATTAAGGCAGCCTGAAAACCGCATCAACACGTTTCAGGCTGCCTGTGCGCTACTTGGCTTTTTCATACGCATTGCGCGCTTGGTCAAACCGCGCCAACACGTTCTCTTCGGGCGTTTGGTCGTTCAGCGACACCAGCCATGCGGCAAGCGTGGCAAGGATAAAACCGGGCACGATTTCATACATCGTGGGCAGTTCGGCGCGTTTGAGCAGCGGATTGACCGCTTCCGCCCACAGCACCACCACCACCGCGCCGGTAATCATGCTGGCGAGCGCGCCGCGTTGGGTTAAACGTCGCCATGTGAGCGACAAAATTACCAACGGCCCAAACGCCGCGCCAAAGCCCGCCCAAGCGTAGGCAACCAAGCCCAGCACGCGGTTTTCGGGGTTGGCGGCGATGATGATGGAAATGCCCGCCACCGCCAGCACCATGCCGCGCCCAATCCACACCAGTTCTTGCTGCGTGGCATTAGGGCGGAAGAAGCCTTTGTAGAAATCCTCGGTAATCGCGCTGGAACACAGCAAAAGCTGCGCCGACAGCGTGGACATCACCGCCGCCAAAATTGCCGACAAAATCACGCCCGCAATCCACGGGTTGAACAGCAGCGTGGTCAGCGCAATAAACACGCGCTCGGGGTTGCCCTGCATGCTGGTGACCTGCTCGGGATGCGCGCCAAAATAGGCGATGCCGAAATAGCCCACCATCACCGCGCCCAGCAGGCATACAATCATCCACGTCATACCGATGCGGCGGGCGTTGGTCAGCGATTTCACGTTTTCCGCCGCCATAAAGCGCGCCAGAATGTGCGGCTGCCCGAAGTAGCCCAAGCCCCAAGCGGCGGTGGAGACGATGCCGAGAAAGGTGGTGCCCGTGAACAGGCTGTTGTATTGCTTGCCGTTGGCGGCAGCGGCAGCCGCAATGGCGGCGGACACTTGGTCTGCGCCGCCCACCGCCAAATACACCATCACGGGGGTGAGAATCAGCGCGAAAATCATCAGCGTGGCTTGCACCGTATCCGTCCAGCTCACGGCAAGGAAGCCGCCGATAAAGGTGTAGGCAATGGTTGCGCCCGCGCCCAACCACATCGCTTGCATATAAGTCATATCGGGAAACAGGCTTTGGAACAAGCGTGCGCCCGCCACTACGCCCGAAGCGCAGTAAATAGTAAAGAAAAACAAAATGATAAAAGCAGAGCTTAATTTAATCGCCACGCTTTTGCCGCCGAAGCGGTGGTAGAAATAATCGGGCAGCGTGAGCGCGTTATTGTTGTATTCGGTGTGCACGCGCAGCCGCCCCGCCACCCAAAGCCAGTTGAAATACGCGCCGACGGTTAAGCCGATGGCAATCCACGCCTCGGAAAAGCCCGAAAGGTAAATCGCCCCCGGCAAGCCCATCAGCAGCCAGCCCGACATATCGCTCGCGCCCGCCGACATGGCGGTGACAAACGCGCCCAAGCTGCGCCCGCCGAGGATGTAATCATCAAAATTTTTGGTGGAAAAATAGGCAACCAAGCCGATTCCAAGCACGGCAACTAAATATAAGCCGAATGTGATGTACATGGGGTTCATAAGCGTGCCCTCTGTGTATGTATTTGAAAAATTATGAAAAACGCCGCCATAAATGGTTTTGCTTTTAAGCGGCTGGGAAAATATTAACAAAAAATTTACAAAGCAACAAGTTTTGTTAAGAACGGGCGGGCAGCCTGAAAAATAGAAACAGGGCGGGCTTTGGGCTACGCGGTCGTTTGCTAACCGTGTGCGCCAAAGCCCGCCCTGTTGTTCGGCGTTGCGCTATGGTTTTTCAGGCTGCCCGAATCTTGTCTAACAAGATTTGCAACGCTTGGGCGCGGTGGCTGATTTGGTTTTTGATTTCGGGCGCAAGCTGCGCGGCGGTGCAGCCGTGTTTGGGCAGATAAAAATGCGGGTCGTAGCCGAAGCCGTGTTCGCCTGCGCTTTCAGGCTGCCATTGCCCGCGCCAAATGCCCTCGGCGATGATGGGTTGCGGATCGTTGGGATGGCGCACCAAAACCAGTACGCAAACGTAGTAGCAGGATTTGTCGGCATGGGGCGCGAGCTCGGCGGATGCTTTGGCGTTGTTGGCGGCATCGGATTTGGGGTTGCAGCCTGCATAGCGCGCGGAATGCACGCCCGGTGCGCCGCCCAGCGCGTTGATGCAGATGCCGCTGTCGTCGGCAAGGGCGGGCAAGCCGCTGTGTTGGCTGGCGTGGCGGGCTTTGGCAAGCGCGTTTTCAACGAAGGTGCCGTAAGGCTCGGCGCATTCGGGCGTGTTGAACGCGGATTGTGGCAGGATTTGGATGCGGTGCGCGGCAAACAGGGCGGCGAATTCGCGCAGTTTGCCTGCGTTGTTGCTGGCGAGAACGATTTGGGAGAGCATGGTTTTCCTTGTTGGGCGGCATGAGGCAGCCTGAAAACGGTTGAATGGCGGGGGGTGTACTCGTTTTCAGGCTGCCTTAACGCAATGCAATAGGCAGCCTGAAACCTTTGCAAAACCCACAACCGATGGAGCGTCTGCGACTCGCCGACATCTTGGCAAAACAGTAATACTCTGTTTAATCAGCCATTTGGTGGCGAGCCGCCACCGTTCCATTTTAAATCTTAGTCTGCCGTTGGGTTTTTGCAAAGATTTCAGCCTGAAACCCAGATGTGTTCAACAGGGCTTTGCTGGTTGGCAAGATATTGGCGAATTACTGCCGCACCATCATTTTCAGGCTGCCTTATTGTTGGCATTTTGTTTGGCCAGCTGCTCGCGCGAGATTTGGCGGATATACAGCGCAAGGCTGGTAAATTGCCCCATCACCGCGCCAAAGGCAAACAAAAATGCCGCCACGCCAAATTGCTTGCTGCCGATGTGAACCAGATAGCTGCCGGTTAGCAATAATGCGATAAAGAGCAATGAAAACAGTATGGTAAGAATCAGATAACGTTTGCGCGCAGTCATAAGGCAGCCTGAAAATAGGATGAGATAAAGTAAAAAAGCAAATAAGCAGCCTGAAAGTTGATTTTCAGGCTGCTTTGAATAGTGAAAGGGCTAGCGAATATCCAGCACCCAGTAAAACAGCTGCATAATCAACACCATCAGCGCGACAATGGACGCAGCCATCCAGTTAAATTCGCTGCTGGGGGAAAGCGTAACATCGTTTTTTGTGGGCGGAATGGTGGGCGCGTGATTGCCGAGCGCAAGCGTGTTGGGCGCGGCAACGGGTGCTATGCCGGTGCCGCCTTGCCCGTCGCCCAGCAGGGTAAACACAAGGCTGTCGGTGTGGATGGTGATATTGTTTTGTTGCCCGTCGGTGCGCATTTCGCTTACGGCGGTGGTTTTGCTGTTTTTGGCGGCGGGTTTCATGGCGATTTGCGGTAGTTGGCTGCTGATGCTGTCGCGGTCAAGCAAGGAAAAAGCGGTGCCGTTGCCTACTTCGGCAAAGGTATGTGCCATGCCATCGGCACGTGGCACGCGGTATTCCAGTGGACGTTGTTCATGGCGTTGTTGCTTGCTGATTTCGTGAACTGTTTTGGCGATTTTGGGCGCGGTGGTTTCCTTTTTATCATGGTCGTTGAAAAAAGCATCCAACGATTTGGCGGTTTGCTCGCGCAGTTTATCGGCTGTCGATTTTTCTTTGGCTAACACTTCGCCTTGCAATGCCGCTTTTTTTTCTGTTTCTTTTTTGGGTGCGGTGGGTTTGGTTGTATTGGCTTGCGCTTGTGGCGCAGCTTTTTCTGTGGGTTTGGCATCTAGCTTGCCATTCGGTTGCTGCGCTTTTTTGCTTTTTTTCACTAGCTGAAAAATATGGTTGCAAGACGAACACACGGCACGCCCTTGCGTTTTGTTCAAATCAACACTATCCAACACCGAAATATGGTTGCATTTGGGGCATTTAACTTTAACTTCGCTCATAAATGTACTCTGAAAGGGGAATTTAGCGTTTGGTGCCGGTGATGTACGCCCAGCCGTTGTTCACAATAGCCGGGGCGAGGTCAAACCATTGAGCGTAAATCGCGCTCATCTCGTCAATCTGTTCTTCTAAGATGCCGGATAACACAATTCTGCCGCCTGTGTGGGTGCGACCTGCCAACATATCGCCCAGCATGCGCAAAGGGTTCGCCAAAATATTGGCAACAACCACATCAAACTGCCCTTGCGGCAAGCCATCGGGCAGATAAAAGGCAGCCTGAACTTCGTTTTGCACGGCGTTGTCGTTGCTGGCTTTGATGGCTTGCGGATCAATATCCACGCCTGTTGCGCTGCCCGCGCCCAGTTTCAACGCTGCGATGGTTAAGATGCCCGAGCCGCAGCCGTAATCCAACACCGATTCGCCGCCGCGCAAATTGTTGTCCAGCCATTGCAAGCAAAGGTGGGTGGTGGGGTGGCTGCCCGTTCCAAACGCCAAACCGGGGTCTAGGCGCAGGTTGATGGCACGGGCATCGGGGGCATCGTGCCATGTGGGGGTAATCCACAGGCGGTCGGAAATTTTAATCGGGTCAAACTGCGATTGGGTAAGGCGCACCCAGTCTTGCTCTTCCAGTGTTTCCACGCTGTATTCAGGCTGCTGGGTAGCGATGCCGACCGCCGCATCGGCGATGATTCGGGCGACATCGGCGTGTTCGTCAAACAAGGCGATAATCAGGCTTTGTTGCCACACTTGCTGCTGCGGCATATCGGGTTCGCCAAAAATAGGCTGTTCGTTTTCTGTGCCGGCAAGGGCATCTTCAATGGCGGCGGACAGCGCGCCGTGTTCCATCAGTGCATCGGACAATAGCTCGGCAAGGCTTTCGGGAACGGGAATGCTGGCTTGTTGGTAAGACATGGTTTTTGCGTTTGCAAACGTGTTTTAAAATTGTAGTGTGTTATTTTAACAGTATTTTGCATTGTGTTGAAAATTATTAGAATGCTTGTTCGCAAGTGGCGCGGATTGCACGGGGTGGCTTGGGCGGATTTTCAGGCTGCCGCCTTGCTTTGCTGAGCGTGAAAATGCTTGCATTTGCATGGCTTGCTGTTTAAAATGGCGCGTTTTACCAATCTGCCTTTGATTTTATTTTAGGAGTAACTACATGGCTAATAGCGCACAAGCACGTAAACGTGCTCGTCAATCTTTGAAAAATCGTGCACACAACGCAAGTTTGCGTACTGCTTTTCGCACTGCGGTGAAAAAAGTGTTGAAAGCGGTTGAAGCGGGTGATAAAGCTGCGGCACAAGCCGTTTACCGTGAAAGCACCAAAGTTTTGGATCGCATCGCTGATAAAGGTGTGTTCCACAAAAACAAAGCGGCTCGCCACAAAAGCCGTTTGTCAGCAAAAGTTAAAGCAATGGCTTAATGCTTGTTGAATAGATGAAAAATCCTGTTACAGCGATGTAGCAGGATTTTGTTTTTCAGGCTGCCTCAATGTAATCAGCGGAAGCGGATTAAGGCAGCCTGTGTAGCGAAGCGGAGTTATAGTCGTTCCACACAGCCTTAGACAAGGCGGCGAGCCGCAGATAGTACAACTAGTACAGCAAGATGAGCCAACGCGGTATAAGGCTGTGTGGAGCGACTATAAAATGGTTTTTTTTGAGTTGGGCTGCTATACTGCGCGGCTATTTTTTAACACAATCTAACTGAACTTATGACTGAACAAACCCCAAAATGCGCCTTTTGCGGCAAACACAAAGACGAAGTGCAACATTTGATTGAGGGCGAGGACAACGCTTTTATTTGCAACGAATGCGTGAGCGAATGCGCGGCAATGTTGGCGGATGCGCCTGCTTCGGGCGAGAAAACCATCCAAAAAGAAGCGGCGGATAACGCACCGCTGCCCACGCCTGCCGAGTTGGTGGCGCAGTTGAACGAGCATGTTATCGGGCAGGATGCGGCGAAAAAAGCCCTTGCCGTGGCGGTGTACAACCATTACAAGCGTTTGCGGCAGCCTGAAAACGGCAAGGCGGAGCTGGCGAATGTGGAGTTGTCTAAATCTAATGTGTTGCTGATTGGTCCGACGGGCTCGGGCAAAACGCTGTTGGCGCAATCGTTGGCGCGCAAATTGAATGTGCCGTTTGCGATGGCGGATGCGACCACGCTCACGGAGGCGGGCTATGTGGGCGAGGATGTGGAGCAGATTATCACCAAGCTGCTGGGCAACTGCGATTTTGATGTGGACAAGGCGCAGCGCGGCATTGTGTATATTGACGAGATTGACAAGATTTCGCGCAAGTCCGACAGCCCGTCGATTACGCGCGATGTGTCGGGCGAGGGCGTGCAGCAGGCGTTGTTAAAACTGGTGGAGGGGACGATTGCCAGCGTGCCGCCGCAAGGTGGGCGCCGCAATCCGAATCAGCAGTTTATCAGCGTGGACACGTCTAACATTTTGTTTATTTGCGGCGGCGCGTTTGCGGGCTTGGATAAGGTCATCCGCCAGCGCACGGAGCAGGGCGGCATCGGCTTTGGCGCGCAGGTGCACAGCAAAGACGACAACGCGAACATCAGCGAATTGTTTGCCCAAGTTGAGCCCGAGGATTTGATTAAATTCGGCTTGATTCCCGAATTGATTGGGCGTTTGCCTGTGTTGGCGAGCTTGGCGGAATTGGACGAGGCGGCGTTGGTGCGGATTTTGACCGAGCCGAAAAACGCGCTGGTGAAGCAGTTCCAAGCCTTGTTTGCGATGGAAAACGCGGATTTGCAATTTGAACCCGATGCGCTTGCGGCAATTGCTGCGCTGGCGATGAAACGCAAAACGGGGGCGCGCGGCTTGCGTTCCATTGTGGAGCGCGTGTTGTTGGAAACGATGTATGCGTTGCCTGATTTGAAGGATGTAGCGAAGGTGGTGGTTACGCGTGATGTGGTGGAAAATAATCACGCGCCTGTGTTGTATCGGGCGGATGGGAGCGTGGTGGAAAATATTGTGCAATAAGTTTTCAGGCTGCCTCTGTGCGTGTATATGAGGCAGCCTGAAATGATGTTTAACCTTGTAAACAAAGGGAATTTTATGAAATTGCTTTATCTATCCAGTCTTGTGTTGCTGGCGGCTTGCACCAGCAATGCGCCTGTTCACCAAAAATCGTCTGCGGGCTACGACAGCCAAAGCCAAGCGCGGATTCGCCTGTATGGGCAAAACGGCAAACCGAGCTATGCCTACACGGGCATTGATTGCGACACCAACCGCAAAGGCACAAAAATTGGCGTGGGCGGCTCGCTGGGCGATGCGTTTGGCTCGCTGGTGGGCGCATCCAGTAGCCAAAGCATGGGCATTCCTGAAACGGAAATCAGCAAAAATGTGGGCAAAATGAATGGGCTGGCTTCGCGTGCGTTTTTCCGCGAATTTGCGATTCCTGCGGGCAAGCCTGTGAACGCGCAAACGTTTTACATCGGCTTAACCAACACGCTGCACACCGAGACGCACACGATTATCCAGCACGAAGGATCGTGTTCATCCAATATGGCTTCGTTTGTGCCACAGGCGGGGCATGATTATGAGATAGTGGGCAGCAAGGGGCGTAGTTGCGGCGTGAGCGTGTTTGAAGTGGGGGCGCAAGGCGAATTGACCCCTGTGGCGGTGGAGCCTGCGGTGAGATGCCAGCGGCGGTAAGGTTTAACCGCCGAATGTGATCTGTGCGGCGCGGGTGATTGCGCTGCGCGGCAAAAGGCAGCCTGAAAACGATGTTGGAGACGTTTTCAGGCTGCTTTTGTTTGGGTTTTTTATATGAGGCAGCCTGAAACCGATGGAGCATCGCCGCTTCATATTGTTTTTCAGGCTGCCTATCGTTTGGCAAAGCCCTGCGCTTGCAAATAGCGCAGCAAATCGGGGCGCACTTCGCGGCAAAATTGGTTGCGGATTTGTTGCGCCCAGTCCGTTTGCGCCGCGCCCTCGCGCGTGCGGTAATAGGCTTGCACGTTGTCGTTATAGGCTTGCAAATCGGCAGCAGAGGCAGCTTGAAAACGGTTTTCCGACAGAATCGCATCCAGCGGCAGGCGTTCGCGGCGCATCGGGTTTTGGTCGGGGTAACCCAAGCACAGCCCCACAATCGGCACCACGCCTTGCGGGCAGCCCAACAGCGCGCCCACTTGCGCCAAATCGTTGCGGATGCTGCCGATAAACACGCCGCCCAGCCCGATGCTTTCGGCGGCGAGCAGCACGTTTTGCGCGAAAATGCCCACGTCCACCGCACCAATCATTAAGACTTCCATCCAGTCTAGCTGGGCATCGGGGGCAAAGTGGGCATAGCGCGTGGTGTCGGCGCAGAACACGATGAACTCGGGCGCGGTTTCCACATAGCTTTGCCCGCCTTTGCCGCCTGCGGCGCAGATGGGGCGGATTTGCGCGCGGATGGCGGGGTCACTCACGCGGATGATGCTGACGATTTGCATAAAGCTGGACGACGACGCGGCTTGCCCCGCTGATAGCACGCTGCGCAGGGTGTCGGCGGCGATGGCTTGCGGTTTGAATTTGCGGATGGAGCGGTGGGCGAGGGCGGTTTGGATAACGGGGGAGGGCATGGGGATTCCTTTGGGTTGAGTTGGGGATGAGTGGCAGCCTGAAACCTAAAAATTAAAGTGGCGATGGCTTGTTGCCAAAGGGCGGTGTTGAGTAAGGTTTTACTGATTGGAAAGATGTCGGCGAGCCGCCGATGCTCCATTTTGTTTTCAGGCTGCCTTTTGATAAACGCGAGAGGCAGCCTGAAAACGTTTTAACAACCTGCTTTCAGGCTGCCTTTATGGTTTATGGCGAACGGAGTAGGCAGCTAATGCAACATCGCCCACAGCCCGCGCAGCAGCAAAAACACCGACAACGCCAGCGTAACCGCGTTATAGCGCAGCGACAGGATATTGCCGCACAGTAAGGCAATCGCCGCAAACAGCAAAATCTGCATAAACGGCGCCAGCAACGCCCCGCCGCCCAGCAGAGCGGAAGCCAACATCGCCAGCGGCAATGCCACCAGCCACACGGGCATTTCGCGCCAGCTTGCCCATTTGCCAAAATAGCGGTTGTCTTGCGTTACCAGCGACAAAAAGCCCAGCAGCGCATAGTGCTGCGCCAGCAAAAACAGCAGCACATTTTTATCCGCCGCCGCCCAAAAATACACAATGGGCGACACCATCGCCAGCAGCAACAGGGTAAAGCGCGGCGATTGCAAATGCAGTTTCCACGCCATAATCGCGCGCACCGCGATGCTGGCGAGCAAAGCCGTGATAACGGATGAAATCAGCAGCGTAAACGGCGTGCTCACATCGTCAATAGAATAATACGGGTTGGTGTATTGCTGGCTTTCAAGGTCATACGGAAAAACAGCGCGCAGCGCATCAACACTGTCCGACATAAATACACTCCACACCACAAACGCCAAAATCAGCTGAATCACCGTGCCCGAATATTGCCGATTGCTGCGCCCAAACTGCAACGCATTGGCAACCACCACGCAGGCAAATGCCCACGCGCAAAACGGCATCATCAGCAGCAAACACACCGCGTCAGTAGCCGTTGTGCTGCGATGGTTGTCTAAAAATACGCCGTAGCCCACCATCAGCCAGCCGATAACAAACCCCGCCCAAGCCACGGTGGGCGCGGCGATGATGCGCGAATACGTCATTTGCCAGGGCGATAATGCCGACATCCGCAGCTGGTCAAAGGCGTTGGCGGCAATATCGTTTTTCAGACTGCGTTCCACCAACACAAAGCCTGCGACGGCAGAAAGCATTAAGCCTATGCCGCCAATGCTTGCCAAATGGTCGTGCCAAGCGCGGTATTCGTATTTGGCAAAGGCAAACAGCGCGTAAATAATCGCCACGCCCGCTATCATGCC
Source organism: Kingella oralis (assembly GCF_014054985.1). Lineage (NCBI taxonomy): Bacteria > Pseudomonadati > Pseudomonadota > Betaproteobacteria > Neisseriales > Neisseriaceae > Kingella > Kingella oralis. Next base: position 839,800 of record NZ_CP059569.1, read on the forward strand.
CCAGCTTAAATTGAGCCACAGCAGGCGTTGAAATTCGGCGTTGACCCAAATTTTGGGCGTTTTGATGTTTGGCGTGTTCATAGTTTATCCCTTTGAATATTCAACGTGTTTTGATAGCTTTCCAACAGCGATGCGCGCACCAGTTCCAGCGCACACACAGGCAATTCGCGCTGCACCAAATCGCGCAACAAAGCCGCGCACGCCAAATTGCCCGCAGGCAAGACAACGTGCAAGGCATCGCCGATGGCCTCTGCCGATTGCACCGCTGCCAATTCGCGCACCGCCGCCGCCATTTCTGCCGCCGCGCGGTTGGCAAAACGCAGCCGTACCGTTTGCGTTGCCGACTGCGCCTCGCCATGCAAGGCTTGGAATGCCTGAATTTGCCCTTGTTTGATGACGAGCATGTGGCTGCAATATTCGTCCAGCTCCGACAAAATATGGCTGGACACCAAAATCGTCATGCCCTCGCGTTGCAATTGCAACAGCAAAAGCGACAGCTCGTGCCGCGCTTCAGGGTCCAGCCCGCTGGCCGGCTCGTCCAGCAGCAGAAATTGGGGGCGGTGGATAATCACCTGCCCGATTCCCACGCGCTGCTTTTGCCCGCGCGACAAATTGCTCACGCGGCTATACAGCTTGTCCGACAGCCCCAAAAGCTGCACCGTGCCGCCCACCGCTTGCGCCAAATCGCCATCGGATACGCCGCGCGATTTTGCCGCGTAGGTTAGGCATTGGATAACGGATAGGCCTTCGGGCAAGCCGAAAATGTCGGGCAGATAGCCGAGCTGGGCGAAGCTCGCGCGCGGGTTTGCCAAGATAGGCTTGCCGCCGAGCAACACTTCGCCGCTGCTGGGGCATTCCAGCCCCGCCATGCAGCGCATCAGCGTGGATTTGCCCGCGCCGTTGGGCCCGATTAAGCCGGTGATGCTGCCCGCGGGCAGTTCTACGTTGATGTTGTACAGCACTTGGTGGCTGTCGTAATGAAAATTGAGATTTTGGGTGGTGAGCATTTGCTGGGATTCCTTTTGGATGGCGGTTGAGGCAGCCTGAAAACGGGAATGGAAGATAGATGCGCGATTTTAAAGCAAAAAAAGGCAGCCTGAAATCTAAAATGGAGCGGCGGCTCGCCAAATGGTTGTACGGAATAGGGCGGTGCTGTTTATTCGGCAAACTGTCGGCAAGCCGCCGCTGCTCCGTGGCTTGCAGGTTTGGCAAAGATTTCAGGCTGCTTCAATCATGGCAACAACAGCCAATCGCACCCCACGCCATCCAAGCCCAAAGGCAGCCTGAAAACGTGTTTGGCGGCTGTTTTTACTTTGCAGAAACGCGCTTTGCTCGTTTTCAGGCTGCCTTTAAGCGGAGCTGACCTTTTGCCCGCGCAGGCGTTTCGCCGCCTGCCACGAGCAGGGGCAAGCCCCTGCACCACACGCGCAAAACCCGTTCAGGCTGCCCAAACATTGCCCCCGCGTTTCGGCAGCCTGAAACACAAAATGGCGCAGTTTGCCCGATAGAAAACGCAGCCTGATTTCATCCGTCGCTTGGTGGCAAACCTTCGCCGCGCCGTTTGCTGCAACGTTGCCAAGGTTTCAGGCTACCTTAATGCGCAAACCCATATCGTCATGCCAAGCAATAAAATCGCCCAACTAAAAAAAGCAGCCTGAAAACGCATTTCACTCGTTTTCAGGCTGCTTTTTGCGGCTGATGGCGCAGCGTTATTTCTTCAACTCTGCCAAAATCTCATCCACCGTGCCTTTGGCATCGCCAAAACACATCACGGTGTTTTCATTGAAGAACAGCGGATTTTGCACGCCCGCGTAGCCCGTGTTCATGGAACGCTTGAACACCACCACTTCTTTCGCTTTCCACACTTCCAGCACAGGCATGCCTGCGATGGGCGAATTGGGGTCGGTTTGCGCGGCGGGGTTCACCGTGTCGTTCGCGCCGATGACCAGCACCACATCGGTGTCGGGGAAATCGTCGTTGATTTCGTCCATTTCCAACACGATGTCGTAGGGCACTTTCGCTTCGGCGAGTAACACATTCATGTGCCCCGGCAGGCGACCTGCCACAGGGTGAATGCCAAAGCGCACGTTCACGCCTTGTTTGCGCAGCAAATCGGTGATTTCGGCAACCGGATATTGCGCCTGCGCCACCGCCATGCCGTAACCCGGGGTGATAATCACGCTGCCCGCGCCTTTAAGCATCGCTGCCACATCGGCAGGCTTCACTTCGCGGTACTCGCCCACTTCTTCGCTGCCTGATGCCGCAGCCGCGCCGTCGGTACCGAAGCCGCCTGCAATCACAGAAATAAACGAGCGGTTCATCGCTTGGCACATAATGTAAGACAAAATCGCGCCGCTGCTGCCCACTAACGCGCCGGTAACAATCAACAAATCGTTAGACAGCATAAAACCCGCTGCCGCAGCCGCCCAGCCTGAATACGAGTTCAGCATAGACACCACCACGGGCATATCCGCGCCGCCGATGGAAGCCACCAAATGCCAGCCAAACGCCAGCGCGATGGCAGTCATCACAATCAGGGCAAACCAGCTGCCGTTCGCGCTCACAAACACCAACATCAGCACAAACGACACCAACAGCGCGGCGAGGTTCAGCTTGTGTTTGTGTGGCAATTTAAGCGGTTTGCTGCTGATTTTGCCGTTGAGTTTGCCAAAGGCAACCAGTGAGCCTGTAAATGTTACCGCGCCGATGAAAATGCCGAGGAACACTTCCACCAGATGGATGGTGTGCATTTCTTCGGCAACGTTGCCCGCGTCGATAAAGCTGTTAAAGCCCACCAACACCGCCGCCAAGCCCACAAAGCTGTGCAGCAGCGCAATCAGCTCGGGCATTTCGGTCATTTCCACTTTTTTGGCTTTGTAGATGCCCGCCGCCGCGCCGATGAGCATGGCGATGATAATCCAGCCCAAGCCTGAAACGTTGTCGGCAAAAATGGTGGCAACGAGCGCAATCGCCATGCCTGCAATGCCTGAATAACAGCCTTGCTTGGCGGTTTCTTGCTTGGATAAGCCAGCCAGCGAGAAGATGAATAAGATGGCAGCAACGATATAGGCTGCGGTTACTAATCCTGTGGACATTTTTTGAGTTCTCCGAAATTTGAGGGATAGATGTAATCAAAAGGGTTTAAGGTTTGCGGCAGCCTGAAAAGCCAAAGGCAGCCTGAAAACGCCGATTTACCCTTTTCTAAACATATTCAACATTCTGCGCGTAACAAAAAAGCCGCCGAAAATATTGATGCTTGCCAGCAGCACGGCAACAAACGCCAAGAACGACACCACGCCGCCCGCGCCAATTTGCAGCAACGCGCCCACCACAATAATCCCCGAAATGGCATTGGTAACCGCCATCAGGGGCGTGTGCAGCGAATGGCTCACGTTCCACACCACATAATAGCCAATCACACACGAGAGCACGAACACGATAAAGTGCTGCAAAAAGGCTTCCGGCGCAACCGCGCCCACCCACAACACCAACACGGCGGCAATCGCGGCAGGCGCGATGCGCTTCCATGCAGGCGCGGGCGCAGGCTCGGGCTTGGCAACCGCTTTTTCAGGCTGCTTAACCGCTTGCGGCGCAGCGGAAACTTGGATGGCTGGCGGCGGGAAAGTAACCTCGCCGTCGCGCGCAACCGTCATGTTGCGGATGATGACATCTTCAAAATTCAGCTCAATTTCACCGTCTTTGTTGGGCGAAAGCAGCTTGGTCAGGTTCACCAAATTGGTGGCGTAAAGTTGAGAGGATTGCCCCGCCAAGCGGTTTGCCATATCGGTGTAGCCGATGATTTTCACGCCGTTGTCGGTAACGAACAATTCGCCCGGTTTGGTCAATTCGCAGTTGCCGCCCGTTGCCGCTGCCAAATCCACAATCACCGAGCCTGCTTTCATGCTGGCAACCATATCGGCGGTAATCAGCTTGGGTGCAGGTTTGCCAGGGATGGCGGCGGTGGTGATGATGATGTCCACTTCGCGCGCCTGCTCGGCAAACAGCTTCATTTCGGCGGCGATAAATTCTTCGCTCATCACTTTGGCATAGCCGTCGCCCGAGCCGCCGTTCTCTTGCGGAAAGTCCAGTTTCAGGAATTTGCCGCCCATGGATTCAATTTGCTCGGCAACTTCCAAGCGCGTGTCAAACGCGCGAACCACCGCGCCCAGCGAATTTGCCGTGCCAATCGCCGCCAAGCCCGCCACGCCCGCGCCAATAATCAACACTTGTGCAGGCGGCACTTTGCCCGCAGCGGTGATTTGCCCTGTGAAAAAGCGACCAAACGCGTTTGCCGCTTCAATCACCGCGCGATAGCCCGAAATATTTGCCATAGAAGAGAGCGCGTCCAAAGCCTGCGCGCGCGAAATGCGCGGCACCATGTCCATCGCCAACACGTTGACTTTTTTATCGTTCAGCTTTTGCACCAGCTCTTCGTTTTGGCGCGGATACAAAAAGCTCACCAGCGTTTGCCCTTCGTGCAGGCGGTTGATTTCTTTGTCGTTGGGCGCGTTTACCTTATAAATCAACGGCGCAGACCAAGCATCTTTGGCGTTTACCAACACCGCGCCCGCTTCTTCAAACGCCGCATCGGTTAAGCCCGCCGCCACACCTGCGCCGCGTTCTACCGCCACTTCAAAGCCCAATTTTTGCAACTGGGCAACCGTGTTAGGCGTTGCCGCAACGCGGGTTTCGCCTTTTAGGGATTCTTTGGGGATGGCTATTCTCATGATGGTTTCCTTAGAAGTTGAAGTTGAAATGGCGCGGCAAGGGCAGGTTAATGGCGCACACGCCCCACAGGCAGCCTGAAAATTAAAACCCGTATCTGCTTTTCACGCGGCAGCTGTTGCGCCGCAAAATCTGTCCGCACGGCTTATGAATACAGGCGCTGATAATAGAATAGGGCGGCCGGATGCAACTTGCGCCCGCGGTTTTCAGGCTGCCTCAATAGGCGCCGCCCGCAAGCAGCCTGAAAAATACCCCAAACGATACGCGAATCACTCCCAGTTTACAAGGCTTAATAAACAATGGGCGATATTTAACAAACTTCAATCGGCAGCCTGAAAACCTGAATGGCGCGGCAACGGCTTGCCGCTCCAATATACGCGGGCAGGGCGCAAGCGTTTTCAGGCTGCCCATTACAAAAAACGGTATAATCCGCGCCTTTTGCCAAAACAATCATACCGTTTAACATGAACCCACTCGCCACCGCCCTGCTCGCATTCAGCATGTCTGCCGACGCATTCGCCGCCGCCATTGCGCGCGGTGCCAGCAGCGGCAAACTCCGCACCGCGCAAGTCGCCCAAATCGCACTCACCTTCGGCATCGTCGAAACGCTCACCCCCCTTATCGGCTACGGCGCAGGCATCATCGCCGCCCCGTTTATCGAAGCCTTTGACCACTGGATTGCATTCGGCTTGCTGCTGGTGTTGGGCGGCAAAATGATACGCGAAAGCCTGTCGCCCGCAGACGAAGCCGAAGCGGACGGCAGCGCAGCCGACAAACAAGCCGCCATGCCTTCCAAATGGCTGCTGCTCATCACCGCCGTCGCCACCAGCATCGATTCGATGATTGTGGGCGTGAGCCTTGCCTTTTTGGAGGTGAACATCTGGCTCACCGCGCTGGCCATCGGCTCGTCAACCACGCTGATGGCGGTCATCGGCATCAAGCTGGGCGGCGTGTTAGACAGCGTTATCGGCAAACGCGCCGAGCTGTTCGGCGGCATCGTGCTCATCGGCATCGGCACGTTTATCCTGTTGGAACACCTCGGTTTGATGGCGTAAGCCGTTCGGGCTGCGCGCAACTGCGTTTCAGGCTGCCGAATGTGTTCCGCATCAGGCAGCCTGAAACGCAGTTTGGCGTAGTGTTGTCTCCCGTCAACCGTCCGCGCCGCGCCCGCTAATCGCTCTTCCTGTCAATCCGCCGAATCAGCTTCGCAATCTCTTCATGGCTCGGCGTTTCGCCCACCAGCCAGCGCACTACCGCCACGCCCGCCGCTTGCGTCGCCTTGTTTTTGCGATTATCCGCCTCTTGCCGCTCGGGCAATTCGTGCGTTCGGTCGTCCACCTCAATCACCGCAATCGGCGTGCTATCGGCGCGGCAAATCACAAAGTCATAGCTCAAACGGCTCACAAAATTAAACCAATAATACGTCTCGCGGCTCTTGGGCACTTCCAACACGCGCGAAGCCTGCACTTGGCTGAATATCATGTAATCGGGCAAGGCTTCCAGCAGCGTGCTATACACGTCCATTTCCGTTGCCGTCATCAGCGCTCGGCGCAGATAAGGCAGCTTGGGGTGTTTCGCCAAAAAAGGATTTTTGTTGCGCCTGCGCAGTAAACAAATCGGCAGCACAACAAAAATCAACAGCAGGATAACGAGGGTAAAAATCAACGAGGGTTTCATAGAGGCAGCCTGAAAACAAAAATACCGCCCCCCCGCACGGGGCGATGTTGATTAAATCAATAGGCGGGCAACCGTTTCAGGCTGCCTATTGCCGATTCACCAGCAAAGGCATCATCCCCGCTTGCGGCGCAGCCAAAATGGTTTTCAGGCTGCCTAATTGCTGCTGGATGTGCTGGGTAACTTGGTTGGCGCGCTGTATATCATGTGCCGTCACATGGCGCGGATTTTGGTTAAACAAAATCGCATCCAGCAAATGCGCGGCGTGAATATCATCGCGCCAATAATGCAAAACCGCAGGCTCGCGCTCGTCAAACAGCGTGCCCACCACGCTGCTGCCCACCGTTGCCAAGCCCAACGCGCCATCTTCGCCGCCAAATTGGCGAAACAAATCATCATGCGGAAAGCCGCCGCACGCCAAGAAAAACACGCGCCGAAACACGGTATTGCCGCCCACCGTCATCTGCACGCTGTGCCACGCCCGCGCAAAATTGGGATGCTGGCGATAGTGTTCGGGCAGCCCCACGGCGTGCAAGCGCAGGCGAATCAGCCCTAAAAAATCAAATTTTGCAAACGCAAAACAGGCGGCAGACAGCGCGCCTTGTTGGTATTCATCGTCTGCATCCAAAAAAGCAATCAGCTCGGCTTGGCTTTGCATCGCGCCCCAATTGCGCGCCATCGCTGCGCCACCGTTTTCAGGCTGCCTAACCGCTTGGATTTTGTGGGGGAACTGTTGTTTTAGCTGTTCAATCGTTTGCCAAGTGTTGTCTGTTGAAGCGTCGTCTATCAGCCAAATGCGCTCGGCTTCGGGTTGATTGAGGCAGCTTTGCACGGCGCGGGGCAGGGTGTGGGCGGCGTTATAGCAGGGGATGATGATGTCTAGCATGGGGTGAAATGCGCGGAATATGGATAACGAAATAGGATAGGCAGCCTGAAAATGGGAAACCCAGAGGCAGCGCAGCGGAGTTGCGAAGTTAAAACAAGAGATTAGTGCATTGTGGTTAGCTTTGAACGCAGCTTTAACCATGCGTCTCGTGCCGACGGGGCACTTACTTTTCTTTGCTTCGCTAAAGAAAAGTAAGCAAAAGAAAGGCGAACCCGACGTGCAGGTTTGGCTGCGCCAAACTTCCCGAAGGCTGCATTCTTTTTTTCGGCGCGTGCGAACTAGCCGCGCTTTGCGCGTCGTCGGACAAACGCACGCTTGTTTCCGAAAAAAGAATGCTCCGTTCGGCTGAACGTAGGGGAGAGGCAGTAGCATCAAACGTAGCTGATAGATTTGGCAGCCTGAAACCCACCCTATCTAATAAAAAACCGTTTGGCAGAACACCAAACGGTTTTGTCTTTTCAGGCTGCCTAATTGATTAACGCAGATTAGTTTTTATCTTGATCCACCAATTTGTTTTTGCTAATCCAAGGCATCATGCCGCGCAGTTGCGCGCCGATTTGCTCCACAGGATGCGCGGCGTTTTGACGGCGGCGCGCGGTCATGCTGGCGTAGTTGGTTGCGCCTTCGGTAATAAACATTTTGGCGTATTCGCCCGATTGAATGCGTTTCAAAGCATTGCGCATCGCCTCGCGCGATTGTTGGTTGATGACTTCGCCGCCTGTAACGTATTCGCCAAATTCCGCGTTGTTGGAAATGGAGTAATTCATGTTGGCGATGCCGCCTTCGTAAATCAAATCCACAATCAGCTTCATCTCGTGCAGGCATTCAAAATACGCCATTTCAGGCGCGTAGCCCGCTTCGGTAAGCGTTTCAAAGCCTGTTTTAATCAGCTCAACCAAGCCGCCACACAACACCGCTTGCTCGCCGAACAAATCGGTTTCGGTTTCTTGGCGGAAGTCGGTTTCAATCACACCACCTTTGGTGCCGCCGTTAGCCGCCGCGTAAGACAACGCCACATCGCGCGCTTTGCCTGTTGCGTCTTGATGCACCGCAATCAGCGAAGGTACGCCGCCGCCTTTCAAAAATTCGCTGCGCACGGTGTGCCCTGGCCCTTTGGGCGCAATCATAATCACATCCACGCCTTTGGGCGCAACGATTTGGTTGTAGTGAATATTGAAGCCGTGGGCAAACGCCAAGGCTGCGCCGTCTTTCAAATTGGGCGCGATTTCGTTTTTGTAAACCAGCGGTTGGTTTTCATCGGGCAACAGAATCATCACTACATCCGCCGCTTTGGTGGCTTCGGCAACGGTGCGCACGTCAAAACCTGCCGCCACCGCTTTGTTCCAAGATGCACCTTGGCGCAAGCCCACCACCACGTTTACGCCGCTGTCTTTTAAGTTGGCAGCGTGCGCATGGCCTTGCGAGCCATAGCCAATAATGGCAACGGTTTTGCCTTTGATAAGGGATAAATCAGCATCTTTGTCGTAATAAACTTTCATGAGGTTTCCTTTGCTTTCAAAAGATTAGAGAACGGGTTGATTTTCACCTACCTGACAAAGGGGCAGTCTCGTTTGGAAACGGCGGCTTTATCAAATCGGGCAACGGTTGTGCCGTTGTCGTGCGATAAAAATGCGAAATGAGCGCGAATGTTACACCATTTGTAACGAAACGTAAATTTCAGGCAGCCTGAAAATACGCAAAGCAAAAATATTTTACGAATAGTTATCATTCGTTAATTAAGTTGAATTACAATGCCGCGCTTTTGTTTGATTTCCCTGTTTTTTAACCCTGTTTTTGAAAGAATTCCCATGACCATCCGCAAAACATGGCTCGCCGCCAGCGTGTCCGCCGCTTTGTTCAGTTTGGCAGCGCAAGCCGCAGACGAAACCACTTCCACTGCGGCTGCCGAAAGCAGCGCGCAAACGCAAACCCTGCAAAACATCATCGTTTCCGGCGTTAACCGCAGCACACGCACCGAAAACAAAGACACCTACACCACCTCGGCGATGAAAACCACCACGGGCTTGGCGTTGTCACCCAAGGAAACGCCGCAATCGGTGAGCGTGATTACCAAAACCCAGCTCAACGACCGCGGTATCAGCAGCCTGAAAGACGCGATGAAAACCACCACAGGCGTAAACGTGCTACGCGAATCAGGGCGTTATCGTTTCCAATCGCGCGGTTTTTATGTGGACCAAATTGAAGAAGATGGCATCGCCACCACTGTGGCAGGCTCTTCGGGCAACCCTTACCGCGATGCGCAAAGCCTGTATGACATGGCGATTTATGACCACGTTGAAGTGGTGCGCGGGGCAACAGGTTTAACCCAAGTGAACGGCGAACCGGGCGGCACGGTAAACGCGGTGCGCAAAAAACCCACCGCGCAAACGCAAATTCAAGGTGATTTGCTGGTGGATCGCTTTGGCAAAGCCCGCGCCACGCTAGACGTTTCAGGCAGCCTGAATGCGTCTAAAACACTGCGCGGGCGCAGCGTGATTGTGGGCGAGCGTAGCCGCGGCTTTAAAGACGACGATAAAGGCGATTTGGGCTTGTTCTACGGCGTGTTAGAAGGACACATCGGCGAGAACACCAAAGTAACCGCAGGCTTGCTCCACCAACGCCACACCGAAACGCCTATTACTTTGGCGTGCCCATGAGCGTGGGCGGCGGCGATGCAGGTTTCAACACCGACACCTATCTGGGCTACGATTGGACACACGCCAAATTCCGTAAAACCAACGCCTTTGCCGAGTTAGAACATTATTTCAACGACGATTGGGTGGCGACCGCCAAGTTTAACTATATTTACAGCAAATCCAACAGCCGTCTTGGCGCAATCTATGATGCTAGCACCACATACAAAGGCTTGCCGGCAGGCGGCAAACTGAACACGCAAAATTTCCAAAACTATCAAAACAACGGGCATCAAGCCACCGTTCAGCTTAACCTAAACGGCAAATACGACCTGTTTGGGAGCAAGCATGATGTGTTCTTGGGCTACACCTATTCGCGTGAAAACAACGACACCACATGGCGACGCATCCGCAACAGCCGCGCCTACGACCCGCGCACGTTTACAGGCGGCGAGCAAGCCGAGCCAAACTGGGCAAACTACAACGACCGCACGTTCTACCACAACCGCATCACATCCAACAGCTTAATGCTGGGCACACGCGTGAATGTGTTAGACAACCTGCACGTTATCGTGGGCACGCGCTACACCCAATGGAAAGCCAACGGCGTAGTGGATTACGATTGGTGGAACAACCGCCCCGACTCCGACCCCGATGAACACAGCATCCGTCGCAAAAATCGCTTTGTGCCTTACTTCGGTATCACCTACGACATCACGCCCAGCCAAAGCGTGTATGCCAGCTACACCAGCATTTTCAAACCCAACAGCGCCAAAGACATCAACGAGCGTTATCTAAAACCCGTGGTGGGCAACAACTACGAAATCGGCTGGAAAGGCGAATGGTTTAACCGCAAGCTCAACACCTCTGTTGCCTTGTTCCAAATTGACCAGAAAAACCGCTCGGTGCAAGTTTATTTCCCCACGCGCAACAAGTGGTACAACGAAAACGTAGGGCACGTTCGCAGCCGCGGCTTGGATTTGGAGATTTCAGGCAACCTCACCGAAAACTGGAAAATCTTTGCAGGCTACACGCTCAACAACAGCAAATATATGCGCGGCGAAAACGGGCGCAACAGCGTATCGCCTTATTTGCAAGGCGCAAATTACAGCCGCCACACGCCCAAACACATTTTCAGGCTGCATACCAGCTATGATTTGCCTTGGGGCGGCCGCAAATGGACAGTTGGCGGCGGTGTAAGCGCGCAAAGCAAAACCAGCAGCCTAGGCTATGTGAAACAAGGCGGCTACGCGCTTTGGCACGCCAACGTGAAATACACGCCCAGCGAAAACTTGCAATTTAGCCTGATTGCCGACAACCTGTTTAACAAACGCTATTTTGAAAACAACAAAGTGCGTTACAACGGCATCAACAACTATCTGGGCGAACCGCGCAATATCTCGCTCAAAGTAGATTGGAAGTTTAAATAAAACACAGAGGCAGCCTGAAAACATCCATTTCAGGCTGCCTATTTAGGTTTTGGTTTGGGCAGCCTGAAAAAGCGGTTTCAGGCTACCTAATGATTAAAAGCCCAATTCTTGCAAAATTGCTTTGGCATTGGGAATTGGGTCAATCCGCGCCATCGGATATTTTTCCACGCTGGCACGATGATGCTGAATATAGTATTCCACATCCTCCGCCTTATAGCCCAGCAATTTACCGATTGTGCGTTCTACATCGTCATCAAAACCATTCAATTGTTTGAGTGTAACCAATTTTTGAATATTGGGGTCATCAGGTGAATGCGAGACGATTTGGTAATCATAAGGCTTACCTTGATAATTAAAAATAGAACATATATCGGTGCGAAATAATTGCCCGCTGGCGAGATAAGGTTCAAATTCCTCAGGAATAGGATAAAAGGAAAAATAGAGTGCTAATGGTTTTTCACCAGACAGCATCAATTCCAACTCCTTGCCCTCGTGCGGTCTGATAGAGGGATGTTTTTTCGCCATCAATCAACCTTTCTTTGTAAACAAAATGGCACACAGTAAGGCAGCCTGAAAAGGCGATTGCTGTTTCAGGCTGCCTTTTTAAACAAGCATTTGAGCTATTCAAACATCGCTAAATGCGATTGTCTATCATAAAATAAACTATTTACTCACGTCAAACACCATGAATACCCTAAAACATTTCTACCAACTCGCCCGCCCGTTTTGGGGCGGCAAAGGCAGCCTGAAAGCGTGGTTGCTGCTGGCTGCTGTCATCGGTTTTGCGCTGGCGATTGTGCGCGTGAGCGTTTACATCACCGCATGGAACAAAGATTTCTACGACGCGCTGGAACAATTCAACCGCCCGCTGCTCTACACGCTGCTGTGGCAATATCTGGGCTACATCGCGTTCACGGTGGGCTTTGTGGTGCTGGGCAACTGGCTGCGCAAAATCCTCGTGTTCCGCTGGCGCGAGCAGCTCACCGAGCAATTCACGCAAATGTGGCTGGCGCGCCATCGCGCTTATCGCCTGCAAATCCAGCCACAGGGCGAGCCTGATAACCCCGACCAGCGCATCGCCGAAGATTGCTTTTTGCTTGCCGATAAAAGCATTGATTTATTTAAATATTTCATTATGAACGCCGCCAAGCTCGGCGCGTTTGTGATTGTGTTGTGGCAGCTTTCAGGCAGCCTGAAAATAGACATCGGCGGCAAAATATGGGTGCTGCACGGCTATCTGGTGTGGGTGGCGCTGGGCTACACGCTGGTGTGCACGCTCGCCACGCACCTAATCGGGCGCAAGCTGCATCCGCTGAATATAGATCGCCAGCACCGCGAAGCCGACTACCGTGCCAACCTGCTGCGCGTGCGCGACCATGCCGAGCAAATCGCCTTTTACCGCGGCGAAAACACCGAGCATCTGCGCCTGCGCCGCCGCTTTGCCGCCGTGCGCGAAAACTGGCATGCGCTCATCGAGCGCGAGCTGCGGCTGGAAACCTTTTCCGCCACCTATCTGCGCATCACGCAGTTCATCCCCATCGCCGCCGCGCTGCCGCTGTATCTGGCGCACACGCTCACCTTCGGCGGGCTGATGCAGGCACGCTCCGCCTTTGGCAACGTGCAAGACGGCTTCGGCTGGTTTATGGACTACTACAAGCGGATTATGGAATGGGCGGCGGTGGTGTCGCGGCTGGCGGATTTTCAGGCTGCCTTGGATGATGTGCCCACGCTGCCTGAAACTGAGTTGCCCCAACCCCAAGATGACGCAGCCGCATCGGTGCAGTTTGAGCAAATGGTTGTGCGGCAAAATCGCCCGATTAACGCGCAGATTGGCGCGGGCGAATATGTGCTGCTGGATGGCAAAAGCGGCGCGGGCAAAACCAGCTTGCTGCGCGTGTTGGCAGGCTTAACCGCGCCCGATAGCGGCAGCGTGCGGCTTTCGGGCAGCGTGCTGTTTTTGCCGCAAAAGCCCTATTTGGCATTAGGCAGCCTGAAAAACCTGTTGAGCTACCCCAGCGCAACCGCGTTGCCCGAAGACGCCATCCGCGCCGCGTTGGAAAAGGTGGGCTTGGCGCGGCTGAACGACGAATTGGACACGATAACCGATTGGCAGGCGCGTTTATCGGGCGGCGAACAGCAGCGCATCGGCATCGCCCGCGTGTTGCTGCATCGTCCGCAAATTTTGGCAATGGACGAACCCACCGCCGCGCTGGACGATGCCTCCGCCGTGTATTTGTTTGAACTGTTGCGGCAAGAATTGCCCCAAACCGCCGTGCTGTGCGCCACGCATCAAGCCGTGCTGCGCGAACGCTTTGCACGGCGGATTGAACTGCTGGCGGATGGGGAATAGGTTTCAGCTGCGCCGAACGGCGTTTCAGGCTGCCTAACCGTGCAAACAGGAAGGCAGCCTGAAACCCAAAATAGAACGGCAACGGCTCGCCGCCCAATAGCGCATTAAACCCGCCGCTGATGAGCCAAAATGCCGGCAAGCCGCCGACGCGCCATTGTTTGCCCCATTCTGCAACCTTTTAACCACGCCATCGCCCTTTCAGGCTGCCGATTGCCCTCCCCCAAGGCAGCCTGAAACCGTTTTGGGCTAAAATACGCCCTTTCTTTTGCGCCTTGCATCATCATGTCCGAAATCAAAAACTACATGACCCCCGCAGGACACGCCGCCCTGCAAAACGAGCTTTATCAGTTGGTCAACAAAGAACGCCCCGAAATCGTGCAAATTGTGAACTGGGCAGCCAGCAATGGCGACCGCAGCGAAAACGGCGACTATCTATACGGCAAACGCCGAATGCGCGAAATAGACCGCCGCATCCGCTTTTTAACCAAACGCCTGCAAGACGCGGTGGTGGTGAACCCCGAAACGCGCGAGCCCACCGACCAAGTATTCTTCGCCGCCACGGTTACGCTGGAACGCGGCAACGGCGCGGAACAAACCGTCCGCATTGTGGGCGAGGATGAAATTGATGCCGCGCACAACAAAATCTCGTGGAAATCGCCGCTTGCCCGCGCGCTGATTAAAGCGCGCGAGGGCGACAGCGTGTGGCTGAACACGCCCGAGGGGCGCGAGCAGATTGAGATTTTGGCGGTGGAATACATCAAGATTGATTGAATGATTTTCAGGCTGCCTTGGATAGCGCAATTAGGCAGCCTGAAAAAAGAGAATACGGATGAAACGAACTTATACCTATAAACCGGCAGCGGGGTTGGGCAAATGGGTTGCGGCGGCGGTGTGGCTGTTTGTGCTGCTGAAAATAAGCGTTGTTGCTGTTGGTGTGTTGATGCTGATTGCTGTGTATCAGCCGATGCAAACCGCGTTAGCAAACCAGCGCAGTTTAGCTGGGCTGAATATTCCTATCACAGATACCGTGCTCAACCTGATGAACTATGCCGAAACCGTGGTGTTTCTCGTTTCCATGATTTTTATCGCTTGCTGGATACTCCGCGCTCATGCCAATGCCCAATCATTTCGCATCCCAAATTTACCTGATTCGCCTGCATGGGCATTGGGCAGCTTTTTCATTCCGTTGGTGAATTTTTTTGCGCCTTATATTGCTATGAAGCAGCTTTATCAAGGCAGCCTGAAACGTGTGCAATCCCAGCCATCTGCTGCATTGCTGCCGCTTTGGTGGGCAACATGGCTGATTGGCGGGATAGTGGCACGCGTGGCACGCTCTTTTGCCGTAACCGCCGAGCAAGAGGCTAACATTGCGCACAACGCGCATGATTTGCTTAACACCATCAATATCCAAATATGGGCAAACCAAATGGCGATATTGAGCGTGATATGCCATATTGCCTGCGCCTTGCTCCTGCTGCGCATCATCCAGCAAATCAACCGTGCCCACGCTGCTTTGCATGCGGCAAACACCAGCGAAACCGCCGTCGCCCCCGTTAAGGCAGCCTGAAAATGCCCCCACGCATTTTGCTTACCACCGCCCTGCTTAAACTACTCAACGCCGCCGCCCACATCATCACATGGTATGCGCTGATGTTCGCGCTGGTGTTGGTTTTCCGCCATTTGCCCGCCGAGCCATACACGCAGGGCAGCGAAATTCATCCGCGCTTTTCCGTTTTGGTGCGCAACACGGCGGGCGAGGTGCTGCCTGTTGCGCTTAATCGCTGGCAAAGCAATGAAACGCTGGTGCGCGAGGCTTATGTGGCAAACGATGAATACGGCGAATACTTCCGTTTGCAGCCGCTTGCGCCTGACACGTTTGAGCTGTATGTGAACAACGAATGGTTTGAATCGTCCCAGCGATACCGCATTACGGCGGATAACCGAGTGGTGCCGCTGTCGTTTAAAACGTTGAGTGGCTTGGGGCAGGTGTTGCTGTGTTTTATGTTGTCGTTTCCGCTGTTTGCTTTGTTTAAATGGCTGCTGCGCAGGCTTTTCAGGCTGCCTCAACCGCCAAGTGATACGCCAAAGGCAGCCTGAAAATAAAAATAGCGCGACGACGGCTTGTCGCCAAATGGTTCATTCAACATAGTTTGTTGGCTGGCAAGGTGTCGGCGAGCCGCCGACGCTCCATCGGTTGCCGTTTTTGCAAAGGCAGCCTGAAAACGCCATCCAACCCCCCAACCCCATTTTTCCATCCACCCCTCATCCAAAAGGAACACCATGCCCAACCCCGCCTTTGACCCCGTTTTCAAACAACTCAACGCCATCATTCTCGGCAAACAAACCGTGCTCAAACAGCTGCTCGCCTGCATTCTCGCCGGCGGACATATTTTGCTGGAAGACGTGCCGGGCGTGGGCAAAACCACGCTCGCCACCAGCCTTGCCGCCGTGTTGGGGCTGAAATACCAGCGCGTGCAGTTCACCAACGACATGCTGCCCGCCGATTTGCTCGGCATCAACGTGTTCCAGCCCAACGAGGGCAGCTTCAAGTTCCATCCCGGCCCTGTGTTCCACCAATTTGTATTGGCAGACGAGATTAACCGCGCCTCGCCCAAGGTGCAATCGGCACTGCTGGAAGCGATGGAGGAGCGGCAAGTGTCGGTGGACGGGCGCACTTACCGCTTGCCCAAGCCGTTTTTGGTGGTGGCAACGCAAAATCCGTCTGAACAACTGGGCACGTTCCCGCTGCCCGAAAGCCAGTTAGACCGCTTTATGATGCGCCTGAGCATGGGTTATCCCGTGCCAGAGGCAGAAAAACAACTGTATTTTCATGGTGATAGACGCAAACTGCTGCACAAACTGCAAGCGGTGGGCTCGCCCGAAACCTTGTTGCAATGGCAAGAGCAGGTGCAAGCCATCACGTTATCGGAAGCGGTGGCGGATTATATTTTCCGCTTGGTGGCGGCAACGCGCCGCGCGGGGCTGTTTGCCGTGGGATTAAGCCCACGCGCGGGTTTGGCGATTGCCAACGCGGCAAAGGCGTGGGCATTTTTGGAAGGGCGCGATTTTGTGTTGCCCGAAGATGTAAAAGCGGTGTGGGTGCCCGTGGGCAACCATAGATTGCAGTCGTTGCAACAGCAAAACAGCAGCCACGCCTTAATGGAAATTGCTGAAAATGTCGCTGTTTAATCGCCAACCCAAAGAAACGCTGCTGCTGGCAGAGGAGCGCCGCATCGCAGGGCGACACGTTTCGCTGCGCCCCACCAAGTTATGCGTCAGCATGCTGGCGTTGAGCGTGGCGATTTGGGTGGGCGCGGTCAATTATCAAGTGAACGTGGCGTATGCGATTTGCTTTTGGGTGCTGGCGTTTATCGGCATTGCCGCGCTGATGACGCGCCGCCAACTGCTTGGCTTGCATCTAACCATTCGCTATGAAGGCGAAGTGTTCGCAGGCGACACCGCCGAAGCCGAAATCAGCACCGAGCATTCGGGCAAACGCGCGCGCGTGTTTTGGTGGCGCAGCGAATCGCGCGAAGAGGTGGACGAAGACAGCGAAGCCGACCACAGCGCGTGGCAGCGTTGCCAGCTTTCAGGCAGCCTGAAAAGCGAACCGATGCGCTGGCGCATCCCCGTGCAACGGCGCGGCTATTTCCCCCGCCCGCTGTTGCTGCGCTTGGCAACATCCGCCCCGTTTGGGATGTTTCACGCCGAATGCCGCGCCGAATGGTACACCGAAGCCGTAGTCTATCCCGCGCCGTTGCCGCACAGCGATTTTGGCACACTTGCCCAGCCCGACCCCGAGCAAACGCCACAACGCGCAGGGATGCACGGCGACGACATCGCCTTTTTGAAGCCGCATATTAACGGCGCATCGCTGCAACACATCGCATGGAAAACCTACGCCAAGCGCGGCGAGCTGATGGACAAAGTGTTTGACGAGCCGCCGCCCGCCGTGCACAGCGAAATCATTTCGTATCAGGATTACCCCGTAGGCACGCCCCCCGACAAACTCGCCAGCCTGCTTGCCCACCGCGTGTTGCAAGCCGATAAAACAGGCGCGCCTTACACGCTGGAACTGCCCAGCCTCACGCTCACCCCGCAAAACGGGCTGCGCGAGAAGTGTTTGAATGCGTTGGCGTTGATGTGAGCGGGGAATGTGTTTCAGGCTGCCTTTGCGGATAAACAGAGGCAGCCTGAAAAATGAGTGTAAGGGGGGGCAGCTTGGCTGCGCACGCAGTTGGAAACTTTTGCCCCATCCCAAAGGCAGCCTGAAACCCAAAACCGCTTGATGTTCTGCTAAACGATTTTTTTTGCTGGATGGATTGGCTTTCAGGCTGCCTAATCCATCACAAACGTTTACTACTGCCGCTCTCTCCCCTACGTTCAGCCGAACGGAGCATTCTTTTTTCGGGAAAAAGCGTGCGCTTGTCCGACGACGTGCGCAGCGCGGCTAGTTCGCACGCGCCGAAAAAAGGATGCGGAGAGAGGAGAGTCTGCGAAGCAGACCTGCACGTCGGGGTCGCCTTTCTTTTGCTTACTTTTCTTTGGCGAAGCAAAGAAAAGTAAGTGCCCCGCTGGCACGAAGCGCATGGTTAAAACTACACCAAAAGCCAACCACAAAGCACTAACCTAGTTTCAGGCTGCCTTTGCGGATAAACAGAGGCAGCCTGAAAAATGCGTGTAGAGTGTGCAGCTTGGCTGCGCACGCGGTTGGAAACGTTTGCCCAATCCCAAAGGCAGCCTGAAACTGCAAAATGGAACAAACGTCAACAACGCCTCATCGCCCAATCGTTTTTCATGCTGCCGATAATGCGCACATCAGCGTATAATTCGCGCCTTTCATTACCCGCGAGAACAACATCATGCAAATGCAAACCCACAAACCCCTGCTTTTCGCCCTGCTATTGAGCGCAAGCGCATTGTCCCAAGCGCATTACCACGGCATCAGCCATGCCAAACCGCTTACCTACGACCAACTGCCCGCCGAGTGCCAGCATTATTTCAAACGCGCCGATGCGTGTTTTGCCAAAGCCAACCAAACGGCAGCTACGCCCGCACGCGAAGTGGTGAAATTTTTGGTGCAAGCCTTGCCCGCCGCCACCCCGTTGCAGCGCGTAGAAATGTGCAAAGTCGCCGAGCGCGATTTCCCCGCGCGGGTGAGCGCGTTGAAGTGCGAATAAACACGGCGCACGCTAAAAAGGCAGCCTGAAAACGCATCAACACGTTTTCAGGCTGCCTTTTGCATGGCGGTTTAGGTTTGGCCGGCGGCGCAATCAATGCACGCTGACGTCTTCGCCGAAGAATTGCTCGCCCAGTTTTTTCAGCGTGCCGTCTTTTTTCAGCTCTTCCATCGCGCCGTTGATTTTGGCGAGGGCTTCGTCGTTGCCTTTGTTAATCACCAAGCCTGCGCCCAGTTTTTCGGTGGCGGGGGTGCGCCATACGGATTTTAAGCCTGAGTTGGGGTCTTTTTTCAGGTAGTCCAGCAGGGAGAGTTCGTCGTTTAGCGTGAACTCGGCGCGTTTTTGTTGCACGATGAGCAAGCCTTGCGCCATGGTGTCGGTGTGGACGAGGTCTGCGCCCATTTTTTTGGCGACTTCGTCGTAGTTGGAGGCGAGCATCACGGCGGTTTTTTTGCCTTTGATGTCTTCTAGCTTGGTGACATCGGCGTGGTCGGCGCGGGCAACCAGCATTTTGCCGCTCCAACTGTATGGCGTGGCTTTGTCAAACATGGCTTGGCGCTCGGGCGAAGTGAGCGCGACTTGGTTGGCGACGATGTCAAAGCGTCCTGCTTTTAAGCCTGCCATCATGGCATCCCACGGCGTTTCTTTGAATTCCACCTGCACGCCCAGTTTTTCGGCGACGGCGCGGGTTACTTCCACGTCGTAACCGGTTAATTTGCCGTCTTTTTCGTGGTAGGTGAACGGGGCGTAGGTGCCCATTGTGCCCACGAGAATGGTTTCTTTTTTGTTGAGTTTGTCCAGCAGGTTGCCGCCTGATGCGCCTGCGGCAGAAGCGGCAGGTTGCGGGGCAACGGCGGATGCAGCGGGCGCGTCGCCACCTTTGCCGCAAGCGGCGAGGAGTACGGCAACGGAGAAGCCTAAAAGTGTTTGTTTAAACATGGTTTTTCCTTGTGATGTTGAGTGGTGTTGAAAGGGTGGGATTGTAATGGAATGGCGGGGGTGGGTTTAGAATTTTTGGTGCTATGGTTTAGGCGGTTGATTGCTACGATTGAGGCAGCCTGAAAAAGCTGTTTGGTGGTGGACTGGGATGTTTTAGCTTCGCAACTCCGCTTCGCTACGCAGGCTGCTTTTTGCGGGCATGGGCTGTTTAATCGCAGATTTCATCGGATTGGGACAGGTCTTCCCAGCCGATGATTTTTTGTTGTTCAAAGGTAAAGAGGATGCCGTAGGGCTCGCCGATGGGGAGTGTGCATTCGGCAAAGTGGAGTGCCCAGTGGTGCGTGTTTTGTGTGAATTGGGCGGTGGGGCAGGCGAGGATTGGGGTCTGATTTTGCTGAAACCCGTTTTCAGGCTGCCTGAGGCTGGTGCGTAATTGTTGTTCGGCTTGGGCGATAAAGCGGGGGAGGTTGTTGAGAATTTGGATGTAAAACGGGTAATCCAGTTGGCTGGGGTTGCCGGGTTGCGTGGTATAGATGTGGAAGGGTTGCCCGTGGTATTCGCCTGCTAACAGGATGGATTGGGTATCTTGCGGGATGGGGTGGGCGGTGAGTTTGCCAAGTGAGGTGTGCATAGTGTGCATGGGTTTGGGCTTTTAGGCTGCGTTAGGGTAATCGCGCTTGCCGAAAATCGCGCTGCCGATGCGTACCATGGTTGCGCCGCATTCAATGGCGAGATTCATGTCGCTGCTCATGCCCATGGATAGGGTGTCGGCTTGCGGGGCGTGGGGTCGCAGTTGGGCGAGCAGGCTGTGCATTTGGGTGAATTGTTGGCGCAGTTGGTCGGAGTTGTCGGTGTGGCTGGCGACGCACATTAGTCCGCGTAAATTGAGGCGGGGCAGGGGGGCGATGGCTTGGGCAAGCGCAGGCAGTTCTTCGGGCGCGATGCCGTGTTTGGCTGGGTCGCCTGAAATGTTGATTTCTATCAGCACTTGCAAATCGGGCAGGTGGGCGGGGCGTTGGTTGCTGAGGCGGCGGGCGAGTTTTTCGCTGTTGAGCGTGTGCAGCCAATGGGCGTGTTCGGCGACAAGGCGGCTTTTGTTAGATTGCACATTGCCGATGATGTGCCAGATGATGTGTGGGCAGTCGGCAAGCTGGTGGGTTTTGTCGTGCCATTCTTGGATGTAGTTTTCGCCGAAGTGGCGTTGCCCGTGTTGATACAGCGTGCGGATGTTATCGGCGGGGAAGGTTTTGCTGACGGCAATCAGTTGCACGCTGCCAGCAGGGCGGCGGGCTTGGGCTTCGGCTTGGGCGATTTGGTTTCGGATGGCTTGGAGGTTGGCGATAAGGTGGGGCATGGCGGTGTTTGCTGCGGGGTGGTTGGGGATGAGGTAGGGCAGCCTGAAAATGGTTTGCGCGTGGGGTGCAGGGGTAGCGGGGCTATTTATATTGGGTATTGCGGTGGCTTTTGTGCCAGAAAACAGGCTCTGCTGCGTTGCCTATCCTCGCAAGGTGTTCAACCTTGCTGCGGTATGCGCCTTGCATAGCCTGCTTTCTGACACAAAATCCGCTTCGCAAACCCAATATAAACAGCCCCTACCCTGCTCGTGGTAGGCGGCGAAACGCCTGCGCTGGCAAAAATAAGACGATGGTTGGGGGAGAAGGGTTTTCAGGCTGCTTTTAATCAATATGTATTCATCGCGGTTGGCGAAACCATGGGCAGCCTGAAAAGGCGGAATAGGGTGGCGAGCCGCCGCTCCATGTTCGTTGCATTCGTTTTAGCTTCGCTGAAATTCGCTTTGCTCATTTTCAGGCTGCCTTTGGCTGATTGGGCTGCTGATTCGGCTGAGCTGTTGGGCTAGGCTTTCAACGGCGGGGATTTTGCTTTTGCTGTTGAACTCGCCGTTTAGGCTGGACCAGCGCGGGTGGGCGCGGGCTTTTTTGAGCGGGTCGGGCAGGTTTTCAGGCTGCCACGGCGGGGCGGCGGGGTGTTGCAGGGCGATGGGGCTTTGGCTGGCGTGCCCGCGGGTTTGCAGCAGGGCAAGCAGGGCGAGGGCGCGGGCGGCAATCAGCGTGAGCGTGGGGTTGTCGATGTGCAGGGTGTCGGTGCCGTTGATTTTGTTGTACAGGCTTTGCCAGTTGGTGGCGATGCCGCCGATGATGCCGCCCACCGCGCTGCCCAGCCCCAGCGATGTGCCGAGGGTGAGCGCGTCTAGCCCCAGCCCGATGAGTGCGCCTGCGGCTGCGCCTTTGCCGGTGCGGATGCCGTAGGCTTTGAGTTGCTCGGTATCAAAGGGGTCTTGGCTGAATGCTTGGATGGCGGAGGGGGTAGGGCTTGCCCAGTCGCTTTGATAGAAGCGGTAGAGCTGGCTGAGGCGCTGCTGGGTGTGGCGTTCGTGTTGGCGAACGGTGTTTTGCATGGTGGCTTGGGCGGTTTCTAGTGGCTCGCTGTCGGGCTTGCTGTGGGCGTAGGCGGCGATGTTGATGAGGCTTTCGGCGATGATTTGGTGGGCAGTTTGGTTGAGCTGCTGCCATTCTTGTTGGCGGTGGGCGATGAGCCGGTCGATGGTTTGGCGGCTGGGCAGCATGGTGGCGAGGTTGTGCCAGAGCTGGATTTCGCCGTTGAAATCGAAGGCGACGGTGTCGAAGCTGCTGATAACGTGCAGATTGCGGCGGGCAAGGGTGGCTTGCCATGCGGCAAGGTCGCTGCCTTGCGTGAAGTTGAACACGGGCATGATGGGCTTGGCGCACCACGATAGGATGGTGAGTTCGTCTTTGTATTTGGGGAGGATGGGCTCGCGTGCGTCAATCACATATAACGCGGTATCGCTGTTGATGAGCTGGCGCAGCACTTTGGCTTCTTGCGCGTAGTCGCTTTGGGCTGCGAGGCTGGCGAGAAATTGGTTGATGCGGTCGATGCCGTCTTGTTGGGCGGTGGTGTGGGCTTCCAGCCAGTCTAATACGCCGCCTGCGTCTTCCAAGCCGGGGGTGTCGTAGAGTTGGATTTGGGGCTGGTCTTGGATGTTGATGCTGGCGGTTTCCACATGGCGCGTGGTGGCGGCGGCGTTTTGCACGTCGCCAAACTGGCTGTCGCGCAGCAGGGTGCGCAGCAGGGAGGTTTTGCCTGTGTTGGTGTGCCCAACGATGGCGAGGTGGAGTGGGGGCATTTTCAGGCTGCCTACTAAGAACCTGTATTCACTATTTTCATTCATAGGTATCTTTTATGTCATCAAATCTGCCTATGCAAATAGTGAACACAGGTTCTAAAAAAATCCTGTTTCGCGGGGAAACAGGATTGTGTGTATGGGGTGGCGAGCCTGACCCTCGGCACTGGTTTTTCCAAGTGGGCTGCTGGCTTCCGCCCCTGACCCGTTGCTCAAAATCACCATGCGAGGAGACCCGCCAATGAAGTCGCGCATTATAGCGGATATTGGGGATTTGGCAAGGGATAAGGCAGGCTGAAAACGGGTAAAGTGGTTTTCAGGCTGCCTCTGCATTATGCGGTTTCACACCGCTTCAATCGCCACCGTTTCCCCCACCGCCGCGCTTAATGCTTCGTTTAACACGGCAAAAAATTCGCGCCCATCGCGGGTGGCGAGCCATTGCCCGTTGCGCTCGGAGAAGTGGTAGCCGCCGCTTTTGGCCGCTATCCACAGCTCTTGGTTGGGTGTGTGGCGGTTGACGATGATTTGCGTGCCGTCGTCGGCTTCTATGGTGAGCACGTTGCCTGCGCGGGTGCAGTCAAAATCGTAGCAATCTAGGCTGTCTTCTATGTGGGTGAACAGGGCTTCGCTGTGGGCGATAAATTCGGTTTCGGTCATGGGAAGTTCCTTGTGTGTGAAGGTGAAGTGGGTTTCAGGCTGCCTTTATGCTTTGTAAACAGGTAAGCATGAGGCAGCCTGAAAACTATTTTTCTGTGGCGTTGTTTTGGTATTCAATTAAATCGGGCTGGTGTTTGTTTTCAGGCTGCCTTTGCCCTTTGCCATCCCGCACCACAAAATCGCCTTCGATAATGTCGCCGTCATCGCCGCTGCCGCGTGTAAACGGGGATTGGGTGAACGGGTCGTAGTTGCTAAATGGGCTTTGCTGTTGGCTGTTTGGGCTGGGCGCGCTGCCAAAGGGGAGCAGCAGGAGTAGGGCGATAAGGTCGGAGAAAAAACCGGGTAGCATCAACAAAAAGGCGGCGATGGGGATGCGGATGGGGTAGAGCATTTGGTAGAGCGAGATTTGCCCGCCTGTGCGCAAGATGCCGCCCGCCAGCATCAGCTGCGAGAGCCCTGCGCTGCGTTTCATCAGAAACGAGCCGAACATAAAGGCGAGTATCATCAGGCAGAGGGCAGCCAGTGTGCCGATGAGTTTGGCGATGAAGACGATGGAGAGGATTTCGGCAAAGATGAGAATAAGCAGGGCGATTCCGAGGTATTGCATGGCGGTCTTTCGGGAAGGGTTGCGATGGGCGGAAAATAGGGGCTGGGCGCGATTATACAAGTTTTGCGCTTGTAAAATGCGGTTAAGTGCGGGGCTGGGCGCGATGCTGTTATAATCGGCGGTTTCAGGCTGCCTTGTGGGTTGTTTTATGAAAATCGCTATTCGTTTATGGATTTGCTGGGGCGCGGCGTTGTGCTTGGCGGCGTGTTCCGGCAGCGGCACATCGCAGGGCGCGCGGTGCAGCCCTGCCAAGGGGTTTTATTGCGTGAAAGCGGGCGATAATCTGTATCGCATCGGCTTGCGCTTTGGCGTGAGCGTGAACCAGTTGAAAAGCTGGAACAATCTGCGCGGCGACCGGGTGGCGGTGGGGCAGAAGTTGCGCGTGGGGCGCGGGGCTTCGTCTGCCCGCTCGGGCGTTTACGCGCCTGCGCCTGCTGTGCCGCCGATTGCGTTGCAGATGCCTGCCAACGGGCGGATTGTGCGCGAGTTTGGCGGCGGCAATCGCGGGGTGGATATTGCGGGCGAGGCGGGCGCGCCTGTGTTGGCGGCGGCTGCGGGGCAGGTGGTGTATATTGGCACGGAGGTGCGCGGTTATCCGAATTTGATTTTAATCCGCCATAATGCGGCTCTGATTACGGCGTATAGCAACAATGCGGGCGTTCTAGTAAGCAATAATGCGCGGGTGGCGGCGGGGCAGCAGATTGCAACGATGAGCAGCAGTTTTCAGTCTAACGAGGGCTTGCTGCATTTTGAAGTGCGTGAAAATGGCAAGGCGGTGAACCCGCGCGATTATTTGCGCTGAGGGCGTTCCGTTCCGCCCGAGCGCGCCAAGCCGTTTTCAGGCTGCCTTGGGGTTGGTTGGGCAGCCTGAAAACGCAACGGGGCAAAGCTGAAACGATTTTTAGGAAAACAAAAATGGCATTGGCAAAACGAATCATCCCGTGTTTAGACGTGGACAACGGGCGCGTGGTCAAAGGCGTGAACTTTGTAGGCCTGCGCGATGCGGGCAGCCCTGTGGACGTGGCGCAGCGCTACAACGACGAGGGCGCGGACGAACTCACGTTCCTAGACATCACCGCCAGCAGCAGCAACCGCGACACGATTTTAAATGTGATTGAAGACGTTGCCGGCCGCGTGTTTATCCCGCTCACGGTGGGCGGCGGCGTGCGCAGCGTGGCGGATATTCGCCGCTTGCTCAATGCGGGCGCGGACAAGGTGAGCATCAACACGGCGGCGGTTGCTAACCCCGATTTGGTGAGCGAAGCGGCGGCGTTTTTTGGTTCGCAGGCGATTGTGGTGGCGATTGATGCCAAGGCGGTAAACGAGGATAACAGCCAATGGAATGTGTTTACCCACGGCGGGCGCAACGATACGGGCTTGGACGCGCTGGATTGGGCGCGCGAAATGCAGCGGCGCGGCGCGGGCGAAATCCTTTTGACTTCCATGGACAGGGACGGCACCAAAATCGGTTTTAACCTGCCGCTCACCCGCGCGGTGTCGGACGCGGTGGATGTGCCCGTGATTGCATCGGGCGGCGTGGGCAACGTGCAGCATTTGGTGGAGGGCGTGTTGCAGGGCGGGGCGGATGCGGTGTTGGCGGCGAGCATTTTTCATTTTGGCGAAGTGAGCATCCGCGAAGCCAAGCGGGCGATGCGGCAGGCGGGGATTGAAGTGCGGTTGTAGGTTTGGTTTTCGCTTTAAACGGGTAAACTTGTTTTCAGGCTGCCTCTGATGGCGCGAAACATAAGGCAGCCTGAAAACGCATCGCCCGCTTTATCTAATCAATCCGCGCTGTTGGCAATGCTAAACTCGTTTTCAGGCTGCCTCTGATAGCGCAAACCAATAGGCAGCCTGAAAACATATCACCCGCCATCTCAACAACCCACGCCATTAGCAATGCTCAATCCATTTTCAGGCTGCCTCCCGACTACTTTCTGATAATGCACACCAATAGGCAGCCTGAAACGCCTATTTGTAAACCCATAATTTTGTAACCCCGTAAACAGCCCATCTCCCCATGCCCCGCCCATTCCTTATCCCGTTTCTGCTCGCTCAAACCGCCTGCACCTCCGTGCTATGGAACGGCGGCATATACGATGCCGACCGCGCCATCCAAACCCAACGCCAAATCACCCGCACCCAAAGCGACACCATCCACGCCATCAGCCAAATCCCCCGCCACGCCAACCCCCAGCTTTCAGGCAGCCTTATCCTGCAAGGCGAACACTATTGGTACGCCATCCACCCCCGCGTGTCGCAAGACCTCGCCGCCACCCTACGCGCCCCGCTGCCCCAGCCCTACCGCATCACCCAACCATACAGCGGCATCCCCCAGCCCAATCTACGCATCCTGATTACCGACCAAAACCACTTTATCAGCAACTTCTGCCTAGACTACATCGCCCAAAGCAACCCAACAGAGCCAAGCGAACAAACCACCCTAGCCCAACTCAAATTCCAACCCCAAGCCACACCCAACCACTACCGCAAATGCATCGCCACCACCGGCACGGTGTACCACACCCCGCCCAGCAACAGCACCAGCCACACGCTGCCCCAGCCCATCCCCGCCGAGCTCGTGTTTGAACAACAAAAAGTCAGCATCAGCCGCCGCAAGCTCACCCGCAACGTCCTGTTCACCCCGCTTGCCCTCGCCGCCGACATCACCAGCGGCATGGTGATGATGCCCGCGTTGCTCATCAGCGACCTGTTCTAACCCCGCAGTAAACATTTTCAGGCTGCCTCAACCCCATCCCCAAAGGCAGCCTGAAACCACCACAAGGAACCCCCATGCGCAAAATCATCTTACTCACCACCCTCGCCCTGCTCACCGCCTGCGGCAAAAACGCCGATAAAATCGGCGAAGCCTCCACTGTGTTCAACCTCCTCGGCAAAAACGACCGCATAGAAATAGAAGCCTTCGACGACCCCGACGTGCGCGGCGTTTCCTGCTTTTTGTCCTACGCCAAAAAAGGCGGGCTCAAAGAAACCGTCAACCTAGAAGAAGACGCATCTGATGCCAGCGTGTCCTGCGTGCAAACCGCCCCCGTTATCACATACAGCGAAAACGCCGTCAGCAAACCACGCCAAGTGTTCAAACGCAACGCCAGCTTCGCCTTCAAAAGCCTGCAAATCGTCCGCTACTACGACCCCAAACGCAAAGCCTTTGCCTACATGGTGTACAGCGACAAAATCATAGAAGGCTCGCCCAAAAATTCCCTATCCGCCCTCTCGTGTTACAGCACCGCCCGCGCCACGCCACCCAGCGCCGCATCCAGTCCCGCCAACAACATTCAACACATTGGCGCATGCGAAATCAGCGCGTAAACAATAAACCTGCCAACGCTGCCGCCTAAGGCAGCCTGAAAACGAGAAACACCATGCCACAAGCCATTCCCACCGCCATCCAAAACCTAAAATGGGACGACAACAACCTAATCGTCGCCATCGCCCAAGACGCCCAAACAGGGCGCGTGCTGATGGTTGCCTACATGAACCCCGAAGCCCTGCAACAAACCATCCAAACAGGCTACGCCTACTATTACAGCCGCAGCCGCCAACAACAATGGAAAAAAGGCGAAACATCAGGGCACACCCAGCGCGTGTTAGAAATCCGCACCGATTGCGACGGCGACGCCATCCTGCTGCAAATCCAACAAAACGGCGGCATCGCCTGCCACACAGGGCGCGAAAGCTGCTTCTACCGCCAATGGCAACACAACGACTGGCAAATCCAAGACCACGTTATCAAAGACGAACAGCAAATCTACGGCAAAAACCCATAGGCAGCCTGAAACGCCGTTCAGCGTAGCCAAAAACCCCTTTTCAGGCTGTCCCATCATCCCCAACCCAACAAAGGAACTCCACCATGCCCCAATCCACCCTAGCCCAACTGCAAGCCACCATCAACGAGCGCAAAACCGCCAGCCCCGAAACATCCTACACCGCCCAGCTATTGCACCAAGGGCAAGACAAAATCCTCAAAAAAATCATAGAAGAAGCAGGCGAAGTGCTGATGGCAAGCAAAGACGGCGAAGCCCAACACATCGTTTACGAAATCGCCGACCTCTGGTTTCACAGCATCATCCTGCTCGCCCACCACAACCTCAGCATCAACGACGTACTCGCCGAACTCGCCCGCCGCCAAGGGTTATCAGGATTAGCCGAAAAAGCATCTCGCCCAAAAGACTAAACTCTATTAAAATGCCACCTTTTCAGGCAGCCTGAAAAGCCATAAAGGACCAAACCATGACCGATTGCCTATTCTGCAAAATCGCCGCCAAACAAATCCCCAGCGGCATCGTGTATGAAGACGACGACATGCTCTGCTTCAAAGATATCCACCCCGCCGCCCCCGTGCATCTGCTGCTCATCCCCAAAACCCATTTTGATTCCCTCGCCCACGCCCAGCCCCAACACCAAGAACTGCTGGGCAAAATGATGCTGCGCGTGCCCCAAATCGCCCAGCAAGCAGGGTTAAGCCACGGCTTCAAAACCCAAATCAACACAGGCAAAGGCGGCGGGCAAGAAGTCTTCCATCTACACATCCATATCCTCGGCAATCCACAATAACAACAAGCAGCCTGAAAAACCCATTTCCATCCCTCTACAAAGGAGCAGCAAAATGGCAACGCAAGAGAAATACATCCAGTTCATCAAAGAAGAACTGAGCGGCTGGAAGCCCTTTGAAGTCATCTGGCTGCTCGCCTTTATCGCCGCCCAAGTGTATGCCTATGTGCAAGACCCCACCAGCATACTCGGGATGATTTCAGGCATCGCAGGTATCATTTGTGTGGTGCTGGTCAGCAAAGGCAAAATCAGCAACTACTTTTTCGGCTTGATTTTCGCCTACACTTATTTCTACGTCGCATGGCGCGCCAACTTTATCGGCGAAATGAATTCCGTGCTGTATATCTATCTGCCCTCGCAATTTATCGGCTATTTCATGTGGAAAAGTCACACCACCCACGATACGGACGGCGAAACCGTCGTCGCCAAAGCGCTCACCCCCCAAGGCTGGGCAATCATGCTCGCCATTATCGGCATTGGCACATTCGGCTTTATCCAAGCCCTACGCGCCGCAGGTGGCAGCTCAACAGGGCTAGACGGCGCAACCACCGTGATTACCTTCGTTGCCCAAGCCATGATGATTTTGCGCTACCGCGAACAATGGCTGCTGTGGATAGCGCTCAACATTCTCTCCATCGTATTGTGGGCAGAAACCCCCGCCATGTATCTGATGTACGGCGCATACCTCTGCAACTCGCTCTATGGCTATTACAACTGGACCAAGCTCATCAAGCGCGAGCCTCATCAGGCAGCCTGAAAACCAAATACCCGCGCAGCCGCTTTTCAGGCTGCCTAACCCTTTTCACCAACCCCAAACTTTCACAAGGAACTCAATCATGGGATTAACCTCAATCTGGCATTGGCTTATCGTATTGGCGATTGTCGTACTCGTATTCGGCACCAAAAAACTGCGCAACGTCGGCAAAGACCTCGGCGGCGCGGTGCACGACTTTAAAGAAGGCTTAGAAAAAGGCAGCAGCGAAGCCGCCGCCAAAAAAGAAGAAGTCATCGAACAAAAAACCGATAAACAAGCCTAATCATGTTTGATTTTAGCTTCACCGAAATGCTGTTGTCAGGCGTGGTCGCCCTAGTGGTATTGGGGCCGGAGCGCCTGCCCAAAGTGGCGCGCAAGGCAGGCGAATGGGTAGGCAAAATTCAACGCTTGGCAGCAGGTGTTAAACAAGAATTGGCAGCCAACGGCGAATACGCCGAATTAAGCAAAGTGAAGCAAGATTTCACCAGCACCGTTGCCGATTTGAAACAAGAATTGCACGATTTCGGCAAACAGGTTGAGCAAGAAACGCAAACCATCGCCCAGCACACGCAAGAGCTTGCCCAGCAAACGCAGCAAGACACGCGCCCCGCATGGGAGCGACTGCCCGAACAGAAAACCCCTGCCGATTTCGGCATCAGCGAAACCGCGCAGCCCGCGTTTGACTACACGCCGCAGCCACAGCCCATTGCCGCGCTTAACGCTAAATCTTTGCGTAAACAAGCTATGGCGCGCAAACGCGATATGCGTCCGCGCCACCGCGCCACACCCAAATTAAGGAGCCGCCGATGAGCCAAGTTACCGAGCCAGTCGGCGGGCAGGCGCAGCCGTTGGTGGAACATTTGCTGGAATTGCGCCGCCGCTTGGTGTGGGCATTATTGGGCATTGCGCTGTGTTTCTTTGCGATTGTGCCGTTTGCGCAGCCGTTGTATGCGTTTGTTGCCAAGCCTTTGATGGCGGTGCTGCCCGCCACCACCAGCATGATTGCCACCGATGTGATTGCACCTTTTTTTGTGCCGATTAAAGTGGCGCTGATGGCGGCTTTTCTGGTTTCGCTGCCCAATACGCTGTATCAAATTTGGGCGTTCGTTGCCCCTGCGCTGTACCAACACGAGAAACGGCTGATTGTGCCGCTGATTTTGTCCAGCCTGATGCTGTTTGCCGCAGGCATGGCGTTTTGCTATTTTCTGGTGTTCCCCGTGGTGTTCAAATTTTTCGCAGGCATGACGCCCACGGGCGTTTCCATGGCAACCGATATTGATAAATACCTGTCGTTTGTGCTGGGGATGTTTGTTGCCTTCGGCATGACGTTTGAAATCCCTGTGGTGGTGGTTTTGCTTTATCGCATGGGCGTGATTACTTTCGCGCAACTGCAAGCGGCGCGCCCGTATTTGATTGTGGCGTCGTTTATCATCGCCGCCGTGCTCACGCCGCCCGATGTGTTGTCGCAAATTATGTTAGCCATTCCGATGATTTTGCTGTATGAGGGCGGATTGTTGGTGTGCCGCATGATTAGACCGCGTACGCGCGAGGATGCCGACAACGATAATACAGACCGCGCCGAAGATGAGGCAGCCTGAAAAGCTGTTTGAAATCGCTACACAGCTTGCGTTTTGCTCTGAACTCGTCTGCATCGGCGGACATCCCGCGTAGCAATTTTAGACAACGGGTTCCTAAAACTGCGGGTTCAGAAACTTTTTATTAACGAGGATGAATAATCTAATGAAAAAATCTTTGCTATTCATTGCCCTAGCCGTTGCCTTAACGGGCTGCGCGTTTAAAGACAAAGCCAAAAAGGTCAAAATTGATAGCGATACGATTGCCGCGCAAAATTGGTCCAACGACCAGCTTTACAATGAAGCCCGCAGCGAGCTCAACGCTAAAAATTACGACCGCGCCAACAAGCTCTACGAAATCCTGCGCGCGCGCCAAGCCCCCGGGCGATACACCGAGCAATCGCTGTTGGATGCCGCCTACGCGCATTACAAAAACGAAGAGCCCGCCAAAGCCCTAGCCTTGCTGTCGCGCTTTGAGCATAACTACCCCGCCAGCATTGACATGGACTACGCCTTGTATCTGCGCGGTTTGGTGCTGTTTGACGAGGACCAATCGTTTTTACGCAAACTCGCCTCGCAAGATTGGTCGGACCGCGACCCGCAAGCCAACCGCCGCGCCTATCGCGTGTTCAACGAATTGGTTACCCGCTATCCCGACAGCAAATACGCCGAAGACGCGCGCAAACGCATGGCACAGCTGGTGGACGCTTTGGGCGGGCATCAAATCGCCATCGCCAAATACTACGCCAAACGCGGCGCATACCTAGCCGCCAACAACCGCGCGCAGGAAGTCATCAAGCAGTTCCAAAACACGCGCTTTGTGGAAGAGGCACTGGCCATCATGGCGTACACCTACGGCAAAATGGGCAACGAGCAATCCGCCAACGACACCAAACGCGTGTTGCAGCAAAACTTCCCGCAAAGCCCCTATTTGCAACAAGAATGGAAGCCCGACGATATGCCTTGGTGGCGTTATTGGAAGTAATCCGTTGCCCGATGCAATAGGCAGCCTGAAACAAAAACAGTTGGGTGCGATGCCCGACTGTTTTGTTGTCCGATAAAGGATTTTAGCTTCGCAGAAGCTCGCAAACTCGCTTTCAGGCTGCCTCCGATGCGGCGCATCAATCTCCTTCAAAGGCAGCCTGAAAACCACCCCCGATTCAAAGACAGTAAACCGCCATGAAAAAATCCCTATTCCTCGCCCTAGCGCTATCCGCCGCATTCGCCTATGCCGCGCCTGCTGATGATGATAACGCCGCGCCCGCCAACAACGCCCAATACGGTCAAACCATGAGCCAAATCAGCGCCGATTTGCAAGAAGGGCGTGCCGAAGCCGCGTTTGCCAAAGTGCAGCCGCTTGCCGAGCAAGGCTATCCCGAGGCGCAATACATTCTCGGCACGATGTACCACGACGGCGAAGGTGTCGCGCCCAGCGCCATCAAAGCCGCCCAGTGGTACCGCAAAGCCGCCGCGCAAACCGGCAACGAAGCCGTGTCGCGCTTGGCGCAAGAAGCGTTGGACGATTTAACCCACCCTAGCGCCGGCGGCAGCCAAGAGTAAACCGCGTTTCAGGCTGCCTCACCCCGCGCTTTGTCGCGCGCAACGGCAGCCTGAAACCCAAACCGCGCGCAAAATCGTTTACAATACGCCCCAAAATCTTAACCCGAATTCACATCATGCCCACCGCTCCCGATATTGCCGACTGCATCCACCAGAACCTCGCCCAATACTTCCGCGACCTAAACGGCGAAACCCCTTGCGGCGTATACGATATGGTATTGGTGCAAGTGGAAAAACCGCTGCTGGCATATGTGCTGCGCGAATGCGGCGGCAACCAATCCAAAGCCGCCGACATGCTCGGCTTAAACCGCAACACGCTACGCAAAAAGCTGTTGCAGCACCAGTTGATTGACTAAACCCAAGGCAGCCTGAAAACGCCCCGCGCAGATTTTCAGGCTGCCTTTAATATTGTGTAAACATGAATAAAATCATTATTCTAACGCTGATTGCCCTGCTCGCCGCCTGCTCGGTTTTGGAAACAGGCGTGAAAACCGAAACAGGCGAAAAGCTGCGCCTGCAAGCGTATCGGCAGCGATAAGGCAGCCTGAAAATGGAATTATTTGCTTACGCCCTTGTGTTCATTGTTTTGCTGTTTGCCATTATCCAAGCCATCAGCAGCGAAAACGCGCCTAAACATACGACTAAACACCGAAAATCCAAATCGTCGCCAGCCAATAAAAGGCAGCCTGAAAATATGGCTACGCGCCAAAATGTTCAGCAGTCGCCAGCCAACAAAAAGCAGCCTGAAATCGCAAATATCAACATCAAAAAAGGAGCGGTAGGCGAGCAAATTATCAAAGTGGAAGCATTGGGCAAACTAGACCGCAGCCAGTATCACTATTTTCACAATCTCATCATCCCGCACAATGGCGCAACCACGCAAATTGATAACATCATCGTATCGCCGTTTGGCGTGTTTGTGATAGAAGCCAAATATTATGAAGGCTGGATTTTTGGCGGAAAGCAGCAAAAAACATGGTGGCATACCAAATCCCGTTACGAAAAATATCCGTTCACAAACCCCTTGCACCAAAACTACGCCCACATCAAAGCCTTAGAGCAACTGATTAGGCAGCCTGAAAACCGATTTCACTCCATTGTTGTGTTCACGCATCGTGATTGCCAACTACGCACCGAGCTGCCCGCCAATGTTTGCTTAACCAAGCAATTTATCCCCTATGTTCAACAGTTTACAAAAACTATTATCGTGCCCGAGCAAATTCAGCGTATCTGCAAAATCCTATCCCAATCCGAATGGGAGGCTACGCCCGAGCGATTAGCGCAACACATCCAATCGCTCAACCACCGCCATTAACCCCAAAGGCAGCCTGAATCCCCCTTTCCCCCAACCCTTTTTAAAGGAAAAAACATGCCCCGCATCCAACGCGCCCTTATCAGCCTGTCCGACAAAACAGGCATCGTCCCCTTTGCCCAAGCCCTGCACGAAATGGGCGTAGAAATCCTGTCCACCGGCGGCACCGCCAAGCTGCTTGCCGATGTCGGCATCCCCGTGATTGAAGTGGCGGACTACACGGGCTTTCCCGAAATGCTGGACGGCCGCGTCAAAACCCTGCACCCGAAAATCCACGGCGGCATACTCGGGCGGCGCGATTTGAGCGACCACGCCGCGCAAATGGCGGAACACGGCATCGGCAATATTGACCTTGTGTGCGTCAATCTCTACCCCTTTGCCGCCACCATCGCCAAAGCAGGCTGCACGCTGGAAGACGCGATTGAAAACATTGACATCGGCGGCCCGACCATGGTGCGCTCCGCCGCCAAAAACTGGAAACACGTCGCCATCGTTACCGACAACAACGATTTTGACAGCGTAATCAACGAATTAAAACTTTCAGGCTGCCTGTCGGACAAAACCCGCTTCAACCTTGCCCGCAAAGCATTCAGCCACACCGCGCAATACGACGGCATGATTTCCAACTATCTCACCAGCGTGTCGGACGAAAAATTATCGGGCGAACCGGAAATCAGCATCTTCCCCGCCCAGTTCAACCAAAGCTGGCTCAAAGTGCAGGAAATGCGCTACGGCGAAAACCCGCACCAGCAAGCCGCGTTCTACCGCGACGTTTATCCGTTTTCAGGCTGCCTCTCCAACTACACCCAGCTGCAAGGCAAAGAATTGTCGTACAACAACATCGCCGATGCCGATGCCGCTTGGGAAGCCGTCAAATCATTTGACGCGCCCGCCTGCGTGATTGTGAAACACGCCAACCCCTGCGGCGTGGCGGTTGCCGACAGCCCGCTCGCCGCCTACCGCCTCGCCTATGCCACCGACACCACCAGCGCGTTCGGCGGCATCATTGCGTTTAACCGGGAAGTGGACGGCGCAACTGCCCAGCAAATCACCGACAACCAATTTATGGAAGTGATTATGTCGCCCGCGTTCACCGCCGATGCGCTGGCAATTTTAGCCGCCAAGAAAAACGTGCGTGTGCTGCAAATCCCGCTGCTCGCAGGTGCAAACCGCTTTGAATTGAAGCGCGTGGGCGGCGGCTTGCTGGTGCAAACGCCCGACATCCACCGCATCGCCCGCGAAGATTTGAAAGTCGTCTCCCAACGGCAGCCCAGCGAGCAGGAATGGGCGGATTTGCTGTTTGTTTGGAACGTGGCGAAATTTGTGAAATCCAACGCCATCGTGTTCGGCAAAGGCGGGCAAACCTACGGCATCGGCGCAGGGCAAATGAGCCGCGTGGACAGCACCCGCATCGCCGCCCGCAAAGCGCAAGACGCAGGCTTGGATTTGCACGGCGCGTGCGCGGCATCGGACGCCTTCTTCCCCTTCCGCGACGGCGTGGACGTGATTGCCGAGCAGGGCATCAAAGCGATTATCCACCCCGCAGGCTCGGTGCGCGATGAAGAAGTGTTTGCCGCAGCGGATGAACACGGCATCGCCATGGTGGTAACGGGCGTGCGTCATTTCCGCCATTAAGCGGCAGACAAAAGGCAGCCTGAAAACGGCGAATGCAATTTTCAGGCTGCCTTTGCATGGCGATAAAGAAATCAATCCGCCATTTTTGGCGGAAGTGGAATCATGGCTGATCCAGCATCAATGGATCGGCTAGCGGTTCAAATGTTGCCATGCCTGCGCCGATCACAAGGCAGCCTGAAAACAAACGAAGCCCAAACGCGCGCCCAAAATGGTTTTCAGGCTGCCTATTCGCCCTAAAAGGAATCTTATGCACAACTCCCTTTCTTCCATCATCCATTTGCCTAGCCCCATTGAGGGCAGCTTTTTTACCGCCAATTGGACAGCCCCGCGCCATGTGAAAACGCTGATGACTACGCGCAACGGCGGCATCAGCAGCGGCGCGTATCACAGTCTAAATGTGGGCGCGCACGTGGGCGATAAGCCCGAACACGTCGCCGAAAACCGCGCGTATGTGCAAACGCAAGTGCCTGTTCCCATTGCCTATTTGCAGCAAACGCACAGCACTATTGTGGTTCAGGCTGCCGACAGCATTGCCGCGCCGCTCAACGCCGATGCCTCGGTGGACGCGAGCGGCAAGGTGGCTTGCGCGGTGATGACGGCGGATTGCTTGCCCGTGTTGTTTTGCGACCGCGCGGGCACGGTGGTGGCGGCGGCGCACGCGGGCTGGCGCGGCTTGGCGGATGGCGTGTTGCAAAACACCGTTGCCGCGATGGGCGTGCCCGCGGTGGAAATCATGGCGTATTTTGCCCCCGCGATTGGCGCGGAATCGTTTGAAGTGGGGCAGGATGTGTTTGACGCGTTTTGCACGGGCAACCACGCGGCAGAGCGGATGTTTGCACCGATTGGCGGCGGCAAATATTTGGCCGATATTTACGGCTTGGCGCGGCTGATTTTGCAACGCGAGGGCGTAACACAGATTTTTGGCGGCGAGCATTGCACCGTGTTGGAACGCGAAACCTTTTTTTCCTACCGCCGCGACGGCGCGACAGGGCGCATGGCGAGCATTATCTGGTTGGAAAACGAAGCGTAAGCAGCGGATAAAGGCGCGGAAGCCGATGATGGATTTTCAGGCTGCCTCGGCAAGCGGCGCAGCAGTATTGATGGTCTGAGGCAGCCTGAAAATAGGTTTGGCATGACGCAAATGCCGTTGAAACCAATTCGCACATAAAACACCGCACCATAAAACAAAAAGGACGTAATCCATACGTCCTTTTTTGTCGCGCCCGTTATGCCGCAAATTCGTCCAAAAAATTTTTCAACATTTCATGCCCGTGTTCGGTGAGCAAGCCCTCGGGGTGGAACTGCACGCCTTCGATGGCGTAATCGCGGTGGCGGATGCCCATAATGGTGCCGTCTTCCGTCCACGCCGTGATGTGCAGATGCTCGGGCAGGCTGGCGCGGTCAATCACCAGGCTGTGATAGCGCGTGCAAACCACAGGGTTGGGCAAGCCTTTGAACACGCCTAAATTTTCGTGAAACACGGGCGAAGTTTTGCCATGCATCAAGGTGTTGGCGCGAACCACCTTGCCGCCAAACGCTTCGCCGATGGTTTGATGCCCCAAGCACACGCCCAAAATGGGGATTTTGCCCGCGAAATGCCGCATCGCCGCCACCGAAATCCCCGCTTCTTTGGGCGTGCAAGGCCCCGGGCCAATCACCAGATAGCGCGGGTTCAGCGCGGCGATTTCGGCTAAGCTGACGGCATCGTTGAAGCGCACGGATACGTCTTGCCCCAGCTCGCCGAGATATTGAACGATGTTGTAGGTGAAGCTGTCGTAGTTGTCGATAAATAAAAGCATTTTGTAACCTATTGATTTTATATTTTATTTAATGGCTGCGTTGGGTTTCCCCGCATTGCCGTTGCGCAAATTATCGCGCATTTGCTGCCAATTGGCTTGCACTTTGCCTTTGCCCGCAGCGTTTAAATCGGCTTGGGTTTTGCCCCAATCCGCGCCGCGAAGTTCTTGCGATTTGTCCCAAGTTCGTTCTGTATGTGTGCTGCCGCATGCGGCAAGGCTGAGCGCGGCAACCGCGGCAACAATCAATAATTTCATGGCATAACCTTTAACTGAACGGTTTGAAAATAACGGTTTGAAAATAATCGGAGTAGGGCGTATCGCCGCCATTATATCAGCCGTGCATGAGCCTGCGGTTATCGGCAAGTGCGTTTTCAGGCTGCCTCAGCAGTCATTTTTCCGCTGTATGATCATTGGGCGGCTGGCGCAGATTATCCTGAGCCATGCGGCTTCGCTCTGCTTGACGGCGGATTAGATAGCCTGCGAAGCGTGCGAGTTTGCTTTGCATCCGAGCACTCCGCATAAAAACAAATATTTAACAAACGGCAACATTCCAAACCGATGCCTTAACATTAACTTGCAAACTTAGCATAAATAATAATAATAATTTGTATTTCTCGTGCAATTATTTTACAATTCAGCCCGTAATTGTTGCACCGATTAACATTTCCCTACAAAACCCAACAAAGGAAAAAACATGAAAACCAAATTGAAACTGGCTTCCCTCGCAGCCGCATTGCTCTGCTCTGTCCCCGCTTTCGCCGACATCACCGTTTACAACGGCCAGCATCCCGAAGCCACCAAAGCGCTCGTTGCCGCCTTTACCCAAGACACGGGCATCAAAGTAACGCTC
The DNA here is from genome assembly GCF_014054985.1 of Kingella oralis. Taxonomy (NCBI): domain Bacteria; kingdom Pseudomonadati; phylum Pseudomonadota; class Betaproteobacteria; order Neisseriales; family Neisseriaceae; genus Kingella; species Kingella oralis. The sequence continues at coordinate 878,094 of NZ_CP059569.1, forward strand.
AACAGCGGCAAAGGCGCGCAGTTGGCGGGGCAGCTTAAAGAAGAAGGAGCAAAAAGCCCTGCCGATGTTTTCTATACCGAGCAGACCGCCGCGTTTGCCGATTTGTCCAAAGCGGGTTTGCTGGCGCAGATTCCTGCCAATGTGATTGCGCAAACCGCGCAAAAAGGCGTGCCGACCGCCGCTAAAAAAGACTGGATTGCGTTGAGCGGTCGTGCGCGCGTGGTGGTTTACGACCGCACCAAATTAAGCGAAAAAGACTTCCCCAAATCGGTATTGGATTTCGCCACCCCCGCTTGGAAAGACAAAATCGGCTATGTGCCGACTTCGGGCGCGTTTTTGGAACAGGTGGTCGCCATTGTGAAAATGAAAGGGCAGAAAGCCGCGCTTGACTGGCTGAAAGGCTTGAAAGCCTATGGCAAACTGTATGCCAAAAACAGCGTGGCATTGCAGGCGGTAGAACGCGGCGAAGTGCCTGCCGCGTTGATTAACAACTACTACTGGTACTCGCTGGCGAAAGAAAAAGGCGCGGCCAACCTCAATTCTCGCCTGCACTTTATCCGCCACCAAGACCCCGGCGCATTGGTTTCCTATTCGGGCGCGGCGGTGTTGAAATCTTCTAAAAACCAAGCCGAAGCGCAAAAATTCATCGCCTTTATGGCAGGCAAAAAAGGACAGGAAGTCTTGGCTGCCGCCCGCGCCGAATATCCGCTGCACGCAGGCGTGAAATCAGGCTTTGATTTGGAGCCTTACGCCAAACTGGAAGCCCCCGTCGTATCGGCTACCACCGCCGAAGACGAAGCCTTGGCGAAAAAACTCATCGAGGCCGCCGGTTTGAAATAAGCCTGCCGCCGGTAAGCCGAAATGCCCTTTGCCGCAAAAGGGCATTTTTTGCGGCAGCCGTTATCCGCCCTTGAAACCCGTTTTGAAAGAAAGCCCGATTTGAAACACCCCCGCCCCCCTCTGTGGCTGATGCTGACCGCAGTTTTCATCAGCCTGCCGCTGCTGCTGCCTTTCCTGTATCTGATATTCCGCAGTTATGAAGTCGGGCTGGAACGCAGCATCGAATTGCTATGGCGGCCGCGCATGGCGGAGCTGCTGCTCAATACGCTTTACCTGATGGTGGGCGTAACCGCCGTGGCAGTTACCGTCGGCACGGTTTGTGCGTTTCTGCTGGAACGCTGCCGTTTTTGGGGCAAACCGTTTTTTCAGACGACCGTTGCCCTGCCGCTGTGCATTCCCGCTTTTGTGAGCTGTTTTACTTGGATTAGCCTGACTTTTCGCATGGAAGGGCTGTTCGGCACGATTGCCATTTTGAGCCTCAGCTACGCGCCGCTCGCCTATCTGCCCGTTGCCGCCGCGCTCAAACGGCTCGACCGCTCCTTGCAGGAAGTCAGCCTGTCGCTGGGCAAAAGCCCTGTGCAGACATTTTGGTTTGCCGTTTTCCCCCAGCTCAAACCCGCCATCGGCAGCAGCATTCTGCTGATTGCACTGCACATGCTGGTGGAGTTTGGCGCGGTGGCAATTTTGAACTACCAAACCTTCACCACCGCCATTTTCCAAGAATACGATATGTCTTTCGACAACAATACCGCCGCGTTGCTTTCGGCCGTATTGATGCTTATCTGCTTTATCGTGGTGGGCGGCGAAATGCTGTTTCGCGGCAAAGCCAAGCTGTTTCACAGCGGCAAAGGCGTGATTCGCCCCTATCCCGTGAAAACGCTCACAGGCTGGCAGCAGGCCGCCGCGGTGTTGTTTTTAACGGCGTTGTTTGCGGTCAGCATCGGCGTTCCGGTCGGCACGCTGGCTTATTGGCTGGTTGAGGGCAATTCCAAAAACAGCCTCGACAGCCTGTCCGACTTCGCGGAAGCCTTCGGCAACTCGCTGATGATGTCTTCGCTCGGCGCGCTGCTAACCGTGGACGCCGCCCTGCCGCTGGTGTGGTGCGCGGTGCGCTACCGCAGCAGGTTCACCCTGTGGCTCGATCGCCTGCCTTTTCTGCTGCACGCCGTGCCCGGGTTGGTTATCGCGCTGTCGCTGATTTATTTCACCATCAACTACGCCTATCCGCTCTACCAAACCTTTGCCGTCATCATCGCCGCCTATTTCATCCTCTACCTGCCGGTGGCGCAGACAGCTTTGCGCAGCCCGATTGAGCTGCTTCCCGAAAACATGGAAAAAGTCGGGCAGAGCTTGGGGCGCGGCAACATTCATATTTTCCGCACGCTGGTTGTCCCCGCCATGCTGCCGGGCATTACCGCCGCGTTTGCGCTGGTGTTTCTCAACCTGATGAAGGAACTCACCGCCACCCTGCTGCTCACGCCCAACGACATCAAAACCCTGTCCACCGCCGTGTGGTCGTACACCAGCGACGCGCAATACGCCGCCGCCGCACCCTACGCCGCCATGCTCATCCTGTTTTCGGGCATCCCCGTGTTTCTACTGAAAAAATATGCCTTCCAATAACATGAATCCCGTTCTGCACATCCGAAACCTGAACAAAACCTTCGGCACCACCGCCGCGCTGCGCGACATCAATCTGGAACTGCGGCAGGGCGAAATGCTGTTTCTGCTCGGCCCTTCAGGCTGCGGCAAAACCACCCTGTTGCGCGCCATCGCCGGCTTCGAGCAGCCCGACAGCGGCGAAATTTGGCTCAAAGACCGCTGCATTTTCAACAGCCGCTTTTCCCTGCCGACACAACAGCGGCGCATCGGCTATGTGGTGCAAGAGGGCGTGCTGTTCCCGCACCTTTCGGTTTACCGCAACATCGCCTACGGCTTGGGCAACGGCAAAGGCAGCAGCCCGCAGGACAGGCAGCGCATCGAAGCCGTGATGTCGCTCACCGGCATCGGCGAACTCGCCAACCGCTTCCCCCACCAGCTTTCGGGCGGTCAGCAGCAGCGCGTCGCCCTCGCCCGCGCCCTCGCGCCTGAACCCGAGCTGATTTTGTTTGACGAACCGTTCAGCGCGCTCGACGAACACCTGCGGCAGAAAATCCGCCGCGAAATGCTGCACGCCCTGCGCCAAAGCGGCACGTCCGCCATCTTCGTTACCCACGACCGCGACGAAGCCCTCAGCCATGCCGACCGCATCGCCGTGCTTTCAGACGGCCGCATCCTGCAAACCGACACCCCGCGCCGCCTCTATTGGTCGCCCAGCAGCCTCACCGCCGCGCAGTTTATCGGCGACAGCATTGTGCTGGACGCACAGCGCAGCAGCGATGGCACGCAGGCGCAATGCGCCCTCGGCACATTTCCGCTGGCCGCCGCGCCGCAAACGCCGTCCGAACATCCCATTGAAGGCAAACTGCTCGTCCGCCCCGAACAGTTTGTTTTGACGGAAACAGCCAACGTGCCGCCGCACAGCACGCAGCCCGTGTTCGGCGCGAAAGTGGAAAGCATCGAGTTCAAAGGCCGCTATACCGCCGTTGCCCTCAACATCAACGGTGTCTGCTTCACGCTCGACACCGTGCACGCGCCGCCCGTTTGCAGCGGCGACACCGTGCGGCTCGCGTTTGAAGGCACGGCTTTGTTTTTCCCCCCGCAGCAGGAATAAAGCCAAGCCAAACAGCCGCAGCAACGCAGATTATCTGCACCGCTGCGGCTGTTTTGCGCTTGGTTGGCGGATATTACATAAATAGGCAGCCTGAAAACGCCTCATCCCGTTTTCAGGCTGCCTTTGGTTGTGCTGATAAAGCCAAGGCAGCCTGAAATCATGTTTCCCATTTTCAGGCTGCCTTTTATCCCGCCCATATAGGCAGCCTGAAACGCAGTTCAGCGTAGCTAAAACCCACCCGCTACACCCGCTCGTCCCAATCCTTCTCCCCATTCAACATCGCCTGCACCACCTCTTTCACCCGCGCATCTTGTCGTCTGGCTTCGTCCATCATCGCCTTGTTGGAGAACGCCCCTGCCTCGGGGTCGTAGAGCAACGCCATTTTTTTCATGCCGTTTCTATCCATGCGGTAGAAAATATTGCCCGCACATTCTGCCGTGTCGCGCGGCAAGCCGAGAAATTCCAACGCCCGCTTGCCCGCGCGCACGCCCGAGTCAAACGTTTCGCGGATAATTTCGTCTGCGCCCGCGCGGTGCAATTCAAATGTTTGCATGCGATCGTACGCGCGGGCAACGATTTTAATCTGCGGATTGGCTTCGCGGGCAAAGCGCACAATCTGCACCGCCTCCGCTTTGTTATCAATCGCTACCACCAGCACCGTGGCTTTTTCAATGCCTGCCGTGAGCAGCAATTCAGGGCGCGAGCCGTCGCCAAAATAAGTTTTCACGCCGTATTTTTCCATGCCCGCAATCAGGTTTTCGTCTTTATCAATAATCGTGAGCGCGAAGCCTGCCGCGTCCAAAATGTAATACACTATCTGCCCAAATCGCCCAAAGCCAATTTGCAACACGGCGCGTTGCTCGTCTATCGCATCGTCTGGGCGCGTGGCGGCGGCTTTTTTCGGCAGCTTGCTGTGCACAATCAGCAGCAGCGGCGTGAGCACCATAGACAGCACCACAATCGCCGTCATATTGGCGTTGTTGGCATCGCTAATCACGCCCTGCGCGTTGGCATCGGCAAACAACACAAAGGCAAATTCGCCGCCCTGCGCCATCAGCATCGCGCGTTCCAACGCTTCATCGTGGCTGCTCTTTGCCAACCGCGCCACCGCGTAAATGCACACCGCTTTGCCCGCCATCAACGCCAGCACGCTCGACACAATCACGCCCCAATTTTGCGCCACCACATTCAAATCCAACGACATACCCACGGCAAGGAAAAACAGCCCCAGCAGCAGCCCGCGAAACGGCTCCACATCGGCTTCAAGCTGGTGGCGAAAATGCGATTCCGACAGCATCACGCCCGCCAAAAACGCGCCCATCGCCATAGACAGCCCGCCTTTTTCCATCAACACGCCCGCGCCCAATACCACCAGCAACGCTGCCGCCGTCATCACTTCCCGCGCCTTGCTGCGCGCCAACACACTAAACAGCGGATTCAACAGCCAACGTCCCGCCGCCACAATAATCGCCACGCTGCCCAACGCCTTGCCAATGTCCAGCCATAGCGGCGTGCTGCTTTCAATGCGCACGGGCGACAAAAACGCCACAATCGCCAAGAGCGGCACAATCAGCAAATCTTCAAACAGCAAAATAGACACGATTTTCTGCCCAGACGATGTGCCCAGCTCGTTGCGCTCGCCCAGCACCGACATCACAATCGCCGTGGACGTGAGCACAAAGCCCGCCGCGCCCACAAACGACACCTGCCACGAAAAGCCAAACGCCATGCCCACCGCCGTGAGCAACGCCGCCGCAATCACCACCTGCAAACTGCCCAGCCCAAAAATCTGCCGCCGCAAATACCACAAATGCGACGGCTTCATCTCCAAGCCAATCACAAACAGAAAAATCACCACCCCCAGCTCCGCAACGTGCAAAATCGTTTGCCCGTCCGAAAACAGCCCCAGCCCAAATTTGCCAATCGCCAGCCCCGCCGCCAAATAGCCCAGCACCGAGCCCAGCCCCAGCCGTTTAAACAGCGGCACCGCCACCACCGCCGCGCCCAACAGCGCGACAATATGCGGCACGTCCATTCCATGTTGTGTTGCAGACATTGCTATTCCTTGTTGTGATTGAAATTCAAAAGGTTAAGGCAGCCTGAAAGCGAGATTTGCCGTTTCAGGCTGCCTTGAATGGGGTGGGATTATAGTGGATTTTGGTTGGTTGATTTTGGTTCGCGCATTGGCGGCGAGGGTTTAGGCAGCCTGAAAACCAGCCGTAGGGTGTGCAGCTTGGCTGCGCACGCGGTTTCAGGCAGCCTGAAATCTTTACAAAACCTAAAAAACTACAACCTTATAAATTCGCTTTCAGGCTGCCTTAAAACCGCTTAACTTATCCCGCCACATGAACCACCTGCGTTTCAAACGTCGCCAGCGGCATACACGCTTTTAAATCCGCTTCAATACACGCAAGCGCGTCCAGCCGCATTGCCACGCTGGTTTGTGCATTGCCCTGAATCACAAACAACACATCTTGCGTGTGTTCGTCCAGTTTGTAGTGTTCGGAATCGCGCACGTCCAGCCACGCCATGATGCCTTGCGTGTCGCGGTAGATGAAATCGGTTTCGGCAACGTGTTTGGCGGTGGAGGCAATCGGCAAAAAAAGTGTCTTCCTTGCCGCACACGGCAAAGCTGAGCGGAAAGGCGACCTTGCGGAAATCGTGCGCGCCAATCGCCAGCAGCGATTGCAGGGCGGCGAAATTGTAAATATCCACAATGCTGTTCACGCGCGGAATATTGCCGCGCCGCTGGATGTTTTTCAGCAACGCCAAAATGGTGGGCGGGTTTTTCTTCGCGCTTCTGCCCACCTTGCCCAGCATCTCCGTGTATCCCGCCACAACGGGGTTGCGTGCGATGTCGTCCGCATCGGCTTGCAATGCCCATTGTTCTTTTTCGCACAACTTTTGCTCAAAGGCTTCTCCTAGCGGCGCATTGGGGTTGAGATGGCGCGCGATGCCGATAACGACATCGGTGATGCCCAGCGCCGCCATGCTTTTGTCTACGATGATTTCCATGCTTCGTTCTCCTCAGTAAAAATAAAAAAGCGCGTTTCAGGCTGCCCATTGCCCTATTTTTGCCCGGGCAGGCGTTTCGCCGCCTACCGCGAGCAGGGGCAAACCCCTGCACCCCCGTGCCATTTTACCATCGGCGGCAATCATCAAGGCAGTCTGAAACGCTGTTCTCCCTGTTTCAGGCTGCATCATTGGCGAGATGGTTGCTTGATTGTTCCAACGGTAATTGCCAACCATTGCTAGCCGTTTCCCCAAAATTTTAGGCAGCCTGAAATATCATTTTCAGGCTGCCTTGGGCGGTTACAAATATTCCCGTTCTGTTGCCAGCAAATCGTCCATCGTTTCACGGCGGCGCACCAAGCGGCTGTTGCCTTGCTCGTCAATCATCACTTCCGCTGCGCGGCAACGTGCATTGTAATTGCTCGCCATGCTGGAAGCGTATGCGCCCGCGCTGCGAATCGCCAAAATATCGCCTTGCGCCGCGCCAATTTGCCGCTCCTTGCCGATAAAATCGCCCGTTTCGCAAATCGGTCCAACAATATCGGCGGTGATTTGGGGCGCATCGGGGCGGGATACGTTTTCCACCGCGTGATACGCCTGATACAGCGCGGGGCGCATCAAATCGTTCATTGCCGCGTCCACCACCACAAAATTTTTCTCTTCGCCGTGTTTCACATATTCCACGCGCGTGAGCAGCACGCCTGCGTTGCCCACCAAGCTGCGGCCGGGTTCTAACACCAGCGACAAGCCACGCGCTTTGAGCAGCGGTTCAACGGCTTGCGCGTAGGCGTGCAAATCGGGCGTGTGTTCGTCTTTATAGACAATGCCCACGCCGCCGCCCAAATCCAAATGTTGCAGCGCGATGCCTTGCGCGGACAGCTTGTCAATCAGCGCAATCAGCCGCTCGCAGGCGGCAATCAGCGGCGATAGGTCGGTGAGCTGCGAGCCGATGTGGCAATCCACGCCGATGATTTTGATGTGCGGTAGGCTGGCGGCGCGTTGATAGGCTTGCTCGGCATCGCGCATGGCAATGCCGAATTTGTTGGCTTTCAGCCCCGTGGAGATATAGGGGTGGGTTTTCGCGTCCACATCGGGGTTGATGCGGAAGGAAATCGGCGCGATTTTGCCCAGCCGCCCTGCCACATCGTTGAGCCGTTCTAGCTCGGGCAGGCTTTCCACGTTGAAGCATTTGATGCCTGCGTTCAGCGCGTATTCCATCTCGGCTTCGGTTTTGCCTACGCCTGAAAAGATGATTTTGCTGGCATCGCCGCCTGCTGCCAACACGCGGGCAATTTCGCCTGCGGACACGGTGTCAAAGCCGCTGCCAAGCTGGGCAAAATGGCGTATCACGCTTAAATTGCCGTTGGCTTTGACGGCGTAGCACACCAGCGGTTGGCAGCCTGAAAACGCGGTTTGGTAGGCGGCAAAGGCGGCGGTGAGCGCTGCTTGGTGGTAAACGTAAAGCGGAGTGCCATATTGGGCGGCGAGTCGTGGGTAGTTAGTGTTGTTCATGTTGCGTGCTTTCTGGTTGAGGGTCGCTTGGGGTGCGGATAAAGTCGTTAGGGTCGGCAGCGGGCGCGGCAGGCTCGGATGCGCTGCGGCGGAAGTCTATGCCTGTTTGGATGACACCGAATTTGTTTTTGTCGTTTTCTTTGGGCAGATAAAGGTCGCCTTTGAAGCCGCAGGCGGTAAGGGCGAGGGTGAACAGGGTTAAGGCTAGGGGGAGTTTGGGCATGGGATGTCCTTTGGGCGGGATAAGGGGGTATGGAATGAGGGGGTTGAATGATGGCGGGAAAATTAAATTGAGGCAGCCTGAAAAGGGCGATAAGGCATTGGGGCGGGCGGTTCAAACGGTGCCACGCGCTTTTGCGTTTTCAGGCTGCCTTTTATTGCCACTCTCGGCTTTCAATAAAGCCATCCGTTGTTTTGTGTTCCTTCACATAGGCAATCATTTCATCTATCACTTGGTGATTAGAAACCCTGCCTGCTAATACCGCTTCATCTATCTTTCTGCTTTGTTCTGTTTTTTCAAATCCTTCAAGCGCAAATAGGGCATCCACTTGCTTGATGGCTTCGCGCATTTCTGCTTTTTCGGCTTCTGTTAAATGTAGCATTTTTGAGGACTCTTTTTGGGACGGTTGGTTGATGAAAATCTGCTTTAAGGCAGCCTGAAAACGTGTTTTCTGCATTTTCAGGCTGCCTCACCTCATCGCGCGGCGGTATATCTTTTTGCTTACATTATCGCGCGGCGGTTTTCCAATATTGCTGCACGGCATCGGCGATGGCGATGGCGAAGCGACGGCGCTGGTTGCTGTTGCTGAGTTGTTTTTCTTCGTCGGCGTTGGATAGGAAACCCAGTTCAATCAACACGGACGGCACGTTAATCGAGCGCAGCACCACAAAATCGGCGGTTTCCACGCTGCCTTTGCGCAGCTTGGTGAACTTGCCGAATTGGGCGAGCAGCAGTTTGCCGAATTTTGCGCTGTCGGTGCTGGTTTGGGCTTGCATCATGTCGCTGATGATGGCGTTGACATTTTTGTTGCCGACATCGGGCAAGCCGTCAATTTTGTCGGCGGCGTTTTCGGCGAGGGCGATTTGGCGGGCTTGTTCGCTGTTTGCCTTGCCCCACACATACACATCTACGCCTTGGCTGGCGGGAGATGCGGATGCGTTGGCGTGGATGGAGATGAATAAATCGGCTTTGGTGCGCTGGGCAACGGCGCGGCGTTCGGCGAGCTTGATAAAGTTGTCGCCGCTGCGGGTCATGTGCACGGTGTAGCCTTTGGCTTGAAGCTGGCGTTTGGTTTCCAGCGCGGTGGCGAGTACTACGGATTTTTCGTGGATGCCTGTGGTGCCTGTTGTGCCAGGGTCTTTGCCGCCGTGTCCGGCATCCAGCACGATAACGGGTTTGCGGTTGGTTTTAGGGTTGCCGCTTGGCTGGGGTTCGGTGGCGGGCGGTTGAACGGTTTGCGGCGGCGTGGCGGGTGGTTGCGCGCTTTGGGCTTGCTGCTGTCTGCTGTTGAGCAAGTCCATCAGCGGGTCGTCGCCGATGGCGGATGCGGGGGCTTCGTTGGCGGGCGGGCGTGGCGCGGAGGCTTTGGGCGGCGGGGTTTTGCCGGGGCTGGGCGGGGCGGCGATGGCTTCGTTGCCCAAATCGATTTGCAATCGGTGTTTTAGGCTGCCTGAGGGGGGAAGAGCGATGAATTTGGGGACGGTGGTTTGTTTGAGGTCGAAGACGATGCGCGTGGTGGTGGCGTTTTTTTGCCCGATACGTGCGCTGCTGATGTAGGGGTCGTTGGTTTTGATGGATTTGGGCAGGGCGGCTAGGGCGTTGTTGTTGGCGATGTCTGCCATATCGATAACGAGGCGGTTGGGCTTGTCCAGCAGGAAATAGGTGTATTTGAGCCGTTGCGCGCTTTCTAGGGTGATGCGGGTGTTTTTGCCGCTCGGGGTGATTTTGCCTGATAGGAAGCTGTTGGCGGCCGCCGCCCATGCGTTGCGGACGATGTAGGTGTTGGCGAGGAGGGCGAGCAGGGCGCGGCGGCTTATTTTTGCCATTGGTCAAGTTCCTTTTGGGCGGCGGGGGTGCAGGCTTGCAGGGTGCATTGCCGCCCGTTGTCGCGGGGTTCCAGTTGGATGATGTAGTCGGGGGCGGGGGCGTATTCGCCGCCTTGCCCGGCCCATTCAATCAGCACGATGCTGTTGGGAATCAGGTCGTCCAGCCCTGCGTCCAGCCATTCTTCGGGGCTGGTGAAGCGGTATAGGTCAAAATGATGGACGGTGGTTTGCGGCAGGGCGTAGCTTTCTACGATGGCGTAGGTGGGGCTTTTGACTGCGCCTGTGTGCCCCAAGCCGCGCAGTAAGCCGCGCGTGAAAGTGGTTTTGCCTGCGCCGAGGTTGCCTTGCAGGTGGATGACAACGGGGGGGCGAAACAGGCTGGCGGTGCGCTCGCCAAAGGCTAGGGTGGCGGCTTCGTCGGGGAGGAATCGGGTGTGGTGCATGGGATGGGGGCAGGGGATTTTTAGGGGGTGGATTATAGTGATTTGGGCGGTGTGCGGGCAAGTTTCAGGCTGCGTTTGTTGTTTTTGGGCGGGGCGGGCGGTTGTTTGGGTTTGGGCTTCGCTGAAACTCGCTTGGTTTGTTTTCAGGCTGCCGCAGCGTGGTTGTGGTAGGGCGGGGTGGATTGCGCGGATTGCGCCTGGTGTGCAAAGCAAAGGCGCTGCGGCAGCCTGAAAACGGGTTGGGGCGTTACCGCGCCGCTTTGCATGCGGGCTGCCTTTGTTGTTTTCATGCTGCTGAGGCAGCCTGAAAAGGGTGGAAAACCCGTTTTCGCCAAACGAAAATGTTTGCCTTTTGTTAAAATCCTGTTATATTGCGTTAAGACTGTGTGATGCGGCCTTTCTTTTTTCTTGTTTTGATAACCCTGTTTTTAGAATGAATAAAAATGAGTAATACACAAAAATCGGCATTTGTTGCCACTGGTTTGATGCTGTTCGCGCTGTTTTTTGGTGCGGGCAATTTGATTTTCCCTGCCCTGATGGGGCAGCAATCGGGCAGCGCGGTGTTTCCTGCGCTGAGCGGTTTTTTGATTACCGGCGTGGGCTTGCCCCTGATGGGCGTGATTGCGATTGGCTATTCTGGCTCGCGCGATGTGCAGGATTTGGCTTCGCGTGTTGCGCCGTGGTATGGCGTGGCGTTTTCGGTGTTGCTGTATTTGTCGATTGGTCCGCTTTTTGCCACCCCGCGCACCGCAACGGTGTCGTTTGAAATCGGCGTGGTGCCCTTTTTGGGCGATGTGTCTGAAAGCGCCAAACAAATCAGCTTGGCGGTTTTTGCGGCGGTGTTTTTTGGTTTGTCGTATTGGCTGTCGATTTCCCCCGGCAAACTGGTGGATCGGATTGGCAAAATCTTAACCCCGGCTTTGCTGCTGGCGATTGCGGTGTTGGTGCTGACCGCCGCGGCGAAACCGATGGGCGCGTTGCAAACGCCTGCCGAAGCCTATCAGGCGGGCGCATTCACCAAAGGCATCATCGAGGGCTACGGCACGATGGATGCGCTGGCTTCGCTGGTGTTCGCCATCATTGTGATTGACGCGATTCGCAGCATGGGCGTTACCGATACCAAGCACGTTTTAAGCCTGACCACGCGCGCAGGCTTGGTGGCAGCGGGCTGCTTGGCGCTGGTGTACATTTTCATCGCCTACATGGGCGCAACCAGCGTGGCAGGCTTGGGCATGCAAGAAAACGGCGCGAGCGTGTTGTCTAAAAGCGCAGAGTTTTACTTTGGCTTGGGCGGCAAGGTTTTGCTGGCGGTGATTGTGTTGCTGGCGTGTTTGTCCACATCGGTGGGCTTGATTACCGCTTGCGGCGAATACTTTAACCGCCTGATGCCGCAGCTTTCGTATCACAAATGGGTGGTGATTTTTACGCTGGTGTCGTTTGGCTTTGCCAACTTCGGGCTAAAAGAGATCATCAAATTATCCATTCCTGCGTTGATGCTGCTTTATCCGCTCACCATGGCGATTATTATTCTGGCGTTTTTGCATCCGCTCTTTGGTGGCAAGCGCGTGGTTTACATCACCACCATGCTGGCAACAGGCGTGATGGCGCTGTTTGACGGCTGGAAAACGTTTGAAAGCTTTATGGAGATGAAATCGGGCTTTGTGAGCAATTTGGATAATTTTTTCAGCGCGAATCTGCCGCTGTACGGCTCGGGCTTGGGCTGGTTGCTGCCTGCGGTAGTGGGCTTTGCGCTGGGATTTGCCATCAGCAAACTGGCTAAGTAATCAGCCGCTTTTAAAGGCAGCCTGAAACGGGAAATCCGTTTCAGGCTGCCTTTAAATAGTCAAATGCAATAAAAAAATATACAACAATAGTATTTTAAAAATTCCCATGTTCAAAAAAATCAGTATCATGCCGCGCTTTACAACCTTGCTGAGAGGAAATTTCAAATGTCAATTAAACAAGAATTCAAAGACTTTATCATGCGCGGCAATGTTATCGACTTGGCAGTCGGTATGGTGGTCGGCACCGCGTTTTCTGGGATTGTGAAATCGCTGGTGGACGATGTGATTATGCCGCCGATTGGGATTGTGTTGGGCGGCATCGATTTTTCCAACCTGTTCCTCACGCTCAAACACGGCAAAACCGCAGGCATGGAATACGCCACGCTTGCCGCCGCCAAAGCCGATGGCGCGGTAACCATGAATGTGGGTTCGTTTATCAACACCATCATCAGCTTTTTGATTGTGGCAACGGCGATTTTTGTGGTGGTGAAAGCCATCAACACGCTGAAAAAAGCGCCCGAGGCGGTTGAAGAAGCGCCCGCCGAGCCGAGCGAAGAAGTGTTGCTGCTGCGCGAAATCCGCGATTCGTTGAAAAAATAAGCCTTTCCGAAAACACCGCTAAAATGGCGGTGTTTTTTGTTTTCGCTACGCTGAATTTCGTTTCAGGCTGCCTTGGCAGGGTAAGCACCGCGCATCAGGCAGCCTGAAAACGGCACTTCGCCCTTTCGTTTTCAGGCTGCCTATCTTATCTAAAATTATGAACATCACCGACACCCCCGACACCGATTCCATCCCCGCCGCCCAATCCGTGAACCGCCTGTTCGCGCAAATCGCGCCTGCCGCCGCCGAAACCGTTGCGCCGTTTGTGGAGCGCCTGTTTGCCGCGCTGTCGCATGGCAACACGTTTATCTACATCAGCCAAGCGGAAGCCGACGCGCTCGCCCAAGCCGCGCCGCTGGTGGGCAGCGATGCCAGCAGCCCCGTTGTGTTGCACGGCAGGCGGCTGTTCATCGCCAAATACTGGCATCTGGAAAAACAGCTCGCCGCCGAAATCCAACGCCTCTCCGCGCACACGCCAAGGCAGCCTGAAAAACCCCTAGCCGAATTGCTTGCCAACTGGTTTGCCGACGACACCAGCCGCGACCAACGTGCCGCCGCCGCGCTTGCCCTGCTGAAAAATTTCGTGCTGATTAGCGGCGGGCCGGGTACAGGCAAAACCACCACCGTTGCCAAGCTGCTCGCCCTGCTGCACCGCCAGCCTGCGCCGCGCACCGCCCTTGTCGCGCCCACGGGCAAAGCCGCTGCCCGCCTAACCGAATCGCTGCACCGCGCCAGCGCCGCCATCCCCGATTTGGATGCCGAGGCGCAACGCTACCTCGCCAGCCTCACAGGGCAAACCGTGCACCGCCTGCTGGGCTTAAAGCCGCCGCAAATGCAGCCTGAATACCACGCCCACAACCCGCTGCCGCTGGATTGCGTGTTGATTGACGAAGCCTCGATGATGGACAACCACCTGCTGTATCAACTGCTCGCCGCGCTGCCTAGCCATTGCCGCGTGATTTTGCTGGGCGATGCCGACCAACTGCCATCTGTTGGCGCGGGCGCGGTGCTGGATGCGCTGAGCCACAATCATCAGATGCAGCCTGAAACCACCACCGCGCTGCGCCAACTGCTGCCCGATGTGGAACACTTTCCCACGCTTGCCGAACAACACGCGCGGCTCACCATCAGCCACCGTTTCCACGCCCAAAGCGGCATCGGCAACCTCGCCCGCGCCGTGCAACAAGGCAGCGCAAGCGCGTGGCACGCCATCGCCGAGCATCCCAACGAACTTTTCGCCCAGCCGCGCAACCTCGCCGCGCTCGTTGCCCAGCTTTATCAACACCATACCGCCTATTGGCAAGCCATCCGCGCAGGCAATCTCGCCGCTGCCTTCGCCGAACAAAGCCGCCTAATTGTGCTCACCGCGCTGCGCCACGATGCCGAGCACATCAACAACCTTTACCGCACCCTGCTGCAACAACACGGGCACACCCGCCCCCAATCGCCGTGGTATGCGGGGCAAATCATCATGATTACCCGCAACGCCCCCAGCCAACAGCTCTACAACGGCGACATCGGCATCATCATGCAGCCTGAAAACGACGGCAACGACCTGCGCGCCTGCTTCCCCAGCGAAAGCGCAAACGGCAGCGGCTACCGCAGCATCCCGCTCAGCCGCCTGCCCGAACACGAAACCGCCTACGCCATCACCACCCACAAAAGCCAAGGCTCGGAATACGAGCAAGTGTGGTTTGCCGCCCCCGCGCAAGCCCCATACAGCCGCGCCTTGCTCTACACCGCCATCACCCGCGCCAAACAGCAATTTGTGTATTGGGGCGACGAAGCCGGTTTTCAGGCTGCCTGCGCCCACAACGAACACCGCAACAGCGCGTTGGGGATGTTTTTGAAAGAGGGATGAGAGGGTTGGTTGATGGGGCGGAGTTTGTTTACAGCGGAGGGGTAAACGCATTTTCAGGTTGCCTTTGGCGATGCGCGGACTTCACTCAATCCCGCTTGCTTGTGCTCACCAAAGGCAGCCTGAAACAGCAAAATTCACCATCATAGCAATGGAGCGTCGGCGGCTCGCCGACATCGTGGCAATCCGCGAAGCCCCACCCAATGCACTATTTTTTGCGATAAACCATAGCCATTCCATAACACCTTACTTCCTATTTTGAATTACGCTATTTTCAGGCTGCCTCATCCGCCCCCCGCATATACAACCCCTGTAAACTTGCGTAAAATTCCGCTTCGGCAGCCGTTTCAGGCAGCCTGAAACCCTTTTCCCAATCCTTCTCACGAAAGCCCCACCATGACCCAAACCTCCCTAAGCTACCGCGATGCAGGCGTAGATATAGACGCAGGCGACCAACTGGTTGAAAACATCAAACCCTTTGCCAAACGCACCATGCGCCCCGAAGTGTTGGGCGATTTAGGCGGCTTTGGCGCATTGGTAGAAATCAGCAAAAAATACCAAAATCCCGTGCTGGTGAGCGGCACAGACGGCGTGGGCACCAAGCTCAAACTCGCCTTTGAATGGGACCAACACGACACCGTAGGCATAGACCTCGTTGCCATGAGCGTAAACGACATCCTCGTGCAAGGCGCAGAACCCTTGTTTTTCCTAGACTATTTCGCCTGCGGCAAGTTAGACGTTGCCCGCGCCACCGATGTCATCAAAGGCATTGCGGCCGGCTGCGAGCAATCAGGCTGCGCCCTCATCGGTGGCGAAACGGCGGAAATGCCCGGCATGTATCCCGAGGGCGAATACGATTTGGCGGGCTTTGCCGTGGGCGTGGTGGAAAAAGAACGCGTGATTAACGGGCGCAGCATCGCCGCGGGCGACATCGTGCTCGGCTTGGCGAGCAACGGCGCGCATTCCAACGGCTATTCGCTCATCCGCAAAATCATCGAGCGCGACCGCCCCGATTTGGACGCGCCCTTTGACGGCGACACCACGCTGCGCCAAGCCGTCATCGCGCCCACGCGGCTGTATGTGAAGCCTGTGCTGGCACTGCTGGAACAATTGCCGGTTAAAGGCATGGCGCACATCACGGGCGGCGGCATCACCGAAAACGTGCCGCGCGTGCTGCCTGAAAACTGCGTGGCGCAAATTGACGCGCAAGCATGGCAACTGCCCAAGCTGTTCCAATGGCTGCAACAGGCGGGCAATGTCGCCGCCGATGAAATGTACCGCACGTTTAACTGCGGCATCGGCATGGTGCTGATTGTGTCGTCCGAAAACGCGGAGCGGGCGGAGCAGCTGTTGCGCGAGCAGGGGGAAACGGTGTACCGCATCGGTGCCATCCGCACGCGCCAAGGCGATGAGCATCAAACGCAAGTGGCTTGAATAATAGGAAAGGCAGCTTGAAAACGGGATTTGGGGTTTTCAGGCTGCCTATTTTAAAGGCTACGAATATTGGTCAAACGACAGCAGTGACAAACGGCAGCAGGTTTACCGCGCGTTAAAAAGCAAGCCGAACAGTTTATACGGCTTGCCGTGGGATTTGGCGTTGCAACGCGCTTGGTAAAAGCCATTCGCTTGGCAAAGAAAGGCAGCCTGAAAATGGGAAACACCCGTTTTCAGGCTGCCTTTTGTTTATTGCGGGTTCATCATCGCTTCAATTTCGGTCAACGAAACCTCGGGCGTTGCGCCGTGCCGCGAAGCCACCAGCGAACCGAGCGCGCAAGCGAAGGCTAGGATTTCCTGCGGCGGTTTGCGCTGCAAATATTGGTGGATGAAGCCCGCCAAAAAGCTGTCGCCCGCGCCCACGGTGTCGGCAACGGTTACGCGGTAGCCGTAGTGGGCGAACAGTTCGCCGTCGCAAAAATACAATGCGCCGTGCTTGCCCAGCGTAACGCAGATTTGGCGCGTGTGTGTATGCTCGGCGATGAAGCGGATGTTTTGCTCTATGCTGCGGTAGGGCGAGCCCAGCGCGGTGGCGATTTCATGCAGTTCGTCGTCGTTGAGCTTGATGAAATCGGCTTGCCGCATCATGTCGCGCAGGTCGGCAAGCCGGTAGTGCGGCGGGCGCAGGTTCACGTCAAAAATTTTGAAGGATGCGTGCGGCAGCAGCTCGGCGAGGGCTTGGCGTGATACCGCATCGCGCACGGACAGGCTGCCGAAAATGAACACGTCCGATTGCGCCACACGCGTTTTGGCTGCTTCGCCGGCTTGGATTTTGTCCCACGCGCAGGGGTAAACGATGTCGTAGTGGGCGCAGCCTTCGTCGTTCAGTTGCACCAGCACTTGGCTGGTGGCGAGTTGGGGGTCGGTTTGGATGAAATCGATGGCAACGTGTTTGCGCCGGATGGCTTCGCGCAGGGCTGCGCCGTCGGCATCGTTGCCGCAGCGGCTGATGACGCTGCAATCCGCGCCCAGCGCGGCAAGGTGGGTGAGCAGATTGACGGGCGCGCCGCCGAGCACTTTGCCGGTGGGCAGGTTGTCCCATAAGATTTCGCCAAACGCGGTGATTTTGGGCATGGTGTTTTTCCGTGTGAATAACCCACTTGCATGCTGGCTAAATGTGTTTATAGCTTGGGGATAAGTTGGGTAGGGGGTTAAAAAATAAGGGGAAAATTAAATTGCTTAATTTTTGGGCAGTTGCTTGGGCGGCGTTTCAGGCTGCCTCAATATCGGCTACACACAGGCAGCCTGAAAACACAAAACTGCGCTTCTCGCAATAAGAAACGCAGTTGGATGAATCACGCCGGTTTTTCGTCCGCCTTATAGCCGCGGGTGGCGAAAAAGACGATGTAAACATAGCAAACGGCAGGGATAACATACGAAATCATCAAGCCCACATGGTCAATTACGAAGCCTTGCAACACGGGAACCAGCGCGCCGCCCACAATGGCGGTGGAAATAATGCCCGAAGCCGCGCCCGTAAATTTGCCCAAGCCTTTGGTGCCCAGCGAGAAAATAGTCGGGAACATAATGGAATTGAAAAATCCAATCAGCAGCAGCGACCATTGCGTTACCGCGCCGCCGCCCGCCGCAATCGCCAGCAGCAGCAAGCCCACCGCCATCGATGCGTTAAACGCCAAGTATTTGTTGGGGGCGATTTTGTTCATCAAGCCCGCGCCGATAAAGCGGCCCACCATCGCGCCGCCCCAGTAAATCGACAGATAGCCGGCGGCTTTATCGTGGCTTAACTCTGCGGTGTGTTCCAACGCATTCACCATCAGCGAACCAATCGCCACTTCCGCGCCCACATAGCAAAAAATCCCGATTGTGCCCAGTACCATGTGTTTGTATTGCCACACGCTGCTTTTGCCGTCGTGGCTGGCCTCGGTTTGTTCGGCGGCGATTTGGCGGGCATCGGGCAGCTTAATCAAGCCAATCAACACCGAAAGCAAAAGCATAAAGCCTGCCAGCCCCAAATACGGCATTTGCACCGATGCAATGCGCTGGGTTTGGCTGGCGGCGGCATCCACAAAAATCAACGCCGCGCCAACAGGCGGCGCAACGGTGGTCGCCAGCGAGTTAAACGCTTGAATCAGCGTGAGCATCACCGATTCTTTGCCTTTGGGCGCAAGCAGCGTTACATACGGATTGCCCGCCACTTGCAGCAGCACAATCCCCGAAGCCAAAATAAACAGCGCGCCCAAGAAAATGGGATAAGACGCGCTGGCGGCGGCAGGGTAAAACAAAACGCAGCCCAAGGCGGCGATTAAAAAACCGCCAATGATGCCCGCTTTGTAGCCCATTTTTTCCACCAGTTTGCTCATGGGGACGGACATCACGGCATAGGCGGTGAAAAAGCAAAACTGCACCAGCATGGCTTGGGTGTAGTTCAGGTTGAAAATTGCTTTCAGATGCGGAATCAGGATGTCGTTTAAGCAGGTGATGAAGCCCAGCATGAAAAACAGCGCACCCACCACCGACAGCGCAAGATTGTTGCCGCCGCGCGGCGGGCTGGCGGTTTGAATAGAAGCGTGCATGATTGTCCTTTGCGAAAGTGATTGAGGAATGCGGATTGCGCCCGCTTTTTTAATGGGCTGAATACTAACATAAACCCATTGCGCAACAATTGATATGGTTCAGGGTTGTGAAACTGTGTTGACGGTGTTTGATGCAGGTTAAGCATTGGCTCGATGGTTGCGCTTGGATAACGCCGCGCAACGAATAAGGCAGCCTGAAACGGGGATTGGCCGTTTTCAGGCTGCCTTAGCCATCACACATTAAACAAGAAATGAATCACATCGCCGTCTTGCACAATGTATTCCTTGCCTTCGGCGCGCATTTTGCCCGCTTCTTTGGCTTTGGCTTCGCCGCCCAGCGCGACAAAGTCGTCATACGCAATCACTTGGGCGCGGATGAAGCCGCGTTCAAAGTCGGTGTGGATAACGCCGGCGGCTTGCGGCGCGGTGTCGCCTTTGTGGATGGTCCACGCGCGCACTTCTTTCACGCCTGCGGTAAAGTAAGTTTGCAAGCCAAGCAAATCGTAGCCCGCGCGGATTAGACGGTTTAAGCCTGCTTCTTCCATGCCCATTTCGGCGAGGAATTCGGCTTTTTCATCGTCTGCCAACTCGGCGATTTCGCTTTCCAGCGCGGCGCACACGGCAACCACGGGTGCGTTTTCCTTGGCGGCGAGTTCGCGCAGCCGGTCAAGATGCGGGTTGTTTTCAAAGCCGTCTTCCGCCACGTTGCCCACATACATCGCGGGTTTGGCGGTTAATAAAAACAAAGGTTTGAGCAGGGCGAGGCTTTCCGCGTCCAAACCCAGCGAGCGCACGGGTTTGCCTTCGTTAAGATGCGGCAGCAGTTTTTCGCACAGCGCAACCAGTTTTTGCGCGTCTTTGTCGCCCGATTTGGCTTTTTTGCCCTCGCGCAGCATGGCTTTTTCCACGCTCGCCAAATCTGCCAGCGCAAGCTCGGTGCCGATGGTTTCAATGTCGGCAATCGGGTCTACTTTGCCCGCCACGTGCACGATGTTGTCGTCGTCAAAACAGCGCACTACGTTCACAATCGCGTCGGTTTCGCGGATGTTGGCGAGAAACTGGTTGCCCAAGCCTTCGCCCTTGCTCGCGCCCGCCACCAAGCCCGCGATGTCCACAAATTCCACAATCGCCGGCTGCATCCGCTGCGGATTGACGATTTTTGCCAGCGCGTCCATACGCGGGTCGGGTACTTCCACGATGCCGACGTTGGGCTCGATGGTGCAGAAAGGATAGTTGGCCGCTTCAATGCCCGATTGGGTTAAGGCGTTGAATAAGGTGGATTTGCCGACGTTGGGCAGGCCGACGATGCCGCATTTTAAGCTCATGGGTTGGTCCTTAAATAAATGATTTTTGGGGAAAATGGAAAACGCGCGATTTTAGCATAAAAGGCAGCCTGAAAATGCGGGCGGGCAACGGCGGTTCACGGTGCGGCGATGGCTTGCTGCCCAATTTGCTTGGCGGTTTTTCAGGCTGCCGTTGTGAAGCAAAGATTGCCAACGGATAAGCCCAAGTACAAAAAGGCAGCCTGAAAACGGGATGGGCATTTTCAGGCTGCCTTGGTTTTATGGTAGCGGTTTGAATTATAAGCCGAATACTTTCAGGCGCTCTTCAACGGGCTGGAATTCTTTTTCGCCCGCAGGGGCTGCGATGCCGCCGAATACGAGCTGGGCGCGCAGCGTCCACGCGGCGGGGATGTTCCATGTTTTGGCAATTTCGGCATCGATTATCGGGTTGTAGTGTTGCAGGTTTGCGCCGATTCGGGCGGCTGCCAAAGTTGTCCAAATGGCGTATTGGTGCATGGCGTTGGTGTGTTCCGACCAGATGGGGAAGTTGGCGGCATAGGCGGGGAATTGCACTTGCAAGCCTTGCACAACGGTTTGGTCTTCAAAGAAGAGCACGGTGCCTGCGGCGGCTTTGAACATATTGAGCTTGTTGGCGGTGGGTTCGAATTTGTCGGCGGGGATGATTTTGTGCAGTTCATTGGCAGCGATGTCCCACACTTTTTCGTGTTCCGCGCCAAACAGCACCACGATGCGGGTGGATTGTGAATTGAACGCGGATGGGGTGTGCTTGATGGCGTGTTCAACGATTTGGGCGACTTCTTGCTGGCTGATGGGCAGCTCTTTGTTTAACACATAAATAGAACGGCGGCTTTCGGCGGCTTGTTGCAGGGCTTGGACGGACATGGTTTTTCCTTTTGGTTGGGGGGTAAATGAAGGTTGCATGATAGGGGATGGCGGGCGAGGAAACCAGCGGCGTGGGGTTAAGGTAGTTTTTCTTGTGGCGAAAGAAGGGCGGGGGAGGCAGCCTTAAACCTTTGCAAAACCCAAAATTCAATAAGCAATTCTCCGTCATTCCTGCGCAGGCGGGAATCTTGGTTAGTCTTGAACAATGGCTTGTTTTTACGTTCATTTCTGAATATCAAACCAGATTCCTGCCTGTGCGGGAATGACGGCATTTTTTGTTTTCAGGCTGCCTCAAACCGCGTGCGCAGCCAAGCTGCATACCCTACTGCGTTGGTATTTCAGGCTGCCTTTGATGTTACCTGAAAAGGCAGCCTGAAAATAGGAAAAGGGTTTTCAGGCTGTCTCTAAATGCAAAATACACAAGAAACAGCTCTTTGAACGCATCAAAGAGCTGTGTGATGGTTAATCAAAGTTATCCGCGTTGTTTGTTGGCAATGAGTTTGCTAAGTGCCAGCACCAGTTGCTCATCGGTAAACGGTTTGCAGATAAAGCCGCGTGCGCCGTATTGCAGGGCTTTTAAGCCTGTTTGGCGGTCGGATAGCGCAGAGATAACCAAAATGCTGGTTTCTTTGCTCATGTCGCGGATGCGTTTGATGCATTCCAAGCCGTCCATTTGGGGCATGGTTAAATCCATGGTGATGAGGTCGGGCTGGTGTTCTTTGAACAGGCGTACGGCTTCGTCGCCATTGGAGGCGGTGGCAACGATTTCCAGTTGCAGGCTGCCTAGGCTGCGCTCAATGCGGTTTCGGATAATGACTGAATCGTCCACAATCATCAGTTTATACATACTTTTTCCTTGTATTTAGGATGCTTTGGGGAAATAGAGGCTGAATCGGGTGTAGCCTTCGGCTGCGGTGGATACGCCTATACGTCCGCCCATTTTTTGGATGGTGTCTTTAATAATGTCCATGCCTACGCCGCGCCCTGCGTCTTCTGTTTCTTCGCTGGCGGTGGAGAAGCCATTGCTAAACATCAGGTTAATCAGCTGGCGTTGGTCAAATTGGGCGGCTTGCTCGGCGTTGGCGATGCCCAGCGTAACGGCTTTGTTGCGGATGGCTTCAAAGTTGATGCCGTTGCCATCATCCTCGGCAACCAACAGCAATTTGCCATCGGCTTGTTGCGAGAGGGTGAGCTTTAATGTGCCCATTTCGGGTTTGTTGCGTTGGCGGCGAATTTCGGGCGTTTCAATGCCATGCACCACGGCATTGCGCAAAAGCTGGATGGCGATGTCTTTGAGTTTCGCCCATTGCGCATCGCTCAACGGATTGCTTTCAAAGCCGCTTACGATAAGCTGCGCTTGTTTATGCGTGCGTTTGGCGATGTCGGCAACGAATTGTTTGAGGTAATCCGTTTGCACGGCGGCTTGATGACGCGATTCTTGCTCGGGGGTGTTTTCAGGCTGCATACTGCTCATTTGCACGTTGGCTGTGCCGCCGATGCGCCCATTATAGGTGTTGAGCACGTCAAACAAGCGATACAAATCTTCTAGCATCACCACCAAGCCCAAGAAGTCTTGCCCCGTTAGGTTGGGCGAAGATTTCATGATATTGAGCGCGTCTTCAAAGTTTTCACAAATATCCACCATGCGGGTCAGTTTCAAAGATGAAGCCTCGCCTTTGATAGAGTGCACCAAGCGGGCGATGTATTGCGCCTTGCTGCGCAACTCTTCGCGTTTGGTTTCGGGCGTTTTGAGCACTTGGTTGATTTCGTTCAACCGTTCCATGCTGCCTTGGATAAAGCTGTTGAGCACCGTTGGGTTGGTGTTCAAAATGATGTTCAACATTTCTAGCTCGCGCCCTTCTTGTTCTTTTTGGGCATCCAAGCTCGCTTGCAGCATCACGGATTCGGTGGTGTCGGTGGCGCTGACCAAAATGCGTTCAATTTGCCCATCCACCCACACGCGGAAGAATTTGAAATCCACAAAGCGTTGCGCGCCCGTGTCTTCCACTTGGTAGCTGATTCGGTTGAGCGGGTTCAAGTCTTCAATCAAATCTTCCACCACTCAATCGCTGTATAGCTGGTCAATAAAGGTTTGAGTGATTTCCAAATCTTCTTGCGGCACGATTTTGCTGAGCACTTCCAGTAAGTTGCGGTTGCCCACATCTTTTTGGTCAATGATTTCTTCCAAGCGGCGAGAATATTGACCACCAATGTTAAGGTCTTTATCCACCAAGAATAAGCCTTCGTTTACAGATGCCATGATTTCGCTCATCTCTTGGTGGGCGATGTCCAATTCTTTGTCGTGTTCTAACAGCGAACGCAACGCACCAAACACAATGCCCAAGAAGAGCAAGAACGCCATCACAATCCCTGCCAACTGCATATATTGCCATTGTTTACCGCGCAGCTCCGCCACGTCGCGGTAGGCTTGCGCGAAGTCCAACTCGGTGGATGCCATGGTGGCGTTATACAAACGGGTGTAGCGCACCAAAAAGTCAATCGACTCATAACGCACCTTGCCTTTGTCCACTTCGGCAAGGAAGGTATCAATCAAGCCTTTATATGGCGTCCACACGCGAATGGTTTCCGCCAAGGTTTTCTTTTCCACATTGGTGGAAAGCGGGCGCACATTTACGTCTTCATAAGTCAAATGAATGGTTTTGCCCTTTTCAAACGCTTCTAGTGTCTCATCAAACTGGTCGCGCGAAGTTTTCAAGTCTTTAATCGCTTGGATGGCTTCTTGCGGCAACTGGTTGATGTCCACATAAGTGGTAACGGTGGGTTGCTCAATCACCGCAGGGGCTGAGGCAGCCTGAAAATCGGTATTGGCTTCGGCTTGGGGTTTGCCTACGGTTTCGGCAGGCTCACCAACCGCCACAGCAGGCTCGCTGGCTGCGGGCGCAGCAACAGGCTGCAAGCCTTTTTCTTTTTCGTAGTCGTCCACATGGGCTTTAAAGTTAAACGCGGCGCGGGCAAATTGCGCCACCAACCGACCTTGGCGGGTAACCACCACCAGCTCTTTACCTGTTTGCGTTTGTTGTACCGTTACCCACGCACTAAACGCCAATGTCGCCACGGTGAACACCAAGAACAAAACAATCATGGCAATCAAAGAGGTATAGCGGCGCAAGCCTTTTTTGGCTTCTTTTTTGGCTGCCGTGCTGGGCGCGGCGTTGTTTGGATTACTCATGGCTTTATCCTTATTTTAAGAATTCATCGACGTTTTTCGCGCTAATCCCCACAAACGGCGGATAAATGGTGCGCTCTTCCATACGATACGATGTAGGCAAGCCTTCCAGCGGCGGTTTGCCCAAGCCCAAATTGGCGGCAACGCGCACGGCATCATGCGCCCATTGCTGGTAGTCGCCGCGCGCTGTGCCTGCGAGCAAGCCTGATTTTACGGCGCGTAAACCCACTTCGCCGCCGTCCGAGCCGTAAACAGGGATGTTGATGCCGCGTTTTTTGAGTTCGTTGGCGATGGCGATGGCGGTGTCGTCGTTGTTGGTTAAGATGACTTCCACTTTGGAAAAGTTGGGATTTGCCAGCCATGCTTCTAGGTTTTTCAAGCCCAGCGCGGGGTCAAAGTTGGCATAGGAAACCATGACTTCGCTCACGGGGCGGGCTAACTCGGGGTAGCTAGACATGGTGGCAACCGCCCAGTCGGAGCGGTCGCGGGTAAATTCTGTGCCTTGCGTGGCTTTCATAAAGGCGTATTGAATGGTGCCATCGCCGTTTTTATCCATGGCAGGGTTGTCTTTAAACGCTTGGGCAACCAGCAAGCCTTGCACCACGCCTGCGGTCATATCATCGCCGCGCAAGTCGTAATCCAGCGGGCAATCGGCAAGGGCGCGTTTATCGGGCGATGCACCAAAAAACACCACGGGGATTTTTTTGGCGCATAGGTCTTTCATCAACGGGATAACGGCTTGGTTGTTGGCAATATTGAGCACGATGGCTTTGGCATCGGCAGCCGATTGCCCAATTTGTTGGATTTGCGCGTCTTGGTTGGGGGCTTGTTCTATTTTGAGTTTGACGGTGGGATAGTCTTTGCCTGCGGCGAGCACGCCTGCATTCATCAGCTTTTGGAACTCCAAGCTATCGGGCTTATCCACGGAATTGACGGTGATTTTGACTTCTTGGCTAATGGGCGCGGACGCTTCGCCATAGCCAGGTTTGCGCCGCTCGGCGACATCGTTGTTGCACGCGGTAAGCAGGGCGAGCATGAGCAGCGTGGTAAGCGTTTTTTTCTGCATAACAGTTTCTTCCTTTAAGAATGCCGTTGAGATGGGCTTTCTGTGAAAACATGATGTTCCCTGTTTCGCAGGAAGTCTATTTTTGGCTGATGGTGCTGCACAAACTGCCAAAAAATGCGCGACGGCATGATGGGTTGTAGGATGTTTTATGGCGAATAAAACGGAGCTGGGCTTGTAAATGGCACTATATCCCATTTCCCTTGATTCTGTTAAGTGATGTAAGCAAATTTTGTGCTAAATCATGCATTTTGTGAAGATTTGGAAACATTTGTTTGGAGCAGGGTGGATTGAGTGAAGGGAGGCAGCCTGAAAATGGGGGATGATGGTGTGGAATTTTTCAGGCTGCCTTGGTTGTGGAGAAAGATAAGGCAGTCTGAAAACAGATTCTGCAATGTTTTCAGGCTGCCTTTATGCGTGATGTTTAGGCAGCCTGAAAACAAAAACCCCGTATTCGTGTTGATATGCATACGGGGTGGCTGCCATTTAACATCTGTCATCAAAACGTGTCATCCAGCGGCGCAATCTGCCAATGTTTAAGCAATTTGTTGAGCTGGCGCACTTTGCGTTGGCGGATGGCGCGGGCAAGCACAACGGGGGCGTTAAGGGCGAAACGGCGGCGGGCAAAGCCGAGGTCGATGACTTCGTAAACCAGCATTTCGTTGTGTTCAAAGCGGATTTCGCCTGTGTTGGCGAGGATGCCGCGCCGCGTGCTTTGGTAGCTGCCGTCGGGCTGTTGTTGATAGTAGCCGGCATCGCACCAGATGTGAAAGAGGGGGTCGTTTTGGGCGTTGGCGGGAACGGGGATGCGCAGTTCGGGGTAGCGGCGTTGGGCATCTTTGGCGTTGAGCCACAGGCAAAATAGGAAGAAGCCGCCGCCGAATGCGCCGCCGATGATTGCGCCGAGGATTAGGTGTGGGGTCATTTTTTTGACTTACGGGATGAGGTTTGTTGGTTGAGCCATGCGATGGCTTGTTGGGCGCAATCTTGCTCGGCGGCGCGGCGGCTGTGGGCTTGGGCGTAGGTGATTTTGCCGAGTTGCCCGAGATCGCAGGATACGTCAAATAGGGCGGTGTTGCCTTCGCCTGTTTGTTTTTCTATGCGGTATTTGGGCAGGGGGAGGTGTTGGGCTTGCAGCATTTCTTGCAGTTGGGTTTTGGGGTCTTTGGCTTGGGTGTGGGTGTTGAGTTGTTGGATGCGCGGGGCGAATAGGCGTTGCACGGTGGCTTCGGCGGTGGCGAAATCGGCATCAAAGCTGATGGCGGCGAGCAGGGCTTCTACGGCATCGGCGAGGATGGAGGGGCGGTCGTTGCCGCCGCTTTTGAGTTCGCCCGTGCCGAGGTAGAGGGCGTTGCCGATGTGCAGTTCGCGGGCGATTTCGGCGAGGGTGGCTTCTTTGACAAGCTGGGCGCGCAGGGGTGAGAGACGGCCTTCGGGCAGTTTGGGGAAGGCGTGGTAGAGCATTTTGGCGATGGCGTAGTCTAGGATGCTGTCGCCGATGAATTCCAAGCGTTCGTTGTTTTGCGCGTGGTAGCTGCGGTGGGTGAGGGCTTGTTGCAACAGGGCGGGGTTTTTGAAGGTGTAGCCGAGCTGCTTTTGCAGGTGGGCAAGGTGTTGCTGGCGGGGAGAGGCGGTGGTCATGGTGTGGGCGGGGATGGGGTGAGGCAGCCTGAAAATGGGGGCTGGCGATTAGGGGGAATGGTTTTGGCTTCGCTGAAACTTGTTTACTTGTTTTGGCTTTGCCGGAACTTGTTTACCTGTTTTGGCTTCGCTAAAACAGGCTTCGCTCGTTTTCAGGCTGCCTTTGGGGTAATAAAAAAGGCTGGGCTAGAATTTTTTAAATTCCCACACGCTGCCGTCTGCATGGAAACTTAGATAATAGCGTGCGTCGTCGGCATCGATTTGGGCGGTGTGCCACATGAGCTTTTGCTGTTTGGGCAGCCAGATGAGGGCGACGTGGTAGGCTTGGGTTTCTACGGCGTTCACGCTTTGGGCTTTTTGCTGCCACGCTTGGGCGATGTCGGCGGCTTGGGCGAAGTCTGTTTGGGCGAGGGGTACGAGATGGCGGGCGTAGTTTTTGTTGGGGGTGGGGTCGGTGCCGACGGGGGTGGGCGCCCATTTGCCGTTTTCGTAGGTGTAGTACAAGATGTTTTCAGGCTGCTTGGGGTCTTGCAGGTCAATTTCTATGCGGGGGCGCGTGCCGTCAAAAAAATTGATTTGTTCGTAGATTTGGATGGGCGCGCCTTGCAGCTCGGGCAGTTGGGTGAGGGCTTGCTGGGCGGCGCGCAGGGCGGCTTTGTTGCGCAGTATCCATTGCGGCGTTTCAGGCTGCGTTTGTGCTTGTTCCAGCACAACGGGCGTGGAGGCGGAGGCAGCCTGAAAAAGGGTGGGGCGGCTGCTTGGGGCGTGGACAACGGGGGTGTCCAGCAGCGGCAGCACAAACGGGATGATGAGGGCGAGCAGCCAAGCTAGCATGAGGTGTCCTTTTTTTCTTGCAGCAGTTGCCGTTCGTACACGGCTTGGGCGAGCGTGCCTGCGTCCACATATTCTAGCTCGCTGCCCAGCGGCATACCGCGTGCTAAACGGCTGATTTTATAGGGCTGTTCTTTGAGCAGCTCGGTGAGAATGTAGGCGGTGGCATCGCCCTCGGCGGTGAACGATGTGGCGATGATGATTTCTTGCACGGGGCTATCAGCAAGGCGGGCGATGAGTTTTTCCAACGCGACATGGCTTAAATCCATGTTTTGCGTGGGGTTCACGCTGCCCATCAGCACAAAATACAAGCCATCGTGGCAATGGGCGGCTTCCATCGCGGCAACGTCGGCGGGCATGTGCACAATCATCAGGCGCGTGGCATCGCGTTTTTCGTCGGCGCAAATGGTGCATTCGCTGCCTTCGCAAAAGGTGTTGCATTGGCGGCAGTTGGTTACTTGGCGCAAGGCGGTTTCCAGCGCGCCAAGCAGTTCGGCTGCGCCATCGCGGTTTTGTTGCAGCAGGGTGTGCGCCATGCGTTGCGCGGTTTTCGCGCCCACATTTGGGAATATGCGCAGGGCTTGGATAAGGGCGGTGTATGCGTCTTGAGGTTTGGACATGGTTTTCAGGCTGCCTTTGTGGGTGGATGGGGTGGCAAAGATGAGGCAGCCTGAAAACAGATGAACGAGGCTAAATGGCAGTTAAAAATGTTTTCGGGCTGCCTCAACGCAAGCGCATCATGCCTTGGGCAACGTAACCCCCGTTTGCCCCATATATTTGCCATTGCGGTCTTTATAAGACGTTTCGCACATTTCATCGCTTTCAAAAAACAACACCTGCGCCACGCCTTCGCCTGCGTAAATTTTGGCGGGCAGTGGTGTAGTGTTGGAAAATTCCAGCGTAACGTAGCCTTCCCATTCGGGCTCAAATGGGGTTACGTTCACGATGATGCCGCAGCGGGCGTAGGTGGATTTGCCCAAGCACACGGTAAGCACATTGCGCGGAATGCGGAAATATTCCACCGTGCGAGCCAGCGCAAACGAATTGGGCGGGATGATGCAGCAGTCATCTTCCACGGTAACGAAATTCTTGGGGTCAAAGTTTTTCGGGTCAACGATGGTGCTGTTGATGTTGGTGAAAATTTTAAATTCGTTGGCGCAACGGATGTCGTAGCCGTAGCTGGATGTGCCGTAGGAAATGATTTTTTGCCCATTGGCTTCTTTGATTTGGCGTGGCTCAAATGGGTCTATCATGCCGTGTTGCTCCGCCATGCGGCGTATCCATTTATCTGATTTGATGGACATTTTGTTATCCTTTGCGGTTAAGACATATAGTTATCAAATTGAATGCGAATTTGCTTGCCCTGTTTTTTCATGCGGAGAATGGTTTTACTGGGGCTGCTGCAAAAATTTTGTGCATCGCTTTCTAAATACAGCGCATTTTTGCTCACTTTGATGGTTTCAATGGTGAGGTCGCGCGTGCCTTGGTCGTCGCACACCGAGCCTTGGCTTTTGCTTACGCGGCTGCGGCTGGGCAGCTTTTTGGGCAACCATGCTTTGTTGTCTGCATCGTGTTGGCGGAAGGCTTGATAGGCGACGTTTAGGCTGTTGCCTTGGAACACGCATTCTTGTTTTTGGTGAACGGCATCTTCGGTGGGGATGTCGCGGCAGGCAAGCGGCGCGGTTGCCCATGCTGCTGGCGCGGCGGCAAGGATTAGGGCGGTGAAGAGCAGGTTTTTCATCGGTAAAAACTCGTTAGGATGAGTAAAGCGTGATTGTAATGTTTTCAGGCTGCCTTTGGATAGGGCAGCCTGAAAGCTAGGACGATTTTTGCCAGCCGCCCAAATAGTCCACCAGCTCGCTAATCATGTTGCCGATGCTTTCTGCCATCAGGATTTGGCTGGCGAAAGCAAGGCTGGCGGCATCGTCGCCGTGTTGTTCGGCTTCTTCTTGCAACACGTCTAAATATTGGATGCGTTTGAGCGCAAAGTTGGCATCCAGCACAAAGGCGATTTGCTCGCGCCACACCAAGCCAAGCTGGGTTACGGTTTTGCCGTCTTTTAAATGCTGCACCACTTCGGGCGCGGTTAAATCTTGCTTGGCGATTTTAATCACGGGTACGACATCGCCGCTGCCTTTGATTTCGCAATTGTCGTCCAGCTCAAAGCCGCCTTGGCAAGCGCCTTGCAGCAGCCATTCGGTCATCAGGCTGCTGGGCGATTGCTGGGTTTGCGGCAAGCGCGCTTCCAAGCCGCCGAGTGCTTCGCGCAGTTTGCTGAGTAGATTTTCGGCTTTGTTGGCATTGGCGTTGTTAATCAGCAAATAGCCGTGTTTGGTGTCGCAAATGGCTTGGGTGCGGCTGCTGCGGGTGAAGGCGCGGGGCAGTAAATCGTCGGTGATTTGCTCTTTGAGTTCTTGCTTTTCTTTGCGCCCCACGCTGCGGGCTTCAGCGGTTTGGATTTCGGCAACTTTGTCGTCCAAAATTTCACGAATTACGCTGGCGGGCAGCACTTTTTCCGCTTTTTTCAGCGCGATAGACCATGTGAAATCGGCAGGGAAAACCAATTCTGGGCTGAAACTTTGCGGCGCAGTAAAGCCTTCGCTAAACCAATCCAGCCCTGTAATCGGGGCGAATTCGGCTTCGCTGAGTTTGGCGGTGAGCGTGTCTAAATCGGGCAGGGTTTCAAGATTGATGGGGTAGAAATTGAGTTGTTTGAACCACATGGTTTGTGTTTTTCTCGTATGGCTTGAAAGGGCGGCGATTATAGCATTTGGGCAGCCTGAAAAGCGAAAACGGCAGGTTTCAGGCTGCCTATTATGATGCCTATATGATGAAGGTATAGTCATCGGTGTTAAACGATTGTTCCATTTCTTCGGCGGGGATGTTGTGCGATGCGCCTACGGTTTTGGCTGGCACGCCAACCACGGTGGTTTGCGCGTCCACATCGCGAATCACCACGCTGCCTGCGCCGATTTTGGCGCAATGCCCGATGCGGATGTTGCCGAGTATGGATGCGTTTGCGCCAATCATCACGCCGTCGCCCACTTTGGGATGGCGGTCGCCGCTTTGTTTGCCCGAACCGCCCAGCGTTACGCCGTGCAACAGGGAAATGTCGTTGCCCAGCACGGCGGTTTCGCCGATAACGATGCCTGTTCCGTGGTCAAACATGATGCCATGCCCGAATACGGCGGCTGGGTGAATATCCACGCCAAATACTTCGCTGGCGCGGTTTTGCAGAAAATAGGCAAGGGTTTGGCGATTGTTGTTCCACAGCCAATGGTTGATGCGGTGCGATTGGATGGCGTGGTAGCCTTTGAAATAGAGCAGGGGCAGGCAATATTGGTCGCAGGCGGGGTCGCGGTCGTAGCAAGCGGCAACGTCGGCAACGGCGGCTTCCACGATGCCGGGATTGCTTTCCAGCACGCGCATAAAGGTTTCATAAAGCGCGCGCGCATCCATGGTGCTGCTGGATAGTTTGCTGGATAGATGAAAGGCTAACACGCGGGCGAAGCTGTCGTGGCGCAGCACGGTAAGGTGCAAAAAGCTGGCGAGCATCGGCTCGGATTGCGCGGCTTGGGTAACTTCTTGGCGGATGGTTTGCCAAAGGGTGTGTTGGTTGATGGACATGGTGGTTGAACTGGCTAAAAAAAGGCGGATAGTACGTTGTTTTGTGGGATTGATAAAGGCTTTTCAGGCTGCCTTTTGCGGGCAGGTGCAACAAAAAGGCAGCCTGAAAACGCTGTTTACGATTTTCAGGCTGCCTTTGCGTCAATCCATAATCATTAAGCGATTATTTTTTGGCTTTCTTTTGTGGTGGTAAGTCGGTGCAAGTGCCGTTGGCTACTTCCGCTGCCATGCCGATGGATTCGCCCAAGGTTGGGTGTGGGTGGATGGTGCTGCCAATGTCCACAGCATCGCAACCCATTTCAATCGCCAAGCAGATTTCGCCAATCATATCGCCAGCGTGCGTGCCCACGATGCCACCGCCGATAATCAAGCCTGTTTCGGCATCAAAAATCAGTTTGGTGAAGCCTTCATCACGACCATTGGCAATGGCGCGACCCGAAGCCGCCCACGGGAACACAGATTTGGTGATTTTAATGCCGTCGCGTTTGGCGATTTCTTCGGTAACGCCCACCCAAGCCACTTCGGGATCGGTGTAAGCCACACCCGGAATCACGCGTGCGTCAAAGTAGGCTTTGTGTCCTGCGCAGTTTTCGGCGGCAACGTGTGCTTCGTGAACCGCTTTGTGCGCTAGCATGGGTTGTCCCACCACGTCGCCAATGGCGTAGATGTGTGGCACGTTGGTGCGTTGTTGTTTGTCCACTTCAATAAAGCCGCGCTCGGTTACTGCCACACCTGCTTTTTCGGCAGAGCAGAGTTTGCCGTTTGGCGCGCGACCTGCGGCAACCAACACCAAGTCGTAGCGTTGTGGCTCTTTGGGCGCTTTTTCGCCTTCAAAGGTAACGTAGATGCCATCTTCTTTGGCTTCCACGGCAACAGTTTTGGTGCCAGTCATGATGTTGTCAAAGCGATGGGCGTTCATTTTTTCCCATACTTTTTCCAAATCGCGATCTGCGCCTTGCATCAGACCGTCCATCATTTCTACCACGTCTAAACGCGCGCCCAGCGTGCTGTAAACAGTACCCATTTCCAAGCCGATGATGCCGCCGCCGATAATCAGCATGCGTTCAGGCACTTGGCGCAATTCCAACGCGCCAGTTGAATCCACAATGCGTGGATCTTCGGGGATAAACGGCAGTTTCACCACACGGCTGCCCACGGCGATGATGGCATTTTTGAAGGCAACGGTTTTTTTCTCGCCTGTTTGCGTGGCTTGTTCGTATTGAGCGGATTCAGTCAAAGCAACTTCAATGTGGTTCGCGCCAACAAATTGGCCATTACCGCGAATGATGTCCACTTTGCGAGCTTTTGCCATGCCAGCCAAGCCGCCAGTAAGTTTGGCAATAACTTTTTCTTTGTAACCACGCAAGCCGTTAATGTCAATTTCAGGCTCGTTGAATTTGATGCCGTTGGCAGCAAGGTGTTTCACTTCGTCGATTACGGCTGCGTTGTGCAACAGGGCTTTGGATGGAATGCAGCCCACGTTCAAGCATACGCCACCCAAGGTGCTGTATTGTTCAATCAGGGCAACTTTTAAGCCTTCATCGGCTGCGGCAAAGGCAGCAGAGTAGCCACCTGGCCCGCCGCCCAACACAACCACGTCGTATTCGGCATCAGCAGAGCCTGCAAATTGCGCAGCTTGCGGAGCAGGGGTTGCAGCTTTGGGTGCTTCGGCAGCGGGGGCAGCAGCTTTGGGCGCTTCGGCTGCGCCAGCAGCTTCAACCACAGCAATCACGCCGCCTTCTGAAATTTTGTCGCCCACTTTAACTTTCACTTCTTTAATCACGCCAGCAGCATCGGCAGGCACGTCCATAGTGGCTTTGTCGGTTTCTAGTGTAATCAGGGTGTCGTCAAGGGCAACGGTGTCGCCAACTTTGATTTCTACGGCAATGATGTCTACATTTTCGTGTCCGCCAATATCGGGCACTTTCAGCTCAACTAAACTCATACTAAACCTTCCTTATAATGGTTTATCGTGTTTACAAAATAATTCAGGCGGCAGCCTGAAAGAAAATGACGGGGCGCATTATACGCTATTTATGGGCGATAGGTGGGCTCGGATTGGTTGATGCGTGTCAATTTTAGGCAGCCGTGCCGCTGGCGGGCAGGGGTTCTAAAACCCGTTTTCCATCATGATTTGCCCGGGGATTTTGTTGCGGTGCATGGCGAAGCCTTGGTCTAACAGGGCTTTGAATGTGTCTTGCACCATGGCGGGGTTGCCGCAGAGCATGAAGCGGCTGCGTTCTTTGCTGAACGTGAGTTGGAATGCTTGGCTGAGACTGCCGTTGCGCAGGCTTTCAGGCAGCCTGAAATGCAGTCGCGCGCTGTCTGTTTCGCGCGTGGTAATTGGCACAAAGCGCAGTTTGCTGTGATACTCGCCCACCAGCGGATGCTCGGCAAGCTGGGCGATGTAGTCGTTAAAAATCAAATCGTTGTTGTGCGATACGCTGTGGGCAAGGGCAAGCGTGTCAAAGCGTTGCCAGATTTCAGGCTGCTGGATAATGGAAAGAAACGGGGCGATGCCCGAGCCTGTGCACAGCATGATTAAATCGTTGCCATCGGGAAAACGCTCGGGCAGGAAGAAGCCTTGCGCGGTTTTGTCCAACAAAATGCTGTCGCCCGCTTGCATGGCGGCGAGCTTGGCAGACATTTCGCCATCGGGAATTAAAATGGCAAAAAATTCCAGCGTGTCGGCGTATTCGGCGGAGGTGATGGAGTAGGCTCGCCAAATGTAGCCTGCGTCTTGGGTAAAGCCGAGGCGGGCGAACTGCCCTGCGGCGAAGCGATAGCTTTCGGGGCGGGTGGTGGCAAAGGTGATGTGGGTGGGGCTGTGGTGTTTTACCCAGAGGATTTGTTCGGTGGTGTATTTGTTTTCTTGCATGATGTGGACTTTGGGGGGATAGGCAGCCTGAAAGTGGGATGGAGGGTTTTCAGGCTGCCTTAGTTGGGATAAAAGGGGATGTATTCGGCGGTTGGGTTTTGCAGCATGATGATGTTTGGAAACCCGCGCGATGCGTTTCAGGCTGCCTCATGCGTTATATAGGCAGCCTGAAAACGCTTTTACGCTTGATACCAAGCAACAATGCGCTCGGCGGCTTCCACGCATTTTTCAATTTCGTCCACCAAGGCAATGCGTACATAGCCCTTGCCAGGGTTGCCGTGTTCGGTGTCGCGCGCAAAAAACCGCCCCGGCAACACTTGCACGCCCGTTGCGCGGTAAAGCTCTTGCGTGAAGCGCAAATCATCACCATCGGGAATCGCCAGCCAAATGTAGAACGAGGCTTGCGGCATGGTTACGTTGAATTTTTGCCGCAAAATGGGCACTACACGGTCAAATTTTTGCTGATAGGCGCGGCGGTTGGCTTCAACATGGGCTTCATCGTTCCAAGCGGCGATGCTGGCGCGTTGCACGGGCAGGCTCATCGCGCTGCCGTGGTAGGTGCGGTACAGCAAAAACGGTTTGAGTAATTTTTCATCGCCCGCCACAAAGCCCGAACGCAAACCAGGGGCGTTGGAGCGTTTGGACAGGCTGGTAAACATGATGATGTTGTCAAACGAGCACCCCAGCTCGGCGGCGGCTTGCAGGCAGCCGATGGGCTTGTGTCCGTCAAAATAGATTTCGGCGTAGCATTCGTCAGCAGCGATAATGAAACCGTATTTGTCTTGCAACTCAAACAGTTGCGCCCAATCATCGCGCGTTAATACGCTGCCTGTGGGGTTGTCGGGCGAGCACACGAATACAATTTTGCAACGCGCCCATTTTTCGGCGGGCACGCTGCCCCAATCGGGCAAAAAACGCGGCGCGACGGTGTTGGCGTACACAATTTCGCCGTTGCCTAAAATCGTTGCGCCTTCGTAGATTTGGTAAAACGGATTGGGCGACACCACAACAGGCTTTTCGCCGGCAACAGGGTCAAGCGCAGCCTGAACAAAGGAAAACAACGCCTCGCGGCTGCCCAATATCGGCAAAATTTGCGTGTCGGGGTTCAGCGTTAAGCCATCATAACGGCGATGCAGCCAGTTGGCGCAGGCTTGGCGCAACTCGGGCAAGCCCAGCGCGGCGGGATATTTGGACAGCTCGGGCAGCGCGGCAATCAGCGCATCGGTGAGCACGGCTGGCGTGGGGTGTTTGGGCTCGCCGATGTAAAGCGGGATTTCGCTGATGCCCTCGGGCGGCGTGATGCCTTGCATGGCTTCGCGCAGGCGGGCGAATGGGTAGGGATGAAGCTGGTTGAGATGGCTGTTCATGGATTATCCTTGTGGTTTGGGCAGCGTGGGATGGTGTTTTAGGTTGCGACGTTTCAGGTTGCATCAAAAGAGACGGCATTATAAAGCGTTTTCGCTGTGCGGCTCTACTTCGCAGGGCAGGCAGCCTGAAAACCCGTTTGCATTGTTTGTAAATAAATCGCTTGATAAACAATATATTGTGCTTGCTTGCTCTACAATAGAATGAACCCGCCATCCGCCATTTGGCAGTCTGAAAATGAAAATGCGCGACGCAAATTTGTTTTCCATATTTTCCGCAACTTAGCAAACATTCGTAATTTACGAATGTTTAAATTTGATGTGCGTCAATTTTTGTAACCGCGATTAGGCATAAACTTCGTTCCGTTTTTACCCTAAATCCAATGGT
The DNA here is from genome assembly GCF_014054985.1 of Kingella oralis. Lineage (NCBI taxonomy): Bacteria > Pseudomonadati > Pseudomonadota > Betaproteobacteria > Neisseriales > Neisseriaceae > Kingella > Kingella oralis. The sequence continues at coordinate 914,095 of NZ_CP059569.1, forward strand.
TTTTAGGGCAATTTTTTACTTTGCCCTATTGTTTATTTTTATGGATGTGATTTGGCTTCACTATAAAAATGCGCCGTCTGCGCTGCCGCCGCTGCGCTTTACGCGCGAAGAAATTGTGTGGCAGGAAGTGCCTAATGAAGTGTCGTTGGCGTTTTTGCTTTCAGGCTGCCCTTTGCATTGCGTGGGCTGCCACAGCACGGATTCGTGGAAAGCGGGCTTGGGCGAAGCGTTGTCGGTGGCGTATTTGCGCGAGCGGCTGCGGCGTTATGCGGGCTTGCTCACTTGCGTTTTGTTTTTGGGCGGCGAATGGCAGCCTGAAAATCTGTTGGCTTTGCTGCGGGTGGCGCGTGATGAATTTGGCTTGAAAACGTGTTTATACACGGGTTTGGAGCGCGATGAAGTGCCGCCGATGTTGTTGCCCGAATTGTCGTTTTTGAAAACGGGGCGATGGCTGCCCGAGCGCGGCGGGCTGGATAGTCCGACCACTAATCAGCGGTTTGTGGATTTGCAAACGGGGATGGATTTAACGTCTTTGTTTTGGCGGCAGAAATAGGTGCAATCTTGGCGGGATTGCGGGCTGCCTTTAAGGGCGTTGGCGATGCGGTGCAAGCTGGAAGTTTAGGCAGCCTGAAAGCGTGGTACGCGGCAAGACGCGTGTTCTGGATAAATCATAGAAATGGTTTTTAGCTTCGCAACTCCGCTTCGCTACGCAGGCTGCCTGATGGTGTACTAATCAACAAAAATATTTTTCCCTGCTGCGGCTCTTTATCAGGCAGCCTGAAAAGGGCAGCAGCGTTTTTTCAACCACTCACTCACACATTGGAGAACATCATGCTTCGGCTGTATCCCGAACAAATCCAATCCAAACTCAGCTTTATCCAACACTACATGGCGGCGCATAACGCGGCGGACGGCTCAACCATGGATGCCAACGCCAACGTTACCCATAAAAACATCGCCACGCTGGAAAGCGAGTTACTTAAAGACGTTTTCGTGCAAATTAACCGCGCCCAAGTGTCGCGCAAAATCGGCGAATTATTTGGCGACGATTTGGCGCGCGAATATGTGCGCCAAATTGAAACGCATGAAATTTATGTGCACGACGAAACCAGCCTGAAACCCTATTGCGTGTCGGTAACGATGTATCCGTTTTTGCGCGACGGGCTCACCAAATTGGGCGGCGAATCGCGCGCGCCGCAGCATTTGGCATCGTTTTGCGGCTCGTTTATCAACTTTGTGTTTGCCATCAGCGCCCAGTTTGCCGGCGCGGTGGCAACGGTGGAATTTTTGACTTATTTTGACTATTTCGCGCGCAAAGATTTTGACGACGATTATCTCAACACCCACCGCAGCGAGATTGAAAACGCCTTGCAGCAAGTGGTGTACAGCATCAACCAACCCGCCGCCGCGCGCGGCTATCAAAGCGTGTTTTGGAATATTTCGTTGTATGACCGCTATTATTTTGACGCGATGTTTGGCGATTTTGTGTTCCCCGATTTCACTAAACCCGTGTGGGCGAGCGTGTCGCGCTTGCAAAAATTTTTCCTAAATTGGTTCAACCAAGAGCGCAACAAAGCGGTGCTGACCTTCCCCGTGGTAACCGCCGCCATGCTCACCGACCACGGCAAATGCAAAGACGGCGAATTTGCCGACACGCTGGCGCACGAATTAAGCGTGGGCAATTCGTTTTTTGTGTATCAATCCGACAACCCCGATTCGCTCGCGTCTTGCTGCCGACTGCGTAATCAAATTGAAGACCGCACGTTTTCCTACTCACTGGGCGCGGGCGGCGTGGCAACGGGGTCAATCAACGTGATTACCATTAACATGAACCGCTTAGTGCAAGACGGGCGCGACCTTGCCGCCGAAGTGGACAAAATCCACCGCTATCAATACGCCTATCGCAAGCTGATGGAAGAATATCAAGCCGCAGGGCTGTTGCCTGTGTATGACGCGGGCTTTATCTCGCTGGACAAGCAATTTTTAACCATCGGCATTAACGGCATGGTGGAAGCCGCCGAAAGCCAAGGCATTCAGGCTGCCTATACGCCCGAATATGTAGATTTTGTGCAATCTCGGCTCAAAATTATCTTTGAAGCCAACAAAGCCGCCAACGCCAAATACGGCGTGAAATTCAACACCGAATTTGTGCCCGCCGAAAACTTGGGCGTGAAAAACGCCAAATGGGACAAGGCAGACGGCTATTTTGTGCCGCGCGATTGCTATAATTCTTATTTTTATGTGGTGGAAGACGACCAAACCAATGCGCTGGATAAATTCCTGCTACACGGGCGCGAGTTAATAGACTGGCTAGACGGCGGCTCGGCGCTGCATTTGAATTTAGACGAAGCCCTGCCGCAATCGGGTTTTCGCGCCTTGCTGGACATCGCCGCCAAAACAGGCTGCAATTATTTCTGCACCAACGTGAAAATCACCATTTGCAACCAATGCGAACACATAGACAAGCGCACGCTCACCGCGTGCAGCGCGTGCGGCTCGCCCGATATTGACTACGGCACGCGCGTGATCGGCTATTTGAAGCGCGTGTCCGCATTCAGCCAAGGACGGCGCAAAGAACATGCCCTGCGGCATTATCATCGCGAAGCGGCATAAGCGACATTGCTACCCACGATAAGGCAGCCTGAAAACCTTGTTATCCATTTTCAGGCTGCCTATTTTGCATCGGCAAAGGCTGTGTGGTTTTGCCACGCACCATTTAAGCGATGCTAAACGGTGCGTAAACAATATTCGCAATAAAAGGCATTAGGCAGCCTGAAAAAACCGTTTTACCCGTTTCAGGCTGCTTATTTTGCATTGGCAAAGGCTGTGCGGGACGAGCATCCCCAACAGCCTTTTTTACACCCAAAAGGCAGCCTGAAAACCGCAAAACCAGTACAATCTCCCCCTTTTCCCGCGCATATCATCCCCATGCCCTCTGTAACCCTGTTTACCCTGTTTCTGCTCGGCTTTTTCGGCGGCACGCATTGCATCGCCATGTGCGGCGGGCTGTCCACCGCGTTCGCCTTGCAACTGCCGCCGCATATCAAACGTCCTTGGCTTATTATTCTGCTCAACCTCGGCAGGCTCACCAGCTATGCCCTTATCGGCACGCTGATGGGCGCGCTCTCGCAGCTGGGCAGCACGCTCGCCCACACCCACGCTCTGCAACTTATCCTTGCCACCCTCGCCAACCTACTGCTGCTGTTCACAGGGCTGTATCTCGCCAACATCCTGGCATGGACAGCCAAAATAGAACACATCGGGCGACCCATCTGGCAACGGCTCAACCCGCTATTAAACAAACTGCTGCCCATCCAAAGCCTGCCCGCCTGCTTCGGCGCGGGGATGCTGTGGGGCTGGCTGCCCTGCGGCTTGGTGTACAACGCCTCGCTTTACGCGTTGGGCAGTAGCTCCGCGCTGTGGGGCGGCTTGTATTTACTCGCATTTGGGCTGGGCACGCTGCCTAATCTCATCGCCGCAGGGCTGTTCGCCAGCCAACTGCGCGCGCTGTTGCAAAAGAAAGGGCTGCGGCTGATGGCAGGCTTGCTGGTGAGCGCGTGGGCGGTTATCCAGCTTGCCCGTGTGATGACACAATTTTAGGCAGCCTGAAAACGAGTAAAGCGCGGTTTAGCAGGGCTAAAACAATAAAGCCTATTAAGCCGTTTCAGGCTGCCTCAATTAAGCACACTAAAAGGCAGCCTGAAAGCTAATAGAGGGGCGATGACTCGTTGCCAAATAGCGCAGCGGATAGAACGGCAACACGTTGGCAAATAACCGCAAGCCACCCATGCCTATTAAATACATTTTCAGGCTGCCTATTGCACAACCGCAAAGGCAGCCTGAAAAGCAAAAAACCAGCAAACACGTTTGCTTCATTGAAATACGCTTTACCCATTTTCAGGCTGCCTCACACAGCCGCAATAGGCAGCCTGAAAAATAAAAACCACCCGCTAAACTAAGCAGGTGGTTTTTCTTGTGTACTCGGCTTACCAGAGTTTTGGTAGTGGTTTGTTTTAATCGTCCTCTTGCGCCCCGAGTTGCAGATAGTTTTCAATGCCCATGCTGGCAATCAACTCCTGCTGAGTTTCCAACCAATCAATGCGTTCCTCGTTTTCAAACTTCTGTTCTTCCAACAAATCACGCGAAACATAATCCTGATGCGCCTCGCAAACCGCAATCGCCGCCATCAGCGCATCATGTTTTTCATATTCTTTTTTCAAATCGCAATCAATAATTTCCGCAGGCGATTCCCCAATCAGCAATTTGCCCAGCTCTTGCAAATTGGGCAAGCCTTCGAGCAGCAACACGCGCTCGATAATCGCATCCGCCGATTTCATCTCTTTAATCGAGCGTTTATAGAAATTGCAGCCCAATTCCTCTAAACCCCAATTTTTTAAAATGCGCGCGTGCAGAAAATATTGGTTAATGGTAACCAGCAGCAAGCCCAAATTCTTGTTCAGCTGTTGGATAACTTGACGGTCTCCTTGCATCGCCCAATCCTTACACTTGGCTTTGCAAGTAGTTTTGTTCGCCCATCATGCCAATCAAGCGAAGCTGTTGTTCCAACCAATGCGCGTGGTCTTCTTCCGTGTCTTTCAGCTGACCCACCATCAATTCGCGCGTAACATAATCTTGTTTTTCTTCGCACAATTTCACGCCTTGTTTCAACGCCGCGCGAACGTGCATTTCCGTTGCCAAATCCGCTTCCAAGCATTCTTTCACCGTTGTGCCGATGTTCAAGCCCTCGGGAATCATTTTAGGCGTGCCGCCCAGCATCAAAATGCGGCGGATAAAATCTTCTGCGTGTTGCGTTTCCTCTTCCATTTCATGGTTCAAACGCTCAAACAATTTGGTGTAGCCCCATTCGGCATACATGCGGGAATGAATAAAATATTGGTCGCGGGCAGCCAGTTCGCCGGCCAGCAACTCGTTCATATAAGCCAAAACTTCTTTATCGCCTTGCATGTTTGTTTTCCTTGTAATGTGAATATTTCAAAAACGAAAGAGACGCAGCCGTCTCAACGCAGGGCGCATTGTAGCAGCGGCTCGGTAAAAATCAAATTTCATATTGAAATACAAACAATTATCAACAATAAACCGCCGGCAGATTTAAGATGATAAGCATTTTTATCCCACAAAATTCATAGCAACATCAAATAACTAATTTGAAAATGATTGCCGATTGTTATTAATCCCCTGTTTTTTGTTCTTAAAACATTTACGTTTATTTACAAAAATCGCTTTCAGGCTGCCTGAATATGTGTTTTAATTTTGCCCAAGCTCGGAAATAGGCTAAAATCATGCGCCGTTGCACGTGTTGCAACGTTTTTCAATTTTCACAAAAATCAAGGTGAATATCATGCTAACAGGAAGCATTGTTGCACTCATTACCCCCATGCACGCCGATGGCAGCGTGAACTACGAACAACTACAAGCACTGGTTGAATGGCACATCGCCAACGGCACAGATGCCATCGTTGCCGTGGGCACAACAGGCGAATCCGCCACCCTTTCCGTTGATGAGCATTTGAAAGTGGTTGAAACCGTAATCAAAACCGCCAACAAACGCATTCCTATTATCGCAGGCGCAGGCGCAAACAACACCCGTGAAGCGATTGTGCTTGCCCAAGCAGCAGAAAAACTGGGCGCAGATTACACGCTGTCCGTTGTCCCTTACTACAACAAACCGTCGCAAGAAGGCATGTATCAGCATTTCAAAGCGATTGCCGAAGCCGCCGATATTCCCATGATTGTTTATAACGTGCCGGGGCGCACCGTGGTGGATATGTGCAACGACACCATTATCCGCTTGGCTCAAATCCCCAACATCGTGGGCGTAAAAGAAGCCAGCGGCAACATTGGGCGCGTGGTTTCTTTGATTAACAACGTACCCGAAGGCTTTGCCGTTTATTCCGGCGACGACCCCACAGGCATGGCGAATATGCTGTGCGGCGGCAAAGGCGTGATTAACGTGGCAGGCAACGTTGCGCCTAAATTGTTCTCGCAAATGTGCCACAGCGCATTGGATGGCAATATTGCCCAAGCCCGCGAGCTTAATAAACGACTTGTGCCTTTGTATGACGTGATGTTCTGTGAGCCTAGCCCCGCTTCGCCCAAATGGGCAGCATCGCAACTGGGTGTGTGCGCGGAACACGTGCGCTCGCCTATCTTGCCATTAAGCCCTGCCGCGCAAGAGAAAGTTCGTGCTGCTTTAAAAGCAACCAACTTGATTTGATTTTTTTGGAAGGTGTACATGAACCACATCAAACCCCTTGTCTTAGCCTTAACCGCGATCAGTCTCGCTGCCTGTTCCGGCAGCAAAAAAGAAAATCCGAAGCTGGATTACCAATCGGCAAACAATAAAATTGTGAGCTTGGAAGTTCCACCTGATTTGAACGACCCGCGCAATGGCGATTTATACAGCCTGCCCAAAGGCACAACCGCCAGCCCCAATGCGATGAAAGAAACCAAATCGCAAGGCAGGAAAAAAGTCTTGAACCAAGTGAAAGACGCTTATATTGAGCGCCAAGGTAACCAACGCTGGCTGGTGGTGAAAAACAAATCGGCAGCCGAAATGTGGCCTTTGCTGCGCGCATTTTGGCAAGAAGCAGGCTTCACCATTTATTCCGAAGAGCCGCAAGCGGGCTTGATGGAAACCGAATGGGCGGAAAACCGTGCCAAGTTGCCGAACCAAGGCTTGCGTAAATTGTTTGACAAAGTGGGCATGGGCGGCGTGTACACCACCAGCGAACGGGATAAATTCCTGATTCGCATGGAGCGCAACAGCCACACAGGTGATTTGGATATTTTCTTTACCCACAAAGGCTTGGAAGAAGTCTTTGACAGCAAAAAAGAAGAAAGCACCATTTGGCAACCCCGCGCCAACGACCCTAATTTGGAAGCAGCGTTTTTGTCGCGCTTCATGCAGTATTTAGGCGTGGATGAAGCGGTTGCCACACAACAAACGGCGGTTCGCGCAGACCAAGCGCAAGGCACGGAATTTGCCAAGTTGGAACAAGATAGCGTGATTGTATATGGCGCGGCAGAGCGCAATGTAAACCGTATTGCGGCGGCGCTTGACCGTGTGGGTTTGACGGTGCAGCAATTTGTGAGCGAGCGGGGCATGTTTATCGTGCGTCCTGCGCCAACGCAAAGCGAAGAGCTGGCGCAAGCGGCGGCAGATAATCGCAAAGCCGGTTTGTTAAGCCGCTGGTTCAAAGGTAAGAAAGACAAACAGCCTGTTGCCGCATCTAATCAGCCCGCGCAGTTGCTGGTGGGCTTGGTGCAAGAGCCGAATGGGCAGCGTGTTGTGCTGCTGGACCAAACGGGTAAACCGTTGAACGATGCGCGTGCCAATAAATGGATACGCGATTTGTATAACGAGTTGAAGTAAACAATAGAAGGCAGCTTTTCAGGCTGCCTTTTATATTGAGGCAGCCTGAAAACAGAGGCAGCCTGAAAAAGCAAAACCCGCATCCAATCCAATGATGCGGGTTTGTGGTTATGCGGCTTAGTCGTTGCTGCTTTCTTTTTCGCCATTATTCGCCGTGCGGCGCGAGAATGTGATGCCAAGCTGTTTGAGCTTGCGGTATAAGTGGGTGCGTTCTAAGCCCACTTTTTGCGCGACGCGGCTCATGTTGTGGTTTTCTTGGCGGATGTGAAATTCAAAATAGCGCCGTTCCAACTCTTCGCGCAGTTCGCGCAGGGGAAGGTTGAAATTGAATGCGCTGCGAATGTCGGCAAAAATCTCTTCGGTGTTGAATTGATTGAGCAGGCGGGAAACAGCAACATCGCTGATTTCGTTTTGTTCGCAGTTCAACACCAAGCTGTTTACCACGTTTTTCAATTGTTCAAAATTACCCGGCCAATCATATTGGCGCAGGCGGTTCATCGCGCTTGCGGCAAATTTGACGGGGCGGTTGGGAGCAATTTCGTTGAGTAGTTTGTTGACGATAAAAGGGATATCTTCAGAATGCTGCCGTAAAGCAGGGATGTTGATGATGGCGCTGGATAAAACGCTCATCAGGCGGGTGTCGCTTTGGGAGTTATCCAAAAGTTCGTTAAGCGGGCGCGAGCTGGTAAACACGATGCGGGTGTTGTGTTTGTCGGCTTTGCTGGTGAGAAAGGCAATGCCTTGGCGGATGTTTTTGCTGGATTGCGAAATATCGCCCAAATAAAGCACGCCGTTGGTAGCTTTGTTGAGCAATTCGCTGGGGATGTCGATGATTTGCTCGGGGCGTGTGGGTTGCACCCATGGGGTGTTTTCTTTGTGGAAAAAGCGGGCGATGATTTCAAAGGGCGAGCCTGTTTCGCCAATGAGCAGCACGGCGTTGTTATGCGTTTGCGCTTGTTTGATTTGCTGATTGAAGTTTTGAATTACGGCGCTGTTACCCAAGCCTTCGATAACGGCGCTTTTGTTATCTGCGGTTTCGCTTTGTTTGAGCGCGCGTTCAACGGTTTGCAAAAGTTTTTGCAAGGGGATGGGCTTTTCTAAGAAATCCAGCGCGCCGATTTTGGTGGCTTCTACGGCGGTATCGATGCTGCCGTGTCCGCTCATCATAATCACGGGCATGGTGAGCTGTCCGTTTTTCGCCCATTCTTTGAGCAGGGTAATGCCGTCGCTATCGGGCATCCAAATATCCAGCAGCACAAGGGAGGGGCGGTTTTTGTTTCGCATGGCACGCGCTACGCCGGCATTGGCAGCCAACGAAACGGTGTAGCCTTCATCTTCAAGAGTTTCCTGCAATACTTCGCGAATTCCAATTTCGTCATCGACGATCAAGATGTCTGTACTTCTCATGAGTTTTCTGCTTCTGTTGTTGTTATCTTAGGTAGTGTGATGCTGATGTTGGCACCCGACGGTATTTGGTTGGCGATGCTGATGTGCCCGCCGTGTTCTTCTATGATTTTCTTGACTACGGGCAAGCCCAGCCCCGTGCCTGCGGGTTTGTCGGTAACATAGGGTTCAAAGGCGTTTTGCAGCATCTGCGGGGTGAAACTTTTGCCGTTGTTGGTTACGGTGAGACTGATGGTGGTCTCGTGCACCAGTATTTGTATGTGCGTTTCAGGCTGCGGATCGCTTTCGGCTGCTTCGGCGGCGTTTTTGAACAGGTTGTGCAACACTTGGCGCATGGCGGTGGTGTCGGCTTTTATCCACGCGGGTTTGGGGCTGAAATCGGCGATGAATTGGCAGGGGCTGCTTTCGTAGAGCACTAAAACTTCGGAAACCAGGGCGTTGAGATTGGTTTCGGTGAGTTTTAGCCTTGGGGCGCGGGCGTAGTTGCGAAAGGCTTCTACCATTTCTTTGAGCGCGGCGACTTGTTTGATGATGGTGTCGGTGGATTTGGTGAGAATCTGCGCGTCTTTTGTATCCAGTTTGTCTTGCAATTTCCATGCCAACCGTTCGGCGGAGAGCTGGATGGGGGTGAGGGGGTTGCGGATTTCGTGGGCAAGGCGTTTGGCGACTTCGCCCCATGCGGCTTCTTTTTGGGCGCGGACGAGTTCGGTGATGTTGTCGAACACGAGCACGAGACCTTTGCCGTTTTCGGCGGGCAGGCGGATGGCTTTGCCCAGCAGGATGCGGCTGCTGTCTTGGGCGGTGTAGGAAAGCTCAACGGGGTCGGGGCTATGTTCGCTGGCAATCAGGGCGTTGATTAGGTTGGCGGCGGCGTGGTGCTGGGGGCTTAAATCTTGCCATGCGCTGCTTGGTTCGCCGATGAGTTGGGCGAGGTTGATGTCCAGCATGTTTTCGGCGCTGGCGTTGTAGGTTTTCAGGCTGCCGGAGTAGCCGAGGGTAATCACGCCTGCGCTCAGGCTGCTTAACACGCGTTCCAAATAGTGGCGGGCGGCTTCTTGTTCTTTGCGGTGGCGTTCGTTGGCGTATTGGGCGTTGGCAAGCTGTTGGGTCATGTAGTTGAACATGCCTGCGAGCTTGCCCAGCTCGTCTTGGCTGTTTACGGGGATGCGGCGGCTGAAATCGTTGTGGGCAACGGAGCGCGCGCCGTCCGCCAGAGCGAGGATGGGTTCTACAAAGCGGTGGGCGAAATAAAGTGCGGCGGCAAGCGATAAGAGGATGGCGAGCAAGGCGGCGATGAGCAGGGTGGCGAGAAAGAAGGTTTGCAGGCCTTTTTGGGCGAAGACGAGTTCGGCGTATTTGGCGCGGGCGGATTCGATGAGCTCGGCATCTTTGGCAACGCTTTCGGGAATCGGCTGCCTGAAAAAGAAGATGTATTGCTGACTGACGTATTTTGGCAGCATTATCCAGCCGCTAGCATATAACGTGCCATTTACGTTTTCAATGCTGCGGATGATTTGCTGCTGTTGCAGGGATTTGAGGATGGCGGGGTCAAAATCGGGAGCGGGGAGTTTTTGCGGATTACGCTCGGCGATGAGTTTGTGGCCGTTTAGCTGCCAGATGGCGAGGTGGCTGAACTCGCGGGCTAATTGGGTTTGGAAGGCTTCGTTGGGGGCTTTGTTTTGAACGAGCGCGGTGGCGAGGTTGGCGCGGATGCGTTGGGCGGCTTGAACGCTGTTGCCGGCGGCGTTGTCTAACGCGGTTTGGCTGAGTTTCAGGCTGCGTTCCAGTGCTTCTTTGGTGTCGTTGCCAAACCATGAGTTGATGCTGTGGGCGATGAATTGGGCGGCGACGCCGAGCAGGAACAGCGCGGGCAGGGCGGCGACGATGGCAAACATGCCCGATAGGCGGCGGGCGATTTGCGAGCCGAAAACGTGGTTGCGTTTGTCGCGCACGATGTGCCAGATGTAGCGCAGGGTTACGAGGAGCATGGCGACGGCGAGCGCGCCGGTGAAGCCGGCGATGGTCCAGAAATAGGGGGCGTAGGGGCTGTTGCTGTCGGTGGATTGGGTGAGGGCGTAGAGGGCGATGAAGGAGAGGATGCCGCAGAGGATGAGGAATTTTTGCATGGTGGGGATGGAAGTGGTGTTAGCTTCGCTGAAATTCGTTTTGCTTGTTTTCAGGCTGCCTTTGGGGGCGGGGGGATGGGTAGAGGCAGCCTGAAAATAGTGAATGGGGATTATTGGGCATTGGGCAACGAGCCGTCGCCGCTCCGTTTATGGTTTTCAGGCTGCCTATTGCTTAATGGTCAAATCGTGCCAGCCTGAATCCAAATCCCAATCGCGCGAGTTGATGGCGTTGATTTGGAAGGGTTTGGGCAGCTTGGTGGTGGTAAGGTTGAGCCGGATTTGGGCTTTGACTTCGCTAACGGGGGTGTCGGACAGCGCGCCTTCGTTGAGCACCGGCCAGTTGGCAATCGCGCCGATGGCTTTGAGCGCGGTGGTGAGGCTGTTGTATTCGGTGGAGAATGTGCCCACAGCAACGCGGTAGCGGTTGGTGAGCGGGTGGAAGCTGAGGCGGTAGTTTACGCTGTTGGCGGTGTTGATGAGCTGGTTGATTTTGAAGCGGTAGGAGGCGAGGGTGGGGCGTTCCAGGCGGTAGGACAGGGAGAAATCCAGCGGCACGCCTTGTTGCAGGGCGTTTTGCAGTTGCTCGGGCAGCTCGGTTTTGAAGCGGGTGCTGATGGCGAGCTGTCCGTTGCTTTGGATTTTGGCTTCAAGGCGGGTGGGGGCGACGGTTTCGGCGCGGGCGGCGGGGGCGGTGAGCAGGGCGGCGGTAAGCATGAGCGCGCCAAGGCAGCCTGAAAACGGGGTGGCGCGGTTTTCAGGCTGCCTTGGGGCGGGTGCGGATGGGGTTTGGGCTTCGCCGAAACTTGCTAGGTTCGTTTTAACTTCGTTGAAGCTTGCAGCTTTCAGGCTGCCGTTGTTTGCAGGTTGAGGCAGCCTGAAAACGCGGTTAATGTTTTTCAATAAGTGCGTAATAAAAGCCATCTTGTTTTTCGCTTGGGATGAGAGTTTGTTCAGTGTGCAAACGGGCATCGGCGTGGCGGTTGAGGAAGCGGTGGCATTGTTGTTGGTTTTCTTCTTCAAACACGGAGCAGGTTGCCAAGAGCATGCGCCCGCCTGATTTGAGGGTGGTCCACAGCGCGTCCAGCAGGGGTTCTTGCTGGCGGGCGGTTTTGTAGGCATCGCCGGGGCGGCGCAGCCATTTGATGTCGGGATTGCGCTTGATGGTGCCCGATGCGGTGCAGGGGATGTCTGCCAAGATTGCGTCAAACGGTTCGCCATTATACCAATCGCTTAAATTTTGGGCATCGGCGCAATGTAGGGCAGCCTGAAAATGCAAGCGGGCAAGATTGTCGCGCACGCGTTGCAGCCGCTGCGGGGCGATGTCCAGCGCGGTTAAGTCGCAATCGGCAAGCTCCAGAATATGCCCTGTTTTGCCGCCCGGTGCGGCGCAAGCGTCCAACACGCGCTCGCCGTGTTGCGGGTTGAGCAGATAGGCGGCTTGCTGCGCGCCCCAGTCTTGCACCGACACCCAGCCTTCGGCAAAACGCGGCAGCTGGGCAACGGGCACGGCTTGGGCGAGGCGGATGGCGTAATCATCCAAAATTTTGCCGTTTAGCCCTGCGTCGTGCAGCGCGGCGAGGTATTGCTCGGCATCGGCATGGCGGCGGTTCACGCGCAGGGTGAGCGGCGGATGGGCTTGGAAGGCGGTGGCGATGTTGTGCCAATGTTTGGGGTATTGATTTTGCAATGTTTTTTGCAGCCAAATCGGCAGATTGTGCTTAGCAACATCGTCATAGCGGCAGGCTTTGTTAAGCCCATCTTTTTCGCGCAGAAAACGGCGCAGGATGGCGTTGGCAAACGAGCGGTATTGCCCATGCCCGATTTGCGCGATGTGGTTCACGGCTTCGTTGACCACGGCGTGCGGCGCGTTTTGCGTGTGGTTGAGCTGATAAAGGGCGACGAGCAGGTAGCTTTGCAGCGCTTCGTTGTCGATGGGTTTGTTGAGCATTTTGCCGAGCATGAATTTCAGGCTGCCTAAATGGCGTTGGCAGCCGTAGGCGATGTCTTGCAGCATGCCTTTGTCTTGCGCGGTGAGCTCGGGGTTTTGCGCGATGATGTGCGCCAGCTCGTCGGATAGATTTTTGCCCGAGGCAACGGCGGCGAGCGTTTGTGCGGCGAGGGTTTGGACTTGGGAGAGCGACATGGGGTTCCTTTGGGGGATGGGTTTCAGGCTGCGTTAAAAAGGGAATATAGCGGCAGCAGGGCGAGTTAAGTGAGGCTTTGTGCTGATTGGCGATGCTTATTCAAACACCTTGCCCACCGCCAACTCGCGCCCCGCCAAAAACGCCGCCGCCGTCATGCGTTTGCTGCCCGCGGGTTGCAGTTCGGTAATCCGCAATGCGCCCGCGCCACAAGCGATAACGATGCCCGAAGCATCGGCGCTTAACACCGTGCCCGCCGCGCCGTTGCCTGCCACCGCTTCCGCCACCCAGATTTTCATCGGCTTGCCTTGCCATTGCGTCCACGCGGCGGGCACGGGGTTAAACGCGCGGATTTTGCGCGACACGGTTGCCGCGTCTTCCTGCCAGTTGATTTGCGCTTCGTCTTTGCTCAATTTTTGCGCGTAGGTGATGCCGTTTTCAGGCTGCGGTGTGGCGTTTAGGCAGCCTGAAAGCTGCAATTGCTGCAAATCCGCCACGATGGCTGCTGCGCCAAGCTGCATCAGTTTGTCGTGCACTTCGTTGGCGGTGTCGCTGGGCAAAATCGGGCAACGGTGTTCGCTGACCACCGCGCCTGTGTCCAGCCCTGCGTCCATTTGCATGATGCATACGCCTGTTTCCGCGTCGCCCGCTTCAATCGCGCGTTGAATCGGAGCCGCGCCGCGCCAACGGGGCAGCAGTGAAGCGTGGATGTTCAGGCAGCCGTGTTTGGGCGCGTCCAACACTTCCTGCGGCAAAATCAAGCCGTAAGCGGCAACCACCATAATGTCGGCATCCATTTCGCGCAGCAGGGCAAGAGCTTCGGCGTTGCCGCGCAGTTTTTCAGGCTGCTCAACGCGCAAGCCGAGTGCCTGCGCGGCTTGTTTAACGGGCGACGCTTGCAACTGCATACCGCGTCCTTTCGGGCGATCGGGTTGAGTTAAAACGAGCGGGATGTCAAAGCCTGCGGCGGCGATGGCGTTAAGCGCGGCGGCGGCAAAATCGGGTGTGCCTGCGAAGATGATTTTCATGGTGTGTCCTTTGTGTGTGGTTTTCAGGCTACCTTTGGAGTATTGAATATTAGGCAGCCTGAAAATGGGTTAAACGGTTGGGATGGTGTAATGAATAAGGCAGCCTGAAAAGGCTGTTGTGATGGGTGGGCATAACCATTTCAGTTGGTTTGGGTGTTTTCAGGCTGCCTTAATCCCCAATGCAGCAACAAATGGCGGTACATCAAAATGCTTGTCAATAATGTCAATAAGCCGATATTGATGCCCTGCGCCATTTGGTTATCGCGTGTAAACGCCGTATAAAAAGCAAGGATAGAAATGCTCAAAGGCACAAGACCTGTTATCAACCAAAACAATTTTCTGCCCACTGACCATTTTTCAGGCTGCCTTGTTGCTTTGGGCAACTGTGCCACAAGGCGGTTAAATTGCCGCGCAAAGTAAAGATTGGGCAGCGTAATCAACGTAACGCCACTTGTGAACAGCAGCCAGTTAAAGCCGTTATCGTTGGATTCTGTAAACAGCAGGCAGCTGATTGCCGCAAACAGATAAAACGGCGCGGCAGGCACATTAGCGCGTAGCAATTTGTCGTAAAAAGGCTTTTGGTTTTTTAAACAATCCGCCAAGTCAAAAATGGCATGATTGCAAAGCAAGGGGAAAGGAAGCAAACAATATAAAGCAAAGCCATCTTGCTTCAACAGCGTAAACAGCAAAACCGCCAATACTGCATATGAATAGTACACAAATAAACCTGTTGCAAACGCGCTACCGTCATCCTATTTCTCCCTAAACGTTTCAGGCTGCCTCAAAACCCAAGTGCAGCAGTAAATAGCGATAGATAAAAATCCCCAGCAGCAAGGTAAAAAAGCCCACTTTTAGCCACATTACCGAATGGTCGTGGAGAGTAAACGCGCTATAAAAAGAGAACGCCGCCATACCCAATGGCACAAGCCCATGCAGCAGCCAAAGCAGCTTTTTGCCCGCAGACCATTTTTCAGGCTGCCTTATCGCGGCGAGCGATTGCGCGATAAAGCGGTTTACTTGCAGTTCATGCGCGATAAAGCGGTTTACTTGCAGCTCAAAATAAAGGCTGGGCAGCAGAATCAGCCCCGCCCAAATTGCAAACAGCAGCCAGTTAAAGCGGTTGGGGTTGGTGAGCAATTCCGAAAACAGCAGATAAGCCAACACAATCAAGCCATACAATAGCCCAGCGGGCATGGTGGCATCCATTGGGCTGGCGTAATCAGCATAGCGGTTTTTTGCAAGCCACGCCAAGCGTTTCATGACCACATTGCAGGTCAGCAAAATAAAACTTAAAAGCAAAAACAAAGCAAATTGATACTGCCGCCACGCGGTAAACAGCAAAACCACAAACACCGCATACGAGTAATACAAATAAACCCGCTGCAAACGCGCCATTGTCATCCCGTTCTCCTAAAACGTTTTCAGGCTGCCTCACATTATCCATCATAAGGCAGCCTGAAAATCACATCGTCTCGCGCTGGCGTTTTTTCATTTTGGTTTTGATGCGGTTTTGTTTCAGCGGCGACAAATATTCCACAAACAATTTGCCGTTTAAGTGGTCAAGCTCGTGCTGCACGCAAATCGCCAGCAAACCATCCGCATCCAGCGTTTGCTTGTTGCCCTGAATGTCTAAAAATTCCACCGTAATCGTTTCCGCGCGGGTAACTTCCTCATAAATCCCCGGCACAGACAAGCAACCTTCTTCGTAAGTCGTCTCGCCGTCTTTTTTGGTGATAACAGGGTTAATCAGCGCAAGCAATTGGTTTTTCTCTTCCGATAAATCAATCACCACCACCCGCTCGTGCACATCCACCTGCGTTGCCGCCAAGCCGATGCCTTTGGACGCATACATGGTTTCCGCCATATCCTGCACCAGCGTGCGGATGCGCTCGTCCACCTGCGCCACAGGCTGCGCGACGATGTGTAATCGTTCGTTAGGATGCGTTAAAATAGGTAACAAAGCCATAAAACAAATATCCTCAAATTGTGTGATTTCTAAAAAACTGTGGCATAGATGCCAATTTGCTTAACGCATTTTAGTATAATGCTAGCCTAAACAATTTAAAATGCACTATCATTGCAATTGTTCGTTAAATAATGTAATCCAACTCATCCAAAGCTAATAGGGGATTCCCAAATGCAAAAAACAATTATAACGCTGCTTTGCGCAGCAGGTATGATGATTTCAACCACCGCCGCAACGGCTGAAAACTTGCGTATCAGAAAAAACGCCCCCGCGCGTTACACCGTAAAACACGGCGACACACTATGGGACATTTCAGGCAAGTACCTGTACCGCCCTTGGAAATGGCCGACATTATGGGGCATGAACCGCAAGCAAATCAAAAACCCCAATCTGATTTATCCGGGTCAAACTTTGGTGCTCACTTATGTGAACGGCAAACCCCGTTTAAGCGTGGCGCGCGGCAGCCAAAGCAACATCCCAACTTATAAACTGAATCCCCAAGTGCGCGATTTGGGTTCGGGCTATGCCATCCCAACGATTAACGTGAATTTCTATCACATGTTCATGAAAACGCCGCAATTCATGACCTCAGAACAATTGTCGCACGCCGCGCGCATCGTTGCCGGCCCTGATAACCGCATGTATTACTCCGGCGGCGACCGCATCTATGCGGACGGCATTGCAGAATTGGGCACATATCTCGTGTTCCGTCCGAACGGTCCCATCGTTGACCCGCGCAGCAAAGCGAACTTGGGCATCTTGGTTGAGTATGTAGGTGAAGCCTCCACTTTGGTTACGCCAAACAGCCGCCTGTCATACCGCACTGCGGAAGAAGAAGCGAATTTGGCCCGCGATGAATACTATTCAAACACCAAAAACGGTTTGCTGGTTGGCAAAAAAGTCGCAACGCGCACCGCGCAGCCTATGATTATTGACGGTGCATTGTCTGAAATCCACCAAGGCGACTACCTGATTAAAAAATCGCCCGCGTTGACCGAGTTCCACTATGTGCCACACGAGCCTGAAACCCGCATTGATGCAGACATCATTTCCATCATGGAAGGCGTGGAAGAAAGCGGCACCATGCAAACGCTGATTCTGAACAAAGGCGAAGCCGACGGCTTGGATAACGGCACGGTGTTGAGCATTTATCGCCGCGGTCAAGTGGTGAAATCCGATTGGAGAAGCCCGAACGAAAAAGCGACGCACTTTGTGAACACGCCAAATGAAGAAATCGGCTTGGCAATGGTGTACCGCACAGGCGCACACGTTTCTTCCGCCATCATTTTGGAAAGCATTAAAAACGTGAACCGTGGCGATTTGCTGTCCACCCCAGGTCAAGACTTGGATACTTTTGACAGCAAGCCCGCTGCGCGCCCTGCTGCCAAATAATTAGCGTGATAACTTTTCAGGCTGCCTTTCAACATTGAGGCAGCCTGAAAACATTTGATGGAGACGATGAACATGGATTGCCCAATTTGCGCCGCGCAAAACGAAGAAATTTTGCTGCAAACGCCCAATCTGCGCGTGATTGCCGTGCACAACGAAGCCAATGCCCCCGCTTTTTGCCGCGTGATTTGGCAACGGCATGTTGCCGAGATGACCGATTTGCAACCCGCCGAGCGCGCCGAATTGATGGAAACGGTTTACAAGGTGGAAGAGGCGATGCGCCAAGTATTGCAGCCTGAAAAAATCAATTTGGCGAGTTTGGGCAATGTGGTGCCGCATTTGCATTGGCATGTGATTGCGCGCTTTCAAGACGATGCGTGTTTCCCCGCGCCGATTTGGGCTGCGGCAATGCGCGAAGCCACTTTCAGACTGCCTGAAAACTGGTCAAGCCAAGTAAAACGCATGCTAAATGCAGCCTGAAAACGCGCCATGGCGGATTAGCTTGCAATGAGCACGGCTGCCGATTTGGGCGTATTTTTGTTCATCCACTATAATGCGCGGGTTTGTTCACCCATAAGGAAATCCCATGCGTTTCACATTATCGCGCCGACATCTTTTGCAAAACTCGTTAATCGCCGCAGGCAGCGGCGTGTTGGCGGCATGCGGCAGCACCAAGCCGCAGCCCAACATCCAAACACCCGTGCCTACCGTCCAACCCCAAAATACGCCCACCCCCGCACCACGCACCCAAGGTGACAACACCATGCGAATTTTTGCCTCATCAGGCTTTTGTGAAGACCCCGCCCGCATCCAAACAGGCTTAGACCGCCTTGCCCAAGCAGGCTTCTCCATCACCAACCACGCCGCCGCTTACCGCCGTTTCCAACGTTTTGCGGGCAGCGATTTTGAGCGCATTGCCGATTTCCAAGACGTGGCGATAGGGCGTGCAGCCACGCCCAAAGTATTCATGGGCACGCGGGGCGGCTACGGCGCAGCGCGGTTATTGCCGTATATCGATTGGGGCAACTTGGGCGCGAGAATGCGCGAGCAGCAAACCTTGTTGTTCGGATTCAGCGATGTAACCGCCATTCAACTGGCGCTGCTTGCGCAAAGCGGCATGCCCAGCTTTGCCGGACCGATGCTGTACAGCGAATTTGCCAAACCGCAGCCCAATTTTTACACCATGGACAGCTTTATCCGCACCACCACTTCCACCAGCACCACCGTTGCCGTGTCGGCGTATCAAACTTCGCGCGTGAAAGATGCGGACGGCATCTTGTGGGGCGGCAATTTGAGCGTGTTGGCATCGCTGGCAGGGTCGCCGTATATGCCCAAGATTCAAGGCGGCATTTTGTTTATTGAAGACGTTGCCGAGCAGCCCTACCGCATTGAGCGGATGCTGCAAACGCTGCATTTGGCGGGCATTTTGAAAAGCCAGCAAGCGATTGTGTTGGGCGATTTCCGCATGGGCAACATCCGCGATGTTTACGACAGCAGCTACGATTTGACCAACGTATCGCAAGTGATTGCCCGCGCAACAGGCGTGCCCGTTTACACCGGCTTCCCGTTCGGGCACGTTGCCAACAAAACCACCTTCCCGCTCGGCGCGCGCGCGCAGCTTCGCGGCAACAGCGCAGGCGGCTACCAAATCACATTCAGCGATTACCCGACATTAAACGCGGCAGCGTTAAACTTAAAAGCAGGCTTGTTACCGCAGCCTGAAATCATTGCCAGCGCGCCCGCCATGACCTCATCCAACGGCGAAAGCGCCGCAGACGCGGAATTCTGATTTTCATGCTGCCTAATCAGAACAAGCAAAAGCCCCAACCGTTTTGGCTGGGGCTTTTTTGCACGGGCGTTATTTGCAGTTGATGCCCATCATTTTGGGCGGATTGCCGTCGGAAACGGGCACGCGGCAGGTTGTGCCATTGCTACCCGCCACCACCAACACGCGTTTGCTGCCGTCGTTGCTTTCGCTAATTGTGAGCGGCTCTTTTGCGCCCATGCCGTTGGCGGCGGAAGCCATGCTGTTGATAAAGCCTGCGTCTTTTACGCTGGACGAGTTGGATGCGATGGTTGGGTCTTTTGCCATTGCCAATGGGCTGGCAACGAGTAACGCAATCGCGCTGGTAAGGATAAGTTTTTTCATGATGTATGTCCCTTTCGGTGGAGTTGTTCGCACAATGTACAGCAAATTGAGCATTTTAGGGAATTTTTTACATCGCCATACATTTGCTTGATGCGAAGAGGCAGCCTGAAACGCGGTTTGGTGTGGTAAAAATGGATGGTAAGCGTAAGTTTTACGGTTTCGTAGAAGCGTGTAAACCCGTTTTAGCTCCGCTGAACTGTGTTTCAGGCTGTCTCATTATTTTCAGGCTGCCTCATGGTTGTCGGGATTCAAAATGCGCACTTCGCGTTGCGGGAACGGCAATTCAATGCCTTCTTCGTTAAACCGTTGCCAAATGGTGAGCAAAATGTCGGAGAACAAGCCGCCAAAGCCGTTTTCGGGGTCGTTCACCCAAAAGCCGACGCGCAGATTGATGCCGTTGTCGCCAAATCCCAACAGCAGGGCGGAGGGCGGTGGGTTGCTGCCTACACGTTTTTGCGCGGCGGCGGCTTCGCGCATAATGTTCATCGCCCGCGTTAAATCGGTGGCGTAGGCAACTTGGATGTCCAGCGATTGATACAAGGCGCGGGCGGTATAGGATTCGTTAATCACGGTGTTGGTAACAAAGGTTTCGTTGGGGATTAGGGCTTCTGCGCCATTTGCGTTGCGCAGCACCACAAAGCGCGAAGTGAGTTGGGTTACATAGCCTGTAAAGCCGTTTACGGTGAGGCGGTCGTTGATGCGGATGGAGCGGTCTGCCAAGATGATAAAGCCCGACACATAATTGCTGGCGATTTTTTGCAAACCAAAGCCCAGCCCCACGCCCAGTGCGCCGCCAAACACGGACAACACGGTTAAATCTATGCCCACCAAAGGCAGCGCAACCAACACCGATAGTATCATCAGCAGCGATTTCATCACTTTGGACAGCACAATCCGCAGATTCATATCCAGCCGTGCGCTTGCCATCAAACGCGCGTTGAGCCAGCGATAAAACCACATCGTGCCCACCATCATCACGCCCACCCACAGCAGGCCGCTTAAAATGGTGTAAACATTCAGTTTGCTCGCGCCGATGGGGATTTGCAGCGATTTGAGCCAATCAATAATCCAATCATCAATGCCTGACAGCCACAAAATAAAACAGCCCCAAAGCCCTGTGGAAGCGGCGCGTTCAATTGCATCCGAGCGCGTATTTTTGGGAAACGCGCCGTTAATCAACGCCAGCACCAGCCTAATCGCCATCATCCAGTTTGCCGCCAACACCAAAAGTTTCAGCCACACCGCATGCAAGCCCGCCGCTTCCCATGCCACTTGCGCAATAAGCGCCACCACTAGCAGCAACACGGGAAACAACACGCGCCGCAACACATGGCGAATCATGCGAAAACGAATCGCCTTGATTTTGGACGACTGCGCCCATTTTTCCGACAGGCGATAGGCGACAAACACCAAAGCCAGCATAATCGCCAGCTCCACCCAGCCCATAGGCTGCCTGAAACTGCGTTCCAACAGGTTTGCGGTGAAGGCTTTGCGGGCAAAGAGATTAACGATGAAGTCTTGCCAAGAAAAAGATGCGGGCATGGGGATTCCTGTTTGCAAAATGGAGGCGGATTTTAACATTTGGGCGACAAACTTTGCCCACATATTTTGTGGATAACTGTGTGGAAAATATGTGGCTGCCATCAAATTTTGTTGCAATATCATGGTATGGCTTTTGCTGCTTATTTTTTGTGCAAAATGGGGCGGATGGGATTGTGCTTGACTTTGTTACTATTTGAAAATAAAAGATAAATTATAATTTTGCGTGTAAGTTGTTGATATTATTTGCATGGCGAATGGATGGCAATATCGGGGTTTTCAGGCTGCCTTTGCGTGGTGTAACGGCTGGTTGTGCCAGACGTGGATAGATTGGGCAGCCTGAAAAAGCAAAGAGGGTTGCAAAGCTGGGGTTAAGCATTTTCAGGCTGCCTCAACAGGCTGAGGCAGCCTGAAAATCGGTTTGTATTTCATCAAACAAAAACCGCCGTTAGCGCAAAGCATAACGGCGGTTTCATCTTGCCGGGTTAAACTCAGATTTTCAAAATACGCTCGCCGCGACCAATTCCGGCCGCGCCTGTCCGCACGGTTTCCAAAATGGAATTTTGCGGCAGATTGACCAGCAGGCTGTCCAACTTATCGCGCGCACCCGTTACTTCGATGGTGTAAGTTTTATCGGTCAAGTCAATGATTTGACCGCGATAAATAGTTACCAAGCGCAATACTTCATCGCGCTCTTTGCCCGTGGCGCGCACTTTCACCAGCATCAATTCGCGCTCGTTGTGTTGCCCTTCGTTCAAATCCACCACTTTCACCACTTCAACCAACTTATTGAGTTGCTTGGTAATTTGTTCGATTACGCTATCGCTGCCATGCGTAACAATCGTCATGCGCGAAAGCGTGGGGTCTTCGGTGGGCGCAGCCGACAACGAATCGATGTTGTAGTTCCGTGCCGAGAACAAGCCCACCACGCGGCTTAGTGCGCCAGATTCGTTTTCCAGCAAAACAGACAAGATATGTCGCATTTTTGTTCCTTTCTTATGCCTTAGTTGAACGCATGTGTTGCGGCAAGACCATTTCGTCCAAACCTTTGCCCGCGCCCACCATGGGGAACACGTTTTGTTTGCGGTCAGTTATAAAGTCCATGAATACAAAGCGGTTTTTCAGGGCTAACGCTTCGCGCAACGCGCCTTCCACATCGGATGCTTTTTCAATCCGCATGCCCACATGGCCATAGGCCTGCACCAGTTTCACGAAATCGGGCTGGCATTCCAAATTGGTTTCCGATTCGCGTTCGTCGTAGAACAATTCTTGCCATTGGCGCACCATGCCCAAATAGCCGTTGTTCAAACACACGGTTTTAATCGGCAGATTGTATTGCGCGCAGGTGCCCAGTTCTTGAATGTTCATTTGGATGGAGCCTTCGCCTGTAATGCAGAACACGTCTTTATCAGGGTTGGCAAGGTGCGCGCCCATCGCGTAGGGCAAGCCCACGCCCATTGTGCCTGCGCCGCCCGAATTGAGCCATTGGCGCGGGCGTTGGAACGGATAATACAGCGCGGCAAACATTTGATGCTGTCCTACGTCAGACGTAATGATGGCATCGTTGTTGGTTACTTTTGCCAAAGTTTGCACCACATATTGCGGCAGGATTAAATCGGTTTCAGGCAGCCTTAAACATTCTTGCGCGCGCCATTCTTCAATCGTTTTCCACCATTTTTCCAAATGGTTGGCGTTGACGGATTCGTTTTGCGCACGCCACAAGCCAAGCATCTCGCTTAAAACGTTTTTCACATCACCCACAATCGGCACATCGGCTTTAACGCGTTTGGAAATGCTGGATGGGTCAATATCAATATGGATGATTTTTTTCGGCGCTTCGGCAAATTTTGCAGGCGAGCCGACTACGCGGTCATCAAAACGCGCACCAATCGCCACCACCACATCGGCGTTTTGCATGGCAAGATTGGCTTCATAAGTGCCGTGCATACCGAGCATGCCTAAGAATTGGCGGTCATCAGAAGGATACGCGCCCAAGCCCATCAATGTGCCTGTGCAAGGCACGCCTGTGGTACGGATTAAATCGGTTAATTCTTTTGAGGCATTGCCCAACACCGCGCCGCCGCCAAAGTAAACCAAAGGACGTTTGGCGGCAGACAAAAGCTGCACCGCTTTTTTAATCTGCCCAACGTGCCCTTGCACCACGGGCTGATAGGAGCGAATCGGCAAATCTTCTTGCGGATAGCTGTATTTTGCCGTGGCTTGGGTAACATCTTTGGCAATGTCAATCACCACAGGACCTGGGCGACCTGATTTAGCAATTTGGAATGCTTTTTTAATGGTTACAGCCAGGTCTTCAATATTGGTAACCAAGAAATTATGTTTTACGCATGGGCGAGAAATACCAATCATATCAATTTCTTGGAACGCATCTGTGCCGATTGCGCCTGATGGCACTTGCCCGGAAATCACCACCAGCGGAATCGAATCGCTGTAAGCGGTGGCGATGCCTGTTATCGCGTTGGTTGCGCCCGGTCCTGATGTAACCAAGGCAACGCCCACTTTGCCGCTGGAACGAGAATAAGCGTCTGCGGCATGCACGGCTGCCTGCTCGTGTCTCGTTAAAATGTGTTTGAATTTTTTGAGCTGATAAATGGCATCGTAGATTTCCAACACTGCGCCGCCGGGATAACCGAAAACATACTCAACATTTTCTGCGTGAAGACTTTGCACGATAATTTGTGCGCCTGATATTTGCATGACAACCTCATTTGTTCTGCGTAACTTTGATTGCAAATGGATAATTTTGCCGATGCACCTGTAATGCGGTTAAACGAGACAGCGATTTAGGGTACGCGCACACGCTTAACATAACAATAATTATATTGATTGGTTCAATCTGGTTAAACGCTGGGTTTGTGGAGAAAGGAAACGCCAAGATAACCGAAAGAATTAACAAAAACAAGCGGTATGTAAAAAAAAATTATCTCTGTCAAATAAAGGGTAATATGATTATTAAAAATTAAAAAAATTAAGATTTTGAGAATTTAATTGCGCAAATAAGCGAAAAATAATTTTTAAATCTATTTATTTCGCTAAACTGGCTAACCTGCATTAAAATTGCTTGATTGGATGCACACACGAAAATTATTTTAATTTGAAAGATTGGAAAAAAATGAAACTGTCTTCGCAACAAAAAGGTTTTACATTGGTTGAATTGTTGGTTGCTATTGCAATCATAGGTGTTTTGGCTGCTTTGTCTTATCCATCTTATTTAAGCTATATCCGCCGTGCGCGTTTAGATAATGCGCGTGCCATGATGTCGGATACTGCGCTGGCAATGGAACGTTACTATGGGCAGCATCAGACTTTTTGCCAAGCAAGCGGCGCAACAGGTTGCACCCCGCCTACCGTAACTTTTGTTACTAAGAATAATGCTTCCACTACGCCTACAACAGGTATTACGGTTACAGTAGATAACGATAACTATAATTTCTCAATAGTTAAAGCAGATACCAACAATTATGTATTAAAAGGTGCGCCAAAAGCTGACTTATATTCAGCAGATGATTTGGCTACCAATCAGCTGATTCTGTTCTACGATTCTTCTGTTCCTGCCTTTGTTCGTTGTACGAGCAGTGGTGCAAATAGTTACCTTACTATATCGCCTACCAACCCTAATGGTCCTGACGGCTGCGAAGTGATGCAATAACATGAAAGCAAAAGGCTTTACTTTGGTTGAATTATTGGTGGTGATAGTCATCATCGCGGTTTTGGCGGTGGTGGCTTATCCGCTTTATACCAATTATGTGAAAAATGCGCGGCTAAGCGAGGCGCATCAGGCGATGATGGACAATGCGCAGGCGTTGGAGCGTCATTATGCGAATCATGCCAACTTTAAGAAAAGCAGCACGCAATGGGTGGATTTGCCGATTACGCAAACGCCTTATTTCTGCATTCGCATGCTGGGCAACCCGCGCGGCACGGAAAGCGAGGCGGCGTATAGCATGAAGGCGGTGTCGTTTGATAAGAACAGGGAGGCGCGGGTGTTGATTCATGCGCATGATGGCACTTCGCTGGTGTGTGAGAGCAGCAAGACAACGTGTGATGAAACGCCTTTTTTTAATAATGCTATGCGGGTGGATTCGGATTGTCGCCCGTATCCTTGATGGAGCAGTTGGCAACAATAATAGGCAGCCTGAAAACGGTTTATCCCATTTTCAGGCTGCCTTTTTATGCGAAATAGCCTGCGCCAAGAATAAGCGGCTTGTGTGCGCCTGTGGCGTGGTGGGGGTTGGAGGGGGTTTGGTTTACCCAGCAGGCGGCAAGCCATGCGAAGGCGGCGGCTTCTACCCATTGGGGGTTGAGGTTTAGGCGGGCAGTGCTATGTAGGGCGATGTTGTGTGGGGTGAATAGTTCGGCAAGCGTGTGCATTAGGGTGGTGTTTTGGATGCCGCCGCCGCAGATATAGATGTGGCGGGTGTTTGAGGCAGCCTGAAAAATGGCATCGGCGATGGTTTCGGCGGTGAATTGGACGAGAGTGCGTTGCACATCAAACGGGGATTCGTTGCCGCTTAGATAGCTTTGCAGCCACGCGAGGGAGAAGAGTTCGCGCCCTGTGCTTTTGGGCGGTGGCAGCCTGAAATAGGGGTGGGCTTTCAGGCTGCCTAACAGGCGGGGCAGCACTTTGCCTTGCGCGGCTTTTGCGCCGTTGGCATCGTAGGGCTGTTGCCAAACGTGTTGTGTCCATGCGTCTAGCAGCATGTTGCCTGCGCCTGTGTCGAAGCCGATGGGGGGCTGGTTGGGGGCGAGCAGGCTGATGTTGGCGATGCCGCCGATGTTGAGTACCACGCGGGTTTCGGCTGGGCTGGCAAACAGGGCTTGGTGGAACGCAGGAACGAGTGGCGCGCCTTGC
The DNA here is from genome assembly GCF_014054985.1 of Kingella oralis. NCBI lineage: Bacteria > Pseudomonadati > Pseudomonadota > Betaproteobacteria > Neisseriales > Neisseriaceae > Kingella > Kingella oralis. The sequence goes on from NZ_CP059569.1 coordinate 940,103, forward strand.
CCGCCTGCGGCAAGGTCTCTGCTGCGAAAATCGCCAATGGTAAAGATGCCTGTGCGCTCGGCGAGCAGGGGGAGATTGACCAGTTGGATGCTGTATTGATGTTCGGGGGCGTGGCGGATGGTTTGCCCGTGGCAGCCGATGGCGGTGATGTTTTCAGGCTGCATTTGGCTGTGGGCAAGCAGTTGGTGGACGGTTTGGGCGTAGATGTGGCTGAGCTGTTGGGCGAGGATTTGGCTGCGGTGCAGTTCGTTTTCGCCGATGTTTTGCAGGGCGAGCAGTTCGGTTTTCAGGCTGGCGGGGTAGGGGACAAAGCTGTGGGCGAGGGCGCGTTGCCATTGCTTGCCTTGCATGGCGATGAGTACGGCATCTGCGCCGTCCATGCTGGTGCCTGACATGATGCCGATGTAGTGTTGGGTGGGCATGGGGTTGTCCTTTGGAGGTAAGACGGTATAGATAGTTTTCAGGCTGCCTTTTGGGGTGAGGCAGCCTGAAAACGTTATTTGCTGTGTGATTGTTGTTGGGTGGATTGTTGGGCTTGCGGTTGTTTCGCTTCGCGGGTGAGGCGGCGTTGGCGGCGTTTTTCCAGCAATTCGTCGCGGCGGGCGATTAAGCCTTGGCGACGGTGGTAAAGATGGTAGCCCGCCCATGCCGCGCCGATGGCGCAAACGATGTATAAGCCGTATTGGAATTGGTGGACTTGCTTCATCAGCCAGTCTTTATTTTCTGCGCCGAAGTGCCCCAAATACACCCAAAGCGGAACGGTTAAGATGGCAGCCAGCCCATCCATCATCAGCCAGCGCATAAACGACACTTTGCCGCTCATGCCTGCCACCAGAAACATCGGGCTGCGCAAACCAGGGAGAAAGCGGGCGACAAACATCACGCGGTTGCCGTATTGGTCAAATTTTTGGCGGATAAGGGCGTAGCGTTTGGGGTTGAGCATTTTGCCAACGGGGCGAAATTTGAGAATTTGGTTGCCATAATGCCTGCCGAGCATGAACATGATGCCGTCGCCCACCAATACGCCGAGCACGCCGGTAACCGCCATAAAGTGTACGTTTTTATAGCCCAAGCCCGAAATCACGCCGCCTGCAACGAGGGTAACGTCTTCGGGGATGGGGATGCCAAAGCCGCAGAGTATCAGGATGAAAAACACGGCGGCGTAGCCAAATTGGATAAAGAATTGTTCTAAAAAGACGAGCATGGTGGTTTGCTTTATTGTTGGGGTTGATGGGGCAGCCTGAAAATCAGAGTGGGGGCATTATCCTTGTTTACAAGTTTTCAGGCTGCCTTTTGGCGGTTACTGCTGGATGGATTGGGCAATCCGCTGGGCGCATTGTTCGGCAATCATTGCGCTATCGGCTTCTACCATCACGCGCACCACAGGCTCGGTGCCCGATGCGCGCAGCACGATGCGCCCTCTGTCGCCCAGCTCTTGCTCGGCTTGCACCAACGCCGCTTGCGACGCGCTTTGCCAGTCTTGCCCTTTTTGGATGCGCACGTTAATCATGGTTTGCGGATAGGGCTGCCAATCTACGGCAGTTTTCAAGTCTTGCCCCAATTCGCGCAGCGCGGCGAGCACTTGCAGGGCGGAAATCGTGCCATCGCCCGTATTGTGTTTGTCTAGGCACACGATATGCCCCGAGGCTTCGCCGCCGATAAGCCAACTGCGCTCGTGCAATTGTTCCAACACATAACGGTCGCCCACTTTGGCGCGGGCAAAGGCGATGCCACGCGCGGCAAGGGCTTTTTCCATGCCCAAATTGCTCATCACCGTGCCAACCACGCCGCCAAAGGCTAAACCTTGCGCGGCGCGGGCTTTGGCGATGACGTAAATCAGCTTGTCGCCGTCGTACACCACGCCATTTTTGTCTACCATCATCAGGCGGTCGCCGTCGCCATCCAGCGCGATGCCGTAATTCGCATCGTTTTGCAACACGGCGGCTTGCAGCGTTTTGGTGTAGGTGGCGCCTACTTTGTTGTTGATGTTGTAGCCGTTGGGCTCGTCGCCGATGCTGATGACTTCCGCGCCCAGCTCGTGGAATACTTTGGGCGCGGTGTGATAGCCTGCGCCGTTGGCGGTATCCACCACCAGTTTCAAGCCGTATAAATCCAAATGGCTGGGGAAGGTGGATTTGCAAAATTCAATGTAGCGGTCGGCCGCGCCTTCGATGCGGCGGGCGCGCCCAAGCTGGCTGCTGGGCAGCGTGCGCAAGTCTTTTTCCAATTCGGCTTCAACGGCTAATTCCATATCGTCGCTCAGTTTTACGCCGCCTTCGGCGAAAAATTTGATGCCGTTGTCGCTATACACATTGTGCGAGGCGGAAATCATCACGCCGCCGTCCAAGCGCAGGGCGCGGGTTAAATAGGCGATGGCGGGCGTGGGCAGCGGCCCGGTTTGCACCACGTTTACCCCGGCGGCGGTGAAACCGGCCACCAGCGCGGTTTCCAGCATATAGCCTGAAATGCGCGTGTCTTTGCCGATGATAACGGTGGGTTTGTGCCCCGCGTCGTGTTTCACCAATGCGCTGCCAAACGCGCTGCCGAGTTTGAGCACAAAATCGGGGGTAATGGGAAATTGACCGACTTCGCCGCGAATGCCGTCGGTGCCAAAATATTTTCTTGCCATGATGTGTTCGCTTGTGAGAATTTTCAGGCTGCCTGAAAAGGAGTTTGATAGGGTATCTTGACGAATTTTGCCGATTGTAAAGAATTTGCAATCAACGCGCTATTCAGAAACTGACATTTTACGGCATTTTGCATTTCAGGCTGCCGCCGTGTAAAAAAATGTAAGCACATTGAAAAAAATATTGCTATAATCCCGCCGTTTGTCCGCTCGGACCGCATACAAAGGAAACCGCCATGTCTAATCCGTTCTACCAAAAACACATTATCTCCATCGCCGATTTATCGGATGAGGAGCTGCTGTTATTGCTCAACACCGCGCTCAAATTAAAAAGCGAACCCAATCCCAGCTTGTTAGATGGCAAACTCATCGCAAGCTGTTTTTTTGAGCCGTCCACACGCACGCGGCTTTCGTTTGAAACCGCCGTGCAACGCTTGGGCGGCAAGGTAATCGGCTTTGCCGATGGCGCAAACACCAGCGCGAAAAAAGGCGAAACGCTTGCCGACAGCGCGCGCATCATCAGCAGCTACGCCGATGCGATTATCCAACGCCATCCGCAAGACGGCGCGGCGCGCGTAACCGCCGAATTTTCGCATGTGCCCGTGCTCAACGCGGGCGACGGCACCAACCAGCACCCCAGCCAAACCCTGCTGGATTTGGTAACCATCCACGAAACCCAAGGCAGCCTGAAAAACCTGAAAATCGCCATGGTGGGCGATTTGAAATACGGGCGCACCGTGCATTCGCTCGCGCAGGCGCTCAAACGCTTCGGCTGCGAGTTCGCCTTTGTGTCGCCGCCCACGCTCGCCATGCCCGACTACATCACCGAAGAGCTGGACGAAGCGGGCGCGGCGTGGCAAATCTTCCCCGATTTGGAAAGCGCGGTGGCATGGGCAGACATCCTTTACATGACGCGCGTGCAACGCGAACGCTTCGACGAACAAGAATTCGCCAAAATCCAAGGCAAATTCAATCTGCACGCCGATATGCTCGCCAACGCCAAACCCAATTTGCGCGTGCTGCACCCGCTGCCGCGCGTGGACGAAATCCACCCCAGCGTGGATGCCACGCCCTACGCCTATTATTTTGAACAAGCCACCAACGGCGTGTTTGCGCGGATGGCGATGTTGTCGCTGGTGTTGAACGAAACGGTTTAACCTGCTTTATCAACATCCATTAGGCAGCCTGAAAATGAGTAAGGCGCGTTTCAGCGAAGTTCAAATCTGATACACAAGGAAATCCCCATGAAAAGCAAACAATTAAGCGTAGAAGCCATAGAAAACGGCACCGTTATTGACCACATCCCCGCAGGGCTGGCGCTCACCATCCTGCGCCAATTCAAAGTGCTGCATCACGGCAGTGCGGTAACCGTGGGCTTCAACCTGCCCAGCCACTCGCAAGGCAGCAAAGACATCATCAAAATCAAAGACGTAATATTCAGCGAAGCCGATGCCAACCGCCTCGCCTTGTTCGCCCCCGAAGCAATTGTGAATTTGATTCAAGATTTTCAAGTGGTGCAAAAAATGCGGCTCACGCTGCCTGGTACCATCAGCGAAGTGTTTAGCTGCCCCAACGCCAACTGCGCCAGCCACAGCGAACCCGTAACCAGCCGCTTCTATGTGCGCCAGCACAACGGGCAAACCAAGCTCAAATGCCATTATTGCGAGAAAACCTATGCCCGCGAAGCGGTTGCCGAGGCGTAGAACCGCAAAATAGGCTACAATGTGCCGCAATGTTTTCAGGCTGCCTAATGTGATGTGCAATAGGCAGCCTGAAAAACACCCTGCATCCACACAAAAGGCAGCCTGAAAATGAATGCACTCACCCAAAACCCCAGCCAAATCAGCGAAGAGGACTACCTAGCCCGCTACGCCCAAGAAAGCGACACGCGCTACGAATACATCAACGGCGAAATTTGGGCAATGGCAGGCGCATCACGCAACCACAACATCATCGCAGGCAATGTCTATGCCGCTTTGCACAGCCAGCTCAAAAACCATCCCTGCCAAGCGTTTATCAGCGATTGGTGCGTGCAAGCCCAGCATAATTATTACTACCCTGATGTCGTTATAGATTGCCAAGCCCAAGGCAACTCAGCCAGCCAACCCGTGTTGATTATTGAAGTTTTATCCGACAGCACGCGCCAAACCGACTTAACCCTCAAACTGCACGACTACCGCCAAATCCCCAGCCTGCAAGAATACATCGTTTTAGAACAAGACTTTATGGCCGCCCTTGCGTATCGCCGCAGCGACGGCTGGAAAGCCACCAGCTACACCCAAGCCAGCGACACCATTTCGCTTGCCAGCATCGGCTGCACGCTATCGCTTGCCGAGATTTATGCACGAGTGGAATTTGAAGAAAAACGAGCCGTTTAGGCAGCCTGAAAACGCATTCCCATCCATTTCACTAACTCGTGTTTTCAATAAAACACCTGCTCGCTGCCCCCATTAAGGCAGCCTGAAACAGAAAGAACCCTTATCCTTATGAAACCCACCATCGCCCTAGTCGGCCGCCCCAATGTGGGCAAATCCACCTTGTTCAACCGCCTCACGCGCACCAAAGACGCGCTGGTACACGACCTCCCCGGTTTAACCCGCGACCGCCATTACGGGCACGGCAAAGTGGGCAGCAAACCCTATTTGGTTGTGGACACAGGCGGTTTTGAGCCCGTTGTGGACAGCGGCATTTTGCACGAAATGGCAAAGCAAACCCTGCAAGCCGTGGATGAAGCCGATGCCGTTGTGTTCCTTGTGGATGCCCGCACAGGCTTAACACCGCAAGACAAAATCATCGCCGACCGCCTACGCCAATCACCGCGCCCCGTGTATTTGGCGGTGAACAAAGGCGAGGGCGGACGGCGCGACGTGTTGGCAGCAGAGTTTTACGAACTGGCGCTGGGCGAACCGCACGTTATTTCAGGCGCGCATGGCGACGGCGTTTACTATCTGATTGAAGAAATTCTGGAAAATTTCCCCGATGCGGACGAAACGCAGCCTGAAAACAAACACCCCGTGTTTGCCGTGATTGGGCGACCCAACGTAGGCAAATCCACGCTGGTCAACGCCATTTTGGGCGAAGAGCGCGTGATTGCGTTTGACATGGCGGGCACCACGCGCGACAGCATCCACATTGATTTTGAGCGCGAGGGCAAGCCGTTCACCATCATCGACACCGCCGGCGTGCGCCGTCGCGGCAAAGTGGACGAAGCGGTGGAAAAATTCTCCGTGATTAAAGCGATGCAAGCGATTGAAGCGGCGAACATTGCCGTGTTGGTGCTGGACGCGCAGCAAGACATCGCCGACCAAGATGCCACCATTGCAGGCTTTGCACTGGAAGCAGGGCGCGCGCTGGTGATTGCCGTAAACAAATGGGACGGCATCAGCGAAGAGCGGCGCAACGACATCAAGCGCGACATCGCCCGCAAGCTGTATTTCCTTGATTTTGCGAAGTTTCACTATATTTCCGCGCTGAAAGAACGCGGCATAGACGGCTTGTTTGACAGCATTCAGGCTGCCTATAACGCGGCGTTTATCAATATGCCCACGCCTAAAATCACGCGCGTGCTGCAAAGCGCGGTGGAACGCCAAGCTCCGCCCCGCGCAGGCTTGGTGCGCCCCAAAATGCGCTACGCCCACCAAGGCGGCATGAACCCGCCCGTTATCGTGATACACGGCAACTCGCTCGGCGCGATTTCCGACAGCTACACGCGCTATTTAACGCAAACCTTCCGCAAAGCGTTTAACCTGCAAGGCACGCCGCTGCGGATTCAATACAACGTGGGCGAAAACCCTTACGAAGAAACCGCCGCGCAAACCAAAAACAAACCGTTGCGCCGCGCAACACTGAGCAACCGCATTGCCAAGCGGGAAAATCGCAAAGACGAGAAAGTGCGCAACAGCGGCGGGAAAGTGAAAAAACGGCAGGTGAGCGTGAAGAAACGGCATCAGTCGTGAAGCGGTGGCAATAAAAGGCAGCCTGAAAACGAAAGTAGGTTTTCAGGCTGCCTTTGGTGTGCGTGAGGCATCGGTTGGCATATTTACCGCACCACAAACCAACCGCCATCAAAACAATCAGCACCGCCAAGCCGCCGATAATGGTCTGCTTGCGTGTGGGTTTGGGCTCGGTTTGCTTTATCCAGCTGAGTTTGCGCCCGAGCCAGAAAATCAGGCGCAAAGTCCATTAAAGCAGCAGGGCGAGGGCGTCGATAATCAGGAACAACAGGTCTGCCATGTCGGTTTCCTTTTTTCAGGCTGCCTCTGCTGTATGCGGTAGGCAGCCTGAAACCGAAATGGAATGGCGCGTTGGATAAAACGGTTTTTGCTAGCGGGCAGATGTGCCCCAAGAGTTGCGTATTTTCGGCTTTACTGCTTCGCTTGTTTTTCAGGCTGCCTCTGCATCACGCCAAAGGCAGCCTGAAATCTATCCGCGTGCAATATCAGGCGTAGCCACGCGCACGTCGGCGTTTTGCGCGCGGTGGCGCAGCGCGTGGTCCATCAGCACCAGCGCGAGCATGGCTTCGGCAATGGGGGCGGCGCGTAGCCCAACGCAGGGGTCGTGCCGCCCGTGGGTGGCGATTTCTACGGGATTGCCATCAATATCAATGGATTGGCGCGGCGTGGCGATGGAGCTGGTGGGCTTGATAGCGAAGTTGGCGGTGATGGTCTGCCCCGTGGCGATGCCGCCGAGTATGCCGCCTGCGTGGTTGCTGGCGAAGCCTTGCGGGGTGAGCTCGTCGCCGTGTTGGCTGCCGCGCTGGGCAACCACGCCGAAGCCGTCGCCGATTTCCACCGCTTTAACGGCGTTGATGCTCATCAGCGCGTGGGCGATGTCGGCGTCTAGGCGGTCAAACACAGGCTCGCCCAAGCCGACGGGCACGTTGCGGGCTTCTATGTGCAGTTTTGCGCCTACGCTGTCTAGTGATTTGCGGACGCTGTCCATATAAGCTTCTAGCTCGGCGATTTGCGATTGGTTGGCGGCGAAAAAAGGGTTTTGGCTGATGTAGGCTTCGTTTTCAAAGGCGATGGGGTGTTCGCCGACTTGGCTTACCCAGCAGATGATGTGGGTGCCGAATTGTTGGCGCAGCCATTTTTTGGCGATTGCGCCAGCGGCGACGCGGGCGGCGGTTTCGCGGGCGGAGCTTCTGCCGCCGCCGCGGTAGTCGCGCGTGCCGTATTTGTGCCAATAGGTGTAGTCGGCGTGGCCGGGGCGGAATTGTTGGGCGATGTTGCCGTAGTCTTTGCTGCGCTGGTCGGCGTTGCGTATCAGCAGGGCGATGGGGGTGCCTGTGGTCTTGCCGTCAAACACGCCTGATAGGATTTCTACTTGGTCAGCTTCGCGGCGTTGGGTAACGTGGCGGCTGGTGCCGGGTTTGCGGCGGTCTAGGTCGGGTTGAATGTCGGCTTCGGTGAGCGCAAGATTGGGCGGGCAGCCGTCGATGATGCAGCCGATGCCTGCGCCGTGGCTTTCGCCAAAGGTGGTTACGGTGAAGAGTTGTCCGAAGGTGTTGCCTGCCATGAAGTGCTTTCTGGTTGTGGGTTAGGGGAGGCAAATTTTAACATAAAGGCAGCCTGAAAGCGGGGCGGGGGCTTTTCAGGCTGCCTTTGTGGGGTGGTAATAGTGGTGGGCAACGAGTTGCCTGTTTTACAGGTTGGGGATAGTGAGGCAGCCTGAAAATGTTTTTAAATGCTGTTTTAGTTTCGCTGAAACTCGCTTCGCTCGTTTTCAGGCTGCCTTTTGCGGTGCGGGTTAATATTCTTCATATTCTTCGGCTGGTATGGGGTCTTCTCCGAAGAAATTGTTGCCTTTGGTGCCTTTTTTGAAAAAAAGAAGTATTAAACAAAGCAAGAAAACGGGTGGAGTAAGAAGGGAGAAAAATACAATCAGAATCCACCAGCCTGAAAAGTCCATATCGTGCAAACGGTGTACGGTAACGGCAAGTGATGGTAGGAATGTGATGAGTAAATAGATAAATAGCAGCATTGCAACGATGTCAAAAGCGTTATTTCGGGAAAAGAAAGTATGAATCATCAAGATTATAAGAACAGCCAGCACCAATATATGAATCAGCATATATAGCCAGTATTCTGCTCGGCGGGCTCGCCCGCTAAATTCGGCGTATTTGTTCAAAGCGGCTAGATACCAGCGCATGGTAGTGTTCCTTGGATTGGGGTTCAGAAATGAAAAAATCGTGCGATTGTAATTGCGGGGGCGGGAGAGGTGTCAAGGACAGAGGGAGAATTTTCAGGCTGCCTTTGCGATGGGTGAGGCAGCCTGAAACGTTGGTGCTGGTTATAAAGGGTTGATGCTACACGGGGTGCAGGGGCAAGCCCCTGCTCGTGGTAGGCGGCGAAACGCCTGCGCTGGCAAAGATAAGAAATGTTGAAAGGCAGCCTGAAAACGTTGAATGCTTAGGTGCGTTATTTTTGTTGATTGCTTGAATGTGATGAACAATGGTGGGCAACTAGTTGCCCACCCTACGAGTTGGGTTTGGGCGCAAGCGTAAGGCAGCCTGAAAACGAGCGAAGCGAGTTTCAGCGAAGCTAAAACAGCATTTAAAAACATTTTCAGGCTGCCTTTTGTTTGCGGCTTTACCCGCCATCGCGCTTTACCCGCAATCCATCGGCGCGGCAATTTCTATGCTGGTATCGTGGAAGGCATCGAGCGTGCCGCGGTGTCCGATGCTGACGATGATGCTTTGCGGCAGGCGTTGGCGGATTAGGGTGTAGAGGTGGGCTTCGGTGGGTTCGTCGAGCGCGGAGGTGGCTTCGTCTAGCAGGATAAGCTGGGGTTGGGACAGCAGCACGCGGGCAAAGCCGATGCGTTGTAGCTCACCGGGGGAAAGGATGTGTTGCCAGTCTTGTTCTTCGTCTAGCCGCTCGGCGAGCTGGGGCAGCAGGCAGTCGTTTAGCGTGGCAATTAAGGTTTCGTTGCTGGCTTGGATGTTGGGGTAGCACAAGACGTGTTTCAGGCTGCCTTGGGGGACGTAGGGGCGTTGCGGGATAAAGAGCGTGTGGCGTTTTTCAGGCTGCCATACGTTGCCGCTGCTGCCAAACGCCCATAGCCCTGCCAGCATGCGCAGGGTGGTGGTTTTGCCGCAGCCCGACGGGCCTTTGAGCAACAGGCTTTGCCCTGCTGCAGCCTGAAAATTGAGATTGTTGATTAAGATGTCGCCGTTGGCGCGGTATACGGTGGCGTTTTCAATTTTCAGGCTGCCTGAAACGGTTTGGCGTTGCGGCTGCTGGCTGTGGTGCGGCTCTTCCATGCTGGTCATAAAGCCGTATAGCCGTTCTAGGCGGGCGCGATAGACGGTGAAGCGTCCGTAAAACAGGCGGAAAAACGATAGGGCTTGCTGCAAGCGGGCGAAGGCTTGCACGGTTTGTTGGATGTCGCCGAGCTTGATTTGCCCTGCAAACAGGCGCGGGGCTTGCAGGATGATGGGGAAAAGTTTGATGCCGCTGGAAAACATATCGTTGAAGCCGCTTAAAAACACGCTTTGGCGGGCGATGTGCCATTTGTTGCGGATGATGGCGGCGAAGCGTTGATTGAGCGATTGTTGTTCCTGCGCTTCGCCGCCGTAAAAGGCAACGGATTCGGCATGATCGCGGATGCGAATCAGAGAATAGCGGTAGTCGCCGTTGAGCTTTTCGTTTTCATAATTGTGGTGAATCAGCGGTTTGCCTATCCACATGGCAACGAAGGTGGCGAGAATCACGAAAATAAACACGAAATACACGATGCCATGCGGAATATTGATGCTGAACACGGTGAGCACGCCCGCCAAGTCCCATAACACAATGGCGAATTCCAGCGAAGTGAGCACGGAATTGAGCATGCCGCGCACAAATTCTATGGTGGAAACGATGAAATCTTGCGCGTCTTGCTGGATGCGTTGGTCTATGTTGTCGGGCGTGTGGCGCTTGGTTTGCAGGCGGTAATAGTTTTTGTCGCCCATCCAGCGCTGAATCAGCACGGCGTTGAGCCGCTCGCTCCATTTGATGGCGATGGCTTGATCCAGAAAATCGTTCACCGCGCCGTTAAACGCGCGCAGCAGCACCACGCTGGCATTCATGGCGGCAAACAGCCAAAACGCGCTGGCGTTCATTTCTTGCATGGAGGTGTACAGCCCGCTGGTCATAAAGGTGCTGAACACGTTGAGGCGCACTTCGGTGAGCAGCAGCACAATCATGGCGGAAATCATCAGCAGGGCGCGGCGGGCGGTTTTTTTGTCTAAACAGGGGCGCAGGACGTGCCAAAATTCGCGCCCAAAGCGGGTGTATTTAAGCAGCCAGACAACGATAACAAGGATAAGGGCAACGCTGACAAAAGTTTGCAACAGCCAGAAGGGCGTGGCGAAGAGTTCTTGCTGCCATTTGGGGAGTTTGGTGGGCATGATGGGATGGGGGGTGATGCAGCCTGAAATCTAAAATGGCGCGGCGAGGGCTCGCTGCCAATTGTTTGATTGAACAGGTCTTTGCTGGTTGGTAAGATGCCGGCGAGCCGCCGACGCTCCATCGGTTACAGGTTCTCAATAAAGATACCGAAAGGCAGCCTGAAACGGTTTTCAGGCTGCCTATTTATGCGCGCAAGGCGTTCATCAGAACGAATAATCCGCTTTCAACCAGAACGTGCGCGGCATGCCAACCACGGCGAAGCTGCGGTCGTATTGCCCGCGTTGCACTTGCCAGTAATTTCGGTTGAACAGGTTTTCCACCGCGCCGCTCACGGTAAGCGTGTTGCGCTCGCCGAATTTTTTGGCATAGCGCGCGCCGACATCCACCAGCGTGTAGCTTGGGAAAGCGTATTTTTTCTGCGTGTCTTGGTACGATTTGCCGTAATACTGCACGTTGGCGTTCAGCGTGAGCCCTTGCACAAACGGTGTATCCCATTCGATGCCCGCCTTGGCAATCACGCGCGGGCTGGCAACCTGCACGCCGTTAATCAGCATGTCGCGCGAGTTGGGATAGTTTTTCAAATCGGCGCGCAAATACATCAGGCCGAAGCTGGGGCGCAGCGTTTTGTTCAGCAAATTGCCGTACACGTTAAATTCAATACCGCGATTGCGCTCTGTGCCTTGCTCATCGCCTGCCGCGCCGCCTTTGGCTTTGTATTTGGCAAAATCGGATTTGTTGCCATAAGTTAAGCGGCCGTTGGCGTTGGTTTGGCCGCGCCAGTAGCCAGGGCGTTTGATTTGGAACAGGCTCAAAGTGGTTACCACATCGCCCCAGTTTTTGCGCACGCCCAATTCAAATTGACGGCTTACGCGCGGTTTTGCCATGGTGGTGTTGCCGTCGTCGTCGGTTTTGATGTCGGCAGGTTCAAGGTCTTGCATATAGTTGCCATACACCACCAAATCGGGCGAGGGCAACCATGCCGCCATCAGCATGGGGCTGATGCGGTGCGATTTACCTGTTTCGTTGGCTTTTTTATCCGTGTATTCAACGTGTTGTAAACGCCCGCCCACGGTGAGGCGCAATGTGTTATCCAAGAAACCCAGCGTGTCGGACAACGCCAAGCTGTTCACTTTAATGCGCGCGTCTAAGTTGGCAGAATTTTCCCAAGTATTGGGGTAATCGGGTTTAAACGCTGCTAATTGCCCTGCGATATTGCCACGCTCGGGGTAAATGGTGGCGGTGCTTCTACCCGCTGCGGTGCCGCGATAGGTGGCGCGTTGGCGGATAATGCGGTCAAACGCGGTGCTCCAATTGTGCGAAACGGGGCCGGTGTAAAACTCGCCACGCGCCGATAAATTCATGCTCAATGTGCGGAAATATTGGTCGGTTAGGCGAGCGGTGCCTGTGGTGTATTGGTTGGCGGTGTTGCACGTGGCGGTGGCAGTGCGGCAAACGGTGGGGGAAATCAGCGTGCCGTAGTAACGCGCTTTGTTGTAGCCGATGCCGCCTGTGATTTGGAAGCTGTGGTCGGTGTCGTATTCAAACGTCAGCATGTGGGTTTGCCCCACGGTGTTTTGCCAGTTCCACGAGGGCAGCAGGTTGGTTTTGCCATCGGGCGCGCCATACAGCTTGCCTGCGGCGTTTTGAATGTCTTGCATACGGGCGCGGCCGCCGTTGGTTTTGCGTTTGGCGTACACTGTATCCAATGCCACGCGCAATTTTTCGCCGCGGTAATCGGCGTTCAGGGCGAATTCTTTGTCGTCTTCTTTGTAGCCGTCGCGCGGGGTGTCGCCGTGGCGCAGTTTGGCGTTGGCGCGGATGCCGAATTGTTTGCTATCGCCAAAGCGCTGCCCGATGTCGGCGGTGGTTTGCAAGCGGTTGTTGCTGAACCATGCCAAGCCCACTTTGCGGTTGCCTTCGTCGCTGGCTTTTTTGGTTTCAATGTTCAATGCGCCTGAAACCGCGCCTTCGGGGTCCATGCCAGTTACGGCGGTAGATGCGCCTTTAATCAGCTGTGCCGAGCCAACGTGCACATTCGCCGTGCCTTGCGTGCCATACATCCCCGCCAAGCCGTTTACGCTGAATTGGCGCGCGTCTAATTGGAAGCCGCGGAAATACAAGCCTGTTAGCGTGTTGCTTTCGCCGCCAAATGCCATCACCGAAGCGTCGGTGCTGGCAATCGCGTCGGTGAGCGTGCGGGCTTGTTTGTTGTTGAGCATTTTTTCGTCGTAATTGACCACGCTAATCGGCGCGGTGAAGGCGTTGGCGCGACCGAGCAGGCTCAGGTTCACGCGGTCGCGCATATCGCCGTCGCTGGCGATGGAATACGAGCGCGCGGCGTGCACCGTTTTGCGGTCGGCTTTAACGGTTACGTTTTGCAGGGTTTGCGTTTGCGCTGCGCCGGCTTCGGACTGCGCGGCGGTTTCAGGCTGCATGGCGCTGTTGTCGCCGTTGTCGGCGATGGCGAATTGGGCGAAACCCAAGCCGAGCAGGGCGAGTGTGATTTTGTTTAATTTCATGATTGGATTTGTTAAGGTTGGTTAGAAAGCGCGCGGATTATAGCAGAAGTACAAGGCGGTAATGCAAATTAGTTTTATTTGTTGTGCGGCGGCGTTTGGTGGATGGTTGCAGGACAATATAGGCAGCCTGAAAACGCCTTTGCTCGGTTTTCAGGCTGCCTTAAACCGCCACACGCCGCGCTCGCTGGCAAAATACTGCACGCGAATATCGTGGCGTTGCGTGGGCAGTTGGGGCAGGCTTTGGCAGGCGAATCCTGCGGCGACGGTTTGCGGGCACAGGCTGCGCGGGGTGGCGGCGAGCGTGCAGTCGTAGTAGCCGCCGCCTTGCCCCAGGCGGTAGCCGCGCGCATCGATGCCGACGATGGGCAGCACCATGATGTGCAACGATTTGGCGCGGATTTTGTCGCCGCGAAACTGGGGGACTTGGATTTGGCTGCGGCGGCGGGTGCGTTCGGGGCGGACGGTTTTCTTCGTTTTCAGGCTGCCTAATCGCATAACAGGATGGGGCGTGAACCAGAGTTTCAGGCTGCGTGGGGCGATGTAGGGCAGATAGACTTGCGCGCCGCGTTGTTGAGCAGCGCTGGCAAAGTCGTCCAGCCGCAGTTCGCTGCCGATTGCCCAATACACGGCGATGCGTTTGCCGCGTTTGATAAAGCGTTTGAGCTCGCGGTTGATGCGGCGTTCGGCGGCGCGACGGACGTTTTCAGGCTGCCTTTTGCGGGCAAGGCGCAGTTCGTGGCGGATTTCACGCTTGCCCGCTTGCGGCGATAGGTTTTCAGGCTGCCGAAACAGGGCGTTCATCAGCTACGCCCCGTGCTGCCAAAGCCGCCTGCGCCGCGCTCGCTGCCGGCGAAGTCGTCCACAATTTCAAACTGCGCCTGCACCACGGGCACGATGACCATCTGCGCGATGCGGTCTAGCGGGGCGATGGTGAAATCGGCTGGGCTTCTGTTCCACAGCGACACCATCAGCTCGCCTTGGTAGTCGGAATCGATTAAGCCGACTAGATTGCCCAGCACGATGCCGTGTTTGTGCCCCAGCCCCGAGCGCGGCAGGATGGTGGCGGCGAGGTTGGGGTTGGCGATGTGGATGGCGATGCCGGTGGGGATGAGCGCGGTTTCGCCTGCGCGAATGGTTTGCGGCGCGTCGATGCAGGCGCGCAGGTCCAGCCCCGCGCTGCCCGATGTGGCGTATTGGGGCAGATGCTCGGCGATTTTGGGGTTGAGGATTTTGAGTCGGATAGTGGGGTTCATGCGGCGTTTCCTTGTTTGGCGCGTTGAGGCAGCCTGAAAAGGCGCGTTGAGGCGGGATGCCGTTGCGGTTTTCAGGCTGCCTGAAAAGCTGTTATGATACCGTAAATTTTTCCCCATGTTCTGTTAGGCAAATGTAAACCAAACAGATTTCTCTAACCGTCTGCAAAGGCACACATCATGAAAATAGATGAAAAATTGAAACAAGCCGCATTGGCGTTTCACCAATTTCCCGTTCCCGGCAAAGTGAGCGTAACGCCAACCAAATCATTGGCAACGCAACAAGATTTGGCATTGGCGTATTCCCCTGGCGTTGCCGCGCCGTGCATGGAAATCCACGCCAACCCTGCCGATGCCTACAAATACACTGCCAAAGGCAATTTGGTGGCGGTAATTTCCAACGGCACGGCGGTGCTGGGCTTGGGCAACATCGGCGCGCAAGCGAGCAAACCCGTGATGGAAGGCAAGGGCGTGCTGTTCAAAAAATTCGCGGGCATTGATGTGTTTGACATTGAAATCAACGAGCAAGACCCCGACAAGCTGGTGGACATCATCGCCGCGCTGGAACCCACCTTCGGCGGCATCAATTTGGAAGACATCAAAGCGCCCGAATGCTTTTATATTGAGCAAAAATTGAAAGAGCGCTGCCATATCCCCGTGTTCCACGACGACCAACACGGCACGGCGATTATCACCGCCGCCGCCGCCATCAACGGCTTGCGCGTGGTGGGCAAAAAACTGGAAGACGTGAGCCTTGTGGTTTCGGGCGCGGGCGCGGCGGCGATTGCCTGCACCAATTTGCTGGTGTCGCTGGGGCTGAAACGCGAAAACGTTACCCTGTGCGACAGCAAAGGCGTGATCTACCAAACGCGCGAAGACCGCGAGCGCATGGATGCCACCAAAGTGCATTACGCGATTGCCGACAACGGACAGCGCACTTTGGCAGATGCCGTGGTGGGCAAAGATATTTTCTTAGGGCTGTCGGGCGCCGATTTGCTCACGCCCGAAATGCTGAAAACAATGGCGGATAAACCCATCGTGTTTGCGATGGCGAACCCCAACCCCGAAATCAAACCACCCGTTGCCAAAGAAGCGCGCGCCGATGTGGTGATTGGCACAGGGCGTTCCGATTATCCTAATCAAATCAACAATGTATTGTGCTTCCCATTCTTGTTCCGCGGCGCGTTAGACTGCGGCGCAAGCGAAATCAACGAAGCGATGAAAAAGGCGGCGGTGTATGCCATTGCCGATTTGGCGCACGAGCCCGTGCCCGAAGCGGTACACGCGGCATACGAAAACCGCGATTTCACTTTCGGCGCGGAATACCTGATTCCCACGCCGTTTGACCCACGCTTGATTTCACGCATCGCGCCTGCGGTTGCCAAAGCGGCGGCAGAAAGCGGCGTGGCAGCGCGTCCGATTGCCGACTTGGCGGCATACGCGGCGAGCTTGGAAAAAATAAGCGCCGATTGATTTTGCTAAACATCAAGGCAGCCTGAAAACGGGAATAGGCGTTTCAGGCTGCCTTTTTATATCGGGCAGAGCAGGGGGCGATGGCATGCGGTTGCATGGCATTATCCGCAAAACAAAACCCGTTTCAGGCAGCCTGAAACGGGTTTAACCGCATTATGGTTGATGGTTTTGCCCAGAGCCTGCCGAGCGTTTATGCGGAACGGCATTACTGCGCGCCAGCAGCATCAGGCAGCCTGAAAACACCATGCCCAGCGCGATAAACGGCGCAGTCGCGTATTCGTATTCGTTCACCAAATACAACACGCCGCCGATATACATCAGCAACGGCGCAGACACAACAGTCTGCTTGTTAAACCCGTCCAACGCGAACACCAACACGCCCGATGCAAACAGCGCAAAGGCGACGATGTTCGCCGTGCTGGGAAATAAATCCATGCTTTTGAGCAGCCACAACGCGCCCGCGATAATCAAAAACAGCGGCAGCGCAAGCGATGATTGTTTCATAGACATTCCTTTCTGCCGGATAAGGCAGCCTGAAAATGATTTTTCGGATGCCGTGAGCCTTGCCCGCTAGCTACGCCGAACGGCGTTTCAGGCTGCCTCACGCCGTTTCGGGTCGTTGGGGCGAAGCTGCGCCACCAATTTATCCAAAATACCGTTAATAAATTTATGGCTATCTGTGCCGCCAAAGGTTTTGGTTACTTCAATCGCCTCGTTGATAATCACGGGGTAGGGCGTTTCGGGCATGGCTTTTAGTTCATGCACCGCCACCAGCAGCACGCTGCGCTCAATCGGGTTAATTAAATTCTCATCGCGATCCAGCAAGGGGCGGATGATTTGCATATATTCGCGCTGATTGTTGTGCGCGCCAAAAAAAATCGCGGTAAACAATTCGCCGTCCGCATGGCGGTAATCGTTGCTTTCGCGGATATGTTGCGCCACCTCGGGCGCGGGGATTTTGTTCAACGCCACTTGATACAGGGCTTGCACGGCAAATTCGCGCGCGCGGCGGCGGGGAGAAACTCGCATAATCGTCCTTTCCGTTTTGGCTTCGCAGAAGCTCGTAAACTCGCTTTCAGGCAGCCTGAAAATTATTCTTCATCCAAATCGTTTAACAAATTGGCCAATTCCACCGCCACAATCGCCGCGTCGCTGGCTTTTTCTTGAATCCGCGCGTGCGCTTGCTCATCGTTTTCTGTGGTTAAAATTGCGTTGGCAATCGGCACATTAAAATCCAAGCCCACGCGCGACACACCCGCGCCCGATTCGTTGGCAACCAGTTCAAAATGATACGTTTCGCCGCGAATAACCGCACCGATGGCAATCAGCGCGTCATACGATTCGCTTGCCGCCATGTTTTGCAGCACCAGCGGCACTTCCAGCGCACCGGGCACAGTCGCCAGTGTGATGTCATCATCTGCCACGCCCAGTTCCAGCAATTTTTTGCGAGCCACATCCACCATCGCGCTGCCCACTTCGTTTGTGAAACGCGCTTGCACGATGCCAATTTTGAGACCTTGTCCATTCAGATTAGGAGCGATTGTTTTCATGTGTTTTCCTTCTTAGTCAAAATAGGCAGCCTGAAAATCATGCTTGCGGCTGCCAATCGGTAACGGGGGTGTAGCTTTCGCTGGCATCATCCCATTCCCACGCGCCCGCGTTTTGTTGCATCAGCGGCGCAATTTCAGGATGCGCGGTTAGAATTTGGCTCAATGGCAAGGTTTCGTAGTTCGCCGAATCGTTGGCATAAGCATCGTCTTCCGAGCCGCTGAAAAAACGCCAGCCGCTGTCGTGTTCAAACGCTGCCGCTTCGCGATACAAAAAGCCAATCATTTCATGCTGTTGGCTAACTTGCTTGCTCACGATGGCATAGCTTAAAGCGTTGGAAAGGGCTTGGGCAAAGGGATTATTCATGTTGAGTACGGTAAAAAAAGCGCGGATTATACGCGCTTATTCTGCTTTGAGGCAGCCTGAAAATGGATTAGGCAATCTTTTCAATGCCCGCGCTGCCCAATTTTGTGGCAAGCTGTTGCGCCGTGCCAAAATGGGCAATTGGATAATCGGGCGCGATTTCCGCCAAGGGCAGCATCACAAAACCGCGCTCGTGCGCACGGGGATGCGGAAGCTGCAATTCAGGCGCATTGCTGATGGTTTGCGTATAGTCAATAATGTCCAAATCCAACGTGCGCGGCGCATTGCGAAAACTACGCTGCCGCCCGAACTGCTGCTCAATTTGCTGCAACTGCTGCAAAAGTTCCATCGCAGAATAACTTGTTTCCACAAGCGCAACCGCGTTAATAAAATCGGGCTGATCGGCATAACCAATAGGCGTGGTGCGATACAGCGAAGAGGTTTTCAGGCTGCCTATTTGTGGCAATGCCGCCACCGCAGCCAGCGCATTTTGTACCTGCGCAATGGGATTTTCTAAATTACTGCCAAAGGCGATAACAGCGGTATTCATCAGCGACTCTGTTTCATTAAACGTTGTTTCTCGCGCTTCCAATCCGCTTCTTTGGATGATTCGCGTTTGTCGTGCAGTTTTTTGCCTTTTGCCAAACCAATTTCCGCTTTGATGCGCCCGCGCAGAAAATGTAAATTAAGTGGCACGATGGTGTAGCCCGCCCGCTCGGTTTTGCCGATTAGCTTGTTGATTTCTCGCTGATTCAACAACAATTTTCGCGGACGAACAGGATCAGGTTTAACGTGTGTAGAAGCGGTTGGCAGCGGAGTAATGTGGCAGCCAACCAAGTAAAACGCATCGCGTTTCCAATAAATATAACTTTCTTTGAGCTGCACACGCCCCGCGCGAATGGCTTTCACTTCCCAGCCTTCCAACACCAAACCCGCTTCAATTTGTTCTTCAATAAAATAATCGTGAAATGCTTTGCGATTGTTGGCAATAGACATAAATAATTTTCCTAATTCAATAATCGTGCAATTTTAGCAGAAAACAAGATTTTCGGCGGAGAGTATAAAATAAAACAAGCTGATAATTGCATATCAGCTTGTTGATTGAATAATTAAAACGCTTCGCAATTGCTTGGTTTGGTTGCCGTTGCGCTGCCTGTTAAGCCTTTACAACGGTAAACAGAGCTATCACTGTCAATCCAAATTCCGTATTTGTGCCCACTGGTTTTGGGAACTGCTTGCAAATACATTTTCTTATTCTCCACCATACGAGAAAAAGTATATTTTTGCGTGTCATTCAGCGCAGGAACATTCGTTGTATCAGCAAGAATATCTGCCAAACTTGCACGAGGATTAACCAGCTTTTGCGCTTCTATCGATTGGCGAAATGAAAGCATTTGCTGTTTAGCTTCTGCTAAGTTTGCTTTCTCTATATAATTTTGATATGCAGGTAGTGCAAAGGCAGCAATTATCGCCAAAATAGCAATTACAACCATCAGTTCAAGAAGAGTATACCCAAAGACTCTATTATTCATATTCAGGCTACCTTTTATTTTTTATTTAATAATTCAAGATAGGTCTGTAGCGTAACAACCGTATCTTTATTGTTACCATGAGCACGCGACGTTACACGGAAGTAATCCACATTGCCTAATTTTGCATCTGTTTTATTACCTAAATATTCAATAACATAGCGTGTATCAGTACCTGAGATTGCCTTGCAAGTTATAGGAGCTTTATTACAACTTTTATCTAGCACCGATCCTTTATTGATTTCGCATCTCGTATTTGTATTTGACTGACACCGTTCCCAAGCGGGAATTGTAGATTGTGTACCTTTAGAATCATATTTAAATAGTACATCTTGGTTATCTACATAAGTATCTTTTTCAGGTGCGCACAAACCATCGGCACAATCTGATTTAAAAACAAGGTTAGGTCTTGCTGTTTGATTAGCTGAATTTGCCCAGTTTTTAATAATGGCTTCAGCATCTAGCAAACCTTGCTCAGCAAGAGAAACAGCATATTTTCTATCTGCTTCATTTGTACTCATTCGCATTTCAGTATTTGATGATTGGCTTGTTGCAATAACCAGCAATGCAATAACCAACATAATTACCATAACAATGAACAAGGAAAAGCCACCTTGATTATATCTGTTCTTCATGTTTGCTCCTAAATTAATATTCTGTTATACAGGAAAGATTTTAGAACATACATTACCTGCACGAATGGTTGCATTAATAATATATGGGGTATCACTTGTTGCATTGGGATATCTATAGCTAAGCGTTAATCTTAATCCAGCAGGTAAACCTTTTAGTTTTCCATCGGTAGTTAATGCATTGTCTGTAAAAACAAATTTCTCCTTATTATGATCATTGATATTAGTAGAATAATTTTTACAGTCTTTTACATAGATAAACTGTGATTTAATATCTGTTACATTTTGAACTAACAATTGAGGTCCTTGCCATTTCCCTTCAGCATTTAAATCATAACGTAATAAACTTGGTACATTATTGATCGTTGCAACAAGATATGCAGCAGCATATAGTTTACTTAATGTAAATTCCCCTTTATTTGTGCCTAGATTAGCAGCCTTACCAGACTGATTATCTAAGTCAAAGTTTGGAGGATTTTGATTTGTTGCATGTGTTGCGAACGCATAAGAACAACTACTTAATACAAGTGTGTTTTTTGCTCTTGCAGAATTTGCTGCAATAGTTTGATTTAATTCAGGCAGTTGTGCGTCAGAAATTTTCGTAGTATTGGTTGCATTGTTAATAGCAACGCCAGCTGAATCTTTACCATAAATGAAAAGAACACCACCTTTTATATTGGATAACCCCGTTGTATTAATGCCTGCTCCTGCGAAATCAGTACCTGCTTCTAAAACTTTTATACCAAACCCGCTATACTGACCACTACCATCAGCATTATCTGTAATAGCAATAAGTCTTTTTTCTGCATCAGCAAAATCATTAAAATCAAATTTATTACCGCTAATTGCAGAACTATAACAACCAAACGAGCCCGTATTACGTGCATCACGTGTAATGCTTGAAGCTGCATTACGTAAATTCTGTTGTGTATCTAGGCGTTTTTGTGCGCTATTGCTGAGTTTGCGTGTGATAAAATAAGTGCTACCAGCCGCACTAATTACAATCATTGCCAATGCACTAGCAACTAAAAATTCTATCAAAGTAAAACCTGAATTTTTACGAGAAGACAAAAATGAATTATTTTGTGTTGTTTTCATGTTAAAACCTTTTTACTTAGTTTGCTACTCGTAATACATAGCTATAATCATTGAAACGATCTTTTGTGCTTTTAGAACGCCAAACTACTTTAATAGTAGTATAAGTGCCACCAGATTGACAATTAGTAATCATATTTTTTCCTGAACTATCTAAAGTAGGTTGCTCAGGTTTTTCTTTATCTAAACAAATTGTATAGATAACAGAAGATACTGTAGAGGACTCTGGTTTAATAAGATTTTCATACAATTCAGACTCAAATTGTTTTTTATATTCATCTGCTATTGATGCTTTTGTATATTCGGTATTGGTTGTTGGTGAAAATGGGGTAATATTTCCAGTAATTGGTACTGGTGGAGTAAGATAAGATGCATAACTATGATAGTAATTTCCGCTTGATGTTTTGACTAAAGTCCCATTCATTAGCATAGATTCTGCTAATGCTTCTGTGCTTTGTGAAACTAAACTCTTATTTTCAGCTTCAGTTAATCCAGAAACCGAACGTAACTGGGTTGCCATAAGTGCCAACAAACCTAAAGTTAGTAAAATAACAGAAACAATTACTTCAACAAGTGTTGAGCCCTGAATGTTTTTCTTTTTTGCGAAAGCTGGAGTGTACATTTTTTTTGAAATCATGGTCTAAATCCAAGAAAAATAAAATTTCTATTTAGTGCAGAATTTAACTAAATCACCCGAGAGTGCATCTTTTGCAGAAGCAGAAGAACCACATGTGCTTGTATTACCCATTGGCGTAATTAATGCATATCTAACGGGAGAATTGGTTCTACTTGCATCTTTAACGGCTAAACGAACATATTTCGAGCCAAATTCGTATTGATTAACAAAACCCGCATAATTACTTGCAGGAGATGAAGAAGCTGCTGTTTTTCTATAACCAAATGAACCATTAGGTAAAAAAACAAACATATTGGATGGTGATGCACTACAAACAGTACCTGCAAGATCGCAAATTTCAGTTTTGACGCTCATCTTATTATGGGGCTGTACTAGATAAGCCCTAAATACCACACCATCTGCGCAGCACTTTAAGCTGTTCAGACGGTGTGCCAAAGTTAAAACGAAACTCGCATTCTTTCAAGAATAATGGGAAAGATTTACGGTCAATTCCATTGTATTTACGCAGAACACGTTTCGCCTGATTCCAAAAATTTTCAATGCCGTTGATGTGGTTTTGTTTGTCAGCAAACAGTTTGCTGTGGTTAATACGGTGGTGGGTAAAACCACTTACATCCAACACATCATAGCTGCTCAAACAATCGGTATAAACAATACTATCAGGCATGATTTTCTTTGTGATAACAGGCATTAAGGTTTCTCTTTTGGCATTCTTCACTACTACGGTATAAACTTTACCACCACGCTTAAGAATACCAAAGACAGCTACTTTTCCTGCTGCTCCGCGTCCGCGTTTGCCTTTGCGATGTCCGCCGAAGTAACTCTCATCTAGCTCAACCGTACCATCAAAAACTGTATTGGCTTCCAATGAAAGATAGTAGCTGATGACTTCGCGGATTTTGCGGTAGAACAGTGCTGCTGAATTGGGGTGAATGCCCAACAAATCAGCAGCCGAACGGGCGGTTACTTCAAGTACAAAAAATTGGAGCAACTTTTTTCGTATACTCTTTTTTAGTTTACAATGGGTTATCTTCATTTTTGCAGTCTAACATGACTGCTTATCTAGTACAGCCCCCTTATTATTTGCTGAGATATTGGGACCATTTAATGTAACAGTTCTTAATGCAGAATCTTCTGTGGCATCATATTTACCGTCTCTATTTTCATCCGCAAAAATCAAAATACCATCGCTGATTTTTGTTTCATCGCAAACACCAGTATTCCGACCATCTTTTCTAATCAGAACACCACATAGCAAAACGGGAGTATTCATGCGAACAGCCTCAGTTCTTGCAAAGCGGAACGCATTAGCAATTTGCTCTGAACGATTTACCAAGCGCGAGTTGGAAACAAAATCGCGCATACTAGGAAAAGCAATAGCTGCCATGATTGCCATAATGGCAACGGTAACCATTAGTTCTAACAGGGTAAATCCTTGTACTCTTTTATCGTGTGGCATAGTTTTAACTCAAATTAAGGATGGTTAATCAATTATTCTGTGTTGCTTGCTGATTCTGGGATGTAGGCGGCATTTTCAAAACGAGTAAATTGTCCCATAAAGGTTAGAAATATACGCCCTGTTGGTCCGTTGCGATGTTTACCGATAATGCATTCTGCCAGCCCTTTAAATTGGCTTTGTTCTTTGGTGTAATACTCGTCGCGGAACATAAACATAATTAAATCAGCATCTTGTTCAATCGCACCCGATTCGCGTAAATCCGACATCATGGGGCGTTTATCTGTGCGTTGTTCTACGGTTCGCGATAATTGCGATAACGCGATAACGGGAACTTGTAATTCTTTGGCGAGTGCTTTGAGCGAGCGTGAAATTTCGCCTAATTCTGATGCGCGATTATCGCTGCGCCCCGAGCCTGACATCAGTTGCAGATAGTCAATAACAATTAAGCCTAATTGGTTTTTGAATCGCCTAGCGAGCCGCCTTGCGCGGGCGCGTAGTTCTAATGCGCTTAATCCTGCGGTTTCATCAATAAAGATAGGCGCATCAGTTAGTTTGGCGACGGCTTCGTTTAATCGTTCCCAATGCTCGTCTTTCAGGTTGCCGTTTTTTAAAACGCTTTGATCTAGCCGCCCTACGGAACTTAACATACGCATTACCAGTTGTGTACCACCCATTTCCATTGAAAATACAGCGACAGGGCGTTTCCCGCTAATGGCAACGTATTCGGCGATGTTGATGGCAAATGCGGTCTTACCCATTGAAGGTCGCCCTGCCACGATAACTAAATCGCCTGCTTGCAAGCCTGATGTCATTCTGTCCAAATCGGTAAAACCTGTGGCGATGCCTGTTACTTCATCGGGGTTATCGCGTTGGTACAGCATGTCAATGCGTTCAATGTTTTGTTGTAACAAATCAGGCATTTCTAGGAAGCCTTGTTTGGATTTTGCTGTGCTTTCGGCGATTTGGAAGACTTGATTTTCGGCTTCGTCTAGCAGTTGTTCCGCGCTTTTTCCTTGCGGATTATAGGCATTTCTAGCAATTTCTGTTCCAGTCTCGGCAAGCTGGCGGATAATGGAGCGTTCGCGGACAATTTCGGCGTAGCGACGGATGTTGGCAGCGGATGGGGTGCTTTGCGCAAGCGTAAGCAGATAGTCAAACCCGCCTGCGTGGGTGAGCTGGTCGTTGCGCTCTAATGCTTCTTGCACGGTAACGATGTCGGCGGGGCGGCTTTCGTTAATCAGCGTTGAGATGGCGCGGTAGATGAGTTTGTGTTCGTGGCGGTAGAAGTCGTTTTCGGCGAGGATGTCGGCGATGCGGTCGTAGGCACTGTTTTCAAGCATCAAGCCGCCCAACAGGGATTGTTCGGCTTCTATGGAATGGGGCGGGAGGGCGATGTTGCGGACTTCTGTGTCGTTATCTGGGATGGGGGTTTCTGGCATGGTTAAATAAAACTAACGTTTTTTGGCACTTTGTTAAATGGTTTTGATGTTGCGTGTGTTGCTAGAAATTTGATTTGAAATGTGAATATTGGTTTTCAGGCTGCCTATCAAAGCGTGTATTAGGCAGCCTGAAAATGGTTTTATTGTTTTTTCCAGCGTTCTTGCGATTCGCGGATAACTTGCTTGGCTTCTTCGATGTCGCCCCAGTGTTCCACTTTGGTTGTGCCTGCTTTTTTCAGGTCTTTGTAGTGGTTGAAGTGAAATTCAATTTGCTTGATGAGTTGCGCGGGCAGGTCGGTTAGGGTTTGGATGGCGTTGCCTGTGTCGCGGTCGTCTGCGGGTACAACAACGATTTTGTCGTCCACTTCGCCGTCGTCCACAAATTTCATTACGCCGATTACGCGCGCTTCCATATAGATGCCTGTGGGCAGGGGGGTGCGCGTGATGATGAGCGCGTCCAATTCATCGCCGTCTTCGTCTAAGGTTTGGGGGATGAAACCGTAGTTGGTGGGTTTGGCGAAGATTTGGGGTTCTACGCGGTCTAGCTTCATCACGGCGTTTTTTCTGTCCCATTCGATTTTGTGCGCGCTGCCTTCGGGGATTTCAATAACCACGTTGATGATGCCGTTATCCACGTCGCCCGCGTCTAAGATTTTGTTGAAATCTGCCATTTGGTTTTCCTTTGTTGGGTGGGGTTGAAATGCGATTGATTATAAACGATGGGGTAGGGCTGTGCAAAGAATGGTTAAGCTGCGTTGCTTTTTCAGGCTGCCTGTGGGCGTTTTGTAATTTTTTGTTGCCATTTTGGCTAGTCAAATGTTAATTGTTTGCATTATAATTTGACGATGATGAAAAATAATCCTTTTTTGAAGCCGGCGGTAATTGGTTTGGTTACGCTATTACACGCCGGTGTAATTGCTTTGTCGTGGAACGGTTTTAAATCGCCCGAGCCTGAACAAGCAGATGCGATAGCATTTGTGGATTTGGGTTCGGTTACGGGCGATGACAAACCGTTGGGCGATGGCGCGCCTGCACCTTTGGAGCAACCCGAGCCGCCCCAGCCTCAGCCGCCTGTTGAACAGCCCAAGCCCGAACCCAAAGTTGAACCCAAGCCCGAGCCGAAACCTGAACCGAAGCCCAAGGTGGCGGAGCAGCCGAAAGTTGCGGCGGTGGTGCGCAATGATAAACCTGCTGATTTCAGGCAGCCTGAAAAGGTGGTGAAGCCGCAGAAGCATGAGCCTAAGCCAGAGCCTGTTAAGCAGCCTGAAAAACCCGTTGAAAAACCGCAGCCGGTAAGAGTTGAACATCCGAAGCCTGCCGTTACTCCGCCTGCCAACGCTAATCCGTCTGGCACGAGCAACAGCAGCGCAACGGCGAATAAAGACGCGGCTAACCGTGCGCCCGACAGCATGGGTGGCGGCGGTTCGTCTGCGAACAGCAAGGTGCCGCAAAACGGAGCGGGGGATAAAAACAGCGATGGCGGCGGCAAAAAAGGCGATGCGCCCAAGCCGTCTAATGCCAACCACGCGAGCACAATAGCCAATGGCGGCTATATCAGCCTGCCCAATCCGCCTTATCCGCGCTCTGCGGCGGAGCATGAAGAAGAGGGCGTGGTGAAACTTTCGGTGCTGGTTAGCGCGGCAGGCAAGGTTATGAATGTGAAGGTAACGAAGTCTAGCGGCTCGGCGGCATTGGATAACGCGGGCAAGCGGGCGGCGCAGTCGGCAAGTTATCAGCCCAAGAAAATTGATGGCGAACCCGTTTCAACGGAGTTTAATACGCAATTTACCTTTAAGCTGGATAGATAGTTTTCAGGCTGCCTGAAAACAAATGTTTTTTAATCACTTTATGAAAGTAAACGAATGAATTTAGGATTGGTTTTTAAAAGCGGCGATGCTGTTTTGATTGGTGTGTTTTTGTGTTTGATTGCCATGAGCATCACAACTTGGGTGCTGATTTTGCTGCGCGGCGTGCGTTATCGCGCGGCGCGGCGTGCCAACCGCGTGGCTGCCGAGGCGATTTGGGCGGCAAAAGATTTGGCGCAGGCGGAGCAGCAAGCCAAGCAAATTGACGCGCCGATTAGTGATTTGGCGTTGGATGCGATTCGGGCGAACCAGCAGTTCCATGCCACGCAAAGCTCCATGCTGTCGGCGAGCTTGCCGCGCAACGCTTACTTGGAACGCGAGATGCGCCATAGCATAGGCAAGATTTTGAGCCGTTTTGAAGGCGGCATGATGGCGTTGGCAACCATTGGCTCAACCGCGCCGTTTGTGGGGCTGCTGGGCACGGTGTGGGGGATTTACCATGCGCTGATTAACATCAGCAACAGCGGGCAGATGAGCATTGCGGCGGTGGCCGGCCCGATTGGCGAAGCATTGGTGGCGACAGCAGTGGGCTTGTTTGCCGCGATTCCTGCGGTGCTGGCGTATAACGTGTTTATGCGCGGCAATAAGAATTTGAGCCGCGAACTGCATGGTTTTGCCCATGATTTTCATGTCCAACTGATTAACGAGAAGGAATGAGGCGATGGCTTTCAATGTAAACGAAGGCGGCGAAGACGCGCCGATGAGCGATATTAACGTTACGCCCTTGGTGGACGTGATGTTGGTGCTGCTGATTGTGTTTATGATTACGATGCCTGTTTTAACGCACTCCATTCAAATCAATTTGCCCACTACGAGCAACAGCAAAGAAGAGCCGAAGCAGGATGTGAAGCCGATTAACTTGCAGGTAGATGCAGCAGGCAAATATGTATTAGGTGCGGAATCAACTACACCAGTAGATTTGATTGAGATAAAAGCAAAACTGAAAGAGCTGGCGAAAACCAATCCCGATGCGGTTTTGGCGATTGATGCGGATAAAGATACGCCGTATGAGAACGTTGCCAAGGTGTTGGAAGCGGCGAAAGACGCAGGGATTGCGAAGGTGGGCTTTCGCTTGGAAAACACAAAGCAGTAGATTGAATAGAAAAGAAACCGTGTTACTTTGTTGTGGCACGGTTTTTTGGTTTTAGCTTCGCAATTCCGCTACGCTACGCAGGCGGCCCGTTGGTTTGCGCGATAGGCAGCCTGAAAACGGGTGGAGCTTAAACGGGAATGTATTTTCAGGCTGCCTTGGGATTGAGACGATGGATGTTTTTGAATTGGCTTGCGGCGGGATGCAGATGAGTCGGCAGCCGTTGCGTGTGCTGCTCAGCGAAGACCCACTGCCGTTGATGCAGAATTGTTGCTTTGTGGAATTGGAGCTTGGGCGGTTAACGCTTGCGCTGGATGAGGGCAGCCGCATGGTGCGTTTGCCCAATGGCTTGGAAGCGGTATTTTTGGATACGCGCAATGATTTGCTCACGCTGTGGCTTACGCCTGATGCGCAGCGCGAAAGCGGGGTTGGGTTGGTGCAGGTTTGGCTGGACGCGCAGCAGTCGGAAAGGATTGGGGCGTTTATCGGGGCGTTTGCGGCGGCATAGCGGGCAGCCTGAAATCTCAAATGGAATGGCGGCGGTTCGTTGCCGATTATGAGCAAGACGATCCATTGGTTACAAGTTTTGCCAAGGTTTCAGGCTGCCTAATGGTTTGCGCGATGGGCAGCGTGCGGAGCGAAGCGGAGTTGCACCGCTAAAACAATTAATCCGGCACGGCAGAGGCAGTCTGAAAACGGTAAAACGGGATTTCAGGCTGCCTTGTGTTTCGTTTATCCGTCCCGCTTAATTTTCCCCCATTTTCCGCCTGCCAAACTGCGTTTCAGGCTGCCTCGGTATCCGTTCCGCGCCTACTCAATCCTCCTCCCATCCGCCTGCCTGCCAGAGCCTGCGGTACACGCCGTTTTGGGCGAGCAGTTCGCTGTGCGTGCCGCTTTCGGCGACTTGCCCGCCGGAGAGCACGATGATTTGCTGTGCGCCGCTAATGGTGGAGAGGCGGTGGGTGATGACGATAACGGTTTTGTCCTGCACCAGCGCGTCGATGGCCTGCTGCACGGCGACTTCGCTTTCGGTGTCGAGCGCGGCGGTGGGTTCATCCAAGATGATGATGGGCGCGTTTTTCAGCAGGGCGCGGGCGATGCTGATGCGCTGTTTTTCGCCGCCGGAGAGTTTGCCGCCGATGTCGCCCACGCGGGTTTGGTAGCCTTCGGGCATCGCCATGATGAAGTCGTGGCAGCGGGCGGTGCGGGTGGCGGCTTCGATTTCTGCGTCTGTGGCGTCTGCCTTGCCGAGGCGGATGTTGTTGACGATGGTGTCGTCAAACAGGTAAACGTCTTGGAAGACGACGGAAATCTGCCGCATCAGGTCTTCTTGGGTGAGGGCGCGGATGTCGCTGCCGCCGATGAGGATGCGCCCCTGCTGCGGGTCGGCGTAGCGCATGATGAGGCGGATGAGGGTGGTTTTGTCGCAGCCGCTGTGCCCGACCAGCGCGGTGAGGGCGCGTTCGGGGATGTGCAGGCTGACGCCGCGCAGGATGGGTTCGGGGTTGGCGTCGTAGTGGTAATGCACGTTTTCAAATGTGATGCCGAGTAGCGCATTGGGCAGGGCTTCGGCGAGCAGGGCTTCGCGCTGGATGGTTTCCACCTCGCCCACCGCCTGTTGCAGGCGCGGCAGGCGGCTGCCGGTGCTGTTGGTAGCTTTGAGCACGGGCAGCCCCTGGCTGTATTCCAGCAGTTCCGCGTTCAGGCGCGCGTTTGCGCCGGCCAAACGGGCGCGGGCGCGTTCGGTGAAGGGCTGCGTACACTGCTGGATGGGCACAATCAGGGGAAAGCTGAACAGCAGCGCCAGCCCGAGCCGCCAGTCCCACAGCATCGCCAGCAGCGCGGTGGCCAGCGGCGTGCAGACGGCGGCAATCAGCATATTGCTGACAATCAGGGTGTGGTTGTAGGTTTCGTCTATCGTGCCCGCAAGCAGCGCGTTCAGCTCGCCGCTGCGCTTGCGGTACAGGATTTGCAGCGGGATGCGGCGCAGGTGTTCGCCCATTTTGCGGCGTGCCGCATCGCCCGCGCGGGCGCAGTAGCCTTGGTAATCATAATCCTGCGAGCGCTAGCGGAACAGGGCGGAGAGCGCGAGCAGCACGGTAAGCAGCGCCAGCCAAAACGCTGCACGACCGTTTTTGCCCGCGCCCAGCGCCAGAAAGGCAGGCAGCAGCATGGCAAACCCCGCGCCCTGCAACAGTGCGGCGGCGATGCTGTCGTGCAGACAGCGTTTGAGCACCCCCGCCTGTTCGCCGGCGGCGGTGAGAATGGTGCGGTAAATGCGGACGGGGTTCATGGGAAGCTCCTTCTGGGTGGGGTTTTCAGGCTGCCTTTGGGGTGTTCCAACGGCATTTGAGGCAGTCTGAAAGCTGTTTCGTGCGGTAGTGTCTTTATGTATGTAGGTCGGATTCTTGAATCCGACGTTGCCCCGCAGGGGGAAATCCGTTTTCAGGCTGCCTGTGGTGGTTTTTTCGGGCAACATCGGCAGTCTGAACATGGGTAGGGAATGTGGCTTTACCGTGCATGCGGTAGCCTGTAGGTCGGACATTTATGCCCGACATTGAAGGCGGGGTTTGTCGGGCATAAATGCCCGACCTACGGCAGCTACTTGTTCGCGCTGCTGTTCGGTGATGGTCATGCCTGCCTGCAAATAGAGTTCGGTGCAGGCAATCATGTCGGCAATTCTGTCAGAGAGCGGGGCGGTATCCAACAGGCTGTCAAACGGGGTTTGCCCGCGCCGGTTTTTGGCGGCGGGGTTGGCGCCGTGCGCCAGCAGGAGTTTAACCAGCGGCGCGGTTCGGGCGAAATGGAGAATGGTGTTGCCGAACTCGTTGGCGTAATTGGCGTTTGCGCCGTTTTGCAGCAGCACGGCGGCTTGCTCGGTGTTGCCTGCTTGGACTTGGTGATAGAGCGGCGGGTCGTCGTCGGCATCTCGGCAGAAATTGGCGTCTGCGCCGTGGTCAAGCAGCCATTGCATGAAGGCGGGCGGGGTGTCGCTCATTGCCAGCGGGTGCATTTTCCGCCGCCGCGCTCGGTGGCGTTGATGTCGGTGTCGGCATAGATGGCTTGCAGGACGGCAAGGTCGCCTGCTTGGCAGAGTTCGCGGAAGTTTTTGGGGAGGGTGGTTTTCTTTTTGGGCATGGGGCGTCCTTTGTGGGTTGGGGTGGGTTTCAGGCTGCCTTGAATGGCGTGGGAGGGAGGCTGTGCATTTTATGTTTTGTTTATAGGATAAGGCTTGCGGGGGAATTTGGCAGTAAATTTGTCCCTTATATATGCCCCAAAGACAGTACGGTAAGATGTAGCAACATCTTATATTTCTTATTTTGGATTACTATATAAATTGATTAAGTATAAAAAAGCTAATTTTGAATCATCAAAATTAGCTTTTAATTCATAAAATACCAATAGAATATCTTAGCTTAATGGAGATAAGGTTAAGATAGGTTTGGTTGATAAATCTGCAGGTGCATTACTATTTTCAGAACTAACTGCTTGAACACCAAATACAGACATTGCTTGTCCTAAGTTGTTTGCCATTTGGGAGAACCTAGCAAAATCAGGGTTAGAAAGAATACCGTCTTGGAATTCAAAATGCTCAATCCGAGCATAACTACTAGAGAAGAAGTCCTTAATGGTAACGGAATCATCACTGTTATAGCCATATACAGTTAGATTACTGCCATTTTTACGGAATTTCACTTCAGTTGAAGCAACATCAGTGAAACGAACCGTATCATTTTCATCTGCTTCATAGCTGTAATCGTAAACCGTATCTTGTCCATGACCTTTGGCAAAGATATAGGTATCCCCTTGGTTACCACCCTCTAAATAATCATTACCCGCACCACCGATTAAGGTATCGCTGCCATTGTTACCATAAAGTTTGTGATTGCCTGATAAGCCCATTAGGATATTGTTATTGCTATCACCATTTAAACTATCATCGGCAGCAGTTCCTAGTTTCCAGCCTAAATCTTTCAACGTGGTTTCGCCAACGGCTGTGAGTAAATTGTCAATATGGTTTTCATTGGCAGCAACATCGTAGAATTCTGCCCATAGCACAGAGCTTTCTGTCCATTGTTTCACCCCCTCTGACCCATAAGCCAAAAATTCGTTCAAATCTACAAATGCTTTTTCGGGATTTTCAGCATGAACACGCTTAAAGGCAGCCTGAACACCGCTGAAATCCAGTTTAAATTCGTTATTTTCCAGTTTGAAGCCGATCTCATTCAGATAGGGTTGCAAACGGGTTTGGAATAACAGACCACGATAGATATTTTGCGACAATGTCGCGTAAGTTTGATTTATGGTGTCAATAATCTGCCGAGCTTGTGCTTGTGTGCCAAAATATAGTGTTTCGGAGTGCTCACCAGTAAAGGCATCAAGTATGGCAGTTTTATGGCGAGCAGCCTGAAATTCAGCAGCGGTTTCGCTATCCAATACCAGCCCATTTTTTAATGCGGCAATTTGTGATGGTGTCAGCGCAATACCTTCGCCACTAGTAATTTCTAATTCGCTGGATAAGTTGAAATTAGCAATATCAGTTTTTTGTGGATCAGTTCCGCTCCATTTAGCAATTAAATCTGCCAATAAAGCAAGCTGCGCTTGTTTGGTATCGGCTGCAGCGTAGGCTTTTAATGCATTTGCTAATTCAGAATAAAGGGCGGCAGCTTCGCGTAAATCATGCAAACGACCGATGCCTTGCAAATTAGGCGCAACCATTTGCTCGGCAGTTAATTCAACCGTTTCGGTGTGGCGGCTATATAGGTTGTTTGCAGCAAACACAGCATCGCCCATTTCGCCTGTTGTACCATCTGTTTTGGTGTAACTACCAATATGGGTTAAGCGATTGCCATTACCCAAATCTTTTGACTCTGCTACATGATCTAAATTCAAAGATTGAATACCCAAGGCTTGCATGGTAAAGAGTTCGTTTTCTTCGCTTAAACCGTTTTGGTTGAAGTCTTGCCATACTTGCAATTGACTAAATATGCTATCTAGCGCATCAATTACATGGTCGCCGTTGCTATCAAAATCTGCCAAGGCAGCCATAACCATGCGCTGCTGTTGCGCCGTTGGATAAAGTGGTGTTATCGCCAAATAGCTCGCTACCACCATCAATTTTGCCATTGCCGTTACGGTCCAAAACGAGTAAGTCATTGCCTACTGCTGCCCAACCTGTGGCGGTAGCAATACCATCATTGTTGTGGTCAAAACGAGCGGAAGTGGAAGATGCGGCTAGAACCGCAAGACCTTTGCTGTCTAGGTTTAGAATTAAAGGATCGGTTTTGTGAGCTTTGCCATTGCGATTAATTTTTCCATAAGCATTATGTTCACATTTTTTTAAAATAGGATCACTAATTCTCCCATCAAAAATACCTTCATAAATCCATCTACCAAAATCACCAAAATCAACGCCACGTTTCGCTAATGCATCCCCAAAACCAATATCTTTTACATCATCCCAAAACTCTGGATCTGTAATAATATCGCGAGCAGATTCATTAGCCGCCAAAGCTCCAATCAAAGCAGGCATGGCAATCATAACACCTGTAAAAGCAGAAACAGCCACACCCCCTCCAAGTACTCCATAGACACCAACAATAGCTGCTGCTCTTGCAAATAAGGCATAAGTAGAAGGACTAAAAGAAAGACTTCCTCCTGCTAATGGTGCTGCATTACCTTCAATTGCTCCCAAAGCGCTAGAAATAGTCTGTGTACTTATATTTGCAGCACCACCAAGCGCACCTAGTGCAGCAATTGTCCCACTGGGATTTGGCGCATATTTTTTGCAAGAATACCAGCAGCAAACACTACACCACTAAGAGTCTTGTTTACTAGACTAGTATAATGTTTAAAATTTTCTTGTTGCTTATTTCTTAGTTCACATTGATTTACCATAATTTTATCTCCTGAATAAAAAGTTAGATTAAAACAGCATAGAAAAAATAAATATTTTATAAATAAAATAACAAAGCACTATATAAAACAGAAGCCCAGGCAATGGATGGACTATCGGAAAGTATACTATTTTTTTGTAAAATTTCATTTTTTTAAATTTTTCGTATCTTTGGTAACGCGAATTAACAAATAAACATTCCAATAAAGCACAAAAATGAGCAGCCAAAAATAAGAAAATTATCATCCATAACATTACGATTAAAAAACCCATTTTGCGTACCTAAAAAATTTTATTTTAAGTTGAGCATATTTATTTCATACTTATAAAGTATTATTATAATATATTTATTTTCTACCCATTTTTTTTACTCTTACGATATAGTTAAATACTATTAAACTTCTCAAATTCAAAAGGAGAACCCTCCTAAATTAAGATAATTGGGCAGGGAAGCAGGCATAATTTGATTTGAGACTTTTGATTTTAAATAAACTGTTTGATTTTGTTATTTATGGCATCATTTTCTTTGTTTGAAAATTGCTCTTTGCCACAGCTTGAAAGAGTTAAGGCACACAACAAAATCATCACCTGGTTTTTCATGTAATTACCTTGCAATTTCGAATCATAATCTGATTTAGCACTATTTTTTAGGGGCTTAGGAAGCAAAAATCATTTTAAAGGATCATTCCGCAACATTTTCAGCAGTACTTTGTACAAATCATCATGCCTGTGATTGAAGCGAAATTCAGTTTCTTTCAGATGCAAGTAAAACGTATGTTTTGCTACACCATGTTGTGTATCAGATGGTGTTTCGCATAACTCCAAAACGACTCAATACCGTTAATGTGTTGCGCTCCACGAGCAAACTCATTTTGCCCGTGATACACCCTAAAATGCTTTGCAAATCCCATATCAATCAAACCATGATAACCGCGCCATCCGTCAGTATTGATGACGCTCTCAATGGAGATATGTCCGCGTATAACCTTTTGTAGCGTGGCTTTGGGGGCATCGGATACGATTTCCGTATAGACCTTATCGCCCCGTTTAAGTACCCCAAAGACGATGGTTTTACCACCAGCACCGCGTCCGCGTTTGCCACGAATACGCTTCGCACCAAAGTAGGATTCGTCAAGTTCAACAACACCATCAAAAGGAGTTTGCTGCTCACATTCAGCAGCTAACCGTTGCCGTAATTTTAAGAATAGCGTGTTGATACTTCTGACACTGATGCCGGTTAATCTGGCAGTATCAGAAGCAGTCAAATCCAAGGCAAATAGCCGTAGAATTTGACGAAATTGTGGTTCAGAAATTTTGCTGAACTTTTGGTACTTGTTTTTTTTAATTTCATTTCAGAAGATTATCACTGATTTGGGTGATTTTGCTTCCTAAGCCCCTTTTTTAATATGTTGAATATTAAATTCTGTTTTAAAAAATTGTCAATTGAGATTTTTGCAATTGTTGTCAAAACGAAACATAAAGCGGTTTAAAATTTACATTTATTTTCTGCTGGGCTTTTCAGGCTGGTTGTATGCATTTTCTTCTGTTGGTTTAACTACAATTCCTGTAAAGATGTTGTGAACAAGGGTTGTGAGAAGAGTATATAAAAACGCAGCCTGAAACGTTCAAACTCTGTTTTCAGGCTGCCTTTTTACCAATCAAACCCCTTTCTTCGCCAAATAGCTCTCGTAATCCCCCAGATAATGCTCATAGCCGCCGTTGCCGTCCAATTCAATAATCTGCGTGGCAAGCGACGATACAAACTGGCGGTCGTGCGAGACGAAAATCAGCGTGCCGTTGTATTTTTCCAACGCCATATTCAGCGACTCGATGCTTTCCATGTCCATGTGGTTGGTCGGCTCGTCCATAATCAGCACGTTGGGTTTTAACAGCAGCAGTTTGCCGTAGAGCATACGGCCTTTTTCGCCGCCGGAGAGCACGCGCACGTTTTTGACGACGTCGTTGCTGCCGAACAGCAGCCGCCCGAGTGTGCCGCGGATTACTTGTTCGTCGTCGCCTTCCTGCCCCCATTGGCGCATCCATTGGCTCAAATCCATGTCGCAGTCAAAATCGGCTTCGTGGTCTTGCGGGTAGTAGCCGATGGTGGCTTTTTCCGCCCATTTGATGCTGCCCACGTCGGGTTTCAGGCTGCCTGAATATTGCTCGTCAAACGCACCTGCCAAGAGTTTGAGCAGGGTGGATTTGCCCGCACCGTTCGGGCCGATAATCGCCAGCCGCTGCCCTGCTTCCAAGATGTACGACAGTTTTTCAAACAGGGTTTTGTCAAACGATTTGGCGAGGTTTTCCACTTCAACCGCTTGGCGGTGCAGCTTGTTTTTCTCGTCGGTTTCAAAGCGGATGTAGGGGTTTTGGCGGGTGGAGGGTTTGACTTCCACCATTTCGGCTTTGATTTTGTCCGCCTGTTTCAAGCGGCTGGTGGCTTGGCGGGCTTTGGATTTGTTGGCGGAGAAGCGGGCGACAAACTCTTGCAATTCCTGCAATTTTTCTTTGGCTTTGGCGTTGTCTTTCAGGGCGCGTTCGCGCGATTGGGCGGAGGCGAGCATATAGTCGTCGTAATTGCCGGGGTAGATGGTGATGGTGTTGTAGTCCAAATCCGCCATGTGGGTGCAGACTTCGTTCAGAAAGTGGCGGTCGTGCGAGATGATAATCATGGTACTGTCGTATTGGTTCAGCACGCCTTCCAGCCAGCGGATGGTGTTGATGTCCAAGTTGTTGGTCGGCTCGTCCAGCAGCAGCACATCGGGTTTGGAAAACAGGGCTTGCGCCAGCAGCACGCGCAGTTTGAAGCCGGGCGCGACTTCGCTCATGGTGGCGTTGTGCAGGCTCTCGTCGATGCCTACGCCGCTTAACAGCTCCGCCGCGCGGGCTTCGGCGGTGTAGCCGTCGTATTCGGCAAATTTCGCTTCCAATTCAGCGGCGTGCATGTAGTCGTCTTCGCTGGCATCGGGGTTGGCGTAAATCGCGTCGCGCTCGGTCATTGCCGCCCACATTTCGGTGTGCCCCATCATGACTACGTCCAGCACGCGCATATCCTCATAGGCAAACTGGTCTTGGCGCAGCTTGCCCAGCCGCACGCCGTTTTCTATGGCGACTTCGCCGCTGGTCTGCTCCAAATCGCCGCCGAGGATTTTCATAAAAGTGGACTTGCCCGAGCCGTTGGCGCCGATGAGGCCGTAGCGGTTGCCTTCGCCGAATTTGACGGATACGTTTTCAAACAGCGGCTTGGCGCCAAACTGCATGGTGATGCCGTTGGTGGAGATCATGTTTTATCCTTGTTGGTTTGTTAATTTATGCAAAGGGCGCGATTTTAGCATATTTTCGCGGTGTAACTTCTAACAGCATAGGCAGCCTGAAACCGGCTATCGCGGCAATATGTAAAACCAGTGGCGCGATTAAATAAGAAAGACTATCATTTGTGTACTTAACATTTCTTGGGAGCACAACAATGAAAAAAACGTTTACTTTTGCGGTGTTGCATTTTAGCGTGGCGTTTGGCGTGGCGTATGTTTTGACCGGCAGCTTGGGGATTTCCAGCGCGGTGGCGTTGGTTGAGCCGATGGTGAACACGGTGGCGTTTTATTTTCACGAAAAGGCTTGGCAGAAGTTCGGCGGCAAATCGTCGGCATGATGCCCGAGCATTGAGGCAGCCTGAAAACGGATTACCGGTTTTCAGGCTGCCTTTTGCCGTGCGGCAAAGCGTGTGGCAAGCTGTGTTTCAGGCTGCCGTCAATGCCGAAAGCAGTGCGCTTGCCGTGTTAAAATGAAGCCGTTATCTCAACATAGGAGCCAGCCATGCGCTACCAAGCCCCCTTAAACGAACTCAATTTCGCCCTGCGCACCCACGGCAAACTCGCCGATGTTTTGCAACTGCCTGCCGCGCAAGAGTTGGAACTGGATGCCGACACGGTGGCGGCGGTGTTGGATGAAGCCGCCAAGTTCGCCGAACAATCTTGGGCGCACACCAACCGCACGGGCGATGTGCACGGCGTAAAGCTGGCAGACGGCAAAGTGCACACGCACGCTGATTTGGCGGCGGCATATCGCCAATTTTGCGAAGCAGGCTGGGCGGGATTGCGCGCGCCGGCGGAGTTTGGCGGGCAAGGCTTGCCGGCGGTGGTGTCTGCCGCGTGCGAAGAGATGTGGTGCGCGGCAAATTTGTCGCTGTCGCTGCTGCCGATGCTCACGCTGGGTGCGATTGATGCCATCCGCAAGCATGGCAGCGCAGAGCAGCAAGCGGCATATTTGCCGAAAATGTGCGCGGGGCAATGGAGCGGCACAATGAATTTAAGCGAGCCCAACGCGGGTTCGGATTTGGCGCACGTTGCCACGCAAGCCGCGCCCGATGGCAACGGCGCGTACCGCATCACGGGGCAAAAAATCTTCATTACTTGGGGCGAGCAAGAGCTCACCGAAAACATCGTCCATCTGGTGCTGGCGCGGCTGCCCGATGCGGCAGCGGGCGTGCAGGGCATCTCTTTGTTTATCGTGCCGAAATTTTTGCTCAACGCCGACGGCAGCTTGGGCGCGCGCAATGCGGTGCACGCGGTGGGCTTGGAACACAAGCTCGGCATCCACGCCAGCCCCACCTGCACCATGCAGTTTGACGGCGCAACGGGCTATTTGGTGGGGCGCGCAGGCAAAGGCTTGGCGTATATGTTCACCATGATGAAAGCCGCGCGGCTCAACGTGGGCATTGAAGGACACGCCGTTGCCGAACGCGCCTACCAAAACGCCCGCGCCTACGCCGCCGAGCGCGTGCAAGGCGCGATAGATGGGCGCGATGTCGCCATCATTGCCCACCCCGACGTGCGCCGCATGCTCGCTGTGCAAAAAGCCACGCTTGCTGCCCAGCGCGCGCTGTATCTGCGCGCGGCGGCGTTGTTTGACTTGGCGGAAGGCTTGGCGGACAACGTGGCGCGTAAACAAGCCGAGCGCGAGTTGGATTTTTTCATCCCCATCATCAAAGCATGGCTCACCGACAACGGCGTGTTGCTCACCAACCTAGCCATCCAAATTTACGGCGGCGCGGGCTATGTGGAAGAAAGCGGCGTGGCGCAACTGATGCGCGATGTCCGCATCACACCAATTTACGAAGGCACCAACGGCATTCAGGCTGCCGATTTGGCAGGGCGCAAAACCACAGGCAACCAAGGCGCATTGCCGTTGAAGCTGCTCGCCGAGGGCAAAACCCTTGCCGATGCACTCGCCCCCACGCTTGCCCACGCGCTGCGCCAAGCTATCGCGCTGGCAGAGCAAAGCGTGGCGCATATTGTGGATTACTCCCAAAGGCAGCCTGCAACCGAAGGAAGTCCCTTTGGGGAAAACACCGGCTTCGCCGCCCATGCCTATTTGCAGCAAATGGGCGCAACGCTCGGCGCGATTGAGCTGGCGCGAGCGTATTTAGCCGCAGCGGACGCGCTGGCAGGCAAGCAGGAAAACCTGTTCGGTGCAGCGTTTTACCACGCGCAACAGCACACAGCGCAGGCGTATTTTGCCCATGTGTTGCCGCAGGCGGCAGGCTGGGCGGCGCAGGTGGCGGCGGTGCAAGGCTTGGCGGATGTGCCGCAGGATTGGTATTGAACGCGCGGGGATGATTGAATGGACGAGGCAGCCTGAAAATAAATCACAGCCGTTTTCCCCAAAGGGACTTCCTTCGGTCGCAGGCTGCCTTTATGTTATCCGCGGCGTAAGTAACAAAATGGAGGCTAAAAATCCCCGCAAGCCTTATCCTATAAGGCTTTAAAAGAGGTCAAAGGCTTTGAACACAAAAAATGCCCTTTTTGCGGCTCAAAACAAGTCAAAAAGAACGGCAGCCGAAACGGCAAACAACGCTACAAATGCCATACTTGCGGCAGACAGTTTGATGGCGGCAGACGGCTTAATCCGCAGGAAATAGGGCAGGCATACGGCGCAGGCAAACAAACCGCCGCACAGCTTGCCAAAACTTACGGATGCAGCCGGCAGACCATTCTGAGGCATCTCAAAAAGGTTCAAATTAAGGCGCATTTCACTACTCCTACGGCAGCCAACATCATCATGGACACCACCTACTTTGAACGCAGCTTTGGCATCATGGTTTTAATGGACAGCATCAGCGGCAAAGCCCTATCCGTTAGCGAAGTCAAATACGAAACCAACGAATTGTATTTCACCGCAATAGGCAGCCTGAAAGCCAAAGGCATTAAAATACAAAGCATCGTTTGCGACGGGCGGCGCGGGTTGGCGCAGATATTTGCCGATATTCCCGTGCAGCTGTGTCAGTTTCATCAGGTTAAAACCATTGCCCGCTATTTAACGCGCAACCCGAAAACCGAAGCGGGCAAAACGCTATGGCGGTTGGCATTGACGTTGAAAAACAGCAAGCAATCCGACTTTGAACGCAATCTGCAAACGTGGTTTGAGCAATACCAAAGCTATTTGAACGAACGCACCTTTAACCCTGAAACAGGCAAATCGCATTACACACACAAGAACATCAGGAGTGCATACTTCAGCTTGAAACGCAATTTGGATGACTTGTTTGTATTTGAGCGTTATCCTGATTTGAACCTCCCGAACACGACCAATCTGCTTGACGGCACATTCTCGGACATGAAACGGCTTTTGGCGTGCCATCACGGTATGAGAAAGGGGAATAAAATTAGGTTTATTCAGGATTATTTCTCAGTTAAAAATAGCTGACAGCCTCCATTTTGTCCTATATGTCTTATGAAATTAGTATGACAAATTAAATGCAAAATAGTGACAAAACAAATGTATATTTATATAACGCATACGGCAGCCTGAAACGCACTGGATAAGATAAGGAGATTATCGTGAAACAGGAATGGAAAAAATCCCACAAAAACCTATACGGCATCAAAATCGAACCCGTTTTGCTGGATGTTCCCGCACAGCAGTTCATCATGATAGACGGCGAAGGCAACCCCAATGCCGCCGATTTTTCCGAACGCGTGGGCACGCTGTACAGTTTGGCCTATGCCGTCAAGATGGGATACAAAAAAACCGCCGCAGGGCGGGAGGTCGATGACTTTGCCGTTTATCCGCTGGAAGGCGTGTGGCGGCAGAAAACGCAGGCAGGACAGGGCGCATTGGACAAAAACAGTCTGGAATACACCATCATGATTGCCCAGCCCGATTTCATCACCCCCGAAATGTGGCAGGATGCGCTGGCCAAAACGCGCGTCAAAAAGCCCAATCCGCTTTATGAAGAAGTCCGCTTCGGGAGTATGTCGGACGGTCGGTGCGTCAGCATCCTGCACATCGGTGCGTTTGACGACGAACCGCGTTCGTTCGCCGAAATGGACCGTTTCTGCAGGGAGCACGGTTTGCAGCGCCGCAGCGATATCCATCGCGAAATTTATCTGAGCAATGCCAACCGCACTGCGCCCGAAAAACGCAAAACCCTATTGCGTTATGCCGTGAAATAGCGGTTTTCAGGCTGCCTGAACGGGGTGTTTTGCAGGAGGGACGGATATATCCGCCCTGTTTTTGTTTTGGCGGGGCAGGATAAAGGGCTTGCAGGCCCGAAACTTATTTCTGCCGCGCCACAAACTGCAACGCCGCCTGATAGCCGAACGTGCCCAGTTCGTAGGTCGGGCATTGATGCCCGACGTTTGCCCGATATTTTAGGTTGCGGCGTATTCAGTAAACAGGTCGGCGTTTGTCGGGCATCAATGCCCGACCTGAGACAACAGTTTGTTTTTACAATCGTTTCCGAATATCAAACAAGATTTCCGCCTGCGTTGGAATAACGGCGTTTCTTGTTTTCAGGCTGCCTTTGCTGTTGTACTGCCTTTTAGTTTCGCAACGCCGCTTCGCTACGCAGACCGTCCCCAAGGCTTTTGTAAAGGTTTCAGGCTGCCTCTATGCCGCCATTATCCATCCGCGCGGGCATAGGCAGCCTGAAAACGCCTGCCCCGCCCGAATGCTATAATCCGCGCTTTCTTTCCACCCCATCCCATCCGTCCCATGCAAACGTTCGCTCATTCGCTTAAAGGCTATCAAGACCGCCGCGCCATCGCCTTGCTGCTGCTTGGCTTTTCTGCGGGCATTCCTATTTTGTTGATTTTTTCTACGCTGTCGTTGTGGTTGCTGGAAGCGGGCGTGCAGCGCGAAACGGTTACCATGTTCAGCTGGGCGGCGTTGGGCTATTCGTTTAAATTCGTGTGGTCGCCGCTGATTGATGCGCTGCCTGTGCCGCTACTGTCGCGCGTGTTGGGCAAGCGGCGCGGTTGGTTGTTGCTGGCGCAGGGGTTGATTATTGTGGCGATTGTGTTGATGTCGTCCATCAATCCGCAGTTTTCAGGCAGCCTGAACGCGATGGCTTGGGGCGCGGTGCTGCTGGGCTTTTCGTCTGCCACGCAAGATGTGGTGATTGATGCGTATCGCATTGAAGCCGCGCCTGATGACAGCGCGATGCAATCGGTGATGTCGTCCACCTACACGGCAGGCTATCGGCTGGGCATGATTGTGGCGGGGGCGGGGTCGTTGATGCTGGCGCAATGGCTGGGTTCAACCAAGGCGCATTATGTGTACAGCGCGTGGCAGCAGACTTATTGGGCGATGGCGGCGACGATGCTG
This sequence comes from Kingella oralis, assembly GCF_014054985.1. NCBI lineage: Bacteria > Pseudomonadati > Pseudomonadota > Betaproteobacteria > Neisseriales > Neisseriaceae > Kingella > Kingella oralis. The sequence continues at coordinate 982,521 of NZ_CP059569.1, forward strand.
GTGGGCGTGGCGGCAACGCTGTGGGTGCGCGAGCCTGCGGGGCAGCAAGCGCAAACGGCGGGGCAGGGCGTGGATGATAATCTGCGCTTGCTGGCGATGTTTGTGCTGGCGGTGTTGGCGTTTGTGTGGGCGTTTCGTCAAATCAATGGGTTGCTGCCTGAAAACGCGGCTTCGCCTGTGGCGGCGTTGCTGTGGGAAACGCTGCGGCTGGCGGGTTCGCTGCTGGCGGCGGTGGCGGTGGGCTTTGTGGCGGTTCGTGCCAAGCTGGTGCGCGCCGAGGTGGTGCGCCGTGTGTGGGTGGCACCGCTGGCGGATTTTTTTGCCCGCTATGGCAAACGCGCCGCGCTGTTGCTGGCGTTGATTGGGCTGTATCGCATTTCGGATATTGTGTCGGGCGTTATTTCTAATGTGTTTTACGCCGATATGGGGTTTAGCAAGGTGGAGATTGCCAGCGCGGTGAAAACGTTTGGCGTGGCGATGTCTATTTTGGGCGGCATTGCGGGCGGCGTGTTGGCGCAGCGGTTTCGCTTGATGAACATGATGATGCTGGGCGCGGTGGCGGCGGCGGCGACTAATTTGCTGTTTGTGTGGCTGGCGATGCGCGGGCATGATGTGCCGCTGATGTACACGGCGGTGGGACTGGATAATTTTGCCGCGGGCTTGGCGGGCACGGTGTTTGTGGCGTTTTTATCGGCGCTCACCAACATCCGCTTTACGGCGGTGCAATACGCGCTGTTTTCTTCGCTGATGACGCTGTTGCCCAAAACCATCGGCGGCTATTCGGGCGCGATTGTGAAGCAGATTGATTACACGGGGTTTTTCTTGTTTACCGCTGCGCTGGGCGTGCCGATTGTGCTGTTGGTTTGGTGGGCGGATAGGGTGTTGTTTCGGGATGAGGCAGCCTGAAAATGGGTTAGTGCTTTGTGGCTGGCTTTTGGGTGTAGAGCGGTAGGTCGGGCATTTATGCCCGAACTTGGCGAACGGGATTTGTCGGGCATAAATGCCCGACCTACAAACTATTCAACAACAAAACCGTTTGGCGCAACACGAAGCGTTTTTTGTTTTCAGGCTGCCTATTTGTTGCAAGCGTGATGCTGTTTAAATGCGTGATTGGCTACGAGCCGTCGCCGCTCCATTGAGGCAGCCTGAAACGAGGTGCGGCATCATAATTGAACGCGGGTGCAAACGTTGGGCAGCCTGAAATGCTTGCCCCGCGCCTCTTACGGCTTGCTGGCAAGCCGTGCGCTGTCAGGGTAATCGCTTTAACGCGCGATGGATATAGTCGTTCCAATTAAGTCTTATACAAGGCGGCGAGTCGCAGATAGTACAAGTAAAGTAGTACAGCAAGACGAGCCAACGCTGTATAAGGCTTAATTGGAGCGACTATATTTGCGCGGCGATCGGTTGCTGCATTATTTGCTGCGGGGTAGGGCGCGGAATAGGGGTAATCCATACAAAGGCAGCCTGAAAAGGGAAAAATCCTTTTTCAGGCTGCCTTATCGTTGCGCGTTATTTTTTGCGGAACACCAAATCCCACACGCCATGCCCCAAGCGTTTGCCTCGGGCTTCAAATTTGGTTTCGGGGCGGTAATCTGGGGTGGGGGCGAAGTCGGTGGCGGTGTTGGTAAGTTGCTCGGGGAAACTTTGCAGTACCGCCAGCATTTGCTCGGCATATTCTTGCCAATCGGTTGCCAGATGGATGTAGCCGCCGCTTTTGAGCTTGGGCAGCAGCTTGGCGACAAAGGGGGCTTGGATGAGGCGGCGTTTGTTGTGGCGTTTTTTGTGCCATGGGTCGGGGAAGAAGATGTGGATGCCGTCTAGGCTGTTGTCGGGCAACATTTTTTCTACCACTTCTACGGCATCGTGGCGCATCACGCGGATGTTGCTGAGGCGTTGCTCGGCGATGAGTTTGCAGAGGTTGCCTACGCCCGGCCCGTGTACGTCGATGGCGAGAAAGTCGGTGTCGGGCAGCCGTTGGGCGATTTGGGCGGTGGCAACGCCCATGCCGAAGCCGATTTCTAATACTTTGGGGTTGGGGCGTTGGAAGATGGTGGTTAAATCCAGCGGGGCAGCCTGAAAATCAATGCCGATGCTTGCCCAGTTGTCGTCAATGGCTTTTTGTTGGGCGGGGGTCATGTGCCCTTGGCGCAGAACGTAGGATTTGATGCTGCGGTGGGGGGGATTGTGTGGAGTGTCGGTCATATTGGGCTCTTGTGGGAATGGCGTTAAGGGGCGGCAAAACTGGTTTTCAGGCTGCCGCAGAGGGGGTTATGGTGCGCTGCACGTTTTCAGGCTGCCTATGGATTCAACAGCATAGGCAGCCTGAAAACGGGTAAACAGCCGATAGCGGCGTTATTCGGCTTTGCCAAGGCGTTCTAGCTTGTAGCTGCCATCTAGCACGCGCTGCCACCATGCTTGGTTGTCCAAATACCATTGCACGGTTTTGCGGATGCCGCTTTCAAAGGTTTCTTGCGGTGCCCAGCCCAGCTCGCGTTGGATTTTGCTGGCATCTATGGCGTAGCGCACGTCGTGTCCTGCGCGGTCGGTAACGTGGGTGATTAGGTCGGCATAATGGGCGATGCCTTGGGGTTTGTTGGGCGCGAGTTCTTCTAGCAATTGGCAGATGGTGCGCACGACTTCAATGTTTTGTTTTTCGTTGAAACCGCCGATGTTGTAGGTTTCGCCGATTCTGCCTTGCGTTACTACCAAATACAGCGCGCGGGCGTGGTCTTCTACATAAAGCCAGTCGCGGATTTGCTTGCCATCGCCATACACGGGCAGCGGCTTGCCATCCAGCGCGTTGAGAATCATGTGCGGGATGAGTTTTTCGGGGAAGTGGTAGCAGCCGTAGTTGTTGGAGCAGTTGGTTACGATGGTGGGCAAGCCGTAGGTGCGTCGCCATGCGCGCACAAGGTGGTCGCTGCTGGCTTTGCTGGCGGAATAGGGGCTGGATGGGGCGTAGGGCGTGGTTTCGGTAAACAGGTCGTCTGTGCCGTGCAGGTCGCCGTAGACTTCGTCGGTGGAGATGTGGTGGAAGCGGAAGGCGGCTTGGCGGTTTTCAGGCAGCGTTTGGTAGTAGGCGCGGGCGGCTTCCAACAGCGTGAACGTGCCGACGATGTTGGTTTGGATGAATTCGCCTGCGCTGTCGATGCTGCGGTCCACATGGCTTTCGGCGGCAAGGTGCATCACCGCATCGGGTTGGTGCTCGGCGAAGATTTTATCCAGCGCGGCGCGGTCGCAGATGTCGGCTTGCACGAAGGCGTATCGCTCGCTGTTTGCCACGCTGCTGACGCTGTCCAGATTGCCTGCGTAGGTAAGTTTGTCCAGATTGACCACGCTGTCTTGCGTGTGGTTGATGATGTGGCGCACAACGGCGGAGCCAATAAAGCCTGCGCCGCCTGTTACGAGGATTTTCATGGTGGTTCCTTGGCGGGGATGGAAAAAACGGGATTTTATAAGTGTTCCAGCAGTTGTTCAAATTGCTCGGGGCTGTTGAATTTGAGGATGATTTGCCCTGATTTTTGGTTGCGGGTTTTGATTTCCACCAGCACGCCGAGTTTTTCGGTGAGCTGCTCGGCGATGTGTTGAATATCGGGGTGGGGTTGGGCGGGGGCGGGTTTGTCTTTCAGGATTTCTTGGCTGCGCCGTTCCGTTTCGCGCACCGACCATGCGTTTTTTACGGCTTTGTGCGCCAGTTCTAGCTGCTGCTGCACGGGGAGGTTGATGAGGGCGCGGGCGTGTCCCATTTCTAGGTGGTGTTGCGCCATCATGTCTTGGATGGGCTCGGGCAGTTTGAGCAGGCGCAGGCTGTTGGTGATGGTGCTGCGGCTGCGCCCGATGGCTTGGGCGATGGCTTCGTGGGTGAGCTCAAATTCGTCGATGAGGCGGCGCAAGCCTTGAGCTTCTTCTATGGGGTTTAGGTTTTCGCGCTGGATGTTTTCAATTAAGCCCATCGCCATCGCGGTTTTGTCGTTGATGTGTTTGATGACGACGGGCACTTCGGTTAAGCCTGCGAGCTGGGCGGCGCGTAGGCGGCGTTCGCCTGCGATGAGTTCGTAGTTGTCCAGCCCGTATTCGCGCACGGTAATGGGCTGGATGATGCCTTGGGCTTTGATGCTGTCGGCGAGTTCTTGCAGGCTGTCGTCGTCAAACTGGGTGCGGGCTTGGTAACGGCTGGGGCGGATTTGGGTAATGGGGATGTGGGTGAGCCGGTTGTCTTGCTCGGCGGGCGGGAGGTTGCCGGATAGGGCGATGAGGGAGTCTAGGCCTCTGCCGAGACCGCTTTTGGGTTTGGACATGAGATGATTCCTTGCTGGGGATGTGGGTTTGGGTTTCAGGCTGCATCGGGCGGGTGCGGCAGCCTGAAAATGGTTGGGCGGGCGCAATGGCTTGCAAATCTGTTTTCAGGCTGCCTGTTGGTTTGCGGCTTCGCGCGCTTCTTGTTCCGCTTTGTGTTGCCGCAGCCATTCGATGGCGGCGGCTTTTTCGGCGGGCGTGCCGTATTGGGCATCGCGTTGGTAGCGGCGGTAAGTGGCGCGTTGTTGGGCTTCGCGGATTTGGTTTTGGCGGAAGTCGCTGTGGTTGCTGGGCACGATGCGCTCGTTGCTTTGTTTTTGCGCGCGCTGCATGGCTTGGGCGATTAAATCGGCGGGGCTGAGGCTGGGGGATTTGGGGGGGTGCTGCGATTTGTTGGGTTCGTTTGGGTTTTGTCGTAATTCGTTGCGCTCGTTTTGTTTTTTCGGAAACTCGTTGCGCTTGTTTGGTTCGTTTTGGTTTCGCTCCAACGCGTTGCCTTCGTTTTCAGGCTGCCTTGGGTGGGCGGCGAGTTTGGCTTGGTAGGCGGCGGCTTTTTGTTTGCGCTCGGCTTCGGTGCGCTGTTTGCGCGCGGTTTGGTTTTCGTAGCGGGCTTGGGCGTGTTGGGCAGCCTGAAAACGCTCGGCGGCGTGTGAATCTTTGCTTAACACGCGCGCTTGCGGGAGCGGGGCAGCGGCGGTGGGGCGCATATAAATGCAGTCCACGGGGCAGGGGGCAACGCATAAGCCGCAGCCTGTGCATTCGTCGGCTAACACGGTGTGCATTTGTTTGCTCGCGCCCATAATGGCATCCACGGGGCAGGCGCGGATGCAGGCGGTGCAGCCGATGCAGACGGCTTCGTCTATCCATGCGAGTGCGGGCGTTTGCGTTTTGGCGGGGGCGATTTCAGGCTGCCGTAAAAGCTGGGCAAGGTCGCGGATAACGATAGCACCACCCGGAGCGCAAAGGTTGATGGGCGCTTGTCCGCCAGCGATGGCTTGGGCGTAGGGCAGGCAGCCTGAAAAACCGCATTCGCGGCATTGGGTTTGCGGGAGCAGGGCGTTGATTTGGGCGGCGGTGGGCATGGTGTTGTGGTGGGTGTTTCGTGGTTAATGTGTGTTCGCTTTCAGGCTGCCTTTGCTGTAAACAAAAGCAGCCTGTGTGTTGTTATTTTTTGATGCGTTGGCATGCCATGCCCATTAGCGGGGGATTGGCGGCGTTGGTGAGCGTGAACAAATCGGGGGTGAAGGTGAGTATGCGATAGGATTCGCTGGTTCTGTTTTGCAAAATGCTAACGAGCTGTTTGTCCATCGCGGCTTCGGGCGAATCGGTTGCACGGGGCACATCAGGCGTGGCGGCTGGGTGTTTGTGAAGCTTGGTGATTTTTTGGTCATGGAAAGTGAGAATATTGCCGCGCACGCTCCATTTGCCGTTTGCGGTTAGCTTGTATTGATAGTTGATTTTGTCGTTTTTGCTGGGTTGGGATGAGCCTTTTTCGCTGGGCGCATCTATGCGGAAGATAAGCGTTTCTTGGCTGGTGTAACGCGCGTTGGGTTTGAATTGTATGGTGCTGTCGTCTTGCACTTCATCGCCCATTTGGGCGTGGCATTGCCAGTTGCCGATAAAATCGCTGGCTTTGGGCGCAATGGTTGGTTTGCCTTTGGGCGCGGCGAAGCTGGCAATGGGCAGCGCGAGCAATAGAGCGGAGAGTAGGATTTTAGACATGGCGTTTCCTTGTTGATTATAGATGATGGGGCGTTTTGCTTTTGCGGAATAAGGCAGCCTGAAAACGGATAAAAGGCGTGTTGTGTTGGCGTTTGGGTTTTGCCAGAGCGCATCAATCCATTTTCAGGCTGCCTTTGCTGGATGGTTGTTATGCCAAAGGCAGCCTGAAAAATTGTTTACTCGGTGCGCGACAAAATGCTGCGTTTGCCGTCCACGCCCGCGGGCGAAACAATGCCTTCGTCTTCCAAGGCTTGCATCAAATTGGCAGCGCGGTTGTAGCCGATGCGTAGCTGGCGTTGCAGCGATGAAATAGACGTTTTGCGCGTGCTCACCACAAACTGCACGGCTTGGTCAAACAAGTCGTCGCCGTGGTTGCTGCTGGCTTCGGGGTGGATAAACTGGTTGGTTTCTTCGGTGGCTTCGCCCGTTAAGATGCCGTCCACATAATTGGGCTCGGCTTGCTGCTTGATGAAATCCACCACGCGATGCACTTCATCATCGCTCACAAACGCGCCTTGCAAGCGGGTTGGCTCGGCGTTGCCAGGTTGCAAGAACAGCAAATCGCCGTATTTGAGCAAATCTTCCGCGCCCATTTGGTCTAGGATGGTGCGGCTATCTATGCGGCTTTGCACGGTGAACGCCATGCGCGTGGGCACGTTGGCTTTGATTAAGCCTGTGATGACATCCACGCTGGGGCGTTGCGTGGCGATAATCATGTGGATGCCTGCGGCGCGGGCTTTTTGCGCCAAGCGGGCGATTTGCGTTTCCACCGCTTTTTTCTCGGTCATCATCAAATCCGCCAGCTCATCAATTACCACCACAATCTGCGGCAGTTTTTCCAGCGGCTCGGGTTCATCGGGGTTCAGGCTGAACGGGTTAAACAGCGGTTTTTCCGCCGCTTGGGCAGCCTGAATTTTCTCGTTGTAGCTCGCCAAATTGCGCACGCCCGCATAAGAAAGCAGGCGGTAGCGTTTTTCCATTTCGGCAACGCACCAGTTAAGCGCGTTGCCCGCCTCGCGCATATCGGTTACCACGGGGCAAAGCAAGTGCGGGATGCCGTCATAAATGCTCAATTCCAGCATTTTCGGGTCAATCATAATAAAGCGCACTTCATCGGGCGTGGCTTTAAACAGCATGGACATAATCATCGCGTTCACGCCCACTGATTTGCCCGAGCCGGTCATACCGCCCACCAGCAAATGCGGCATTTTCGCCAAATCGCCCACCACCACATCGCCAGCAATATCCTTACCCAGCGCCACGGACAATTTGGATTTGGCATCGGCAAACACATCGGCGGTGAAAATCTCGTGCAGCAGCACTTCTTGGCGGTGTTCGTTGGGCAGCTCGATGCCCATGGTGTTTTTGCCCGCAATGGTTTCCACCACGCGCACCGATTGCACCGCCAGCGAGCGCGCCAAATCTTTTGCCAAGTTCACAATTTGGCTGCCTTTCACGCCCTTGGCGGGGATGATTTCATAGCGCGTGATGACTGGCCCTGCGGTGGCGGAAACCACGTCCACATGGATGCCGAACTCGGCAAGCTTGGCTTCAATGCGCTTGCCCGTTTGGCGCAGCTGCTCTTCGCTGGCAAGTATCACGTTTTGGTTTTCGGGGATTTTCAGGCTGCCTAAGTCGGGCAGGCGGTAGATGCCGTTTTCAGGCTGCCTGATGGCAGGCTCGGCAGGCGCGCGGCGGTTGGACTGCTGCGCGGGGTTGGCAATGGTTACCGCCATTTTCTTGCGGTTGCTGGTGCTGCTGATTTTTTGCGCCACAGGCTCGGCGATGATGTTTTCCACTTCCGCCAACACGCGCGGTTGCAATTTGGTTTCGGCGATGATTTCAGGCTGCGTCAAGCGGTCTTTTTGACTGAACACAGCGCGGAAAAAGCGTTCCAGCTGCACGCCCAATTTTTCCATAAAGTCCAGCCACGAAATCTGTACGATAAACGACAGCGACAGCAGCACCAAAATCACCAACACAAACGCGCCGCCCACTCTGCCGAGCATATGGTTCATGCCCGCTGCGGTGAGCGAGCCCACCAAACCGCCCGCGCCAAAGGGCAGCGATTTATCCAAATGCGCGTTAAACGCAAACGCTTCCAGCACAGGGCTGGCAATCATCATCATGCCTAAACCAATGCCCGCGTTGAGTTTTTTATACGGCGGCATCCCCGCATCCACCAGCGGGCGAAACGTGCGATACAACGCCACGCCCGCCGCGATGATGCACCACCACGCCGAAAAGCCAAATAAATAATAGGCAATATCTGCCAAATACGCGCCCAGCAAGCCCGCTAAATTTTTTACCATGCCCAAATGCGGCACGCTGCGCGACCAAGAGGGGTCGCGCATGGTAAACGTGAGCAGGGCGATGGCGGCATAGATGGTCGCCACCAAGCCAAACAGCCACAGCGTGTCGCCTGTTAAATTGCGGTCGCGCTCGGCGCTGCTGCCGCCATGTTGCACAGACAGCACGGTTTTGGGCTGCTTGCGCGGCGCATCGGCGGCTTTGCTTTTCGCCTTGGGGTTCAGCGGCTTGGCGGTGGTTTTCTTAGCTTGCGGGGCGCGGCTGTTGCTGGTTTTTTTTGCCACTTTTTTGGCTTGGGGCGCGGGGGATTTTGGGGATTTGAAAATTCTGGCAATCATGGGTGGGGCAGGGGTGTGAGTTTGGGCGACGCGAAACGAATAGCGCGGAGAACGGCGTTTCAGGCTGCCTGATAATAGTGCGTTGGCGATTTGTCAACGTTTAGGCTTGATGGTGTGGACATAAAGTCCATAAATAATGAGGCAGCCTGAAAAAGTGCTTTCAGGCTGCCTGAAACGGGGGCGATTATACCTTATTTCAACATATTTTTAATCACGCCCATGATGCTGCGGCTGATGGCTTTGGTAACTTGCTTGTTGATTTGGCTGCCCACGCTGTCTGCCAAATCGTAGCCCAAGCCTTTGCCTGCTTTTTTGCGGCTGCCAAACAGCCCGCCCAAGAAGCCGCCCAGCAAGCCGTCTTCCGATTTTTTCGCGCTCTCTGCCGCTTGCGCTTGCTCGCCTGCTAATTGCTGCAAGGCTTCGTAGGCGGAGAAATTATCCACCAAATCTTTGTACACGGGATACAGGCTGTCGGCTTGGAATGCGGCGTTGCGTTCGGCTTCGGGCAGCGGTGCAAGCTGCGATTGCGGCGGCATGACAAACGCGCGTTGCACGATTTCAGGCTGCCCTTTTTCGTCCAAGCAAGACACCAGCGCTTCGCCCACGCCCAGCTCGGTGATGGCGGTGGCAACGTTGAGTTGCGGATTGCTGCGGAAGGTGTCGGCAGCGGATTTCACCGCTTTTTGGTCGCGCGGGGTAAAGGCGCGCAAGGCGTGCTGCACGCGGTTGCCCAGTTGCCCGAGCACGGTGTCGGGCAAATCCAGCGGGTTTTGGGTAACGAAATACACGCCCACGCCTTTGGAGCGGATGAGCCGCACGCATTGTTCCACTTGCTCAATCAGCACTTTGTCGGCGTTGTCAAAAATCAGATGCGCTTCGTCAAAAAACAGCACAAATTTGGGCTTTTCGGGGTCGCCCACTTCGGGCAGCGTTTCAAACAATTCGGCAAGAAACCACAGCATAAATGCGCTGTATAGGCGCGGCGAGCGCATCAGCTTTTCGGCGTTGAGGATGTTGATGATGCCTTGCCCGTTGTCGGTTTGCAGCCAGTCTTGCAGGTTGAGCTCGGGTTCGCCGAAAAAGCGGTCTGCGCCTTCGCTTTCCAGTTGCAAAAGCTGACGTTGGATGGCACCGATGCTGGCAGCGGAAACGTTGCCGTAGGTGTTGCGGAACTCGGCGGCGTGTTCGGAAACGTATTGCAGCACGCCGCGCAGGTCTTTGAGGTCAATCAGGTGCCAGCCTTTGTCGTCTGCCACTTTAAACACAAGGTTTAACACGCCTTCTTGCGTGTCGTTTAGGTTCATCAGGCGCGCCAGCAGCATCGCGCCCATGGCGGAAATGCTCACGCGCACGGGGATGCCTGTTTCGCCGTACACATCCCAAAAGCGCACGGGAAACGCTTGCAAATAATCATCGGGCAAATCGTATTGCGTCATGCGCTCGGCAACCTTGCCTTCGTTTTTGCCCGCGCGGCAGATGCCTGAAAGGTCGCCTTTCACATCCGCCATAAACACGGGTACGCCGTCTTGGCTAAACGCTTCGGCGAGTTTGCGCAGGGTTACGGTTTTGCCGGTGCCTGTTGCGCCGGCGATTAAGCCGTGGCGGTTGGCGAGTTGGGAATGCAGGTGGATGGGTTGGTTGTCGAGGCTGTGGGCGATTAGGTAGTCGGTCATGATGGGTTTCCTTGTGGTGGGGGATGGGGCAGCCTGAAAAAGAGTTTGGCGTATGGCGGGGGTTTTCAGGCTGCCTATATGGTAGGTGGGATGGCGGGCGTGTATCAATACGCAATACGCGCAGGCGTTTCGGGCTGAAATCTTTGCCAAATCTGCAAACGATGGAGCGTCGGCGGCTCGCTGACAGATTGCACCAGTTGGCGACGAGCCGTCGCCGCTTCATTTTAGTTTTAGCGCCGCAACTCCGCTTCGCTCCACAGGCTGCCTAATTGTTTGCCATTCATGCTATACACCAATAGGCAGCCTGAAAATGCTGCTTTTCCATTTTCAGGCTGCCTATTAAGCGGATTTAATGCAGGGCAACGCTGCTGGCGTTAAGGTTCATAAAATTGGATGATTGGATGCGCAAGCAAGGGTCGGTGCGATAGTGTACCGAGTTAAACCCCAATTCTCGCGCTTCCACCACGCCGTTGCGGTCGATGTCGTAGATGGCGAATTCTTCGGGGTCGTTGAGCTTGAACGAGGCAATCAGGTTTTCGCCCGTGCCAGCGGCAAGCCATTCGGTCGGGTTCAGCGCGCGGTCACTGTCTTGGTCGTTGAGCATGATGAAGGCGGCGACGGGCTGCATGCGCGAGCAGGCATCGGCGGCCAGCGGCGCGAAGGCGGCGGTGAGGATGATGAAAAAGATGTGTGGTTGGCGTGTCATGGTTATGCTCCTGCAACAGTCATGTTGCTGATTAGAATTGAGCCGATTTTGCTGCTGGCGTTGCGGCGGAAATCGCTGCCTGTGGCGACGATGTTGCGCAACATTTCTTTCAGGCTGCCTGCGATGGTGATGCCGGAAACGGGGTGGCGGATGATGCCATTTTCTACCCAAAATCCCGCTGCGCCGCGCGAATAATCGCCCGTGAGCATGTTCACGCCTTGTCCCATCAGTTCGGTGATGAGCAAGCCTGTGCCCATTTGGCTGAGCATTTGCGCTTGGCTCTCGGCGGTGGCGGTTAGGTATAGATTGTGTGCGCCGCCAGCGTTGCCTGTGCTGGTTTGCTTGAGCTTGCGCGCGCTGTAACTGTCTAAAAAATAGCCGCGCACGATGCCGTTTTCAATCACAAAGCGCGGCTGGGTGGCAACGCCTTCGCTGTCAAAATAGGTGCTGCCTAGGGCGCGGGGGATGTGCGGTTCTTCGCGTAAACTGATGAAGCTGGGGAGAATTTGCGTGCCGAGACTGTCTTGCAAGAAGCTGCTTTGGCGATAGAGTGCGCCACCTGTTAAGCCGCCAACAATATGCCCGATTAGGCTGTTGGCAACGGTGGCGTCAAAAAGAATGGGGTAGCTGCCTGTGGCAACGCTTTGCGGGGCTAGGCGGCGGGTGGCGCGCTCTGCGGCGATGTTGCCGATGTGGGCGGGGGTGTCTAAATCTTGGCGGTCGCAGGCGATGTCGTACCAATAATCACGTTCCATGCCGTTGGCATCGCTGGCCACCACGCTGCACGATAGGCTGTGGCGAGTGCCGCGCTGGTGTTGGCAAAAGCCGTGCGAATTGGCATAGACAAATTGAAAGTGGGATGTGTTGATGCTTGCGCCTTCGGAATTGCTGATGCGGCTGTCGCTGGATAGGGCGGCTTCTTCGCATTCTTTGGCGATGGCGATGGCGTTTTCGCTGGATAAATCCCATTCGTGGTAGCGGTCTAAATCGGCGATGTGCGTTGCCATTAGGCTGGCATCGGCAATACCTGCAAAGGGGTCGGCGGCGGTGTAGCGGGCGATGTCGCAGGCAGCCTGAACGGTGCTGGCTAGGGCGGCGGGCGATAAATCGGCGGTGCTGGCGCGGCCTTTGCTGTGCCCCACGAACACGGTTATATCCAGCGATTTGTCTTGTTGATATTCTATTTGTTCAATTTCGCGCCAGCGCACTTGCACGCTTTGCCCCAGCGATTCGCTTAAATCTACTTCGGCGGCGGTTGCGCCTTTTTGTTTGGCAAGTTCAAGCGCGGCTTGGGCGGCTTGTTGGAGTTCATCAGCGGTGTGTTGGAACATTGAATACTCTTGAATGGGTTTGAGCGAACAAAAAACGGCTGGATTTTAGCCGTTTTCGGGCGGCTTGGGCGTTAAAAAATATTAAAGAAGCTAAATTTTTGGCTATTAAGGCGATTTTTTGCGACGGAAACGCTGGATTATTGCGCGGATGGAGGTAGGGAGGGCGGCGTTATAGCAAGACTTTTTCAGGCTGCCTCAACGTTTTTTTGCTATGATTGCGCCCTTTGTAAACAAGACAAACGGCTATGGAAAATCAACACGAAGAAGAATGGGTAAGCAAAACCCAAATGAAAAAACAGATGGACGCGCTGCAAGATTTGGGCATGGAATTAACCGAGTTATCCAGCGAAACGATAAAAAAGCTCGCGCTGCCCGAGGATTTGCTGGATGCCATCCGCGAGTATAAAAAGATTACTTCCAACAGCGCGTTGAAACGCCAGCGCCAATACATCGGGCGGCTGATGCGCGATATTGACCCCGCGCCGATACGCGATTTTTTGGCGAAGCTCAAAGGCGACAACCAAGCGCATAACGCCTTTTTGCAGCGGGTGGAGCAGGCGCGGACGCGTTTGCTGGCAAGCGATGATGCGCTGACGGCGTTTGTGTCGGATTTTCCGCACGCGGATGTGGGCACGCTGCGTACGCTGATTCGCAATGCACGCAAGGAAGCGGAGTTGAACAAGCCGCCCAAGGCGTTTCGCGCGTTGTATCAGGAGTTGAAGGTGGTGATGGAAGGGCATGAAGCGGAGTAGTTTGCTGGCGTGGTTGGAGCGGGCTTTCAGGCTGCCTTATGGTTTTCAGGCTGCCTATTATTATCAAAAGGCAGCCTGAAAATGGATAACGGCATCATCACAAGGACAACACCATGACAGACCATTCAACAACCTACACTTGCACCGTTTGCCACGAAACACACGAAGATTTACCCGCGCTGGGCTTTATTGTGCCCGACCCGTATGCCGAGCTTTCCGCCGCGGAGCGCGCCCAGTTCCAAGCCGAGTGCGATGATAATTTTTGCATCATCCGCTATCCCGAGCAAACCGACTACTTTATCCGCGTGGTGCTGGACATTCCGATTATTGACCACGAAGAAACGCTGGAATACGGCGTGTGGGTATCGGTGAGCGAAGCCAGTTTCAACGACTACCGCGCCCATTTTGATGACGACCACGAAGCCACTTATTTCGGCATGATTTGCAACCACATCGCGGGCTACGAGCCGAGCACGATGTTTTTGCATTGCAATGTGAACACGCAGCCCGATGGTCGCCGCCCGTTTATCGCGCCGCATCAAGCCGAGCATCCGCTGGTGCGCGATTACACGCACGGCATCCGTTATGCAGAAGCGCGAGCCAGAGTGGATGCCGCGCTGCATCGCTTTCAGGCGGCATCATGCTGATGCGGATAAGCAAGGCAGCCTGAAAAGCATTTTTCAAACCATCCCAACGCGCCCAGTTTTCAGGCTGCCTAATGCCGCATCATAGGCAGCCTGAAACGCCGTCATCCCAAAGGACAACCCATGCAGTCTATGCAGACTTGGCACGATGCCCTTGCCGCAGAAAAAGCCCAGCCCTATTTTCAACACATTCTCGCCACCGTTCGCGCCGAACGCCAAAGCGGACAAACCGTCTATCCGCCTGCTGCCGATGTGTTCAACGCCTTTAAGCTTACCGAGTTTGCCCAAACCAAAGTCGTTATCCTTGGGCAAGACCCGTATCATGGCGAGCATCAAGCGCATGGGCTGGCGTTTTCGGTGCAACACGGCATCAGCGTGCCGCCATCGCTGGTGAACATTTATAAAGAATTGGCAGACGACATCGCGGGCTTTCAAATCCCCGTTTCAGGCTGCCTTAACCATTGGGCGGAGCAGGGCGTATTGCTGCTCAACACCGTGCTCACCGTGCGCGCCCACCAAGCGCATTCGCACGCCAACCTTGGCTGGGAAACGTTTACCGACCGCGTCATCGCCCAGCTTAACGCGCACCGCCAAAACATCGTGTTCATGCTATGGGGCAGCCACGCGCAGAAAAAAGGCGCGATGATAGACCGCCACCGCCACCTGGTGCTCACCGCGCCACACCCATCGCCGCTGTCTGCCTATCGCGGCTTTTTTGGCTGCAAGCATTTTTCCCAAGCCAACGCCTATTTGGCGCAACACGGCATTGCGCCGATTAATTGGCAAATTTAGTTTTCAGGCTGCCTATTGCTAACAAAATAAAACCGACCAAGGCAGCCTGAAACCGCCCCCGCCCACCCATCAAGGAACAACACCATGCCCACGCCCCACCTAATCGTTATGCTCACCCATAACGACCACACCGTTGCCAACGCTCGCGAAATCTACCTGCAAAACCGCCACAGCCAAGCCCAATTTTGGGGCTTCAAAGAAGAGCCGCTGTCGCGCCGAGCAATGAAAGACCTATTCGCCCTCATGAAAGCCGACGGCAAAACCACGTTTTTAGAAGTGGTGGAATACACCGAAGAAGCAGGCTTGGCAGGCGCACAAGCCGCGCTAGAATGCGGCTGCGATATTTTGATGGGCACCAAGTTCTATCCCGCCATCAACCAATTTTGCCAAGCCAATCGCTTGAAATATATGCCCTTTGTGGGCGAGCTTGCCGAACGCCCCACCATCCTCAGCGGCAACATCGCCGACATCATCGCCGAAGCGCAAAGCTACGCCGCCCAAGGCGTGCACGGCATAGATTTGCTCGGCTACCGCTACACAGGCGATGCGGCAAAACTCAACGCCGAATTGGTAAACAGCGTGTCCATCCCCGTGTGCATCGCAGGCAGCGTGAACAGCTATCAACGGCTAGACGAACTCAAAGCCGCGCAACCGTGGGCGTTCACCATCGGCAGCGCGTTTTTTGATAACCAGTTTTCAGGCAGCATCGCCGAGCAGATTGATAAAGTGTGCGCGTATATGAAGGCGTAAACGTTTTAGCTTCGCTACGCAGCTTGGCTTTGGGGCATCATAAAGGCAGCCTGAAAGCGGGTTCATGCGCTTGCACCAAGCTAAAACCCTTGCCGTTTTCAGGCTGCCTCCCCCGTCTAACCGCCCAAGGAGACCACAATGAGCAATCCCCACCTCGCCCAAATCCACACCCTGCGCCAAAACGCCCGCCAATTTTGGGCAGCATGGCAGCAAGCAGAAGCCCGACTAGCGCAGTTGGATAATATTGATTTTGTGGAACAGGCAAACGAACTGCTGCACCAATTTTGCCCCGAGTGCATTGTGGAGCTGGAAGGCGTTGCGCCCGCTTCTGGCGAGCTGCCCAGCTTGGTGTTTTCCGCCAACGGCATCCGCGAGCATTTTCCGCAAGTGCAAGCCTTGGCAGAATTGGCGCAAACCCAGCGTTACCGTGTTACCGCGTTTCGCTCGCCACAGGGCGGCAGCGATGCGTTTAATTTTGGTATTGAAATAGACGGCTTTCGTTTGAGCGTGAGCGACATCGCCGTTGCCTTGGACGAATGGGGTATGCTGCCCGCGCTGGAAATCGCGTTCACCCGCCCCATCTCCGCTGATATGCGCGACCGCGCCCAAAATATAGCAATCATCATGCTAGACCACATCATAGGCGAATGGGCAGCCAGCGTTAAAATCAGCATGGTGGATTTTGTAAACGAAATCGCGCCCGAACGCGCCCTCTCGTTCACCGAGCTGCCCGAAAAACTCAACCAAATGTGGCAAAAACTGGGCTACACAGGCGTTTACCCCGAGCCAGAATGGCAGTTTGGCACATACCAAATTGAAGAAAATGAAGAAAAAGAACAAGATGCCTTGGTGCTGATGCGCAACGAATCCGCCGCCAGCCTGCTCGGACGCGCCGATATGGGCTGGGTGGTGTATGTAGAAGCGCAGTTGGGCAGCAAAGCCGATTTGGATGCCGCTTACGCGCTGCAAGACAGCGTAGAAGCCGAAGCCAGCTTGAACCAGCAAGGCATTTTCGCGTTAAGCATTATGAATATGACGGATGGCACACGCTGTATGTGTTACAGCACCAGCAATCCTGCTGGATTGGTAGAAAAAGCGTTTGCGCTGTGCGAACAATGCCCCTTGCCGACTACCATAAGCTGCCAATATGACCCGAACTGGTCTTATTGCCGCTTCTGATTTTGTACACAAAAGGCAGCCTGAAAACGCCCAATGCCATGCTTACAAGCCTGTTTGTTACCCGTTTCAGGCTGTCTATAACGTGCGCCACAACACAAAAACTAAGCTGAATACAATCACTTCACACTCACAACCAAAATGATAGAAATCAAAAATCTCACCCTGCAACGTGGCAGCAAAATCCTGCTAGACAACGCCACCGCCACCATCAACCCGCGCCAGCGCGTGGGGCTTATCGGCAAAAATGGCACAGGCAAATCCAGCCTGTTTGCGCTGATAAAAGGCGAAATTGGGCAAGACAAAGGCGATTTGCTGCTGCCCAAAACATGGAAGCTCGCCGCCGTCGCCCAAGAAACGCCCGCGCTGGACACCACCGCGCTGGATTATGTATTGCAGGGCGATGCCGAGTTACAGCATTTTCAGGCTACCTTAGCCGCCGCCGAAGCCGAAAACGACGGCATGAAACAAGCCGAGCTACACGCTAAATTAGACGAAATCGACGCCTACTCCGCCCCCGCCCGCGCCGCCAAATTATTGAGCGGGCTGGGCTTTGCGCAAAGCGAACACGCTAAGCCCATCAAAGCCTTTTCGGGCGGCTGGCGGATGCGGCTCAACCTCGCGCAAGCCCTGATGTGCCGCGCCGATTTGCTGCTGTTGGACGAACCGACCAACCACTTGGATTTGGAAACCGTGTTGTGGCTGGAAAACCACTTGGCAAACCTGCCCTGCACGCAAATCATCATTTCGCACGACCGCGATTTTCTCAACGCCGCCACCACGCAAACCCTTGAACTGGCACAACAAAAACTCACGCTCTACGGCGGCGGCTACGATTTCTACCTGAAAGAACGCGCGCAACGCTTGGCAAACCAGCAAGCCGCGTTCTCCAAACAGCAAGCCAAAATCCAACATCTGCAATCGTTTATCAACCGCTTCAAAGCCAAAGCCACCAAAGCCACGCAGGCGCAAAGCCGCATCAAAGCCTTGGAAAAAATGGAAAAAATCGCCCCCGCGCAGTTGGACAACGAATTTCTGTTTGAATTTGCCGCGCCCGAGCATCTGCCCAATCCGCTGCTCAAAATGGAACATGCCGATTTGGGCTACGGCGCAGAAACCGTATTAAAAAACATCAGTTTATCGCTGGAAAACGGCGCACGCTTCGGGCTGCTCGGCGTAAACGGCAGCGGCAAATCCACCTTTATCAAAGCCCTTTCAGGCAGCCTGAAACCGCAAAGTGGGCAAATCATCCGCTCCGACAAGCTCAACATTGGCTACTTCGCCCAGCACCAGCTAGACACTCTGCGCGATGACCAAAGCCCCGTGTGGCACATCCAAAAGCTCTCGCCCGAAGCCCGCGAGCAGGAAATACGCAATTTTTTGGGCGGATTTTTGTTCACAGGCGAGATGGCAACCGCGCCGATTGCCCCGTTTTCGGGCGGCGAAAAAGCACGCCTCGCGCTTGCCATGCTGGTGTGGCAAAAGCCCAACCTGCTGCTGTTAGACGAGCCGACCAACCATCTGGATTTGGATATGCGCCACGCGCTCACCCTTGCCCTGCAAAGTTTTGAAGGCGCGTTGATATTGGTATCGCACGACCGCAGCCTGATAGAAGCCACCACCGACCAATTCCTGCTGATAGACCAAGGCAGCCTGAAAACCTTTGACGGCGATTTAAACGACTACCGCGCATGGCGGCTGGCGCAAGAAAACGCCACCGCCGCGCCCGCGCAGTCCAACCAGTCGCAAAGCCGCAAAGACACCAAACGGCAGGAAGCGCAAATGCGGCAAGAACGCGCCCGCCGCAGCAAGCCCGTGCAACAAAAAATAGACCAAGCCGAAAAGGAAATCGCCGCGCTCACTGCCGAGCAACAAGCGTGCGAAGCCATACTGTCGCAAGAAAGCATCTATCAACCTGAAAACAAAGCTAAATTGCAAGAAACATTGGCAAAGGTAAACGAAATTAAAGTAAAATTAACAAAATTTGAAGAAGACTGGCTGCAATGGCAAGAAGATTTGGAAACCATTAACAAACAAATCGATAGCGAGTTTCAGGCAGCCTGAAAAAGGACTTGTAAACATGAAAAAAACACTTTTAGCCAGCATGGTTTTATTAACCCTATCGCAAGGCGCGATTGCCGAGATTTACAGCTGCGGCGAAGGCTGCTACACATCCAACGCCAAAAAAGGCAGCGGCAAAGCCGATTTGGGCAACAAAATCGGCAGCTATACCAGCGTCAAACATTATTACGATGCGCCTGTTGATACTTCGCGCAGCACATCCGTTGCTTCGCGCAGCAGCTACCACCCCAGCGGCGGCGCAGCACCCGCGCGTAGCGTACCCGTTGCCAATATGCAGCCGGCCATGCCTGCCGCGCCCAAACTCAGCAGCGCACGCGCCAACGGACGGCGCACTATCTTGGAGCAAGAGTTGAACAACGAGCGCAACGCCCTTGCCCAGGCCAAGCAAAATCTAGCTGATGGGCGCATTGTGAAAGGCGCGAACGACACCAACCGCGATGCCCGCATCCGCCAGCTAGAAAGTGCCGTGCTAGACCGCCAGCAAAACATCCAAGCCTTGCAGCGCGAGTTGAGCCGCATGTAGTTTCAGGCTGCCCCAATCCGCCCGCATTACCCAAGCCTTTGCAAACCGCCTCCCGCGTTTGTAAAGGCTTTATTAATGGAAAATAAAAATTTTTAACGCTATAATGCGCCACTTTATTTGCCGCCCAATCCACCGAAACGCCATGAAAAAACTTGTTCCATTTATCGCCGTAAGCGCACTTTCCGCCTGCGGTTTCCACCTTAAAGGCACATACGCTTACGACCATCTGCCTGAACAAAAATGGTACATCTCGGGCGGGCAGTTGCAAAAACCATTGGAAAACGCCATTCGCCACGCATCGGGCACACCCGTTGCCCAAGCCGCCGCCCAAGCCGAATTGCGCGTAACCGGCTTTGACGGCAAGCGCGACATCTACACCATCACCCGCGCCGCCAAGCTCAACGAATACTTGTTTACCCTGCACGTAACCGCGCAAGCCTATCGCCACAACCAACCTTGGGGCGCGCCGCTGGTTGCCCATGTGCGCCGCAACATGCCGTATTCGGACGGCTTAACGCTGGGCAAAGACGAAGAAACCGCCACCATTTGGCGCGATATGTATAACGATGCCGCCGACCAAATCGTGCGTCAGCTCGGCTTTTTGAACCAATCTTCCCCATCACAGCCCGCCGCGCCAACCGCCGGCGAGCCTGCGCCATAATGCCCCAGCTTGACATCAACCAGCTTTCAGGCAGCCTGAAAGGCGCGTTGCAACCGCTTTACGTTATCCACGGCGAAGAAGATTTGCTGCGGATTGAAGCCTTAGACAGCATCCGCGCCGTCGCCAAGCAACGCGGCTATCTGAATCGCGAAAGCTACACCGTGGAAAACGCCAATTTTGATTGGAACGAAGTGCTCGTCAACGCCGACAGCGCAGGCTTGTTTGCCGATTTGAAACTGCTGGAAATCCACATCCCTAGCGGCAAAGTGGGCAAAAACGGCGGCGAAGCCTTGCAGCAGTTGGCAGAAAACCTGCCGCGCGACACGGTAACGCTGATTGTGCTGCCCAAGCTGGAACGCGCGCAAACGCAAGCCAAATGGTTTGCCGCGCTCGGCAAACACGGCACGGTGCTGGAAGCCAAAGCCGTCAGCAGCAACGCTTTGCCCGCGTGGATTAACGCCCGCCTGCAACAACACGGCTTGGAAGCCGAAGCCGCCGCCATCGCCCTGTTTGCCGAGCGGGTGGAAGGCAATTTGCTCGCCGCCAAACAAGAAGTGGACAAGCTCGCGCTGCTGTTCCCGCAAGGGCATTTAATCAGCATTCAAGACGCGCAAGAGAGCGTTGCCAATGTGGCGCGGTTTGATGTTTTCCAGCTTGCCGCGGCGTGGATGGGCGGCAATGTGCGCCGCACCGCCCATCTGTTAGACGCTCTGGCGGCGGACGACGAAGAACCCGTTTTGCTGCTGTGGGCGGTGGCCGAAGACGTCCGCACGCTGATTCGGCTGAGCGCGGCATTCAAACAGGGCAAAACCGTGCAAGCCGTGCGCAACGAATTGCGCTTGTGGGGCGATAAGCAACAATACGCCAGCCAAGCCGCCCGGCGTTTGACCGTGCCGCGCTTGATGGATGCGCTGAAAACCTGCGCCCAAATCGACCGCCAAATCAAAGGCGCGGAAGCAGGCGATGCACGGGCTGCCTTGCGCCAGCTGGTGATGCAGTTGGCAACATAAGGCAGCATGAAAACAGAAAACAGCGCAAACATCGTTTTCAGGCTGCCTTTGGAATAACCAAATAGGGCGGAATCAGCCCGTATCCCTTTGCCCGATTGGCTTTTTCAGGCTGCTTATTCTGTTTAAATCGGCAGCCTGAAAACCCTAAACCCTATTTTCAGGCTGCCTATCCAGCTTCCCCCGTTAGGCAGCCTGAAAACCACACCAACCCTTTCACGCAACACCACAAGGAACACATCATGGATAAAAAACGCGCCATCGTTATTTGGATTGCCATGGCAATCGCCATCGGATTGATTGCCTACCTTTCAGGCGCCAATCCCATCGTTGCCGCCCTTATCGGCATCGCCGCCGTTGCCGCCATTGTCGGCATCGCCACAGGCACCGTTTATTGGAAACAAAAAAAACTGATTGACAACGCCGCCCGCTTCAACATCGACCTCAAAGCAGGCAAAATCAACCCCGCCGATTTGCGCCGCATGTATTTCTCCGGCGGCAAAGACCGCAAAGACGCGCTGTTTATCGCCAGCCAAGCCATGCGCTGCTCCGTGCAGGAAGCCGAAAAGCAACTGAGCGCCCGCATCAGCAAGCAAGCCGCCAATCAAGAAATGATGAAGCAGCAACGCCAGCAAGGCGGCAAACGCAAAGCAGGACGACCACGCTAAACATTTTCAGGCTGCCTCATCCCTATCGTGAAAGGCAGCCTGAAAACTTTTCGTCCCCGTCGCTTGAAATATCCCTCGGCATACCCCATTTGCTGCCCACTGATTCACGAATACAAGAGAACATCATGGCAAGAAAAAAATCCCAACACATCACATTGCCCACATTGCCCTTGCGCGACATGGTGGTTTATCCGCACATGGTGCTGCCCCTGTTTGTCGGGCGCGCCAAATCCGTTGCTGCGCTGAACACTGCGATGACAGCCGACCAAACCGTCTTCCTGCTCGCGCAAAAAAACGGTAACGACGAAGACCCCGGCGTAAACGATTTGCACGAAACCGGCACAATCGCCGAAATCCTGCAAGTGTTAAAACTGCCCGACGGCACGGTTAAAGTGTTGGTAGAAGGCAAACAACGCGCCAGCGTGAACGCCCTGCAAGACACGGGCGAACTGTTTGAAGCGCAAGTAACCGTGCTGGCAGACAGCATCGCCGCGCCCGCCGACCAAGAAGCCCTGCGCCGCAGCCTGTTATCGCAGTTTGACCAATACGCCAAGCACAATAAAAAAATCGCCGCCGAAGTGCTCGCCAGTATTCAGGAAATTGAAGACAACAGCCGCTTAGCCGACACCATCGCCGCCCATCTGCAGCTCAAATTAGAACAACGCCAAAAACTGCTTGAACTGGCAGATGTGGGCGAGCGCATGGAATTTTTGCTTGCCCAAATTGAAGGCGAACTAGAAATTTCGCAACTGGAAAAACGCATTCGCGGCAAAGTCAAACGCCAAATGGAGAAAAACCAGCGCGATTATTATCTCAACGAGCAGATTAAAGTCATCCAAAAAGAGCTGGGCGAAGAAGACGAAAAAGGTGAGTTGGACAAGCTGGAACAGCAAATCAAATCCGCAGGCATGAGCCAAGAAGGCGAAGAAAAAGCCATGAGCGAGCTGAAAAAACTCAAAATGATGCCCGCCATGTCTGCCGAAGCGACCGTTGTCCGCAACTATATTGAAACGCTGATTGAGCTACCGTGGAAGAAAAAAACGCGCGTTAGCAAAGATTTAACCAAAGCCGATTTGGTGCTCAATGAAGACCACTACGGCTTGGAAAAAGTCAAAGAGCGCATTTTGGAATACCTTGCCGTGCAAAAACGCACCGATAAGCTGAAAGGTCCGATTTTGTGCTTGGTCGGTCCTCCGGGGGTGGGCAAAACGTCGCTGGGCGAAAGCATCGCCAAAGCCACAGGGCGTAAATACGTCCGCATGGCGTTGGGCGGCGTGCGCGACGAGAGCGAAATCCGCGGACATCGCCGCACCTACATCGGCTCGATGCCGGGTAAAATCATGCAAAGCATGGTGAAAGCAGGCGTAAAAAACCCGCTGTTCCTGTTGGACGAGATTGACAAATTGGGCAACGATTTTCGTGGCGACCCAGCGGCAGCGTTGTTGGAAGTGCTAGACCCCGAGCAAAACGCCAAGTTTGCCGACCATTTTGTTGAAGTGGATTTTGATTTGAGCGATGTGATGTTTATCGCCACATCCAATAGCTTTGATATCCCGCCCGCGCTGCTGGATCGCATGGAAATCATCCGCCTGTCGGGCTACACCGAAGACGAAAAAATCAACATCGCCATGCAATACCTTGTGCCCAAGCAAATGAAACGCAACGGCGTGAAAGACGGCGAATTGCGGATTGACGAAACCGCCGTGCGCGACATCGTGCGCTATTACACGCGCGAAGCAGGCGTGCGCTCGCTAGACCGCGAAATCGCCAAAATCTGCCGCAAAGCCGTGATTAAAAACGAGCTTTCAGGCAGCCTGAAAACGAAAAAAGCCAAAGTCATCACCGTATCCGCCGATAACTTGAACGATTATTTGGGCGTGCGCCGTTTTGATTACGGCGTAACCGCAGGCGAAAACCGCGTGGGGCAAGTAACCGGCTTGGCGTGGACGGAAGTGGGCGGCGAGCTGTTGACGATTGAAGCCGTGGCGCTCAAAGGTAAAGGCAACATCGTTCGCACGGGTAAATTGGGCGACGTGATGCTGGAATCGATTACCGCCGCGTGGTCGGTGGTGCGCTCCCGCGCCGAAAGTTTGGGCATTGCGCCTGACTTTTACGAGAAAAACGATATGCACGTTCACGTTCCCGAAGGCGCCACGCCCAAAGACGGACCCAGCGCAGGCATTGCGATGACGCTGTCTATGGTATCCGCGCTCACAGGCATTCCCGTGCGCGCCGATGTGGCGATGACCGGCGAAATCACGTTGCGCGGCGAAGTATTGCCGATTGGTGGCTTGAAAGAGAAGCTATTGGCAGCGTTGCGCGGCGGCATCAAACACGTTTTAATCCCCAAAGACAACGTGAAAGATTTGGAAGAAATCCCGCAAAACGTGAAAGACGGTTTGGAAATTCATGCAGTCAAATGGATTGATGAAGTGTTTGAATGGGGCTTGGAGCGTCAGCCTACGCCTTACATCGCGCAAACGCAGCCTGAAACCGTGCCCGCCAAGCCAAAAGCGAAATCGGGCAGAAAAGCGCAGCAACATTAACCAATTGTGTCGCTTTCAACACGATTTCTTAACAATTTTAACTTTTGTGCTTGACACGGTAATTTAGGAATTGATATAAACCCGTTTGTTGTAAAAAACCGCGTGAATGCCCGATTTTTCGGGCATTTGAATGAATATCCTAACCATAATATAAAGGAAACTTCACTATGAATAAATCTGAATTGATTGAAGCGATTGCCCAACAAGCCGGTTTGACTAAAACCGACGCAGGCAAAGCCGTTGATGCGTTCACAGCCGTTGTAAAAGACGCGTTGAAATCAGGCGACAGCATCGCTTTGGTTGGCTTTGGTACTTTTAAAGTGGCTGAACGCGCTGCCCGCCAAGGCTTGAACCCACGTACCAAAGAAGCGATTAAAATTCCTGCGGCTCGCGTGCCTAAATTTACCGCCGGCAAAACTTTGAAAGACGCGGTTGCAGCAAGCAAACCGGCAAAAGCTGCCAAAAAGAAATAATTAGCGTGATGCTAAACAGGCTGCCTGAAATTCAGGCAGCTTTCTTTATGTGGCGAACGGGAAATACGATGGATGATTTATTTGCGCCCGGCGCGCTATCGGTGAGCGAGTTAAATAGTATCGCAGACGAATTGTTAGGACAGCAGTTTCTCGGCGTGTGGGTGGCGGGGGAGGTGTCTAATTTAACGCGGGCGGCGAGCGGGCATTATTATTTTTTGCTGAAAGACGATTTGGCGCAGGTGCGTTGCACTTTGTTTAAATTTGCGGCGGCGCGTTTGGCGCAACCGTTGCGCGAGGGCGAACACATTGAAGTGTGCGGCAAGATTGGCATTTATGCGGCGCGGGGCGAGTTCCAAATCAATGTGAACGAGGTGCGGCAAGTGGGGGTGGGGCAGCTTTTTGAGCGGTATGAACGGCTGAAAAAGAAGCTGGATGCGGAGGGATTGTTTGCGCCCGAGCGTAAACAGCGGCTGCCTGAAAACCCGCAGCGCATCGGTGTGGTAACCAGTTTGGCGGCGGCTGCGCTGCGCGATGTGGTTTCTACGCTGCGCCGTCGTGCGCCGCATATTGCGCTGGTGGTGTATCCCACGCCTGTGCAGGGGGCGGGCAGCGAGCAGCAGATTGCGCAGGCGATTCGGGCGGCGGATGAACGCGCGGAAGTGGATGTGCTGATTGTGTGCCGTGGTGGGGGCAGCTTGGAGGATTTGTGGGCGTTTAACGAGGAGGCGGTGGCGCGGGCGATTGCGGATTGCGCGTTGCCTGTAGTGAGCGGGGTGGGGCATGAAACGGATTTTACGCTGGTGGATTTTGTGGCGGATGTGCGCGCGCCTACGCCCACGGGGGCGGCAGAATTGGTGAGCCCGAACCGCGCGGAATTGCTGCATAAGCTGGCGAATTATCAGGCGCGTTTTCAGGCTGCCTTGCAGCAGCGTTATCAGAATGCGGCGCAACAGATGGATTTTTTGGCGAAGCAGTTGCAGCATCCGCGCCAAAAATGGCAAACGCAGCGGGCGCAAGTGGCGCAGTGGCACGCGCAATTAACATGGGCGATGGGGCAGCAACTTGGTGGGCAACGGCATCGCTTGACACAAGCGGCACAGGCGTTGCGTGGGCAACAGCCTGATGTGGCGCGTTTGCAGCAGCGGGTGGAGCGGTTTCAGGCTGCTTTGTCGTTTGGCTGGCAAACGCGGTTTCAGGCTGCATCGGCGCGGCTGGCGAAGCAGGCGGATGTGTTGGCGGCGATGTCGCCGCACGCGGTGTTGGAGCGGG
Organism: Kingella oralis; assembly: GCF_014054985.1. Taxonomy (NCBI): domain Bacteria; kingdom Pseudomonadati; phylum Pseudomonadota; class Betaproteobacteria; order Neisseriales; family Neisseriaceae; genus Kingella; species Kingella oralis. The sequence goes on from NZ_CP059569.1 coordinate 1,008,240, forward strand.
GCTTTGCGATTGTGCATAATGCGCGAGGGCAGGTGGTGCGCGATGCGGATTCGTTGAAGCAGGGGCAGACATTGCACGTTTCGTTTGCGCATGGGGCGAGCGATGTGCAGGTTTTGAGTTTGCAAAAGCAGGGGGATTTGTTTGATTAGGCAGCCTGAAAACGGGGTAGGGTGGTTTCAGGCTGCCTTTGGCTGGTACGATGAGGCAGCCTGAAATCTAAAATGAAGCGGCGACGGCTTGTTGCCACATGCTTTTTGTTTGACAAGATGTCGGCGAGCCGCCGACGCTCTATCGGGTGCAGGTTTTGTAGAGATTTCAGGCTACCTTTGTTTACGCGATAAGGCAGCCTGAAAATGGAAACGCGGGCGCGGAAGTTGGGCAGCTTGAAATGTTTACCCGCGCTCCTACGGCTTGCTGGCAAGCCGTGCGCCGGCAAAGGATGATTGGCTGGTTGGATGTTTGGATTGATTGGGCGATGGGCTGATTTTATTTTCAGGCTGCCTTTGTTGGCATGATGGGGCAGCTGAAAATATCAACGGCATTTGCCTTGCCGCTCAACCGATGGCAAACGATTAGACAATTTTGATTTTCAGGCTGCCTCACCCCAATCCGCGCATCAAGGCAGCCTGAAAACGCCGCAATAGACTTTCAGGCTGCCTAAAAATATAATCCAGCCCTTCAACCACCTTGCTTAAATAGGAATCCAAATGGCATTAGCTTCTCTTTTCACCTTGCTGGACGACATCGCTTCTGTGCTCGACGATGTGGCGTTGATGACCAAAGTTGCCGCCAAAAAAACCGCAGGAGTGGTAGGCGACGATTTGGCGTTGAATGCCAACCAAGTAACGGGCGCGGCGGCGGAGCGGGAAATTCCGATTGTGTGGGAAGTGGCGAAAGGCTCGTTCATCAACAAGCTTATCCTGATTCCGATTGCGCTGTTGCTGGCGGCGTTTGCCCCCAAATGGATTACGCCCCTGCTGATGGTGGGCGGCGCATATTTGTGTTTTGAAGGCGCGGAAAAGCTGCTGCACAAATTTTTGCCGCACCATCAGCACTCTGGCGATGAAGTGATAACCGATTCATTAAATTCGGAAAAAGACAAAATACGCGGCGCGATTCGCACCGATTTTATTTTGTCGGCAGAGATTGTGATTTTGGCGTTGGGCGCGATTGACAGCATCGGCAATGCGACCATGCTGGGCAAAGTGCTGGCGTTGTCGCTGGTGGGCGTGGGGATGACGGTTGCCGTGTATGGCTTGGTGGCGATGATTGTGAAAACCGATGATTTCGGCTTTTATCTGATGCGCAAACCGAGCAAAATCATGTGGTGGCTGGGCAAAGGCTTGGTGCGGGTTGTGCCTTGGCTGATGCGCGGTTTGAGCGTGGCGGGCACGCTGGCGATGTTCCTTGTGGGCGGCGGCATTTTTATGCACAACGTCGCTTGGCTGCATCATTTTCAATGGAACAATTTTTCGGCGGATACGGGCTTCACCATCGGCGTGGGCATGGCGGTGGGCGCGCTGGCGTGTGCGCTAGTGTTGCCGTTGAGCAAAATGCTGGGCAAGCGGCATTGAGGTAGCCTGAAAATCAGTAAAGCCAAAACGAAAACCCCCGATATCGGGGGCTTTTTCATGCTAGAATGCGCAGGTTTTTTTGGGCGCAAGCCTGATTAACTTCACAACTTTATTTAAAGGACATCTCAATCATGACAGATAAACTGATTTTGGTATTGAACTGTGGCTCATCATCGCTCAAAGGCGCGGTATTAAACAACGACAACGGCGATGTGTTGATGACGTGCTTGGCAGAAAAAATGGGCTTGCCCGATGCCTACATCACATTCAAAGTAAACGGCGAAAAAGAGCGCGTGGAATTGGCACACGCGCCCAACCACACGGGCGCGGTGGAAGCCTTGTTGGCAGAATTGAAAAAATTGGGGCTGTATGAAAAAGTCGGCGCAATCGGTCATCGCGTGGTGAGCGGCGGCGAACTGTATAGCGACTCTGTTTTGATTACAGACGAAGTGATTGCAGGCATTGAAAAATGTATCCCACTCGCTCCATTGCACAACCCCGCGCACTTGCTCGGTATCCACGCCGCGCGCAAATATTTCGTAGGCTTGCCCAATGTTGCCGTGTTTGACACCGCATTCCACCAAACCATGCCCGAACACGCCTATATCTACGCCATTCCGCGCAAATACTACACCGATTTGGGCTTGCGCCGTTATGGCGCGCACGGCACCAGCTACCGCTTTGTAGCCGAAGAAGCCGCACGCTTTATGGGCAAAGACAGCAGTAACCTGAAACTGGTGATCGCCCACTTGGGCAACGGCGCATCCATCGCTGCCGTGCGCAATGGCAAATGTATGGACACCAGCATGGGTTTAACCCCATTGGAAGGCTTGGTAATGGGCACCCGCTCTGGCGACATTGACCCCAGCGTGTTCTCATTCTTGGCAAACAACGCAGGCATGAACATCCAACAAATTACCGATATGTTGAACAAAGAAAGCGGCTTGCTGGGCATTTCAGGCTTGTCTAACGACTGCCGCACCATTGAAGAAAACGCCGAACAAGGACACGCAGGCGCAGTATTGGCGTTGGAAATTTTCTCCTACCGCTTGGCTAAATACATCGCTGCCATGGCAGTTGCCGCAGGCGGCTTGGATGCGGTGGTGTTCACTGGCGGCATCGGCGAAAACTCCAACACCATCCGCGAAAAAGTATTGACATACTGCGCGTTCTTGGGCTTGAAAGCCGACCACGAGCGCAACCTCGCCGCACGTTTCGGCAATGGTGGCTACATCACCGCCGAAAACAGCCCCGTGACTGGCGTAGTCATCCCCACCAACGAAGAATTGATGATTGCACACGACACCGCGCGTTTGTCTGGCTTGTAATTTAATCACGCCGTTGCTAGCATAATTAAGGCAGCCTGAAATTTAGTTTTCAGGCTGCCTTTGTTTATGCGCAATTTATGCGCAAACTATTCTAGTTTTATTACAAAAATCGGGGCAAAGGGAGTATGATTGCACACCGTAATCCATTGTAAACAACGATAGAAAGAGAAAAATATGCAAAACACGCAATTTGACACTCCCGAATACCTTGCCAAAGTAGATGCTTGGTGGCGCGCTGCCAACTACATTTCCGCCGCGCAAATGTATTTAAAAGACAACCCATTGCTCAAAAAACCGCTCACTGCCAACGATGTTAAAGCGCACCCCATTGGGCATTGGGGAACGGTACCGGGGCAAAATTTCATCTATGCCCACTTAAACCGCGCCATCAACAAATACGATGTAGATATGTTCTACATTGAAGGGCCAGGGCATGGCGGGCAAGTGATGGTGTCCAATTCCTATCTTGACCACAGCTACACCGACATCTATCCCGAAATCACGCAAGACGAAGCAGGGCTGAAAAAGCTGTGCAAAATTTTCTCATTCCCTGGCGGCATCGCTTCGCACGCCGCGCCTGAAACCCCTGGTTCTATCCACGAGGGCGGCGAATTGGGCTACGCCTTGTCGCACGCATTTGGCGCGGTGTTGGATAACCCCAACATCATCGCCGCTGCCGTGATTGGCGATGGCGAAGCGGAAACTGGACCTTTGTGCGCAGGCTGGTTTGGCAACACCTTTATCAACCCTGTAAACGATGGCGCAGTATTGCCGATTTTGTATTTAAACGGCGGCAAAATCCACAACCCCACCATTTTGGCGCGTAAAACCGATGCCGAATTAACCCAATATTTCAACGGCATGGGCTGGGAGCCGATTTTTGTGGAAGTGAGCGACCCCGCCCATAGCCACGCCATCATGGCGCAAAAATTAGACGAAGCCGTTGAACGCATTTTGGCGATTTGGCAAGATGCACGCAGCCGCAGCGCAAACGATGCCACCATGCCCCGTTGGCCCGTGTTGGTGGCACGCATTCCCAAAGGCTGGACTGGGCCGAAAACATGGAACGGCGAGCCGATTGAAGGCGGTTTCCGCGCCCACCAAGTGCCGATTCCCACCAATTCACACGATATGAGCACCGCCGATGCGCTGGAAGCATGGCTGCGCAGCTATCGCCCCGAAGAATTGTTTGACGACAACGGCCGCTTTTTAGACAAATGGCGCGAAATTTCGCCCAAAGGCGCAAAACGGATGTCGGTGCACCCGATTACCAATGGTGGCGTTGCGCCCAAGGCTTTGGTGATGCCCGATTGGACGAAACACGCGCTAAAAATTGGCACTCCTGGTAGCCAAGATGCGCAAGATATGATTGAGTGCGGACGCTTGATGGCGGATGTGATTACCGCCAACCCCGATAATTTCCGCATCTTTGGCCCAGACGAAACCAAATCCAACCGCTTGAACGAAGTGTTTAAAGTAACCAACCGTCAATGGCTGGGCGTGCGCGATGCGGCGTATGACGAATGGATTGCGCCTGTTGGGCGTGTGATTGATTCGCAGCTGTCTGAACACCAAGCCGAGGGCTTTTTGGAAGGCTACGTTTTAACGGGGCGGCATGGCTTTTTTGCCAGCTACGAATCGTTCTTGCGCGTGGTAGATTCTATGATTACCCAGCATTTCAAATGGTTGCGCAAATGCAAAACCCACGCGCCTTGGCGCAAGGATTATCCATCGCTGAACTTGATTGCCACTTCCACCGTGTTCCAGCAAGACCACAATGGCTACACCCACCAAGACCCCGGCTTGCTCACCCATTTGGCAGAGAAAAAGCCCGAATTTGTGCGCGAATATTTGCCCGCCGATGCCAACACGCTGTTGGCGGTGATGAGTGAAGCCTTAACTTCGCGCGACCGCATCAATTTAATCGTGTCGTCTAAACACTTGCGCCCGCAGTTTTACAGCGCGGACGAAGCCAAAGAATTGGTGCGCGAGGGCTACAAAATCATCGAATGGGCATCCACTTGCCACGATGGCGAGCCTGATGTGGTGATTGCGGCGGCGGGCACAGAGCCAAACATGGAAGCGTTGGCGGCGATTAACGTGTTGCACAAACACTATCCCGAAATGAAAATCCGCTTTATCAACGTGGTGGACATTTTGAAACTGCGCCACCCCAGCATAGACCCGCGCGGTTTGAGCGATGAGGCGTTTGACGCGCTGTTTACGCGCGACAAACCCGTTGTATTCTGCTTCCACGGCTATGAAAACATGGTGCGCGACATTTTCTTCCCGCGCCACAACCGCAATGTGCGCATTCACGGCTACCGCGAAAACGGCGACATCACCACGCCGTTTGATATGCGCGTGTTGTCGGAAATGGACCGATTCCACGTTGCCAAGGATGCCGCGCAAGCCGTTTACGGCGAAAAAGCAGCGGATTTTGCCAACAAAATGGATGAAACCATCCAGTTCCACCGCAGCTATATCCGCGAACACGGCAAGGATATTCCCGAAGTGGCGGAATGGAAATGGCAGCCGTTGGCTAAATAAGGCAGCCTGAAAAAGAGTAGGCAGCCTGAAAATGCTTGAATGCGTTTTCAGGCTGCCTTTGGTTTGGACGAAGGGTTTGCAATAAAGGTTTTAATTATTGTTGTTGTTTATTAGTAGGTCGGACATTTATGCCCGACAAATACTCACGCATTTATCTTAATACGCTAAATTTAAAAACGTCGGGCATAAATGCCCGACCTACTTAGGTTTTGGCAAAGGTTTCAGGCTGCCTATATCGCTGCCAACACCAAAGGCAACCTGAAACCAGTACCCCCAGTTTCAGGCTGCCTTTTATTCACCGCGCAACAATCAAATATCCAACACCAGCCGTGCAGGGTCTTCCAGCAATTCTTTAATCGTAACCAGCGTGAGCACGGCTTCGCGCCCGTCGATAATGCGGTGGTCATACGACAGCGCGAGATACATCATCGGGCGCACCACGATTTCGCCGTTTTCCACCACCGCGCGCTCTTTGGTGGCGTGCATGCCCAAAATGGCGGATTGCGGCGGGTTGATAATCGGCGTGGACATCATCGAGCCGAACGTGCCGCCGTTGGTGATGCTGAACGTGCCGCCTGTCAAATCTTCAATCGCAATTTTGCCGTCTTTGGCTTTTGCCGCGTAATCGGCGATGGCGCGTTCAATGTCGGCGATGCTCATTTGGTCGGCGTCGCGCAAAATGGGCACAACCAGGCCGCGCGGGCTGCCGATGGCGATGCCGATGTCAAAATAGCCATGATAAACAATATCTTTGCCGTCCACCGATGCGTTCACCACGGGGTATTTTTTCAGCGCGGCAACGGCGGCTTTCACAAAGAACGACATAAAACCCAGCTTCACGCCGTATGTTTTTTCAAATTTGTCTTTGTATTTGGCGCGCAAATCCATTACAGGCTTCATGTTGACTTCGTTAAACGTGGTCAAAATGGCGTTTTGCGCTTGCGATTCCAGCAAACGTTCCGCCACCCGCGCGCGCAAACGGCTCATCGGCACGTGCTGTTCAAAGCGTTCGCCCGCAGGCAGTGCGGCAGCCTGAAAGGCAGGGGCGGCTTTGGGCGCGGCAGGCACGTTTTGCACGTCTTCTTTCAACACGCGGCCGCCACGCCCCGAGCCTTGGATTTGGCTCACGTCCACGCCTTTTTCGGCGGCGAGTTTGGCGGCGGCGGGCATGGCAACGCCCGTTTGGCTGTTAGACGCTGGCGCAGCAGAGGCAGCCTGAATTTCGGCAGGCGCGGCTTGCGCGGCAACGGCTGCAGTATCAATTTTGGCGAGCAGTTGCTGCGTGGTAACGGTTTCGCCGTCTTGCACCACAATCTCCACCAACACGCCCGCTTGCGGCGCAGGTACTTCCAGCACCACTTTATCGGTTTCAATGTCTACCAGCGTTTCATCGCGGGCAACGCTTTCGCCCACTTTTTTATACCATTTGAGCAAGGTGCCCTCGGTGATGCTTTCGGCAAATACGGGTACGTTTACTTCAACAATCATGATTTGTCTCCAATGGGGTTTAGTTTCACTCTTGGGCAGCCTGAAAACGGGAAAATGGCTTTCAGGCTGCCGTGTGTTTGTGCGAATAAGGGTTGGGGCGGGGCAACCGTTTTCAGGCTGCCTCAAACAGCACCGTCAATCCGGCTTCAACGCATCCTCAACCAACTGCTTCAACTGCGCCGCGTGCAGGCTGCCGTAGCCCACCGCAGGCGACGAGCTGGACGGACGCGCGGCAACCCGCCAATGCGTGTGCGGCGACACGCGCTCCAAGCGATGACGGATTTGATACCACGCGCCTTGGTTTTTCGGCTCTTCCTGCGCCCACATCAGCTGCGCGTTGGGGTATTTTGCCAACTCGGCGGCCAATTCGGGATACGGCATCGGATAAAGCTGTTCCAGCCGCACGATGGCGATGTCGTTGTCCACGCCGCGCTCGGCGCGTCCCGCCAGCAAGTCGTAATACACTTGCCCCGCGCATACAATCACGCGTTTCACCTTGCCGTTGTCGCGCGCCAAGCCGTCGCCAATCACGGGGCGGAACGCCGTGCCTTCCACAAAATGCGCCAGCGGGCTGGTGGAATCTTTAAACCGCAGCAGGCGTTTGGACATAAAAATCACCAACGGCTTGCGGTAAGCGCGCAGCGTTTGGCGGCGCAAAATGTGGAACATCTGCGCGGCTTCGCTGGGCATAATCACCTGCATATTTTCTTCGGAACACAGTTGCAGCCAGCGCTCCAACCGCCCCGACGAATGCTCGGGCCCTTGCCCGTCGTAGCCATGCGGCAGGATAACGGTTAAGCCGCATATCCGCCCCCATTTGGTTTCGCCCGACGAGATAAACTGGTCAATCGCCACTTGCGCGCCGTTGGCGAAATCGCCGAACTGCGCTTCCCAAATGGTGAGCTGCTCGGGCGCGGAGCAAGCGTGCCCGTATTCATACGCCAACACCGCTTCTTCGTTCAAAATGCTGTCAATCACGGTGAACGGCGCTTGGTTTTCAGCCATGTGTTCCAGCGGCGTGTAAATGCCCAAGTCGTGTTTTTGCCGTTGCGTGTCGTGCAACACGGCGTGGCGATGCGAGAACGTGCCGCGCCCCGAATCTTCGCCCGAAATGCGCACGGGCGTGCCGTTGGTAACCATGCTGGCGTAGGCAATGGTTTCTGCCATGCCCCAATCCAGCGGCTGCTCGCCTTTTGCCATCGCTTTGCGCTGCTCAATCACGCGCTTGGCGGTGTTGTGCAAGCCAAAATTTTCGGGCACGGCGGTGAATTTTTCGGTTAAACGCGCGATGTCGGCAGCGGACAGCCCTGTTTCCACAGGCTCGCGCCAATCTTTGCCTTGGTATTTGCTCCAATCCACGCGGTATTTGTTTTCGTAATCGGTTAAGCGGGTGAGTTCAACGTGTTCACCCTTGTCCAAAGCTTCGCGGTAGGCGGTTACAAAGCCATCGGCTTGTTCTGCTGTGAGCACGCCTTCGTTAACCAATTTTTCGGCATACAGCGCACGCGTGCCAGGGTGTTTGGCGATGGCGCGATACATCAATGGCTGAGTTAGGGTGGGGTCGTCGCCTTCGTTGTGCCCCAGCTTGCGGAAGCACACGATGTCAACAACCACGTCTTTATGGAAGGTGTGGCGATAGTCTAAGGCAGCCTGAATCACATAGCACACGGCTTCGGGGTCGTCGCCGTTTACATGGAAAATCGGCGCTTCCACCATTTTGGCGATGTCGGTGCAATACACGGCAGAGCGCGTGTCGCGGGTGTCGGATGTGGTGAAGCCGATTTGGTTGTTGATTACGATGTGTACCGTGCCGCCTGTGCCGTAGCCGCGTGTGCGCGATAGGTTAAACGTGGCTTGGTTCACGCCCAAGCCGATAAAGGCGCTGTCGCCGTGAATCAACACGGGCAACACTTGCTCTGCGCCTTTTTCGCCACGGCGGCGTTGTTTGGCGCGGGCAGAGCCTTCCACCACGGGGTTCACAATTTCCAGATGCGAAGGGTTGAAGGCTAGGGTAACGTGTACCGCGCCGTGCGGCGTGGCGATGTCGGAGCTGAAACCGTTGTGGTATTTCACATCGCCACTGGGGAATTTGATGTCTTGCTTGCCTTCAAATTCGGCAAACAAATCGGCAGGTTTTTTGCCCAAGGCATTAACCAACACGTTTAAGCGCCCACGATGCGCCATGCCGATGATGATTTCTTCTACGCCGTCTTTGCTGGCGTTTTGGATGAGATAGTTTAAGCCTGCAATCGCGCTTTCGCCGCCTTCCACTGAAAAGCGTTTTTGCCCAACGTATTTGGTGTGCAAATAGCGTTCCAGCGTTTCGGCGGCGGTGATTTGTTTGAGAAGATAGCGTTTTTCGTCTGCGCTGAAATGCGGAGTGGATAAATCGCCTTCAAAGCGTTGGCGTATCCATAGGCGTTCTTTCAGGCTGCCGATGTGCATGTATTCCACGCCGATGTGTTGGCAATAGGTGCGTTGTAGTTTGTTGATGATTTCGGATAGCGGCATTTTGCCCGCATCGCCCACAGAAAAATCGCCATCGCCCAGCCCAAATTGCACCGCCATATCGGCGTTGGTTAAGCCGTGTTCTTCGGGTTGCAGGCCTTGCACGGGGCGGGGATGGCGCAGTTTTAACGGGTCTAAATCGGCGGCATCCGAGCCTTGAATGCGGTAGGCAGTCATCAGGCGCAGCACGGCGATTTGTTTTTTCAGCAATTCTTCGTCCAAGCCTTTGGCGGCGTTGGTGGCGGTGCGGTGTTGCCGGGCAAGCTGCACGAAAGATTCTTGGATGGGATGGTGGGCAACGTCTTTTTCGCTGTCGCCCGTGGCGGCAAGGTCGGCGAAATAGCGTTGCCATGTTTCTTCAACGGATTGGGGGTTGTCGAGATAGGATTCGTAGAGTTCTTCGATATAGGGCGCGTTTGAACCGAATAAGTAGGAGAAATTGTGGGCTTCTTTCATGGCACATTATTCCTTTGGGGCAGGGGTGGTGGTTTTAGCTTCGCTGAACAGCGTTTCAGGCTGCCTATGCCTGCTGCGGGCTATTGTAATGTTTTTTTGTGAAGTTATGTAAGGGGATGTAGTTTTTTTTGTAAATAGTGTTGGGGTTTTTGATAAATGGTTTAACGCAATTTGTGCTGCGGTGTTTTTTGATGGCTGCTTGATTTGCGGTTTTGCCTTATGTATGCTGCCTGTGTCCGTTTGTTTTAGACGGCTTAAACGGCATGCTTTTCAGGCTGCCTTTTTACTTTTGGAGAGGGATAATGAAAATATCGGTGATTTTGGCGCATCCGTATGACGGCAGTTTTAATGCTGCGGTTGCAGAAACTGTTGTAAACACTTTGCAACGCAAGGGGCATGAAGTGTGGTTTCATCATTTGTACCGCGAGCAGTTCAACCCGATTATGCCCGCGCAGGAATTGGCAAGCGATGCCACAGATGATGCGCTTGTGCGCTTGCATCAAGAAGAAATCCGCCAAGCAGACGGCATTGTTATCGTGCATCCCAATTGGTGGGGGCAGCCGCCTGCCATTTTGACGGGCTGGGTGGATAGGGTGTTGCGGGAAAATGTGGCGTATGCTTTTCCGGAGGGCGACAATGGCGGCGGTTTGCCATTGGGTTTGCTCAAAGCAAAAGCGGCGTTGGTGTTTAATACGTCTAACACGCCGCCGGAGCGGGAAAACGAAGTGTTTGGCGACCCTTTGCAACGCTTGTGGCGTGATTGCATTTTCGCTTTTTGCGGCGTAAACGTGTTTGACCGCTTGATGTTTCGCGTGATTGCCGACAGCAGCGAAGCGGAACGAAAAACATGGTTGCAACAGGCAGAAGCATTGGTTGAGCAATATTTTGCATAATCCGCTTGAATGCTGTTTTCAGGCTGCCGTATCTGCCAAAGGCAGCCTGAAAAGCCGAAACCCTTTCCCCGGCATGAACTTTCCCAGTAAAATGCGCTCTTTCATAAAGGACATACCATGTATAACTACCAATCCGACACCACGCAATTTTTAAACGAATTCATTGAACAACACCCCGAAGAAGCCAAGCAACGCCTGAAAAACCGCCATTTGTTGTGGGACGTAGAACTCAATGCCGATGAACAAAAAGCCTTTGCCGAAGCGCGCATCGCCAAAAAACCTTACACCTATCAAGCCGATTAAGCCAGAGGCAGCCTGAAAACCCCATCTGCGCCCAATATGACCGTTCACGCCCCCCCGTTCTCCCCCGATTTACTCGCCTATCTGCGCCAAATCAGCGAACCCGAACACCCCATTCTCGCGCAAATCCGCGCCCACACCGAAGCGCACCGCTTGGGCAAAATGGCCATCGCCCCCGAGCAAGCCGCCTTGCTCGCATGGCTCGCACGGCTGATGCGCGTAGAAAATTATCTGGAAATCGGCACGTTCACCGGATACAGCAGCACCGCCATCGCGCTTGCCCTGCCCGAGCACGCACGGCTCACCTGCTGCGACATCAACGTAACCCACACCGCCATCGCCCGGCAACACTGGCAGCGCGCAGGCATCGCCCACAAAATCACGCTGCACCTGCAACCCGCCATCATCACGCTGGACGAACTCATCGCCCAAGGCAAGGCAGGCAGCTACGACATGATATTCATCGATGCCGACAAGCCGCCCACCCCGCATTACTACGAACGCAGCCTGAAACTCGTCCGCAGCGGCGGCATCATCGCCATAGACAATTTGCTGCTGGGCGGGCGCATCATCCAACCCACCAACGAACGCAGCCCCGCTAGCCAAGCCATCCTGCAAACCTTCAACGCTAGCCTGCCCCGCGATAACCGCATCATCCCGCTCACGCTGCCCTTGGGGGATGGTTTAACTCTGTTGTTGAAAAAATAGCCTGAAAACGAATAAAGTGAGTTTCGGCGAAGCCAAAACGCCCAATTCCATTTTCAGGCTGCCTCAACCTATCCGCCCATAAGGCAGCCTGAAAATAATAAATACAGGTTCTGAAAACTGGCACACCACTTGCAACACGCTAAATCTATCCCTCAACCCGAAAGCACACCATGACCACCGAACCCCAAACCCAAAACGAAACCGACCTCAACCACGCCGCCCAAGACGAAGCCCTAACCGCCTACCAAAACGGCGACTACGCCACTGCGCTCGCCGCATGGCAACCACTCGCCGATGCAGGCGACGCCCAAGCCCAGTTCAACCTCGCCATCATGTACCACAACGGGCAAGGCACCGAACCCGATGCCGCCAAAGCCCTCGCCTACTGCACACTCGCCGCCGACAACGACATCCCCCCCGCCCAACACTATCTCGGCTACCTGCTGATGGACGAAGAAATCGGCACGCCCGACCCCGAAAAAGCCGCCCGCTACTGGCAACGCGCCGCCGAACACGGCATCGACGACGCCCAATACCAACTCGGCTCACTCTACACCCAAGGCATCGGCGTGCCACAAGACACCGACACCGCCGCCGATTGGTACGAAGCCGCCGCCCTGCAAGGGCACGCCCCCGCCCAATACAACCTCGGCGTACTCTACGCCAACGCAGGGCAATACACCCACGCACGGCACTGGTGGAACAAAGCCCAAGCCCAAAACAATCCCGATGCCCAAGCCGCCCTCGCCAAACTAAACGAAATGGGCTTATAACCCCCAGCCAAAGGCAGCCTGAAAAGCCATTACACAGTTTTCAGGCTGCCCCATCAATTTTCAACCAAGCCATTCTCGCGCGTTGCGCCGCGCACCACGCCCCGCAGCCCAAACCTTTCTTGTAATTCACAAACCCATTTTCAGGCTGCCTCAACCCAAGGACAACCCATGTCGCATAAACTCTACCCCAAACCCACCCCCAGCCAACGCATCAAACTCGCCTTGCACTATCTCACCCCCCAACACACGCTCACCCGCCTAGCAGGCTGGGTAGCAAACCAACAATGGGGCGGCGCAACCCACTTCATCATCAAACAATTTGCCCGCGCCTACAAAATCAACTGGCAAGAAGCCGCTCAGCCCAACCCCAGCGACTACCCCACCTTCAACCAATTCTTCACCCGCGCCCTAAAAGACGGCGTACGCCCCATTGTTGCAGACGAAAAACAAATCGCCCTGCCAGCCGACGGGAGCGTGAGCCAAAGCGGCGCCATCCAAGCCAACCAACTGCTGCAAGCCAAAGGACACAGCTTCACGCTGGAAGACCTGCTCGCAGGCGACGAAGCCCTAGCCGCCCAATTTGCCAACGGCACATTCATCACCACCTACCTTTCCCCCCGCGACTACCACCGCGTGCACATGCCCTGCGCCGCCACCTTGCGCCAAATGATTTACGTCCCCGGCGAACTTTATTCCGTGAACCCCTTTCTCGCTCAACACATCCCCAACCTTTTTGCCCGCAACGAGCGCGTAATTTGCGTATTTGACACCGCATTTGGCAAAATGGTGCAAATTCTTGTTGGCGCAACCATCACCGCCAGCATCCGCACCACATGGGCAGGCATCATCAACCCACCGCGCAGCGAAACCGTGCGCACGTGGGATTACCCCACCGACGGCGAGCAAGCCATCCGCTTCAACAAAGGCGACGAAATGGGCGCATTCTTGCTCGGCTCAACCGTTATTAACCTTTTCCCACACAACGCCATCACGCTGGATGAGCGTTTACAAGAAAACGCCGAAACACGCGTCGGCGAATTGCTGGGCACGGTGAATTAAACGTTTTCAGCGAGTTAAATGTTTTCAGGCTGCCTTTCGCGTTGTATGAAAGGCAGCCTGAAAATGGAATGGCGACAGCATGGCTTGTCGCGCAATAGTTGTTGTTGCGATTTAATCAGCCGCGTGGTTCGCCAAACAAAATATCAGCAAGCAATTAAACATTGCAGTAGCGTTTTCAGGCTGCCTTACAAGCAACACAATAGGCAGCCTGAAAACCAAATTGATGCAATACCCCGATAAAACGCACGAGTAGGCTTGAATCTGATTCAGCGTTTATCCAGCCCATTGGGTTACCAGCCCCAGAGCAGTTATCAAGCGATGCCTACACAAAACGCCCCCGATAGACTCAGGGGCGTTTTTTTATGCGCTCAACTGGGTGCGGAGCCTAAATCTTACACGCCCCGCCCACGCAATCATCATCTTGCAAATCCGATTGCCTATCATCCGCGCCATCGCGTGTGTTGTGGTAATACAGCGTTTTCACGCCGTATTTATACGCCGAAAGCAAATCTTTCAGCATCTGATTCATCGGCACGCGCCCGCCCTCAAAGCGTTTGGGGTCGTAGCTGGTGTTGGCGGAAATGGCTTGGTCGATAAATTTTTGCATCACGCCCACCAGTTTCAAATAGCCGTCGTTGCCGCCCATTTGCCACAGCGTTTCGTATTGGTTTTTCAAGCGTTCAAACTCGGGCACGACTTGTTTCAGGATGCCGTCTTTGGATTGCTTAATCGTTACCAAGCCGCGCGGCGGCTCAATGCCGTTGGTGGCGTTGGCGATTTGGCTGCTGGTTTCGCTGGGCATCAATGCACTTAACGTACTGTTGCGCAAGCCATATTTAACAATATCGGCGCGCAAGGCTTCCCAGTCGTAATGCAAAGGCTCGTTACAGAATTTGTCCAAATCGGCTTTGTAGGTGTCAATCGGCAAGATGCCTTGGGAATAGGTGGTTTCGTTGAACAGCGGGCATGCGCCGTATTCTTTGGCCAGGTTCACCGAGGCTTTGAGCAAATAATATTGCATGGCTTCAAAGGTTCGGTGGGTTAAGTCGATTGCGCTGCCGTCGCTGTATTTCACGCCGTTTTTCGCCAAATAATAAGAGTAGTTAATCACGCCCACGCCTAGCGTGCGGCGGTTCATGGTCGCTTTTTTGGCGGCGGGGATGGGGTAGTCTTGATAATCCAGCAGCGCATCTAGGGCGCGGACGGTCAAATCTGCCAAGTTTTCAAATTCGTCCAAGTTTTCCAATGCGCCGAGATTAAACGCCGATAGCGTGCACAAGGCGATTTCGCCGTTTTCATCGTTGATGTTGTTCAGCGGCTTAGTGGGCAGGGCGATTTCCAAGCATAGGTTGGATTGGCGCACGGGCGCGACTTTCGGGTCAAACGGGCTGTGCGTGTTGCAATGATCCACGTTTTGCACATAGATGCGCCCCGTGCCCGCGCGCTCTTGCATCAGCATGGAGAACAAATCTGCCGCGCTGATGGTTTCTTTGCGGATGCTGGGGTCGTTTTCGTATTGGGTGTACAGGCGCTCGAATTCGTCTTGGTCGGCGAAAAAGGCTTCGTATAGCCCTGGGGTTTCGTGGGGCGAGAACAGGGTGATGTTGCCGCCTTTAATCAGCCGCGTGTACATCAATTTGTTGATTTGCACGCCATAATCCAGTTGGCGGATGCGGTTTTCTTCCACGCCGCGATTGTTTTTTAGCACCAGCAGGCTTTGCACTTCAATGTGCCACAGCGGGTAGAACAGCGTTGCCGCGCCGCCGCGCACGCCGCCTTGCGAACAGGATTTCACGGCAGCCTGAAACATTTTGAAAAACGGAATGCAGCCGGTGTGCTGCGCTTCGCCGCCGCGGATTTCGCTGCCCAAGCCGCGAATGCGCCCCGCGTTGATGCCGATGCCCGCGCGTTGGGAAACGTATTTCACGATGGATGAAGTGGTGGCGTTGATGCTGTCTAGGCTGTCGTCGCATTCAATCAACACGCAGCTGGAAAATTGGCGCGTGGGCGTGCGCACGCCGCTCATAATCGGCGTGGGCAAGGAAATTTTGAATTGGGAAACGGCATCGTAAAAGCGTTTCACATAATCCAAGCGCGTGTTTTTGGGGTATTTGGCAAACAAACACATCGCCACCAAAATATACAAAAATTGCGGACTTTCAAAGATTTGGCGCGTTACGCGGTTTTGTACCAAATATTTGCCTTCCATTTGTTTTACGGCGGCGTAGGAAAAGGTTAAATCGCGCTCGTGGTCAATATAGCCGTTGATTTCGTTGTATTCGGCTTCGGTGTAGTCTTGCAGCAGATGCGCGTCGTATTTGCCCAACGCCACCATTTTTTGCACATGGGCAAACAGGTGCGGTGGCGCATATTCGCCGTAGGCAATTTTACGCAGGTGGAAAATGGCGAGACGCGCAGCAAGATATTGATAATCGGGCGTTTCTTCGGAGATTAAATCGGCGGCAGATTTGATGATGGTTTCGTGGATGTCGTCGGTGCGGATGCCGTTGTAGAACTGGATGTGCGATTTCAGCTCCACTTGCGACACGGACACGTTGTCCAAGCCTTCGGCCGCCCACGTTACGACCTTGTGGATTTTGTCCAAATTGATGGGTTCCAGCCGCCCGTCGCGCTTGGTTACTTGCATGTTGCCGGTCATGTGTGCGTCTCCCTATGAAAATGCAAAATGCCGAGTTTATATTCGGCATTTCTTGGGGGTTTTTGAGTGGGCAAATTTTACGAATTTTCAGACTGTTTGCATAGCTTGACAAAAATTCTCACATTGTAATTATTTGTTTTATATTGTGATAATGGTGATTTGCTTGATTGGGGCAGAATAGGGCAATTATCCACAAACAATGTATTTTGAATGGGTTATTCGCGTTTTCAGGCTGCCTGAAAACGGCGGATGTAACAAAAAAGACAAACGAAAATGTCCGAGGCAGCCTGAAAATGCAAATTTGCCATTTTGTGCTGTTTTGGGCGTGCGGACGGCAGAAAGATGGCAAGTTGGGGCGGGGGAGGGCAGGGGCGTTTTCAGGCTGCCGCGATGTGCGCGAGGGGTAGATTGTTGCGGATTATTTGTATGGCGCATTTTTCCAATGCGATTTCTCAAACGCCCGCTTTGCCCAATAAAGCAGCCTGAAACGTTTTATAATCACGCTTTTTCAGGCTGCTCCATCAGCCCAATCAACAAGGAAACCCGATGCCACACGCCTACATCCGCCAAATCGCCCAAGCTACCAAAGCCGCGTTCTACCAAATCGCCCAAGCCGACAGCGCCGCCAAAAACGCCGCCCTGCTGCGCCTTGCCGATTTAATCCACGCCAACCAAGCCGCGCTGTTTGCCGCCAATCAACAAGACCTTGCCCACGGCAAACAAAAAGGCTTATCCGAAGCCATGCTGGATCGCCTAAAAATCACCGAAGGCAGCCTGAAAACCATGATAGAGGGCTTGCATCAAATCGCCGCGCTGCCCGACCCCGTGGGCGAAATGGACGAATTCCGCCTGCGCCCCAACGGTTTGCGTATCGGCAAAATGCGCGTGCCGCTGGGTGTCATCGGCATTATTTACGAATCGCGCCCTAATGTAACCGTGGATGCCGCTGCACTGTGCTTGAAATCGGGCAACGCCTGCATCTTGCGCGGCGGCAGCGAGGCATTTCACAGCAATATGGCGTTGGCAAAGCTTATCCAGCAGGCTTTGCGCGAAACGGGGCTGCCTGAAAACGCCATGTGCTTTGTGGAAAACACCAGCCGCGAAAGCGTGGGCGCGATGCTGCAACTGCCTGATTTAATTGACGTGATTATTCCGCGCGGCGGCAAATCGCTGGTGGCGCGCATCAGCGCGGAAGCCCGCGTGCCCGTTATCAAGCATCTGGACGGCATCTGCCACATTTATTTGGACGAAACCGCCGACGCGCAAAAAGCCGTCAACATCGTGTTCAACGCCAAAACCTCGCGCTGCGGCACGTGCAACACGGTGGAAACGCTGCTGGTGCATCAAAACCGCGCCGCCGATTTGCTGCCCGCCGTTGCCGCCAAGCTCGCCGAAAAGCAAGTGGAACTGCGCGGCTGCGAGCGCACACGCGCCGTGTTGCCCGATATTCAGGCTGCCTGCGATGAAGATTGGGACACCGAATACCTCGCACTGATTTTGTCCATCAAAATCGTGGACGATTTGAACGCCGCCATCGTCCACATCAACACGCACGGCAGCCACCACACCGACACCATCATCACGGAAAACTACACCCGCGCCAACCAGTTTTTGCGCGCGGTGGACAGCGCAAGCGTGATGGTCAATGCCTCCACGCGCTTTGCCGATGGCTTTGAATACGGCTTGGGCGCGGAAATTGGCATCTCCACCGACAAGATTCATGTGCGCGGCCCCGTGGGCTTGCATGGGCTGACTTCGCAAAAATGGGTGGTGCTGGGGGATGGGCAGGTAAGATAGATGGTTTTCAGGCTGCCTTGGGGGGATGAGGCAGCCTGAAACAGGGGTATTGCTCCGTTATTTGCTTAAACTGTTTTATTTTCAGGCTGCCTAATCATTCTTAATCAACAGGCAGCCTGAAACACTTGTTAATCCAACCAAATCTTCAACCCCGCCAATGCTAACGATGTCAAGCAAATATAAAATAGTGTTTTCCAAAACGGCTCATCTTCATCATCATTCCAAACATAATGCCACAGCAGCGCAATCAAGCCCTGCGCAAATACATACAAGAATGCCGCGCCAAATGTTTTCATATTTTGCCTTTCATAACCAAGCCGATTAGGCAGCCTGAAACTCCCGCCGCCCGCAAAATGATACAATCGCCGCTTTCATTTTATCGCAACCCATCATTGCCGCCCAAAGGAGTATTCCCATGTTATCCCGCAAAAAACTCTGTTTCGCCCTCGCCGCCGCGTTTGCCGCCAGCAGCGTTCAGGCTGCTGCTTTTAATGCCCAGCAATACGCCCAGCCGATAGCGTGGTTTCCGCGCAATGGGTGAACGCAGGCAAGCTGCCCAGCGACGACCAAGCCGCGTTCACAGGCGCATCCCGCGCCGCCGCTGATGTGGAATTTGGCGCACATTGCGTGGTGTCGGGCGAGTTGGAAAAGCGCACAGGCGCAGACGGCAAGCCGTATTACATTGGCTACCAAATGCGGCTGCCTGAAAACTGGAACGGCAAATTTCTGTTTCAAGGCGGTGGCGGCATGGATGGCTTCATCGCCCCCGCCGTTGGCGCAACGCCCGTGGCAGGCTCAACCGCCACGCCCGCGCTCAAACGCGGCTACGCCGTTGTCAGCATGGATGGCGGGCATCAAGGCGCGGGCGACGCATCGTTTGGCGCAGACCAGCAAGCGCGGCTCAATCTTGCCTACCAATCCACAGGCAAAGTAACCCAAGCCGCCAAGCTGCTTATCCGCCAAGCCTACCGCGCCGAGCCCAAACACAGCTATTTTATGGGCTGCTCCAACGGCGGGCGCGAAGCCATGCTTGCCGCCATGCGCTATCCCACCGAGTTTGATGGCGTGGTGGCGGGCAACCCAGGTTTTCGCCTATCACGCGCCGCCATCGCGCAATCATGGGACAACCAGCATTTTCAGGCTGCCGCGCCGAAAAACGCCCAAGGCGAACGCATTTTTGCCAACGCACTCACGCAACAAGATTTAGATGCCATCGCGCAAGGCGTGCTCAACCGTTGCGATAAAAGCGACGGCTTAAAAAACGCATCATCAACGCATGGGAAAGCTGCGATTTCAAACCCGAAATGGTGCAAAACCAAATCGGCAAAGATAAAGTGAAACTGCTGCACGCCATTTTTGATGGCGCAAAAACCAGCAAAGGCGAGCCCATTTACAGCGGCTGGTTTTACGATGCAGGCATCAACCAAGCAGGCTGGCGCGCTTGGAAACTGGGCGACTCGCAAACTGCGCAGCCCAACGCCCGCAACATCACACTGGGCGCAGCCAGCTTGCCCAGCTATTTTATGACCCCCTATCAACCGCAGCTCAGCACGTTTGATTTCAATTTTGACCGCGATGTCGCCAAAACCAACCAAATCGGCGCGTTAAACGATGCCACCAGCACCGACCTTTCCACCTTCCAAGCGCGCGGTGGCAAAATGATTGTTTTTGAAGGCGTATCCGACCCCGTGTTCTCCGCTGTGGACTTGCGCGATTGGTACAAACAGCTTTTGGCGGACACCCGAAACGCCCGCGACACCGTGCGCCTGTTTAACGTCCCCGGCATGACCCATTGCGGCGGCGGCAGCGCGTTAGACAATTTTGACCCGCTCACCGCGCTGGAACAATGGCACGACAGCGGCAAAGCCCCCGAATCCATGCGGGCAACAGGCAAAGCCTTCTCCGCCAAATCGCAACCGCTGTGCGCCTACCCCAAAGTGGCAACCTACACCCACGGCGATGTAAACCAAGCGGAAAGTTTTGTGTGCCGATAAGGACGCAAACCGTTTTCAAGCTGCCTCAATGCGTTTTGTCAAGGCAGCCTGAAAACATAAAACATCGCGCAAGCGCAAGCAACGGTAAACCGCCATCTTGCGTACCGCCATCCATCCGTTCACATCCCGCCCAACTCAAAGGCAGCCTGAAAACCATTCCCCCATGCCCCCCATTTCAGGCTGCCCATCTTTAACCACCCCCCAATCCACACCATGAAATCAGAAACCCAACAAGAATTTAAACGCGGCGCAAAAGACTGCATCCCCATCATGATAGGCATTGTTCCTTTCGGCTTGATTCTCGGCGCGCAAGCAGGGCAAAAAGGCATGAGCGTGCTGGAAACCACGCTGATGATGGGGCTGAACTTTGCCGGCGGCTCCGAATTTGCCGCCGTCGGCTTGTGGACATCGCCCTTGCCCGTGCTGCTCATCATCACCATGACCGCCATGATTAACAGCCGCCATATCCTAATGGGCGCCGCCCTTGTGCCGTATCTGCGCGATTTGCCGCTCAAAAAGCTGCTGCCCGCCTTGTTTGTGATGACAGACGAAAGCTGGGCAATGGGCATCGCCGATGCCAAACACCGCCAGCAAGCAGGCTTGCCCCCGTTTAGCTATCCGTATTACATGGGCACGGCCGTTGTGCTGTATGTGATGTGGGTGGGCTGCGGTTTACTTGGCTCGTCAATCGGGCCTTTGCTCGGCGACGTTTCCCGCTTCGGCTTCGGCATGGCGTTTCCCGCCGTGTTTTTGGTGCTCGTGCGCGGCATGTGGCGCGGTTTTCAGGCTGCCAAACCCTGGCTCATCAGCCTTGTTGTCGCCATTATTGTGTACGCCATTGCGCCCAACAGCGGCTGGTATGTCCCCGCAGGCACGCTAGCAGGGCTGCTCTTTGCCTACTTCGCCAATGGAGACGCCAAATGATTAGCTGGGCTTCGTTTTTCACCATCATCGGCATGCTCTGCGTAACCTATTCCACCCGCCTGCTCGGCTTTTTCTTGTTAAAAAACAAAACGCTCTCGCCGCGCATGGCACGCACGCTAGAAGCCGCGCCCGCCTGCGTATTGCTATCCGTTATCGCGCCGCATTTTATTTCCCACAAACCGCATGAACTCATCGCCCTTGCCGTAACCCTGTTTATGGCAGCGCGCTTTTCCATGCTGCCCACGGTAATCGTTGCCGTCGCCACATCGGGCATCTTAGGCTGGCTGATGGGGTAGGGCGCATTGGGACAGCCTGAAAACCCCATTCCCGCCAAAAAACGCATTCTCTCCACCAAAACGCGCATCGCAGCCACAAACCATTTGTATAACGTTTTCAGGCTGCCTAAAATCCCAGCTCAATCCATTTTCACCCCACAGCCATGACCATCCTAGACAACCTCATCACCCTAGCCCAAATCACAGGCAGCATAGACGTGCAATGCAGCTTCAACGGCGATTGGTATGTGCGCCACAGCAGCCAGCGCACCCAAGGCGTCGTGCACATCGTAACCCACGGCACAGGCTATCTAAAACTAGACAACGAAGCCCAAGCCCGCCAATTGCAAGCGGGCGACATCATCTTCTTCCCGCGCAACGCCGCCCACACGCTCAGCAGCCAAATCGGCTGCAACAACAGCCAACACGCCCCCAGCATCAGCCAGCAAGGCAGCATAACCCACAAGCAAACCAGCGCCAGCGCCAATGCCGCCCAGCTCAATCTATACTGCGCCCACTTCGCCTACGAAACCCACAACAGCCTGCTGCAAGGGCTGCCTGAAATCATCATTCTCAACACCCCACACAGCACCACCCAAGCCATCGTTAGCCTTTTGCAATACGAAATCAGCCAAAACGAACACAGCACAACCGCCGCCATCAACGCCCTGTCCACCGTATTACTCGTTCACATCCTGCGCACCTATTTAAGCCAAAACGAGCATCAAGCCCCCTTAACAGGCGTGCTCAACGGCTGGCGCGATCGCCGCCTGCGCAGCGTTGTGCAAGCCGTAACCCAAGAGCCCGGGCGCGACTGGCGCGTAGAAGAACTCGCCGAGCTCGCCAAACTCTCCCGCGCCCAGCTGATGCGCCTTTTCCGCAGCCAAATGCAAACCAGCCCCCACGCCTTCGTTAGCAGCATGCGCCTACAAAAAGCCGCCATGCTCCTGCGCAACAGCCAAAGCACCATCCTCGCCGTCGCCCTAGAATCAGGCTACCAATCCGAAACCCACTTTGGCAAAGTGTTCAAAAAACACTACGGCTGCACGCCCAAGCAATACCGCCAACAGCGCATCACCGCCGAAACGCTGAAAACAGAAGATTACAGCATTTGAATTTTCTTCATTACAACAACGCCAAAAGCGTTTTCAGGCTGCCTATCGTGATCACCAATAGGCAGCCTGAAAACGCTTTATTCAATTAAATCAAATGGTTTTATTCAAACCGTTTTCCCCAGCAACACAACATCCGCCAGCATCCCATCCAAATCGCACACCTCGGGCAGCCGCCCCCAAATCTCAAAGCCCAAGCCACGAAACAGCGCCATGCTCGCCGTGTTGTGCACAAAAATCACCGCAACCAATTTATGCACGCCTAACGCAGGCGCGCGCCGAATCATCTCGCCCAATAGCCATTTGCCCAAACCCGCCCCGCGATGTTGCGCGTGGATATAAATGCTTACTTCGGCGGTGCGATGGTATGCCGCACGCGGATAATAATCGCTTAGGCTCGCCCAAGCCATCAGGCAGCCTGAAACATCGCGCACCACATAAAGCGGACGATTCTCGCGCTGATGCGCCACAAACCAAGCCTCGCGTTCGGTAACGGAAACAGGCTGCAAATCCGCCGTAACTTGGCGCGAAGCAATGGTGCTGTTGTAAATTGCCACAATTTCGGGCAAATCTTCGCACTGCGCCAGCGACAGCGTGTAGTCCATCACGAAATACCCGTTTTCATTTTGGTTTCAGGCACTTCCGTTTGCTCATGCCAATCCACCTGCCCATCGTGCAAAATCGTCTGCATCATCGCCTGCGTTTCGCCATCCACCTCGCGCACCACGCTCATCACATTTTCATTGGTAAACAGCGGCAAGCTCGGGTCATACACTTCCGCCAAACGGTCAGACATATATCTATCCCGCGCAGCATAAAATTTGCTCAACTCACGCGCTTTTTCAGGCGGCATCCCCAGTTTTTCCAAAGCAATGCGCCCCGCGCGCACTGAAGAATCCGATAGCTCGCGGATAATGTAGCTCGCCCCCGCATGGCGCAAATCATAAGCATGCACACGGTCGTGCGCCCGCGCAATAATCGGCAGAGTAGGGTAGTGGCGGCGCACATATTCCACCACCGCGGTGGTGTCGCTTTTGCCGTCAATCGCCACAATCAGCAGCTTCGCGTGCGCCAAACCCGCCGAGCCGAGCAACTCAGGGTCGGTCGCGTCGCCGTAATACGATTTGATGCCCAGCTTCGCCAAGCCTTCCACCATCTCCGCGTGGTTATCAATCACCGTCGTGTGGTAGCCGCAAGCCGTCAGCATGCTGTTGATGTGCTGCCCAAACCGCCCATGCCCCAGCAAAATCACAGGATTAGCTTCGTCAATCGTATCGTTTTGACGGCTTTCCTCGTTTTCTTCCTTAATGGCACGCGGCGCAAAAATCTTTTCATAAACAATAAACAACAGCGGCGTTAGCACCATCGACAACGCCACCACCAAATTAATGCGGTCCAACACCGTTTTCGGCAAAACATGGTTCGCCTGCGCAATCGACAGCAACACGAAACCAAATTCCCCCGCCTGCGCCAAACTCAGCGCAAACAGTTTGGTCGCCAATGAAGGCAGCCTGAAAATCTTAGCCAGCAGCCACAGCACCGCAGCCTTCACCAGCAGCAAAGCCAATGTCATCCCAATAATCGGGAAAAACTTGCTTTGCAAAATCGCAAAATTCATCCCCGCGCCCACCGTGATAAAAAACAGCCCCAAGAAAATCCCCTTAAACGGCTCCAAACGGCTTTCCATTTCGTGCCGATAAGTGCTGTTTGCCAGCGTAACCCCCGCCACAAAAGCCCCCAGCGCAGGCGACAAGCCCACCAGCGACATCAGCGTGGCAATGCCCACCACCAAAAGCAGCGTGAACACCGTAAACATCTCGCGCACACGACTTTTGATGATGATGCGAAACATAAACGGCACCACATAACGCACCGCCAGCACAATCAGCAAAATCGCCGCTACGCTCACAATCGCCACAATCCAACCGGGCTGATGCGCCAACAAATTGCCAGCCGTATGCCCGCCTTCCCCTTTTTTCGCAATGCCCGAAGTCGCCAAAAGCGGCATCAACGCCAGCATCGGAATCGCCGCCACGTCTTGAAACAACAACACCGCAAACCCAGCTTGCCCACCAGCCGTTTGCATCAACTGCTTCTCGTTATACGTTTGCAACACAATCGCCGTGGACGACAACGCCAAAATACAGCCCACCGCCACGCCAATTTGCCATTTATAGCCCAAAGCCATAGAGATGCCCGTAATCGCCGCCACCGTCAGCACCACTTGCAAGCCACCCAACCCCAGCAATTTATGCCGCAGTTGCCACAACATTTTTGGCGCAAGCTCCAAGCCCACCAAAAACAGCATCATTACCACACCAAATTCTGCAACATGTTGAATAGATTCCGCTTCCTTGCCAACAAAATGTAAAACAGGACCTATTAACATTCCCGCCATTAAGTAGCCCAACACAGAGCCCAAGCCCAATTTTTGCGAGATTAAAACCGCTCCCACAGCAAACGAAAGATAAATAAAAGCATAAAGAAGAAGCGCAGTCATGCGGGCTGTCCTTAAATAGTGATGTGGTTAAAATGAGAACACAAAGAAAACGCGGAGAACTTGGTTTGTTTGTGTTTGCAGCCAGAAAAAAAGAATTGGCGCAATTTGTTACCAAGTACCTAGATTTTACACAATTTTCTTGCAAAAAGATAGGTTTCAGGCAGCCTGAAAAGGACAGAATTGCGTAAGGAAAATGTAAAGATAATTTCCAAACCAAATATTTAACATAATATACATTATTGGAACTTACATACTCATCAAAATTTGCAAAAAAACTCTTTAACTCATTGCGAAATAATGATATATTCTCTTTCTATTTTCGCGCGGCAAGTTTATTGGTTGGCGCATCACCTTTTTTCTTTTTAATTCACTGCAACTAAATCTTTTGGAATACAAAATCTTATGGCAATTTTGAAATTTGGCAAAACCATTTGTATCACGTCATTATTGAGCTTGGGCTTGATGAGTAATGCTTATGCGGTTGATGATGAGGATGTTTTGGGGCAATTTTTGGAACAAAAATTCGCAACGCAACAAGTTCAAAATAATGTTCCTCTGCAAACGGCGGAATATGATCCGCTGGCGGCTTATATGCAGCCTTCTGTCAATTTTAATGCTGCGCCTGTTAATGCTGTTCACACCAACACGATTCAATATCAGGCGGCACAGGCTGGTCCTATGCTTAAAGCGCAATCTGCGTTGATTATGAATGCGAAAACTGGGCAAGTTTTGTATCAGAAAAATATGAGCAGCGTGCGTTCGATTGCTTCCATTTCTAAATTGATGTCGGCAATGGTGTTGCTGGATGCGCATTTGGATATGAATGAGCAAATTACGATTACCGAAGCGGAAATTGACCGTTTGAAGGGCACCGGCAGCCGTTTATCGGTGGGTACGACGCTAACGCGCGCGCAACTGTTGCACTTGGGGTTGATGAGCAGTGAAAACCGTGCGATTCATGCACTGGCGCGGACTTACCCCGGCGGCATGTCGGCGTTTGTGGCGGCGATGAACGCCAAGGCACGCAGTTTGGGAATGGCGAACAGTCGTTTTTATGAGCCGACCGGTTTAGACCCACGCAATGTTTCCACTGCGCTGGAACTGGGCAAAATGGTGCAAGCGGCAAGCCATTATGCGAAGATTCGCGAATTGACGACTTCCAATTATGGTCAGGCTTATACCAGCAATGGTAAGTTGCAGCAGTATAAAAACACGAATGTTTTGGTGCGCGAGGGTTTGATGAATATCACGCTGCAAAAAACGGGCTACATCCGCGAGGCGGGGCGTTCCATGGTGCTGCAAGCGAAAATGGGGCAAACGCCTGTTGTGATTGTGGTGCTAGGGTCGGCAACTTCCGCCAGCCGCGCCAGCGATGCGCGTTCTTTGGGCAACATCGCGCAGATGACGTTGTAATGCTGTGAACAAGATAAAACGCATCCTGTTGATGGGATGCGTTTTTGCTTTTCAGGCTGCCTTTGGTGTGCGATGAGGCAGCCTGAAAACACGTTGGCATGATTGTTTTAAGTTGTTTGGTTGTAATAGTTCGGTTGCAACCGCCCTGCTCTGCCCTAATGATTCATTTCGCTAAAACGTGCTTTACTCGTTTTCAGGCTGCCTTATCTGGTTGAGGCAGCCTGAAATTTATTTTTTGTTCGGCAATGTTTTTTGCGCTTCGTTGAGCATTTGGGTTTTCAGGCTGCCGTTGTTTTTCTCCAATGCTTCAAGCTGTTGGAGCGTGTAGGCGGCTTGTTTGTTGCCTTGCGCGGCGGCTTTGCCATACCAATATTTGGCTTTTGCCATGTCTCGGGTTACGCCTGTGCCTGTGGCGTAGCGCGCGGCGAGGTTGTTTTGCGCTTCGGCGTGTCCTTTTTGGGCGGCTTTTTCGTACCATTGGGCGGCTTTTTTGTAGTCTTGCGCGGTGCCGATGCCGTCGCTGTACATCAGGCCCGCCATAAATTGGGCTTCGGGTTCGCCTTGCGCGGCGGCTTTTTCATACCAATGCAGGGCTTGTTTGGCGTCGGCTGTGGTGCCCAAGCCGTCTTGATACAGCACGGCTAGGTTGTGCTGCGCGGTGGCGTCGCCTTTTTTGGCGAGCGGTTCTAGGATTTTGAACGCGGTGGCATAGTCGCCTTTTTGCACGGCGGCGATGGCTTGGTTGTAGACGGCTTGGTTGGTGGCGCTTTTGCGGGCGTTGGCTTTTTTGCTGTGCTGGGCGGGGGCTTGGGCGAGCGCGGCTTGGGGGGCGAATGCGAATGCGGCCAGGCTGGCGGTGAGCAGGCAGGTTTTCCATGTTTTTTTCATTGTGTTTTCCTTATTCGGTGGCGACGTGCACGCTGGTGGGGTTGAGAGGGGCGAGGTCTTGCGGGGAAATGGCGACGAGAAAGCCGCGTTTGCCGCCGTTGATGTAGATGGTGGGCAGCGCGTAGATGCTTTCTTCGACGAACACGGGCAGCGGGGTTTTGGTGCCGAACGGGCTGGTGCCGCCGACCAGATAGCCTGTCCATTTGCTGGCTTGGTTGGGCTGGGCGGGTTCTATGTGTTTCATGCCCAGCTCGCGGGCGAGGTTGCGCGTGGAGATGTGTTTGTCGCCGTGCATAATGCAGATTAAGCCTTGTTTTTTATCGTTTTCCAGCACGATGGTTTTGACGACGGCGTGTTCATCCACGCCAAAATGTTGCGCGGGAACGGCCGTGCCGCCGTGTTCTACATAGGGATAGAGTTTGGGCTCAAAGGCGATGTTGTGCTCACGCAGAAAGCGGATAGCGGGGGTGATGGGGTAGTCGGGTTTTGCCATGATGTTGGAGGGATGGGTTGCAAAAAGGCGATTTTAGCAGTTTTCAGGCTGCCTTTCGCGCTTTGCTGGCTGGCGCTGGCTGGGGGATGCGCATGGGCAGCCTGAAACGCGGTAAAATGGTGTTTTTAAACCATGAAAGGAGTGCAACATGGCAGCGCAATCTTGGCTTTATTGGGCGTTGGCTTCGGCGATTTTTGCGGCGATGACGGCGATTTTTGCCAAACTGGGTTTGCAGGGCGTGGATTCGGATTTTGCGACGTTTATCCGCACGCTGGTGATTATTGCGGCGTTGAGCGCGTTTTTGACTTATGCGAAAAAATGGCAGCCGCTGGGCAGTTTGTCGGCGAAAAATTGGCTGTTTTTGATTTTGTCGGGCTTGGCAACGGGGGCTTCTTGGCTGGCGTATTTTAAGGCGTTGCAGATGGGGGATGCCTCGCAAGTGGCGCCGATTGATAAGTTGAGCGTGGTGTTGGTGGCGGTGTTTGCGGTGGTGTTTTTGGGGGAGCGGCCCAACGGGCAGACTTGGCTGGGGATTGCGCTGGTGGCGGCGGGGGTGTTGGTGTTGGCGGTTAAGCGGTGAGGGGCGTTTCGTTTAATACGGGGATGATGTGATGCAGCGTATAGAGGCAGCCTGAAAAGCTAAATTTGGCTTTTCAGGCTGCTTTTTATGGTGGGCAAGTATTGGGCGGTAGCTAATCGGCAATAGGGTATCGGATGGACGATAGGCAGCCTGAAAACGGGTGTGGGTTTATTACGGCGAAATTATCGTGGGATAAGGTTTGCTAAACGGTGCGTGGCAAAGCCACACGCCCTACTTTTTGAGTGGCTATAAAACGGCATTTAAAACGTTTTCAGGCTGCCTTTTCGCTTTCAATCTATCGTTTCTGCAATTAAGCCGTTTCATGGCGTTGCGCCGCCATACCCACGCTAGGTGCGCTGTATTTTTACCCAGTGCGCATTGTGGCAACGCCCTACTCTGCACGAATAAGGCAGCCTGAAATTGGGGTTCGCGCTTTCTACGGCTTGCAAGCAAGCCGTGCGCTGGCAAATGTTTCAGGCTGCTTTTGATTATTGCTGCGCGTTCACATAGCGCATCACGTCCACCATCACTTCATCGGGCGCGCCTGCGCTGGTAATCACTACGCCTTGCTCGTCGGCGGCGAGCGGCTGCAAGGTGTCTAGCTGGGATTGAATCATGCCTGCTTTCATATAATGCCCTTGCCGCGATTCCATGCGGGCGCGGTTGGCGGCGATGGGGGGCGACAGATGCACAAAATGCACTTCACCTTGCGCCTGCCGCAAAATATCGCGGTAGCTGTGTTTGAGCGCGGAGCAGGTAACGATGGTGTGGCTTGCGCCGTGTTGCGCTTGCTCGCTCATCCAGTCGCGCAGCCGTTCTAGCCACGGGCGGCGGTCGTCGTCGTTGAGCGGGATGCCTGCGCCCATTTTGTCGCGGTTGGCTTGGGTGTGAAAATCGTCGCCTTCGGCAAAGGGGCAATGCAAATGCTGTTGCAGGGCTTCGGCAACGGTGGTTTTACCACAGCCGCAGATGCCCATGATGATGTAGTGGTGGGTCATAAATGGCGTTCCTTTCTAATTGGGGCAATGGGCATGGCAGCCTGAAAACTGCCCCGATAAAATGTGAAGCTACTTTTGCGGATGGGAGCGGCTGTTTGTTGAACCTGCCGCCCCCATCCTAACCTTTCTCCGCCAGCGGGAGAAGGAGCGGCTTGCTGTCAATAATCATCAAGCCTGCATACTTTTTGGAACAGCATCATAAAATCACCCCAATAGCGCAACTGCGCCCGCCGATAGCGCAAAGCCAATCAGCGCGATGAGGGTTTGATTGACTGTCCACGTTTTCAGCGTGGTGGCGACGTCTAAATTGAGCAAACGCCCCACCAGCCAGAAGCCCGAATCGTTCACATGGCTGGCGGCCACCGAGCCTGCGGCGGTAGCCAGCACCACGCCTGCCAGTTGCCAATCGTTATAGCCAGCGGCGGCAACGGCGTTTGCCATCAAGCCAGCGGCGGTGGTTAGGGCAACGGTTGCCGAGCCTTGCGCGATGCGCAGTGCCAACGCCACCAAAAAGCAGCCGAGTAACACGGGCACGCCCAAATGCGCCATGCTGTCTTTGAGCGCGTCGCCAATGCCCGATGCGCGCAACACGCCGCCAAACATGCCGCCCGCGCCTGTAATCAGGATAACGGAGCAAACGGGTCCGAGCGTGCCGTCCAGCGTTTTTTCCAACGCGCTGCCGTTCATGCCGCGTTTGGTGCCGAGAAAATACATCGCCGCCAACACCGAAATCAGCAGCGCAACGGGCGTGCTGCCCACCATGCGCAAAAATTGCACGGCGGGCGATTTGCCGTCCACCCAGCCCGATGCGCTTGCCATGTGCAAGCCTGTGTTGAGGAAAATCAACAGCATGGGAATCATCATCAGCGACACCACCAAGCCTGCGCCGGCGGGCTGCTTGGGCTGGTCGTCGTCTTGTTTGCCGCCTGCGATTAAATCGGGCACGTTGATGGGGAACATTTTGTCGGCCGCCAAGCCCCATGCGTAGCCGCTCACCAACCAAGTGAGCACGGCGATGGGGATGCCCAAAATCAACACATAGCCCAAATTGGCGCCGTATAACTCGGCGGCGGTAATCGGGCCGGGGTGCGGCGGCAGGAAAACGTGCATCACGGAAAACGCGCCGATGGAGGGCAAGGCATACGCCAACACGGTGGCTTTCATGCGCCGCGCCACGGCGAACACGATGGGCAGCATCACCACCAAGCCCGCGTCAAAAAAGATGGGAAAGCCAAACAACAGTGATGCCACGCCCAACGCAAACGGGGCGCGCTTTTCGCCAAAGGTGCGAATCATGGCATCAGCAAGCGATTGCGCGCCGCCCGATGTTTCCACCAGCCGCCCGAGCATCGCACCCAAACTCACCAAAATCGCCACGCCGCCGAGCGTGCCGCCAAAATTTTTCAACAACACATCGTTCACAATGGCTTGCGCGGGAATGCCTGTTGCCAGCGCGGTGAGCAGGCTCACCACGGTGAGCGTGAGCAGCGCGTGAACGCGCCAGCGCATAATCATCAATAAAATTAAGGCGATGGCTGCGGCGGCAATCAGCAGCAGCGTGCCTGAGCTTAGGGTTTGATGCCAATCGTTCATGGGATTCTCCTGTTGTAGCAAGGGATGGTGGGAAATAATTGTTAGAAATCAGAACCGGATGAACCGTTACGGGGGTGGTGTTGCGCCCTGCCCCTGCGGCGTGGAGGCAACGAAGCAAACGGCGCAGCGGGCGCGAACTGCCGCGCGGATGGTTCAACTGTGTTGGCGGTATTATGGCACCGGTGTAAAGATTTGTTTAGAATTTTTTGTTATGGTTAAGCGGGAGATGATTGTTAGGGTGGCGTGAGGTGTTGCGGATGTGGCTTAATTAAGCGGGTAGAGGCAGCCTGAAAACGGGAAATGGCGCGTTGGCGGCTCGCCGGCAAATTCGTTTGCCATCGTTTAATCACCGTTTAAACGGCAAATGCAACGATTGCCTACTCATTTTTCAGGCTGCCTCATCGTGCAAACAAAAGGCAGCCTGAAAAATAATCCAATGGCGCATGGGCGGCTTGCCGACATTTTGGCGACGAGCCGTTGCCGCTCCATTTTTCGTTTTTCAGGCTGCCTTGAACGATAACCGCCCTAGCCCAACGCCTTACGCGCTCCTGCAAACAAGCGATACCAGCCTGCCAGCTCATGCTGTTTCCAGCTTTCGGGCAGCCAGCTCATTTGCGCGGTGCGGAAGGTGCGCTCGGGGTGCGGCATCATAATGGTAACGCGCCCATCGCGGGTGGTGATGCCTGCGATGCCGTTGGGCGAGCCGTTGGGGTTGAGCGGATAGGCTTGGGTAACTTCGCCCAAGCCGTCGATGTATTGCAGGGCAACGGCCAAATCTTGCGGCACACCGCCGCCCGCGCCAAAGTGGGCAAAATCGGCGCGCCCTTCGCCGTGGCTCACCACCACGGGCAACGCGCTGCCCGCCATCTCCGCCAAAATCAGCGAGGGCGATTTGGGCACGCGCACCATGCCGAACCGCGCTTCAAACTGCTCCGATTCGTTGCGCTTGAATTTCGCCCAATGGTTCGCATGTGGGATGATTTCGGCAAGGTTGCTCATCATCTGGCAGCCGTTGCACACGCCCAGGCTCAATGTGTCGGGGCGGGCGAAAAAGGCGGCGAACATATCGCGCAGCTTGGCGTTGAACAAAATGGTTTTTGCCCAGCCCTCGCCCGCGCCCAGCACATCACCGTAGCTGAACCCGCCGCACGCCGCCAGCATTTGAAAATCGGCAAGGTCGGTACGCCCGCTTAGCAGGTCGGACATATGCACGTCATACGCCTCAAAGCCTGCGCGGTGGAACGCTGCCGCCATTTCCACTTGCCCGTTTACGCCTTGTTCGCGCAATACGGCGATTTTGGGTTTCAGGCTGCCTGAAATAAATGGCGCGGCGATGTCTTCGCGCAGGTCAAACGTTAAATCAGCGAACAATTTGCTGCGGGCATTGTCTTTAAGCAAGGCAAATTCACTGTCGGCGCAGGCGGGGTTGTCGCGCAGGCGTTGGATTTGGTGGCTGGCTTCCTGCCACGCAGCCTGCAAATCGGCCAATGCAAACACGGTTTCGCCGATTTTGAGGTCGCCGCTGCCGATTTCAGGCTGCCCGATTTGGTACAGAAGTTCGGGGAACTCGCGCTGCTCGAACAAGGCCTGCACATAATGCAAATCTTCATGGCGGATTTGGATGACCGCACCCAGTTCTTCATTGAACAGGATGTCTTGATCGCAGCGGTTTTCCACCAGCCGTTCCATGGCGAAATCTTCTTCCAAATCAATGTTCAGCCCCGTGCGGCCGGCAAACGCCATTTCTGCCAGCGTGGCAAACAGGCCGCCGTCCGAACGATCGTGATAGGCCAACAGTTTGTCTTCGGCCACCAGCTGCTGCATGATTTCGTAGAACACTTTCAGTGTGTCCGCGTCGATGTCTGGGCTTTCGCCGCCCAAGTCGTTCCACACCTGGCTCAATGCAGAGCCGCCCATGCGCGCCTTGCCGAAGCCTAAATCCACCAGCAGCAGCACGCTGTCCGCCACGGGTTTGATGTCGGGCGTAACGGTTTTGCGCACGTCCTGCACGGGGGCGAAGGCGGAAATAATCAAGGAGAGCGGCGACACGACGGATTTCTGCGCGCCGTTTTCCTGCCACACGGTTTTCATCGACAGGCTGTCTTTGCCCACGGGGATGCTCACGCCGAGCGATTGGCACAGTTGCGAAACGGCATCCACGGTGCGGTAGAGTTTTTCGTCTTCGCCCTTCACACCGCAGGCTGCCATCCAGTTGGCGGACAATTTGATGTTGCCCAATGCGCCGATATGGGTTGCCGCGATGTTGGTCAATGCTTCGCCCACGCACATTCTGCCCGATGCGGGCGCGTCAAACAGGGCGAGCGCGGGTTTTTCGCCCATGCTCATGGCTTCGCCGCGATGCGTGTTGAAGCCCATCAGCGTAACGGCGCAGTCGGCCACGGGAGTCTGCCACGCGCCCACCATTTGGTCGCGGTGCGTCATGCCGCCCACGCTGCGGTCGCCAATGGTAATCAGGAAGTTTTTCGCGGCCACGGCAGGCAGGCGCAATACGCGATACGCGCTTTCTTGCAAATCGTATTGGGATGCGTCAAATGCCGTTTCAGGCTGCCTTACGGTGTTATCCGTGCGCGTGGTTTTGGGCGGTTTGCCGAGCAACACATTGAGCGGCAAATCAACAGGGCTGTTGTCAAACACATCATCGCGCACGCGCAAATGTCCATCATCGGTAGCCGTGCCAACCACGGCAAACGGGCAACGTTCTCGTTCGCAAATGGCGCGGAATGTATCCAAATCTTCGGGCAAAATTGCCAGCACATAACGCTCTTGCGATTCGTTGCACCAAATTTGCAAGGGCGACAAGCCGTGTTCTTCCAGCGGCACATCACGCAGCCTGAAAACCGCGCCGCGCCCTGCATCGTTTACCAATTCGGGAAAGGCGTTGGACAAGCCGCCCGCGCCTACGTCGTGAATGGAAATAATCGGATTGGCATCGCCCAGCTGCCAGCAGCGGTCTATCACTTCTTGCGCACGGCGTTCCATTTCGGGGTTGCCGCGTTGCACCGAGTCAAAATCCAAATCCGCGCTGTTGCTGCCCGTTGCCATAGAAGAAGCCGCGCCGCCGCCCAAGCCAATCAGCATCCCCGCGCCGCCCAGTTGCACCAGCAATGCGCCCTCGGGGATTTCGTTTTTGTGCGACTGCGCCGCTTGGATGTTGCCCAAGCCGCCCGCAATCATAATCGGCTTGTGGTAGCCATACACTTGCTGGTTAAAGGTTTGCTCAAAGGTGCGGAAATAGCCCAGCAAGTTGGGACGACCAAATTCGTTGTTAAACGCTGCGCCGCCGATGGGGGCTTCAAGCATAATGTCCAGCGCGGATGAAATGCGGTTGGGCTTGCCGTAATCGCGCTCCCAAGGCAGCCTGAAATCGGGAATTTGCAAATTGGAAACAGTGAAGCCTGTTAGCCCTGCTTTGGGGCGTGCGCCGCGCCCTGTTGCGCCTTCATCGCGGATTTCGCCGCCTGCGCCTGTTGCCGCGCCGGCAAAGGGGGCGATGGCGGTGGGGTGGTTATGCGTTTCCACTTTCATCAGGATGTGGGTGTTTTCAGTATGAAAATCGTAGGCTTGGTTGCACGCCGCGCTGGGGTAGAACCGCGCAATTTCCGCGCCTTCGATGATGGAAGAATTGTCTTTGTAGGCAACGATGGTGCCGTTGGGGCTGGCTTCGTGGGTGTCGCGTATTAGGCGGAACAGCGATTTGGGCTGTTTTTCGCCGTTGAGCACAAAATCGGCGTTGAAAATTTTATGGCGGCAATGCTCGCTGTTGGCTTGGGCGAACATCATCAGTTCCACGTCTGTTGGATTGCGGTTTAACGCGCGATAGTTGTCCAGCAGATAGTCCACTTCATCGGACGAAAGCGCCAAGCCCATTTCGGCGTTGGCGGCAAGCAGCGCGTCTTTGCCGCCGCCCAGAATATCCACGCTGGCGAAGGATGGGCTGTCGTGTTGCGCGAATAATTGCGCGGCAGCCTGAAAATCGGGCAACACGCTTTCGGTCATTCTGTCGTGCAACAAGGCAGCCCATTGTTCGCGCTCATCCGTTTTCAGGCTGCCTGAAAGCGATACCGCCATGCCGCGTTCAATGCGCTCAATGTGCGCCAAACCGCAGTTGTGCGCGATGTTGGTGGCTTTGGAAGACCACGGGGAAATCGTGCCGATGCGCGGGGTGATTAAAAAAAGGCTTTGCGTGGCATCTGGGGGAGTTACCCGTTCAGCAGCCAGCAAAGCCTTTAATTGCAACGCATCCGCATCTGATAGCGGCGCATCCGATGCCACAAAATACCAATATTCGCTGGCAACAGCGTGTTCAGGCAGCCCGAGCGTTTGGGCTTTTTGCAGCAATTTGTTGATGCGGAAAGCAGAAAGCGCGGTTTCGCCGCGAAAAGCAGTAACAACAGACATGGTCTCAATCTTTCGTTCAGACAAGGGTTGGGAAAAAGGCGGATTATACGCGAGATTGCGATGCTGGTTTGCAGGGCAGCCTGAAAATTTAGCCGTTTTACGGTAAACTAACACCTTTTTCAGGCTGCCTATTTTCAGGCTGCCCTTTTATTATTGATTATTGTATGACTGCACACACGCCCCATCCGCACACCGCCAAAGTTCGCCCCAGCAAAACGCTGGTTTCCACCGTTTGGCTGATTCCCCTTGCCGCCGCCATTGTGGGCGGCTATCTGTTGATTGACAGCTTTCGCTCGCGCGGCACAGAAATCAAGCTGTATATGGATAACGCCGATGGCATTGAAGTAAACAACACCACCATTCGGATGCTGAATGTGGAAGTGGGGCGCGTGATACGCATCCGCTTGCAGCCCGACCAAAAAGGTGTGGAGCTTACTGCCAAAATTGACAAAGACGGCGCGGCTTTGATGCGTAAAGACACGCAGTTTTGGGTGGTCAAACCGCGCATAGACCAAAACGGCGTAACCGGGCTGGGCACGCTGCTTTCAGGCTCATACATCGCGTTTAGCGCAGGCAGCCCGCAAAGCGAAGTGGAACACGAATTTAAAGTATCCGACTTGCCGCCGATTTCCGCCGCAGGGCAAACAGGCTTGCGCCTCACGCTCACGGGCAAAAACCGCAAAATGATAGGCGCGGGCAGCCCCGTGATGTATGAAAATCACACCGTGGGCACGGTGGAAAGCGCGAAATTTGACCCGAAAACGCAAAGCGTGCAATACAGCATTTTCATCCAAAGCCCCAACGAAAGCCTTGTGAACTCGGGCAGCCATTTTTGGCTGGACAGCGGCATAGACGTGCGGCTGGACGGCGGCGGGATTAAAGTGGACAGCGCACCGCTTTCTGCCATTTTGTCGGGCGCAATTGCGTTTGACTCGCCCCCCTCTGCCAACAATGTGAGCAGCGGCACCACCTTCACCATCCACAACGACCGCGCCGAAATTGAAAACCAGCCCAACGAGCGCACTTTGTATTACGTTGCCTTTTTCAACAGCTCCGTGCGCGGTTTAGACATCGGCGCACCCGTGGTGTACAAAGGCATCCGCATTGGCAACGTTGCCGCTGTGCCCTATTTTCAAGCGGGCGACAGCGCGAAATTGTTTGAACACGGCTACGTTCCCGTGCGCATTCGCATAGACCCCGACCGAATTGAACAACGTGGCGACACGCCCCAAAGCAAAGCATACTGGCAAAGCACGTTTCAGGCTGCCTTAGATAACGGCTTAACCGCCAGCTTGGGCAGCAACAATTTGGTACTCGGCAGCAAGCTGGTGGAGCTAAACGACAGCCCCAGCAGCACGCCGCCGCTGAAACCGCACAGCGAATACGGCGGCGACATCGTGATTGGCACGCGCGGCGGCGGCTTGGATGATTTGCAAAACCAAGTAGCCAAGCTGTTGGACAAATTCAACGCCCTGCCGTTGGATAAAACCGTGGGCGAGCTTAACGGCAGCCTGAAAGAGCTACGCGGCACGCTGAAATCCGCGCAGACCATGCTGGCATCGGCAAACAAACTCATCGCGCAAAACAGCACGCAAAGCCTGCCCGCCGAGCTGAACCAAACCCTGCGCGAGCTGCGCCAAACGCTGCAAGGCGTGTCGCCGCAATCGCCCGTGTATCAAGACGTGCAAAACACGCTGCAAAGCATAGACCGCACCTTGCAATCCGCCCAGCCCGTTATCCGCACGCTGAAAGAACAGCCCAATGCGTTGATTTTTAACAGGGGCGGCAAAGACCCGATTCCGAAGGGTAAATAAGGCGGATGCGGATAGGCAGCCTGAAACTTGGCGAACGCATCATTAAAGATGAGAAAATGGTTGTTTGCCAAAAGCTGTTTCAGGCTGCCTATCTGCCACTGTGGCGCATCGCCCTGCTCTTGTTTCATTTGCTCTACAACTGTTTTCCCGTTTTCAGGCTGCCTTAACCTAACAGGCAGCCTGAAACGCCTAATCCCCGCCCTACTCTATTTCATGCCAAACCTGCAACCGATGGAACATCGGCAGCTCGCCGACATATTGGCAACTTTTTAAGCCCAGTTGAACGCACCATTTTTAGATTTCAGGCTGCCTTTGCTGCCCCAAAAGGCAGCCTGAAAACCAAACCAACAAATCACCATGCTCACCGACCTAGAAAAAAACGCCATCCGCGACCACTACCGCGCCATCTCCGAAAACCTGCCCCACTTTCGCCCCCGCCCCGCCCAGCGCGAAATGATTGCCGCCATTGCCAACGCCTTTTCCCGCACGCTCACGCGCGAAGAAGGCGGCGACGCGCCCGAGCGACAAGGCGAGAGCATCGCCGTTATCGAAGGCCCAACAGGCGTAGGCAAATCGCTGGCGTATTTGTTGGCAGGCGGCATCATGGCGCAAACGCGCAACAAGCGCCTAATCGTTTCCAGCGCCACCATCGCCCTGCAAGAGCAATTGGTGGAACGCGATTTGCCGTTTGTGGTCGCGCAAAGCGGGCTGGAACTGAGCTTCGCCCTCGCCAAAGGGCGCGGACGCTACCTCTGCCCCTACAAACTCTACCAGCTCACTCAAACCAACGCCCAGCAAACCCTAGACGGCATAGAACAGCCCGCCGTGCTGTGGAGCAACAAGCCCAAAGCCGAAGAAATCGCCACTCTGCAAAACATGGCAAACCAATTTGCCAGCCGCCAATTCAACGGCGACCGCGACACATGGAGCGAAAAAATCGACGATGCCCTGTGGCAGCAAGTAACCAACGACCGCCACGGCTGCCTGAAATCCGCCTGCCCCAACCGCGCCGAATGCCCGTTTTACCTCGCCCGCGACACGCTGGAACACACCGATGTCATCGTTGCCAACCACGATTTGCTGCTCGCCGACATCAGCATGGGCGGCGGCGTGATTCTGCCCGCGCCCGAAAACAGCTTCTACTGCATTGACGAAGCGCATCATCTGCCGAAAAAAGCCCTGAACCAATTTGCCGCCGAACACACCTGGCTACACGCGATGTGGACAGCCGAAAAACTGCCGCAGCACACGCAAAAAATCGCCCTGCTCACCGACAAGCTAGAACTTGCCAACCTAGCCAACGAAGCCGCCAACAGCCTGCTAGACAGCCTAAACGAATGGCAATTTCACCTGATGGATGCGCCCGAATTAGCCGCCAGCGAGCAAGAGCACGAAACCATTTGGCTGTGGCAAGACGGCATCATCCCGCCCGAATTGGAAAACCTTGTTCACAACACAAACATCGCCGCCCAAGCCCTTGCCAACAACGTCAGCCAGCTTGCCGACGCGCTTGCCGCCGCCCGCCGCGACAAAGACCAAGACAGCAGCCAAATAGACCGCATCAGCACCGAATTTGGCATCTTCGTTGCCCGCACCGAGCAAATCGCCGCCGTGTGGCAACTCATCGCCACCGCCCCCAGCGAAGACAAAGAACCGCTCGCCAAATGGATAAGCCACCCGCAAAGCGACAAAATAGACTGGACATTCCACGCAAGCCCCATCACCGCCGCCACCATGTTGGCAAACAAATTATTCAAACGCGCAGCAGGCGCCATTCTCACCTCCGCCACCTTGCAAAGCCTCGGCAACTTCAAGCTGCTGCTCAACCAAACAGGGCTCACATGGCTGCCCGAAACCACCACCCTCGCCCTGCAAAGCCCATTTAATTTTGCCGAGCAAGGCGAACTCTATCTCCCGCCCATCAGCACCAGCCCCAAAGACCCCGTCGCTCACACCAACGAAGTGATTGAATGGCTGCCCAAGCTCATCAGCGACACCGCTCCCATAGGCACGCTGGTGTTATTCACCTCGCGCAAGCAAATGCAAGAAGTCGCTTTCAGGCTGCCTGAAAACTACCTGCCGCACCTGCTGATACAAGGCGAACAATCCAAATCCAAGCTGCTTGCCCAGCATCATCAAAACCTTGCCGATGGCAAGCCCAGCATCATCTTCGGGCTAGACAGCTTTGCCGAAGGGCTAGACTTGCCGCACGAAGCCTGCGTGCACGTTATCATCGTCAAACTCCCCTTTTCCATGCCCGACAACCCCATAGAAAAAACCCAAAGCCGCTGGATAGAAAAACGCGGCGGGCGACCCTTTATGGAAATCACCGTGCCCGAAGCCAGCATCAAACTGGTGCAAGCCGTTGGGCGGCTGATTCGCACCGAAAGCGACTACGGGCGCATCACCATCCTAGACAACCGCATCACCACTCAACGCTACGGGCAACAACTGCTCGCCTGCTTACCGCCGTTTAAACGGCTAGGGTAAACCCCGCGCATACGGTTTCAGGCTGCCTATTGTGTGTGTCGCATACACAATAGGCAGCCTGAAACCATAGCGGAGTTGCGAAGTTAAAACAATCCAATGGAGTGTCGGCGGCGCGCCGCCCAATCAGCCCATTCAGCCAAATCATCCTTTGCCAGCGCACGGCTTGCCAGCAAGCCGTAGAGGCGCGGATTAGCTTTTCAGGCTGCCCAACCTTTGCGCCCACGTTCACACGCCGCATCCCGTTTCAGGCTGCCTTATCGCATAAACAAAAGGCAGCCTGAAAAACAAAAACCGCTTGGTGTTCTGCCACGCGGTTTTTGCTGGATAGATTGGTTTGAGCTTCGCAACGCCGCTACGCTCCGCAGGCTGCCTATTCCATCAAGGCATTTGTAGGTCAGGCATTGATGCCCGACAAATACTATTTGTCTCTTAACACGCCAGAAATTTAAAAACATCGGGCATCAATGCCCGACCTACTTAGGTTTGGCAATGGTTTCAGGCTGCCTAATGCTTCACAACTGCTTGATGCTACTGCCCTTTCCCCTACACCCAAAGCCAACCACAAAGCACAAATTATTTTCAGGCTGCCTCAATCCGTCAAGGCAGCCTGCGGGGCGTAGCGGAGTTGCGAAGCTAAAATTAAAAATGGAGCGTCGGCGGCTAGCCGACAAATTCGTTTGTTATCGTTAAATCATCATTAAAACAGCATCGTGTATTTGGCGTAGGGCGTGCAGCATTTCAGGCTGCCCATTTCACCGCCGCCGCAAAATCACACTCAGCCCCGCGCCAAACAACGCCGCCAAAGCAAACGGCAACACGGGCGACAACACAATCGCCAGCACCGTCTGCCACACGCACAGCCCCAACAGCGACACCCCGCCCCAAGCCGCCAATATAGCCGATGCCAGCATCAGCGCAAAGTTAATCAGCATATTGGTGGAAACGCTGCGCGACTCGGTTTCAGGCTGCCGAAACAGTTGATAAAGCGCGCTGCAATACGTGGCGGCATCCAAGCAAAGTTTGGTGAGCAGCAGGGAAAAGACAAGGTTGAAGGTGGTTTGCATAATGGGTTGGATTTAAGAATGCAGCCTGAAACCGTTTTCAGGCTGCCTATTGTGAGTTATTGCGCCACTACCGCGCGTATCAACTTCTCCGCATTTGCCAGCGTGTTTTCCACTTCGCTGTATTCAATGCGGCTGCCGTCAATCAGCGCGTGGGTGTCGGTGAACACGGCTTGCACGCCCGCTGGGGTTTGCGTTACCAACACGCGCAGCGGCAGTTGCAGCGCGAAGGTGGGGTCTTTCACCATCAGCGGCGTGCCTGCTTTGGGCGTGCCAAACACAATCACGGTGGCGGGTTGCATTTCCAAGCCGCTTTGACGGGCGGCGGCGCGGTGGTCAATCACGGCAAACACGGTCATGCCTTTGGCTTGGATGGCGTTTTGCAGGCGCGTTACCGTTTCGTCAAACGGGTATTGGCTGGCAACGGTGTGGATGCGCGGCGCGTTTGTGGCTTGCGTGGCAGGCGCTTCGGGCGCGCTGTTTTGTGCGCAAGCGGTTAAGCTGGCGGCGGTTGCCAATGCGGTTAGGGCGGGTTTAATCATAGGATTTCCTTTCAGATAAATGTGAACAATATTAAGGCAGCCTGAAAACCCACTTTCAGACTGCCTTGGCATTAAATCGCGCAGATTTTTGCCACGATTTCATTAAGCGGCACGCTGATGCTTTCGCCGCTGCGGCGTTCGGCATATTCCACATTGCCTTCTTTGAGCGCTCTGTCGCCAATCACAATGCGGTGCGGAATGCCGAGCAACTCGCTGTCGTTAAGCAACACGCCTGCGCGTTCGTCGCGGTCGTCCAGCAACACATCCACGCCTGCGGCTTGCAAATCGGCGTAGATTTGATCGGCCGCCTCGCGCACGCTGTTGGATTTTTTGTAGTTCATCGGCACAATCACCACGCTAAACGGCGCCATCGCCTCCGTCCAAATGATGCCGCGCTCGTCGTTGTTTTGCTCAATCGCGGC
The DNA here is from genome assembly GCF_014054985.1 of Kingella oralis. Lineage (NCBI taxonomy): Bacteria > Pseudomonadati > Pseudomonadota > Betaproteobacteria > Neisseriales > Neisseriaceae > Kingella > Kingella oralis. The sequence continues at coordinate 1,049,851 of NZ_CP059569.1, forward strand.
GGCAACGATGCGCGTGATGCCGATGCCGTAGCAGCCCATTTCCATGATTTGGCTTTTGCCGTTGCTGTCCAAAAAGCTGGCGTTTAGCGCGGCGGAATATTTGTCGCGCAGTTGGAACACGTGCCCCACTTCAATGCCACGCGCCAGTTTCAGGCTGCCTTTGCCGCAGGGGCTGGGGTCGCCTGCGATAACGTTGCGCAAATCCACAAATTCAGGCTCGGCGGCATCGCGCCCAAAGTTGAAGCCTGTGTAGTGGTGGTCGTCATCGTTGGCGCCGATTACCCAATCCGCGCCTTTTTCGCAGGCAAAATCGGCATACACTTTGCCCGCGAAGCCCACGCAGCCGAGCGAGCCGCCGTTTGCGCCAAATTGCGCCACGATGGCTTCGGGCGATGCCATGGTGAGCGGCGATTTCACGCCCGCCAGTTTTTCGGCTTTGATGTCGTTGAATTCGTGGTCGCCGCGCAGCATCAGCAGCACCAATTCGCCTTCGCCCTCGCCTTCCACCACGATGGATTTCAAGGTTTGCTCAACGGGAATGTTTAAAAACGCCACCAATTCGGCAATGGTTTTCACATTGGGCGTGTGGATTTTCGCCAACGCTTGCGCGGGCACAACACGGCAGCCTGAAAGCGGCAAAGTCTGCGCCAGTTCTACGTTTGCGGCGTAATCGGAGGCATCGCTGTATGCAATCACGTCTTCGCCGCTGTCTGCCAACACTTGAAACTCGTGCGAGCCTGTGCCGCCGATGCTGCCCGTATCCGCCGCCACGGGGCGATAATCCAAGCCTAAGCGGTTGAAAATGCGGCAATAAGCGTCGTACATGGTTTGATAGGTGGCTTTAAGCGATTCAAAATCGGCGTGGAAGGAATACGCATCTTTCATCACAAATTCGCGCGCGCGCATCACGCCAAAGCGCGGGCGGCGTTCATCGCGGAATTTGGTTTGGATGTGGTAGAAGTTTTTGGGCAACTGTTTGTATGAATTGATTTCTTTGCGCACGATGTCGGTAATCAGCTCTTCGCAAGTGGGGCTGAAACAAAAGGCGTTGTCGTGGCGGTCGGTGATGCGCAAAAGCTCGTCGCCGTAAAAATCCCAACGCCCGCTTTCTTTCCACAAATCAGCAGGTTGCACAACAGGCATCAGCAATTCAATCGCGCCTGCGCGGTTCATTTCTTCGCGCACGATGGCTTCCACTTTGCGCAGCACGCGCAAGCCCATCGGCATCCAAGTGTATAAGCCCGATGCGTTGGCTTTAATCAGCCCTGCGCGCAGCATGAGTTTATGGCTGGCAAGCACGGCTTCGGCGGGGGCTTCTTTGAGGGTGGAAATGAAAAATTGGCTGGCTTTCATGGGAGTGTCCTGTGCGATAAAACGAAAGGGGCGGATTATAGCAAAATCCCTTGCGCTTCGTGGGGTCGAGGCAGCCTGAAAGTGGCAAAATGCCCCTGCCAATCCTAGCCATGCGCCGCGCAAAAATGGCATAATCGCCCCTTTTTTAAGCCATCCCAACCGCTCACATGAACCGCCTATCGCTTACCGCACTCGCTTTGGCAACCGCCGCCTGCGCCACCCCGCCCACTACGCCGCCGCCGAGGCAGCCTGAAACACCCCCAATCGCGTCATCGCTGCCCTATCCCGAAACCACGGCTAACGAGCAATTTGAGCAGCTTGCCATCCAAGTGAGCCGTTTGGAAAACCAAGTTGCCGAGCTGCACGAGCGCGTGGAACAGCTAGAACAACGCATCGCCGCGTCTGCAAAACGCCCCACCCGCGTGCGCGTGAACAAACCCATCGCGCCGCCCTTTCAAGGCAGCCTGAAAACGGAAAACGCGCCCAGCCTGCTAGAAAAAGCGCAACAGCAATACCGCGCCCAGCAATACCAAGCCGCTACCGCCACCCTGCGCGAAGCCGATAGCGGCGGCGATGGCAGCGAAACCGCGCAAAAAAGTATGTTTCTGCTGCTGCAAGCGCATCAAAAGCTCAACCATTGCCAAAGCGTGATTAACATCGGGCAACGCTACGCCACCCGCTTTTCAGGCAGCCTGAACGCGCCCGAAGCCCTATCGCTGGTTGCCCAATGCCAATGGCGCATTCAACAACAAGACATCGCCCGCGACACATGGCGCAAAATCATCCAGCAATACCCCAAAAGCTCCGCTGCCGCGCGCGCGCGCAACCAAATCCACAAAAAATAACAAAGGCACAACATGAATATTTTAATTTCCAACGACGATGGCTATTTATCGCAAGGCATCGCCACCCTTGCCCGCATCGCAGGCGAATTTGCCAATGTGCGCGTGGTTGCCCCCGAGCGCGACCGCAGCGGCGTGTCCAATTCGCTCACGCTCGACCGCCCGCTCAAAATCCGCAGTGCGGAAAACGGCTTTTATTATGTGAGCGGCACGCCCACCGACTGCATCCACCTCGGCTTGCACGCCCTTGCCGACTTCCAGCCCGACCTCGTGTTATCAGGCATCAACCACGGCTCCAACCTCGGCGACGACACGCTGTATTCAGGCACCGTTGCCGCCGCCACCGAAGCCTATCTGATGGGCATCCCCGCCGTTGCCTTCTCGCTCACCAGCCACGAATTTCACAAATATGCCGCCACCGCCGAAAAAGCCGTGTGGAACATCGTTTCCCGCCTCGTGCAAAACCCACCTAGCGCGCCGATTTTGTGGAACGTAAACATCCCCGCCGTCGCGCCCGACCAATTGCGCGGACACAAAATCGCGCGGCTGGGCAGGCGGCACCACACCCAAAGCATCGTGCACGCCACCAACCCGCGCGGCGAAGACATTTACTGGATAGGCGCGGTGGGCGCGGTTGCCGACAACGAACAAGACACCGATTTTGCCACCTGCGAATCGGGCTATGTGAGCATCACGCCGCTGCAAATTGATTTGACCGCCTATTCGCAAATGCACGCCTTGGATGAATACTGGCAAGGCTTAACGTTTGAATAACGCTTTTCAGGCTGCCTCAACGCCATCTATATGAGGCAGCCTGAAAAACATAAATCCCCCCCAACGCAGCTTTCAAGCTGCCCCACCCCCAAAGGACAACCATGAACATCATCGACACCACCATCCCAGACGTAAAAATCCTAGAACCGCAAGTCTTCGGCGACGAACGCGGCTTTTTTATGGAAACCTTCCGCGACAACTGGTTCAACGAACACATTGCTCGCCGCACCTTCGTGCAAGAAAACCACAGCAAATCCAACAAAGGCGTGCTGCGCGGCTTGCACTACCAAACTGAAAACACCCAAGGCAAACTCGTGCGCGTGGTTGTAGGCAGCGTGTTAGACGTTGCCGTGGACTTGCGCCGCTCATCGCCCACCTTCGGCAAATGGGCAGGCGCGGTGCTCTCCGCCGACAACAAACGCCAGCTTTGGGTGCCAGAAGGCTTTGCCCACGGCTTTTATGTGCTGGAAGACCACACCGAGTTTGTCTATAAATGCACCGACTACTACAACCCAAAAGCCGAACATTCGCTGATTTGGAACGACCCCACCATCGGCATCGACTGGCAACTGAACGGCGAGCCCAGCCTGTCCGCCAAAGACTTGGCCGGCAAACCGCTTGCCGAAGCCGTTACGTTTGAATAAAGGCTTGTTTGCCTAACCACCGCGCAGATAAAAGGCAGCCTGAAAACGCTTGAATGGTTCAAATGCGTTTTCAGGCTGCCTGTTTGTTTAATTGCGCTGCCCGCAGGCTGGGCAAGCGGTCGCCCGCGATGATTTCACGGCAAACATGCCACGGGGCAATAACGTGCCCAGCCTGCTTACTCTGATTGCCGCAACCCAAAGGCAGCCTGAAAACGCTCCAACCCTGTTTCAGGCTGCCTTTAAACATAGCTAATCTTTTGCCCGCGCAGGTGTTTCGCCGTCTACCACGAGCAGGGGCAAGCCCCTGCACCCCGCACGCAAACCGTTTTCAGGCTGCCTCAACCTCATCCCCCGAAGGCAGCCTGAAACCTACCCCAACGCCCGCAAACACTCCTTTACCAATCCCGCCCCACGATAAATCAACCCACTATAAAGCTGCACCGCGCTCGCCCCCAGCTGCATTTTCTCCGCCGCATCTTCGCCCGACAAAATTCCGCCTGCGCCGATAATCGGCACTTTGCCGCCCAATTCCCGCGCAAACGCTGCCAGCACGCGGTTGCTCGGTTCGCGCACAGGCTCGCCGCTCAGCCCGCCTGCTTCTTGTGCCAGCGGCGATGCGCCCAGCGCGGTTTTGTCGATAGTGGTGTTGGTGGCGATTAAGCCGTCCATTTCACTTTGCACGACCACATGGGCGATGTCGGCGATTTGCGCCTCGTCCAAATCGGGCGCGATTTTCACCGCCAGCGGCACATACCGCCCCACACGCGCGGCAAGCTCGGCTTGCTTGCTTTTCAGGCTGCCCAACAGCCTGCTCAACTCGTCGCCGCCTTGCAGCGAGCGCAGGTTTTGCGTGTTGGGCGAAGAAATATTGACGGTGATGTAAGAAGCGTATTCGTAGGCTTTTTCCAAGCAAATCAAATAGTCATCCGCCGCGCGCTCAATCGGCGTGCTGGCGTTTTTGCCGATGTTAATCCCCAAAATACCCGTATAGCGCGCGCGTTTCACATTGGCAATCAGCGCGTCAATGCCGTGGTTGTTAAAGCCCATGCGGTTCACGATGGCGCGATGCTCGGGCGCACGAAACAGGCGCGGCTGCGGATTGCCTTCTTGCGGGCGCGGCGTAACCGTGCCGATTTCAATAAAACCGAAGCCCAGCGCCGTCAAGCCGTCAATCGCCTCGCCGTTTTTGTCCAAGCCCGCCGCCAGCCCCACGGGGTTGGGCAGATGCAAGCCCATCAGCGCGGTGGGCTTGGTGTGCGGGTTCACGCGCGGCATCAGGCAATAGGCACGGGCAAGGGTTTGGATGGTCAGGTTGTGCGCCTGCTCGGGGTCAAGTTTAAACAGCAGGGGGCGGATAAAAGTGGCATACATCTTTAGATTTCCTTAAAAAAATGACGGGATAGGCAGCCTGAAAGCGAGTAACCCTATTTCACATTTCTTAATTTCTCAATTAACTCAATTACCTCATTACGAGATAACTCCATTCCAGGCTCATCTAGCAAGGCTAAATCATAAATAATATTGCGGGAATTTATAGATTCACTATCTGACCATAAATTAAAAAAACTAGTAGCAGATTTGGATATCATTTGATTATCACAATTTTCACTAATCATTTTTTTAATTCTTTATAAGCAAAATCAGCAGTTATTTTTTCCATGAATCTAATTCCTTATTGATTGGTGGGCGATGTTGAGCATCAAGTGCTTGTCTATTGATTGTTCTAGAAAGCAAATTGGGCAACGCAAACCCATACACACCACCGCTTTCCCAAACTACCATACTAAAAAGCAGCCTGAAATCGTTTTCAGGCTGCCTTTGTGTGCGCTCAATTATTCTGCGGATGATTCGCCAGCCGCTTCCGTTTCTTGCGCAGGCGCACTGCGTTCAGGCTGCGGCAACAAAGCGCGGATAGACAGGCGCACACGACCACGCTCGTCCACATCCAATGCTTTCACATTCACCACTTGCCCCACTTTCAGATAATCGTTCACATCTTTCACGCGCTCATGCGCAATTTGGCTGATGTGCACCAAGCCATCTTTGCCTGGCATCACAGACACAATCGCGCCCACGTTGTTATCCAAGATTTTCACCACTGTGCCTTCATACACCTTGCCCACTTCCACTTCGGCGGTAATCATCTCAATGCGCGCTTTAGCGGCTTCGCCCGCTTCGGCGGTGGTGGCGGCAATGGTTACCACGCCGTCATCGCTGATGTTGATTTCGGTGTGGGTTTCGGCGGTGATGCTGCGGATGGTTTCGCCGCCCTTGCCAATCACTTCGCGGATTTTATCGGGGTTGATGCGCATGGTGTACAAGCGCGGCGCGTGTTGCGACAGCTCTTGCGGCCCTGCCACCGCGGCTTGCATTTGGCTCAAAATATGCAAACGCGCTTCTTTGGCTTGCGCCAACGCAATTTGCATGATTTCTTTGGTAATGCCTTGAATTTTAATATCCATTTGCAAAGCGGTAACGCCTTCGGTGGTGCCTGCTACTTTGAAATCCATGTCGCCCAAATGGTCTTCGTCGCCCAAAATATCGGTTAACACGGCGAATTTGTTGTCTTCCAAAATCAAGCCCATCGCGATGCCCGCAACGTGTGCTTTCAAAGGCACGCCTGCCGAGAGCAAGCTCAAACAGCCGCCGCACACGCTTGCCATAGAAGACGAGCCGTTGGATTCGGTAATTTCCGAAACCACGCGCATGGTGTAGTTAAAATCTTCCGGATCGGGCAACACTGCCACCAAAGCGCGTTTTGCCAAGCGACCATGCCCAATCTCACGGCGTTTAGGCGCGCCCACGCGTCCTACTTCGCCTGTTGAATATGGTGGGAAGTTGTAGTGCAGCATAAAGCGGTCGGTGTATTCGCCGCTCAGTGCGTCAATAATTTGCTCATCGCGCGAAGTGCCGAGCGTGGCAACGGCAAGCGCTTGCGTTTCGCCGCGGGTAAACAATGCCGAGCCGTGGGTGCGCGGCAACACATTGGTTTGGATGTTGATGGGGCGCACGGTGCGTGTGTCGCGTCCGTCAATGCGCGGCTGCCCTGCCAAAATTTGACCGCGCACCACATCGGCTTCCAATTGCTTAAAGATGCCTTTGATTTCGTTTTTGGCGAGCGTGTCGGTTTCTTCGTTAATTAACGCTGCTTCAACGGCTGCCCACGCTTCGTCCAATTTGGCGCTGCGGGCTTGTTTTTGGCGGATTTTGAACGCTTCGGCGATGGTTGCGCCCGCAATTTCGCGCACTTTGGCAACCAATTCGGTGTTGGTTTCAGGGGCTTTCCAGTCCCACACTTCGGGGTTGACTTCGTCTGCCAATTCGTTGATGGCGTTGATTACGGCTTGCATTTGCTCATGACCAAACACCACCGCGCCCAGCATCACGTCTTCGGGCAAAATATTGGCTTCGGATTCCACCATCAACACAGCTTGTTTGGTGCCTGCCACCACCAAGTCTAATTGCGAAGTCGCCAATTCGGTTTTGCTGGGGTTGAGCAAATATTGACCATTGGCATAGCCCACGCGCGCCGCGCCAATTGGACCAGCAAATGGCACGCCGCTTAACACCAGCGCAGCGGATGCGCCAATCATCGCAGGGATGTCGCTGTCAATTTCAGGGTCGCAAGAAATCACCATCGCTACGATTTGGATGTCGTGATAAAAGCCTTCGGGAAACAGCGGGCGAATCGGGCGGTCAATCAAGCGGCTGGTTAAGATTTCTTTTTCGCTTTGTTTGCCCTCGCGTTTGAAAAAGCCACCAGGGATTTTGCCTGCGGCATAGGTGCGCTCCAAATAATCAACGGTGAGCGGGAAAAAATCTTGCCCTTCTTTCACTTCTTTATTGGTGGTTACCGCAACCAAAACCACGGTATCGCCCATGGATACTTTTACCGCGCCTGCGGCTTGGCGTGCGATTTCGCCTGTTTCTAGGGTTACGGTGTGTTTGCCATATTGGAATGATTTAACGTGTTTGTTAAACATAATAGACCTTTACAAAAAGTTGCCCGCGCTAAAACACTAGCAATGTTTACTGCGAAACACGGCAATAAACATGGGTAGTATTTCAGGCGGCGAGCGGGTTGAAAAACGGGTGGAATTTTAACACAAAATGCGTTTTCAGGCTGCCTAACCCTGTTTGCAATGATTAGGCAGCCTGAAAATGGTTAGGCGATTAAACGGAGAAAGATGAACCGCAACCGCAAGTGGTTACGGCGTTCGGGTTACTGCGAATCACAAATTGCGAACCTTGCAAGCCGTCGGTGTAGTCAATTTCTGCGCCCAAAAGGTATTGATAGCTCATGGGATCAACCAAAAATTTTAAGCCGTTTTTTTCAATTTCAAAATCGTCGTCATTTTTGATTTCGTCAAACGTAAAGCCGTATTGGAAGCCTGAACAGCCGCCGCCGTTCACAAAAACGCGCAGCATCAATTCGGGGTTGTCTTCTTCGGCGATAAGCTCGGCTACTTTGGTGCAGCAGGAATCGGTGAAGTTAATGGGGGATTCAAATTCTTCTGACATGATGTGTCTCCTTAGTGTGTTGTGCGCGCGAGATTTGGGCGTGTCGCGCGAGATTCAAGTGGCTCGGATTTTACTCCAAAGCAAATGTTCATGCAAAATGCACATACGCGGTAAAAACGGGGCATAGCCAAATGTAATCCCAAAAAACGGCGCGATATTTTCGCGTATAATTTACGCGTTTGAGGCAGCCTGAAAACTGTTTTGCCATGACTTCTGCATTGGTTCAGTCGCCATGGCAAAACATTTTTCTATTTTTTTGCATATTGGAATGAATCATGGCTTTTGAAACCTACCCTTTGCCCAAGGATTTACCGCGCCCGCCCGAAACGGTGTTGGTGAACATCACGCCGCAGGAAACGCGCGTGGCGATTTTGGAAGAGAACAATATTTGCGAGCTGCATATTGAGCGCAACAGCGAGCATAGCTTGGTGGGCAATATTTATTTGGGCATTGTGCGCCGCGTGTTGCCCGGCATGCAAAGCGCGTTTGTGGACGTGGGTTTGGAGCGGGCGGCGTTTTTGCACATTATGGATATTGTGGAGCAGCGGCAAAACCCTGAATCCAATCAACGCATTGAACACGTTTTGTTTGAAGGGCAAACGCTGCTGGTGCAAGTGATTAAAGACCCGATTAACAGCAAAGGGGCGCGACTTTCCACGCAAATTTCGCTGGCAGGGCGGTTTCTGGTGCATTTGCCGCAGGACGAACACATCGGCATTTCGCAGCGCATCGACAACGAATTTGACCGCCACACCTTGCGCGAGCGGCTCAACGCGCTGCTGCCTGAAACCGCCTGCCACGGCTACATCATCCGCACCAGCGCGGAAAACGCCAGCGATGCCGAATTGCAAGCCGATATTGATTATTTGACCAAGGTGTGGGGCAATATCCAGCATCAGGCGAAAGTGTTGCCGCCCGAATCGCTGCTGTATGAAGATTTGCCGCTGGCGCAACGCGTGCTGCGCGATATGTTTAACAACAACACGCACGAAATTTTGGTGGACTCGCGCCAGAACTTTGCCCGCATGAAGCATTTTGCCGAGCAATATGTGCAAGGCGCGGTGGAAAAATTGCAGCGATTTCAGGGCGAGCGCCCTTTGTTTGAAACGTTTGGCGTGGAAGCCGAAATCAACCGCGCCTTGCAGCCGCGTGTAAACCTGAATTTCGGCAGTTATCTGATTATCGAAACCACCGAGGCGATGACCACGATAGACGTGAACACCGGCGGATTCGTAGGCGCGCGCAATTTTGACGAAACCATTTTCAAAACCAATTTGGAAGCCTGCCACGCCATCGCCCGCGAGCTGCGGCTGCGCAATCTGGGCGGCATCATCATCATTGATTTTATCGACATGATGCTGGAAGAGCACCGTGAAGCCGTATTGCAGGAGCTAGCCAAAGCGTTGAGCTTTGACCGCACGCGCGTTACCCTCAACGGCTTCACGCGGCTAGGCTTGGTGGAATTAACCCGCAAACGCAGCCGCGAAAGCCTGAAACACATTTTGTGCGAGCCCTGCCCCACCTGCCAAGGCAAAGGCAGCCTGAAAACCGCGCAAAGCCTGTGCTACGAAATCCAGCGCGAGATTGTGCGCGAAAGCCGCCGTTTTGACGCGCGCGAGTTCCGCATCATCGCCTCGCCCAAAGTGATTGATATGTTTTTGGACGAAGAATCGCAATCGCTGGCGATGCTGATTGATTTTATCGGCAAGCCGATTTCGCTGTCGGTGGAAACGGCTTACACGCAGGAACAATACGATATTGTGCTGGTTTAGTTTAACGGTTTGACTAGCTTGATATTTGAGGCAGCCTGAAAAGCAAGATTCGGGTTTCAGGCTACCTAATCTGAAACCTAAAATGGATTGCTACCACAAACGGCAGCCTGAAACAGCGTTGAGTGAAAACAGCGTTTAATGCAGCAAAAAGCGAATGATGCACAGCGACGATTCGCCGCCCAATCCGTTCCGTCCATCATCTTTTGCCGACGCACGGTTTGCCGGCAAGCCGTAAGAGCGCGGGAGAGCGTTTCAGGCTGCCCAACGTGTGCGCCCGCGTTTTATGCGGCGTGTTTGTTTGAGCGATGCCGAGTTTTGTTTCAGGCTGCCTACCGGGTTGCGTATCGGAATATCGGCGTAGGGTGTATGGCTCTGCCACGCACCGTTTAGCAATTAGCAATGTTTGTTTAATGGTGCGCGAACAAGTTCACGCCCTACCTGCCGATTAAAACGGATATTGCATTCATTCCATATAAGCAGCCTGAAAACAAGAAATGCCGTCATTCCCGCGCAGGCGGGAATCTTGCTTGATATTCAGAAATTACCGCAAAAACAAACTGTTGTTTGTAGGTCGGGCATTTATGCCCGACACACGCTGACCTATTTATCTTTAAATGCGCCACAACTAAAAACGTCGGGCATAAATGCCCGACCTACCTTGCAAAGATTTCAGCCCACAAATCCATTCCCTCAATCATTCTATTATGCCCCGCCTACTCACCCACCACGCCCCATCCGCCCTCCGCCGCCACATCCAACGCGGCGGCTTAATCGCCTACCCCACCGAATCCTGCTACGGCATCGGCGCAAACCCCCGCCACGCGCACGCCCTGCGCGCCATTTTGCGCCTGAAAAAACGCCCGCAGCACAAAGGCTTTATCACCATCGGCAATAACTTGGCGCAGCTTGAACCGCTGCTGCAAAGGCAGCCTGAAAACGTGCGCCAACATCTGCGCGCCACATGGCCCGCGCCGATTAGCTTTGTACTGCCTGCCCATCCGCGCGTGTTGCCGCTGCTGCGTGGCAACCAGCGCAACCGCCTTGCCGTGCGCGTGCCCAACCATGCCGTTGCGCGGGAATTGTGTCGCATCGCAGGCACGCCGCTGGTGTCCACTTCGTGTAACCAATCGGGCAAACGCGCGTGCAAAAGCGAGCGCGAAGTGCGGCGGCTGTTTGGGCGCAAGCTGTGGATTGTGGGCGGGCGCGTGGGCAAGCGTAAGCAGCCGAGTGAGATTGTGGATTGGGCGGAAAACAGGCGGTTGCGCTAGGCGGCTTGAAACGCCGTTCCGCAACGCGCAAATCAAATGGCAGCAAATGGCAGCCGAGCGGCTTGCCTTGTTTTCAGGCTGCCGTAAACATCAATCATGAATACGGCAGCCTGAAAACAAAAAACGGCAATAGAATACGGATGACAAAACCCGTTTCAACTCGCCAACAAACATCGCTTAATCGCACAGCGCAGGCGTTTCGCCGCCTACCGCGAGCCGCGCCCTATCCCCCTTGCGGCATCTCAACAAGCCAAAAAGGCAGCCTGAAACAAGATTGCACCGTTTCAGGCTGCCTATTCTGCCGCCTCTATCAGCCATTGCCCCAGCGCTTCGGGCGGGTTCAGCCGTTTGGCGCGCAGGGTGTTGGTTTCATCAGGCGGCAGCAGTTCCACATTAATCACTATTTCCGCGCGCGGCTGGTTCAGCGCAAAAATGCCTTGTTGGTCGCAACGGCGCAGCGCTTCGATCATGGCGTTGATTCTGAACTCAAACTCCCGCTCCGAAGCCGCGTCGTCCATGCCGAACAGCTCGCCGCGTGCTTCAAACACCCGGTTCACGCCGGCAAAATATTCCGCGCCAAAGGCAAAATACGGGCTGGAAGACGTATCCCATTTCACATCCGCCCGCTCTGCCGCCGGCACGCGCTGCAAGGCTTCGTGCGACCATGCGGCGACATAGGGCGGAAAAGCCTCGCCCGTGGTGCACAGCGCGAAAAAGTAAAACCGCTCGCGCGTGCCGGCAAACAGGTCTGCGGCAGCCTGAAAAACGGCTTGTGCGATTTCGCGGGTTAAGGCTTCATAAGTCGGGGTCGGCGTGGCGCATGGGGCTTCCTTTTGCTTTTATGGCGCGGTTGCGGTTTCAGGCTGCCTATCCGCCGCCCATCCTGCTACAACAACACCTTCTCCACGCCGCCGTTCTTCGCGGTTTCCACAAATTCGTTCAGCCAATTCTCGCCCAAAATCCGTTTCGCCATTTCAATCACGATGTAGTCCGCAGGCAGGTTGTTGTCTTCGGCGTAGCGGCTTAACCCTTGCAAACAGGCGGGGCAGGAGGTGAGCATTTTCACCGGTTCGCCTTGCGGCAGCGCGGCGAGGTTTTTCTCAATTTCCTCTTGCTTGCGGAATTTCACTTGGGTGGCGATGTCGGGGCGTTTTACGGCAAACATGCCGCTTTCGCCGCAGCAGCGGTCGCTCAACGGCACGTTTTGCCCGATGAGTTCGCTGGCGAGTTTTGCGCCGTCCATGCTTTTGATGGGCGTGTGGCAGGGGTTGTGATACAGGTATTGCTGCCCCGACACGCCGTCTAATTTGATGTTTTTTTCCAGCAGAAATTCGTGGATGTCCACAATGCGGCAGCCTGAAAAGATGTCTTCAAAGCGGTATTCCGCCAGCGCATCATAGCAAGTGCCGCAGGATACGACTACGGTTTTGATGTCCAGATAATTCAAGGTGTTTGCCATGCGGTGAAACAGCACACGGTTTTCGGTAACCATATCGTTGGCTTTGCCCGCGTCGCCGTGCGCGGATTGCGGATAGCCGCAGCAAAGATAACCGGGGGGCAACACGGTTTGCACGCCCGCGTGGTACAGCATGGCTTGGGTGGCCAGCCCCACTTGCGAAAACAGCCGCTCCGAGCCGCAACCAGGGAAGTAGAACACCGCTTCCGCGTCTTCGGGCAGAGCGGGGTTGCGAATGATGGGCACGGTGCTGCCGTCGCCATCCAGCCCCAGCATGGAACGCGCGGTTTTCAGCGGCACATTGCGCGGCAAGGGGCGGTTGATAAAGTGGATAACCTGTTCTTTTAACGAGGCTTTCTGCGTGGTGGCTTTGGGTGCGCGCTTTTGTTTGTTGGCGCCGATGTGGAACTGCTGTCCCAAATCGTAGCCGATGTTTTGCGCTTTAAAGCCCGCGGTTACCACGCCCGCGCGCAATATTTTGATAACGGTCGGGTTTTTCGCGTTCAAAAACGCCATGCCCGCCGCCACAGCGGGGTTGAAATGCGTATGCCCCGTTTGGTGCAAAAAGTTGCGGATGTCCACGGTTACATCGCCAAAATCAATGTTCACAGGGCAAGGCTTCACGCAGCGATGGCACACGGTGCAGTGGTCGCCGATGTTGCCCAGCTCGTCAAAATGTTTCAGCGACACGCCGCGCCGCGTTTGCTCTTCGTATAAAAACGCTTCGGCAAGCAGCCCCACGCCGAGGATTTTGTTGCGCGGGCTGTATAGCAAATTGGCGCGGGGAACATGGGTGCTGCACACGGGTTTGCATTTGCCACAGCGCAGGCAGTCTTTGATGGCGTCGGTGATTTTGCCCAGATGCGACTGCTCCATAATCAGGCTTTCAAAGCCCAGCAGCTCAAAAGACGGCGTGTAGGCGTTGCGTAAATCTGCGCCGCGCATCAATTTGTGGCGATTGAAATGCCCTTTGGGGTCAATTTTGGCTTTGTAATCCCAAAAAGGTTGCATTTCGGCATCGGTCAAAAATTCCAGCTTGGTGATGCCGATGCCGTGTTCGCCCGAAATCACGCCGTTCAGACTGCGGGCAATGTCCATAATGCGGGCGACCGCCTGATGCGCGGTTTGCAGCATTTCGTAATCATCTGAATTAACAGGGATATTGGTGTGCACATTGCCGTCGCCCGCGTGCATGTGCAGCGCAACGAACACTCTGCCGCGCACAATTTGCGCGTGAATCTTGCCCAAGCCCGCCATGATTTTGGTGTCTGCCTTGCCGCTAAAAATTTCCGCCAGCGGCGTCATCACATCGGATTTGATGGACACACGCAGCCTGAAATCGCGAAACGCGATAAAGCAGCTTTCCGACGGGTCGGCTTCGGGTGCGGCGTGGATTTGGTCGCCGTAACGCGCTTGGTAATACGCCAGCGGCGCGTCCAAATTATCCAGCAGCCACTGCCAACGCGCTTGCACTTGGGCAACATGGGCGGCGGCATAGTTGGCGCGCTCGCCCAGCAAATCGCTTTTGGGCAAGCCGTCAAACTGTTCAACAGGCAGGCTGCCTGAAAGGTATTGCAACAGCGCAGCGCAGAGTTTCAGCTTGTTTTTTATAGACAATTCAATGTTGATGCGCTCAATGCCGTCGGAATATTCGCCCAAGCGCTCCAACGGAATCACCACGTCTTCGTTGATTTTAAAAGCATTGGTGTGCTTGGCGATGGCGGCGGTGTGGCTGCGGTCTAGCCAAAAGGTTTTGCGCGCTTCGGGCGAAATGGCGATAAAGCCTTCGCCATCGCGCGCTTGGGCAAAGCAAACGATTTGTTCTGCGGCAGCCTGAACGGCGTTTTCATCATCGGAAACCACATCGGCAATCAACACCATCTTGGGGCGACCTTTGCCCGCGGCTTTGGTGGCATAGCCCACCGCGCGAACATAGCGCCAATCCAAATGTTCCAAGCCCGCCAGCCGAACCGTTGGGTGGTGCAGCAGGAAATCGCGAATTTCCACGATAGACGGCGTAGCATTGGCAACCGTGCCAAAAAATTCCAAGCAAACGGTGCGCGTGTGCTGCGGCATTTTGTGCAACACGAATGCCGCGCTGGTGATGATGCCGTCTGTGCCCTCTTTTTGCACCGCAGGCAAGCCGCTGAGGAATTTGTCAGTAACGTCTTTGCCCAAGCCCACTTTGCGAAAACGGCAGCCTGAAATCGCCAAACGCTCGGTGTGGGCGATGGTTTCGCCATCGTCTTGCAGCGTGTGCACGTCAAACAGCGCGGTTTCTTCGTCGTGGATTTTGCCGAAATTGTGGCACACCCGTTCAATTTTCAGCCACTCGCCCTGCGGATTGACCATTTTCCACCAAGCCAAATTGTCCAACGTCGTGCCCCACAGCACGGCTTTTTTGCCGCCTGCGTTCATGGCAATATTGCCGCCGATGCACGAAGCATCCGCCGATGTGGGATCAACCGCGAACACCAAACCCGCCGCGTGCGCCGTTTCTTCCACGCGCCGCGTAACCACGCCTGCGCCGCAGCGAATAATCGGATGCTTGCCAGCCAAGCCCGCCAGTTCCACAAACTCAACGCCTTGATGTTTATCCAATTTTTCGGTGTTGATGACGGCAGACATTGCATCCAGCGGTACTGCGCCGCCCGTGTAGCCCGTGCCGCCGCCGCGCGGGATGATGGTTAAATCCAGCTCAATCAAGGCGCGAACCAGCGGCGCAATTTCGGCTTCGCTATCAGGGTTTACCACCACAAACGGATATTCCACGCGCCAGTCGGTGGCATCGGTAACGTGCGTTACCCGCGCCAAGCCGTCAAACATAATGTTATGTTTTTTCGTGATTTTTGCTAGGCGCGACAGAATTTGCGCGCGTTTGAGCTTGGTTGCCGCAAAGCTGTTGTCAAACTGGTTCACCGCGCTTTCGGCAGCCTGAATCAGGCTTAACACGCGCTCGTTGTTATCGCGGCGTTTGTTAATTTCGCCCAAACGGTGGCGCATGGCGGCAACCAGCGCGGCTTGGCGTTTGGGGTGTTCCAACAAATCGTCCACCAAATAAGGATTACGCACCACCGCCCACATATCGCCCAACACTTCAAACAGCATCCGCGCCGAACGCCCTGTTTTGCGCTCGCCGCGCAGGGTTTCCAAAGTTTGCCAAGCGTCTGCGCCCAGCAGACGGTACACGATTTCGCGGTCGGAATAAGAGGTGTAGTTATAGGGGATTTCGCGGATGCGCTGGGGATGGGTCATGAGTGTGTTCCTTGTGGGTTGTGCTTTGGTGATGCGGATTGGGGTTGGTATCCGCTTTTTTTGTTTGTGGTGGCTTTTTCAGGCTACCTTTGGGGTGTGTGCGGGATAAGCGTTATCGTTTGCGATGCGTTAAAGGCAGCCTGAAAACACCATACGCCATCGTCTGCATATCGTTTCAGCCTTTTCAGGCTGCCTCTGGCAAAACGAAGCCGCATTTTAACGTAAATATTCGTTAAAGGCAGCCTGAAATCGCCCTCTGCTTTTTGTTGTTTTTTAATCCGTTTTCTTGCCAAAATTTGGCGTAATTTAACGATTTTGAAACGAAATTTACGCGGCTGGGCTACAATGTCGCTTTTTCAAATTTCAGGGAAAGACAAATGCAAAAACGAATTTTATTGGCGGTTACGGGCGGCATCGCGGCATATAAATCTTGCGAATTGGTGCGTTTGTTGAAAAAAGAAGGGCACGAAGTAAACGTGGCTTTATCCAAAGCGGCGAGTGAATTTGTGTCGGCGCAAACGTTTGAAGCGCTAAGCGGCAATCCTGTTTTAACGGAAAACAGCGGCAGCATGGCGCATATCAATGCCACGCGCGCGGCAGATTTGATGCTGATTGCGCCCGCTTCGGCAAACACCATCGCCAAATTGGCGCATGGCTTTGCCGATAATTTGATTACCGAAATGGCTTCGGCGCGCAAATGCGCTTTGGTGATTGCGCCTGCGATGAATGTGGAAATGTGGCAAAAGCCCGCCAACCTGCGCAATATCCAGCAGTTGCACAAAGACGGCATCCGCGTGTTGATGCCCGCTTCGGGCGAGCAAGCCTGCGGCGAAGTGGGCGTGGGGCGCATGGTTGAGCCCGCGGATATTGTGGAAGTGTTGCCCGATGTGTGGACACCGAAGCCCTTGCGCGGAAAACGCGTGTTAATCAGCGCGGGCGCGACTTACGAAGCGATTGACCCCGTGCGCGGGATTACCAATATTTCCAGCGGGCAAATGGGTGTGGCAATTGCGCGCGCTTGCCGCCGTGCGGGCGCGAAAGTGAGCCTTGTGCACGGCAAAATGACGGCGGAAATCCCGTTTGGCATGGCACACACCGAATACGCAGAAAGCGCGATGGATATGCGCGATGCGATTTTCAAGCAATTAGACGCGGGGCAGGATGTGTTTATTTCGGTGGCGGCGGTGGCGGATTATCGCGTGAAAAACCGCAGCATAGAGAAGCTGAAAAAAGGCGCATACGGCATGATGCCGGTGGTGAAATTTATTGAAAATCCTGATATTTTGCAGGAAGTGGCTTCGTTTGCCTCTGCGCCGTTTTGCGTGGGCTTTGCGGCGGAAAGCGAAAACGTGTTAGCCAACGCACGCGAAAAACGCCTGAAAAAAGGCGTGCCAATGATGATTGCCAACGATATTGCCGATGCCATGGGCAAAGACACCACCAAAATCACCATTATTGACGATGAAAAAGAAACCGCGTTGCCCGAAATGAGCAAAGACAAAGCTGCGCAAATGCTGGTGGCGCGGCTGGCGGCGGCATTGCAAACAGCAACGCTGAAAAAAGCCGCTGCGCCTGCTTCACCCGTGGCGGCAACGGCAACAACGGCTACGGCAGCGGCACACGCGCCCGCTTATGCCCACGCGCAAACTGCGACTGCACCCCACGCGGCAGCAACGCCCGCAGCAGCTCATCAGCCTGCCCACGAGCCTACGCATGAATCGGCGCACGATTCTATTATCACCGTGCAAGATGATGACGAGCCTGCGCCAGCCGCCGCGCCCATGCACAAGCCCGAGGAAAAGAAAATCATCCCCGCAGCGGTGTATGAAGATGAGGATGATGGCGTGATTATTATTGAATAAGCGCTAGACGATAGAGGCAGCCTGAAACAGTAGGAATACGGTTTCAGGCTGCCTTTAAGCATGGGCTAATCTTTTGCCTGCGCAGGCGTTTCGCCGCCTACCACGAGCAGGGGCTAGCCCCTGCACCCCACGCGCAAACCGTTTTCAGGCTGCCTAACCATTGCGCCCGCGTCCATAGGGTGGGCAACGAGTTGCTCGCCCTACCTGCTGATTGCCCAAACTAAAGGCAGCCTGAAAACGAGCGAGGCGCATTTCAGCGAAGCTAAAACAGTTTTCAGGCTGACTCTACATCCGCTGCCAACAGCGGCTACACAATCTCCGCCTTCTCAATCACCACCGCTTCCACAGGCACATCGTCGTGATAGCCCTTGCGCGTGGTAGCAACCTTTTCAATCGCATCCACCACATCTTGCCCGTCCACCACCTTGCCAAACACGGCGTAGCCCCATTCTTGCACCACGTTGCGCCCGTGCAGCTCTTTGGCGCGGTGGTTCAAGAAATGGTTGTCTTTGGTGTTGATGAAAAATTGTGCGCTGGCGGAATGCGGCTCGGAAGTGCGCGCCATAGCGATGGTGTATTTGTCGTTAGACAAGCCGTTGTGCGCTTCGTTTTCAATCGCGGCGCGGGTAGCTTTTTCGTTCATATCGGCTGTCATGCCGCCGCCTTGAATCATAAAACCGTTGATTACGCGGTGAAAAATCACGCCGTTATAAAAGCCGTCTTTCACATATTGCTCAAAATTGGCAGCGGTGATGGGCGCTTTTTCGTGGTCTAGCTCAATGCTGATTACGCCGAGATTGGTGTGTAGTTTAATCATGGTGTTTGTCCTTAAAGTGAGTGGGAGAAGAGGCAGCCTGAAACCCTTTTTCAGGCTGCCTTTGGGTTATTTAACAATGCGAACCTTTTTAATTTCAATCGTTTGCACGGGCACATCGCCATGCCCCATTTTGTAGCCCGTGCGCGTTTTGGCGATTTTATTGACCACATCCATGCCCTTGCTTACCTTGCCAAACACGGCGTAGCCATAGCCTTGCGCGGTGGGCGCGGTGTAATTGAGCGGCGTGTTGTCGGCAACGTTGATGAAAAACTGGCTGGTAGCGGAATGCGGAGCGGCGGTGCGCGCCATGGCGATTGTGCCGACTGTGTTTTTCAAGCCGTTGGCGGCTTCGTTGGCAATCGGCGCATCGGTGGATTTTTGCAACATATCGGGCGTGAAGCCGCCGCCTTGAATCATAAAGCCGTCGATCACGCGGTGGAAAATCGTGCCGTTGTAAAAGCCTTTGTTGGCATAGTTCACAAAATTAGCCACGGTTTTGGGGGCTTTTTGCTCGTCTAGGCTCAATTCAATATTACCCAGATTGGTTTCAATCACGGCGCGGGTTTCGGCTTGGGCGGCGAAACTGGCTGCGCCCATCAGCGCGGATAACAAGATTTTGGAAGCGATGTTCACGGGATTTCCTTGTGTTTTGAAAAACGCGCATTTTATGTGAGATGCCCGATGCGGACAATTTCTAAATTTACATTTCGCCCGCGCTTTGAATAAAAACAGACAAAGTTTAGCAAATATTGACATCTAGACGTTTTTTGTAAACTCCGCTATATTCGCGCCTTCGGTTGGTAACAGCAAGGCGTGGCGCACTCCCAGCCAGCCTTAACCGAAGATACGCTTCTCAAAAGGAATCGCTGCTGCCTGAAACCTATAATTTTAAGGATAAAAAAATGACTGCCACACAAACGCAGGCGCAGTTGCGCAATAACCCCTATAAAGTTGCCATCGCTTCTATGGTGGGCACGGCAATTGAATTTTACGATTACTACATCTACGCGGCGGCCGCCGTGCTGGTGTTCAACACCCAATTTTTTGACAAATCCGACCACAACGTCGCCATCTTGCTGTCGCTTTCTACTTTGGCGTTGGCGTTTTTTGCCCGTCCGATTGGCTCGGCGCTGTTCGGGCATTTTGGCGACAAGATTGGGCGCAAAAAAACGCTGGTCGCTTCGCTGCTCACCATGGGTTTGTCTACCGTGTGCATCGGTTTGCTGCCCACTTATGACCAAATCGGCTTTTGGGCGCCGCTTTTATTGTGTGTTTGCCGCATCGGGCAAGGTTTGGGCTTGGGCGGCGAATGGGGCGGCGCGGCTTTGGTTGCCACCGAAAACGCGCCCGAAGGCAAACGCGCATGGTTCGGCACGTTCCCGCAGCTGGGCGCGCCAATTGGCTTGTTTATGGCAAACGGCACGTTCTTCACCATCAGCGCGCTGGTGGGGCATGACGAATTGGTGCAATGGGGCTGGCGCATTCCGTTCGTGTTGTCGTTTGTGCTGGTGATTGTGGGCTTGTGGATGCGGATGACCTTGCATGAAAGCCATGTTTACCGCGAAGCGGAAGCCAAAGGCAAAACGCAAAACGCGCCGGTGAAAGAAGTGATTACCAAACACTGGAAACCGATTTTGCAAGGCACGTTCATTATGACGGCGACTTATGTGCTGTTTTATGTGATGACTGCGTTTGTGCAGGTGTATTCCAAAACCAAGGTGGGCGTTTCCGAATGGGGGCATCCGACCGGCTTGGGCATCCCCGCCAACACGTTCACCGGCTTCCTGCTGATTGCGGCGGTGGTGTTTGGCATTTCCATCAGCCTGTCGGGCATCCATGCCGACAAAATCGGCCGCCGCCGTTATCTGCTGCTGGTTACAGCTGCCATTTTGGTGTTTGGCTTGTGCATGCCGCTGTTTTTGACCAACGGTACGCCGATGTCGGTGCTGGCGTTTTTGCTGATTGGCATGGTGTTGATGGGCATGACGTTTGGTCCTATGGCGGCGCTGCTGCCCGAATTGTTCCCCACCGAAGTGCGCTATTCAGGCGCGTCGCTGGCATATAACTTGGCGGCGATTGTGGGCGCATCCATTGCTACGATGGTGGCGATTGAGCTGAACCTGCACTACGGCATTTTTGGCGTGGGCGCGTATTTGGCGGTGAACTGCGTGATGACGCTGATTGCGCTGTGGACAACGCATGAGACCAAGGATGTGGATTTGACGATGACGAAGTAGTCGCGTTAGCAACGATAAAAGGCAGCCTGAAAACGATGTGATGTTGTTTTCAGGCTGCTTTTTTGTGTTTTGGGGATGGATTTTTTGGGGGGCAGGCTGCCTTACGCCGTAGCGCGTTGGTGGGCATTGCTGGCGCAGTAAGGCAATCCAACAGCGCACGCAATAAGGGCAGCCTGAAAATGGAGTTCTCTTAAACCGTTTTCAGGCTGCAGTTGTGTTTAGCTGCCGATGTAAACAACGCTTTTCAGGCTGCATCTGAATCGCTACCCCGCTTCGCCGCGCAACACGCGCTGTCGCCGTGTTTCTGCCATCACCATGCCTGCGGACACGGAAATATTCATGCTTTCCACCGTGCCAAACATGGGAATGGACACCAGCGCATCGCAATGCTCGCGCGTGAGCCGCCGCATGCCGTCGCCTTCGTTGCCCATCACCCACGCCACGTTTTCGGGGATGTCGTAGTGGAACAAATCCGCTTCGCCGTCCATATCGGTGCCGACCACCCAGATGCCGTATTCTTTTAGCTCGCGCAGGGTGCGCGCCAAGTTGGTTACGGTGATATAGGGCACGGTTTCCGCCGCGCCACAGGCAACTTTGCTTACGGTGGCGTTCAGCCCCGCACTTTTGTCTTTGGGCGCGATTACGGCGTGCACGCCCATTGCGTCTGCCGTGCGCAGGCAAGCGCCGAGATTGTGCGGATCGGTGATGCCGTCCAACACCAGCAAGAATGCGGGCTCGCGCAGGTTTTCCAGCACGTCTTCCAAGTGGACATGATTTTTGGATGCGTCAATAAAGCCGACCACGCCTTGATGGCGCGCGCCTTTGGCGATGGTGTTCAAGCGGTTCATATCGGCAAAATGCACGCGCACTTTTTCGGCGGCGGCTTTTTCCAGCACTTCGCGCGTGCGTGCGTCGTTTTTGTTTTCTAAAACATAAAGCTCAACGATGGATTTGGGGTTTTGCCACAAGCGGGCGTTGACGGCGTGAAAGCCGTAGATAAGACGTTGGTTGGACATGGGTTTCCTTATGGGAGTCGGGTTTCAGGCTGCCTCAAATACGCAGGCTTGCATTGGTAGAACCATATTTTCAGGCTGCCTTAGCGTAACCCAAAGGCAGCCTGAAAACTATTGTTGCGCGGGTTTCTGCTCGGTTTCCACTTTGCTTAACGTAAACCCTGTGAAGCCAAACAGCACGGTTAAAATCAAGCACAGGTAGCAGAAAAAGGCGTAAGGCAAGTAGCTCAACACGCTCACGCCCAGCACTTTGGCGATAAACACGCCGCACACGCTCCACGGCACCAATGGGTTAATCACCGTGCCTGCGTCTTCCAGCGTGCGCGATAGGTTGCGCGGATGCAAGCCCAGCTTGGCGTACACAGGTTTAAACGTTTCGCCCGCCAGCAAAATAGACAAATACTGCTCGCCAATCAAAATATTCACGCCCACGCTGGTCATCGCCACGCAAAAAGTGGCACGTCCTGCGTTGGTGAGAAAGCGGCGCATCGCGTCCAGCAAGGCGGGCACAATGCCCAGCGCAAACAGCAAGCCGCCCAAGCTCAACGCCAGCATCACCACCGTTTGCGTGAAAAACATACTTTCCAAGCCGCCGCGCGACACCAGTTTAGCGATGCCCTCGCCCACGTGTTCGGGCTTAAAGCCTGCAAACAGCCAGCCACCCAGTTGCCCCGCCGAGAGCGGCGTGTGGGTGAAGGTAATGGCGATGGAAACGGCGATGGTGGCGAGCATGGTTAAAATCGCGTCCACTTTAAACAACGCCAACACCACCAGCACGGCAAACGGCAGCAGTGCGTAGCCGTGCACTAAGCCGCTCGCTTGCAGCTCGCCGCTGAGTTTTTGCACCGAATTCAGGCTGCCTGAAACCACATCGGGCACCGCCCACACCAGCGCGGCGGCGGTCAGCAGCAAGGCGGGGATGGTGGTGTAGCTCATGTTTTTGATGTGTTCAAACAAATCCACGCCCACGGTGGAGGCGGCGATGCCCGTGGTGTCCGACAGGGGCGACATTTTGTCGCCGAAAAACGCGCCCGACACCACCGCGCCTGCGGTAATCGCGGGCACAGCGTGAAACGCGCTGCTCATGCCCATAAACGCCACGCCGATGGTGGCGCAAGTGGTCAGGCTGCTGCCGATGGAAATGCCAATCACGCCGCACAACAAAAACGCGGAAAGATAGAAATATTCGGGCGAAATCAGCCCGAAGCCGTAATACATCAGCGTGGGAATCGCGCCGCTCATCATCATGGCGGCAACCAAAAGCCCGATGAAGAAAAACAGATAAACCGCGCCCATGCCTTGTTCCACGGCGGCCGCCATGCGTTTAATCATGTCGCCCCATTTTGCGCCGCGCAGCAAGCCGTAAAGCAGCAGCGCCACCAGCGCCAGCAAAATGGAAAGATGCGGCACCCATTCAAACGAGATGATGGTGTAGCCCATTATAGCGATGGCGCTCACGGCAACGATAAGGGCTTCGGAAAGAGAGATATTGAGTAGGGGTTGTTTGGATAGCATAGTTTTTACTCAAATGGTTTGAAATATAAAACATTTTTAGCTTGCCCCAGCGCGTCCACTTGGGCGATGCCGATACCCACGGCTTGCGCGCTGAACGGGCGGAACGCATAGCCTGCTTCAAATTTGGCAACGCCGTCGTTAAATTCTTTGGGCGTGAGCAGGGTAACGTGCGGGTTGAACTGGGCAAACACATTGGGCGAGCCGTATCGCTCAAAGGTTTTCACCTTTTCGGGATAGGCGCTCACCCAATCGGGCAGCTTGGCGTTTTTGTCGCGCAGTTTAACGAGCTGCACGGTGATTTCATCGGCAAGCTGCTGCAATTCGGGCGAGGGTTGGTTGTCCAGCATCAGCCATTTACCTGTGGTGCTGTGCATCCCGGTGAACGAAATGGCGAATTTGCTTTGCCGGCGGGCAAATTGGCTGACGATTTTTTGGATTTCAGGCAGCCTTTTGCTGTCGTATTCGGTGAGATACAGCGTAAGGTGGACTTGATAGCCCTGCGCAAACAGCGAGTTTACGCCTTGCTTGGCAAGCGCTTGCGAAATATCGTTTACACGGCTTTCGGCGGTGTTATCCAGCTTCACGAACACGTTGTAGTTTACCGTTTCGGCGAAGGCGGCGCGGGCAAGCAGCAGCGCGGCAAGGGCGATTAAGTGTTTTTTATGAGACATGGTTGTTCCTTTATTGGGTGATTGACGGGAGTGTGGTTTTCAGGCTGCCTCAGCTAGCCGCATAGGCAGCCTGAAAACTAATCAGACATATATTGCCATTGGCGCAGGGCGAAATCATAACGATGCCAATCCAGCGGGATGATGCTTTCGTATTCCAAGATGGGCGGCTGTTGCGGGGCGGGCATTTGATAGCGCACGCGCCGCTCGTGATACAGCGTGTTGCGCGGATAGACTTCGCCCAACGCGGCGGGGTAGCGATGATGTTGGGCGTGATACTGCTCAATCTGCGCCACAATTTGCACGGCATCTTGGCGGATGCGTTGCTCAATATGCTGTTGCCCGAAATAAACCGTTGCCCATGCCATCAGCCACATCGCAAACTGTATCCGCCAGTTGCGCCAAGAGAAATGCTTGCCCGAATGCAGCCAAAAAAGATGGACGGGCGTGCACAGCAACCATGGCAAGGCAAGCAGCCACGGCACAAGCGCGTAATGCACGGAAAAACCTGCGGCTAACAAGAGGGCGATGGCAATCAGCGTAAATAAAAGGTTGGGACGATTGGGTTGCATCGGATGAGGCAGCCTGAAAATGGAGCGGCGCGGGCTTGTCGCTTAATGGTTATTCGGATAATGCGCGGCCGGGCAACGTTCGGCGTTGCCGGGTTTTGTTTTCGGTTTTCAGGCTGCCTATGCGGTGGTGGATTGAGGCAGCCTGAAACGGCGTAACCACGCTACCGCCCTACCCTTTAAACACCGCCGCAAACGCATCCGCCACCGTGTTCACATTGCCCTCGTTCAGCCCCGCGATGCACATCCGTCCGCTGTCCAGCAGATAAATGGCGAATTCGTCGCGCAAACGTTGCACTTGCTGCGCGTTCAAACCCGTATAGCTAAACATGCCGCGCTGTTTCACAAAATAGCTGAAATCGCGCTCGGGCAGCTTGCTTTGCAGCACGTCATAAATGCGCTGGCGCATGGCACGGATGCGGTCGCGCATTTCATAGACTTCGTTTTGCCATTGCGCGGCAAGTTGCGCGTCGCTTAAAACGTGATACGCGGTCAAGCCGCCTTGTGCGGGCGGGCTGGAATAAATGCGGCGCACACCCAGTTGCAGCTGCCCCAGCACCAGCGCGGCTTCTTCGGCATTGGGCGACACCACCATCAAGCCGCCCGCGCGTTGCCCATACAGCGACATATTTTTGGAAAACGAGCTGCTCACCAGCAGCGGCAAGCCCAAATCGGCAGCGCGGCGGATGGCGTAGGCATCGCGGTCAAAATCGTCGCCAAAGCCTTGGTAGGCGATGTCCATAAACGGGATAAGCTGGCGCGCGGCGATGATGTGCAACACTTCGTCCCATTGCTCGGGCGATAAATCCACGCCTGTTGGATTGTGGCAGCAGGGGTGCAGCAGGATGATGGTGTTTTCAGGCTGCCTATCTAGGCAGGCGCACATTTGCTCAAATTTCACGCCGATGGTGGCGGGGTCGTAATACGGATAGCTGCCCAGCTCAAAGCCTGCGGCGGCGAAAATGCCGCGATGGTTGTCCCATGTGGGGTCGCTCATCAGCACTTTGCTGTTGCCAAAGGCGTTGTGCAACAAATCCGCGCCCAGCCGTAATGCGCCCGAGCCGCCCAGCGTTTGCACGGTGGTTACGCGGTTTTCGGCAATCACCGCATGGTTTGCGCCAAACAATAATTTGGGCAATTCGGCGCGTAGCCCTGCGTGTCCTTCCATCGGCAAATAGGCTTTTGCGCCAATGCCAACGCGCTCTTCGGCGGTTTTCACGCTTTCAGGCTGCGTCATGTTGCCATCGTTGTCAAAATAGATGCCGATGGACAGGTTGATTTTGTTGGCGCGCGGGTCGCGGTTAAACGTTTCTACAAGGCTTAAAATCGGGTCGCCTGCGTAGGGGGCGAGGTGTTGGAACATGGGTTGGGCTCTTTCAAATTTTGCAAAGAAGTGTGAAGTATAAGTTAATTCAGGCTGCCTTTGAAACGGCTGCGCGGGCAAAGGATACGGCAGCCTGAAAATTTAATGGGCGGGAGCGGGTGGAATTTTATGCTTTATGTGTGTGGATGGTCGGGGTGGTTGGCAATTATTTGGTGTTTAACTGTGGATGTTGGCAGAAAATGGCTTTTGTGTGGTAGCTTGGGTTTCAGGCTGCCTTTGTTGCCAAATGCGCGTTCAAAAAATAAAGCGTTGCGTGTAAGGAATTGGTAGCTAGCAATGATTTGCCCGATTACTGACTGACTTATGATGATAAAAAAGATGTGTTGAGCGTGGCAATCTTGTTAAATTAGTTAATAAAATCAATGTTTTATTTTAATTTTACGATATTGATTTATTTATGTAATTCATTATTTCTTGGTTTATTTCGTGAGACAAAATATAGTTATCTTCTATTGATACACAGTGTAAAATGTTATTTATTAAAAAATATCTCATATCAACTGATTTTAAATCAAAAAGCAAATATTTGTTATTTATAATTAAAAAATTATCTATGTAATTATTTGAAAGATTTGTTTTCCTAGATACCTCATATGATATGCTATTCAAGTAATATAATGATATAGACCAAATGAATGTTTTTATATCTCCGCAAATTTTTTCACCAACAGTAGAATTTTCACCTACTCTATACAATGCGCCATCATTATTATCAATAATAACCCATTCACCAATAAAGAAATTACCAAAATACAAAAAACCATCTGGAATTTCTTTACCATATTCTTTTTCATCATCAATTAATTCTTTAATTTCTTTAAAAGAGCAGGTTATATAAGCTTCTTTAAAACAAATTGGAAGTGGTTCGCCACCATATTCCATCAAAAATTTAATATGGTCTTCTCGTATAAATCTTTGCTCTTTTGTAAAAAAATCAATGATTTCTTCTCTTGGAACAGGATTGATATTAGGTTCAAAGCTAATTAGCTTACTGAAAATCAAATCGCTAATTGACTTCATTCTTACTCCTTTAACCTAAGACGCATTTATGAGCTATGTGCCAAACATTGCGGGAAGCAAAAAGAATGGCACATTTTAGCCCTGTTCAACAAACGGTGCGTGGCAAAGCCACACACCCTACCCCATCGCCCACGCGCCATGATTATTTTCAGGCTGCCTTTGTTATCCCGCAAAGGTAGCCTGAAAACATCCTCCCATCCCGCCATCACGCCGACAAAAACAGCCGATACGCCGCGTTATCCGTTTGCTCTTCGTATGCATAGCCCAGCTGCGCCAAGAATGCGTCAAACGCCGCGCTGTCGGCGGGCGGCACGTCGATGCCCACCAAAATGCGCCCGTAGTCCGCGCCGTGGTTGCGGTAGTGGAACAGGCTGATGTTCCAATCACTTTGCAGCGTGTTCAAAAATTTCGCCAACGCGCCCGGCCGCTCGGGGAACTCAAAGCTAATCAGTCGCTCGTTTTGCACTTTGTGCGTGCGCCCGCCCACCATGTAGCGCAGGTGGACTTTCGCCATCTCATCGTTGCTCAAATCAATATTGGGCAGCTGCGCAGCATCAAATTGGGCGCGGATTTGCGCGATGTCTTTTGCGCCTGCGGTTTGAATGCCCACAAAAATATGCGCCACTTCATCATCGCCGTAGCGATAGTTAAATTCGGTGATGCTGCGCGCGCCCACCACGTTCACAAACTCGCGGAAACTGCCCGCCCGCTCGGGGATGGACACGGCAAAAATCGCCTCGTTGCCCTCGCCCAATTCGCTGCGCTCGGACACATGGCGCAAGCGGTGGAAATTCATGTTTGCGCCGCTGCACACGGCAATCAGCGTTTCATCGGCAAGGTTGTGCTGCGCGATGTAGGCTTTCAGCCCCGCCAGCGCTAACGCGCCCGACGGCTCGCAAATGCTGCGCGTGTCGTCAAAAATATCTTTTAACGCGCCGCAGATGGCATCGGTGTCCACGGTGATGATGTCGTCCAGCAAATCGCGGCACATTTTAAAGGTTTCTTCGCCCACCAATTTCACCGCCGTGCCATCGGCAAACAAGCCCACGTCTTTCAATTCCACGCGCTCGCCCGCTGCCACCGATGCTTTCATCGCGCAGCTATCGCTGGTTTGCACGCCGATAACTTTAATCTCGGGGCGCACCTGCTTGATAAACGCGGCAACGCCCGCCGCCAAGCCGCCGCCGCCAATCGGCACAAAAACGGCGTGGATGGGCTTGGCGTGTTGGCGCACAATTTCCATGCCGATGGTGCCCTGCCCTGCGATAACGTCGCAATCATCAAACGGCGGAATGTAGGTCAAGCCGCTGTCGGCAACCAGTTGCATGGCGTGGTCGTAAGCATCGTTGTACGACACGCCTGCCAGCACCACATTGCCGCCGCGTGCTTTCACCGCGTCCACTTTAATCTTCGGCGTGGTTTCGGGCATCACAATCGTTGCCGCGCAGCCCAAGCGTTGCGCGGCAAGGGCAACGCCTTGCGCGTGGTTGCCTGCGCTGGCGGTAATCACGCCTTTGCGCAATATGTTTTCAGGCAGCTTTGCCATTTTGTTGTACGCGCCGCGCAGCTTGAAAGAAAACACGGGCTGCAAATCTTCGCGTTTGAGCAGGATTTTGTTGCCCAAGCGGTGCGACAGATTGCTGGCGAGGTCTAGCGGCGATTCGATGGCGACATCGTAAACGGCGGAAGTGAGAATGCGGGTGAGATAGTGGCGGTAAGCGGGGAAGCGTTCTGTGTTCATGTGATTTGATTTGAAGCGAATTGTTGCGATTAAGTAAGAAAACGTAACCTTAACGCCGTGATTGTGTAAACGCAAGTTAATTATTGTTGCCAAAAGGGGTTTAGGCAGCCTGAAAATAGGTAAAACGCAGTTTTGTGGGTATAATCGCAGCCTTTTGCGGCTGCCGATGCCATCGCGTAACAACGCTTGGGCGCAATAAGGCAGTCTGAAAATCCAATACGCGCAGCTTGTTGATTAAGATTGCTGCCGTTTTCCGTTTTCAGGCTGCCTCAATCATTTATCCACCTCGGCGCAGCCTAAACCCCATCAAACGAGTAACACAACATGGTCAAAAAAATTCTCTCCATTCTCACCCTTTCTGCTTTTATTGTTGCCCCCGCCGCCGCGCGTGCGCCCAAAAAAACCAAAGCCGCGTCCGCGCCCGCCGCGTCTGCGCCCGCTGCTGCCTCTGCCACCGCTGCATCCAGCCCCGCCGCGCCCAAACTCAACGCCGCCGAAGCCTTAAAGCAGCCTGAAATCGCCGCCACCGCCTATTTGGTGCGCGATTTGCAAAGCAATCAAACGCTGGTTGCCAAGAACACCGACCAACAAATCGAGCCCGCATCGCTCACCAAATTGATGACCGCTTATTTGGCGTTCAAAGCGTTGGAAGAAGGCAAATTGCAGCCCGAGCAAAAGCTCACCGTGTCCGAAAAAGCATGGAAAGTGGAAGGCTCGCGGATGTTTCTCAAAGCGCACAGCGAAGTGCCCGTGTGGGATTTGATGCGCGGCTTGATTGTGGTGTCGGGCAACGATGCCGCGATTACGCTTGCCGAGGGCATTGCGGGCAGCGAAGAAGCGTTTGCCAAAATGATGAACGATGAAGCCAAGCGCTTGGGCATGACGCAAACCTATTTTGAAAACGCCACCGGCTTGCCCGCGCCCAAGCATCTGACCAGCGTGAACGACTTGGCGATTTTGTCCAACGCCATCATCCGCGATTTGCCCGCCAAGTATTACGAAGTTTATTCCTACAAATCTTATACTTATAACAACATCACCCAAGAAAACCGCAATTTGCTGCTGTTCCGCGACGACAGCGTGGACGGCTTGAAAACAGGGCATACATCCAGCGCGGGCTACAACCTAATCGCCACCAGCAAGCGCAACAACCGCCGCGTGTTGAGCATTGTGATTGGCGCAGCCAGCGCCGAAGCGCGCGCCACCGAAAGCAGCAAATTGCTGAACTACGCCTTGCAGGGCTTTGACACGCCGAAAATGTATCAAGCGGGGCAAGTGGTGGGCAAAGTGCGCGTGTATAAAGGCGCGAGCAGCGAAGCCGAAGTGGGCTTCCAGCAAGATGCCTACGTTACCCTGCCGCACGGGCAGGGCGAGCGCGTGAAAACCGTGCTGGAAACCATGCAGCCTGTGGTTGCGCCTGTGCAGGCGGGACAAAAGCTGGGCACGCTCAAACTGATGGACGGCGACAAGGTGCTGGCGGAGCAGCCTGTGGTGGCGCTGAAAAATGTGGAAGAAGCAGGCTTTTTTGGGCGGCTGTGGGACAGCATCGTGTTGTGGTTTAAATCGGTGTTTGCGGGGTAGTCGCGCGGTTTACATAGAAGCGTAAAAGGCAGCCTGAAAACGTGTTGAATGCGTTTTCAGGCTGCCTTTATGTTGCCAAGCGACTTTGCGCGATTACGCCACCGCTTCCACCACAATCATTTCAGGATTATCCGCCTGCTCCACCAAAATGGCATGCACGCGCGCTTGCCACAATTCGCCGAAGCGTTGCAATTCCTCAGGGCTTGCCATGCCCGCCACCGCCTGCGGCATGATGTCGCGCATCTCGGGGGCAAACGGTACCACGCTGCCGTTAAACGCCACGCGCACGGCTTTGCCGGTGTCGCGGCGGCGCAAAGTCATATCGGCATCGCCGCCCGCACCAAAGGCGAGCAGGTTGCGGCGGGCGAAACGCCCTGCCATGCCGATGCCGCCAAAGCCTGTTTCTGGGGCTGCGCCTGTGATGAGCTGGGCAACGGAAGCGATAACGCCTGTTACGCCTGCGTCGCGCTCGCCGCTCATGCTGATTTCAATGTTGCCGCGCTCAGGCAATTCGTCGGGCGAATACAGCGCGGCTAGGGCTTTAATCACCATCAGCCACGCGCTGGCTACGGTGGGGCAGGAATGCCCGCACAGTTTCACGGCATCGGCATAGTGGTATTCCAGCACGCCATCGGGCGTTGCGCCGAGAAATTGGGCGAGCGGGTCGTAAAGCTGGATGCTGGGGGCTTGGTTGAAAAAGGGTTGCAATTGCATGGGGTTTCCTCTCGTGGATGAATAGGCAGCCTGAAAACTAAAATGGAGCGGCGACGGCTCGTCGCCAAATGGACAAGATGTCGGCGCGGGCAAACGCTTCATTGATGACCAATTTTGCCAAGTTGCAGCCTGAAAATAGGTTTGAGCCTGGCTAAACTTAGAACCTGTATTCATTATTTACATAGACAGATTTTATGAAATAAAAGCGCGGATACAAGGCAAAAAGCACAGCAAGGTTGTACACCTTGCGAGCATTTTTAACGCGGTAGCCGCGTTTTTAGGGCATAAAAGATGCCTATGAAAATAGTGAATACAGATTCTTAATTTCAAGCTGCCCTATCATTCCCAATAGGCAGCCTGAAAACTATTTACGAGCACGATTATAAATTCTGGGCATCATGCTTGCCAACACAGTCGCGCTAATCACAATGGCAATCCCCAGCCACGACAGCGCGCTAATCGGCTCGCGCAGCAGCACCACCGCCATCAAAATGCCAAACACGGGTTCCAGCGTAATCAGCAGCCCTGTTAAATTGGCGGGCACCCTGTCCATGCCCTTGTTCCACAGCCAATAAGCCAGCCAACTGCATCCGATGCTCAAATACGCCATGCCCAAAATGCCTTGCCAACTCCATGCGATGTGCCAGCTTTTGGTGAGCACGGCGGTAAACGGCAGGCACAGCGGCGCGGCGATGATAAACGACAGTGTGGTATAAGTGCTGGCGGGGATTTGGCGCATAAATTTTTGCGTGGGGCGCAGGATGGCAGAAAACACGATGCCACCCGATAACACCATCGCGCAGCCCAATAGGCTAATTTCGCCGCCCTTGCCCGCGTGTTGCCCACCCAAAATTAGCGTGAACACGCCAATAAACGCCAACACGCCACAAATCCAGTGATACCTGCGCGCCTTGTCGTCAAAAAAGAAATGCCCAATGAACACCACCAGCAGCGGTTCTAGCCCCAGCATGGTTAATGCGCTGGACGCGGATGTGTATTGCAAACCTTTAAATTGCAAGATGAGCACGGCGATGTAGTTCAAAAAACTCAGCCAAATCAGCGGTTTCCACGCGCTTTTGGGCAGCTTGCGAAACATTGGGATGCCGATGGGCAGCAAGATGATGGCAACAATCAGCAGCCGAAATTGCACCAGCAAAATCGGGTCTAGCATGGTTTCGGCAAATTTGGCAGCGATAAATGCGCTGCTCCATATCAGCATGGCGGCGATTTGGTAAAACATGGCGGCGGTAGCGATAACAAGCAAAAATGGCGTGATGATACGCCTTGTTGCGGCGGTTTTGTAGTTTTCAGGCTGCCTTATAACGATGAGATAAGGCAGCCTGAAACGGCATCAAGCGCGGTAAAAACATTTGGGGCTGTACTAGATAAGCAGTCATGTTAGACTGCAAAAATGAAGATAACCCATTGTAAACTAAAAAAGAGTATACGAAAAAAGTTGCTCCAATTTTTTGTACTTGAAGTAACCGCCCGTTCGGCTGCTGATTTGTTGGGCATTCACCCCAATTCAGCAGCACTGTTCTACCGCAAAATCCGCGAAGTCATCAGCTACTATCTTTCATTGGAAGCCAATACAGTTTTTGATGGTACGGTTGAGCTAGATGAGAGTTACTTCGGCGGACATCGCAAAGGCAAACGCGGACGCGGAGCAGCAGGAAAAGTAGCTGTCTTTGGTATTCTTAAGCGTGGTGGTAAAGTTTATACCGTAGTAGTGAAGAATGCCAAAAGAGAAACCTTAATGCCTGTTATCACAAAGAAAATCATGCCTGATAGTATTGTTTATACCGATTGTTTGAGCAGCTATGATGTGTTGGATGTAAGTGGTTTTACCCACCACCGTATTAACCACAGCAAACTGTTTGCTGACAAACAAAACCACATCAACGGCATTGAAAATTTTTGGAATCAGGCGAAACGTGTTCTGCGTAAATACAATGGAATTGACCGTAAATCTTTCCCATTATTCTTGAAAGAATGCGAGTTTCGTTTTAACTTTGGCACACCGTCTGAACAGCTTAAAGTGCTGCGCAGATGGTGTGGTATTTAGGGCTTATCTAGTACAGCCCCAAACATTTTGCCCGCCATGAAAACATCGCCCGCGCTGGCGGGTTTTGCCGTAAAATTGCATCTTGCATTCATGTTTACGGTTAGGCAGCCTGAAAATGGCTTTATCTGTCTAATTCACAACATTCACAACGCAAACACCCACAACAAGAGGAAACACCATGAAATCACAAATAGAACAAATCCTTATCCCCACCACCCAGCGCACGCTCGGCAGCGAAAAAGCCGTGAAAAGCGTTGCCGAAGAAAATGGCAGCCTGAAAGTGGCGTTGGAATTCGGCTATCCCGTTGCCCACATCGCGCAGCAGCTTCACGAAGCCATCGCCGCCGCCACAGGCAAGCCCATCAAGCTGGAAATCACGCACAATGTTGTCGCGCATAAAGTGCAAAACGGCATCCCTACGATTAAGGGCGTGAAAAACATCATCGCCGTGGCATCGGGCAAGGGTGGCGTGGGCAAATCCACCACCACCGCCAACTTGGCGACCGCGCTGGCAAAAATGGGCGCGCGCGTAGGCGTGTTGGATGCCGATTTATACGGCCCCAGCCAGCCCACCATGCTCGGCGTGGCAACACAGCAGCCTGAAAAACAAGCGCAGCAGCTGATTCCCGTAACCAACGCAGACGGCATTCAGGTGATGTCCATCGGCTTTTTGGTGGACACCGACCAAGCCGTTGTGTGGCGCGGCCCGATGGTGTCGCAAGCCTTGCAGCAGCTGTTGATGCAAAGCCAATGGGACGATGTGGATTATCTGTTTGTGGATTTGCCCCCCGGTACAGGCGATATTCAGCTTACGTTGTCGCAAAAAATCCCCGTAACCGGCGCGGTGGTGGTTACCACGCCGCAAGACATCGCGCTGATTGACGCGCGCAAGGCGGTGGATATGTTTAACAAGGTGAACATTTCTATTTTGGGCGTGTTGGAAAATATGTCGGTGCATGTGTGCAGCAATTGCGGGCATCATGAAGCGCTGTTTGGCAGCGATGGCGGCAAAAATCTTGCGGCGAAATTGAACGTGCCGTTGCTGGGGCAATTGCCGTTGTCGTTGCCAGTGCGCGAAGCGATGGATGCGGGCACGGCAGGCGCGTTGTTGGACACGCAAGCCGCTATCGCCGACATCTACACCCAAGCCGCATTCCAAATTGTGCTGGCGGTGGCAGACAAAGGGCGCGATTTCAGCAGCAAGTTTCCGAAGATTGTGATTGAGTCGTAAGCGGTTCAACACGGCTTGACGCAGTTCAACGCGCAATAAGGCAGCCTGAAAATGGGTTTTATCATCCCTTTTCAGGCTGCCTTTGCAAAACCTAAAACGAAACAAGAAATGGTCAATTCTCCGTCATTCCCGCCTAGGCGGGAATTTTGGTTAATTTTATGCAATGAATTGTTTTTACGAAATTTTTTGAATATCAAACAAGATTCCCGCCTACGCGGGAATGACGGCATTTCTTGTGTTTCAGGCTGCTGCTGGGGTTTTGTAAAGGTTTCAGGCTGCTTGAACGCGGGTGCAAACAATAGGCAGCCTGGAAATGCTGCCCCGCGCCCCTACGGCTTGCTGGCAAGCCGTGCTCTGGTTTTTATATTGTTGCTAGGGGTTTTCAGGCTGCCTCATCCTGTAAAAAAAATTCTGTAAACGAAGGCAGCCTGAAAATGGATAAAACCCCTTTTCAGGCTGCCTTAATTGTGTGTTCACGATTACGCGATTGCCCCGCCCATCACGCAAACGGATGCTGAATCAAAATCGTCTCTTCCCTATCGGGCCCTGTGGACACCATCGCAATCGGCGCGCCGCACACTTCTTCAATCCGCCGCAGGTATTTTTTGGCGTTGTCGGGCAGCGCGTCATACGATTGCACGCCAAAGGTGGATTCCTGCCAGCCTGCCATCGTTTCGTAAACGGGCGTGCAGCCTGAAACCGCATCTGCGCCAAAGGGCAGGATGTCGGTGGTGCTGCCATCGGGCAAGGTGTAGCCCGTGCAGATTTTCACTTCGTCCATGCCGTCCATCACGTCTAATTTGGTGATGCACATCCCCGTGATGCCGTTGATTTGGATGGAGCGTTTGAGCGCGGCGGCATCAAACCAGCCGCAGCGGCGCGGTCTGCCCGTTACCGAGCCAAACTCGTTGCCGCGCTCTGCCAAGCCCGCGCCAATGTCGTCAAACAGCTCGGTGGGGAACGGCCCGCCGCCCACGCGCGTGGTGTAGGCTTTCACGATGCCCAGCACATATTGCAGCATTTGCGGCGGCACGCCCGCGCCCGCCGATGCCGCGCCCGCCAAGCAGTTGGATGACGTTACAAACGGATAAGTGCCGTAATCAATATCCAGCAGCGTGCCTTGCGCGCCTTCAAACAGCAGGCGTTCGCCGCGTTGGTTTTTGTCGTACAGCGTGCGCGGCACATCGGCAATCATCGGCAAAATGCGCGCGCGAAAGCTATTGATTTGGTTCATCACATCGTCAAACGCAATCGCCGCCGCGCCGTGCAAATGCACCAGTTGCGCGTTATACAACGCCAAATTGGCGCGTACTTTTTCGGCAACCGCATCCATGTTCAGCAAATCGCCCACGCGCACCGCCCGCCGCGCCACTTTGTCTTCATAGGCAGGGCCAATGCCGCGCCCTGTTGTGCCGATTTTTTTGTCGCCCTTGGATTGCTCGCGGGCTTGGTCCAGCGCGATGTGGTAAGACAAAATCAATGGTGCGGTGTCGGCGATTTTCAGCCGTTGTTCCACATTGGGCACGCCCGCAGCGTTAAGCTCATCAATCTCGCCGAGCAGCGCTTCGGGCGAGAGCACCACGCCCGAGCCGATAAAGCAGTCCAGCTTTTCATGCAAAATGCCGCTGGGAATCAGGCGCAATATGGTTTTTTTGCCGTTCACCACCAGCGTGTGCCCCGCGTTGTGCCCGCCTTGAAAGCGAACCACGCCCGTGGCTTGCTCCGCCAGCCAGTCCACAATTTTGCCTTTGCCTTCGTCGCCCCATTGTGCGCCGATAACAACTACGTTTTGTGCCATTTTTGATTACCTTTTAGGTTAGAGAAAGTGGGTTTTCAGGCTGCCTTTGGATGGGTTAGGCAGCCTGAAAAGGGGAAGGATGGGTTGGGGGGCTACTCGTTTTAGCTCCGCTGAAACTCATTTCATTCGTTTTCAGGCTGCCTTTGGCGTTTGCAATGCTTTGCAATCCCCATCGCCGAAATCGCAATCCAAAAAATCTCAATCACAAACGAGCCCAAATTGAAATGCACGCACAGGCTCAAAATCAGCAGCACCGCGCCCAAGCCGTTGAGCAAGTTATACGACAGCGAAGTGGGCTTCCATTTTTCGCTCACCACCAGCCAAAACGCCAACACCACGCAGCCCATACCCGCAAAGCCGATGATATGCGCAGCAAGACTCAGCATGTGCAGCGCAGATTCGCTCAAATCAAACCATTGTAAAACACCCATTGCTTATTCTACTTTCCATTCATCATTACATTGAACCAGCGTTTTCAGGCTGCTCGAATTGTCGGGCAAGCCATAATCCACCACCACGCACACGCCTTGCGCGCGCAATTTATCCACCGCATTTTTCGCCGCCGCATAATCTTTCTGCGCCACGCGCACCGCTTCGGGGCGTTGGCTGGCGGCCAGATACGCGCCAAACAAGCGCAAATCAAAGCTAAACCCCGTGGCGGGGCGGCTGCGCCCAAAGTATGCGCCCAAGCCGTCGTAGCGCCCGCCGCGCGCCACCGCGTCGTGGTAATCGGGCGTGTAGGCGGCGTAGAGCAAGCCCGTGTGGTAGTTGTCCACGCGCACTTCCGCCAAATCAATATGCACCGCCTGCTCGGGAAACGCCGCGCACACCTGCGCCAGCACATCCAACGCCTGCGACACGGCGGTCAGCTGCGGCAGCCGTGCGCGGGCTTTGTCCAACACATCGCGGCTGCCGTAGAGCTCGGGCAGCGCCGCCAGCGCGTCAATCCAAATGTTGTCCAACTGCCATTGTTGCGCCAACCGGCGAACCGCGTTGCCATCTTTATCCTGCATCAGCGCGAGCAGCTGGCGGCTTTGCGCCTCGCCCAACTGCGCGGCGGCTGCAATCGCGCGGAACACGCCCAAATGCCCCAGCGACAAAATAATATTGCCCAGCCCGCCCACTTTCAGCGTTTTCATCATCAAATCAATAATTTCCACATCGGCAGCGGTATCCGCGCAGCCGTATAACTCCGCGCCCGTTTGAATCGGCTCGCGCGTTGCCAGCAAGCCATCGGGCTGGGCGTGCAACACGCTGCCTGAATAGCACAAGCGGTTAATGCCTTGGTTTTTCATCAACAAATGCGCGTCAATCCGCGCCACTTGCGGCGTGATGTCGGCGCGGATGCCAAGCTGCCAGCCTGTGATTTGGTCGGCAAGGCGGATGGTTTTCAGCGATAGGCCGTCGTCGATGTGCGTGAGCAGCGAGCGGCTGTATTCCATCAAAGGCGGCTGCACCAGCTCAAAGCCATGCGTGCGGAACTGGGCGAGTATCTGTTCTTTCACGCTTTCTAGTTGGCGCGCACGTTCGGGGAGAATGTCGGCGATATGTTCGGGAAGCTGCCACGTTTGCATGATTATTGTCCTGTTTATGAAGCAAGTTTATGAGGCAAAGGAAAGGGTGGACTTTAACATAAAATAACATTGAGGGCAGCCTGAAAAAGGGCAAAACAAAAAAGCCCAAACAACATTTGCTGTTCAGGCTGCAATTTGGTGGCCAGAGGCAGGATCGAACTGCCGACACACGGATTTTCAATCCGTTGCTCTACCGACTGAGCTATCTGGCCGAGAAGCCGCGCATTGTATGCAGGCTTGGGGCGGAGCGCAAGCGATTTGTTGGGTTTTGTTAAGCGGGGGTTGTTTTGTAAAACATTTATTTTACTCGGGCACGGGGAAGCGGGTGCGTTGAGGCAGCCTGAAACCATTGCGGCAGCCTGAAACGCAGTTGGGCTTGCAAGCATTATTTCAAAATACAGCCCCACGCATTGCGCCGCAAAATCGGTTAAAATCGCGCTCCTGTTTTCAGGCTGCCTTATCTTGTAAACAAGGGTAAACATAGGCAGCCTGAAATTTCTTAGAACCTGTATTCACTATTTGCATAGATAGATTTTATGACATAAAAGCGTGGATACAAAGCAAAAAGCGCAGCAAGGTTGAACACCTTGCGAGCATTTTTAACGCGGTAGCCACGTTTTTAGGGCATGAAAGATACCTATGAAAATAGTGAATACAGGTTCTTATTCATATTCAAAAAGGCAAGCCACCATGACCCATCCCACCCTATCCCAAGCCAAGCTCATCGTTGTGAAAGTCGGTTCCAGCCTCGTAACCGCCGAGGGGCGCGGCATCGACCAAACCGCGCTGGATAACTGGGCAACGCAAATCGCCGCCATCAAACGCAGCGGCACCAACGTGATACTGGTATCCAGCGGCGCGATTGCCGAGGGCGTGAAACGGCTGGGCTGGGCAAAGCGTCCCACCGCGTTAAACGAGCTGCAAGCCGCCGCCGCCGTGGGGCAAATGGGCATCGCGCAAGCCTATGAACACGCGTTTTCCGCGCACCGGCTCAACACCGCGCAAATCCTGCTCACGCACGAAGATTTAAGCGACCGCACGCGCTATCTCAACGCCCGCAGCACGCTGCAAACGCTGCTGGCGCAGAATATCGTGCCCGTGATTAACGAAAACGACACCGTAACCACCGCCGAAATCAAGCTGGGCGACAACGACACGCTCGGCGCGCTGGTTACCAATCTGGTGGATGCCGACGCGCTGGTGATTCTCACCGACCAGCGCGGTTTATACGACAGCGATCCGCGCAAAAACCCGCAAGCGCAGTTTATCAGCCAAATTTCCGCCGCCCATCCCGATTTGGAAAGCATGGCGGGCGGCGCGGGCACAGGCGTGGGCACGGGCGGGATGTACACCAAAGTGTTGGCGGCAAAACGCGCGGCATTGAGCGGCGCCAACACCGTGGTCGCCTCGGGGCGCGAGCCTGATGTGTTGGTGCGGCTGTGCGCGGGCGAGAGCATCGGCACGCTGTTCACCAGCGAATTCAGCCGCGTGAATGCGCGCAAACAATGGCTGCTGGGGCATATCCAAATTTCAGGTAGCATCGTGGTGGATGCGGGCGCAGAAACCGCGTTGCAACAAAGCCGCAGCAGCTTGCTGCCCGTGGGCTGCGTGCGCGTGAACGGGCATTTTCAGCGCGGCGAACTCATCGCCATTGTGAACGGCGCGGGCAAGGAAATCGCGCGCGGGTTGAGCAATTACAGCAGCGCCGAAGCGGAGAAAATCCTGCGCTGCCATGCCGACGAAATCGCCGCCAAACTGGGCTACGCGCACGAAGACGAGCTGGTGCATCGAGACAATATGGCGCATTGGTGATGCAGCCATCGGCAACGAGCCGCCGCTCTATTTAGATTAGATTTCAGGCTGCCTCGGCGGTTAAACCGGAGGCAGTCTGAAAACGCCCAAAGGCTCAATGGCCAATCAAACGCCGCAAAACCCGTTCGCAATAAACGTTTCAGGCTGCCTTTCCCTTGCAAACAAGGATTGAGGCAGCCTGAAAATCGTTTTACCCGTTTCAGGAATCGCCGCGTGGCAGCAAGCTAATCAACCAAGCCACAAAGCGCACCAGCAGCGAAACGAGTTCATACAAGCCTTCCATGCGCGCTTATTGCAAACCCAGTTGCGCCAACACGCAAGTCGTCAAGAACTCGGCCTGCTCCGCAGAAGCGGCTGCCGAAACGGGCAAAATCACCGCGCCTTGCGCCGACAAAGTTTGCAGATTGTGCAACTGCGCCGCGGAAAGCACCGCTTCGCAAGGCGCAATCACCACAGGGCGTTTGGTTGCCAACGCCAATTCCGCCATGCGCGCGGCGGGCGATTGGGTGGCGCCGTTGGCAATCAAAGCCAAGCTGCCGCCACGCGCCGCAGGCACTACCACCGCATTCAAAGCGAAAGGCGACAAATGCTCATCGGCAAAACTCAGTTGCGCTTCGGTCGCATAAAAATGTTTGCGCACCGCCGCCGCGTCGTCCAGCGCAATGCCCGTTTGCGCAAACGCGCGCTCCGCTGCATCGTTAAACGCCAGGCAAACTTGTTTGCCCGCGATCAGCAGCGCACGAATCACCGCCGCGCCGTAAACCGCGCTTTCGGGCGAAGTCAATGCCACGCCCACTCTGTTGCCGGTTGATTTCAGGCTGCCTGACACCGCAACGGCCGCCAAAGCGGGTTCGCTGGCGTGGTCAATATCCATCCAGCCCGCGGGCTTGTTCATGCCCTGCTCCAAGCGCAACGCCACGCGTCTGCCCAATTGTAGCGCCTTGCCGTTGGGTTTCACCACTTGCGCGCGCAGCTGATACAAATACGCAGGCTTGTCGTAGCCCGTTTTGCGCGCCAATTCGGCAATCGTGCCCGCTTCTTTAATCAACAATTCAAAGTTTTCAAAACGAATTTCTTGTACAGTTTTCATACTCTTCCCTGAGTTAAGATTAACAAACGAAGTGCGTAATATAATAGTTTGCCTAAACAATTTCAACTGCTTTTACTCAATTTATAGAGACAATTTCGCCCCACCCCGCCGCGGCAGCCTGAAAACAGCGGCTCCGCCTGCCTTGAAAAACCGCGCCCGCGCCCAATATAAACAGCCAAACCATCCACCACGGCACCATCATGAACCTAGCCAACCATTTTCTGCTTGCCATGCCCAATCTTGAAGATTCCTTATTTTCAGGCAGCCTGATTTACCTGTGCGAACACGGCGAAAACGGCGCAATGGGCGTTATCGTGAACAAACCTTCGCCTGTAACCATGAACGTGGTGTTCGCCGCCATCGGCAAAGACACGCCCGCGCGCTTTAAAAACCAATATGTGATGATGGGCGGCCCGATGCAAACCGAGCGCGGCTTCGTGCTGCACACGCCCATCGGCAACTGGGACAGCAGTTTGAGCATCACCGACAGCATCGCGCTCACCACCTCGCGCGACATCATCGAAGGCCTACACCAAGACGACGAAATCCAAGGCGCAGTGCTCACCATCGGCTATTCCGGTTGGAGCGCGGGGCAGCTTGAACAAGAAATCGCGCAAAACTCGTGGCTCACCGTGCCCGCCGACCCGCATATTCTGTTCGGCATCCCGCCCGAAGAACGCTATGCCGCCGCGTTCGGCAAACTGGGCATCCGCCGCGAAAACTTTGCCGGAGCGATGGGTCATGCCTGATTTTGCCGCGCCCGCCAGCGGCGGCTGCCTTGCCTTCGACTTCGGCGAAACGCGCATCGGCGCAGCGCAAGGCGATTGCCGCATCCGCATCGCCCACCCCATCGCCACGATTACCGGCAACAGCAACGATGAAAAATTCGCCCGCATCGCCGCGCTGATTCAAGAATGGCAGCCTGAAAACCTGATTGTCGGCCTGCCCGTGCACATCGACGGCAGCGAACACGCGCTCACCCGGCTCGCCCGCAAATTCGGGCATCGCCTGAACGGGCGTTTCAGGCTGCCCGTGTATTGGGTGGACGAACGGCTATCGTCGGTTTACGCCGAAGAGCTGTTGCGCGAAAACGGCGTTCGCGGGCGCAAACAAAAGCCCGTGCTGGACCAAGTTGCCGCGCAAGCCATTTTGCAAAGTTTTTTTGATAACGGCGCGGTAGATTTTTTTGACCGCCAAGCAGATGCGGGCGGCAGCGACAAGCCAGAGGCAGCCTGAAAACGGATGGGCGCGTTTCAGGCTGCCCTTTTGTTTGTGCTACGGCGCAATCCGCCGCGCTTGCACCGCAAACCTTGCCGAACGCGCCAATCCGCCCTACCATTCACTTCTCCCATCCAGCAAAGGAATCATCATGAAAACATCCCTCGCCCTGATTTTCTGCGCGCTATCGCTCAGCCTAAGCGCAGGCACGGCAACGGCAAAAACCCGCCACGCCAAAGCAAGCCCCAAAGCCCGCCACGCCGCCCAAGCCTCGGGCAACGCCTTGCCGCTCAAAGCAAACGGCTGCGCCCACTTCACCGCCGGCAAAGGCAGCTACCGCTTTTCCGTGCCCGATGAGGGCAAAGCCCTGCACAGCAGCGCGAGCGGCGTGCTCACCGCCCCCGATGGCGAAACCTTATACATGGCGCGCGGCATCGATACCGACAGCGGCGCAGCATTTTATTTTGCCGATTTGCCCGAAGCGGGCAGCTACGCCGTTCGCTTTGACCGCGGCGGCAAAGTTTCCGTGTGCATTGAATAACCGCCAAACAAAACACAAAAAGGCAGCCTGAAAACGAGAATTTCCGTTTTCAGGCTGCCTTTGCATTATTTGCTTGGCTTATTCGTCGCCGTCGTTGAGCGCGTTGATGCTGTAACCGCCGTCCACATAAGTGATTTCGCCGGTGATGCCCGATGCGAGGTCAGACAGCAAGAATGCGGCGGTGTTGCCCACTTCTTCGATGGTTACATTGCGGCGCAACGGGTTTTGCGCGGCAACGTGCGCCAGCAGCTTGCTGAAATCGGCGATGCCCGATGCCGCCAAGGTTTTGATGGGGCCGGCGGAAATGCCGTTGCAGCGGATGCCGTCTTTACCCAAGCAGGATGCGGTGAAGCGGATGCCTGCTTCCAAGCTGGCTTTTGCCATACCCATCACGTTGTAATTGGGAATCGCGCGCACTGCGCCAAGGTAAGTCAATGCCAAGATGGAGGCGTTGCGCCCGCGCATCATCGGGCGTGCGGCTTTGGCAAGCGCGGGCAGGCTGTATGCGGAAACTTCGTGGGCGATGTTAAAGGCTTCGCGGTTGATGCTGTCTAAAAAATCGCCGTTCAGGGCTTCTTTGGGCGCAAAGGCAATGGCGTGCACCAAGCCATCCAAGCCATCCCAATGCTTGCCCAAGCTGGCAAACGTTTGCGCGATTTCTTCGTCGCTTTGCACGTCGCAGCGGAACACGAGTTCGGAATTGAATTCGGCGGCGAGTTTGCGCACGCGCTCTTCCAGTTTGTCGACAACATAAGTGAACGCGAGTTCCGCGCCTTGTTCGTGGCAGGCTTTGGCGATGCCATAGGCGATGGAGCGCTCGGAAATCATACCTGTAATCAGGATTTTTTTGCCTTGCAACATGGTCATTTTGTATCCTTCGATTGATTGGGGAAATTGGGAAAACCGCGTATTATAGTGGTTTTTATGGTTTTAGGCAGCCTGAAAAATGGAGTTGGCTGTTGGGATGGGTCGGATTTGATTTGGGTCAAAACGGCAGGCGGCGGGCAGCCTGAAAACGGGCGGGAGGTGGCGGGCGTTCCGCGCGGGTGCTTTTCAGGCTGCACGATGCGTTGGCGCGACTGCCTGCTTTACTCTGCCGAGGCAGCCTGAAACGCCAGTTCGGGCAATTCAGGCTGCCGGTTTTCGTCTTGCAGGTGACTGATGCCGATGCCGATGAGGCGGTATTCGTGTTCGCTGGGCATGCGCTTGGCGAGCTGTTGGGCAGCCTGAATCAGGGTTTGCGCGCTGGGCAGGGCGGACGAATAGGTTTGCGAACGGGTGAGCGTGCGAAAGTCGCTGGTTTTGAGTTTGAGCGTGAGCGTTTGCCCGATGGTGTGGCGGCGTTGCATCTGCTGCGCCAAGTCCCGCGCCAAATCGGGAATGTGGCGGACGATTTGGCCCAGCGGCAAATCGTCGGGCAGAGTGATTTCAGTGGAGATTTGCACGCGCTCGCGCTCGGGCTCGACGGGGCGGTTGTCCACGCCGTGCGCGAGGTCGTGCAAGCGGTAGCCCCATCTGCCGAACAGGTTGATGAGCATGCCCAGCGGCACGCGCTGCAAATCACCCACGGTGCGCCAGCCTTGGGCGTTGAGCTTGGCGAGCGTTTTTTTGCCCACGCCCGATATTTTGCCCAGCGGCAGGGTGTGCAAAAACGCGTTCACATTTTGCGGCGCAATCACAAATTGCCCGTTGGGCTTGCGCCAATCGGAGGCAATTTTGGCGAGAAATTTGTTGGGCGCGATGCCTGCGGAAGCGGTTAGCCCCGTTTGGCGGTGGATTTCGGCGCGGATGGCGAGGGCGATGTCGCGGGCGTATGCGATGTTTTGCTTGTTGCAGGTTACGTCCAAATAGGCTTCGTCCAGCGCGAGCGGTTCGATAAGGTCGGTATGCAGCCTGAAAATTTGGTGGATTTGCCGGGAGACTTGGCGGTAGAGCGCGAATTGCGGCGGGATAAAAACGGCATGCGGGCACAGGCGTTTGGCGGTGGCGACCGCCATGGCGGAGCGCAAGCCGTATTTGCGGGCTTCATACGAGGCGGCGCAAATCACCGAGCGCGCGCCGTCCCACGCCACCACAACGGGCTTGCCGCGCAGGTGGGGCTGTTCGCGCAGTTCTACCGATGCGTAGAACGCGTCCATGTCTATATGGATGATTTTGCGTG
This sequence comes from Kingella oralis, assembly GCF_014054985.1. NCBI lineage: Bacteria > Pseudomonadati > Pseudomonadota > Betaproteobacteria > Neisseriales > Neisseriaceae > Kingella > Kingella oralis. Next base: position 1,094,347 of record NZ_CP059569.1, read on the forward strand.
GAGAGGTCATGGTTAATGGTATGAAGGCAGCCTGAAAACGTATGCAGCGGCGTTTCGCTTTGCCCGTTTTCAGGCTGCCTCAAAGTATTCAACTTTCGCCTTGAAGCAGTTTGTCCAACGCCGTCAGCGCGCGGACGGCTTCTTTGTTGCCTTGCTCGGCGGCGAGCCGCCACCATTTTTGCGCTTCTCGGTAATCGCATTCAACGCCCGAGCCTTCGGCGTAGGACAAGCCCAAGTTCAACTGCCCATCGGCATCGCCCAGCTCGGCGGCTTGGCGAAACCATTGCGCGGCAACGGCTTCGTCTTTTTCCACGCCGTAGCCTTCTTGGTAAAGCATCGCCAAATTCACCATCGCATCGCTGTTGCCCAGCTCGGCGGCTTGCCGGTAATACTGCGCGGCGCGGGCGTAATCGCTTTTCACGCCCAAGCCGTCGTCGTAGCACACGCCCAAGTTATACAAGGCCTCATCGTCGTCTTGCTCGGCGGCGGCCTGCCAGTATTGCACCGCTTTGGCGTAATCTTGTGGCACGCCCAGCCCTTCAGCGTATAAGCGCGCCAGCGAATTGGCGGCATCCCATTCGCCCTGCTCAAAAGCCGCGCCGTACCATTTGAGCGCGGCGGCGTAATCCTGCGGCAGCCCGTCCAGCCCGTCTTCGTAGAGCGTGGCGATGTTCATTTGCGCGGCCGCATCGCCCTGCTCGGCGGCGGCGTGGTACCACTTGGCGGCGGCGGCAAAGTCGGTTTTCACGCCCAAGCCTTGCTCATACATAAACGCCAACTGATATTGCGCGTCCACATCGCCCTGCTCGGCAAAGCGGCGGATGATGGGCGCGGCGGCTTTGTAGTTGCCCTTTTCAATGTGCGCGAACGCGGTGTTGAGTTGCAGATTTTTCAGCGAGTACGACATGGCAGTCTTTCGTATATTGAGGCAGCCTGAAAGCCCGTTAACGCTTTTTCAGGCTGCGTTTAAATAAAATAAATAAAAATGCGGATTTTAGCGCACTTGCGGCAGCCTGAAAAAGGGCGCGCGGATTTCAGGCTGCCCCGCCGGTTGAAGTTCCCAATCAGGCAGCCTGAAAATGCTATAATCCGCCCGTTTTTTTGACACGCCCAAAACAAAAGGATACCCCAATGTCTTGCGAACACCTCATCATGCAATACAGCACCTTCCCCAAAACCCCCAACAACGCCCTGCTGGAACCGATGTTCCTCGGGCAGCCGGTCAACGTTGCCCGCTACGACCAACAAAAATACGAAACCTTTGAAAAACTGATTGAAAAGCAAATCTCGTTTTTCTGGCGGCCCGAAGAAGTGGACTTATCGCGCGACCGCATCGACTACGCCAACCTGCCCGAACACGAAAAACACATCTTCATCAGCAATCTGAAATACCAAACCCTGTTGGACAGCATCCAAGGGCGCAGCCCCAATGTTGGGCTGCTGCCGCTCGTTTCCCTGCCCGAGCTGGAAACTTGGATTGAAACCTGGTCGTTTTTTGAAACCATCCACAGCCGCAGCTACACCCACATCATCCGCAACATCGTGAACGACCCCTCCGTCGTGTTTGACGACATCGTGCAAAACGAATACATCATCGCACGCGCCGAAGACATCGCCTGCTACTACGACGACTTGATTGAATACACCCAATATTTCAACCTGTTGGGCGTAGGCGAGCATCGGGTAAACGGCAAAACCATCGTCGTGTCCGAGCGAGAATTAAAGAAAAAACTTTACCTCTGCCTGATGTGCGTGAACGTGCTGGAAGCCATCCGCTTTTACGTTTCCTTCGCCTGCTCGTTCGCCTTTGCCGAGCGCGAGCTGATGGAAGGCAACGCCAAAATCATCAAGCTCATCGCCCGCGACGAAGCGCTGCATCTCACCAGCACGCAACACATGCTCAACTTGATGCGCGGCGGCGCGGAAGGCGCGGAATGGGCGGAAATTGCCGCCGAGCTGCAAAACGAATGCTTCGAACTCTTCAAAAAAGCCGCCGAGCAAGAAAAAGAATGGGCAGAATATCTGTTTAAAGACGGCAGCATGATAGGCTTGAACAAAGACATCCTGTGCCAATACGTTGAATACATCACCAACGCCCGCATGCTTGCCGTGGGCTTGCAGCCGGCGTTTGAAAAAGCCACGCAAAACCCGATTCCGTGGATTAACACCTGGCTCTCGTCCGACAACGTGCAAGTTGCGCCGCAGGAAGTGGAAATTTCGTCTTACCTTATCGGGCAAATTGACGCCGAAGTTAAAACCGAAGATTTGGAAGACTTTGAACTATAAACAAGCAGACGATAGGCAGCCTGAAACCCATTTTCGGGCTGCCTCTGTTAGCGCATTCACTTGATAGCCACTCCCGTTTTGCATACAATCCCGCGTTTTGCAAAATCAACAGAAAGCCCCACCATGGCAGCATACAACACCCAAAAAGTCCTCACCGTACACCATTGGACCGATGCCTATTTCAGCTTCACCTGCACGCGCGACGAAAGCCTGCGCTTTGAAAACGGGCAATTCGTGATGATTGGCGTGATGGGCGACAACGGCAAACCCATCATGCGCGCATACAGCATCGCCAGCCCCAACTGGGAAGAACATTTAGAATTTTTCAGCATCAAAGTGCAAGACGGCCCGCTCACCAGCCGCCTGCAACATATAAAAGTGGGCGACGACATCTTCATCAGCAAAAAACCCACAGGCACGCTCATCGCCAGCGACCTCAACGAAGGCGGCAAACACCTTTATCTACTCTCCACCGGCACAGGGCTCGCCCCATTTTTAAGCATCACGCGCGACCCCGATATTTACGAGCAATTTGAAAAAGTGATTTTGGTGCACGGCGTGCGCCACAAACAAGATTTAGCCTATTACGACCACTTCACACGCGATTTGCCCAACCACGAATTTCTCGGCGACATGGTGCGCGAAAAACTGATTTACTACCCCGTCGTCTCGCGCGAACCCTTTGAACACCACGGGCGTTTAACCGACCTGATGAAAAGCGGCAAACTGTTTGACGACATCGGCTTGCCCCCCATCAACCCCAAAGACGACCGCGCCATGCTCTGCGGCAGCATGCCGATGAACGCCGACACTTCCGCCATACTAGATAGCTTCGGCTTGGTCGCCTCCCCCAAAACAGGCGTGCGCGGCGATTATCTGATTGAACGCGCCTTTGTAGAACAATAATTTTTTGCTCATTAGGCAGCCTGAAAACCATAATCCGTTTTCAGGCTGCCTAAAACACACCTCATTACTATAACTATGGCACAACGCTCCAAATCCTCCCCCGCATGGCTGCACGAACACGTTAACGACCCCTATGTCAAACGCGCCCAAAAAGACGGCTACCGCGCCCGCGCCGCGTATAAATTGTTAGAAATCAACGAAAAAGACAAGCTCATCAAACAAGGCACGGTTTTAGCCGACTTAGGCTCCGCCCCCGGCAGTTGGTCGCAAATCGCCGCCAAACTGGTAGGCAAAACAGGCAAAGTGTTCGCGCTGGACATCCTGCCGATGGACGCGCTCGACGGCGTGGATTTCATCCAAGGCGATTTTCGCGAAGAAGCCGTGTTGGCCGAGTTTGAACGCCTGCTGGATAACCGCGCGCTAGACCTTGTAATTTGCGATATGGCACCCAATATGTCGGGCAACGACACCATAGACCAAGCGCGGAGCTTTTATTTGTGCGAACTGGCGTTAGATTTCGCCCGCGGGCATTTGAAAACAGGCGGCGCGTTTTTGGTGAAAGTGTTTCAAGGTTCGGGCTATCAAGAATACATGGCTGCCATGCGCGAAGTGTTCGGCACGGTGCAAACGCGCAAACCCGATGCCTCGCGCAATCGGTCTAGTGAGATTTATTTATTAGGCAAGAATAAACACTAAAGCTGCCTGAAAAATACTTTACAATCCCTTTCATTTTTCTCATCAATAGGAGTTTGTTTCTGTGGGAAGCAACTTAAAAAACCTCGTTGCAGGGGCGATTTTATTTTTGGGCATCGCCTTTGGCGTGCAATATATGCGCGAAACCAAAGTGGATAACCAGCAAATTGAATATTCTCAATTTATCCAACAAGTTAAAGCAGGGCAAATCAGCAGCCTGAATATTGAAGGCTCGCCTATCGGCTACGAAATCAAAGGCGAGCGCAAAGACAAAACCACGTTCAAAACCAACGCGCCGATGGACGACAACTTGGTAACGCTGCTGGTGGACAACAAAGTGCGCTTTAAAGTTACGCCCGAAGAAAAACCAGGCTTTTTAAGCAGCATGTTTATGAGCCTGCTGCCCGTGCTACTGTTGATTGGTGCGTGGATGTGGTTCATGCGGATGCAATCGGGCGGCGGCAAAGGCGGCGCGTTTTCGTTTGGCAAAAGCCGCGCCAAGCTGCTGGATAAAGATGCCAACACTGTGAAATTTGCTGATGTGGCCGGCTGCGATGAAGCCAAAGAAGAAGTGCAAGAAATTGTGGACTACCTCAAAGCCCCCGACCGCTATCAAAGCCTAGGCGGGCGTGTGCCGCGCGGCATTTTGCTGGCAGGCAGCCCTGGTACGGGCAAAACCTTGCTCGCCAAAGCGATTGCGGGCGAAGCGGGCGTGCCGTTTTTCAGCATTTCGGGTTCGGATTTTGTGGAAATGTTTGTGGGCGTAGGCGCAAGCCGTGTGCGCGATATGTTTGAACAAGCCAAGAAAAACGCGCCCTGCATCATCTTTATCGACGAGATTGACGCGGTGGGCCGCCAACGCGGCGCAGGCTTGGGCGGCGGCAACGATGAGCGCGAGCAAACGCTGAACCAACTGCTGGTGGAAATGGACGGCTTTGAAAGCAATCAAACCGTGATTGTGATTGCCGCGACCAACCGCCCCGATGTGTTAGACCCCGCGCTGCAACGCCCCGGGCGGTTTGACCGCCAAGTGGTGGTGCCGCTGCCCGATATTCGCGGGCGCGAGCAGATTTTGAAAGTGCACGCGCAAAAAGTGCCTTTGGACAAGAGCGTGGATTTGACTTCGCTGGCGCGTGGCACGCCGGGGTTCTCGGGCGCGGATTTGGCGAATTTGGTGAACGAAGCCGCGCTGTTTGCAGGCCGCCGCAACAAAATCAAAGTGGACCAAAGCGATTTTGAAGACGCAAAAGACAAAATCTACATGGGTCCCGAACGCCGCAGCATGGTGATGCACGAAGACGAAAAACGCGCCACCGCCTACCACGAAGCGGGGCACGCGATTGTGGCGGAAAGCCTGCCGTTTACCGACCCTGTGCACAAAGTAACCATTATGCCGCGCGGGCGCGCGCTGGGCTTAACTTGGCAGCTGCCCGAGCGCGATCGCATTTCTATGTACAAAGACCAAATGTTGAGCCAGCTTGCGATTTTGTTTGGTGGGCGCATTGCCGAGGATATTTTCGTGGGACGCATTTCCACCGGCGCATCCAACGATTTTGAGCGCGCCACGCAAATCGCCCGCGATATGGTTACGCGCTATGGCATGAGCGAGCGCATGGGCGTGATGGTGTATGCGGAAAACGAGGGCGAAGTGTTTTTGGGGCGCAGCGTTACCCGTTCGCAAAATATTTCCGAGAAAACGCAGCAAGATGTGGATGCCGAAGTGCGCCGCATTTTGGACGAGCAATATGCCGTTGCCTACAAAATCCTCAGCGAAAACCGCGACAAAATGGAAACCATGTGCAAAGCGTTGGTGGAATGGGAAACCATCGACCGCGACCAAGTGCTGGAAATTATGGCAGGCAAACAGCCCAGCCCGCCCAAGGATTACAGCCATAATGTGCGCGGGAACGGCGAGGTGATTGACGGCGTGGAGTTTGAAACGCTGCCCGAAGTGGATGAAGCCGAGAAAGCAGTAAACTTGGTAAAACCGCAGCCTGAAACGGCAAATAATGCGGCAGACGAAGCCAAGCCAGCCGCTGAACAAACGCAAGCCGCTGCGCCATCCGACAACGGCGAAGAGCCAAAAAACCAAGCCTAACGCCGGTAAAAGGCAGCCTGAAAACGAGCAAAGCAAGTTTCAGGCTGCCTTTTTGAGTATAATGCGGCGTTTGTTCGGCAGCCTGAAAAGCCGCCCGCGTTACCATCATCCCCAAGCATTCATCATGAAAAAATTATCCCTCATTGCCGCCGCGCTGTTGCTTGCCGCGTGCAGCAGCCCCTCGCCCACCCAATATTACCAACTGCCCGATAGCGCGTTCAGGCTGCCTGCGCAAAGCAATCCCGCGCACAACATCGGCGTGAAAATCGTGTTGGCAGCGCCGATCAACGGCGACAGCCTGCTCTACCAAAGCGATGAGCACACGCTCACCCTCGCGCAGCAAAACCTGTGGGCATCGCCGCTAGACCAAGCCCTAGCCCGCGCCTTGGCAAACAAGCTCAACGCAGCAGGCAGCCTGAAATACCAGCCCGCCGAAGCCAGTAGCGCGCAGCTTACTGTTTACATAGACCGCTTCCAAGGCAGCTATCGCGGCGAAACCGAAATCAGTGGCTATGCCCGTTGGCAAAACGGCACGCAAACCCCGTTTCACGTTACCACGCCGCAGCAAGGCGATGGCTACGCCGCCATGCTCAACAGCTTGGATAAAGGCTTGGCAAGCGTTGCCCAGCAAATTGCGCGATAAAGGCAGCCTGAAACCTTTGCCAAACCTGCAACTGATGACTCACCGACATCTTGCCAACCCATAAAGCCCTATTGAATAAACCATTTGGCGACGAACCCTCGCCGCTCCATGTGAGATTTCAGGCTGCCTCTGGCGTTTGCCCTTGGCAACAGGTTTACCAGCATTGCGCTGCCGCCCCGCTCGGGCAGCCTGAAAACCCAAAAGCAGCCTGAAACGCTGTTTCCCCGCCCTGCCCTTTTCAGGCTGCCCCAACGCTTTACTCCGTCCTATCTCCCACACCATGCACCAATTCTCCATCCACGCCCCCGATGGCGAGCACCTCGGCTTTCTGGTGATGCTTGCCGACGACGAAACCGCTCCCCACCCCGAAAGCGGACAGCTCGCCCTGCAAATCCAACCCGCCGCGAAAAACACCGCGCTCGCCCGCCTTGCCCAAGCGCAAACGCTCTATTGGCAAACCGCCGGCGACCACGTCCGCATCCGCGACGAAGACGGCGACCACCGCGCCAACATCCGCCAAGAATGGCTCATCGTCGGCGGCGAACACTACCAACTCAACGACTTAGAAGGCAGCCTGTAAACATGGAAAGCCTGTATATCCTTATCCCCATCAGCATCCTGCTCGCCTTTTTGATTGGCTACTTTTTTTGGTGGTCGGGCAAAAACGGGCAATTTGACGACTTAGAAGGCCCCGCCCACCGCATCTTGATGGATGACGACGACACCTACAACAAAACCCCTCCGAAAGACACGCCATGAAAAACGATTTCGCCTTCGCCACCAGCCGCCGTTTCGCCCCGCTATTTGGCACGCAATTTTTAGGCGCGTTAAACGACAACTCGTTCAAAACCACGCTGTTCGTGCTGATTAGCTTTTACGGCTTGGGCAAAAACGACACCATCCCGTCCGAACAAATGCTCAACGTGGGCGCGTTGCTGTTCATCCTGCCCTATTTCCTGTTTTCATCGTTTTCGGGGCAGCTTGCCACGCGCTACAACAAAGCCCGCCTCGCCCAAGCCACCAAAGTGTTGGAAGTGGCGGTGATGGCGGTGGCAGGATTCGGTTTTTATATCCAATCCGCGCCCCTGCTGCTGTTGTGCCTGTTTGTCATGGGCACGCAATCCACGCTGTTCGGTCCGGTCAAATACGCCATCCTGCCCGAATACCTCGCCGAAAAAGAACTCATCATGGGCAACGGTTTAATCGAATCGGGCACGTTTATCGCCATTTTGCTCGGGCAGATTATCGGCACGGTGGTGGCCGGCGAAAGCCCGCTGATTTTGGCAGGCTGGGTGGTGCTCATCGCCGTTTTGGGCTTGGGCGCAAGCGCCGCCATGCCATCGGTTGCGCCCAAAGAGCCCGAATTGAAAGTGGATTGGAACATCGCCCGCGGCACCCAATCGCTCATCGCGCAAACCTATAAGCAGCCTGAATTGTTTACCGCCATCATGGGCATTTCGTGGTTTTGGTTTATCGGCGCGGTTTATACCACCCAGCTGCCCACCTTTGTCCGCATCCATTTGCACGGCAACACAGCGGTGTTCAACCTGATGCTCACGCTGTTTTCCATCGGCATCGCATCAGGCTCGATTACCTGCGCCAAGCTCAGCAAAGGCGATTTGAAACTCTGGCTGGTAACCCTCGGCGCAACGGGGCTGACCGTTTGCGGCAGCGCGTTGGTGTTCGTGTTATACGGCACGCAGTTTTCAGGCAGCCTGAACGACTTGCAAGGCGCGGGCGCATTCCTGTCGCAAGGCATGGCGTATCCCGTTATCCTGCTGATGATAGGCATCGGCTTTTTCGGCGGCTTTTTCTCCGTGCCGCTGTACACATGGCTGCAAACCGCCTCGTCCGACGAGTTTCGCGCCAACGCCATCGCCGCCAACAACATCATGAACGCCGTGTTTATGGTTGCCGCCGCGCTGATGAGCATCGTGCTGCTCACGCTGTTTAACAGCATTTTGCTGCTGTATTTGGTCGTTGCCTTGGGCAACATCGGCTTTTTGTATTACTTGGGCAAACGCGCTCCGCAGCTGTTCAAACGCGGATAATGCCCGCACGCCCTCAGCAGCCTGAAACGCATCGTTTGCCTTCGCCAAAACGCGCTTCACCCGTTTTAGCTTCGCAACTCGACTACGCTCCGCAGGCTGCCTGTTCCCAACCCCAACCACATATCATCACACCATGACCGCCACACCCCAACCGCAGCCTGAAAACGCCCAACCCCAAGCCGCCGCTCCCAATCCAATCGCGCAAAAAAAACGCAAAACCATCGTGATTTGGCTGCGCGTCATCGCCCTCTTGTTCGCAGGCTTCTTTTTCCTCAGCCAATGCGGCATGAGCAAGCCCAAAGCCAAAGCCACCATCGTAGAAAGCTGCATTCAAAACGTGCCTCACGCGCCCAAATGGCAGCAAGACCTTGCCCAACGCAGCCTGAAAGACCCCGATGGCACGCTCGTTGCCCAATATTGCGTGTGCATGTGGGACGAGCCGCTGCAAAAACTCTCTGCCCAGCAAATCCAATCGTTCGCCAAAATCAGCCCCGAGCAGCAACTCGCGCTGCTGGGCGGCGCAGACGCATTCAGCAAACGCGATGCGCAATGCATCGCCAACTTAGGAGCAAAAAAATGATGACACCCGAAAACACCCGTTTAATCATCGTAGACATCCAAGAGCGGCTGCTGCCCGCCCTGCACGAAAACCAAGCCTTTCTCGCCGCCTGCCGCCAATTTATTACAGGTGCAAATCTGCTGGGCGTGCCGCACATCATCACCGAGCAATACCCCAAAGGGCTAGGCGCAACCGTGCCCGACATCGCCTTGCTCACGCCCGATGCGCCCAAATTCAGCAAAACCCAATTTTCCGCCTACACCGCCGAAGTCGCCGCCGCGCTGCAACAAGGGCAGCCTGAAAGTGGGCAAGCTCAAAACATCATTCTAATCGGCTGCGAAACGCATATTTGCATGCTGCAAACCGTGCTAGATTTGCGCCAACAAGGCTACAACGTTTTCATCCCGCAAGAATGCGCCACATCGCGCACCGCCGCCAACAAAGCCAACGGCTTGCAACAAATCCAAGCAGCAGGCGGCGTGGTGAGCAATATTGAAAGCCTGCTGTTTATGCTGCTCAAAGACGCGCAGCATCCGCAATTCAAAGCCATTTCCAAATTGATTGTGTGATTTCAAACGCGGCAATCCGCGCCCCAAAGGCAGCCTGAAAACGTATTTCCCGTTTCAGGCTGCCTGATTGTTTAAACGCATCCCCCGCCCCGCCCATTACTCTGCTAAAATCGCACGTTTTTTACTTCATCCGCAAAGGAACGCAAATGATCGATTTCGCACACGCCGCCGATGGCGCGGCAGCAGCCGGCCAAAGCCCATGGTCAGCCATTTTGATGTGGCTGCCGCTGTTTGCCATTATTTACTTTATGATGATTCGCCCCAACCAAAAACGCGAAAAAGCCCGCCAAACCATGATTAGCGAGCTGAAAAAGGGCGACCGCGTGCTGCTCGCCGCAGGCTTTTACGGGCGCGTGATTAAAACAGGCGAACACGTCTTCACCATCGAGCTTGCCCGAGGCGTGAACATCGAAGTGGACCGAAACGCCATCGCCGCCAAAGTGGATGCCAACGCCAACCCCGTTGAGCCCGAAGCCGCAAACAGCCAGCCGCCCGCAGCCAACTGATTTCAGGCTGCCCGCCCCCCGAAAACAGCAATGGCGCGTCCGTTGCTGTTTTCCACGTTTTACCGATTATCCTTTCAAGGCAGTCTGAAAACGGAAAAGCCACAGGCAGCCTGAAAATCAAAGGAAAAACCATGAATCGTTATCCGCTTTGGAAATACCTGCTGATTGCGTTCACGATTGTGCTAGCCGTCATCTACACGCTGCCCAATCTGTACGGCGTAACCCCAGCCATCCAAATTTCCACCAACCGACAATCCATCACCATTGACAGCAACACCGAAAAAACCGTTGCCGATGCGCTGCAAAAAGCCAATATCCAGCACGGCGGCATGTTCATCGCAGGCGGCAGCCTGAAAGTGCGCGTGTCCGACGCCACCAAAATCTCCGCCCGCGATGCCATTGATGCCGCGCTGGGCGAGGGCTACATCGTCGCGCAAAACCAAATCGCCAACAGCCCCGAATGGCTGGAAAAAATCGGCGCCAAACCCATGTTCCTCGGCTTGGACTTGCGCGGCGGCGTGCATTTCACCATGCAAGTAGACATGAAAGCCGCGCTGGAAAAAACGCTTGACCGCTATGCCGGCGACATCCGCCGCACCATGCGCCAGCAAGACATCCGCGTGGGCGGCATCCGCAAGCAGGAAAACAGCCTTGTGGTGCCGTTCCAAGACGCGGCCGACATGCAAAAGGCCCTGCCCGAATTGCAAAAAATGCTGGAAGGCGCGCAAATCAGCAGCAACGGCAACGAGATTACCGTGGCGCTGCCCGACGCGCTGCTGGCACAAATCCGCAGCGATGCCGTGAAGCAAAACATCACCACGCTGCATAACCGCGTAAACGAGCTGGGCACCGCCGAGCCCGTTATCCAACAGGCGGGCACCGACCGCATCGTGGTGCAACTGCCCGGCATGACCGACACCGCCAAGGCCAAAGACATCATCGGGCGCACCGCCACGCTGGAAGTGCGCATGGTGAGCAGCGACATGGCGCTGTACGCGCAAGCGCAAAACGGCAACATCCCCGATGGCTACGAACTGCTCAGCGACAACGAAGGGCATCAGTTCTTGGTGAGCAAGCAGGTGGAACTGACCGGCGAAAACATCAATCAAGCGCAGGGCAGCCAAGACCAGCAAACCAAGCTGCCGATTGTGAGCCTTGCGCTGGACAGCTCGGGCTCGTCCACCTTTGCCGATTTAACCACCGCCAACAAAGGCAAAATCATGGCGATGGTGCTGATTGACCAAGGCAAAGCCGAAGTGGTAACCGCGCCGCGCATCAACGAGCCGATTACAGGCGGACGCGTGCAAATCACAGGCATGGCAAGCCTTGCCGAAGCCAATGACGTTGCCCTGCTGCTGCGCGCAGGCTCGCTGGCCGCGCCGATGAAAATCATTGAAGAGCGCACCATCGGCCCTTCTTTGGGCGCGGAAAACATCAGCAAAGGCATTCATTCCACCGTGTGGGGCTTTGTGGTCGTTACTGTGTTCATGATTGTGTATTACCGCCTGTTCGGCATTTTTTCGGCCATTTCGCTGTCGGCTAACCTGTTATTCCTGTTTGCCATTTTATCCGCCCTGCAAGCCACGCTCACGCTGCCAGGCATCGCCGCGATGGCATTGACGCTCGGCATGGCGATTGACTCCAACGTGTTGATTAACGAGCGCATCCGCGATGAACTGCGCGAGGGCAAAAAAGCCCAAATCGCCATCAAAGAAGGCTACGACCACGCTTGGGACACCATTTTGGATTCCAACTTAACCTCGCTGATTGCGGGCATCGCCCTGCTGATTTTCGGCACGGGCCCCGTGCGCGGCTTTGCGATTGTGCATTGCTTGGGCATTATGACTTCCATTTATTCATCCGTAGTCGTGTCTCGCGCCTTGGTGAATTTGTGGTACGGCAACCGCAAAAAGCTGCAACATCTATCCATCGGCGTGCGCTATCCCGCCGTGTTAGACAAAAAAGAGGAGGCTTGATATGGAACTCTTTCATTTTAAACGCGACATTCCGTTTATGAGCTATGGCAAGCTCACCACCTTCATTTCATTGGCAACGTTTATCCTCGCCGTTATCTTTTTATTGACGCGCGGGCTGAATCTGTCGGTGGAATTTACGGGCGGCACGCTGATGGAAGTGGAATACGCTTCGGCACAAGGCGCGGATTTGAACAAGGTGCGCCACAGCTTGGACACGCTGAAAATGGGCGAAATCCAAGTGCAGGCACTCGGCACCAACAAACACATTATGATTCGCCTGCCCAACCGCGAAGATTTGTCTTCCGCGCAGCTGTCCAACCAAGTGATGGACGTACTGAAAAAAGACAGCAGCGATGTGAGCCTGCGCCAAGTGGAGTTCATCGGACCTGCGGTGGGCGACGAATTGGTGAGCCACGGTTTGACCGCGCTGGGCATGGTGGTTTTCGGCATCATCATCTATTTGGCAATGCGCTTTGAATGGCGGTTTGCCGTGTCTGCCATCATCGCCAATATGCACGATATTGTGATTATTCTCGGCTGCTTTGCCTTTTTCCAATGGGAGTTTTCGCTCACCGTGCTGGCTGGGGTGTTGGCGGTGTTGGGCTATTCGGTGAACGAATCGGTGGTAGTGTTTGACCGAATCCGCGAGAATTTCTACAAAGGCTCCATGCGCAACCACAGCGTGCCCGAAGTGATTGACAACGCGATTACGCATACCATGGGACGCACCGTGATTACCCACGGCTCAACCGAGGCGATGGTGATTTCCATGCTGATATTTGGCGGCGCAGCGTTGCACGGCTTCGCCATGGCACTGACCATCGGCATTGTGTTCGGGATTTACTCTTCCGTGCTGGTGGCCAGCCCCTTGCTGCTGATGTTCGGGCTAGACCGCCACAATATTGTGAAGCAGAAAGTGCAAAAAGAAGAAGCGGTGGTTTAACCGCCGCAGATGGTTTTCAGGCTGCCTTATCGGATGCGATAGGCAGCCTGAAAATTATTGGACGAAATGGCAACGGTTCGTTGCCAAATGGTGCATTGAATCAGCGGCGCGGATTGCAAGCCCCAATGTCGACGAGCCGCCGCTCCATGATTGCGCCAATCCGTGTTACCCGGTTTTCAGGCTGCCTTATCAGCAACGATAGGCAGCCTGAAATCTATATTAAGGCACATCAAGCGTTTTCAGGCTGCCCTACTCCGCTTCCGCCAGCGCAAACGCCACCACCTGCTCCCGCTCGTCGCTCAGGCTCAGATGCACCCGCGCAATGCCGCGCGCCGCCAGCCAAGCCGCCAATTCGGGCGCGCAGGCAAACACCGGCTTGCCCAGCCCGTCATGCGCCACACCGATAAAACGCAGGCTCACCGGCTCGCGGATGCCCGTGCCCACCGCCTTGGCAAACGCCTCTTTTGCCGCAAAGCGTTTCGCCAAAAAGCGCGCGGGCTGCGCGTGCGCGGCGTAGGTTGCCCATTCTTGCGCCGTTAAAATGCGCCGTGCCAGCGCATCGCCATAGCGTTGATGCAACGCCGCAATGCGTGGCACGGCGACAATATCCGTGCCAATGCCGTAAATCATTTTCAGGCTGCCTATCGGATGCCGCTGCGCGCGCGGAACATGGCTTCCTTCATCTGCCGAATCGCATCGGGCAAGCCCAAAAATATCGCTTGGGCGATGATGGAATGCCCGATGTTCAGCTCCACAATCTGCTCAATCTGCGCAATCGCGCCCACATTCTGCACGGTCAAACCGTGCCCCGCGTTCACCGTTATCCCCAAGCCATCGGCAAACGCCGCCGCCTCGCGGATTTTGGCCAACTCCGCCGCGCGCGCCGCAGGCGTGGGCGCATCGGCATACGCGCCCGTGTGCAATTCAATCACCCGCGCGCCGCAATCATAAGCAGCCTGAATCTGCGCCCGCTCGGCATCAATAAACAGCGACACGCGGATGCCCACCGCGTGCAGCTTCGCCACATAATCGCGCACCTTTTCAGGCTGCCCCACCACATCCAAACCGCCCTCGGTGGTTACCTCGGTGCGCTTTTCGGGCACGATGCACACATCTTCGGGCATCACTTGCAGCGCGTTGGCGAGCATTTCTTCGGTCATCGCCATTTCCAGATTCATCCGCGTTTTAATCGCCTGCCTGATGGCAAACACATCCGCGTCTTTGATGTGGCGGCGGTCTTCGCGCAGATGCAGGGTAATCGCGTCCGCGCCGTTGGTTTCCGCCACCAAAGCCGCTTCCAGAGGGCTGGGGTAAGATGCGCCGCGCGCGTTGCGCAACGTGGCAACGTGGTCAATGTTGATGCCGAGTAACATGGTTGTTTCCTTAATATTTGTTTACAAAAAAACGGGCGCAGTTTAGCACTTTCCGCCTGTTGCTTAGGCAAATTTTGCTTATTTACTCAAATTCTAACCGTTGCCCCAACCTTGTTTGACATATGTCAAAACGAAACTTTGAGCTATCCCCCATAATGCGCTGCATCGTAAAGACAACGCAAGTTGTTGTTTTGAGATATTTCTAAATTGTTTTCCTCTTGATGTGTGTGTTTCGGTGTGAACGCTGTTGGTTCACACCGTTTTTTTTTGCGTGCGCTTTGCGGCAGCCTGAAACCTGAATACGGGGCAGCCATCTCGGCGAACTTTTGATGCGCCATCGGCGGCAGGCTTCACAAGGGTTTCAGGCTGCCTCTGCCGTTTTTCCCCGCTTAGGTAGCCTGAAACGCCTGCACCACCGCCATAAACGCCGCCATCTTCTCGGGCGATTTCACGCCCGCCGCGCTTTCCACCCCGCTGGACACATCCACCGCCTGCGCGTGCGTAACGCGCAAGGCATCGGCAACATTCTCTGCGTTTAATCCGCCCGACAAAATCCAATGCCCGTTTAGCTTTTCAGGCAGCATCGTCCAATCGAAGGTGTGCCCTGTGCCGCCGTATGCTCCGCGAACAAAGGCATCAAACAGCACGGCGCGGGCATCGGCGAAATCGCGCAGGGCGGCGGTGATGTCGGCGGGGGTTTGCACGCGCACGGCTTTGAGATAGGGGCGGCGGAATTGTTGGCAGAAGGCGGGCGTTTCGTCGCCGTGGAACTGCAAAACGTCAATCGGCACGCGAGCGAGGATTTCGCGGATGCGCTCGGCGGTTTCGTTCACAAACAGGGCGACCACGCTGACAAACGGGGGCAGCACGCGCACGATGGCTTGCGCTTGGGCGATGGTTACGCAGCGTTTGCTGCCGGCGAAAAAAACCAGCCCGATGGCATCTGCGCCCAGTTGCGCGGCGATTTGGGCATCTTGGGGGCGGGTGATGCCGCAGATTTTGGTTTGGATTTTGGTCATGGTTGGGTTGGGGGGGATTGAAGTGGTGGAATAAATAGGCAGCCTGAAAATAGGATTGGGCTGCGGGTTTAATTGTTGTTTGGCGGCGAGCCGCCGCTCCAAGGCAGCCTGAAACTTGGTTTGACGTAATATGTTAAACAAGTGTTTTCAGGCTGCCTTAATGTTGGGCGGTATTAGATAGGCAGCCTGAAATCTAAAATGGAGCGGCGACAGCTCGTCGCCAACTGGTGTATTCAAATGGAGATGGGCAGGTGCCAAGATGTCGGCGAGCCGCCGACGCTCCATTGGTTGCGGGCTTGGCAACGTTTTCAGGCTGCCTATTGGCTCAACTGGCGGTGGAACACAAGCGTTTGGTATTCATCCGCCAGCCGTTTGCCCAGCCGCTCGGCGATGTAAACCGAGCGGTGTTGCCCGCCTGTGCAGCCGATGGCGATGGTTACATAGCTGCGGTTTTCTTGGCGGATGCGCGGCAGCCAGCGGTGGAAAAAGTGGGCGATGTCGCCCAGCATTTCGTTCACAAGGGGTTGGGCGGCGAGGTAGTCTTGGATGGGTTGGTCTTTGCCGTTGTAGGGGCGTAGGCTGGGGTCGTAGTAGGGGTTGGGCAGGCTGCGCACGTCAAACACAAAGTCAGCGTGCGGCGGTGCGTTGTGTTTGAAGCCAAACGAGATGATGCTAACGAGCAGGCGGTTGTGGTCTATGCCTATCCATTGGGCAACAAGGTGGCGCAGTTGTTGCGCGGTAAGGCTGCTGGTATCAATGCAGTAGGCGTGTTCGCGCAGGGGGGCTAGCCATTCGCGCTCGCGGCGCAGGCTTTCGGGCAGGGTGATGTGGTTACGGGCGAGTGGGTGGCTGCGGCGGGTTTCGGAGAAGCGGCGCAGTAACACGGCTTCGCTGGCTTCTAAAAATAGGAGGCTGACTTGATGCCCCGCGCGGCGCAGGGCGATGAGGGTTTCGTGGGCGGTGTGGGTGTTGAGGTTGGAGCGGATGTCTATGCTGATGGCGATTTGGTCGTTGGCGGGGCGTTGGTGGCTGTGCAGCGCAATCAGCTCGGGCAGGAGTTCCAGCGGCAAATTGTCTATGCAAAAGAAGCCGTTGTCTTCCAGCAGATTGAGGGCGATGGTTTTGCCTGAGCCTGATAAGCCGCTAATCAAGATTATTTTCATGGCTGTTCTCTTCGGGTTTGTTCATCATGCTTTGGTGGCGTTCTAGGAATTCTTTGGTGCTGTCTTTGCCGTGGCGTTGCAGGATGTAGTTGCGCACGGCGGCTTCCACCAGCACGGCTAGGTTGCGCCCTGCGGCAACGGGCAGCGTTACCGAGCGGACGGGGACGTTCAATATCGTTTCGGTTTCGGTGCGGATGCTGAGGCGGTCTAGGGTTTTCATGTAGTCATCATCCGCCAGCACAAGGTTGATAATCAGGCGCAAGGTTTTTTTCGGGCGGATGGCGGTTTCGCCGAACATGTGGCGGATATTGAGCACGCCCAAGCCGCGCACTTCCAAAAAGTCGCGCAACACGGGCGGGCAGCGGCCTTCCAGGTTTTCGGGCGCGGTGCGATACAGCTCAATGGCATCATCGGCAACCAGGCTGTGCCCGCGCGAAATCAGTTCCAGCGCGAGTTCGCTTTTGCCCAGCCCCGATTTGCCGGTGAGCAGCACGCCGATTTCAAACACGTCCAAAAACACGCCGTGTTTGATGGTGGAGGCGGCAAGCACGCGCTGCAAATAAATCCGCAGCACGTCCATCAGATAGGGGCTTTCTAGCTTGGAGGTGAGCAGCGGCGTGTTGTGCGTGTGGCAATAATCGCGCAGGCTTTGCGGGATGGGCAAGCCGTTGGCGACAATCACCAGCGTCATCGGAAAGTTGAACAGCTCGTTCAAGCCTGTGTGATGCTCGGCTTGTTCCAGCCTGTGCAAATAGGCGACTTCGGCGATGCCCAGCACTTGCACTTGGTTGTGGTGGATAAAATTAAGATGCCCCACCAGCGCAAGCACAGGGCGGTCGGCTTCCACGGCGATGCGGTTGTCGCCACCTGCCGCGCCCGCCGCCCATGCGAGTTGGAGTTTGTGTTGGTTGTCTTGATAGAGCTTGCGCACGGAAATGCTGGGCATGAGGGTTCCTTTTTGGGTTTTCAGGCTGCCTTTGGGGGCGGGGCATAAGGCAGCCTGAAAAGCGTTGGAGTGGTTTAATCGGATATGAGCCAATCGCCTTTTCAGGCTGCCTCAAATACAAATACAAAGGGGCTGTACTAGATAAGCAGTCATGTTAGACTGCAAAAATGAAGATAACCCATTGTAAACTAAAAAAGAGTATACGAAAAAAGTTGCTCCAATTTTTTGTACTTGAAGTAACCGCCCGTTCGGCTGCTGATTTGTTGGGCATTCACCCCAATTCAGCAGCACTGTTCTACCGCAAAATCCGCGAAGTCATCAGCTACTATCTTTCATTGGAAGCCAATACAGTTTTTGATGGTACGGTTGAGCTAGATGAGAGTTACTTCGGCGGACATCGCAAAGGCAAACGCGGACGCGGAGCAGCAGGAAAAGTAGCTGTCTTTGGTATTCTTAAGCGTGGTGGTAAAGTTTATACCGTAGTAGTGAAGAATGCCAAAAGAGAAACCTTAATGCCTGTTATCACAAAGAAAATCATGCCTGATAGTATTGTTTATACCGATTGTTTGAGCAGCTATGATGTGTTGGATGTAAGTGGTTTTACCCACCACCGTATTAACCACAGCAAACTGTTTGCTGACAAACAAAACCACATCAACGGCATTGAAAATTTTTGGAATCAGGCGAAACGTGTTCTGCGTAAATACAATGGAATTGACCGTAAATCTTTCCCATTATTCTTGAAAGAATGCGAGTTTCGTTTTAACTTTGGCACACCGTCTGAACAGCTTAAAGTGCTGCGCAGATGGTGTGGTATTTAGGGCTTATCTAGTACAGCCCCAATACAAAAGGGCGTATTGCGCATACACCCTGTTTACACGTTTACGCCATAAGGCAGCCTGAAACGAAGTTCAGCGTAGCTAAAACCGCCTTTATGCCAACAACAACGCCCGCGCTTCCTCGGGCGTTTGGCAAGAGTGCAAGGCTTCGCGCACGCTTTTTTCGTTGAACAGCCCCGCCAGATGCCCCAGCAGTTCCAAATGCTCGCTGGTCGCCGCCTTGGGCACCAGCAACACAAACACCAGCGACACAGGCTTGTTATCAGGCGCATCAAATTCAATCGGCGTTTTCAGACGCACAAACGCCCCCGTTGCCGCAGGCACGCTGGCGTGTCGCCCATGCGGCATGGCAACGCCCTGCCCCAGCGCGGTTGAACCCAGCCGCTCACGCGCCACAAGGCAATCAAACACTTCGGCTTGGGGCAAGCCGCTTTGCTCGGCAAGCAACTGCGCCACGCATTCAAATAGGCGTTTTTTGCTGCTGATTTCAGCGTCTAAAATAATATGGGAAACGGGAAGAATGTCTGCAAGAGAGGTCATGCGGCGGGTGCCTTTGAATAATTGGGCGCGAATTTTAACGCTTGCTTACATTGGCTTCAATGGTTTTTACAGTTGACGGTTTCAGGCTGCCTCTGCCGTTTGCAAAACCGACAACCAATGGCGCGTCGGCGGCTCGCCGACATCTTGGAAACCAGTCATACTCTGTTTAATCAGCCATTTGGCGGCGAGCCGCCGCTCCATTTTTAGTTTTCAGGCTGCCTGATTGCCTAAGCCCAAAGGCAGCCTGAAAACTACTCTTCATCACTCTCTTGCCATGCTTGGCGTAGGATGTGCGCTTCCCGCTTGCGTTGCTGTTTGCCGGTAAGGCGGTTTTCAGGCTGCCTCAGTTTAAGCGGGCGGTTCATGTGCCGCTCAATGCGATAGCCCGTGGCTTCGTTGGCATCGGCAAAATAATATTGCGAGGTGGTGCCGATGCCGATGCGTTGCAGGCGTATGTCTTTTTCGGCGCACCATTTTTCACGCCTGTCCCAAGTGTCGCGCAAATGTTGCCTTAACGCTGTTTCGCTTAACCCTTGCCCCAGCGTGGCGAGCCTGCTGTATGTGAATAGGTCTTTGGCGAATAGAAAATCGTAAAAGCGTTGGAAATGCCGGTTGGCGAGTGCCAACACTTCCAGTTGCGCGGCTTCGTTCAGCTTGGGGTTTTCCAAAATGGAGCGGTATAGCCCGAGCGGGTTGAAATCGGCGTATTTTTGATGATGGGCAATGTAATGGCGGTATTCCGCCATGTTCATTTGATTGAATTTTTTGTTTATTTTCATGTTGTTGTGTTTTCAGGCTGCCTTAACGGATGGCGGGCGGCTTAGGCTATTTGATGGTTGGATGGTGTAAGCAACGGATGATTCTACGGTGGTTGCGATTGAGCGTTTTCAGGCTGAAACCTTTGCAAAACCGACAACCGATGGAGCATCGGCGGCTCGCCGACATCTTGGTAAACCAGTCATACTCTATTTAATCAGCCATTTGGCGGCGAGCCGCCGCCGCTCCATTTTGGGTTTCAGGTTGCCTTATGATTGGTTTGCAAACAACGAATTATCCGCCCATACGCAGGCGCAGCCTGAAACGCAGTTCGGCGTAGCCCAAACCCGCAAACCGCCTTCACAACCCCTTTTCCACCTCCGCCCACGCTTCCAAAATCAACTCCGCGCGATTGGCTTTCAACAATTCGGCATCGGACAACATCTGCCGCCATGCGCGCGCGCCGTGCAGACCGTGCATCAAGCCGAGATAGTGGCGCGCCATGTGGCGCAAAATCGTACCGCGCCCCGCAGCCAGCTGCGTTTGCGCGTAGGCGTAGAGCCGTTGTATCAGCTCGGGGTAGCTGATTTCAGGCTGCCTGCTGTCGTAAAACAGCCTATCCCAATCGCGCATAATCATGGTGTTGTGATACGCCTCGCGCCCAATCATCACGCCATCCACATGGCGCAGGTGTTCGGCGATTTCGGCGTTGGTTTTGATGCCGCCGTTGATGATGATTTCCAAATCGGGAAAGTCTTGTTTTAATTGATAAACATAGTGATATTTCAGCGGCGGGATGTCGCGGTTTTCTTTGGGCGACAAGCCGTCCAGCCATGCGTTGCGCGCGTGCACGATATAAGTGCGCACGGGCGTTTTCTCGCGCAGCGTGCCCACAAAATCGCGCACGATGCGGTATTCGGTCTGCTTGTCCACGCCGATGCGGTGTTTTACCGTAATCTCGCAATCGGGCGCGGCTTGCTGCATGGCGTTCAGGCAGTCGGCAACCAAGCCCACATCGTTCATCAAACACGCGCCAAACGCGCCTTTTTGCACGCGCGGGCTGGGGCAGCCGCAGTTGAGGTTGATTTCATCGTATTGGTATTGCGCGACTTTTTTCGCCGCCTGCGCCAGCTGCGCGGGGTCGCTGCCGCCCAGTTGTAAGGCGATGGGGTGTTCGCTCTCGTTGTACGCTAAAAAACGCGCAGGGTCGCCGTGGATAATCGCGCCTGCGTTAATCATTTCGGTGTAAAGCCATGTGTGGCGGCTAATTTGCCGCGCAAGATAGCGGAAATGGCGGTCAGTCCAGTCCAGCATCGGCGCAATACTCAACCGTCTTTTCTTTTTAATATCAACTAATTCATTATTTTTCATTAACTTACCTTGATTTCTTGCTGTTCGGATAACCGCGTTTAACAGCGTTTTCTTGGGGGTTTTATGGGTTTTGTTGTACCATATTTGCACCATTAACCAACCAAGCAAAGAAATGGTGCAAATATATGGGCAGCATTGTTAAACGTATCAACCCATCGGGCAAAACGGTTTACCGAGCACAAATTCGCATTGACCGTGCGGCTTATCCGAAATACGCGGAAAGCCGCACATTTAGCGAACGCCGTTTAGCGGCGGCTTGGCTTAAAAAACGCGAAGCCGAGCTGGAAGCCAACCCTGAATTGCTGTACTACGGCGGCAAAAAACAAACCATCCCCACCTTGGCGCAGGCGATTGAACGCTATTTTTCCGAGCCAGCGGCAACGGAATTTGGGCGCACAAAAACAGCAACCTTGAAATTTCTATCGGGCTATCCGATTGCCAAGTTGCCGTTAGACAAAATCCGCCGGGCTGATATTGCGGCGCATATCAACCAACGGCGCGATGGATGGGGCGGCTTTTTACCCGTCAAACCGCAAACCGTCAATAACGATTTACAGTACATCCGCAGCATGTTGAAGCACGCGCATTTCGTGTGGGGCTTGAATGTGAACTGGGCGGAGATAGATTTGGCGATTGAGGGCGCACGGCGGGCGCGGCTGATTGGCAAAAGCGAGGAGCGGATGCGGCTGGCAACCGCGCAAGAATTGCAGGCATTGACCACCCATTTTTACCAACAATGGACAACGCGACCGAACAGTACCAAATTCCCCATGCACCTGATTATGTGGTTTGCCATTTACTCATGCCGCCGCGAAGCCGAAATCACGCGCCTAGCGTGGGTGGATTACGACAAAACCGCAGGCGATTGGCTGGTGCGTGATTTGAAAAGCCCCAGCGGCAGCAAGGGCAACCACGCCCGCTTTTTGGTAAACGACAAGCTGCGCCAAGTGATTGCCGCATTCAGACAGCCTGAAATTCAAAACCGCCTAAAATGGCGCGAGATGCAGCCTGAAACATGGCTGATTGGCGGCGACAGCAAAAGCATCAGCGCGTCTTTCACACGCGCGTGCAAATTGTTGGGCATTGAGGATTTGCGCTTTCACGACCTGCGCCACGAAGGCGCGACCCGCCTTGCCGAGGACGGCTTGACCGTGCCGCAGATGCAGCAAATCACGCTGCACCAAAGCTGGAAAACCTTGCAGCGTTATGTGAACCTTGCCACGCGACCGCGCGAAAACCGCCTAGACTTTGCCGATGCGCTTGCTGTCGCGCAACAAAAGGCAGCCTGAAACGAACCATTGGTCATTTTCAGGCTGCCTTCAATAACGGCGAATATGCTCAGGCAATCACATAATCATCAAACTTAAACAGCTCCAAGCCCACGCGCTCGTTAATATCCAAAAATGTCTGTTGCAGCGGTTTGACTTCGTTGGTGGCAAACACCCGCGCCACCGTTTCCGCATCGCCCAGCCCGCTCGTGTTTTTGGGCACAACCCCCATTAGCGCAGGCGGCACGCGGTGAATCGCCATCATATCCTCCGCCGAAATCGTCTTGATGTTCAAAAAATCATCTTTCGCTGCCACTTCCGCAATCGGAATCAGCTTTAAGCCGTCGGGGCTGCCGTCGGGCGAGCGGATGACAATATTTTTAAAATTGCCGTTGCCTTTGGCTTGGCGTAGCTGTTCTTTGATGTTTGCCCAGCCCTCCTCGTCAATCTTGGCATCGGTGGAATACAAGATAAACCCCGCGTGCGAGCCATTTTGATAATAGCGCACCCGAAAGCGCGTAGCCGCCGCGTTCAAATCCACGCTGTCCAACGCCGCCAAGTAATAGGGCAAGCCATACACTTCCTGTTTCAAGTTGGGCTGCATCACATGAATCACGTCCTCGCCTGCGATTTCATCGTAGTTCAAGCCCAATCCTAGCCCCATGCCATAGCGCAGATACACAAAATCGTGCAGATTGCTGGCTCGGCGCATGTACATTGCCAAACGGTTTTGCACCGACACGGGCACGCCAAAGCGGTTGCGCTGGATTTCCAAATACCCATTGCCCAGCACCAAATAATTAAAGGCAAATTTTTCAAACT
The DNA here is from genome assembly GCF_014054985.1 of Kingella oralis. Lineage (NCBI taxonomy): Bacteria > Pseudomonadati > Pseudomonadota > Betaproteobacteria > Neisseriales > Neisseriaceae > Kingella > Kingella oralis. The sequence goes on from NZ_CP059569.1 coordinate 1,117,674, forward strand.
CCGAGCGGCTCAAAAAGCGCGTGGGCGTGAACGTAACTTTTAGGATATTGATTTTGGCGTATATCGCGCTGGCATGGTGCACGCCCGAGCGCAGCAGCCGCTCCAAATCCACCAGCGACACGGGCATCTCAAAAAACCGCCCGTTGTCCACCACGCCCAAAAAATCAAACACGCTAAATTCGCCCAACACATCCGAATAGCTGAACACATCCGCAGATGCGGCTTGCGGCAGAGCAGGTGCGCTTTTGCGCTTAAACTTCAAAAAATCAAACATTGCAAAACCTTTCTAACAGAGGCAGCCTGAAAACCAAGCCGTCAAAACGAATAAACAAACGAACCCGAGGACACATCGCCGCCCAACGGCTCCTGATAAAAACACTGCAACGCCGCCCACGCGACATCCGAATGGCTCAGCTCGCGCGAGCGCGCCGACACATAAGTCATGTTGCGCCCGCTCGCCGTGGCCACCGTTTTGATGCTCAGAAACGCCGCCGTTATATCGCGATGCTCGGTTTCCCATTGCACGCGGTTTTTGCGCATCAAATCAAACATTTTATTGACCATCAACGCCTTTTCAGGCTGCGTATATTGCACGCCCACTACGGCAGGGAAAAATTTTGCCACTAGCTGCACCAACGCCGCGCCCAGTCCCGTTTTGTCCACCACAATCTTGCGCACGTTGAAGCGGCGCATCGTCTCGCGGATAAAATTGGCTTGTGCCTCAAAATCGTTGCCATGCAACAAATGCCGCTCCACGATACGAAACGCGTCGCCCGAAAAACGCGGAGCCAGCACCACCACCAAAGCCGCCGCATCGCCCGCATCCGCTGGGTCGTAACTCAACCACACGGGCAAATCGCCCACGGGCTTTGCCGCAAACGGCTTATAAAAATCGCCCCACTCCACAAAGCTGTCCACCAAGCAGCCTTGCACGTCCGCCCAGTTAAACACGCCGTCGCCATCCTCCACAAATTCGCACATAAACAACTGGCGAAACTGCGCGGGCGCGTTCTCCAACATCAACTGCTCGCGGTCAAACAAATTACAGCCGCCGCGCTCCGCGTCATCCAACGTAACCACTTGCCGCCATTTGCCATCAGGGTCGTGCCGACCTGCCGCCAAAGCCGCCGGCGACACATCCAGCTTAATCCGCTCCGATTCCGCCCGCCCCACGTTAAATTCCGCCCCTGTCCAAAAATCATAAGCGGGGTGCGAAGTGGTGGACGGCGTGGAAAAATAAGTGATGCGATAGCGTTTTTGCGATGCCATCGGGTTTGCCAAATCGCGCAAACGCTTGAAATCGGGAATCCAAAAATACTCATCCACATACAAATCGCCATTGCGCCCCTGCGCTGTGCGCGAGTTTGTCCCCAAAAAATGCAATTCCGCGCCGTTGCCCAGCGTAATCACATCCGATCCCTTTAATTCCACATCCACCATGCCTGCAAGCTTGCGCATGTAGTTTTTAAAAATAAACGCCTGCGCCTGCGATGCCGACAAAAATACCTTATTTTTGCCTGTTTTCACGGCATCCACCAGAGCTTCGCGCGCAAAGAAAAACGTCGCCCCAATTTGGCGCGATTTCAGCAAATGCCGAAAACGCACCTGCTGTTTTAACCACACGCGTTGATAGTCAAACAACTGTTCTAAAAACAATTCCTCCAATTTTGCTGCTTGCTCAGGCGAAAACACATTGGGCTGCGCCTTGCGATTGCTGCGCACGCGCTCACGCTTCGCGGGCGGTGCAGCTTCGCCCGCCTCAAACTGGGCAGGCAATGCCGTTTCAGGCTGCCCATTTTGGCGCGGATAGCCCGCCAGCAATGCTGAGAGGTTTTTCATTTCTTTATAGTCGGCATCCGATTTTTTGGGCTGGGCAATCAGCGCATGCAAGCGGGTTTCCGCGCTCATCGCCACGCGCACCATCGGCGTGCCGCCCTCCCAGTTATCCCGCATTTTCCACGAGTAAACCGTGGTGGGCTTCAAGCCCAGTGCGCGCGCAATATCGGTGATTCTGTGTCCCTGCCAAAACAATTGCCGCGCCGCCACGCGCGGCTCAACGTTGGACAAAGGATTAAGTGCGAAAACATCCGCCATAAAAACATCCGCCATAAAAACATCCCAAAATACAAAGTCCACACCTTCTAATATTTTCAGGAAGCCTGAAACCAGCAACATACCTAAAACGCCCCCTTAACACCCAAGCCGATAGACCACGCCGCCTAAACTTGCAAAACTGCCCAACAATTTCAACCAAGACTTCACGCGCATCATCATGGCAAGCGAACCTACCCCAACACCCCAACCTGAACCAACTCCAACACCACAACCCAAAAACACCACGCAAACCGACTGGCGCATCATCGGCGTGTCAGGCGACACCATAGACGGGCGCGAGATTTCCGCCGAGCAACTAACCCAAATGGCGGAGGACTACAACCCAAAAGTCTATGGCGCACGCATCAACATTGAGCACAGCAACTACTGGTGGAACAGCGACAGCGGCGGCTTGGGCGATGTGATTGAACTCAAAACCGAAGCATGGGAGCAAGACACAAGCAAAACTGCGCTGCTCGCCAAATTCAGCGTGTACCCCGCCATGCAAAAACTGTGGGATGCGGGGCGCAAAATCTATACCAGCATGGAAATCCACCACAATTTTGCCAACACCAAACGTGCCTACCTCACAGGCTTAGCCATCACCGACACCCCCGCTAGCTTGGGCACGACCGCCAATTTCAGCTACGCCAAGCAACACACCGACAACAAAGGCAAAGCATTCAGCGAATACCGCGAATTTAGCCACAATGAACACGCCAACCCCTCTACTCCTAACCCAGAAAGCCCCAGTATGAACACCAACACCGAACCCCAAGCAGCGAATCCACAAACCAATCAAGCCACCCCCACTCCCCCAGCGCAGCCTGAAACGCAGCCTGAAAACCATGCCAGCGCACCTGTTGCGCCGGCAACCACCAACGTTGCCACCGAACCCGCGCCCAGCGTTACCCAACTGCAAGCGCAAATCATCGCCTTGCAATCGGAGCTTACCGAGCTGAAAACCCAACTCAACACCGAAGCACACACCGGCAATCGCGCCCCGCACACGGGCAACGATGCGCCAACGCCTGCCATTTGGTAAACCCATCCCAAGCATTCACATCAGGTAAACCCATCCCAAGCATTCACATCACGAGGACACCCCATGAACAAAAACCTGCTCACCACCGCGATTGCCACCCTGTTTAGCCAAATCGCCCAAACCAACCACATCAGCAAAGAGCAAGTGCAAAGCGGCTACACCATCGCACCTGCTGCCGTGCAAACCATGTACGACCAAATTGCCCAAAACACCGAGCTGTTGCAACACATCAACCTTGTGGGCAAAACCGAACAACTGGGCGAAGTGATTGGTTTGTCCAGCGGCTTGGTGGCATCCAACACCGACACCACCCAAAGCGGCAACGAACGCCAGCCCAAATCCATCCACAATTTGGAGGGGCAAAAATACACCCTGCAACAAACCAATTTTGACGTTGCCCTGCGCTACGACGAGATTGACCAATGGGCGCACATCACCGATTTCCCCGCGCGCATCAACAACAAAATCGCCGAAAGCATCGCGCTATCGCTGATTACCATCGGCATGAACGGCAAAGAGCGCGCCAAAACCACCAACTTTACTTCCAACCCTTTATTGCAAGACGTTGCCAAAGGCTGGCTGCAAAAAATGCGCGAAAACAACGCCGCGCGCGTGATGGGCTGGCAAGCCGGGCAAGTCGGCAAAACCGCCCAAGAGATTAAATGGGGCAGCGCGCAAACGGCTGAATACAAAAACTTGGATGCTGTGGTTAAAGATGCCATCGACAGCCTGATTGACGAGCGTTTCGCCGACCGCAACGATTTTGTTGTGTTGTCCAGCCGCCGCACGGTGTCCGACAAATATCTCAGCATCATCAACGCATCGGGCAGCAAAGCCACCGAAATTGAAGCAAGCGGGCGGCTCAACCAATCGCGCACGCTGGGCGGCTACCCTGTGATGTATGTCCCCAACATGCCCGCCAACACGCTGCTCATCACGCCGCTGAAAAACCTGTCTATCTACTATCAGACAACGGGCGAACGCCGCTACATCGTGGACAACCCGAAAAAAGACCAACTGGAAAGCTACCAATCTAAAAACATCGACTACATCGTGGAAGAGTACGGTGCGGCGGTGTTGATTGAGAACTTAGCCGAAACCAACGCCTAAACCCAAAAGGCAGCCTAAAACGTGCATCGCCTACTTTCAGGCTGCCTGAAACCACCGAGCAAAGGACATCCATCATGGCAAGCCCAGCCCAACGCCACCGCCTCGCCCATGAAGCACTTGCCGCCGCGCAACACCAAAGCGACCCCAGCGATCTGACCGCCTACCAACAACTGCAACAGCAATACATCGCCGATAAAACCCTGCTAAGCAACCTTGCCAGCATGCAAGACAAAATCGCCTACAAAGCCCAAGCCTTGCCCAAATACCAAGACTGGCTGAACAGCGTATTGCAGAGCGGGCAAGCCCACCCCAGCGACACGCTCACGCCCAATTTGCTGATTTGGCAAATTGACTGCGGACAGCTCAACGAAGCGATGCCGCTCGCACAGTTTGCCATTGAGCACAACCTGCAAAGCAGCGACGAATACCAGCGCAACCTGCCCACCATCATCATTGAGCAATACGCCGAGCAAATCAGCCGAGGCGCAGCCATTGACCTCGAGCATCTCAACACCCTAGTGCAATGGGCGACCGAAAAACAAAACAACCAACACACCCATAACATCCCCGATGCTGTGCGCGCCAAGCTGCTCAAAACCGCAGGCGAGCAACTGGAAGACAGCGACCCGCAAACCGCCCTCGTGCTATACCAGCAAGCATTGGGCTACAACGAAAAAGTCGGCGTGAAAAAACAAATCGAAGCCCTGCGCAAAGCCCAACATTAAGCTCCCCCCGCCGTATCGTGAGCGATAAGCCGTCTTGCCGCAGATACCGACAAGCCTGTCTTATCGCCCCACGATACCCTAATCCCAAACCGCCATGAATACGCCCATCAGCTTTACCAGCACGCCAGCCGCTACCCAGCAGCCTGAACACCAAAGCATTAGCTCCGACCCCTTTTTCCCCAGCATCAACCTTGACCACCTGCGCCAAGCCATGCGCATTGACAACACCATCACCAGCGAGCGGCTTTTTCAGGCTGCCATTGAAGCCACCATCCATGTCAATCGTCAGCTTGCCACGCTCAAACAGCATTGCCAGCTCACAGGCAAAGCCACCCTTGCCGAACACGCGCCGCAGCAGCAAATCAACGGCATCAGCATTTGGGAACACCGCTATCAGCAAGCTGTTTACAACTACACGCTTGCCACCTTAAACGACCAATACGCCGACTACGATGCCAGCGGCAAAGCCACCGCCCGCAGCGAAACCAAGCAGCACAACGCCGACCAATATCGCCGCAGCGCCCACGCCGCCATTGCCGACATCACAGGCAAACAACGCACCGATGCCGAGCTGATTTAGCCGCAAAAGGCAGCCTGAAAATGACCAAGCCGACCAACACCTATACCAGCAGGCAGGGCGACACGCTGAGCAAAATCGCCTACGAATACTACGGCAGCAGCACAGGGCAAGTGGAGCGCATCCTTGAAGCCAACCCCAAACTGTGCCAGCAGCCCCCCATTTTGCCAGCGGGCATCATCATCGTTTTGCCCGACAGTGAACCTGCCAGCACACAAACCACCCTGCCCCCTACCCTTAACCTTTGGGATTAACCATGCACCAAGCCAACGATACCAAAACCACACTCATCAACATTGCCGTGATTGTCATCGGCAGCTACCACCTGCCCCTTTCCGTTGCCAGCGGTGCGCTGATTGGTGCCAGCCTGTTTATTGCACGCAAACAAAGCTATCCCGTGTTTCACAAGGCATGGCTATTTATGATTTCCTTTTTCAGCGGCGTGTTTGGCTACGAGAGCACCGATGAGATTATTAACTACATCCTGCCCGACCAGCTCCCGCTGCACATCAACAGCTTTATCGGCGCGTTGCTGGCTGCTGCCTTTGCCGTTGTGCTGATTGAAAAAATCTACGCATGGCTAGACAACCGCCTCAACCCTACCCTAACCCCAAAGGAGCGCGACCATGACCAATCTACAAAATAACGCCATCATCGCCCTAAGCCTTGCCGCCGCCATCAGCCTGTTGCTGTTTGACAGCCGCCATAAAACCCACAAGCCCATTAGTGCGCTGATTGCATGGCTGCTGTTTATCCAAATGAGCGCGATTTTCCTTGCCGTGCTGGCTAAAAGCCAAGCCCTGCTCAACTGGCTACTCATCGCCAACCTTGCCCTGCAAACGGGCAGCATCCTTTACGCACGCGGCAACGTTTCCCGTATCTACCACCCAAAAAAGGCAACCCATGAACAACAGCAACTTTAACCAATTTATTGAACGCATCCTCAAAACCGAAGGCGGCTACATCAACCACCCCAAAGACCCGGGCGGCGAAACCAACTGGGGCATCACCAAACGCGTTGCCCAGCAAAACGGCTATAACGGTGCAATGCGCGAACTCACGCGCGAGCAAGCCAAAGCCATTTACTACACCGCCTTTTGGCAACGCTACAACATTGAGCAGTTTCCCAGCGCACTCGCCTACCAGCTTCTTGATGCCTGCATCAACCACGGCTACGGCAACGCCGCCCGCATGCTGCAACGCGCCCTGAATGTTGTTGATGACGGGGTAATCGGCAAACAAACCCTAGCCGCCCTTGCCCAACGCAGCGAAAACGATTTGCTGCTGCTGTTTAACGCCGAGCGCGCCAATTTTTACACCCGCCTATCCACCTTTGCCACCTTCGGGCGCGGCTGGACAAACCGTGTTGCCGAAAACCTGCGCCAAGCCGCGCAAGACAACACCGACCCGCAAGTGGGCTACATCCCGCCCGATAACGCATAAACGGCACAAAAAAGGCAGCCTGAAAACCAAGCTGCCTTATCCATCACACCGCCACCAAAAGGCAGCCTGAAAATGACCCTGCAAACCAAACTCATTTTGCTATTTAGCCTTGCATGGCTTATCGCTATGAGCAGCACACTCCACCAAACCCGCCAGCTCAAAGCCACGCAACAGCAACGCGACACCCTAGCCCAAACGCTCAACAGCGAGCGCAACAAAACCCAAGCCCTGATTCGCGCCAATGCCCAACTAAACCAACAACTGCAAATCGCCCAGCAACGCGCCGCGCAGCAGCAAAGCCAAATCAACCACGCCTTGCAAAACAACCCGCAATGGGCAGCCCAAGCCCTGCCCGCTGATATTCAGAAAGCCCTCAACCCATGAAACCACCTGCCCTTATCGCGCTGCTTATTTTGAGTGCCTGCCAAAGCATCCCCGCGCCCAGCGCGCCGATTTGCCCGCAAGTGCCTGAATGCACGCGCCCCAGCAACCCCATCACCACCCAAGGCGAACTGGTGCAAGCCTATCAAGACACGCTCGCTGCTTTTGAGCAATGCCGCATTGCCCGCGATACGCTCGCCGCCTGCCTGCATCTCGACCAACCTAAATCACCATAATCCAACCATGTCCCGACAAATAGACCAAGCCTGCGAATTAGAGGAACGCTACCGCCAAGCGGCATTAGACTACCAAGCCAAACAAAACTACCCCCAACGCCCCAGCGCCAGCCATTGCCAAGATTGCGGCGACATCATCCCCGAAGCACGTCGCCGCGCTGCGCTCGGCTGCCAATATTGCATTGAATGCCAAGAAAGAATAGAGCATGCAAAAGCCCAATACGCTACGCGCTGAAATTGAACAGCAACTGCCTGAGCTGGCGCAGAACCCCGAAAAGCTCAGCATGAACATCACGCAAGGCAGAATTATTGCCAATAAAGGCAGCCTGAGCCACACCACCGAATATACGCTGAACATCTTGATAACCGACTTTACCAGCGACATAGAAATCCTAAAAACCACCATCATCCATTGGGCGCAAACCTACCAGCCCGACATTCTCGGCGCGGGCAACACGCCCAACCAGCGCACGTTTAATTTTGAAGCCGACATACTCAGCAACCAAAGCTACGACATTCTGATTGAGCTGCCGCTCACCGAGCGCACGCTGGCGCAAGCGAACGAACACAACCAAATCACCATCAGCCACCCACGCAACGCCAATCACAGCGACCTGCTAACCGCGCTGGGCACCGCCCATCCCATTCCTTAAACCATGACCGAACTAGACCAATACATCTTGCAAATTGACCACCTTGTGCAACAGCTTAGCCCCGCGCAAAGCCTCAACTTGATGCGCAAGATTGGCAGCAAGATTCGGCAAAGCAACAAGCAGCGCATCAAAGCCAACACCGAACCTGACGGCAACGCCTTTACCCCCAGCAAAGCGCACGCCAACGGCAGAAAAACCCGCCGCATCGGCGTGGAACAAACCTTTTTGTACAAAGGCACGCTGCACCGCTATCGCACCCTGCACGACTACGGCAATTACTACATCGGCTACGACTACCACACCCACGCCACTTTCCAAGCCCATAAAGACAAAATCCATCTGCCCACGGGCGACGGGCGGCGGCGACAAATGTTTCGCAAAATCCACCAATACAAATTTCTCAAACTCAAAGCGCAAAGCCATGAAGCGGCGATTGGCTTTTTGAGCGGTTTAACAGGCTACATCGCCGCCGCCCACCAATACGGCGCAGAAACCCGCCCCGAGCGCACGCTGCTGGGTTTTTCCGAAAGCGATTTGCAGCTTATCCAGCACCTCATCAAAGAACATTTGAACCCAAGCCATTAAGGCAGCCTGAAAATACCTAGAACACCCCCTTAACCCAGCCCGCGCAAGCCATTGCTTCGCACCTCGCGCATAATCCCAGCAACCCTTTTTAATACAGAGATGCCATGAACACGCCCACCACCGCCAGCCACAACCGCTTGATTGCGAACTTGCTGAAACAAGGCAACATCGCCCAAGCCGATGCCGCGCGGGGGGTGGTGCGCGTGCAACATGGCGACTTGCTGACCGACTGGCTGCCCTATTTTGTGCCGTTTGCGGGCGGCGTTTCCGTGCATCGTGTGCCAAGCGTGGGCGAAAACTGCCTTGTGCTTGCGCCCAGCGGCGAAATCGCCAACGGCTTAGTGTTGTGCGGGCTGGCTTCCAACCAGCATCCGCAGCCCGGCACGTCGCCCGATGAAACCGTTATCCGCTTCCCCGACAACGCGCAGTTCAGATACAACCACAGCTCAGGCAGCCTGAAAATCAGCGGCACAAAAACCATTGCAATCGAAGCCAGCGAAAGCATCACATTTGACACGCCCAAAGCCACGTTCACAGGCGAAGTGATTGTGCAAAACCTGCTCACCTTCCTTGCAGGCATGGCGGGCAGCAACAGCAAAGGCGGTGCGGCTGCCAACATAACAGGCGATGTGAACCACACCCAAGGCAATCTGACCAGCAACGGCATCACGCTGCACACGCACACCCACAAAGGCGACAGCGGCGGCACAACGGGAAGCCCGCAATGATGAACGAGCGCAACGGACGGCACATCAGCCTGATTGACCATGTGCACCAATCCATCCGCAATATTTTGTTTACCCGCATCGGCACGCGCGTGGAGCGCGAGGAATACGGCAGCCTGCTGCCCGAGCTTTTGGACATGCCGCTCAACGACATCACGCTGTTGCGCTGCAATGCCGCCGTTGTCCTTGCCATCGCACGCTGGGAGCCGCGTTATCAGATAGAGCACGCGCAAACCCAAGTTGTCCCGCAAAACGGCAGCCTTGCCGTGCAAATCCAGCTTTCAGGCAGCCTGAATGGCAATTTGCAAAACTACATCATTGAAGCCTAAGCCATGCAGCAAGAAATTGATTTAAGCCAACTGCCCGCGCCGCAAGCGATAGAAGAGATTAGCTTTGAAAGCATTTTTGAGCGTGAAAAGCAAAAGCTGATTGCGCTTTGCCCCGAGCATATCCGCACCGCCATCGCCGCCACGCTGGAACTGGAAAGCGAGCCGCTGACCATTGATTTGCAGCAACGCGCCTATGCCGAAATGCTGCTGCGCACGCGCATCAACGAAGCCGCACGCGCCACGTTCCTCGCTTTTGCCACAGGCAGCGATTTAGACCACATCGCCGCATCGCGCGGGTTAAGCAGAAAAATCATCCAAACCGCCGATGAGCAAGCCAGCCCGCCCATCCCCGAAATCAAAGAAAGCGACACGGCATTGCGCAAACGTGTGCAAATGCACCCTGAAAAATTTGCGGCGGCTGGCCCGCGAGCTGCCTACAAAGCGCACGCGCTGGATATAGATGGCGTTGCCGATGCCAACCCTATCCGCCCCAAAGCAGGCACGGTGCGCGTGTACATCAAAGCCCATGCGGATAACGGCATCGCCGATGCTAGCCTGCTCGCCCGCGTGAAAGAGTATCTCTCCGCAGAGGAGCGCCGCCCCTTGTGCGACACGGTGGAAGTGGAATCAGGCAGCCTGAAAAACATCACCATCCGCTACCAAACGCGCTATCAAAGCCAGCTTGGCAAAGAAGTGGTGCAAAGCGAGCAGCAAAAAGCCCTTGATGTTTTGTTTAGCGAACACGCCCATTTGGGCGCGCATATTGCCCTATCCAAAATCATCGGTGCGCTGGATGTGGCGGGCGCGGAAAAAGTGATTTTGCACGAGCCTGCCGCCGACATTGAATGCGGCGCGGGCGAATTTATCCATATCAACGCCATACAAAGCAGCGAACTGGTTTAGCCATGCAAAGCATTCTGCCCAGCAACAACAGCCCCCTGATGCACGCGCTCGCCCAGTTGAGCGAGCAGCAAATTGCCGCGCTGGATTGGCGCGTGATTTTGCTCAACCGCGAAGCGGCTACCTGCCAAACCCATTTTTTGCCGTATCTGGCTTGGGAAAACAGCATTGCCGACGCGGAGGGCTGGGGCTTTGCCGAAACCGAATCCGCGCAACGCAACCTAATCCAAAACTATGTTGCCAAACATCAACACAAAGGCACGCCCGCCATGATTCGCCAGCTATTCCGCGATTTGCAACTGGGCGAAATAGACATCTTGGAGCGCGTGCACAACCTGACCTTTGACGGCAGCGCCACTTTTGACGGCAACTTCTTTTTTGGCGGCGGCAGCGATGACTGGGCGAAATATGCCATTGTGTTAAAGCGCGTGGTTTCCATTGCGCAAGCCGAAATCATCAAACAGTTTCTGGCTGAAATCACGCCGCTGCGCTGCGAGCTGGTTTATCTGGACTACCGCAGCAACCCGCTTTACTGGAACGCCGAAATTGCTTTTGACGGAACTCATACCTTTGGAGCCATCACATCATGACCGATACAGCCATTCAAGAAAACCCACAATGGGAAGCCATCGTCCGCCAAGTAGATACGGGCGACCGCGTGCTCGGTGGAGCGGACGGCGCGGTAAACATTGCCTACCGCCAGCTTGCCAACCGCACGAGCTACCTGAAACAGCAAATTACCGAGCTGAATGCAGCGTTGCCCGGCAATGCCACTGCCAAAACAGCGGGGCTGGTCAAGCTCATCAACACGCTCAACAGCACCGTCACCGATGCCGCACTCACCGCAGCGCAGGGCAAAGCCTTGAACGATGCGATTACAAAATTGAACGAGCTACTGACGGGTTACTCGTCATACAGCCTACTTCCAACCGGAGCAGTTTTTTTCTATTTAGGAGAAACCGCACCATCAGGTTCGTTAAAAATGAATGGTGCGGCAATTTCACGCACACTTTATGCGAATTTATTTGCGTTAATTGGCACGCGATATGGTGCAGGCGATGGGCATTCTACATATAACCTGCCTGACGCACGCGGGGAATTCCCGCGCTTTTGGGATGACGGACGCGGGGTGGATGTGGGGCGCGGTTTGGGGACTTGGCAGGGCGATGCCATTCGCAACATCACCGCGCAGATGTACCTGTACGGCCAAGATGGCTCAAGCAGCCAGGGCGCGTTCGGCTTCCGCAAGCAGGGCGAGCGCGGGCTGGTATGGTCGCGCAACGACAACAATGCGGGTGTGGTGATGGATTTTTGGCTGGACGCGTCCAAAGTCGTCCCCACCGCTCACGAAAACCGCCCGCGCAATATCGCGCTGCTGGCATGTATAAAATATTAACGAAGGGACAAAACGATGAGCGATTTACCCCAAACCAAACCTGTATGCCAATTGGATGCAGATGGCTTTTACCTGCATCAAACCGTTGCCGATGCCGACCCCATGCAGCCTGAAAACTGGTTAATCCCAGCAGGCTGTGTGGACGCTGAACCACCCGAAAGTAAACAGGGCTTTGTTGCCCAATGGCAGCCCCAAAGCCAAACATGGGCATACCTGCCCGACTATCGCGGGCAAACGGTTTACCGCACCGACAATGGGCAGCCTGAAACCGTGCAAACCGTGGGCGAGCTGCCCGCTCATTTGACCGCTGCTGCACCGCCATCCGAACTGCACGAATGGAGCGCAGAAAAACAAACATGGCAGCTTAACCGCACCAAGCAAAAAGCCGCCGAGCAAGCGCAGTTTCAGGCTGCCCAAGCAGCAAAACTGGCGGAACTTGCCACCGCCGCGCAGGCATTTGTGGATAAACACGCGAAAACGGATATTGTGCCTGCCTTTGAGCAGGAAACTTGGGCGATGCAGGGCGCGGAGGCGCGAGCATGGGCGGAGGACGACAACGCGCCGACACCGGTGTTGGACGGCATCGCCAAGCATCGCGGCATTGACCGCATCGTGCTGATTCGCGCCGCGCTGCGCAAAACGCAGCAGTACGAGATGCTGGCAGCGTGCGTGGCGGGGCAGCGGCAGGCGTTGCAGGTGCAGATTGAGCGCGCCAAAACGCAGGATGATTTGGCGGCGGTTGAGATTGCGTTCAGGCTGCCTGAAACGGAGGGCTAGACCATGACGCAGGTTTATTTGGCTTTATACAAAGGGCGCAAACGCGGCAAGTCGCCGCGCGAGCTGTGGCAACGCTTGACGGATTGGGCGGTGCGCACCGCCACGGGCGGGCAGTACAGCCATTGCGAGATTGCGGTTAAGCATGGCTTTGCCGAGGATTACCACTGCTATTCCGCCAGCCTACGAGACGGCGGCGTGCGTGCCAAAACCATGCCGCTGCCCGCCGACAAGTGGGATTTAATCCCTATCCGCGATGCGGAGGCGCACGACAAGGTTTGGGCGCTGTATCAAGCCACGAGTGGGGCGAGATATGACTACATCGGCGCGTTGGGCGTGGTGTTGCCTGTGCGGCAGGTTGAGCAGAGATGGTTTTGCTCGGAGTGGTGCGCCCGTGCGTTGGGGCTAGGGCAGCCTGAAAAGTATAGCCCGAGCCGTTTGGCGCGACGCGTTGCAGGCAGCATTTTGAACGTGGCGGAATACGCCGGGGAGGAGTCGCCAAAAAAATAGCAAAAAACATATAAAAATCCCCCGTTAAAACAACGGGGGAATGCTGAAAAGTACGGCAGAGACGAAGGCATGCTGTAACACGCCTCCGCCCCCTTGCCAAAGCAGAGGTGTCCTGCATCAGCCGCCGTAGCCCTCGAGGGCGGGCGGATTGTAAACCAAAACAGGAGTATCTGCACCATGACAACACACACATCTACATCACAATCCACCGAACTGCGCTGTCAGTCCTGCAACCGCAAGCTAGGCGAAATCGCGGGCACATACCGCCTTGCGGTCAAATGCCCGCGCTGCAAGCAATTCAACCACTTTCAGGCAGCCTGAAAATCCCTTTTCTTTTTTGAGCATCCATAGCATGCCTTTCGCTGAGCGCCCCGAGCGTCTGTATTTGAAAGGACACTATGGATGCTCAATCTCTATCTCAACCCAAACAAACCTACCGCAAAGCTCCTTTGCCGTTTGTTGGGCAAAAGCGCAATTTTTTAAAACACCTTATCCCTGTCTTGCAGCAAAATATCCCAAATGATGGCGCAGGATGGACAATTGTGGATGTATTCGGCGGCAGCGGCTTGCTAGCGCATACCACCAAACGCACCTTGCCCAAAGCGCGCGTGATTTACAACGACTTTGACGGATACGCCGAGCGCATCAAAAACATCCCCGACACCAACCGCCTGCGCGACAGGCTGGCGGAGGTATTGGACAAGCAGCCGCGCGACAAGGCGTTAAACGCAGATGCCAAAGCCGCCGTGGTCGTTATCATCCGAGGCTTCGGCGGCTACAAAGACCTCAACTGCCTGCGCTCGTGGCTGCTGTACAGCGGCAAAGAGGCGGCAACGCCGGATTGTCTGTATGGGGAGACCCTGTACAACCGCCTGCGCCTCAGCCCCTACCCCGAGGCGGCGGACTATTTGGACGGGCTGGACATTACGAGCCAATCCTTTGAGACCCTGCTGCCCCGATACGCCGGGCAGGACAACACCCTGCTGATACTTGACCCGCCCTATGTCTGCACCCAACAGGGCATGTACGCCAACCAAACCTATTTCGGCATGGTGCCGTTTCTGACGCTGGCGCAGATGGTGCGCCCGCCGTTTGTGTTTTTCAGCAGCACGAGGAGCGAGTTTTTGGATTATCTGGGCTTCCTGCGGCAATACAAGCCGCAGGAATGGGCGAACTGGGCGGGGTTTGGGCAGGTAACGATACGGGGCACGCTGTCCAAAGGCAGTTGCTACGAGGACAATATGGTTTACCGTTTTGAGCGGTAAAAATGCAAAACCGCCGCGCAAAAGTCTTGATGCTAGTGCTTTTGCGCGGCGGTTCTTTTTTAAACAAAATAAATTCACAATAAAATCAATAGCATCATCATCTTTTGCAAAATAAATGCAAAAAGTGCTTGCATAAATATCCCAATGGGATATAATACACACATCGCAGCACAGCGCGATAAACAACCGATTAACTAAATGGCCGCCTGCGGGCGGGTAGGAGACAAAAAATGAAATACGAAATTAGAGATTTTGGCGGTAAAAACCGTTTTGCCATGTTGCCAGTTATCATTAACCGCCCCGAATACTTGTCAGGGTCTGAAAAACAAATAGCTTGGGCTAATGACATCTTGGATTCGGTTGCGGCTTTTTGGGCTGAAGCAAATAACCTTTACGCCCTAAGACTTCCGGAGGGCATGGATATTGCCGATGCCCGGCTCGAATCAGCCCTTGACGGCTGGGCCGCCAAATTCCAAAGCCAATTTGATGCGTTTTTTGCCCATACCGATGCAAAATATTACATCGAGCATCTTAAAGGTTTTAACGGCAACTGGGAAAAAGATAGACTGCAAATTATCATCACAACGCGATAATATTGACGGGGCAGACGAAAAGGCGTAAAGTCTGCCCCGTTGTTTCAGCCGCCGCAAGCGGCTGTGTGTTGAAACTAAAGTAGTTATGTTCGTATTTTCGCCCGCAAGGGCGTGTGTTGAAACTAAAATTTATACGTTAAAACGCCTGATTTTTCGGGCGTTTTTGTTTTTAAGGATAACCCGATGTCAAAAAACCGAACCAGTATTTACGAGCGCCTGCGCAAATCCAAAAACCGCCAAACACGGCTGGACTTTGCCCACGAGTGGGCGGACAAATGGGAGCAGGACTACATTACACTGATTGAGCGGCTCAAACGCGCAGTGGCGGCGCAGGACGAAGAGCGCATTGCCGAGCTGTTCGGCGATTTGGGCGGGCTGAACCGTCCCAAGTTTACCGCGCTGCATAACGTGATTGACGAGCTGGACACCCCGACAAGAGAGCTGGAGGATTGACCGTGGCCGACAAAACCCCACTACAAAAAGCCCGCGCCAAATACGCGGCCAAAAGCACCAACAAGACGGTTTCGTTCAACCGCGACACCGAGCAGGATTTGTTGGACTTCGCCCAATCCCTGCCCAACTTCGGCAGTTGGGTCAAAGAGCAAATTAAAGTTCAATTAAAACAAAGCAATAAATAATTTTGACAAAAAAAGTGCAAAAAGTGCTTGCATAAATATCCCAATGGGATATAATACACACATCGCAGCACAGCGCGATAAACAACTGATTAACCAACTGACCGCCTGCGGGCGGATAGGAGACAAAAATGGAACTGTTCATCAAAGAAACCGGCGCAATCGAAACTTTGGCCATCATCGACCCCAAAACAGGTTGCGATTACATTTTTGATTTTGTGGGCAACACCGGCGCGTTTGACCGCGAGTTTGAAAAAACCGATGAAAACGCTGATTTTGCCATCAGCCAAGCCGATTATGACTGGTGGGCGAAAGTGGTTGCCGACAACCAAGCCCTAGAAAACCGCATTGCCGAACTGGTGGCAGAACACGGATATGACCGTGTAATGGATGTAGTAACAAGCAACAGCAGCGACTTGGAAGACTACGCTGCGGCCGCCAACGCCGCTCTCGATGAAGAGTTTGGCAACTGATTAAGAAACCGCCCGGGAGGGCGGTTTTGTGTTATGGTATCACTGCCTTAATGATTGACATCTATATATAGGTGTCATACGCCAAGCGGTTGCGGCAACGGCGGCAGGCGCCTCCATTTATCAATTTTGAAAGGATAACCTATGCACGTAATTCCTCCTGCGTTTACAGCACAACTGACCCATCTTCAACATTTTGTCTTTACCATCGGCATTATCCTTATCCTTGATGCCGTCATTTATAGGACCTGCCTAGCTGTATGCACCCAAATCTACGGCCGAGCGGAAGCACGGCGGCTCGCCTACGGCACAGGCTGGACATTTGCAATAATCGCCAAACTGATTGCCATTTGGTGGTTCTTCGGTTGATTCCGGTGGCCGCCAAAGATTAAACCCGCCATTAAGGCGGGTTTGGTGTTTTGAAATACTATTGCACATTGTGCAACAAATTTGTAGTGGATTTATCCTGCAAATAGGGTATGATTTTTTGCGACTGGCATCATCGT
The DNA here is from genome assembly GCF_014054985.1 of Kingella oralis. NCBI lineage: Bacteria > Pseudomonadati > Pseudomonadota > Betaproteobacteria > Neisseriales > Neisseriaceae > Kingella > Kingella oralis. The sequence goes on from NZ_CP059569.1 coordinate 1,134,626, forward strand.
TCGCGGGCGGCAGAAAAAGTGGAAAGGGTGGGATGCGGAGATTATCGGAGGGCAGCCGCTGCAAATTGATTAAACCAGCTAGATGTCTAGCTGGTTTTTTTATTGTTTGGCAACGGGGCTTTATACATCGGGCGGTTTTTTATGGGCAACAACCTAAACCGCTCCCTTAATCCCTAAAACGCTACCCAAGCGATAAGCAATCCCCAACAATCCTGCTATTGCCAACAGGAGAGAATTTATGACCACAGCCGCCCGCCATCATGGCGTAACCACCAAAGAATTTACCAAAGGCGCACGCGCCATTAGCGATATTGCCAGCAGCATTATCGGCATTGTTGCCACCGCTGATGATGCCGATGACAAACAATTTCCGCTGAACACCCCTGTATTTCACACATCTGCTTATCGCGCCCTTGCCAGCGCAGGAGAAAAAGGCACGCTGGCAAAATCGCTTGATGCCATTTGCGACCAAGCGGATGCGCAGATTATTGTGGTGCGCGTGCCGCATGCTGATGATGCGGAGGAGCAGCGCAACCATATTATCGGCAGCGCAACGGGCGGCGTTTATACGGGCATCAAAGCCTTGCGCCGCGCGCGGGCGGTTACGGGCTACACGCCTAAAATTCTTGGCGTGCCGATGCTGGACAGCCAATCGGTGATTGCCGAGCTGGCAGGCGTGGCGCAGGAGACGCGCGCATTTATCTATGCCAGCGCGGGCAACAACCCCGACATCAGCGCAGTGGCGAATTATCGTAAGAATTTCGGGCAACGCGAAATCATGTTGATTGATAACCAGTTTATCGACGACAAGGGCGAGGATGATGCCACTATTGCCCGCATTTTGGGCGCACGCGCCAAGCTGGACACGCAAATCGGCTGGCATAAAACCATCTCCAATACGGTGATTAACGGCGTGAGCCAGCTCAAACTGCCGCGCAGCTTTGATTTGTTGGACGATAAATGCGATGCCAACACGCTCAACAACGCCGATGTAACCACGCTGATCCGCGAAAACGGCTTTCGCACATGGGGCAACCGCACCTGCTCGGAAGACCCGATGATGGCGTTTGAATCAACGGTGCGCAGCGCGCAAATTATCCAAGAAACCATTGCCAGCTCGTTTTTGTGGGCGATGGACAAACCGATGCATCCGAGCTTGTTGGAAGACATCATTATGGGCATCAACGCCAAGCTGTCGGAATATGTTTACAAAGGAATGCTGCTGGGTGCGCGCGTGTTTGTGGATGCCAACAAAAACCAAGCAACCAATGTGCAGGCTGGGCAATTTACTTTCGGCTACGAATTCACCGCCGTGCCGCCGTTGGAGAACTTGGTATTGGAGCAATATGTTTCCGACACCTTCTTTGTGAACCTGACCAACAAAGTTGTGAGCTTTGCCAACAGCCTGAAAGCCACCACCATCTAACCCAAAGGCAGCCTGAAACTGTTTTCATGACGGCTTTCAGGCTGCCCAAACCCAAAGGACACCCCCATGCAATTACCCCGCCAGCTCAAAGGCTTTACTGCTTTTATCAACGGAGAGGACAAATACGGCATTCTTATTGACATCAGCCGCCCGAAAATCAGCCGCAAGACCGAGGACTACACACCGGGCGGCGTGATGACCGAGCTGACCACCGTGCACGGATTCGACAAGCTGGAAATGGAAATCACCGCCAAAGGCTACGAAGCCGATATGCTCAAATCCATGTCGTCCACCATCGGCGGCACGCTGATTCGCTATCAAGGCGCATTGCAACAAGAGGACGGCGAGAGCTACCAACAGCTTAAAGGCGAAGCGCGCGGACGCATTATTGAAGCCGACCCCGGCAACGACAAGCAAAACGAAGGCGGCGAGCATAAATTCAAAATCGCCCTTGTTTATTGGAAAGAAACGCTGGACGGCGAACCTATCCTTGAATTTGACGTGCTGGGCAACAAAGCCATTTTTGGCGGCAAAGACGAGCGCACGGGCTTGCGCCGAGCATTGGGCTTATAAGCCTGAGGCAGCCTGAAAGCCGCCCCCCTACCCTATTCTTTTACCTAACAGGAAAACCCTATGACCCAAAGTATTCAAATCCAAGCCAACGGCAATCTGACGGTTACGCTATCCAACGGCGCGCAATATCAGCTGCGCGAGCCTTATGCCAAAGACCTAGACGGATTGAGCCAAGACTTAATCAAAATCAAACACACCGACCAAGTGCAAAAGCTGCTGCAAAAAATCAGCACACCCGCGCTGACCCGTGTGGAATACGGCAAATTGAGCCTTGCCGATGCCGATGTGCTCAATGCCGCGCTAAATTTTTTTTCCGCGCCACCGGCAGCCAAAGCCGAGATGACGGCGGCGCTTGCCGAACTGGGATACCTTGCGGGCTCCGAATCCGCGCCGAGCACTTTGCCCGAATAGTTGCGCGGGCAGAGGATATTTGGGACGAAGCCGCGCGGGACGAGCTGCAATACTACAACGCGATTGATGATTGCCTTGCCCAATGCGCCCTCACCTTTGGCGGCGGCATCGCGCCCTATCGCGAATACACCTTGTCCGAGCTTTTACGCTGGACGCACCGCGCGATTATCGCCAACCAAAGCAGCGAAGCGAGCTAAACCACACAGGCGGATATTTCCGCCTTTTTTAATCAGCAAAACGGAAAAACGCTATGGCAGATAACAACCTTGTTTTACGAATTATTATGAATGCGAGCGACCGCGCCAGCAACGCGATGAACCGCGTGCGGGACGCAGCATCAGGGTTAAGCGGACGGCTGGGCAGGCTGCAACAAGCGTTTGACCGCAGCGCACGCAACCGCAACAACCTGACGCAATACATCAACCAACGCCAAGCCATGCGCCAACTTGATGCGCAAATGCAGAATACGCAACAGCGCATCCAGTCGCTGGCGCAAACGCAACGGCAACAAGGCAGCCTGACCCGCGAACAACAGCGCGAGTGGACGCAGCTCCAACGCAGCATGCGGCAAAGCCAACAAGAATACCAACGCTTGCAACAATCTTCGCACGCCTTGGGCAATGAATTGCGCACACAAGGCATCAGCACAACGCGCCTGCGCGAATCGCAAGCGCGCCTGAACCGTGAGCATGATGAAGCGGCACACGCATTGGAGCGCGAACGCGCCGCATTGAACCGACTTGACCGCGCCCGTGAACGCAGCCAGCGCATGAGCCAAGCAGGCAGGCGCGCCCTTGCCACTTCCGCCGCATCCAGTTTAGCTGCTGCGGGCATCGGGCGCACGCTGATGGTGCCGTTAAAAGCCTATGCCGAAACCGAAGCCGCCAGCACCGATTTGCGCATGGCAATGATGGATAAAACGGGGCAGGTGTCGGCGCAGTATCAGGCGGTAAACGAATTGGCGACGCGCTTGGGCGACAAGCTGCCCGGTACGACCGCCGATTTTAAAAACCTGATGACCATGCTGATGCGGCAAGGCGTTTCGGCGGAGACGGTGCTCGGTGGCACAGGCGAAGCAGCTGCCTTGCTGGCGGTACAGTTGAAAAAAACGCCCGAAGCGGCGGCGGAAATGGCTGCCAAGCTGCAAGATGCCACCCGCTCCACAGAAACAGAAATGCTGGGCTTAATGGACAGCGTGCAGCGGCTGTTTTATGCGGGCGTGGATGACAACAATATTTTGGGCGCATTCTCCAAGCTCTCGCCCGCGCTGGATGTAACCCGCCTGAAAGGCGAAGCGGCGATTAAAACGTTTAGCCCTTTGATTGGGATGCTAGACCAAGCGGGGCTGAGCGGCGAGAGCGCGGGCAATGCTTTGCGCAAAGTATTCACGCTGGCAATGGATAGCAAAAAAATAGCCAAAGTAACCAAAGGCACGGGCATCAGCTTGGATTTCACCAATGGCAAGGGTGAGTTTGGCGGTATTGAAAAGATGTACACCGAGCTTGCCAAGTTGCAAAAGCTCAACACCGAGCAGCGGCTGAAAGTGCTGAAAGGTATTTTTGGCGACGACGCGGAAACGCTGCAAGCCTTGAACACCATGATAAGCAAGGGGCAAGAGGGCTATAACGAATTTGCTGCCAAAATGGAAGCACAAGCCAGCTTAAACCAGCGCGTGAACGAGCAGCTGGGCACGCTGAGCAATTTGTGGGACGCGGCAACGGGGACGTTTACCAACTTTCTTGCCAGCATGGGCGAGGCGATTGCGCCCGAGCTGAAAAGCGTGGTGACATGGATTGGCGAAGTGAACGAAAAACTCAGCGCTTGGGCGGCGAAAAACCCGAAAACGGCGAATACGATTATGAAAGTTGCGGCGGCGGCAGGCATTGTTGCAGTGGCGATTGCGGGGGTTTCTTTGGTGGTGGCGGGGGTTATGTTGCCGCTGGCCGCTATGCAGACGAGCTGGGCGATGGCGTTTAACCTGCTGAGCCGTGGCTCGTTTGTGCTGCCCATGATTACGCGTTTGTTGGGCGGATTGGGCACGGCGCTGCTGACGTTTGGGCGCGCGGCTTTAACGTTTATGGTGAGCAATCCTTTTGGCTGGGCATTGATTGCGGTCGGCTTGATTGTTGCGCTGTGGATGCATTGGGACAGAGTGAAAGCGGGCATTGCTGCGGGATGGAACTGGTTGCGCGGTGTGTTGCGCGATAACCCATTTATTGGCGCGCTTATGGGTCCGATTGGTTTAATCCTATCCATGATTGCCAACTGGGATAGGCTGAAAGCGGGCATTGCTGCGGGCTGGGAATGGCTGAAAGGCGTGTTGCGCGACAATCCGTTTATTGCGGCATTAAGCGCGCCGATTGCGCTGATTAACACGTTGGGCGCGAAATTTGATTATTTGATTGGCAAAATCCAGCAAGCCAAGGCAGCGATTCAAAATTTTGATATGGGCAAGGCGGCGAGCAACACTTGGGGCAAGGTAAAAAGCGCGGTGGGGTTTTCGCGCGGGGGCTACACGGGGCATGGCGGCGTGAACGATGTGGCGGGCGTGGTACACAAGGGCGAAGTGGTGTTTAACCAAGCGGATGTGGCGCGGTTTGGCGGCTGGCGCGCATTGGAGCGGCTGCGCAAAACAGGTTTGGCAGGCGCGGCATTGCAGAAGGCGAACCGCTATTTTTCGGGCAACAGCAGCCCCGCGCCAGCCTTGCGCTCATCTGTCGCCGGCAACAACAGGCAGCCTGAAAACAATCTGACACAATCCATTACCATCAACATTCAGGCTGCGGCGCAGCAAAGCGCGCAGGATATTGCGGCTGCGGTGCGCCGCGAATTGGAGCGCATCGGCAGCATGGCGCAGCGCCGACGCAACAGCAGCTTGCTGGATGCGGATTAACTGCCATAAGGCAGCCTGAAAACACGCAAACAAAGGAAAAAAACATGGTTATTCTCGCCGCTTTGGGGATGTTTGTATTTACCACCTACACCATCCCTTTTCAGAGCTTAGACCGCAACCAATCTTGGAAGCATCCGCATGGGGCGATTGTGGGCAAGGATTTTGCGCCATCGCAGTATGTGGGCAAAGAGCCTGACGAAATGACGCTGAAATGCGAGCTGCGCCCCGAGATTACGGGCGGCGATTTCAGCATTGAATGGCTGCGCAAAATGGCGGACACGGGGCAGGCTTACCCGCTGATTTTGGGCACGGGCAAGCTGATGGGCAGCTTTGTGATTACAAGCATTAGCGAAAACCGCAGCGAGCTGATGTATGACAGCAAGGCGCGCAGCATCAGTTTTAGCATGACGCTGAAAAAAGTTGCCGAACACAGCTTTGGGCTGAAAGGCGAAGCATTGGGCTTGGCTGTGGGCTTGGTGCGCATGCTGAGCGGGGTGTGATATGGATTTGAAACAGCGGCTCATCCAAACATGGAAAACCTTTGGCGCGGCGAACACCCACGGCAAGCATTTGACCCCGCAAGCCAAGCTGACGCTGAACGGGCAAGTGTTTGGCACGCAAACGATGTCGCGCCTGATTAGCCTGAGCCTGATTGATAAACGCGGCTTTGAAGCGGACGAGCTAACCATTGAGCTGAACGATTATGATGGCGCGCTGGCGATTCCCGAAGCGGGCAGCAAAATTACGCTAGAACTGGGCTATGCGGAAACGGGGCTGATTGACAAAGGCGAATACACGCTGACCGAATGCACCTGCCAAGGCGGCCCCGACACGCTGAGCCTGACCGCGCGGGCGGCGGATATTGCCGACACGCTGATGGAGCAGAAAGAAAAAAGCTGGCACAAAACCACGCTGTATGCGATTGCCCACGCGATTGCGCTGGCAAACAAATATGAGCCTGCGATTGCGGCACAATACAAAAACATCAAGATTGAGCATATTGACCAGACGCAGGAGAGCGACGCGAGCTTTTTAACGCGCTTGGCGGAACAGCATGATGCGATTGCGACGGTGAAGCAGGGCAAGCTGATTTTTGCGCCGATGGGCGAGAGCCTGACCACCAGCGGCATTAAGATACCGACCTTGCGCATTACGCGGCAGCTGGGCGACCAGCACCGCTTTGGCTACAACGCAGCAAATGCTTATACAGCGGTTCGAGCGTATTACACGGACAAAAAAACAGGCAAACGCATGGAAGTGGTGATCGACAAAACGAATTTGAAGCCTGAAAAGCGCACGACCAGCAAGACGCATGTGTATAAACGCCCGCGCAAGGATAAAAAAACGGGCAAGGTGGTGCGCAGCAAAACCACCCACAAGACCACGATGGAGCACCGCAAAATCAACACCGACGGCTTGAAAATTAAAACCCTGCGCCATCTTTATGCCAGCGAAGCAACGGCATGGCACGGTGCGGCGGCGGCGTTTAAAAAGCTGGCGCGCGGTGTGGCGGAATTTAGCCTGACGCTGGCGACGGGGCGACCTGATTTGTTTCCCGAGATACCTGTGGATGTGGTTGGGTTTAAGCCTGAGATTGATAACCAGCAATGGCTTATTGTGGAGCTGAGCCACCAGCTTAGCCAAAGCGGGCTGAGTAGCAGCGTGAAGTTTGAGGCGCGGATTGAGGCGGAGGATGAGCAGGCGGGCGGCAAGGCGGCGGCGAAAAAATAGAGAGTGAAAAAAAAGGCGGCCTGAAATTCAGGCTGCCTTTGTTGTGGCGGCTATAAATTTTTGATTATTTCGCCTGTGTTGATGTCCGTTACTTCTCGGTGGTGGATTTTGCTGAGCGAAAAGGTGCGCATTTGGTGGATGTCCAAATCTATGCCGCGCAGATAAATGCTGTCTATTTTGGTGATTTGGACACGGCGCGATTTGGTGATGCCCTTGTTGTTGGTGTAGGTAAAGGCAACTTGCGTGCCTTTGTGCGCATAGGGGTCGCGCGTGGGCGGTGTTGGGGTGGTGGTTGAGGGGCGGTTGCGTTGTCTTTTGATTTTTTTGCGCTGGGCTGGCGATAGGGGCGGCGGGGTGGTAGGAAAGCGAGGGGGTGTGATGGATTCCGCTTGGCGATGCGGGGCACCGAGGCGGCGCAGGCGCTCAATTTCTGATTGGGTGTGGGATTGCTGGGTATGGTTGCGCAAACGAGGGGAATCGGGGGCTTGATAGCCGAACCAAGTTAGCCAAGCTCCAAAGCTCAATAGGCTTAGGATGATGCTGGCAATCGCGCCTAGCCAGCCTGCGTTGAATAAATCAACCAACAAAAAACCCGCGACAAATGCCAATAACCAGCCTAGCGTGAGCGTCCAAATGAGATGCCGTTTACTTTTTTTGGCAAAGAATACAGACAATGCCACAACCGAGATGACGGTGTAGAGCAGGACAAAAATAACGGCTAAATCAGAATATTGTTGAGGTTGGGCAGCTGTATCCATGATGACCGTGCAATATAAAGGCAGCCTGAAAACAAACGGGCTGCCGAAAATTTATCTAGGCGACGCGTGCGATTTTGGAATGGCATTCGCCGATGATGGCGAAATCGCTGTCCTCTTTGGGGTTAAGCGTTTCGGATTCGTAAATGGGGTTGTCGCTGCTGATTTTCAGGCTGCCATTGATCAGGGTTTGCAGGCGTTTGACGCGCAAAAGGCTGCCGATGCGCACCACAAACACGCCATCGCCGACTTGGCGGGCGGTATTTACGAGAATGACATCGCCGTTGTTTAGCGTGGGCTCCATGCTGTCGCCACGCACTTTGACACAGGATAGGTTTTTACTGTGGAGATTTTTTTGATTGAGCCAAACGCGAGAGAAAGGGATGTATTGCTCAATTTCTTCGCCCCAAACATCCTCGCCGCCGCCTGCGCTGGCGTAAACATCATACAACGGCACCCATACAGCGTCTTGGTCGTCGTAATCTTGCACGGCACTCTGCGGCTGATGCTGAGGTTTGGGGTCGCCTTTGCCGAGTATCAACCAGTCTAGGGAAACGCCTGTTTGCTCGGCAATCTTAATGCACTGTTCCAACGGAACAGTCTCTCTGCGTCTATATCCTGAAATAACAGACGTTGCAAAGCCTAGCCATCGTGCTAAATCTGAATCAGATTTAGCACCGATTGCTATTTTTGCGCGGTCAATGCTATTTTCAGACATAAAAAAATCCAATAAAAACAAAACAATTACTCTTTGGATAGTACAATTTACTATCCAAAGGGTTGCGGTGCTATCTTAAAGACTGTAATATTCACTCCGTCAAAACAAATATTACTTTATTTAACGCTAACTAACTTAAAGAGAGGTGCTTAATATGGCAGAAAACTCGTTGCCTTATGTGCGCAACGAATCACTTTTACAAACACTCCGCCTAATCCATGCCTTAGGCAAGGGGCTTACTTTGCCGCAGTTGATTGCAAAAGGGCAATCGCATCATCGGCATCGGCAAGGGTGAGTGTGAGTAAGTTATGGGTTTGCATATCGCCTTTGGCTAATGCTTTCTCGGCAATGGCTAGCAGATAACCACGATAGGCTGATAAGCCGTCGGGGTATTTATTTAGCACGGCGAGGGCGGCAGAGAGCGCAATATTGTTTACTTGGTTGTTGAGGATTAAGTCATCAATATTTTGGGGCATGGCAAATGCAATTTAACGAATATTACAAGGCAGGAATATTACACATGGCTAGTGAAAAAAGCAAGGGCACGACTTATTGCAAGGCGCGTCGGGATAAAAGGTTGGAGCATTCTTATTTGGCGCAGGTTTGGATTCCGCGCGCGGATATGGATTTGGTGCGCGAGGCGGTGAAGCTGGATGGGGCGACGGTGTGCGGGTTTATTCGGGATGCGGCGGTGAATAAAGCGCGTGAGCGGCTTGGGTTGGCATCTTAATGATTGTTGTGGATTTGGAAAACCAAGATAGGAGCGGATTTGTTATGAACGGGAATGTGATTAACCATGCTTTGCGGGAAATGGCGAAGTCGCCTAACGGGGGCTATGCGACGAGTGCGGCGATGTTGGGGCTTTCGCTGGCGGCTTTGGAGAACCGGTTATATGAGGTTAAGGGGCAGCAGATGAGCATTGAGCAGGCAATGCTGCTGCAAAAGATGACGGAGCGTTGCGATTTTGCCGAAGCGGTGGCGATGCAGTCGGGCGGGGTGTTTGTGCCGCTGCCTGAATTGGATGCGGCGGCTTTGGCAGGGGAGGATATTTTGCTGTGCTTTGCGCGGGCGGTGGAGAAATTGGGGACGTTGTCGCAGCAATGGCAGGCGGTTACGGATGACGGGCGGGTGTCGCGCGAGGAGAACGCGGCGATTTTTCGGGCGGCTTATGCTTCGGTGCGCGAGGTGTTGGGCATTGCGGTTTTGACGGAACGTGTGTTTGGAGATTTTGCCGATGGCTTTGAAAAATCGGAATAAGGGGACGGCGGGAAATTTTCGGGCGGTTGTGGTGTGCCCGAATTGTGGGACGCGGTGTTTGATTGAGAGCAGCCATAGCATCAGCCCGCGAACGCGGGAATTTCGGGTGCAGTGCCAGAACATGCGCTGCGGCTGGACGGGGGTGGCGACGATGGAGATTATTCGGACGCTGTCGCCGCCGCCACGCCATAACACGTTGAATACTTTGCCGCCAGAGGTGGAGGCTGAGTATTTTGAGCGGGCGGAATCGGATGAGCGGTTGTTTTAGTTTTGTTTTTGGAGGTATGTGATGCGGTTTTTGGCTTTGTTGGGCATTTTGGGCTGGGTGTTGTGGCTTGGGGGCTGCGGTGAGCGGCGTGAGTTGAATTTGAATAATGAGGCTGACCAGCGGGTGTTTAATTTGGGCAGCAAGTTGGAGGTGGAAACGACGGCGCGGTTTCGGGTGAAGCGGGTTTCGGTGTTTCGGGATGATTTGGCTTACGGGCGGCAGCGCGGGGTGTATGTGATTTATGACTCGGTTACGGGGCGGGAGTTGGTGGGGATTTCAGGGGTGGGGATTGGGGAGCTGGGCAAGCATCAGGATGGCAAGGCGATGCGGCGAGATGAGCGTTGAAGTTTGTTGATGAGGAGTGTGGATGATGATGGCGAATGGTGTAGCGGATAGGCATACGGCGGTATCACGGGCGGCGTTGGCGGCGATACGGGGGCGGTTGGCGCAGAAAATGGCGCAGAAACCTGAGGTGGATGTGCCGTTGTTATCGGTGCGGCGGGTGGCGAATGACCCTGACGAGGCGATTGATGAGGGGGTGTTGGAGCGGTTGCTGTTGAGTTTTGACCAGGCGAATGACTTGGTTTTGTTGCAGGAGCTGTGCGCGGTGGTGGTTAAGGTGTTGGCGCAAATTAATACGATTCGCAGTAGCCATGAGCTGCGGTTGCCTCAGCTTTATTTTTATGAGCTGACGGATTATTTGATGCGGATTGATACATTGATTCGGGCGGCGAAAACGGCGGCGCGGCGTTTGGGGGTTGAACCTGCGCAGCCTAGGGTGAATCGGGATTTTATTGAACGGGTTTTGCAATCGGAAAGGATTAGAGATGAGCTTAAAGCGAGAACAAAAAGACTGCCTGAAAAAGTATGCGAGTGATATGCAGGCGGCGATTTTGAACAAGGTGCGGTATGGTGATGATGTGGGAGCTACGGCGACATTTCATAAACTGAGGGGAGTACGGAAAGCTGCGTTTTTAGTGGGTGATTTGGAAGTTGCTGGGTTTATTGGTGGGATTTTGGGGGAGTTGAAACGCTTGGATGGCGCGAGCTGGGCGGAGGCGGAATGAAATGCGTGTTCTAGACCCCTGCTGCGGCAGCCGCATGATGTGGTTTGACAAGCAAGACCAGCGTTGCCTGTTTGGCGACCTGCGCACCGAAAGCCACTACCTGAAAGACCGTGGCAACCTGCGCCACCTCGAAATCCACCCAGACATACGGCTAGACTTTACCGCACTGCCATTTGCCGACGACAGTTTTAATTTGGTGGTTTTCGACCCGCCGCACCTTGTACGAGCAGGGAAAAAATCATGGTTGGCCAAAAAGTACGGTCAACTTACTCAAGACTGGCGCGACGACCTCAGAAAAGGCTTCGCAGAATGTTTCCGCGTATTAAAACCCAATGGCGTGCTGATTTTTAAGTGGAACGAAGACCAAATCAAAGTTCCGCAGATTTTAGCACTTACCCCGAACCAACCCCTATTCGGGCATCCCACCGGCCGCCACGGCAAAACGCATTGGTTTACCTTTATGAAGGAGGCTACCTGAAATGAACATCCGCTACGCCAGCCTGTGCAGCGGCATTGAAGCCGCATCCGTGGCGCGGGAAAAGTGCCGAACAATGCCCCGACGCGCCGAGATACAAAGCAATCGGGAACAGTATGGCTGTGCCGGTGATGCGTTGGATGGGGCAACGGATTAAAGATTTTTTTGAAAACAGAAAGGAAAACGAATGACACCCGAACAAATCGAGAAAGAACGCGCCGCGTTTGAGGCGTGGATGGATGAACTGTATCCAACCAACCCGCAAACGGGACGAGTGGGCGACGAATACAGCCGCCTTGGTACACAGTACAAATGGGAAGGCTGGCAAGCCAAAGCCGCGCAATCCGAATGGATAAGCGTAAACGACAGGCTGCCTGAATTAAACAAAGAAGTATTGGTTGCATGGTCAAATGGTTCTGTTGGGATTGCCCGACACATCAAGGATGAATTTGAACCCATAGAATGGGATACATACGGTTCACACGCCCATATTACCCATTGGCAGCCGTTGCCTGAGCCAATCCAAAACAGCACAGATGAGTGAGCATGATAATGGACGATTGGAAATTGGAGTTTTATCGGGTTAGAGCGACTGAGTGGCGGGAAACGGCAAAGGCAGCGAAGTTGGATGGCAATGATGATTTGTTGCGCCATGCTTTGAATGAGATGCGGAATTATGCGCGAGCATTGCCCGTTGAGGAGCAGGGAAATTATGAGTTGGTTTAGGATTATTTTATTTGGGTTGTGCGCCTTTGGGCTGGGGTGGTGGTTGCCGCTCGGTGATGTGGGTGAAACGGGTAGCGAGACGGTGGTAACGGAGCGACGCATTGCGGATGGGGCAAGCTGGGATGAGGGGGCGTGGCGGCAATGGCAAGAGGATATGCGGCATAAAGAAATAGTGGCTGCTTATGAGCGAGAATGGGCGCGGGATGTGATGGCGGGGGTAGTGTTGGAACCTTAGATTTTGTTTGTTTGGGTGTTTGGTGATGAGTAATTTTGGTGCGCCTTTGACTGAGGTCGTGGGCAAAAGCGAGGGGTTAATTGCAAAACTGCCGGCTGATTTGCAGAGACTGGCCGCGAGAAAGTGGTTGGCATTGGCGAATGTGAAGCAGAAGCGTTGGGATGATACGCCTGATTGGCAGCGCCAGTTTTATGATGTGGAGAAGGCGGATAATGCGCTGCGCTCGTGGGCGGAGCCTTATCTTGCTTGCGCGGATGCTTTGCCTTTGGATGTGGAAGCGAGCGATGCAGAGATTCGTGAGTTTGCGCAACGGACCGGGGAGTTGTTTCGCGAGGGGATTTATCAGTTTGGCTGGGATTGGGATTATTTGCGCGAGCGTGCTGTGGCTTTGGGCTTGGATTGGGACAAGGTGTTTGCGGGCAAAAGCGAAGCGGGCATTTTGGGGCGTTTGCAGGATGGGGCTTTTTGGAATCGGCAGTTGGGCAAACTGATTCGCCGTTCGCGCGAGCATGTGCGCCGTGCGGGGTTCAACTTGGTGCATAAGCGCGCTCAGCTTTTTTGCTCTAACCGCGTGGTGCAGGATAGGCGTGCGCAAAAGGCGCGTAATTCGGCTTTGTTGCAGGCGCTGAGTATGGTTAATGAGCTGGGGCAGGAGTTTGCGCTGTCGGAGCTGGTGGAAAAGTCTAATGCCAATCCTGCGGTGCGCCGTGCGGAATTGATGACGCGGATTGCGGGGTTTGAGGCGATTGCGCGGGATTTGAACCATGTGGGGGAATTTTTGACGCTGACCTGCCCTAGCCGATTCCATCGGGCGCATCATATTTCGGGGGATGTGAATGATAAATATGACGGAAGCTCGCCGCGTAATGCGGCGGCTTATTTGCAAAAGGTGTGGGCAAAAATTCAGGCTGCCTTGAAACGGGCGGAAATTGGCATTTATGGTTTTCGCGTGGCTGAGCCGCATCATGATGGGTGTCCGCATTGGCATGGGCTTTTTTTTATGGAGGCTTGCCATGTGGATGCTTTTCGCAGGATTGTGGCGCGTTATGCTTGCCGCGAGAACCGCGAGGAGCTGGACTTGACTTATTTTGAGACGCAAAAGGCGGCGAAAGAGTTTGCGCGGTCGTTGCAGGCTGCACAGCGATTGGGCGGCGGCAAAGTGGAGCCGCTGGCTATGATTTTAGGCAGCCTGAAAACGGAAGGGGCCTTTTGGGAGCAGGCGGATTGGCGAGTGTTTGGGAATGCGAAGGTGCAGGCGCGGGTATTGTTTAAGGCGATTGACTGGAATAAGGGGACGGCGGCGGGCTACATTGCTAAATATATCGCCAAGAATATTGATGGGAAAAATAATGCGGGCGAAGGTGTGGGCGAGGATTGGGAATCGGTTGATGGGGAAAGTGTTGTAGTTACTGCGGAGCGGGTGGATGCTTGGGCGGCACTTTGGGGCATTCGCCAGTTTCAGCAGATTGGCGGTGCGCCTGTGGGCATTTGGCGCGAGTTGCGCCGCGAGGGTATGACTGAGGGGGATGCGGATGATGTGATCGTGCGGGCGGCTTTGGCTGCGGACAAGGGGGATTGGGGTAAGTTTGTGCACCTGATGGGCGGTGCGTTTGTTTGCCGTGATGCGTTGCCGATTGCTCTATATAAGGAGGAAGCGCAGATTGCTTTGACTAATCGCTATGGGGAGCCTGTGGGCAAGTTTACGCGCGGGGTGGTGGATACGAAATCGGGCGAAATTCGGATTTCTCGGATTCATGAGTGGACGGTTGGGTTTAAAAATGGCGGCGCAGCCGCCCCTTGGACTTGTGTCAATAACTCTACGAATTTGCGATTTGGTGGAGTGGATGGGGAAGTTTGCGTTAAGAAACGTAAAGATGCGGTGGATATTTCGGCTTTGGGCGGGGATTATCGCGATGAGTTGAAACGCCAGTTGGGGGAATTGGCTCGCGATATGGAACTTGACCCATTTGTTAAGGGGCAAGAAATGGCGTTGATTGAGCAGGCGTTATGGCAAACGCGACAAGGGCCTGTGGTTTCGCCTGAGGCAAGAGAGGCTTTGGTTTCCCGCGCTGTTGATGAGGCATGGGCGCAACGGGAGGATGAGGTGCGTCGTGGGGTGGTGCGCGAATATGCGGCGTTGTTGGATGATTTGGCTGATGTGATGCAGCCGCGTTTCAGGCTGCCTGACTCGGCGAAAGCTCCTGAGCTTTGCCGTGAGAAGTTGCGCCGTTTTGCTGCGCCGAAACAATATGACAGCGTGCAAAGTGTGTTGATGGAAGCGGCGGATTTGCTGGCTGAGATTGAACAGAAATATTGGATTTGAGATTGAAAGGTGTTGAGATGCAGTCTAATTTGAATACTGCTTTTGTTTTGACCATGCGTTATCAATCCACCTGTATTCCGTTGGAAGAGGTGCGACGGCAATGGTTGCCGCATTTGAGCGAAAGTGAAATGAAAAAAAAGGCGAGCTGCCAATCCTTGCCATTCCCTGTTTTCCGAGCAGATAAAAATTCGCGCAAGTCGCCTTATCTGGTCAATGTTGCGGATGTGGCGGCTTATTTGGACAGCCAAGCGCAGCAGGCGTTGTTTGAGTGGCAGCGCGTGAATGAATGAAGGCTGCCTGAAATTGCGGCAGCCTGAATATTGGTTTTACTGAGCTGCTAGCCATTCGGCGCAGATTTGTTTAAGGGCTTGGATATTGGTGCCCCCTACTCGCTCAATGGCGGCGCGGATGATTGCCATATCATCGGCTTTGCCTTTGACGGTCATTTGGGCATATTCGCCTGTTTTGATTTTTTCCTTGTAGAATTTGTTGGCGGTTTGGCGGCGCAGATTTTTACTGTGTTCGGTGTTTGAATTTGCCATTGGGTTGTCCTTGTGATAAATTTGCGTTTGTTGAAAGGGGCGCGGTCTCCTTAGTCCGCGCCGTATGATGGTTTATCAATCAGATTTTGCTACGTTACCAAGCTGGGGAGCTGATGAGTAACAAAATCGCTAGGATTAAGAACTTAATCATGGATACCTCCTTTCTCTAAACCTAACCTCGCACCATGCGGGGTTTTCTTTTGGGTAGTCCTTAATCTCAATAGTTGTATTATAGGTATTCTATAATAATTTGTCAATAGTTTAGGCAGCCTGAAACCAAAGTTTTTTGGGGTCGGGCTGCCTTTGTTTGGACGCGGATGGTCGGGGGAGGGAGGCGAGCGGAAATTTTTGCGAGGTAGAGCTGACTGGCTGGCTGGTCGCGCTGCCCTCCGCGCCCGCGATACTCAAAAAATTTGCAAAATTTATGCAGCCTAAAAATATGCTCAACGCTTTTGGAATTCAGGCATTCGCCCCTATTTTTAGCACGCTGTAAATTACTCAAATTTAGGCAAATATTGGCATAATCACGCAACAATCCGCATAAATTAGACAATTAGTTTTAATTGAACCATATTTGCACCATTTTTCATTACTAAAACATCAATTTATTGTTTTTATTTTAAAAATATCTACTATCTATACAATCCAGCATCGGCGCAATGGATAGCGTGCGCTTGGGGCGGGGGTTTTGCATTTTCAGGCTGCCTATTCACAATCAAAAGGTGGCGGATTTTAGCATTTTCGGCGGGGCGGGTTGGCTACTCTGCCACAAATCTTTTTGCCTGATGCAGCCTGAAAATATACCGTCCTTCCATTTGGCGTATACCGGATTGTTGCACATCCGCCAAACCCGTTAAGAACAAAGGCAATTCTGCTTTACAGCTCCCTAGTAACAGCTATAATGCGCGCTCATTTGCATTTTTTAACTGTTTTGAAAGGGATTTAACAATGAATTGGTATCTTGCCGTTTTGAAAAATTATGTGGGATTCAACGGGCGGGCCCGCCTCAAAGAATTTTGGATGTTTATGCTGTTCCATGTCATTGCGGCATTTGTGTTTGGTTTTATTGATGGATTGTTGGGCATGATCAACCCAAAAACAGGTTTGGGGCCCATTTGCGGTCTGTATCTTTTGGCAACCTTTCTGCCTGGGTTGGCAGTTCAAATACGCCGTCTGCACGACACAAACCGGAGCGGTTGGTTCAGTCTAATCGGAATTATTCCTTATGTGGGCCTTATTATTGTTTTGGTTCTGTGCGCCATGAAAGGGACGGAAGGCGACAACGATTACGGCGAAGACCCGCTGGAATCGGAATATGAAAACAATGGCGACTAAACCGCCGCATCCGTAAATTCGTATTAGCCGAGGCAGCCTGAAAACCGTGGGGATTTTCAGGCTGCCTTATCTTTAAATTCTGTTAAAATCCACGTTTTATTTCCTTTTATCCTTTCAGGCTGCCTGAAAATACCATCCGCTTTTCAGGCAGCCTGAAACCTTTATCCCGACACTTCGACAACTGTATGAAAAACATCCGCAATTTCTCCATCATCGCCCACATCGACCACGGCAAATCCACCCTTGCCGACCGCTTTATCCAATACTGCGGCGGCTTGGAACAGCGCGAAATGAGCACCCAAGTGCTCGACAGTATGGACATTGAAAAAGAACGCGGCATCACCATCAAAGCGCAAACCGCCGCGCTCCACTATAAAGCCAAAAACGGCGAAACCTATCTGCTCAACCTCATCGACACCCCTGGGCACGTGGACTTTTCCTACGAAGTCTCGCGCAGCCTGTCTGCCTGCGAAGGCGCGTTGCTCGTTGTCGATGCATCGCAGGGCGTGGAAGCGCAAACCGTGGCCAACTGCTACACCGCCATCGATTTGGGCGTGGAAGTCGTACCTGTGTTGAACAAAATCGACCTGCCCGCCGCCGACCCCGACCGCGTGGCGCAGGAAATCGAAGACATCATCGGCATTGATGCCGTGGGCGCGGTAACCTGTTCCGCCAAAAGCGGGCTGGGCGTGGAAGACGTGCTGGAAGAAATCGTCGCCAAAATCCCCGCGCCGCAGGGCGATGCCGCCGCGCCGCTGCAAGCCGTGATTATCGACTCGTGGTTTGACAACTATGTGGGCGTGGTGATGCTTATCCGCATCAAAAACGGCAGCCTGAAACTCAAAGACAAAGTGCGCTTTATGTCCACCCGCGCCGAATCGCAGGTGGAACAGCTCGGCGTGTTCACGCCAAAATCGGTGCAAAAACAGGAACTCACCGCAGGCGAAGTCGGCTTTCTGATTACGGGTGTGAAGGAGCTGGGGCAGGCGAAAGTGGGCGACACCGTAACCCTTGCCGCCAACCCCGCCGCCGAGCCGCTGGCAGGCTTTAAAGAAGTGCAAAGCCAAGTGTTCGCCGGGCTGTACCCCGTGGAAAGCCACGACTACGAAGCCCTGCGCGACGCACTGGAAAAACTGCAACTCAATGATGCCTCGCTGAAATTTGAACCCGAAGTGTCGCAGGCACTCGGCTTCGGCTTCCGCTGCGGCTTTCTCGGCTTACTGCATCTGGAAATCGTGCAGGAGCGGCTGGAACGCGAGTTTGACATGGATTTGATTACCACCGCGCCCACCGTGGTGTATGAAGTCGTGCTCAAAAACGGCGAAAAAATAGACGTGGAAAACCCGTCCAAACTGCCCGACATCGGCACCATCGAAACCATTATGGAGCCGATTATCACCGCCACCATCCTCGTGCCGCAGGACTATGTGGGCAACGTGATGACCCTGTGCAACCAAAAACGCGGCGTGCAGCGCAATATGCAGTACCTCGGGCGGCAGGTGATGCTCACCTACGATTTGCCGATGAACGAAGTGGTGATGGATTTCTTCGATAAACTCAAATCCACCTCGCGCGGCTACGCTTCTTTGGACTATGAATTTAAAGAGTTTATGCCGTCCGACCTCGTGAAACTGGACATTATGGTGAACGGCGACAAAGTGGACGCGCTGAGCCTGATTGTGCACCGCCAAACCTCCGTGCAGCGCGGCCGCGAACTGGCAGCGAAAATGCGCGAACTCATCCCGCGCCAAATGTTCGATATTGCCGTGCAGGCTGCCATCGGCGGGCAAATCATCGCCCGCGAAAACGTGAAGGCGCTGCGCAAAAACGTATTGGCCAAATGTTACGGCGGCGATATTACGCGTAAGAAAAAACTGCTGGAAAAACAAAAGGCAGGTAAGAAACGCATGAAACAGGTGGGCAATGTGGAAATTCCGCAGAGCGCGTTTTTGGCGATTTTGGAGATTGGGGAGAAATAAGGTTTTCAGGCTGCCTGAAAAACCATTCGCCAACCCACCCACACCGCAAGGAAACCCACCATAAGCAACAAGCTCACCGCAACAGAAAAAGCGCAAAATATCGGCATCCTAGTCGGCACATGGCTCGCCGTTTTCGGCTTGAATACTTTGGCACGCACGCCCAAGCCCATGTCGCAAATCATGCAGATGGTCGGCATGGTCGTTATTTTTTGGACCATTCTTGCCGCTGTTTTTTCACTGGTGTTTTTTGTCAAAACCCTAATCGGCAAACGCGACCATTCTTGGAAAACCATCCTGCTTCTCACCGTTTTACTGTGGCTTTGGATGGCTGTTTACGGAAACATATAAAACGCAGTTTTCAGGCTGCCTGAAAAGCAAAAATAGCCGCCCAACCCATTTTCAGGCTGCCTAAAACCACCCAATCTAAACCACCCGCAACAAAGGAATCCCCCCAAGTGAACACCAACTTCATTCTCTACGGCGCCATCGCGCTCTTTATCGTCGGCATCATCATGCTGGCAACCAGCAACAAAAACCGCTTGGCAACAGGCGATTGGAGCAACACCCTGCAATGGGGCTATTTGCTGATGATGATAGGCGTATTCGGCATACTCTCCGCAGGCTTGGCGTGGAGTTTCACCGCCGTGCTGCTGCTGTTTACCGCGTTCACAGGCGCGATTTGGTTGTGGCAAAAACTCAGCCATAAAGACAAAATCAAGCCTGATAACAACCATCTGCGCGACTACATGGCGGGCTTTTTCCCCATTATCGCGGTGGTGTTTGTGGTGCGCACGTTTATTGTTGAGCCGTTTCAAATTCCGTCTAGCTCCATGCGTTCGGGGCTGGTGAAAGGCGATTTTATTTTGGTGAACAAGTTTAGCTACGGCATTCGCGTGCCTGTGCTCAACACGGTGGCCGTTCCCACAGGCAGCATCCAGCGCGGCGATGTGGTGGTGTTTAACTATCCCGTTGAGCCACAAAACAATTACATCAAGCGCATTGTGGCGGTGGGCGGCGATACGGTTGAATATAAAGACAAAATTTTAACGGTAAATGGCAAAGCCAGCGTGGATGTGCCACAAGGCGGCTACACTTATCCCGATGATGGCAACAGCAATATCCCGCGCCAAGCCGAGCGTTTTCAGTCCACCTTTGAGGGCAAAACGTTTGATGTGCTGAAAGTGGACGGCGCGCCTTCGGTGGATGCGCCCACATGGAATCATTACCAAGCCATGTTCGCGCAAACGGGCTTTGAAAGCGGCTTGCAGCAAAATTGCGAATACGCGGAAGACGGCAGCGGCTTTAAATGCAAAGTGCCTGCGGGCAAATATTTTGCCATGGGCGACAACCGCGACAACAGCGCAGACAGCCGCTATTGGGGCTTTGTGGACGACAAATTGATTGTGGGCAAAGCGTTTATGATTTGGTTGAACACGGGCGAGATGAGCCGCGTGGGCACCATCATCAAATAAGCCCAAAGGCAGCCTGAAAACGGGATAACGAGTTGGCGCGGTGCCAAACCGTTTTCAGGCTGCCTTAGGCTTTACCATCGGCATATCATTGCCCGCCCACCCATTTTCATGCTGCCTATCCGCCCCCGCGTAGGCAGCCTGGAAATATCGCCATCATGCTAAAATAGCCCGCTTCATAAGGACACTCATCATGCAATCCCAAAACATCATCGTCGGCTTATCGGGCGGGGTGGACAGCTCCGTAACCGCCGCGCTGTTGCACCAACAAGGACACAACGTGCGCGGCATCTTCATGCAAAACTGGGAAGACGACAACAACGACCAATATTGCAGCATCAAGGAAGACTCGCTCGACGCGATGGCGGTCGCCGACATCATCGGCATAGACATAGACATCGTCAATTTCGCGGCGCAATACAAAGACAAAGTGTTCGCCTATTTTCTGCAAGAATACGAAGCGGGCAGAACGCCCAACCCCGATGTGCTGTGCAACGCCGAAATCAAATTCAAATGCTTTTTAGACCACGCCATCGCGCAAGGCGCAGAAGCTATCGCCACAGGGCATTACGCCCGCAAAGAAGTGCGCAATGGCGTGCATTATCTGCTCAAAGGCGCGGACGGCAGCAAAGACCAAAGCTATTTCCTCTACCGCTTGCAACCCTTTCAGCTTGAACGCGCCCTATTCCCGCTGGGCGGTATGCAAAAAACCGAAGTGCGCCGCCTTGCCAGCGATTTCAGGCTGCCTACTGCCGCCAAAAAAGACAGCACAGGCATTTGCTTTATTGGCGAGCGCCCATTTCGCGAATTTCTGCAAAAATACCTACCCACCCACAACGGCAACATGGTAACGCCCGATGGCAAAATAGTTGGCGAACACATCGGCTTAACCTTTTACACCATCGGGCAGCGCAAAGGCTTGGGCATTGGCGGCGCGGGCGAACCGTGGTTTGTGGCGGGCAAAAACCTCGCCCGCAACGAGTTAATCGTGGTGCAAGGGCATGACGACCCCCTGCTCTATTCAGGCAGCCTGAAAATGAACCAACTATCGTGGACGCTGCCCGAAAAACCCGCCGCAGGACGCTACACCTGCAAAACCCGCTACCGCATGGCAGATGCGCCGTGCGAACTGCGCTATTTGGATGACCACACCGCCGAGCTGGTGTTTGACGCGCCGCAATGGGCGGTTACCCCCGGGCAATCCGCCGTGCTATACGATGGCGACATCTGCCTTGGCGGCGGCATTATCACCGAAACCGATAAACCGATTATTGTGCCATAGGCAGCCTGAAAACGAGCGAAGCGCGTTTTGGCAGAGCTAAACATTATTTTCAGGCTGCCTTATCCGCCCAACTTAACCGTATGCAATTTATCCCCATCCCGCTGTTCAAACAGCCGCATCTGCGCCAATACGCCCAACAGCTTTACCAACAAGCCTTTGCCGCCGAAGATCGCTTCCCCTTTTGGAGCTTGCGGCTATTTTCCTTGCGCGCCGCTATTCGCTTTGATGCCATTGCCGATAAGGGCAACCAACCCATTGGCTTTGTTTACCTAATTCGCGGCGAAGGCTTGTTGTTTGTGCTTTATTTTGCGGTTGATGCGCAATGCCGTTCGCAAGGCTATGGTTCGCGCATCATAGTCGCGCTGGAACAGCAATATCCCAGCGATACCATCGTGTTAGACATTCGCGCCCCCGATGCCGCCGCTGCCGATGCGCTGCAACGCCAAAAGCGTTTGGATTTTTATCTGCGCAACGGCTTTCAAATCGCCCCGTATCAATGGGTAGAAGAGGCGGAACGCTATGCCGTTTTGTATAAAGGCAACAGTTTTAATCCACAATCCTTTGCCACATTGTTGGCAAAAACCACCTTTAATCTGGTTCGCCCCACTTTGCAGGCTGCCTAACCCCCTACACAAGGACCCCCAACATGGAAAAAATCTGGCTCAACAGCTACGAAGCAGGCGTAAACGCCGAAATCGACCCCGCGCACTACACCTCGATGATAGACGTAGTGCAGCAAAGCGTTGCCAAGTTCGGCGACCAAACCGCCTTTTACAGTATGGGCAAAGAACTCAGCTACCGCCAAATCGGCGAGCTATCCGACCACTTTGCCTCCTATCTGCAAAACGTGCTCAAACTGCCGCGCAGCGAGCGCGTTGCCGTGATGATGCCCAATTTGCTGCAATACCCCATTGCCGTGTTTGGCATTTTGAAAGCAGGCTTGGTGGTGGTAAACACCAACCCGCTTTACACTCCGCGCGAGCTGGAACACCAGCTTAACGACAGCGGCGCCGGCACCATCATCGTGCTGGAAAACTTTGCCAACACGCTGGAACTCGTGTTGCCGCGTACGCAAATCAAAAACATCATCATCGCCAGCGTGGGCGAAATGTTTGGCGCAATCAAAGGCACGTTGATGAACTTTGTGCTGCGTCACGTCAAAAAAGCCGTGCCCAGCTATCAATTAACAGACACAACCTCGTTTCAGGCTGCCTTAAAGCAAGGCGCGGCGCACCCGTTCACCCCCGTTGCCCTCACCCGCGACGACCTTGCTTTTTTGCAATACACGGGCGGCACCACAGGCGTTGCCAAAGGCGCAATGCTCACACATGGCAACATTTGCGCCAACATGATGCAAGGTGGCGAATGGATAAAAGCCAAGCTGGTGGAAGGCAAAGAAGTGGTGATTGCCGCCCTGCCCCTTTACCACATCTTCGCGCTCACCGTGAACTTGCTGCTGTTTTTCAAGGCGGGTGCAAAAAGCATTCTCATCGCCAACCCGCGCGATTTAGACGGCTTTATCAAAGAATTGAAAAAACACCTCGTAACCGTGTTCATCGGCTTAAATACGCTGTATCGCGGCTTGATGAACAACCCCGAATTTAAAACCGTAGATTTTTCCACATGGAAACTCGCCCTCGGCGGCGGCATGGCAACCCAACAAGCCGTTGCCGAACAATGGTTTAAGCTGGTGCACATCCCCATTGTGGATGCCTACGGCCTAACCGAAGCCAGCCCCGGTGTGTGCGTGAACCCGCTTAACGCCACCGAATACTCGGGCGGCATTGGCTTGCCGCTGCCCAGCACCGAGGTGCAACTGCGCGATGGACACGGCGGCGAAGTGCCCATCGGCGAAGCAGGCGAGCTTTGGATACGCGGCCCGCAAGTGATGCGCGGCTATTGGAACCGCCCCGATGAAACCGCCAAAGCCATAGACCAAAACGGCTGGCTGGAAACGGGCGACATCGCCGTGATGAACGAAGCGGGCTGGCTGAAAATTGTGGACAGAAAAAAAGACCTGATTGTGGTTTCAGGCTTTAACGTTTACCCCAACGAGATTGAAGACATTGTGGTCGCCCATCCCAAAGTGCTGGAAGCCGCTTGCGTGGGCGTGAAAAGCGACAAAACAGGCGAAGCGTTAAAGCTGTTTATCGTAAAAAAAGACAGCAGCCTCACCGCCGACGAACTCATCGCCTACTGCCGCACCCAGCTCACCGGCTACAAAGTCCCCCGCGACATAGAGTTCCGCGACGAACTGCCCAAATCCAACGTGGGCAAAATCTTGCGCCGCGAACTGCGCGACAGCTAAGCGCCAAGGCAGCCTGAAAACGAGATTGCATTTTCAGGCTGCCTTAGTCTTATGTTTACCCCAATGCAAGGGAATGCCGGTTATGCCGTTTTCAGGCTGCCCCATCAGCATAAGCAGGATGTGCGACTCTACCGCGCACCATCTTATTAAACATCGCCAAACGGTACACGGCAAAGCCGCACGCCCCACCCGAACGCTTGCCATCCTGTTTTCAGGCTGCCCCAACCCCACCTCCCAAAAAAAGGCAGCCTGAAAACGCCTAACCCCTTTCAAAGAACATCCACATGAAAACCGTCATCATCGACTACGGCATGGGCAACCTCCACTCCGTGCAAAAATCTGTCCACGCCGCCGCAACGCGCGCAGGCATCGCCACCCAAATCCAACTCACTTCCCGCGCCCAAGACATCTACGCCGCCGACCGCGTCATCTTCCCCGGCCAAGGCGCAATGCCCGATTGCATGACCGCCCTCCACCAAAGCAACCTTGCCGAAGCCATCCGCGATGCGCTGAAAAACAAACCCTTTTTCGGCATCTGCGTGGGCGCGCAGCTCCTGTTTGAACACAGCGAAGAAGGCGACACCCAAGGCTTGGGCTGGTTTTCAGGCTGCGTCAAACGCTTTGATGCCCAGCAAACCGATGCCCACGGCAACCGCCTCAAAGTCCCCCACATGGGCTGGAACAACGTCCACCAAACCCAAGCCCACCCCCTGTTTGCCCATATCCCGCAAGATGAACGTTTTTACTTTGTCCACAGCTATTATTTCGCCCCCACGCAGCCCGAAATCACCCTTGCCACCAGCTCCTACCCGCAAAATTTCGCCTGCATCGCGGGCAAAGACAACGTGTTCGCCACCCAGTTCCACACCGAAAAAAGCCACGAAGCAGGGCTGCAACTGTTGCAAAATTTCCTACACTGGCAACCCTAAACCCACAAAGACTTAACACTCAACTATGTAAATTTGCTAAAATACAAAATAAATTACATAGCTTAACCCAATCATGCAACTTATCCCCGCCATTGACCTCAAAAACGGGCAATGCGTACGCCTCAAACAAGGCTTAATGGAACAAGCCACCGTCTTTTCAGACAGCCCCGCCAAAATGGCGCAACACTGGCTGGAACAAGGCGCGCGCCGTTTGCATTTGGTGGATTTAAACGGCGCATTTGCGGGCGAGCCCAAAAATTTCCCCGCCATCGCCGAAATCCTCGCCGCCGTATCCGCCCATATTCCCGTGCAACTGGGCGGCGGCATCCGCGATTTAGCCACCATTGAAAAATACCTCAATCTGGGTTTGACCGATGTCATCATCGGCACAGCCGCCGTAAAAAATCCCCTATTTGTGCGCGAAGCCTGCCGCGGATTTGCAGGGCACATCATCGTAGGGCTGGATGCCAAAGACGGCATGGTTGCCATTGATGGCTGGGCAACCGTAACCGAACACCGCGTCGCCGATTTGAGCCAGCAATTTGAACACGACGGCGTAAACAGCATTATCTACACCGACATCGGCAGAGACGGCATGATGAGCGGCGTAAACATTGAAGCCACCGTCAATCTTGCCCGCGCGGTCAATATTCCCATCATCGCCTCGGGCGGCTTAACCAATCTGGACGACGTTCGCGCACTCTGCGCGGTGCAACACGAAGGCATCGCAGGCGCGATTACAGGACGTGCCATCTATGAAGGCACCATCCAATTCAACGAAGCTCAACAGCTTGCCGATGCTTTAACGGCAGCCTGAAACTTTGATTCAAACGATTTCTGAATAAATATAAAAAAGGAAACCATCATGTACGGTTCATTTTTGCTGATTGCGTTTATTTTAGGTTTTTGGTGCATTTGGTCTGCCAGCCGCGATGTCAATTCATTGGGCGAAGCATTGGGCTTTACCGTGTTGGCGATGGTCATCAAAGCAACAATGGAATGGAGTGGGATGCCCGATTTGGACGCACAGCTTTTAACCACTTGGGGCATTTTGTATTTGTTTACCGTGGTGGTGTTGGAAGCGATTGACCGCTTTTCCGAAAGCATGGGGATGAACATGGGCATCGCGCTGGTGGGCTCGGCGGGCTGGTTCTTCTTGGCGAAATATTTGTTTAGCGAAGCGGGCATTGCCAAAGTGGCAAGCTGGGTAGGCTAAACGGCAGCCTGAAATCAGAATAATCAAAACACCGTTATCCTTGTTGATTGGGATAACGGTGTTTTTGTTTTTAGTGTTTTCAGGCTGCCTAATGTAAACATGAAAAGGCAGCCTGAAAACATATTCACAACCGTTTTCAGGCTGTCTTAATGCCTTAACTCATCCCTATACCTTCGCCAACTCCGCCCGCATCGCGGCAATCACGCCCGCATAATCATCCGCATCAAAAATCGCCGAGCCGGCCACAAAAGTATCCGCGCCTGCGGCGGCAGCGGCGGCGATGTTGTCCACTTTGATGCCGCCGTCCACTTCTATGCGGATGCGCCGCCCGCTTTGCTGCTCGTAGGCATCCAGCAGGGCGCGGGTTTGGCGCAATTTTTCCAGCGTGTGCGGGATGAATTTTTGCCCGCCGAAACCGGGGTTCACCGACATCAGCAACACCATGTCCAGCTTGTCCAACACGTTTTCCAACACCGCAATCGACGTGGCAGGGTTTAACACCAAGCCCGCCTGTTTGCCCGCGTCTTTAATCAGCGACAGGCTGCGGTCCACATGGCGGCTGGCTTCGGGGTGGAACGTGATGATGTCGGCGCCGGCTTTGATGAACGCGCCAATCATGTCGTCCACGGGTTCAATCATCAGGTGAACATCTATCGGCGCGCTGGTGTGCGGACGCAACGCAGCGCAAATCATCGGCCCGAAGGTGAGGTTGGGCACATAGTGGTTGTCCATCACGTCAAAATGAATCATGTCTGCGCCTGCGGCGATGACATTGCGCACTTCTTCGCCCAAGCGGGCAAAATCGGCGGAAAGAATGCTGGGGGCGATGCGGTATTTCATGGCGTGTCCTTTGTTGGCAAGATTGATGCGGCGATTTTAACACCGCAAGCGGTTTTCAGGCTGCCTCACGCGCTGGAAAAGATAGGTGAGGCAGCCTGAAAACACTATAACCCGCTATAATCGCGCCTTTTCATTTTTCGGAACACGCAACCATGTCTAAAAAACCCAAACACGAATTAGAAAACAACAAGCTGCAAAAACGCCTGCGCCACGCCGTGGGCGATGCGATTAACGATTTCAACATGATTGAAAACGGCGACAAGATTATGGTGTGCCTGTCGGGCGGCAAGGATAGCTACGCGCTGTTGGACATCCTGCGCCAACTGCAAGCATCCGCGCCAATTGAGTTTGAGCTGGTTGCTGTAAACCTAGACCAAAAGCAACCCGGCTTCCCCGAAGAAGTGCTGCCCACCTACCTAGAAAGCATCGGCGTGCCCTACAAAATCGTGGAAGAAGACACCTATTCCACTGTTAAGCGCGTGCTCGACGAAGGCAAAACCACCTGCTCGCTGTGCAGCCGCCTGCGCCGCGGCATTCTTTACCGCACGGCCAAAGAGCTGGGCTGCACCAAAATCGCGCTCGGCCACCACCGCGACGACATCATCGCCACCTTATTTTTAAACATGTTTTACGGCGGCAAGCTCAAAGCCATGCCGCCCAAGCTAGTTTCCGACAACGGCGAGCACATCGTTATCCGCCCGCTGGCATATGTGAAAGAGAAAGATTTGATTAAATACGCCGAGTTAAAACAGTTCCCCATCATCCCCTGCAACCTGTGCGGCTCGCAGCCCAATCTGCAGCGCCAAGTTATCGGCGATATGCTGAAAGATTGGGACAAACGCTTCCCAGGACGCATTGAAAGCATGTTTTCCGCGCTGCAAAACGTTGTGCCCTCGCATCTGGCGGACACCGAACTGTTTGACTTTGCGGGTTTGCAGCGCGGGCAGGCGCTGAAACACGGCGGCGATTTGGCGTTTGACAGCGAAACCGTGTCTTTTACCGCCCCGCGCGACGAAGACGACGGGCAGCCTGAAAAACCCGCGCGCAAGGTGATTAACATCTTGGGCAACAAGCCGAAAGCGGGGTGTGGCATTCAAGTGGAATAATGGCTATGCAAAAGGCAGCCTGAAAACGGGAAAAACCATTTTCAGGCTGCCTATTTGCCATGCGAGGTCTATAATAACCAAATCTTTAACCGCAGCAGAAAGGACGCTGCCATGAAAACTTTGGTCAATGTTTTCCACCCCAAATTGGAACAATCCACCGTAAACCGCCTGTGGGCAGAGCGGCTGGAAGGGCTGCCCGATGTAACCGTGCGCCGTGTGTACAGCCTGTATCCAGATGGCAAAATTGACGTTGCCGCCGAGCAAGCCACGCTGTTGGCGCACGACCGCTTGGTGTTCCAGCATCCGTTTTTCTGGTATTCCGTGCCTCCTCTGATGAAACAATGGTTTGACGACGTGCTGACCTACAACTGGGCATACGGCCCGCAGGGCAAAGCGTTGGCGGGCAAAGAATGGGTGTCGTCCATTTCCACAGGAGGGCCGGCGGATTCGTATCAGGCGGGCGGCTACAACAGCTATTCCATGAGCGAATTTTTGAAACCGCTGCAACAAACCGCCAATCTCATCCAAACCAAATTTTTGCCGCCGTTTATTTTCCACGGCGCAGTCGGTGCGAACGAAGCGGCAATCCAGCAATCTACCGACAACATGGCGGCGCATATTCTTGACCCGCTGCTAGACCCGCAGAAAAAACTCGCCGCGCTGCTGGCAAAAATGCAGGAAGACGGCGTTACGCTGGAATAATCGCCATATAACAAGGCAGCCTGAAAACGGTTTTTCCCATTTTCAGGCTGCCTTATCACATCAATTCATCTACCCCACATCGCCCGCCACTACAATCAACCGCGCATTATAGCCCTTTCAGGCTGCCTCAACCATCGCCCGCCGCGTTTGCCTATCCCGCAAATAAGCCGCGCTAATCACGCCTCGCGCCCCCGTTTCCCTGTGTTAAGATTGCCCGCGTTACTAACAACTACACAGGAGAAATCGCCATGAACCGCATCGCTCGATTTTTACTGCTCCCCGCCGCCGCAGCCGCCGTGTTTTGGGCGGGGCAAGCTGTGCTGATGCCGCATTCCGCCGCCGCGCACGCCGAAAGTTTGACCGAGCGCATCGGCAAACTGCCCGACGACCAAGGCAAAGCCGCCCCGCCGCTGCCCAAACGCCCCACGCTGGTAAAATTCTGGGCGAGCTGGTGCCCGCTCTGCCTGAGCGAGCTGGCGCAAACCGAAGCATGGGCGCAAGACAAACGCTTTGCCGCCGCCAACCTCGTCGCCATCGCCTCGCCCGATTATCTGCACGAAAAATCCGCCGCCGATTTCGCCCAATGGTATCGCGGCTTGGAATACAAAAAACTCCCCGTGCGCACCGATGCGGGCGGCACCATCGCGCAAGAGCTGGGCGTGCGCGTGTATCCCTCTTGGGTGTTGCTGGGCGAAAACGGCGACGTGCAGCGCGTTGTCAAAGGCAGCCTGAACGAAGCCCAAGCCCTCGCCCTGCTGGCAAACCCGCAAGCCGAACTCTCCGCCTATACCGAAAAATTCTACAAACCCGATTCCGCGCAGAAAGGAAAACCGATGAACATCAAAACTATTTATCTGGCAGGCGGCTGCTTCTGGGGCTTGGAAGCCTATTTCCAACGCATCCCGGGCGTAACCGATGCCGTATCAGGCTATGCCAACGGCAAAACCGCCAACCCCAGCTACGAAGACGTATCCCACCGCCACACAGGGCACGCCGAAACCGTGAAAGTGAGCTACGATGCCGACCAGCTCAGCTTAGACGACATCCTGCGCTATTACTTCCGCGTCATCGACCCCACCAGCCTGAACAAACAAGGCAACGACCGAGGCGAACAATACCGCACAGGCATCTACACCACCGACCCCGCCGAGCAAAAAATCGCCGCCGCCGCCATCGCGCGCGAGCAGAAAAAATACACCGCGCCCGTTGTGGTGGAAAACCAGCCGCTCAAAAACTTCTATCCCGCCGAAGAATACCATCAGGATTATCTGCTCAAAAACCCCAACGGCTACTGCCACATTGACGTTTCATTGGCAGACAAACCGCTGGAAGGCAAAGAAGCCGTTTCAGGCAGCCTGAAAAAGCCCAGTGATGCCGAGCTGCGCCAAAAACTCACCGCCGAACAATACCGCGTTACCCAACAAGCCGGCACCGAGCGCGCATTCAGCCACGAATACGACAACCTGTTTGCCAAAGGCATCTACGTGGACATCGTGGACGGCACGCCGCTGTTTGCCTCCACCGACAAATTTCAATCAGGCTGCGGCTGGCCCAGCTTCACCCGCCCCATCGCCCGCGAAGCCGTAACCGAGCGCGAAGACACGTCTTTCAACATGATACGCACCGAAGTGCGCAGCAGCCACGCCGATTCCCATCTGGGACACGTGTTCAACGACGGCCCGAAAGACAAAGGCGGCTTGCGCTATTGCATCAACGGCGCATCGCTGCGGTTTGTGCCGTTGGAGCAAATGGACGCGCAAGGCTATGGCGCGTGGAAGGATAAAGTGAAATAGCGGTTTACCTTGCCAGCGCACGGCTTGCCAGCAAGCCGTAGGAGCGCGAGGCAAAGTTTTCAGGCTGCCTTGGCGGTTGCACCCGCGTTCAGGCAGCCTGAAAACCGAAGGCTTCAATGAAATCAAAACCAACGAAGCCAAAACACCCCCATTCGGCAAACACCCCGTTTCCCGCTATAATCCCCACCGCATGGTTCGCCGTGCGTTTTAACCATCCCAATGAAAGGAACTACTATGAAAAAAGCATTCGCACTCACCCTCACCGCCACCCTGCTGGCAGCCTGTTCCGGCACTTGGCACGGCGTAAAAAGCGACACCGCCAACACCGTAGAAAAAGTCGGCAACGGCATTGAACACGGCTGGGACAAAACGCAATCCGCCGTGAAAAAAGGCGGCAACGCAGTCGGGCGCGGCATCTCCCATGTGGGCGAGAAAATTGAAAACGCCACCGAGTAACCGCTAAACAGGCAGCCTGAAAAGCCCATTTCCGCTTTTCAGGCTGCCTTTCCATTGTCAAACCGCAGAGAAAACCATGCCCAACCCGCAAACCCGCTACGCCGCCGATTTCGCAGCCCGACTGCGCCAAGCCATCGCCGCTATTCCCGCCGCCCAACGCGGCGATATCTACGCCCTATCGCTGTGGTTCTACTGCGAGGAGGATGACGAACGCTACCCTTGCATCCTGTTCAGCTACAACACCGAAACGCACTATCGCCGGCAAATCGCCCGCGCATCCGGCGCAAGCGAAGCGCGGTGGAATTTCGCCTTTTGGCTGCAAGACGAAGCCCCTGCCAGCGTTACCCTTGGCGGCGAAAACGATGCCGCGCTGGCGCAATGGTTCGCCGCCTCGCCCTATCATTTTAGCGATGTCGACCACGAAGCAGCGTTGGGCGCCGCCTTTTGCGCGGAATTTATAGAAACGGTGATAAACACCATGCGGCAACTGTTTGCCGATGGCACGATTGCGGGCGCGTTTGGGCGCGACATCCCCGCGATTATTCACAAGCTGGAATACTACGCCGTGCCCAACAGCTGGACAAAACACGCCAATCCGAAAGGCTTGGCGAATGAATTTTTGGCATGGGCAAATTCTGTTTAGGCAGCCTGAAAACAAGATTGGGCTTTTCAGGCTGCCCATTGATGCCGATGTCCCTAGACAAAATCCCCCAACCCGCTACAATCGCGCCTCTTGTTCAACCACACATTTAAGGAAAAATCATGAGTTTGCTAGACAACGTTATCAACGCCGCCACTTCTGCCATCAGCGGCAACGGCGAGCAAAATCAAGCCGTGCAACTGGTTAGCCAGCTTGTGCAACAAAACGGCGGCAACGTGGGCGAGCTGCTGGGCAAATTGCAACAAGGCGGCTTGGGCGACGCGCTGCAAAGCTGGATTGGCACAGGCAGCAACGCCAGCGTGGACGCATCGCAAATCCAAAACGCGCTGGGCAGCAATCTAACCGAAGCCGCCGCCAAAGTGGGCTTGGATGCCAGCAGCGCAAGCAACCTGTTGGCGCAATATCTGCCCAACATCATCAACGCCATCACGCCCAACGGCAACGCCGCCGATGCCAACGGCTTTGGTTTGGACGACATCGCTCGCATCGTGATGCAAAACTTTTTGAAATAAGCGCGAAATAGATTTCAGGCTGCCTCATTTGTAATGAATAGGCAGCCTGAAATCTTTGCAAAACCTGCAAGCGATAGAATGTCGGTGGCTCGCCGACATTTTTCCAATCAGTCAAGCCCTGTTGAACAAAACATTTGGCGATGAGCCGTTGCCGCTCCATTTTAGTTTTCAGGCTGCCTTATCCCCAGAGAATAGGCAGCCTGAAAAGCATTTTTCCGTTTCAGGCTGCCGATAAGCATTCAAGCCCACGCGCCTCATTTCAAACCAAAGACCCCAAGCCAATCCGTAAGCAAAATAATTTTCAGGCTGACTCATTTGCAATGAATAGGCAGCCTGAAATCTTTGCAAAGCCTGCAAGCGATAGAACGTCGGCAGCTCGCCGACATCTTTCCCATCAGTCAAGTCCTGTTGAACCAAGCATTTAGCGACGAGCCGTCGCCACTTCATTTTGGTTTTCAGGCTGCCTCATCCCCAACCAAATAAGGCAGCCTGAAAACCATCCAGCCAGCATAAAACGCCCCACTACCCCGCTTGGCTCTGCGCCACAAACTCCGCCTGTTTCTCTGCCGCTTTGCCGCTGTCCAACGCCTCGCGCGCGCGCGCCAAGCCCTCTGCCAAACTGCCCGCCACATTGCCGGCATACAAACACGCCGCCGCGTTCAGCAGCACAATATCCCGCGCCGCCCCCCGCGCTTCGCCGCGCAACACCGCGTTCATCATCGCCAGCGAATCCGCCGCGTTTTCCACTTTCAGGCTGCTCAAATCGGCGTAAACAGGCAAACCGAATTCCTCGGGATGGATGTCGTATTCGCGCACCGCGCCGTCTTTCAGCTCGGCGATGCGGGTGCAGCCTGAAACGGTGATTTCATCCAAGCCGTCGCTGCCGTGCACCACCAAAACGTGCCGCGAACCCAGCTGCTGCAACACGCGCGACAAAATGCCGCACAAATCAATGTGAAACACACCCAAAAGCTGGTTCGCCGCGCTTGCGGGGTTGGTGAGCGGGCCTAAGATATTGAAAATGGTGCGAAAGCCCAACGCCTTGCGCACGGGCGCAACATAGCGCATCGCCGCATGGTGGTTGGGCGCAAACATAAAACCAATGCCGCATTGGGCGATAGATTGCGCCACTTGCTCGGGCGATTGCTGCAAATTCGCGCCCATCGCTTCCAGCACATCCGCCGCGCCGCTGGACGACGACACCGAACGCCCGCCGTGTTTCGCCACTTTCGCGCCCGCCGCCGCCGCCACAAACATGGCGGTGGTGGAAATGTTAAACGTTTTCGCGCCATCGCCGCCTGTGCCCACAATGTCCACCAATTCGCCGGCGTGCGGCGTGGCAACCTTGCTGGAAAACTCGCGCATCACGCTGGCGGCGGCAGCGATTTCGGATACCGTTTCCACCTTAATCCGCAGCCCCGTCAAAATAGCGGCGATTTGCTCGGGCAACACCTCGCCGCGCATAATTTGGCGCATCAAATCGGTCATCTCGTCGTAAAACAGCTCGTTGTTGTCAATCAAACGGGCAAGGGCTTGCTGGGGAGTAATCATACTTTTTCCTTTGTAAACAGATAGATTGGCGCGGCAGGCAGCGAAGCCCGCGCATTAAGGCAGCCTGAAAAGCGAAGCGGGGCGGCGAAGCGCGCACGGATTTGCGCCGCACGCCTTTTCAGGCTGCCGACAGCCACGCGATTTTAACAAAATTTAACCACCCTGCGTGTGCTATACTGCGCGCCATTTTTAAGCCCGCAAAACACCATGAACCATCCCATTCCAGACACCGATTTAGACGAAGACAACGACTTTTCCCCCGCCTGCCAACCCGCCGAAACCTTGCGCCTAAGCGTTCCCATCGATTTGGCGGGGCTGCGCCTTGATGCCGCGCTCGCCAAAATGCTGCCCGATTATTCGCGCAGCCGCATCGCCGGTTGGATAAAAGACGGCGAAGTGCTGTGCAACGGGCAGCCCGCCTCGCCCAAAACCAAGCTCATCGGCGGCGAGCAGTTGGCGGTGAATATTCAGCCCAGCCAAGAAACGCAAGCCTACACGCCCGAAGCCATGCCGCTGGATATTGTGTACGAAGACGACAGCGTGCTGGTGCTCAACAAACCTGCAGGCTTGGTGGTGCACCCCGCCGCAGGCAACTGGACGGGCACGCTGCTCAACGGCTTGCTCGCCCATGCGTCCGAGTTGTCGCAAGTGCCGCGCGCAGGCATCGTGCACCGCTTGGATAAAGACACCAGCGGCTTGATGGTGGTTGCCAAAACGCTGCCCGCGCAAAACCATCTGGTGCAACAGTTGCAAAGCCGCAGCGTGAAACGCATTTACCGCGCCATCGCCGATGGCATTGTGCCGTTTGATGGCAAGATTGAAACCCAAATCGGGCGCGATCCGCATAATCGTCTGAAAATGGCGGTGGTGAAATTTGGCGGCAAAGAAGCGATTACTCACGTTAAAGTTTTGGAGCGTTATCAAGCGCATAGCTACATTGAATGCAGCTTGGAAACGGGGCGCACCCACCAAATCCGCGTGCATCTGCGCGAAGCGCGCCATCCGCTAGCGGGCGACCCTGTGTACGGCAACCCGCGCCATCCTTGCTCGCCCGAAGTGAAAGCCGAAGTCAAAGCCCTTGCCCGCCAAGCCTTGCACGCTTATCGCCTGAGCTTTGTTCACCCCAAAACGAACGAAACACTGTCGTTTGAAGCGCCGATGCCCGATGATATGTATCACTTGCTTTCCGTGCTGCGCCTTGAAAGCGGCATGGATTCCGCGCTCAGCCACGAGCAAGAATGGGCGGAGAAATTCGCCAGCGAAGACGATGATGATTGGAACGAAGATGATTACGATGTGGACGTGGTTTATGTGAAGGATTAGGCAGCGCAATGCTTGCGCTATTTTGCAAAGGGAACGCCAATGTTATCGCTGTTATTTTTATGTTTTGTTTTGGCTTGGACGTGCAGAAAAGTTTGTGATCATTTTGCCGCCAAGGCGGAAAAAGAATTTATGGGTTGGGGGGAAGTATCCATGGTGGAGATACTTGATGAGATAAAAGCCTTAACTCAAAAAGGCGATAAAAATGCCAAAATAGCGTTTATTGCCGATATGATGAATTTGATTTTTATATTTGCAGGGATGGGATGCGTGTTTTTTATGGTTGGCAGAAGTTTGGATGGCTAAATACCACGCCTACAATAAGGCAGCCTGAAACAGCACAATCCAACACCGCGCAGCCAACCCCCAACTCCCAAACAGCATTTCAGGCTGCCTCTATCAGCCAACCCACCCCATAGGCAGCCTGAAAACAAACAAAGTGCGCTTCGGCACAACCCTTTCCGCTTCACAACGCCACTTCGCCATGTAAACCGAAACCTTTGCCAAACCCGCAACCAATGGAGCATCAGCGGCTCGCCGACATCTTGCCAACCCATGCAACCCTGTTGAATACAACCTTTAGCAACAAATCATCCGCCCCATTTTAGTTTTCAGGCTGCCTCAAAGCCTTTGCAAAGATTTCAGGCTGCCTCAATCCATCCCAAAACAACCAACCACCATGCCCATCCTAGCCATAGACACCAGCACCCAATATCTCTCTCTCGCCCTGCACGCCCACGGCGAAACCCAGCTCTACCACGCCGAAGCAGGCAACCACCAATCCCAACACATCCTGCCGCAAATCCAAGCCCTGCTTGCCCAAGCCCAAATTCAGGCTGCCGACCTATCCGCCATCGTCTATGCCCAAGGCGCAGGCGCGTTCACAGGGCTTCGCATCGGCATCGGCATCGCCCAAGGTATCGCCACCGCCTACCGCACCCCGCTCATCGGCATCCCCTGCCAAGATGCCGTCGCCTACCAAATCCCCAACCATCCCTGCGTACTCGCCGCCACCGATGCCCGCATGGGCGAAGTGTTCTACGCCTTTTTCAACACCCAAACCCACCAACGATTAAGCGACTACCAAGTCGCCAAGCCCAGCGATATAAGGCAGCCTGAAAACATCCCCGCCAGCCAAATCATCGGCATCGGCAACGCCTACGCCCTGCCCAATCCGCCCGCCTTTGCAGGCACCGCCCAAATGCCCACCGCCGCCGACTATCTCGCCCTAGCGCAAACACAACGCTACCCCGCCACCGCCCCCGAGCACGCCGAGCTGTTATACGTTCGCAACAAAATCGCCCTAACCGCCGCCGAGCAACTCGCCCGCAAGCAAAGTCCACAATAGGCAGCCTGAAAATGAAACTCAACCATCCCCAAGGTAAAGCCGCCGAAGACCAAGCCCTAGCCTATTTGCAACAACAAGGCTGCCAACTCATCGCCCGCAACTGGCATTGCCCACACGGCGAAATAGACCTGATTATGCTTTCAGGCTGCCTACTCTTGTTTATTGAAGTAAAATACCGCAAAAACAACCGCTACGGCGGCGCCGCATACAGCATCACCCCCAGCAAACTGCGCAAACTGCAAACCACCGCCGAGCTTTATCTACAACAACACCCCCACCACGGCGCGTGCCGCCTAGATGCCCTGCTCATCGAAGGCAACCAACCGCCCCAATGGATACAAAACATCACCGCCTAACCCAACAGGAGAACCCCATGACCGCCCTAACCCAACGCGTTGCCGACCATTTCGCCCAAAGCATCCAAGCCAAACAACAAGCCGCCCAAGTGCTCGCCGAGCCCACCGCCCAAGCCGCCGAACTGCTTTTTAACACCCTAGCCAACGACGGCAAATTTCTTATCTGCGGCAACGGCGGTTCCGCAGCCGATGCCCAACACTTCGCCGCCGAAATGACAGGGCGCTTTGAAAAAGAACGCATGGAACTTGCCGCCATCGCCCTCACCACCGACACCTCCGCGCTCACCGCCATCGGCAACGACTACGGCTTTGACCACATATTCAGCAAACAAGTGCGCGCACTCGGGCGCACAGGCGACGTACTCGTCGGCATCTCCACATCAGGCAACTCAGGCAATGTCATCGAAGCCATCAAAGCCGCCCACGAAAACGGCATGAAAGTCATCGCCCTAACAGGACGCGACGGCGGCAAAATCGCCCACCTGCTCAAAGAAGGCGACGTATTGCTCAACGTCCCCTACCCCCGCACCGCCCGCATCCAGGAAGTGCACATCCTGCTTATCCACGCCATGTGCGACTGCATCGACACCATGCTCACCGAAGGTATCGCCTGACACCCCGCCCGATGCCCAAAGGCAGCCTGAACCCCCTCCGCCCCCATTTCAGGCTGCCATCCCATCATTACGCAGCATCAACCATTTACGCTATAATCCGCCCCCGCCACCCCGTTCAAGCAAGCCAAAGGCAACCTGAAAACCGAAAGCCCCAGCGAAATCCACACCACCACAGGAGACACCCCATGAACCCAATCAAACAGCTCATCATCGCCGGTCTCATCGCCAGCACACTCAGCGGTTGCGCCACAGCCATCATCGGCGGCGCAGCAGCAGGCGCAAACTCCGTTGCCAACCGCCGCACCATCGGCACACAATTTGACGACGAAACCACCGAAATCCACATCCGCACCAACGCCTACGCCCTCATCAAACAAAACAACGCCAACAGCACCGCCACCCTATCCGTTATCAGCTACAACCGCAAAGTGCTGCTGCTTGGGCAAGTCCCCACCGAAACCGACAAACAACTCGCCGAACAAGCCGTCCGCAACGAACCCCAAGTGCAAAACGTTTACAACTACATCAACGTATCCAGCGAACCCCGCACCATCGCCAACATCAACTACGACACATGGCTCACCTCCAAACTGCGCAGCAAACTGCTCACCCTCGCCACCGCAGGCGTGTACCCGGGGCACGTCAAAGTCGTCTCCTTCAACAGCGTCGTCTATGTATTCGGTTTGCTCACCCCCGAGCAACAAACCCTCGTTAGCAACACCGTCAGCAGCGTATCAGGCGTGCAACAAGTCGTAACGCTCTACGAAACCTACACCCCCGCCAGCGTGCAACCCGCGCCCGCGCAATAATCAACCCCAAAAGGCAGCTTTTCAGGCTGCCTAAAACACGGAAACACCATGTTCACAAACCGCAAAAACAAAGGAAAAATCACCTTCGGCAACATCATGCTCACCCTCTTGGTGCTCGGCTTGTTTGTTGTCATCGGGCTTATCGGCACGCTGTACGTTACCCTCACCAAAACCCCCGAGCAAACCGCCGCCAACTACAAACGCGAACAAGAAAACCAAGCCCAAATCGAATGCTGGTCGCCCACCAACAAATCAGGGCGCGACTGCGGCGCAAGCACCCCCGCCGCCCAAGCAAATGGTCTAACCCCACAACAAAAAAGCGCCGCCTCCGCCGTTGCTTACCAAATTGAAGCCCAAAACCAAGCCGCATCCGAAGCAGGTTTAGCACTCACCCGTGGCGAAGCCCCCAAAAAACCCAAAAAACTCACCCCAAAAAACGCCGAGCGTGAACTCATCCCGCAAAACAGCGACGACGGCACACCCCTCATCGCCCAAGAAGAACGGCAAACCCGCCCCGTTGCCAACGACCTAGCCCCCCGCCCTGCCAAAAAACCACGCAATGCCGACATCGACACCACAGGCGAACGCCCTCTTGCCCCCGCGCCGCGACCCGCCAAGCGCGACAATTCCGATGCCACCAACGCCTTGTTTGACTGAACAGACACATTTTTTCTTGACCTAATCATGCAACATCCCTATAATGCGCGTCTTTCGGGTCGTTAGCTCAGTCGGTAGAGCAGCGGACTTTTAATCCGTTGGTCGAGCGTTCGAATCGCTCACGACCCATAAGCCAAGTTTTTCGGAACTTGGCTTTTTTACTGACTGCCGACAATCCGTTTTCGGCTGCCTATTGTTTTCAGCCGCCTATTCTTATTCCCATCCCCCGACACGCCTATGCAAATCACCCTTATCGCCGCCCTCGCACAAAACCGCGTCATCGGCAACGCCAACCAAATCCCATGGCACATCCCCGAAGACTTCACCTTTTTCAAACGCTACACCACAGGCAAACCCATCATCATGGGGCGCAAAACGTGGGACAGCCTGCCGCGCAAGCCCCTGCCCAACCGCCGCAACATCGTGGTTACGCGTCAAAACCCTTGGCAGGCAGCGGGCGCGGAAGCAGCACACGATTTTCAGGCTGCCTTGCAAGCCTGCGCGGGCGAACAGGAAGCCGTTATCATCGGCGGGGCGCAAATTTACGCCGCCGCGCTGCCGTTTGCCACCGATTTGCGCTTAACCGAAATCGCGCTCAACCCCGCCGGCGACGCGCATTTCCCCGAATTTGCCCGCAACATCTGGCGCGAAATCTCACGCGAAGCCCATGTTTCGGCAAAGGGAGTCGCGTATGATTTGGTGCATTACCAACGGCAGGCATAATGCAATCGCAAGCCCTCGCGCCAAACCATCACACCCACCCAAAGGCAGCCTGAAAACCGAAAACCGCAATAAAATGAAAACAGGCGATGCCAAGCAACCGTTTTTCAGGCTGCCCCACACTTAGGAATCCCATGTTCAGCAAAATCTGCCACCCCGATTACCGCCGCATGATTGAACAGCACGCCGCGGCGTTTTCCCCCGCCGAAGCCGAGCTGCTGGGCGAAATCCTCAACCGCTTCGAATTTGACCCCATCCAAGAGCAAGCCCTTGTCCAAGCCGTGCTGCAACAAAGCCGCTTTGACCCCAACGCAGGGCATTGGGCGGATTTGGACGACGACGAAGACAACGTGGGCATTTGCCCGCATTGCATCAACCCGCCCGCCCCGCCTTTGCGCGATTATTTGATGTGGCGCGAAAAGCAGGCAGCCTAAACACGGGCGCAACCATGGCGGCAGCCTGAAACGCCAACCTGCGCCCCCTACGGCTTGCGGGCAAGCCGTGCCCCGGCAACATCATTGCGCGGGGCAATAGCGTTTTCAGGCTGCCTGAAAACAATTAAACGGAGCGGAGCAACGCCTGACCGCTTTTCAGGCTGCCCCCGCATAGGCAGCCTGAAACCGCGCCGCAAAATGCTATAATCCGCGCCTGTTATTTCCCGATTCTCTCCGCGCCATGACCCCGTTTTCCGATTCGCTCGCCGCCGGCATCGCCCAAATGCGGCTCAATATCTCTCCCGCGCAGCAGCAAAAGCTGCTTGCCTATCTTGCCCTACTGCAAAAATGGAACAAAACCTACAATCTCACCGCGCTGCGCGACCCCGCGCAAATGGTCAGCCATCATCTGCTGGACAGCTTAACGCTGCTGCCGTATCTGGCGCAGGCGGAAAGCATGATTGACGTGGGCAGCGGCGGCGGCATGCCCGCGATTCCCGCCGCCATTTGCCGCCCCGATTTGCAGATAACGATGGTGGATGCCAACAGCAAAAAAACCACGTTTCTGCGCCAAGCCGCCATCGAGCTGGGGCTGGAAAACGTCGCCGTGAACAGCAGCCGCGTGGAAGAGCTGGGCGGGCAGCGCGCCGACATCGTTACCAGCCGCGCCTTTGCCGAGCTGGCGGATTTCGTGCGCCTCACCCGCCATCTGCTGAACGACAACGGGCATTGGGCGGCGATGAAAGGCGTGTATCCCGCCGATGAGATTTTCAGGCTGCCGCCGGACATCCAAGCCTATCAAACCGACAAAATCCACGTTCCCACACTCAACGCAGAGCGCCACATCGTCCTGCTGCGCCCCACACAAGGAACCCAGCCATGAGCGCGAACATCATCGCCATCGCCAACCAAAAAGGCGGCGTGGGCAAAACCACCACCGCCGTCAATCTCGCCGCCAGCCTTGCCCACAAAAAACAGCGCGTGCTGCTGATAGACCTAGACCCGCAAGGCAACGCCACCACCGGCAGCGGCGTGGACAAAACCGCCATCGCCGCAGGCGTGTACCACGTTCTCCTTGGCGAAGCCGACATTCAGGCTGCCAAAATCCACAGCCAAGCGGGCGGCTACGACTTGCTCGCCGCCAACCGCGAGCTGGCGGGCGCAGAAGTGGAGCTGGTGCAGGAAATCGCCCGCGAAATGCGCCTGAAAAACGCCCTCGCCCTCGTTGCCGATGATTACGACTATATTCTGATTGACTGCCCGCCCACGCTCACGCTGCTCACACTCAACGGGCTGGTCGCCGCCAACGGCGTGCTCGTGCCGATGGTGTGCGAATACTACGCGCTCGAGGGCATCAGCGATTTGGTTGCCACCGTGCGCAAAATCCGCACCGCCATCAACGCCAAACTCGGCATCTTCGGCATCGTGCGCACGCTCTACAACAACCAAAACCGCCTTGCCCAAGACGTGAGCGCGCAGCTGCAAGAACATTTCGGCGCGCAATTGTTTGCCACCACCATCCCGCGCAACGTGCGCCTTGCCGAAGCCCCCAGCCACGGCCTGCCCGCCCTTGCCTACGATGCCAAGGCAAAAGGCACGCTGGCTTATTTGGAACTCGCCGACGAAGTGTTGGCGCGAAAATAATCCCCTCCGCGTTGCACCGCCCAAGGCAGCCTGAAACCCACATCCCCATCTTGCCTTTGCAAACTTTCAGGCTGCCTATCCAATAGCAACAATAGGCAGCCTGAAAATCATGATGCGAACATCATTTGAAGTAAAGCCGCCACCCCTTCCCCCACCCCAGAAAGGCAGCCTGAAAATGTCCCTCACCGCCCAACTCCCCTTCGCCCACGACCTACTGCGCCAACACATCCACGCAGGCGACACCGTACTCGACGGCACAGCAGGCAACGGACACGACACCCTGCTGCTCGCCCAACTTGTCGGCAGCGCAGGCAAAGTCTACGCGTTTGACATTCAAGACAGCGCCCTCGCCGCCACCGCCGACCGCCTGCAACAGCACCAGCTCATCGAGCGCGTGCAGCTTATCCACGCGGGGCACCAACATCTCGCCCGACACGTCAAACAGCCCATCGCCGCCGCCATTTTCAACATGGGTTACCTGCCGCGCGGCGACCACAACATCACCACCCAAGCCGAAACCAGCATCGCCGCGCTCCAAGCCGCGCTTGCCCTGCTGCAACCGCGCGGCATCCTGATTGCCGTGCTGTATCACGGGCACGAACAAGGCAAACCCGAAACCGCCGCCATCCTATCGTTCGCCCAAGCCCTGCCGCAAACCCAATACCGCGCCCTGCGCTACGAATTCATCAACCAGCAAAACTGCCCGCCGATTGTGTTGGCGATTGAAAAACTCGCCACCGCAGGCAAATAAGCGCGTTCATGCACCAAAGGCAGCCTGAAATTTAAAATGGAGCGGCGACGGCTCGTCGCCAAATGCTTTGTTCAACAGGGCTGTACCGATTGAAAAAATGTCGGCGAGTCACCGACGCGCCATCAGTTGCAGATTTTGCAACGGTTTTCAACCAATTTGTAGGTCGGGCATTTATGCCCGACAAACGCTGACCTATTTATCTTAATACGCCACAACTAAAAACGTCGGGCATAAATGCCCGACCTACTTGGTTTTGCAAAGGTTTCAGCCGAAAATGAAAGGCAGCCTGAAAATAAAACACCAGTCGCTCGCCAACATTTTTTGCACAAAAAGGCAGCCTGAAAACGACCATTCCATCGTTTTCAGGCTGCCTCTTGCCAACCGCATCAATCAATCACGAAACTTCCCGCCCTTGGGCTTCGCTTTAAATCCATCCTTTTTAAAACCCTCTTTCTTAAACCCGCCCTCGCGTTTACCACCAAATTTTTTCTCGCCAAACGGCTTTTTATCACGGATGCCCCAACGCTCGCCCTCGCCGCGTTTGCCGCCCCAGCCGCCTTTGCCTTTGGGCTTGCGCTCGGCGTTTTTATTGCGTTTGCGCGTGGGCTCCATGCCCTCAATCACTATTTCAGGCAGCTTGCGGTTAATGTACCGCTCAATCTTGTGCACCATCATGTATTCTTTGGCATCGGCAAAGCTCACCGCAATGCCCGTGCGCCCTGCCCGCCCCGTGCGCCCGATGCGATGCACATAATCCTCCGCCTGCTTGGGCAAATCATAATTGATAACATGAGTAATCGTAGGCACATCAATGCCCCGCGCGGCAACATCCGTCGCCACCAAGATTTTGCAGCGCCCCTTGCGTACATCCATCAGCGTGCGATTGCGCCAACCCTGCGGCATATCGCCGTGCAAGCAGTTGGCGGCAAAACCTTTTTCGTATAGCTCGTCTGCCAGCGTTTCGGTCATCGCTTTGGTGGCGGTGAAAATCACGCATTGGTCGATGTTGGCATCGCGCAAAATGTGGTCCAGCAAGCGGTTTTTGTGGTTTCGGTCGTCGCAATACAAAAGCTGCTCTTCAATTTTGCCCTGCGCTTCGGCACGTTCAATTTCAATCACTTCGGGGTTTTTGGTCAATTTGCGCGCCAGCTTGCCCACAGCGCCGTCCCAAGTTGCCGAAAACAGCAGCGTTTGGCGCGATTCGGGCATGGCGGCAACGATGGTTTCAATGTCGTCGATAAAGCCCATGTCCAGCATGCGGTCGGCTTCGTCCAACACCAGCACTTCCAAGCGGTCAAAATCGATGCGCCCGCTGCGCATGTGATCCATCAGGCGGCCGGGGGTGGCGACCACAATATCAATCGGACGCGACAAGGCTTTGATTTGTTGCCCGAAAGACGAACCGCCCACCAGCGTTACCGTGCGCACCCATTTCATGTTTTGCGCGTAAAGCTGGGCGTTTTTTTCCACCTGCTGGGCAAGCTCGCGCGTGGGCGTGAGCACCAACACGCGCGGGCCTTTGCCCGGTTGCTCGCTGCGTTTGATGATTTTTTGCAAGCTGGGCAACAAAAAGGCGGCAGTTTTGCCCGAGCCTGTTTGCGCCGAAGCCATGATGTCTTGATTTGCCAAAGCGGCGGGGATGGATTGGGCTTGGATGGGCGTGGGTTCTTCGTAGCCCGCGCTTTTGAGCGCAGAGAGAATATTTTTGTCGAGGTTTAAATCGGCGAATTTGATAGTCATAGGTTTTCCTGTTGAAAAACAACAACATTCTGCCAAAACCAATCAACAAGCGGTTTTCAGGCAGCCTTGAAGCGGGGGTGCGGATTATTTTGATTGCGGCGTTTTCAGGCAGCCTGAAAACGGGAGAGGGCAAAAAGAATGAACAGCAGGTTGTCGCCAGCGTGCGCTGGTAGGTTTCATCGGCGACAACTTGCAAAATAAAAATGCCGCGCGGGCATTAAATTGAATAACAAGAAGATTTAAGTTGAAGACGATGGCTTCACAAAAAGAGCGCGGATTGTAGGGGGTTTCATGCGCCCGGTCAAGGCAGCCTGAAAACGCTTGGCCGCCGTTTCAGGCTGCCTTTGCATCTTCGGCTGCCCATTTTGCGGCCGGGTTGCGCCCTTATCCGACAGGCGCAGAGCGGGTTTGCCGTTTTCAGGCTGCCTCGCCGCCTTTTTGCGCTCCATCAAAAACCTTGCGGAAATCGCCCATTTTGTTTGCATTTATTTACACAAAGGTCTATAACAAAATCTCCACGTCAAACAAATAATCATCACAAGGAGATTCAATCATGCAATCCGCATTCAAAAAAACCGTTTTATCCGCTTTGGTTT
Organism: Kingella oralis; assembly: GCF_014054985.1. Taxonomy (NCBI): domain Bacteria; kingdom Pseudomonadati; phylum Pseudomonadota; class Betaproteobacteria; order Neisseriales; family Neisseriaceae; genus Kingella; species Kingella oralis. Next base: position 1,179,154 of record NZ_CP059569.1, read on the forward strand.
TATCGCTGCTTGCCGCGCCTGCTGCCGAAGCCTGCTCTTCGTTTATCATCGGCAAAAAACTGACCACCGACGGCTCGGTATTGTATGGGCGCACCGAAGACTACCCTTTCCTGCCGCAACCGGGCGCGCACAATAAAAACTACATCGTTACCCCCGCCAAAAACTACCCCGCAGGCAGCGAGCTTAAAGACCGCTCCACAGGCTTCACCTACCCGCATCTGGCGCACGAGTTCAAATACACCTCCGTGCCCGATGCCAGCCGCGACACCGATGAAGGCGTGTATGGCGCACACGGGCAAAACGAATACGGCGTAACCATGACCGCCACCACCTCCGCCACGCCCCACGACAAAATCCTAGCAATTGACCCGCTGGTGAAAAACGGTTTAGCCGAAGCCGCGCTGGTGGATTTGGTGCTGCCGCGCGTGAAATCCGCCCGCGAAGGCATTGAACTGGTTGCCAAAGTGTTGGACGAAAAAGGTTCAGCCGAAGGCAATATTATCGTTATCGCCGATAAAAACGAGCTGTGGTACATGGAAATCCTATCTGGACATCAATACGCCGCAATTAAATACCCCGACGACAAATATTCCATCTACCCCAACACCTTCTTTATGGGCAACCCCTATGAGCTGGGCAAAGGCAATTACATCGTTTCCAAAGATTTGGAAACCGTGGCGCGCAAAGCCAACCATTACCGCGAAGTAAACGGCAAGTTTCACGTTGCCAATTCGTATAACCTCGACCACTACGCCGCCCGCAACCGCTCCCGCGCTTACGCTGGCTTGAAGCTGCTTGATCCGCAATCCAAAATTGGCTATTTTGACCACCACTTTGAATTGCTGCAAAGCCCCAGCAATCCCAACCAAAAATACTCGCTTGCCGATGCCATCGCCATTCAGCGCAACCGCTTTGAAACGCTGAAAGAAGGCTTTATCCCCGACGACCAATACGACAAGCGCGGCGCGGACGGTCGCCCCGAAGTGAAAGCGGCGTATGACGGCGACACCTACAAATTCGCCCCCGGCAATGAAAACGTGATTGACGCGCATATTTACCAAATCAAGCCCGATTTGCCTGCGTCTATGGCATCAATCTTGTGGTTGAGCAACGCGCCCTCGCGCAACACGCCGTATATCCCGTTCTACGGCACAGTAACCGACACGCACCCATCGTTCAAACCGCAAGATTTCACCTACAACCCCGATTCGTTCTACTGGGTGGCATGGCATATTGACCAAATGGTGATGCAAAACCAAAACCTGTTCGGCAGCAGCATCAAGCAAAAATGGATGGCGCTGGAAAAACGCGAAGAAGCCGAGCAACGCGCGCGCGATGCCAAATACCGCGGCAAAACCGATGCCCAAGCGGCAGCGTTGAGCGGCGAAGTAACCCGCGACGCGATTGCGCGTTCGGAAAAACTGTTCCAAGAAATGAAAGCCGTGGAAAAACAAATGATGCAAACGATTAAAGCCAAAGGCGGCAAAGACGATTCCATTGCCGTGTTGCAACAGAAGTTTGACAAGCAAAAAGCGGACACTGTGAAAACAGAAAACGCATCGGAAGGCGTTACCGCCAAATAATCGGCGCGATGGAGATAAATAAAGCCCGACCGGCAATGGTCGGGCTTTTTTGGTGATAGGCAGCCTGAAAACGGTTGCTGAAAACAGTTAATGGAGCATCCATTGCGTTTTCAGGCTGCCACTATGTTCACCAATGCCTGCTTTATGGTTTTCAGGCTGCCGAACGGGATACGCCCTAGGCAGCCTGAAAACAGGACGGCGGCTTGCCCGCAACGTTCGCGCCGCTTTATTTGGGCGCGACAAACTGCACTTTGCCGCGCTCGATTTTCAGGCTGCCGACATCGCCCGTGAGCAGGTTGCCAGTTACATAGCCTTCGGTGCAGCCTGAAACCGGCATATCGTAGCCCATACTGTGAACCAGCAGGGTGGCAAGCTGCTGGTGATACGCGGTGGCGCAGAGCGCAAACGTGCGTTGCGCCAGCTGCTGCGTGGGCGGGTGCGGGCTGTACAACACCAGCGGAACGGTATAGTTGTCGGGATGGTTGGTGCCTTGGTTGTAGGCATCGTGGTGAACATATTGCCCGTGGTCGGATGTGTAGGCAAACAGCCAGTTATTTTCAGGCTGCCGCTGCAAGCGCGTTAAAACGGATTGGATGAATTGGTCGGTTTTGCGGATGGTGTTGTCGTATTTGTCCACCGCCGTATTCGTGCCGAACACATTGTCTTGCGGGGCGAGCAGCGCGCCGTAAGGGATGTGCGATGCGCGCTGGTGCAACACGATGAAGTGTTTGCCCTGCGTTAAATCAATTTGCTCAAACAGGGGGATGAGCTTGTCGTCGGGCATGTTTTGGCTGCCGCTGTAGCCCATTTGCGTGGGCTGAACCAGATGGTCTATCCAGCGCTGCCCAATCAGGTTGAAAATCGCCATTTCGTTGCTCGCCTGCGCGCTGTAAAAATAGGTTTGATAGCCCTGCTCTTTGGCGAGACGGAACATATTGGTTTTGCCGCTGCTGATTTGCTCAAAGCCGTTGGCATGGGCGATGGCGTTGAAAAAGCTGGGGAGCGACACCGCCGTCATCATCCCTGCCGAATAGGCGGGCAACACGATAGCAGAGGGCTGGTTTTTCAGGCTGCCGACAAACGGCGAGGTGTCGCGCTCGTAGCCAAACATTTTAAGATGCGCCGCGCTTTCGCTTTCGCCCATAATCAAGATGATGTTTTGCGGGCTGTCGGCACTGGCGGTTTTGGCGGGCGCGGGGTGGCTGTAAACGGGCACTTTGCTCAAATGGAAGATTTGGTAGGGCAAGATTCTGCCAGCGAAATAGCCGAAGCTGAAATAATTGGCTTTGATGCGGCTGTATGTGGGTTTGGGCGAAATGCCGTGCTCTTGGGTGGTTTTGAACGAGCGCCCAATGATTAAGGCGATGGCAAGGAAAAACACCCAATCGGCGGCGCGATGCGTTTGGCGGCGAAATTTGCTCAGGCTGAAAAACAACGCGCTTTCCGCTAACCCCCACAACGCAGGCAGCCACACCAGTTACAACATGGATGCGCCTGCGTTGCCCACTTCGGTGATTTCTTTAAACATCAGCCAATAGTTGATGCCCGTTATCCAGCTTTGATAAACCGCGTAGTGAACATTGTTAGCAATCATGCTGGCGGCAAAGAAGATGAAAATGGCAACACGGCTAACGCGGTGTCGTGCAAACAGATAAAGCGCAGCGACGACGGCAATCAGCACGAATGCTTCCGCCGTTTGACGAACGTTGAGCTGGGGAATATGAAAGACGGCGCGGTAGGCAACTTCGCTTAATGTAAGCAGTGTGCTGTAAACCAGTAAAACTAAGAGCGATTTTTTCATAATGGTAAGACGCATTTTCAGGCTGCCTTTGCTATTGCGCCAAAGGCAGCCTGAAAACGCTTAGGGGCGAAGTTCTTTTTTCAAACGGATGTAAATCACGCGGGTGGCGAGGGCGATGGTTTCGTCGTTTTTATCAAACAGGCGCACGGTGAACTCGGGCAGGTATTTGTCGCCGCCTGCGGTGGCGGCGCGGATGCGTTCTACGTCGTCGTAGTTGAGTTTGCAGTCCAGATACACTTCGCCGAAGCCTGGTTTGATGAAATCGATGGCGGCGGATTTGTCCCACACATAATAGTTGTCGCCCAGCGCGCCCAGCAGCATTACGGAATAGATGGGGTCGGTGATGGAAAGCAGGCTGCCGCCAAATTGGCTGCCGTTCATGTTGCGCGTGTAGGGCAGGTTGCGCAGTTTGGCGCGCAGGTGGGTGAAATCAGGCGAAATATGCGTAACCACGATGCCTGAATAGCGCAGCGGTGCCCATAGGTTCATGCGGCGGCGCAGGGTGGCGGCGGATTTGGGCAGTTTGCGGGGAAGCGCGGCCATGGTTACTCCTTATCTTCGCTGGAATTTTCAGCGGCAAAGAACAGATGTTGCACGGCAAAGGCGTTGCCTGCCGCATCGCGCAAGGGGCTATGGGCGGCGCTGTGTTTGATCACCAGCAAATTCAGGCTGCCTGATGTGTTGATGACGATGCCGGCTTCTGCGCCTGCTTCGTATTGCACGATTGCGCCTGCGCTTTGGGCGGCGGGGCTGGTGGCAATGGCGAGCCCGCGTTTCACTTGTCCGCGATATTGGGCGCGGGCGATAACTTCTTGCCCAGGGTAACAACCTTTGCGGAAATGCACGCCGCCGATGGTGTGTTGGTTGAGCATTTGGGCAACGCAGCTTTCGCTAGTGGCGGCGCAAATCCACGGATAACCACTTAGGATTTCGTGTTGCTGCCATGCGGCTTCGGCGGCGGCATCGTAGGCGGGCAGCTCGGCGCATGGGGCGATTTTCAGGCTGCCTGTGTGTGGCAGTTGGATTTCGCCTTGCGCGTTTACGGGGAACGAGAGTTGCGGTTCGCTGGGATGCTGGGGCGGCGTGTTGCTTTTCAGGCTGCCTGCAACGCCCCAATCGGGCAGGATTTCAAATTGCACTTTGGCGCGCAGCACATACATTTTTAGCCGTTTGACCACGGCTTCGACTAAATCGGCGGCAAGCGCGAGCAGGATTTCGTTGCCTGTGTTTTGCGCAATCAGGTTGGCAATCACGCGCCCTTTGGGGGTGTTGTAGGTGGCGTAACAGGCTTGGTTGGCGGGCAGATTTTTGATGTCGTTGGAGAACTGGTTGTGCAGAAAATCGGCGGCATCGTCGCCTGTGGCGCGGATAACGGCGAAGAAGGGGAGTTGCGTTGTGTGCATGATGATTTCCTTTGTGTAGATGTTTGAGTGGGTTGCAAGGCGGGTGAAGTCGTTTTAACTCCGTTGAGGTCTTATGGCTTTCAGGCTGCCTTGGGGGTTAATTTTGGCTGATTTGGCTGAACGATAATTCGCCGTTGTCTTCTAGGCTGCATTCGGCAAGCTGCTCGCCCCAGTTTTCGGCGCTCACGGCGAAGTCGCAAAAGCTGGCGTTGTCTTCCAGCCAAAAGGCGGTGTAGGCGATTTGGGGATGATGCGGCGCGGCTAGGCGGCTGTTTTCGGCGATGAGTTGCAAGATGGCGTTTTGGTGTTGGTCTAGCCATGCGAGCTGGGCGGAGACGGCTTGCAGCGCGGCGATGCTGGGGGTGGTGTCGCTGTCAATCAGCAGAGTGCTGTCGGCTGCCCACAGGGTGCATTCGGCTTCTAGGGTTTCTTCGGTGTCGTCGGGGAGGTGGGTGATTTGGGGGATGTGGCGTTGGGCTAGGATGTGGAGTGTGGTCATGGTAGGTGGGAGTTGAAAGGAGGTTAGACAGCCTGAAAAAGGGGTTGTGTTTGGGGATTAACCGTTTTCAGGCTGCATCAGGTGTTTGAGGCAGCCTGAAAGGCGGGTTTAATCTGCGGATGTTTGGGCTACACGGCGTGGGTATGGCGACGCAACGCCATGAAAAGGGTTATCGTGTTGGACTGTTTGAGGCAGCCTGAAAACTATTCTGCGGGGGCAAAAATCTCAATATTGCGCTCGTCGAAATATTGCTGCCACAGCCTTTGCTGCGCCGTATCCAGCGCGGGAAACTGAACCACAAGCGCGTGATACCACGGGTTGCTGTGCTGCGTATCTAAATCAAATGCGGGTTCAGGCTGCCTGCGGACTTGCGCGAAATAGGCGATTTCTTCGGCGGCTTGGTCTAAATCGGCATAGGCGCGGAGCAAATCGTTGATGGATAGGCGGTAGGTGGGCATGGCTTTAACGATAAAAAAGGTTCAGGCTGCCTAACTAAGCCAGTACACAATATATTGTGCCAATATAATCAACACGATGCCCAACGCCGCGCCTACTTTGGCAACGGTGCCGACAATAAAGCCTGCCAACGCGCCGATGCCCACTTTGCCTGCCAGCCACAGATTGCGCTTGTCGGCAAATTCGCCAATCGCCGCGCCGAGCAACGGCCCGAGAATCAAACCCGCTGGCACAAAAAACGCGCCCACAACGCCGCCGATAAACGCGCCCCACAAGGCTTCTTTGCTTGCGCCCGTGTATTTTGCGCCGAGCATCCCCGCCACAAAATCCATCGCCAAGCCAAAGGCGGAGACGATAAACAACACCAGCAAGGTGGTTGTGCCGATGACTTCGTAGTCCTGCGCGTAGCCCATCAGCCACGCGCCGCCGAACATCAGCGGCAAGCTGGGGAGGGCGGGGTAAATTGTGCCGATTGCGCCGAGGGCAAGCAGAATAATGGCGAGGGTGATGAGTAGCAGGGTCATGGGCGGGTGAAATGGCTGGGGTAAGTTTGGGCTTGGCTGAAATTGCGTTTCAGGCTGCCTATATCGCGGCGTGGTCGGTTTCGCCTGTGCGGATGCGGATAACTTGCTCAACGGGGTAAACAAAGATTTTGCCGTCGCCAATTTTGCCCGAGCGGGCGGTTTCTACGATGGTTTCTATCGCGCGTTCCACCATGTCGTCGGGCAACACGAGTTCCAGCTTCACTTTGGGCAAAAAATCAACGGCGTATTCTGCGCCGCGATAGATTTCGGTGTGCCCTTTTTGTCGCCCGAAGCCTTTGACTTCGGTTACGGTCATGCCTGTGATGCCGATTTCGGTAAGGGCTTCGCGCACGTCGTCGAGCTTAAAGGGTTTGATGATGGCTTCAATTTTTTTCATGGAGCATCCTTGGGGTTAAAGGGTTTTGGTTTTGCTGAAACTTGCTTTGCTCGTTTTCAGGCTGCCTCCCAGCATGGCGGTATGGCGATGCGTTTTCAAGAAGCAGCCTGAAAATCAGTGTGCTGGGAGGATGTCGGGTTCCACAAGAGTAGGCTCGCTGCTGGTTACTTGGCGCACGGTTTCAATTGCTTTGGGCTGGCATTGTTGCCATGCTTGCTCTTGCGTTTCTGACGAAACTTTTTCAGGCTGCCCCCATTCTGTTGGGGAACGCGTATTGCCTAAAAAATGGGTTTGATGGTTGTAAACAAGAGTGAGATTAAAAGGGTCGTGGCGCGCTTGGGAATTGGGCATCAGCGCGACATTTCGGTTTTTGCCCATGTGAAAACGATAAACAGGACTATCGGAATCGGTGCGGATAAAAACATATTGGGCGTTGTCTGGAACGACAACATAGGATGCCATTTTGTCGGTATCGGGCAATGGAGCGTAATTCTTGGCTTGGGGAGGCGTGTCGCTGTGGCTGAATGCGTAGCGGATTTGATGAGCTGACAAAACAGAATCCAGTTCATAAGCCGAGAACATCATGGCGCGTTTTTTGCCGATTTTGGCTTGTCTACCACTACTGGTGGCTGCCAGCAACAAATCGGGCAGTTTGAGGCGCGTTTCTGTAAGCTCTATGGTGCTGATGTTGCCTTTTTTGTGCGCTTGCCATGTGCCTCCTGTTATCAGGTCTAAACTACCTGCGATGAGCGCGAAGCAAAAGCGATTGTTGTCCATCAGCATAAGATTTTGCGCCCAATCCACGCCGCCGCTGTGGTAGTGCCCAACAAATGGCTCGGCGGCTTGGGCGGTGGTGGTTAAACTGGCGCATAGCGCAAGGGCAAGCAATGGTTTTTTCATGATGAATTCGCTGGGTTGCAATGAATGGGCAGCATGGTTACGTTTTCAGGCTGCCTATTGCGTTCAGGCAGCCTGAAAATGGAGTTACGCTTTAATCCAGCCTGCACCGCTTTCTTTCACAATATCGCTTAATGCGTCTAGCCATGCGGGGTTGTCGTTTAAGCAGGGGATGTATTGGAATTGCGTGCCGCCTGCGGCGTGGAATTGCTCGCGCCCACGGATGGCGATTTCTTCCATGGTTTCCAAGCAATCGCTCACAAAACCAGGGCAGATAACATCTAGCTTGGTGATTTTGTGTTTGCGTGGCAATTCTTTAAACAGGGTTTGCGTGCTGGGTTCTAGCCATTTGCCTCCGCCAAAACGGCTTTGGAAGGAAACAATGTAGTCTTGCTCGCTTAAGCCTAATTCCAGCGCAACAAGGCGGGCGGTTTCGCGGCATTCTTGCGCATAGGGGTCGCCCAAATCGCTGTGTTTTTGCGGGATGCTGTGGAAGCTAAACATCAGTTTTTCGCCTGCGCCGTATTGTTTGCGATAGGCGGTGATTTGTTGGGCAAGGGCGCGGATGTAGCCTGCGTGGTAATAAAAGCGGGCGATGGTGCGCGCCGACATTTGGTTGCGCTCGTGTTCCAATTCGTCTAACACTTTATCCAGCGCGGCGCCAGTGCTGCTGCCTGCGTATTGCGGATATAGCGGCAACACAATCACCCGCCCCACGCCTTTGCTTTTGAGCGTGCTCATGGCTTCGTGGATGCTGGGTTTGCCGTAGCTCATGGCGTAGGCGCAATGGATGTTTTCAGGCAGCCTTTCGCGCAGGCCTTCCAGCTGGCGGTGGGTGAACACTTTGAGCGGCGAGCCTTCTTTGAGCCAGATTTTTTCGTATAAGCGGGCGGCATGGCGGCTGCGCAGCGGCAGGATGATGCCGCGCAGCAGCGGCTGCCACAGCCAAGGGGAAAGCTCTATCACGCGCGGGTCGGATAAAAAATCGCGCAAAAAGGGGCGAACGGCTTCGGGCGTGGGCGCTTCGGGCGTGCCAAGATTAACGAGTAAAACGCCGACTTGGTTTTGCTCGGCAAGGGGGATGGAAAATTCGGGGTGAAAATTCATGGTTTAAAACCGCGCAAGGCGGCGTTGTTGATGGGGAGTGTGAGGCGGTTTTAGCTACGCTGAACTTCGTTTCAGGCTGCCTCTGCTATGAATTACACATAGCTTTTGCTGCGGGTTAAATCCATAATCAGCAAGGGATTATCTTCGCGCATTTTGTCAATTAACTCTTGGCAACGGTAGGTTTTGGGTTCTTGCCACAGCCAGTCTAACTCGGCTTGGGTGAGCCCCACCATTTGCAGAAATTGCACCTTTCCGTTGGGCGTGTCTATTTCGGGCAGTTTGGGGTCGGGCGCAAAGGCGATGCCCACAATGGCGGTGTCGGTGTCCAGCCGCACGGGACCGTTGGCAGGGATAAAGTGATAGGGTTCAAACCATTTGCCGCTGTCAAACACATAGCGAGCAAGGTTGTTCATCACATTAATCACCCATATAGGCTCATGGTTTGCGCCGTTTTGGTTTTTGTCGTCTACAACAGGGGCAATGCGGCAGGTAAATTCAAAACCCCATTTGCTGAAATCGGCTTCGGCGCTTTCGGGGTCAAAATACAACTCGCTCATGCCGTAGGAAATCAGATGGCGGTGGAACTGCTGCTCTTCGCAATCGTAGATGCTTACGCCGTCTAGTGGGTCTTCGCCACCTATCATGTATTTGACGATGGTGCCGTAGTGGCGCGGCTCTTGGTTGGGATAAAGGGCGTCAATGGCGACATCTATGGCGTTCCAGCCTACGGCTTCGTCTTCGCTGAATTGGGCGCGGTATTCTGCTTCGGTCATGTCTTGCTCCTTGTGGGGATGGGGCTGGGATGCTGATGGGGCGCGTTCCAGTTTTGGCTTCGCGCTCATTTTCAGGCTGCCTTTGTTTATTCGGCACTAATCTGCGCCAACAGGCGGCAGGCTCATTTCCAGCACGCTTTGTGTTTGGCGCGCGCGAAAATCCGCCAGCTTTTGCGCCAGCCCGTTATCCTGATTTGCCAACAGCGACACGGCAAACAAGGCGGCATTGGCTGCGCCTGCTTCGCCGATGGCAAAGGTGGCAACAGGCACGCCCTTGGGCATTTGCACGATAGAAAGCAGCGAATCTTCGCCGCGCAAGTATTTGCTGGGCACGGGCACGCCGAGCACGGGCAAGGTGGTTTGCGCGGCAACCATGCCAGGTAGATGCGCTGCGCCGCCTGCGCCTGCGATGATGGCTTGCAAACCGCGCTCGCGGGCGGTTTTGGCGTAGTCAAACATTAAATCGGGGGTGCGATGGGCGGAAACGACTTGGGTTTCGTAGTCCACGCCGAATTGTTGCAGCATTTTGGCGGCGTGTTCCATGATGTGCCAATCGCTGTTGCTGCCCATGATGATGCCTATTTTTGCCATGGCGGATTATCCTTTTCGCTACGCTGAACGGGGTTTCAGGCTGCCTTATTTGAAGAAATCGCCCATGCCTGCGGGCAGGCCTTGGGTGAACTGCGCCATTTTGGCGGAAGTGGCGGCTTCGCCTTTTTCGTGCGCGTCGTTGATGGCGGCGAGGATGAGGTCTTCCAGCATTTCGGGGTCGTCTGCGGCTTCGCTGATTAAATCGGGGCTGATGCTGATTTTGCGCACGACGTGGCTGCATGTGGCGGTTACTTTGACCAAGCCGTTGCCTGCTTGCCCTTCTACTTCGGTTTGCGCGAGTTCCGCTTGCGCTTTTTTCATGTTTTCTTGCATTTTTTGGGCTTGTTGCATCAAGCCGCCGAGTCCTGCTTTGCCGAACATGGGGTGCTCCTGTGGATGGTGTGATGGGAATGAATAAGGCAGCCTGAAAAGGGGTCTAGCTGTTTTCAGGCTGCATGAAATGGGCGCGATTATAGCATTATTTAATAGGGGGTGGTTTGGGATGGGTTGGGGGATGAGGCAGCCTGAAAATCGGTCTATTCAGCAAAAATCGTTTGGCTCAACATCAAACGATTTTGTTTTTTCAGGCTGCCTTTGGGGCGGCAAAGATTGGGCAAGCGGCGTGCGCAGCGGAGCTGCACACCCTACGTGGTTGGTGTAAACAATGATGGGAGGGGTAAACAGTTATGTCGGCGAGCCGCCGACGCTCCATTGGGTTGGGTTTTAGCTTCGCAATCCGCTTCGCTACGCAGGCTGCCTTTTGTTGACACGATAAGGCAGCCTGAAAAATGGGTGGTAGCGTTTTCAGGCTGCCTTTACCGTTGGGTGAGTATGCGTTTGGCGGCTTCTACGCCCCACCATGCGGCTTCTTCAAACACGGAGTAGCCGCTCAAATCGCTGTGGGCGAAGTGCAGGCGCGATTGGTGCCGGCGCAGGGCGAGCAGGGTGGGCTGGGTAAGGTAGCCTGCGCTCGGGACGCTCATGGCGTGGGCGCGGATGGTGATGCCGATGTGGGCGACGTGTTGCCAGAAGCGTTTGCCGCCGTATGCGGTGAGCAGGTCTTGGGCGGCGATGTCTAGTAGGTCGCTGGGCTCGGCGGTGAGCAGTTGGCGGCGGACGTTGGCGGGGCTGCTGTGGTTGAGGGCGGTGTAGGCGGTGAAGATGGTGTGGCTGGGGCGGGCGACGTGGATGTGTTGGTGGCTGGCGACAACGTAGCCCAGCCCGCGGCTGCCGTACACGATGTTGTCCCATGCCAGTTCGCTACGCTTGGGCTCGGCGGGGAAGCTGTGGAGTACGAAATTGCTAATCAGCCACGGGGCGGAGGGGGGCAGCCTGAAATCGGCGGCGAAGCCGTAGCGTTGGGGGCTTTGGATGATGCGCTGGGCGATGTTGAGCGGCATGGCGCAGATGACATTTTGGGCGCGGATAAGGCGGGTGTCGCCTGTGCGGATGTGGCGCAGGGTAACGCGCACGTGGTCGTTTTGCTCGGCGATTTGGGTGGCGATGTAGGGGTAGCTTTCAGGCTGCCTGAATGTGAGTTCGCGGGCGTTGGGCAGTTGCGGGCGGCTTTGGATTTGGGCGTGGCGGCGCAGGGCTTCGGATAGGTGGTTGAGGCCGTCTGCCCATGTGAGCACGGGGGCGTGTTCGTTGCCGCGGGCGGTGAAGTAGTGCAGCCCTGCGTAGGCGGACACTTGGTCTATGCCTTGCCCGTAGTCGTCGCGGCAGCAGTAATCCAGATACCAAAGCAGGCTGGGGGATTGGTAGCCTTGGGCGGCGAGCCATTGGGCGAAGGTGTAGCGGTCTAGTTCGCGCCATTGGGCATCTTGCGATGACAGGGCGATGGGGATGGCGAAGAGTTTGCGCCCGTCGCTGCCGCGTGCGTGCAAAAGCTGGGCAACGAGGGCGAAGAAGCGGCGGATGTCGGGGTCGTGCGGCTGGGGGATGATGCCTTCCTGCCATGCGCCGTTAATCAGCAGGCGTTCGTCGGGGGCGTTGACGAGGTCGGTATCGCGGTAGATGGGTTTGCCTGCGCTGTCGTAGCCTTCGATGATGCCCAAATCGGCAAGCATTTGGCGGATGTGGCTGCTTTCGGCGGAGGGCTGGGCGAGGTAGTGCGCGCCGCTGGGGGCGATGAGCGGCGGTTCGCTGGTTTGAGACGTTTTAGCTTCGCTGAAATTCGCTTTGCTCATTTTCAGGCTGCCTGAATAGGCGTAGGCGGCGTTGTTGCCGTTGCGTTCAAAGCCTTCGGCGAGGCAGAAATTGGTGTAGCCATTGCGGGTGAAGTGCCACGCGGCGGAAAGCGCGGCGGCGCCGCTGCCGAGTATCAGCGTTTCGCAAACATGTTCGCGGCTTGGGGCGGCGTTGAGTTGCTGGTCGCGCAGCAGGTGGGCAAGCGGCAAGCCGACTTTGTTTACACTGATGCCGGGAGGGCGCGCAAGATAGCGGTAGCCCAGCCATGATGCGGAGGCGGCGGTGGCGAGGGTGGCGGTGGATTGCAGGAATTGGCGGCGGTTCATGGTGGATGTTGAGGCAGCCTGAAAACGGCTTGGATGGATAGAAAGGGAAAGGCGAATTTTACAACGGATGGTGGGCTTTATCCGCTTTCGCTGTGCCAACCTGCTTTTCAGGCTGCCTTTATGCCTTTCTTTCATATCTTTTAGAACGCCGCTTGGCATAACGAATATTCAAAACCATTCTTGGAAAACAAAATTTCAAAAGACTATGATTGCGCCGCATTGCCAACCGACAACCCGCCAAAAGGAACACAATCATGTCAAAAAAACTGCTTTTCACCGTATCCGACAGCACGCCCCTGCCCGAGCTATACCGCCGCTTGGTGCAAGCCATCGACCTATTGGAACAACACATCGGCTACGCTCACAAACGCGCCCTGCCCACGGTAAAACAAGCGATTGACCACATGCGCCGCTTTGTGTCGGGCGAGCTGGGTACCGACGAAGGCGCGAAACTGTGGTTCAAAAAGCTCACCAAGCTCGCCGAAGAAGTGGGCGACATGACCCCCGAGCAATCCGCCTATGTTTTGGCCGCCGCCGAAGTGGGGCACGCCGCATCGCACATGGGGCATGTGAACATGGCCCTGAGCCGCGGCGGACGCACCGAAGCCGATGCCGAATATGTGAAACTGCAAACCGCCTATGTGAACTTCGCGTTTAAAGGCGTGGACGAATTTCTCGCGCTGGTAGACGGCAAAATCCAGCCCTATTTCGCCTTTAACGATGAAGCCGTTGCGGCGTAAGCAAGAGCGGTTTCAGGCTGCCTTTATCGGCGCGCCCAAGGCAGCCTGAAAACATAAAAACTTTTCACTCACCTCAATCCCCCCAACGGAGCCACCCATGACCCCGCAGCAAACCCAGTTCAAAGCCGACCGCTTCTCAAACTACGCCTACGCCGTCATCGTCCCCCAAGGCGGCGCAAGCTACGCCGAGCAAGCCGCCGACATCATCGCGCAAATCCAGCAGCACTTTGCCGGCAAACAAATCGTCCGCCAAACCGTGTTCCTGCGCGATGCCGACCGCCTAGACGAAACCGCGCAGCTCTTTGCCGCGCAACAAGGCGCAGCGCAGCCGCTGACCGCGTTTGTGAGCCAAGCCCCTGCCGACGGCAACCTGCTCGCCGCCGAAATCGTTGCCGTGTCGGGCGCAGAAGTTACCCGCGTAAACAACGGATTAACCAAAGTGCAGCATAACGGCATCACCTTTGTTCACATCCAAGCCGATGCCTACCTCGGCGGCAAAGCCCCGCGCGAAAATGCCTACGCCGATACCCTCGCCGTGTTAAACGACAACATCGCGCTACTCAAACAAGGCGGCGCAAGGCTAGACCAAGTGTTCCGCACATGGTTCTACATGGGCAGCATCGTCGCCCCCGATAACCGCGTTGCCAACCAAGAACAACGCTACAAAGAACTCAACCGCGCCCGCACCGATGCTTTTGGCGACACCGCATTCCTAAAAGGCAGCCTGAAAAGCCAACCCAATTTTGACGTGTACCCCGCATCCACAGGCATCGGCATGGGCGGCGAAGACGTTGCCCTTGGCAGCACCGCGCTCATCACCAGCCGTGCCGACGTGTTTACCCTGCCGCTGGAAAACCCCCGCCAAACCCCCGCCTTTGAATACGCGCGGCATTACAGCCCCGAAACGCCCAAATTCGCCCGCGCCATGGCGGTGGTATACGACAACCAAGCCGCCGTGTATGTATCAGGCACCGCCTCCATCACCGCATCCGAAACCCAACACATCGGCAACACCGCCAAGCAAACCGAAGAAACGCTGCTCAACATCGCCGCGCTCATCGCCCCCGAAAACTTCGCCGCATCAGGCTTCGCAGGCTACGGCGCAACGCTGCAAGATTTAGCCGTCGTCCGCGCCTATGTGAAACACGCCGCCGATTACGAAACCGTCCGCGCCGTATGCGAACGGCAGCTGCAAGGCGTGCCCGTGGTTTACACCATCGGCGATGTGTGCCGCGATGATTTGCTGGTGGAGCTGGAAGCCGTCGCCCATATCCAAAAGGCAGCCTGAAACAAAGTTTACCCCCCCGCAAAGGACAAAACCATGACCACACTCTACGACATCACCGACTACTCGCTAGACCAACTCTACGACTACTACGAGCGCACCATCGCCCAAGCCGAAAGCCTGAAAGACCAAGCCCATCCGCGCACCCTATTCCACGTAGAATCCGCCCTGCGCGATTTTCGCAAATTCGGCGCAGGCGAATTAGACATTGACCTTGGCACCAAACGCTGGTTTCGCGTGATGTCGCACCTGGTGGAAGAAGTCGCCGACATGGACAACAGCCAAACCGCCTACATTCTCGCCCTAGCCGAAATCGGACACGCCGCCGCCCACTTGGGGCACCTCAACACCGCACTCAGCCGCGGCGGGCGCACCGAAGCCGATGTGAAATACGAAGCGCTCAACCGCGCCTATGTAGGCTTCGGTTTCAAATGCGCGGAAACCTATTTGGGGCTGATGCAACACTAAGGCAGCCTGAAAACGCGTTTGCGCAATCAAACAACCGGCAATGCAAAAAGGCGGATTTCCCATCCGCCCTTTTTTGTCCGCTCCTATCGCGTAAATAAACCGCGCACACGCAAAAAGGCAGCCTGAAACGACTATTTATCGTTTTCAGGCTGCCCTTTAATCAGCAAAATTACTCAGCCGCAGCAACCACAGCCACAGTAATTGTTGCTACTGCATCAGCGTGCAAAGCCACTTCAATTTCGTATTCGCCAACCGCTTTGAACGGACCTTCTGGCAAACGAACGTTAGATTTCAACGCTTCCACACCAGTAGCCACAATCGCCGCAGCAATATCCGCATTGGTAACAGAACCGAACAAGCGACCGTCCACACCCGCTTTTTGCGCGATGGTAATGGTTTGACCGTGCAATTTAGCTTGACGCGCTTGCGCATCAGCCAAAATTGCCGCTTGTTTCGCTTCCAATTCAGCGCGGCGTGCTTCAAACTCTTTTAAGTTTGCTTCGGTAGCGCGTTTGGCTTTGGCAGTAGGAATCAAAAAATTGCGTGCGTAACCGTTTTTTACGGGTACCACATCACCCAAGTTGCCCAAACCAGCAACGCGTTCCAACAAGATAATTTGCATAATGTGAACTCCTAATTATTTATGTTGGTCAGTGTAAGGCAACAAAGCCAAGAAACGAGCGCGTTTCACAGCAACAGCCAATTGGCGTTGGTAGTGCGCTTTTGTGCCAGTGATGCGAGCGGGAATGATTTTGCCGTTTTCAGTAATGAAATCTTTAAGCAAATCAACTTGTTTGTAATCCACTTCTTGGATTTTTTCAGCCGTAAAACGGCAGAATTTGCGACGTTTAAATGTTTGACGAGCCATGTCGTTTAACCTTTATATTCTTGAATATTTTGAATTCGCAACACAGGGCGGAAAATTCTTTGGCTGCGTTGGGCTAAAAAGCCGCTCACCTCAACCATTGTGCCGATTTTGTGTTGCCATGCTTTGGCTTGCTCACCGATAATCTTTGCGGGCAGTTCAAATTTGACTTGATGCTGCAAACCGTTTTCTTCTTGCACGCTTTCGTGTTGCAACACCACATCCAACACAGGAACACCTGCCGGCGTGTAGCGCAAAACATCCACTTTGTGCAACAGAGCGGTGAGCTGAAACTGATTGTTCAATTAGGCTTCAGCAGTTGCTTCGCCAGCAGCTTCGCCGTTAAGCAGATTTTTAGATTTTTCGCCTTGCATCATCACAGACGGCTCGGTTACGGCTGCTTTCTTTTGAATGGTCAGATGACGCAATACCGCATCGTTGAAGCGGAAACCTGTTTCCAATTCTTCGATGATTGCGGGAGTGGCTTCAATGTTCATCAACACATAATGCGCTTTATGCAATTTGTTGATTTGGTAAGCCAATTGGCGGCGGCCCCAGTCTTCCAAGCGGTGGATTTTACCACCTGCTTCAGTAATCATGGATTTATAGCGTTCAACCATAGCGGGCACTTGCTCGCTTTGGTCTGGATGAACGATAAACACGATTTCGTAATGACGCATGTTATCTCCTTACGGTTGGTTAAAAAACAGCCGCCCGCCATGCGATTGCGGGCAGCAAGGTTGCAAAACGGCGGATTATAATAATGTTTGCCATGCAAGCGCAAGTTTTTCTGATTTTCGCGTATAATTGCGCTTTAATTTTATGAACAATCAACAACGAGAAGCGAATGGAAAAGAAACCCGTTTTAAGCAAACAAGAAATTTTGGCGTTGCGCGCTCGGGCGCATCATTTGAACCCTGTGGTGATGGTGGGCCAGCATGGTTTAACCGAGGCGGTCATCCGCGAAACGGAAACGGCATTGCGTGCACATGAATTGATTAAAGTGCGCGTGTTGGGCGATGAGCGCGATGAACGTTTGCTAATTGGCGAAGCTTTGTGCGCGGCAACAGGGGCGCAGTTGGTGCAGCATATCGGCAAACTGTTGGTGTTATACCGCGAACGCCCGGATGACGAATAACCCTAAGGCAGCCTGAAAGCGGGTTTACGAGCTTCTGCAAAGCTAAAAACCAAAACAGCTCAAATCGCGCAGATTGAGCTGTTTTTATATTTCGGGATGGCGTTACATCGACCCGTCGTTTTTCAGCAATGAAAACAAGGGCACGTTTTTTTCGCGGATTTTTTTGCCGCCGTCCAAATCGGTGAATTCCAAAATGGCGCAGGCTTCCACCACTTCACCGCCTAGCCTGCGAATCAGCTCCACGCCTGCCAGCATGGTGCCGCCTGTGGCGACCAAGTCGTCAATCAGCAACACGCGGCTGCCTTCGCGAATGGCATCTTTGTGGATTTCTACGGTGGCTTCGCCGTATTCCAGCGCGTAGGTTTGCGAAATGGTGTCAAACGGCAGCTTGCCTTTTTTGCGAATCGGCACAAAGCCAACGTTTAATTGATACGCCAACGCCGCGCCGATAATGAATCCGCGCGCTTCCAAGCCTGCCACCACGTCGATGTTTTGCCCCATGTAGTGATAGGTGAACAAATCCACCAGCAAGCGGAAATATTCGGGGCTTTGCAATACGGTGGTGATGTCGTGAAACAGAATGCCGTCTTTGGGAAAATTGGGGATTTTGCGGATTTGTGCGGCGAGATTATCCACGCCCATCACATCTGGGTGAAAACGCATTTTTTGTTGATTTCCATAAGTAAAAATCGCATTATAATCACATTTTACATTTCGGGCAGCCTGAAAATAATAGGCAGCCTGCGTAGCGAAGCGGAGTTGCGAAGCTAAAATGAGCAAAGCGAATTTCAGCGAAGCTAAAACAACCAATCACCCAACCACAACCACCCCCAACAAGGAACACCCCATGTGCCAACTACTCGGCATGAATTGCAACACCCCCACCGACATCGGCTTCTCGTTCGCAGGCTTTTCCAAACGCGGCGGGCTCACCGACCACCACACCGATGGCTTTGGCATCGGCTTTTTTGAAGGGCGCGGCTTGCGCCTGTTTTTAGACGACAAGCCCAGCGCGCAATCGCCCGTTGCCGAGCTGGTTCGCAATTACCACATCAAATCAGAAAACGTCATCGCCCACATCCGCAAAGCATCGCAAGGCATCAACTCGCTGGAAAACACCCACCCCTTTCAGCGCGAAATGTGGGGCGGCTATTGGCTGTTTGCCCACAACGGGCAACTGCGCCCCAGCTTCGCGCCCGATTTCAACGGCAAAGCCTATCGCCCCGTTGGCTGCACCGATTCCGAGCAAGCCTTCTGCTACCTGCTCAACCGCCTGCGCGCCCAATTCCCCGACCGACCCTGCCCCAACACGCTGTTTGACGCGCTTGCCGAGCTGTGCGCCGAAATCCGCCAGCATGGCATGTTCAACTTCATCCTATCGGACGGGCGCGTGATGTATGCCCACGCCAGCACTCTGCTCTACTACATCACCCGCCAGCCACCCTTTGGGCAAGCCCATCTGATTGATGAAGACATGGCAATAGACTTCGCCAAAGTAACCACGCCCAACGACCGCGTAACCGTTATCACCACCCTGCCCTTAACCGACAACGAAACCTGGCAACAATTCGCCTGCGATGAGCTGATGATGTTTGATCACGGCAAACTTGTGCGCCGCCACCGCCCCGAAAACCCTGTTTACTTAACCCAAGAAGAAGGCTTGGAAATCGCGCGCAAAGCAGGCGTGAGCGTGTAAAATTCTTGTTCACAACCCATTTTCAGGCTGCCTTGGGCGTTGCTTGGGTTTGAGCGTTTTCATGGCGTCTTGCCACCATACCCACGCTTTAAAAGTTCACACATTGCTTGGCAATTTTTAAAATGGCAAAAAATAACCCATTTAGGCAGCCTGAAAAAAGGTTGCCTAAAATCGTTTTCAGGCTGCCTTTTATTGCCATCGCGCCCACCATTGATGCAGCCTGAAAACATCTAGCAGCAACATCCCATTGTTTTCCATGCGTTTATTGCGTCTCACGCCCAACCGTTTTCAGGCTGCCGCAACCCATGCAGCCTGAAAAATAGGCACTCAACCTTAAACACAGTAAAATAGTGCCTTTTTTTGGCAGCCTGAAACCGAGCAAAGCGCATTTCAGCCCAGCCAAACCCCATCCACAATCGCAAAATAAGGAGAAATCACATGAAAGGCATCATCCTAGCTGGCGGCAGCGGTACCCGTCTTTCCCCCATCACTCGCGGTGTATCCAAGCAGCTTTTGCCCATCTACGACAAACCGATGATTTACTACCCCCTGTCGGTGCTGATGCTGGCAGGCATTCGCGAAATTTTGGTCATCACCACGCCCGAAGACAACCACGCCTTTCGCCGCTTATTAGGCGATGGCAGCTGCTTTGGCATCAGCATTCAATACGCCGAGCAGCCCAGCCCCGATGGGCTTGCCCAAGCCTTTATCATCGGCGAAGAATTTATTGGCGACGACAACGTTTGCTTGGTGTTGGGCGACAATATTTTCTACGGGCAACATTTCAGCCAAACGCTTAAAGCCGCAGCCGAGCAACAACACGGCGCAACCGTGTTTGCCTACCAAGTCAAAGACCCCGAACGCTTTGGCGTGGTGGCGTTTGACGACAATAAAAAAGTGCTCTCCATTGAAGAAAAACCCAAGCAGCCCAAATCCGATTGGGCGGTAACAGGCTTATATTTTTACGACAACCGCGTGGTGGATTTTGCCAAGCAAGTTAAACCCTCCGCTCGCGGCGAGCTGGAAATCACCAGCCTAAACGAAATGTATCTGAACGACGGCAGCCTGAACGTGCAACTGTTGGGGCGCGGCTTCGCATGGCTGGATACAGGCACACACGAAAGCCTGCACGATGCCGCCGCCTTTGTGCGCACCATTCAAAACATCCAAAACCTGCAAGTTGCCTGCTTGGAAGAAATCGCTTGGCGCAACGGCTGGCTCACTTCCGAGCAGCTGCGCCAGTTTGCCGAGCCGATGAAGAAAAACGAATACGGGCAACACCTGCTGCGTCTCATCAACAAAGAAAACCAATAGGCAGCCTGAAAAAGCAAGGCGGATTTCCCATCCGCCCTTTTTTCCATTTTGCATCCCATTTTCAGGCTGCCTCAACCCTTTTTATTCGCGCCAGATTAAACATGACCCACCCATTCCGCCGTTCCCGCTTCTTTCGCCACACGCTGCCCGATGCCAACATCTCTGAGCTGGGCAACATCCGTTCCCTGCATCTGGGCACGCCCACCATCCAAAGCTCTATGAACATCCACAACCCCAGCGAGCTGGTGCTGTCATACAGCCGCGCGATGATGAGCTGGATGCTGTTTGCCGACGATGTGCCGCAAAACATCCTACAAATCGGCTTGGGCGGCGGCTCGTTTGCCCGCTGGCTGGCGGAATATTTGCCCGAAGCCAAGCAAATCTGCATTGAAATCAATCCGCAAGTGATCAAAATCGCCCGCGCTTCGTTTTGCCTGCCGCCCGAAGGTGAGCAGTTTCAAATCATAGAAGCGGACGGCGCGGAATACGTCCAAATTCTGAATCGCAGCACCGACCTGATTTTGGTGGACGGCTTTGACGGCGTGCAAATTATTGATGAACTGGTGGGCGAACCTTTTTTCCACGACAGCCAGCAAGCGCTCAGCGAACACGGCATTTTTGCGACCAACTGGTGGAGCGGCGACAAACGCTATCCGCTGTTTATCCAACGCCTGCGCACCATTTTTCACAACCGCGTGCTGGAAATCCCCGCCGAAACGCATGGCAACATCGCCGTGCTCGCGTTCAACCGCACGCCCGAGCTGAACTTGGACAAGCTGAAAAAACGCGCCCACAGCCTTACCGACCGCTTCGGGCTGAACTTCCCGCGCATGCTCGCCGATGCCAAAGCCCGCAACGCGCATAACGGCAAAGCGTTTCAGTTTTAAGTCCCTCGCCATGCCGCAAACCATCCAACTCCGCCCCAACCTATTCCTGCTGCCCATTGCCAACCAAGCCGACAGCCGCACCATCCAGCAGCTATTGGAGCAAACCAACGCAGTAGAATGTCTAAACTATCTACCCGCCCCCAATGCCGACATCTGGCAGTTTCGCTTTCAAAACGCCGACTTAACCGTCTGCAACGACAGCGCGGAAGGCTTAGACATCCGCTTCACCCAGCCGCAAGACCAAGCCGCCGCCGAACAACTGGCGCAAACCCTGTTTGCCACATGGTATAAGGCAGCCTGAAAACCCATTTCTATCCACACACCTCAACCCAAGGACCCCCCCATGATTACCCTCAACACCCTCCGCGCCATGAAAGCCAACGGCGACAAAATCACCATGCTCACTTGCTACGAAGCCAGCTTCGCCGCCCTGATGAACCGCGCAGGCATTGACATCCTGCTGGTTGGCGACTCGCTGGGCATGACCGTGCAAGGGCAAAGCAGCACCCTGCCCGTTAGCCTAGACCACATGGTTTACCACACCGAAAACGTCGCCCGTGGCAACAGCAACAGCCTCATCCTCGCCGACCTGCCCTTCGGTAGCTACCAGCAAAGCAAAGAACAAGCCTTCGCCGCAGCCGCCGCGCTGATGGCAGCGGGCGCACACATGGTAAAACTGGAAGGCGGCGCGGTGCTCGCCGAAACCACGCAATTTTTGCAAGCACGCGGCATCCCCGTGTGCGCCCACATCGGGCTTACTCCGCAATATGTAAACATTTTCGGCGGCTACAAAGTGCAAGGGCGCGGCGATGCCGCAGCCGCCGTGCTCGCCGATGCCCAAGCGCACGACGCAGCAGGCGCCGGCATGATACTGATGGAATGCGTGCCCGCCGCGCTGGGCAAAGCCATCACCCAAGCCGTCGCCTGCCCCACCATCGGCATCGGCGCGGGCAAAGACACCGACGGGCAAGTGCTGGTGATGCACGATATGCTCGGCGTGTACCACGGCAAAACCGCCAAATTCGTCAAAAACTTTATGGACGGGCAAAACAGCATCCAAGCCGCCGTGGAAGCCTATGTGCGCGAAGTCAAAGCAGGCACCTTCCCCGGCGCGGAACACACATTTGAATGACACGGCTCCACCCTTTTCAGGCTGCCGTATACCGCATCCGTTCAAGGCAGCCTGAAAACGAACGTTTGAACTTGGCTGCACCAAACCGCGTTTCAAGCTGCCCATACGGCACACGTTTACAAAGCAGCCTGAAAACCAATCGGATGCCGAGCAACTACCGCGCAACCCCAAAGGCAGCCTGAAAACGAGTACCCCCCGCTTTCAGGCTGCCTACCAAAAAAGGACACCCCATGCAAGCCACCGTTTACCTAGAAGACCAAGACCACATCGCCCTGTGCGACCTGCTCAAACTGGCGGGGCTCGCCGAAAGCGGCGGGCAAGCCAAAGCCCTCATCGCCGCAGGGCAAGTGCAGCGCAACGGCGCAACCGAAACCCGCAAAACCGCCAAAATCCGCGCAGGCGAAATCATCACTCTCCACGGCAACGAGCTAGAAATCCAAGCAGGCTACGACCCAGAGGCAGCCTGAAATCTATATTCACTTTAAAATCAACATCATGACCCTCCTCACCCTAGAAAACGCCAGCTTCGCAGTCGGACACGTCCCCCTGCTAGACCACACCGCCTTCCAACTCGCGCAAGGCGAAAAAATCGGGCTCATCGGGCGCAACGGCGCAGGCAAATCCACCCTGCTCAAAATCCTTGCAGGCGTGCAAAAGCTCGACGACGGGCAACTCATCATCCAAAGCAGCCTGAAAATCGTCTATGTGCCGCAAGAAAGCCAATTCGCGCCCGACGCAAGCGTGTTTGACATCGTATCCGAAGGCTTGGGCACCATGCGCGACGTGCTGCGCCGCTACCACCAAATCAGCCACGAACTAGAACACAGCCAAAACAACGACTTAATCAAAGAACTCAACACTCTGCAAAACCAAATTGAAGCGCAAAACGGCTGGCAATTTGATGCCGCCATCCGCCAAACTATTAGCGAGCTTGGGCTGCCTGAAAACGAGCGCATCGGCAACCTATCAGGCGGGCAAAAAAAGCGCGTCGCCCTCGCCCAAGCATGGGTGCAAAAACCCGACG